>NZ_JAJUBC010000099.1 GCF_028683095.1 Enterovibrio gelatinilyticus | reverse complement strand
CACTCCAAAGCAGCCAGACAGGGATACCTAGACTCATCAAGAACAGTAACCACATTTGCTGGGTTTGGAAAATCATGCCACCTTCGCCACCCACTTCAATGTAACCTCTGGGTTTCTGATGGGGAGTGAAGCTGACTCCAAGGCTTTTCTGAGAGTCAATTGACCGTCGTCGTCTTCTAACTGCTCCACGAGATAGAGGTTATCTTCAACTTTCTCAATATTCTCAGGCTGTTGCAGGTTAATGGTATATCGGGCGCCAGACTGTTCTTTAAACAACACTGTACCAAATTTTGAGGTAACTTCGACCAGTAGGTCGAGATACTCAAGATTTTGGGGAGCAACGAAACGGGTGATAAAAGCAAGGGACGCGCCAGTTTTAAATTTCCATAAAAACAAATAGTTATGTTTGCTTTGGAATTGACTGAGCAAGGAGTTGCTTGTGGTTCGGGCGAAAAGTTGCTCGCTGAGCAAGATTTGGCCGAATTATAGAATGGGGTAATGGAGACAAACATCGGATGGTGCCTGCATTGATTACATTGTTACCGACACAATTCATGCAGCGATCCCTGATGAACTAAAGCTACCCACAGAAAAACAACTCAAGTGCGCCTGAACCATTTCGAAGGATTTGAATGTTAAATTACCTAAAAATTATGACGAAAGCGTCTTAGCCTGTTTGTCGTTTATCGCCGACCACAAGCCAGCCCACGATAGGATGCTGGCAGTGTTT
>NZ_JAJUBC010000098.1 GCF_028683095.1 Enterovibrio gelatinilyticus | reverse complement strand
TTTGCATGAAGCTAATGTTTTTCGCCCCTTAAAACGACGTTAGCACACAAGGAAATCAAGATGAATGACTTCGAGTCACATTTAAGTTCACTTGGAAGCGAATCTATAAAGGCTGTGCTTCAAAATAGGTGCTCAGAAGGCTTTTCGTCAAGAACAGGCGGTACTTTCTATGATGTTTCTGGTAATGAATGGCCTATGGGTGCAGACGCACCTCTACGCCCTCTATTGCAAATAGTCGTAGATGAGCTTCCTAATATTCCCGAACAAATTTCTCATTTAATGGGCATTTGCATTTACATAGACAATGACTATGTAACCTTCGACATACTGTCTGAAGAAGGTAGTGAATTTGTAGTCCGTGAAATTCCTAAAGGCTCTAACATTACTCCTTTGGTAAATCCTGCTCAAAAAAAATTCGAAGCAAAAGACATTAAATGGGAAACATTCACTGACTACCCAAGCTCAAGTGATTTTTTCGAGTGGCTTGATAACCAGAATATTGATTATGACTATGAATCAAAGGAACTTGAAAAAGCACTAGAGAGATATAGGAACTATGGTTTCTCAAAAATCAATGGTTGGCCTACCACCATTCAAGGTCCGTCTTATGACAAACCAAATACTAAAGGTTGTGCTATTCAAATATCTCTAGATATTGAAATCCCTTTTGGTGATTCAACAGTATTCAAAATTGAGTGGGGCTCCAAAATCAAAAACTGGTACTGCATGTGGGAAACGTGCTAACA
>NZ_JAJUBC010000097.1 GCF_028683095.1 Enterovibrio gelatinilyticus | reverse complement strand
CGTTTTAAGGGGCGTAAAACATTAGCTTCACGTAATAAAGCCACCGTAAACGCTATAAGTTGATATAACAAAATTTGCGGAGATGTTTTGCGTCCGCCTTCAAAACCTTTGTTATAAAGCTGTCACCCAATCTGTTTGAATAGCCGAACCTCGCCTTTTGCCTTTGCAAACAGCCAGCAGAATGTTTGATTTACTCTAGCTACCAAAGGCTTGTTTGCACAACTTTGATGGTGAGCGGCGATACATCACCAAACCGCTTTTTTGTCGAGAAAACCACCGTGATTTGTGGTTCAAATTTGCTGCTTACATGTAAGTAAAATTACAGCGTATAACGTTGTGATAACGGGCACTTGCCCCCACTGAACTAATCAAGCTCATGTATTTAAAAACTTTCTAAGCGCTTCAAGATTGGCAAGGTGTCCCGTTCATGACCTTGTTGTAGCAAGCGGAATCAAGGACTATCAATTTCTCCATTCAGATAGCGCTTCAGCAACTTTAAATTTAGTCACAAAATCAGCCACTTTCCGAGGCATAAAATAGTCTGGTTTATAGCGGATACTACTAGCAAGTTGGTCGATATATGATCTGCCCATTGATTTGTAGCTTGATGTTTCAGAATCAGTTAATTGAATCTCAACAGTAAACACGCCGATAGTTCCACAAACTACTAACAAATACATATCATTTGCGTTCGAGAAAAGAAGCCATGACATGTGCTCTTCATCTAGGACTACCACTAATCCTCCACTAGC
>NZ_JAJUBC010000096.1 GCF_028683095.1 Enterovibrio gelatinilyticus | reverse complement strand
GGCGGCACCGATGGTGGTACTGACGGCGGCACCGATGGTGGTACTGACGGCGGCACCGATGGTGGTACTGACGGCGGCACCGATGGTGGTACTGATGGCGGCACCGATGGTGGTACTGACGGAGGCACCGATGGTGGTACTGACGGAGGTACCGATGGTGGTAGCACTGGCAGCACGCCAATTACTATCTTCAACGATGCAGTGAACCCTCAGTGGGTAGCGTGGGATTCTGCTGACGCAGAGAATACGCCACCGGTTGTAAACGATACTGATGCTGAGTACGGCGCAGCGACTCGCTTCCAAGTACCAAGCAGCCGAGTTGTTGGTTTCAGCTCTCGTGAAGGTGTGGCTTCAGAGCCAAGCCCAATTGATGTCAATGCATGGATGGTAGACGGAGTTATCTCTTTCGACATCAAATTGCTGGCAGCGGGCGATACACCAGCAACAGAATGGTTCATCAAAGTTGAATCAAATGGTGGTACCGAGGCTGCAGAATTGAGCCTAGATACTGTCCCAGAGTTGGATGTATGGAAGAACTATACGGTTAACTTGAGTGACCTATCTAACAATGGATTAGACCTGACAGCGATTGACCTTATTATGGTATTCCCGAAATGGGATACTGGTCATGGGTCTGAATATCTAATCGACAATGTGATTGTTGCTCCAACGGGATCTGACGGCGGCACCGATGGTGGTACTGACGGCGGTTCAACTGGAGACGTTGTTTCTATCTTCAGTGATGACTATACG
>NZ_JAJUBC010000095.1 GCF_028683095.1 Enterovibrio gelatinilyticus | reverse complement strand
ACGTTATGACCACGGCTAAACATGCCATCAAGCGAGTCGACCGCTTGCTTGGCAATGCACAGTTGCACCGTGAAAAAGACGATATCTATAAATGGCATGCCAGCTTTATTGCCCGCGCTAATCCTTGCCCTGTGATTTTGGTTGATTGGTCTGATGTGAGAGAGCAGCTTCGCTATATGACTTTACGCGCCTCTATCGCTCTCGATGGTCGTGCTGTCACCCTTTACGAGCAAGCGTTTGAATACGCACAATATAACTCACCAAAAACGCATCAACGTTTCCTCGATAAACTTCACAACATTCTCCCTCTCGGCACCACACCTATTATTGTGTCGGATGCAGGCTTTCGAAACACCTGGTTCCGGCAAGTACAAGAGAAAGGCTGGTTCTGGTTGGGGCGTGTCCGTGGAGAAGTCGCGATTAAACTCGACCGTCAAGATTGGCAATGCAATAAAGAACTTTACCCCAAGGCAAACAACAAACCCGCCTATCTGGGCACTTGCCAACTTGCACTACGCTCTCCTCTGGCTTGTCACGCTCATCTTGTTAAACAGGCATCGAAAGGGCGGAAAGTGCAACGTCATACCCGTACCAGCAAGAAGCATACGGCGTCTCGTCTCTTTGCCAAAAGCGCAAACGAGCCGTGGCTACTGGTGACTAATATCCCGAATGACACGCTAAACGCGATTCAGATAACACGCTTATATTGTCAACGCCGACTTAAAACTGATCCACTTAGCGACGCTATCGCCGAAGTAAAATTGACCCACCCATGG
>NZ_JAJUBC010000094.1 GCF_028683095.1 Enterovibrio gelatinilyticus | reverse complement strand
CGATGGGTTATCCGGCAGCACTTCAAAGCCACCGCCCGCTGTTCCAGTGACCGACACTTCGAACACATCATCGTCATTGGTTTCGAGGATGCTGTCATCCAAGGTCGCCACGGTGAAATCGGTCGACGTGGTGTTCGCCGCGATCACCACTTCTCGCGTCACAGGCGTAACATCGCCATCTTCTGAGGTCTTATGGCCGACAACCACTGTCACCGTCAGTGCCGACGTCGGCGCTTCGCTAATGGTCAGCGTGTAGCTGGCTTCTGCGCCTTCAATGACGGACGCATCGCCCGTTAACGTCAGGGTCGGTTTATCCGTTGACGTGGTGTCTTCGTTGATCGTGGTTTCGACCGCCGATGGGTTATCCGGCAGCACTTCAAAGCCGCCGCCCGCAGTGCCCGTCACGGACACTTCAAACACGTCATCGTCAGTGGTTTCAAGAATAGAATCGTCGAGTGTTGCGACCGTAAAATCGGTCGACGTGGTGTTTGCCGCGATCACCACTTCTCGGGTCACGGGCGTGACATCACCATCTTCCGAGGTTTTATGGCCGACAACCACTGTCACGGTTAAAGCTGTTGTGGGTGCTTCTGAGATACTGAGCGTGTACGACGCTTCTTCGCCTTCAACCACTTCACTGTCACCTGTGAGTGTCAGGGTCGGTTTATCAGTGCCGGTCGTGTCTTCGTTGATCGTGGTTTCGAAGGCAGACGGGTTGTCTGGTAGCACTTCAAAGCCACCGCCCGATGTGCCAGTGACCGACACTTCAAAGACGTCATCGTCATTGGTTTCAAGAATAGAATCGTCGAGTGTTGCGACCGTAAAATCGGTCGACGTGGTGTTTGCCGCGATCACCACTTCTCGCGTCACAGGCGTAACATCGCCATCTTCTGAGGTCTTATGGCCGACAACCACT
>NZ_JAJUBC010000093.1 GCF_028683095.1 Enterovibrio gelatinilyticus | reverse complement strand
GCGTCATGACCACGGCTAAACATTCCCGTGACGCGATGTTGTCCAACGTGCGGAGAACGACCCATGGTCGGCGTGGGCGTCACTCGACCGAGGTAGCCGAAAGGCGAACAGGATAAGGAGAATGGCGGCCATTTAATCGAAGGAGAAAGCGTGGAAGAATAGACACACAGTGACGTAACCCATTGAAGTTATGGAATGTCTAATAACTTCATGGTGCCGTTCGCCTATTAATCAGTGGCGGGCATACATCCATCCGGCGCTCACCCGAGCAATTGACTTAATAAAGCAGCAACGGGCTTGTCCAACACCCAAATAAAGTGTCGGCTACGCGACACTTATTCTTATTTGTTAGGTGTTCACTTCACTTGTCCATGCTTTTCCTTTGCAACTTGGAAGCAATACGTGAATTTCTTCACTGAACATTACGTGAAAGTCATAAACGCTCATAGAAGCTCGCCCTAGATTCAATGCATCTAACTCTACCTCTGCAGTTACAAAACCACTATCTAAGTGAAAGCTTAAAACCAATAACTCTGGCTCTAAGTTGCAGTAAACCCGATAAGAATCAAGTGGATTCGCAAGCCAATCTAAAACACGGGAAAACTGAACCACTGAATTAGGTCCAACATCAGAAATTGAGAAAGTAGTCCAATTGGAGTTTATGTCTATATGTAGGTCTAACCACCCATCGCAAGGAGAACCAAATTTAATCATCGTAGCCCCGACACCGTATTTACACCTAACGTCAGCATAACGGGCGTTTACTAGCCCAAACCGATTGAAACGCCTGAATCACAACATTTCTATGAAAAAATGTGTCACGAGTAAACGTCCACGTTGATTTTCTTGTTGAACGAAGCCGCTATGCGGCAGAATAACAACACACCGCCTACGTTTCTTCCAACCCTGCCAATCGGGCAGCGGACTGGAGAGATACACCATGAAT
>NZ_JAJUBC010000092.1 GCF_028683095.1 Enterovibrio gelatinilyticus | reverse complement strand
TCAGTTAATCAGGAGCGTCCGTTATGCAGTGTAAAACCATAGGTCTCGATCTGGCTAAGAACACCTTCCAAGTTTGTGGTGTAGGCGAACATTCCACACCGATTTTTAACCGTAAATTGAAACGCAACCAACTGGTACAGTTTTTTGCCCAGCAACCTCCGACAACCGTGGTCATGGAGGCCTGCTACTCCGCCCATTATTGGGGGCGTGAACTGACTAAACTGGGCCATCATACCAAGCTCATTCCCGCACAACATGTCACGCCTTTCGTGCGAGGAAATAAGAATGACCACAATGATGCCTTAGCGATTGTTGAAGCCAGCCAACGACCTCATGTCCGTTTTGTGCCCGTAAAAACCGAGTACCAACAAGAGATTCTGTCACTGCATCGTGTACGTGAGCGACTACAACGAAATCGGACATCCTTGGTCAATCAAACCCGAGGCATACTGAGTGAATTTGGTGTCATTGCCCCTGTTGGTGTGAAGCACCTCAGAGCTAAGCTTGCCCACGTTATTGGGGACACATCGTGTTCTCAGGGGCTGCGTAACATTGTGGCTAATGCCTATATGGAGTTGCTTGATACAGAGCAACGTATCGAAGACATTGAACAAAGACTCAAGGCCTTCCTTGATGAACATCCTTGCCGTGACATCATCATGAGCCTTCCAGGTGTTGGACTCATCAATGCGTCTGCGTTTCTTGCGTCTATCGACAAAGGGCAAGCCTTTCACTCCCCGAGAGAGTTTGCAGTGTGGCTTGGTCTCACTCCTCAGCTCTATGCGTCAGGTGATACGTGCCGCATGGGAGGTATTACGAAAAGGGGTGACCGGTATTTACGTACTTTATTGGTGCACGGTGCTCGAGCGGCATTGAGTCGAGCAAGAAATAAAACAGATGCATTAAGCGTATGGGGAAACCAATTGGTTCAGCGCCGTGGTTACAACAA
>NZ_JAJUBC010000091.1 GCF_028683095.1 Enterovibrio gelatinilyticus | reverse complement strand
ACGTTATACGCTGTAATTTTACTTACACGTAAGCAGCGACTTTGAGCGCCAAACCACAGTGGTTTTCTCAACAAAAAAGCGGTTTGGTTTTGGATCGCCGCTCACCTTCGAAAGTGTTGCAAACAAGCCATCAATGGCCAGAAAAGACCAAGCATCCCAAGGGCTGCTTGCAAAGGCAAAAGGCGAGGTTCGGCTATTCAAACAGATTAGGTGGCAGCTTTATAACAAAGGTTTTCAAGGCGGACGCAAAACATTCCCGCAAATTTTGCTATATCAACTTATGGTGTTTACGGTGGCTTTATTGCGTGAAGCTAATGTTTTTCGCCCCTTAAAACGACGTTAGGCCTCAAAAATACCAGCTTATCGTGTAGGTGCCTGTATGCTGTGATTTATAGTACTATAAAATAGCGACATATATGTTAAGTAATCGGGAAGTTTTGGAGTTACGATGACTGAAATAGAGCTGCACAAAGAGCTTTTGAAAAAGAAAAATTATGTATTTAAAGCAAATGTCAAGGGTATGAGTCTTACCGAGCTTTCTCTTGTAAATAATTTTGGTTATTGGTTCGAAGCTTTATCTACTGGTTCTATTTCGCCCTTATCAGAATTACAAAGACAGTTTATCTCTGTTACGAAAGGTAAGGTTTCTCCAAAAACTGAACATGAAATGGCTTGGGTAAAGTATCGAGTGCTAACCGTACTTAGTGATGTGATCAATCAGATAAATGAAGGGGACTATTCTCATATACAAAGAATACCACGTAACGATTTTGTGGTTGATGCCGTCATATCTGCTTTAAATGCATATGAAACCGAAAGTGGGAGTTATCTTGTAAGAGCTAACTGCCAAAAAGGTATAGCAAAAGTGCGTGATCATCAAAATAAAGGAAAAAGCCAAAGTCGGAACAATATCACCAATTATGGTGGTCTGCATGATTTTGGTCTGTAGCTAATTGAAATAAAGGCC
>NZ_JAJUBC010000090.1 GCF_028683095.1 Enterovibrio gelatinilyticus | reverse complement strand
TTTTCCAAAGCAGCCAGACAGGGATACCTAGACTCATCAAGAACAGTAACCACATTTGCTGGGTTTGGAAAATCATGCCACCTTCGCCACCCACTTCAATGTAACTGTCGGTTTTTTCGACCAAAATATCGTGAGTGTCTGACGGCGGAATGTTGGTGTGTACAGGAACGGGGCTGAGCACCAGGCTGCTACCAAAGGTTTTGTCCGTCAGTTGGCCCGCAAAAAAGGGAAAATCGTGGGGGGTCATGAAGATTCCTCTGGGTTTCGGATGGGGAGTAAAGCTGACTCCAAGGCTTTTCTGTGAGTCAATTGACCGTCGTCTTCTTTGAACTGCTCCACGAGATAGAGGTTATCTTCAACTTTCTCAATATTCTCAGGCTGTTGCAGGTTAATGGTATATCGGGCGCCAGACTGCTCTTTAAACAACACTGTACCAAATTTTGAGGTAACTTCGACCAGTAGGTCGAGATACTCAAGATTTTGGCGAGCAACGAAACGGGTGATAAAAGCAAGGGATTGCTTATGGTTCGGGCGAAAAGTTGCTCGCTGAGCAAGATTTGGCCGAATTATAGAATGAGGGAATGGTGACAAACATCGGATTGTGCCTGCATTAATTACATCACCGACACAATGATCAGACACTTTAAATTCATTTCATACTAGTAAGATTCAGCAATAAAAACGCCATTATCAGGGAACGAAATGGACGACATAACCTTTTCAGTGGGTGCAGTAACCTTCAAGTATTCGCTCACCGCTGAGCAAAAGAAATTCTTACGACTCGCACAAGAAACCACCGTTGACCTCAATCAATGGCCGATATTTTCGGATCATATTACCGACACGATCCATGCAGCGATCCCTGATGAGTTAAAACTACCGACAGAAAAACAACTCAAGTACGCTCAGACGATCTGGAAGGATTTGAATGTTAAGTTACCTCAAGATTATGACGAAAGCGCCTTAGCCTGTTTGTCGTTTAGCGCAGACACAAGCCAGCCCATGATAGGGTGCTGGCGGTGTTC
>NZ_JAJUBC010000009.1 GCF_028683095.1 Enterovibrio gelatinilyticus | reverse complement strand
AGTAGCCATGAAAAACGTCAACCCCAACGTCTATCATTAATGTCTCTTGAAGGTCAGTTATTGTCCGGTGATAAACCGCAGTGGGATGTTGAGAGTCATCTTTCTATTTATCGCATCAATCCTCAATATCGCGCGATTGTTTCTATGCGTTCTAAGCACATTTCTAGGCTAGCGGATAATGAAAACCTGAATCCGGAAAACGTCTTGCCCGCGTTTGCGCCGTTTGTTTCAATGCGTACGTCAATTTTGCCTTGTATCTCTGTTGCTGATCATAATGACGCGAGCAGTGAATTCTATTTGTTGGCGGAAAAAGCCAGACAACATCATGCTGTGTTGACAACGAATGTAGGTTTAGTTGTGATGGGTGAAGACCTTCAAAATGCGATGCACAATGTTGAAGAATTGGAGGAAACGGCGGCACTACGATTACAGTCTTTAAATGAAAACCTTCAATACCTCAGCAATGAAGAGATAGCTGAAATCCATGCCGTTTTTGCACATTGAAACAAGGATAGATTCTGCTTTTTCAAATCCACAAATAAGTGATTGATCAACACGGTGTTAACTGAAGTGATAATAGTGGGTGGCATAGATACTGATCACGGGTGTGGGAATTTTTGTTATTTATAGTTGAAATGAATGAAAATAAAATAAGTATTTAGTAACAAGACCAAGCATTCATCACTGGTTTTAGGCTGTGACCCTGAGGCTACTAATTACTCATAGTTTACATAATATTTCTGTATTTCATTGTTCGTCTATGCTTCGTGTTAATTATACTAATTCCTCGTCACTATTACCTTGTCATGGACACTGAAAAAATTTAATGACACCATTGTCAGTGGTACGCATGCCTGATGGTAGGTTGTTACGATTTGCCCCCCGTTTTTCTGAGTATTCCATTTAAATGCTTCTACATTTTATTTATACTTCATCGTATGGTTGATGGAGTGTTAAAGCACGTCACATTGGCATTGAACGCCCTAAAGGATAGCCGAGTTAATTATTTTTCAAATGATTAATCCAAGATGAATGAATCCAAAATTTCAAATGTGGGAAAAGTACAATGAATGTAAACATCAATGATCGGCTGATTGCTGGATTCTGGCGAACCTCTCTTTGGGGTAAGTCTTCTAAAGAATTGAATTATTTTATAAATCAGCTTATTGAGTGTGGGATAACTACATTTGATCATGCCTATGTTTATCGTAGCGAAGCCGCTTTTGGCGAGGCTATGGCGCACTCTGCATCCCTTAGAGAGCAGGCCAAAATAATCACGAAATGCGGAATTCGTGGTGTCGGCCCAGGCTCTTTAGATGCAAAAAATACTAGCCATTATGATTCTGACAAATTAACTATCATTAAATCGGTTGATAACTCGCTAAAAGATTTAAAGACTGACTATGTTGATACGTTGCTTTTACATCGTCCTGACTACTTGATGAATGTTCAGGAAGTCAATGAAGCGTTTAATGAATTGAAGAGAAGCGGAAAAGTTAGGGACTTTGGTGTTTCAAATTTTAATGTAACGCAGTTCAATTTGTTGCAAAGCGCCTTGGACGTCAAGCTATGCACCAACCAAATTGAGTTTTCGCCATTTAATACGGAAGCACTTGATAATGGCTTGTTTGATCAGTGTTACAAAAATCAAGTAAGCCCGATGATTTGGTCTTGTTTGGGGGGAGGGAAGCTCTTTGATGAGAGTCATCCTGTTACATCTAGACTAACAAAAGTGTTGAATGAAATTGCAGAGGAAATTGGCGCAGTCTCAATTTCACAAGTTGTGTACGCGTGGGTATTTAAAATGCCATGTCAGCCAAGAATCATTACAGGTTCTAGCAAGATTGAAAATATTTCGCCATTGGTAGATTCAATTCATTTAACTCTATCAAAAGAGCAGTGGTACCAAATTTGGGCCGCTGCTGTGGGTCATGACGTAGCCTAATGTCACTTCAATTCACAGTCAAAAGAACACACTGAGAGAGGCATACTGGAAGCTATCTTAAAGGGATAGTTACCACTCTGTCAGTTGAATACAGTTTTCTGTCGCAAAGCACAATCAAAGAAAACAAAAAGGCGAACCGAGCGGTTCGCCTTTTCTTATTCAAGTCAGGTTTTAACTTGATTGGATGCGATCAGTTGATCACTCTTCCATATAGCTTTCAATGCTTGGGCATGAACAAATCAGGTTACGGTCACCGTAGACGTTATCGACACGGTTAACTGTTGGCCAGTATTTGGCTGCTTTTGCTTGTTCGCTTGGGAAGCAAGCCAGCTCGCGACTGTATGGACGTTCCCATTCGTTCGCCATGAGATCTGCTTGAGTGTGAGGGGCATTAACCAATGGGTTGTTTTCCAAAGGCCATTCACCGTCTTGCACTTTGGCGATTTCTTCACGAATGGCGATCATCGCATCACAGAAACGATCAAGCTCTGCTTTGTCTTCACTTTCCGTTGGCTCAATCATCAGCGTGCCTGCAACAGGGAACGACATGGTTGGCGCGTGGAAACCAAAGTCCATGAGGCGCTTCGCGATGTCTTCTTCTGAAATGCCAGACGCATCTTTAAGCGGACGAATATCGATGATGCACTCGTGCGCAACACGACCATGTGTACCAATGTACAGTACTGGGTAGTATGGGCGTAGACGCTCCATCACGTAGTTTGCGCTTAGGATGGCAATCTTGGTCGCTTCCGTCAGACCTTCTTCGCCCATCATGGCAATGTATGCCCAAGAGATTGGCAAGATTGACGCGCTACCTAGTTGTGCAGCAGATACCGCATAGTTTGAGCCGTCTTCAACGTGACCTGGCAAGAAAGGTGCAAGATGTGATTTCACACCGATTGGACCCATACCAGGGCCGCCACCACCGTGCGGGATACAGAAAGTCTTGTGAAGGTTCAGGTGAGAAACATCTGAGCCGATGAAGCCTGGTGTCGTTAAGCCGACCTGTGCATTCATGTTTGCACCGTCTAGATAAACCTGACCACCAGCTTCATGTACTAATTCACATACTTCTTGAACCGCCTCTTCATACACGCCGTGTGTTGAAGGGTAAGTAATCATGATGCATGACAACTCGTTACGGTGTTTTTCGATCTTCGCTTTCAGATCGTTCACATCGATATTGCCATTGTCATCACAACCTACAACAACCACTTTCATGGAAACCATGGCAGCTGACGCTGGGTTAGTACCATGCGCAGAGCTTGGGATCAGACACACGTTACGCTGTGCATCGCCTCGGCTCTCGTGATAACGCTGAATGGCAATCAAGCCTGCGTATTCGCCCTGTGCGCCAGAGTTTGGCTGAAGCGACATAGCGTCATAGCCAGTGATTTCACACAGCATTTTGTTGAAAGAATCAGCGAGTTCACCGTAACCCAGTGCTTGGTCAGCAGGCACGAACGGGTGCAGCGCACCAAACTCAGGCCACGTTACCGGGATCATCTCTGCAGCAGCGTTTAGCTTCATGGTGCAGCTACCAAGTGGGATCATGCCGTGCGTCAATGAGAAGTCTTTGTTTTCAAGCTTCTTCATATAGCGCATCAACTGCGTTTCACTTTGGTGAGTGTTAAACACTGGGTGAGTCAGGTAATCGCTGGTACGACGGCAAGATTCAGGAATCGCAGCGAACTCATCCGCTTCTACGGAAGAAGCAAATTGCGCGACGTTTGATTCACCTGTCATTGCGGCGACTAATGCGTCGATTTCTTCAAGCGTGGTAGTTTCGTCAAGGCTTAGGCCAAGTTGACCATCAAGCTTGCGCAGGTTGAAGCCTGCATCTTGCGCTTTTTGGAACAAGGCATCCGTGTCTGCGCCTGTGTTCAAGGTGATGGTGTCGAAGAAATCATGGTATGCGAGCGCTACACCTGCGTGGTTAAACGCGGCAGCTGCCAACGCGGTCAGGTGATGTACGCGACGAGCAATTTTCTTCAAGCCTTCTGGACCATGGTAAACAGCGTAGAAAGCCGCCATGTTCGCCAGTAACGCTTGCGCAGTACAGATGTTTGACGTGGCTTTTTCACGGCGAATATGTTGTTCGCGTGTTTGCATTGCCATGCGCAGTGCTTGGTGACCTTTGGTATCAACCGATACGCCAATCACGCGGCCTGGCATGGTGCGTTTGAGTTTGTCACGTGTTGCCATGAATGCAGCATGTGGACCACCAAAGCCCATTGGCACGCCGAATCGTTGTGCCGAACCAATGACAACGTCTGCGCCCATTTCACCCGGTGCTTTTAGTAGGGTTAATGAGAGAAGATCTGTGGCGACAGCGACAAGCGTTTTCTTGGCTTGTGCTGCGGCAATCAAGTCGGTCAAGTCACGAACTTGTCCCGTAGTGCCAGGGTATTGAAGCAGGGCACCAAAAACGTCGTGGGTAGACAAGGTTTCTTCAGGACCAACAATCACATCGAAGCCCATGAATAGGGCACGGGTGTTGATCACATCCAGCGTTTGGGGGTGAACATTGTCTGCTACAAAGAAAGCGTTACTTTTGCTTTTCCCGCCGCGCTTACACAAGGTCATGGCTTCGGCAGCTGCGGTTGCTTCATCCAGCAGAGAGGCGTTCGCCAGATCCATGCCGGTTAAATCCATCACCATTTGTTGGAAGTTCAACAAGGATTCAAGGCGACCTTGAGAAATTTCAGGCTGGTAGGGTGTATAAGCCGTGTACCAACCTGGGTTTTCGAGCACGTTACGCAAAATCGGGTTTGGTGTATGTGTTCCGTAGTAACCTTGACCAATAAAGCTGCGCTTGATGACGTTCTTGCTAGCAATAGCTTTGAGCTTTTGCAGCATGGCGACTTCGCTCAATGCGTCATCAAGTTGAAGTGGTTGTGGCAAACGAATGCCGGCAGGCACGGTTTCTTCAATCAAATGCTCGACGCTGTTGGCGTTAATCGCTTTTAGCATCTCTTTCTGATCGGCTTCACGCGGACCATTATGACGAGTGGCAAACTCAGCATGAGGTTGAAGTTGATCGAGTAGGCGTGATTCTGTCATGACCTTACTCCTGAATTAGTCTTCGATGGTTTCTTGGTAAGCGTCAGCATTCATCAGATGATCAAGGTTGCTGTCATCGGCTAGCTTAATTTTTGCAATCCAGCCGCCTTCAAACGGTTCTTCGTTGATCAACTCTGGGCTGTCATCCAAATTCTCGTTCACTTCAACGACTTCGCCGTTGACTGGACCGTAAATGTCAGATGCTGCTTTTACTGATTCTACAAGAGAAAAGCCTTCGCCTAATTCGACGTCGCTGCCGACTTCTGGCAGATCAACAAAAACGACATCGCCAAGAAGTTGCTGGGCGTGTTCAGAAATGCCGACAGTCACAGTGCCATCGCCATTATCTTTTACCCACTCATGGCTTTTAGAAAACTTCAGGGTTGCATCCATTTTTACATCTCCGTATGAAACGAGTTAATTGTTGTCTATTGCTGAAGCAACAGAAATTCGGGCTTCCTAGGTGTTCAGGTATTTGGGTGTTCAAGTGTTTCCGTTGAACACCCCTGTATTCGTTGTGTTGGTCAATACGCTATATGACTAACAAGCGACGACGTTGATGGCGATGGCGTTTGTCGCCAATCCACCTTGCGACGTTTCTTTGTATTTACTCATCATGTCCAACCCGGTCTCGTGCATGGTTTTAATGACGCTATCGAGCGAAACATGGTGGCTTCCATCGCCATTGAGCGCTAGCCTTGTTGCGTTGATCGCTTTTACTGCGCCCATAGTGTTTCGTTCTATACATGGCACTTGTACTAAGCCATTTATGGGGTCGCAAGTAAGACCGAGGTTGTGCTCCATGCCAATTTCAGCGGCGTTTTCAATCTGTTCGGGTGTTGCATCCATGGCCGCTGCTAACCCTGCTGCTGCCATTGAACAGGCCACTCCAATCTCACCTTGGCAGCCTACTTCAGCCGCAGAAATAGATGCATTGGTTTTGTACAGTGAGCCAATTGCCGCGGCTGTCGCTAAAAATATACGAATGCCTTCGTCATTATTTGGCGAGACAAACTTGTTGTAGTAAGCCAATACCGCGGGAATCACACCGGCTGCGCCGTTTGTGGGGGCGGTAACAACACGCCCGCCAGCCGCGTTTTCTTCATTTACTGCCATGGCATACATGTTGACCCAATCATTGGTGTCGACAGGTAAGCCGTCTGTGTCTTTCTTCAAAATACAATCATGCAATTTTTTAGCGCGTCGTTTTAGCTCTAGTCCGCCTGGTAACACACCATCTTGGGCAACGCCTCGTTCAATGCAGGCAAACATGACTTGCCACAATGCATCAACTTGTTCGTTCACCGTGTCTATCGTTGCCTTTTTATCTTCACGCTTGGCTCGCGCCAATTCGTTGATAAACATGATTTGCGCAATCGATTTTTTTTCACTCTCACAATGCGCGAGCAGTTCAACGGCGCTGCTAAATGGGAAAGGTGGTTGGAAATCAGAGGCGAGTGCATCTGTTTCACCTTTCTTAACGACAAAGCCACCTCCTACAGAAAAATACGTGCAAGAGAGCAGTGCTTCATCGCTTTTTCCAAAGGCCGTCAGTGTCATGCCATTTGGGTGTTCAGGTAGTACTTTGTCGAAATGGAAGACTAAATCAGCCTCCCAGTCGAACGGAATAAAACGATGCCCATCTAGCGGCAACTCTTTGCTGCCTTTGACCATGGCTGCCAGAGTAGGGATGTCGTCTGAGTTAATGGTATCTGGCCATTCCCCCATCAACCCCATGACACATGCAACGTCTGTTGCGTGGCCTTTTCCCGTCAGCGCGAGTGAACCATATAGCTCTACACGTACCTTTTCTACGTTGTGAAGCAGTTCTTGATCACGTAAAGCAGAAGCGAATCGAGCGCTTGCCAACATAGGACCCACGGTGTGGGAGCTTGAAGGGCCAACGCCAATTTTAAACAGGTCAAACATGCTGTGACTCATCGCACGTATCCTTGCTTTGTAGGTTATGCATCGCGGATGTCATCGTAATGACTGATCCGTGTCATGTGTTGTTGCCTTAGCTTCGAACTGTGTTGCTGGTGTGTGTTTCGACACATCACTACTTTGGGTATAGCAACAGTGGTTCGTTATCGTTATTTTGGCGTCAACATTTGCGTAACATACATCTCGAATTTGCGGTCTGCAAAATAAAATTTCCTATAGGAAACCCTGGGTGTGATCTCGTCTACAGTTCTGTGTTTCAACTGCCCGATCATCGTCACTACCATACTCAGCGTACGCAATCGTTTGCCTTTTTACTATTTTGCTGAAAGAATTGCAATTAACAATTACTTTGAAATATTTAATTGACTTTAAAAACAGTGCCTTATGATTTAATCTTGTTGGGTGCGTGTTTTGTGAACGATTTGGGTGTGATGACTGCCGAGACATGACGCACTGGACTTCCTGAGTGAGAGCGCTAAGGTAAATGCACAAGTTTCCTATAGGAAACTTTTTGTTAAAAATGTTAACTTGGCCTTATTGGATAAACGCGATCTCGTGTAAGAATGCCCGTGCTACAAAAACACGAGTAACGCGTCGTGAGAAATCAGTAAGACAAGGTGAGGGACGAATAATGACAGATTCAGATGCACAGGATGTGTATCCGTCAGTAACCATTGAAAGGTCGAATGGTCAAGCGGATGCGCACATAGCACCGTTAAGGCTCGGCGAACGCTTGAAAGAAATTCGAACGGGCAGCGGGCTGACGTTAGAAGAGGCGAGCAAGCTTACCGGCCTAGCGCGATCTACCTTGTCTAAAATTGAAAATGAACAAATCTCGCCTACCTTCCAAGCGATGCAAAAGCTTGCTGCTGGATTGAGTATTGATATTCCACAGCTATTTGCTCCACCGAAGAAGACCAAAGCTATGGGTCGTCGAGACGTTACGCGTGTCAACGAAGGCAAGATGCGACCAACAGGCACTTATGAACATGAATTGTTGGCGTCGCAGTTATCGAATAAGAAAATGTTTCCTTTCAAATCTCGTGTGCGTGCACGTTCTTTTGAAGAGTATGACGGGTGGATTCGCCATGATGGCGAGGAATTTTTGTTAGTACTGGAAGGTAGCATTACTTTCTATTCTGAGTTTTACGAATCGATAGCGCTGAACGAGGGCGATAGCGTTTATTACGACGCAGCGATGGGGCACATGCTTACCTCGGTCAGTGAAGAAGATGCCCTGATTTTATGGGTGACCGCGTCTTAACTGATTGAGACGAAAGATATTAACTCCGCTACGTGAGGTGGCGGGAAGTGACAACGTCGGCTAAAGCCGTGATCATGGAGTGAAACATGTCTCAGGATCTATTGAAAACACCACTACACGATTTGCACATTGAGATGGGTGCGAAAATGGTGCCATTTGCTGGCTATAACATGCCTGTTCAATACGCATTGGGCGTGCGCAAAGAGCACATCCATTGTCGCGAAAATGCTGGCTTGTTTGACGTATCGCACATGGGGCAAGTTCGCCTACACGGTGAAAGTGCGGCGAAAGCATTAGAGGCTTTGGTGCCTGTCGATATTATCGATTTACCATCAGGAAAGCAGCGCTATGCCATGTTTACTAACGATCAGGGCGGCCTGATGGATGACTTGATGGTGGCTAACTTTGGTGATCATCTGTTTGTTGTCGTGAATGCTGCGTGCAAGGACCAAGACATTGCGCATCTTCGTGCCAACCTGCCAAGTGACGTCTCTTTGGAAGTGATTGAAGACCGTGCATTACTGGCATTGCAAGGGCCTAAAGCGGCAGCCATCTTAGCAACAATTAATCCTGCCGTGGCTGACATGGTGTTTATGGATGCTGCTGCGATGGATCTTGGTGGCGTTGAGTGTTTAGTGAGCCGCTCTGGTTATACCGGCGAAGATGGCTATGAGATCTCAGTACCTGCTGACCAAGCTGATGCGTTTGCGCGACAACTGCTCGCGCATGACGACGTTGAATGGATTGGTCTTGGTGCGCGTGATTCATTGCGACTTGAATGTGGTCTGTGTCTATATGGTCATGATATTGACACGACTACAACGCCTGTTGAAGCTAGCCTGCTTTGGGCGATCAGCAAGCCTCGCCGTGCTGACGGTGAGCGTGCTGGTGGATTTCCCGGTGCGGATATCGTGCTTGATCAAATCGCCACTAAAGATGTTTCGCGTAAACGTGTTGGTTTGCTAGGCACGAGCAAAGCCCCTGTTCGAGAAGGCGCAAAATTGTTTGATGCCGACGATAATGAAATCGGTATCGTAACAAGTGGTACGTTTGGACCAACTAAGGGTCAGCCTGTTGCGATGGGCTACGTGACGACCGAGTTAGCCGTATTGGGCACAGAAGTGTATGCGGAAGTACGAGGTAAGAAATTACCAATGGTAATTGAAAAGATGCCATTTGTACCACAGCGCTACTATCGCGGTTAGATTGCGGTTAGCGTAAACCACCGCGTAATTCGCACAACGCGCTTTGAGGTGGCAAAGTAGCGTCAACGTTTTGTCGCCAGTTCTTGCCACCAAGGGTTAACGCTTGTTGAAAGCATGCTGTTGAGTTGCGCAATAAAGAAATAAATAACGAAAGGCCAGAGCGAATGCTCTGGCCTTTTTGCTTAGTTCTCAACCCACTGCAAATCGTCCATTCGTTTTCTGTCAGATTTTTTTTACACCGCGAGTCAAAACTGGCATTTCCTATGCAAAGAATATTGAGTTATTTGTCATTAGCGAAATGAAAAGCAAAGGATGACATTGAGATGTGACGCATTGCAGAACAATGGAATTTTGCGAGCGATTCACAGAAATTTGGATTAATGTCTTATATGTACGACATGATGTCGATAGGAGATATAGCAGTATGCTTGCAGAACAACGGGATGATATTGATAACCCTCTGATCTGGCCAATACTCAGTGTGCTCGAAAGTTCTAATGAGAGCTGGAAAGTTCACTACCTGATGGCTGAACTTCAGAAGAATACCATCATGGACCATTTGGATGATGACCCCCAGCTGGACCTGTTCAAGCGCAATTTCCTTATCATGAACGCGCTTTACCAATTGCAGGAGTCTCTGTTGCCCAATCAATGGCTACAGGTCGAATCCATGGATATTCGTTTGATGTGGCGAGGAGCCGGAGCGGGATTTGTTCAGCATGAGGTGAATCGTGATGATCCTCTGCGTGAATACTACATGGATTGGAAAAACTATGACGCACAAACAGAAGATGTCCGTGAACTTCTGAAGTCTTTCTGGAAACGCTACCAGCAACATGTTGGCCATTGCAGCGAAACGACGGTTGAACGGCGGAATGCACTCAAAGCATTGGGGCTGTCAGACAGTGCAACCAATTCAGAGATCCGTCGTCAGTGGCGAAAAATGGCTTTGAAGTGGCACCCTGATCGCCCTGAAGGAAACGCTGAGACGTTCAGAACCATGTGTGAAGCTTGGCAGAGCCTGAGACTATAGCCTGAGACCAATGGCTTCTTGGTAAACTGCAAAAGATAACCCCAAAACCCAGCCGATCATTCGCTGGGTTTTTTATTGAGCGAATGTCGACTCTTAGCCGATGACAGTGTAAACAGCACCAACGTCAGCATAACAATGCTACCGCCAATTAATACGTTGTCACTGGGCACTTCCCCTAGCACCATCCATACAAATAGGGGCCCTAGAATAGCCTCTAATAACATGAACAAATTGGCATGAGCTGCGGGAAGAAATTTGGGGCCGATGGATATCAGAATAAAGGCCGACGGAACGACAACAGCGCATAGGATGATGACGTAAACCCATTCCTGTGACGTCAGAGAAAAAGGTTCTGCCCCTGCAAGTATCGCAATGACAGCGGTACAAAGTCCGCCAAAAACGAGAAATAGGGGAGCATTAGCGCTTTTGCTTTCTCGCAACACCACAAAATAGATAGCCAGCATCAAAGCCGTGACTAACGCCAACATATTGCCGAAAGAAGCATTGGGTAAGGCTTTACCGTAGAAAACAAACACGATACCCAGTGTTGCCGCCAAAATGGCAATCAATGTACGTAATTCGATGGTTTCTTTTAGGAAAAAAAACGCAAGCGCGGCGCATATTAGCGGGCTAACGTTGATAATAATGAGCGTGCTGGCAACTTGGGTGTGCTCGATTGACAGAACAAAGCATACCGTTGACAGAGAGAACGCAACGGAACCAATCAGCAAGTTTTTAGATGGTTTACGCAGAGCATTCATCGTCTGCTTGGGTTTGGTTGCCATTGTAAAGACCAACACCACCAAGGCTGAGATAATTCCTCGCCAGAACAACAATGTCCAACCGGATGATTCAATCAACCGAATGAGTAGGCTATCAACACTTAATATGCTGACGCCGACCATCATGGCTAATGTCCCTTTGTAAATCGGTGCCAATAGATACACTCCCTGTGTCTTTTGCATCAATAAATCATGAATGCGATGTTCATTTATGACGTGATCCATCTCTAAGTGCAATCAGGCTTTTGCTTTTTCTCACTTTATCAACAGCGAGTCGGGGTCTACGCTTACTTGAGGTAGTGTCACCAATTCGAGAATCTTGGAGACAAAATGAGATCGATTCGCCACATATTCTTTGCATTGATGGGATTTATTCTCCTTCTTGGTGTGCTTATAATTTTCGCAAATCTCCGTTCGGAGGTATTGTCCAAAGAAATAAATTTGCTTTACGAACAACGACACCAACAATTCAAACTTGCCACCGAACTCAAGAACAGTTCAGATTTACTCACGCAATTTGCACGTAACTATTCGGTGACGTCAAATGTGCGCTGGCGATATCTGTTTGAAAATGTCAACGCGGTTCGAGAAGGCTACTTGCCGCTTCCAGAAAGTTATAATTTCGACTATTGGGCACAACTGTCAGACCCAAACTACGAAGTACAAGCGCCAGCTGTCCCAATTCGCCCCGACTATCCTTCTTTGTTGAGCCGTTTGCGTGAGTCAGGTATTAGCGAAGCGCATATGTCATTTTTGACTCAAGCGCTTTCGCGATCACAAGAACTCATCGCGATTGAACAAGTGGCAATGGACATTGTTCAAGGCAAAAAGCGAACTGCACGAGGTTTTGAGCGTGTTATTCCTGATCGTAAACAGGCTCAAGAAATGCTGTTTGGCCCTGAATATATCCATGAAAAAAATAAAGTCATGGGGCCGATTGGCGCTTTCTACGACATCATTAACAGAACGACACGCGACAAGTTGGACAATCTCATTCAGCAACGCAGCAATATGGACGGCGTGGCGGCCTCCATGTCCTTCTTGTTGATACTGACCGTTGGCCTTTCTACCGTATTGTTGTGGTATCGCTTCCTTAAACCGCTAGACAACATTCGTCGTGTGATTGTAAGCAAAGTGCGTGACAAGCAGTTTGAATTCAAACTCGATGTAGAAAGCCAAGGTGAGCTGAAAGATCTTGCAGCAGCACAGAATGAGGTGTTGGGCGAAATCGCACAACGTTTTGAATTTAGTCGCCAGATTAAAGCGTTTTCTGATCTCATCCGTGGCTGCTCAGATACCAAAGATCTGGGTTTACAAGTCGCAAACTTTTACTCGCAACGCCTTGAATTGCCGTACGTGGCTATTTATGTTCAACGAAACGAAAAGCTTCACTTAGTGGGTGGCGTGGGGACCGACGAAACCACTAAAGAGATGGACGTGGAGTCAGTGTCTTTCCATCGCACCATTATGTTAACGAAAGAATTTCTACGCATTCGTAATGAGAAAGACAAGTTCTCATTGATGTTGCCAGCAGGTGAGTTGCGCTTGGAAGAGATGTACTTCATGCCACTTGTGGTTAACAACGATATGGTCGGTGTGCTTGAATTAGGCTCAACCCGTTCGTTCACCGATCAGGAAATTGATTGGTTGCTGGAAGCGCAGGAAGACTTGGCGGTAGGTATACAGCTTACGATTAACTCCGAACTTCAGTTAGAAGCCGAGAAGCGGGTATCTGAACAGCTCAAGCTCAACCAACAAATTATTAATGCGATTCCTAACCCTACCTATTTTAGGAATACCGATGGCATCTACATTGGCGTGAACGATGCGTTCACTGACTTTCTCGGATTGTTTTATGTCGATGTGGTGGATAAAGCGCCGAGTGAACTGTTCCCTAGTGATGTAGCGAGCATGTTCCGCGAAAAAGAAAGTGCATTGCTAGAGAATCCAGGGTCGAGTGTTTATGACATCGAATTGCCCAATCCCAGCGGTGATATACGCATATTGACGGTATACGAAGCCACATACTTTGGCAGTGATGGTGAGCCTTTAGGTATTGTCGGGCTGTTTGTTGATGTGACAACGCAAAAACGCTTGGAGTCGGATCTGATCTCCGCGAAAGATCAGGCCAACGAAGCCAGTAAAGCCAAAGGCGAGTTTCTTGCCAACATGAGCCATGAAATCCGTACGCCAATGAATGCCATATTAGGGATGTCACATCTTGCGTTATTAACAGATTTGAATGATAAGCAGCGTAACTATGTTGGCAATATAGAGAAAGCGGGTAAGTCTCTATTAGGCATCATCAATGACATTTTGGACTTTTCGAAAATTGAAGCTGGGAAACTTTCCGTCGAACACATTGGCTTCCGTTTCAGTGAAGTTCTGGACAACATCAGCAATATTATTTCGGTAAAAGCGAAAGAAAAAGATTTGGAATTGATATTCGATATTGATCCCGATTTGCCCGATGATTTGGTGGGTGACCCACTGCGCTTGGGTCAAATTATCATTAATTTGACGGGTAACTCCGTTAAGTTTACTGATAGCGGCGAAATTATCATACGGGCGAAAAAAATCTCCGAATGTGATGAGCTTGTTGAAGTTCAGTTCGATATTCAAGACTCAGGCATTGGTATGTCTGAAGAGCAGTTGAGCCGTCTGTTCCAATCGTTTTCTCAGGCTGATGGTTCTATCACCCGCAAATATGGTGGTACGGGATTGGGTTTAACCATCTCTAAGAGCTTTGTCGAATTGATGGGTGGACGTATATGGGTCGAAAGTGAACCAGGCCATGGTTCAACATTCTCATTCACTATTCGCTGTGGTCGCAGTGAAGCCAGTATCAAAGAGCAAGTCGCGAGAACCACGGTTCTTAATGACAAGCGCGTGCTGGTAGTGGATGACAACCAAGCTTCTCGAGACATCATGTATGCGCTACTAGATAATTTGGATTTGCGTGTCGCTGCGGTGTCAAATGGTGAAGAAGCGGTATTTGAAGTGCAATCCGCCGATGAAAGTAATGATGGTTTTGACGTGGTGGTGATGGACTGGAAGATGCCAGGCATTAACGGCGACGAAGCGACATTACAGATCCAAGCGTTAGACGTTAAGAAAACGCCGAAGGTGATTTTAGCCAGCGCTTATGGCGAGGATGCTGGGTTGATTGGGGATGATATCCAAAACATATTTGATGCCTCCTTGGTGAAACCGATTAACCCATCTTCGTTATTCGATGCACTAATGGAAGCGTTTGGGCAAGAGGAGCTGAAACTTCTCAGCAGCCGAGATGCTCATGACGAAATCTCTGAAGATATTGATTTCACAGGCTTGAATATCTTGCTGGTGGAAGACAACATGATTAACCAAGAAGTCGCCAAAGGGATACTAGAACAATTTAACCCATCCATTGAAGTTGCTGACAATGGCCAGATTGCGCTCGATATGGTGCAAGAGCAACGGTTTGATATTGTGCTCATGGACATGCAAATGCCAGTGATGGATGGTGTGACAGCGACTAAGAAAATCCGAGAGATAGATTCTCTTTCTGATATGCCCATCGTAGCAATGACAGCCAATGCAATGGAGCGAGACGTTAAGCAATGTAAAGAAGCGGGTATGAATGACCATGTTTCTAAGCCAATCGATGTTGATGAGTTGATATCTACTATCCGTCGTTGGACATCTGCATCAAAAGAAACAGTCAAAACGTCAGTTGTGATGAATGCGCCTAAACCTGAAACGGTTGAAATCAATACAGAATTGGGTGATATCGATCCATTAGTGTTGGATGCAAATGAAGGCATACAACGTATCGGTGGCAACGCCAAGGCATATTGGAAGGTGATTGGTGCGTTTACCGAAACTAAGCTGGCGGTGATAGACAAAATTCGACAAGCGTTGAGTGATGGAAATCGAGAAGACGTTGAAATGTTTGCGCATTCATTAAAGGGCGCGGCAGCTAACGTTTCCGCGAAGGGATTAGCGGTGATTGCTGGTACATTGGAAGATCAGTCGGGCTCTGATCTTAAAATGGATCCGGTGCTCTTAGACAAAATAGAAATGTGCCTGAAAGAAATTAAAACTTACATACCCGTTGAGAAAGAGAACAAGGTAGAAGAACAAGCAACTTTTGCTGGTTATACGCCGAGAGAGTTTCGCATCGAACTGGAGCAACTGAAAATCCTACTAAACAATTTTGACACGCAAGCCGTTGATTTTATTTCAGGGATCAAAGAAAGCTCGAAGAGTATGAATGTCGATCTTGAGTCTGTTGAAGATGCTATTCGTAAGTTTGAATATGAGGTTGCTGCGAAAAAGCTTGAGACTGTATTGGCAACTTTAGGTGTCGATGAAGAGGAAGATACACCTACGTTGTTTTAAAAGACAATGTGTTCAGCTAGATGAAATAAAAGGCCGCAAATGGTGACATTTGCGGCCTTTCTTATGTTTGTTTCACTGGCTATCTGACGTGTCGACTACACGCCAATATTGCCTATTTTGTCAGAGAACGACTACGCAGTTCGAAGATAAGTTTCTCAGCACTACATTCAAACTTAAGTCTGACATTCAATGGGTTGTGCGAAAACTCCGCCTCTTCATCGAGATCGTGAATCACTGCGTCATTGACTTCTTTTGCTAGTGCAAGGTATGCACCAAATTCAGCAAGGGCAGCAGCTTTATTTGTTGCAAAGATTTCGACTTCAGCAACGTCGTCACCTTCGCTGATCACGTAACCCATTTCAGCGGTTACACCGCAAGCATCACATACTTGAATTTCTTCCTGGCTCATTGATCACTCTCTCGATGTTAGGGATGAGTATCGTCATCACCTGATAGGTTTTACGTAATATTACTACACATGACAGTTCATTTTGTAGGGTTTTTTCAGCAGAAAGAGAAAGTAAAAATCAGACGAATGTTTGCCTCGAAAAATAAAAAACGGGCCGACTGGCCCGTTCAACTTATTGATGTTTAACAATGGTGAGTTGTTAGTCTTCCCATTGCACCAATTTATCCGAGGGCCAACTGGCACCAATATCGTGATATTGCTTCTCAAGTAAGTGGCGACGAATTTTCAGCGTAGGTGTTAGTAAGCCGTTTTCAATGCTCCACGCTTCCTTAATCATCAATACACCTTTGATTTTCGCGTGTGATTCCAATTCTTTGTTGATCGTCTCAATCACATGCGTCACTCGGCGTTCATAGCGTTCACGATCAAAGTTCGGAAACTGATGCGGAAGTGCAAGCAGAATTGGGCCTGGCATACCTGATCCCACCAAACACATCATTTCTACGTTACTTAGCTCAAATAAACGCTTTTCAATCGGAACAGGGCTAACAAACTTACCTTTGGCTGTTTTGAATGTATCATTCTTGCGCCCTTGGATGGTTAGGTAGCCATCCTGATCAATATCGCCGATGTCGCCTGTGTGAAGCCAACCGTCGATAATCGTTTCGGCGGTCGCTTCTGGGTTTTTATAATACCCAGCAAAAAGCCCCTGACTTTTTGCCAAGATTTCACCATCTGCTGCAATGCGCAGTTCAATGCCAGGGCCTGCATTACCCACCGTGCCGATTTTGTCTGCTCTGAACGGGTAATTTAGCGTGGTATAGGCAAAGGCTTCTGTCATGCCCCAAGCCTCGGTAATGTGCAGACCAAGCTTTTCATACCAATCTAGTAGCGCTGCAGAAACGGGGGCCGAACCACAACCTAATACGCGGGCTTGGTCTAAGCCCAAATTCTGTGCGATCTTCTTCTTGATGAGCCCTGATACGACGGGGATTTTAAGCAACAGATTCAGCTTGGCTGGTGGAAGTTTTTGTTGAATGCGTTGCTGGAAGAGTGTCCACAATCGAGGCACCGAGATAAACATAGTCGGGCGATGCATTTTCACGTCATCAATAAACGTGTCTAAAGACTCAGGGAAGGCGGTGCAAATACCTGAGAGCAAAGCAGTACCGAGAATGTATACGCGCTCAGTGATGTGAGCGAGAGGCAAGTAGGAAAAGAGTCGCTCTCCGTCCTTCATGCCAATGTGATTGATCAGTTGCTGAGATGACCAAGCAAATGCGCCGTGGGTGAGCATGGCGCCTTTCGGTAAGCCTGATGTTCCTGATGTGTAAACAATCGACATCAGGTCATCATCTTTGTGGTCAGGGTTTACTTCAGCACGGCTATGTTGCGCAATCAAATCCCCCCAGTCATAACCGCAATGAATCGTTGGATAGGGAAGCGCTATGGTCGGTAGCTTACTGCGGGTTTCTAGCGTCTCTTTTAACGCCTTAGTGTCATCCAGCTTGCCCACAAATAACAATTTGGCTTCTGAGTGGTCAATACAATGTCCAATGGTGTCGCTGCCTGCGGTAGGAAAAATAGGAACGCTGACATAGCTTCCAAGCATTAGTGCAAGATCAGTGATAAACCATTCAGCACAGTTCTTAGAGATAAGCCCGACTTTGTCACCAGGCTCCAATCCCATTCCCCTTAACGCCGACACCATTCTTAAGGCTTGGTCGACGACATCAGAATACGTGAAGTCCGTGAACTGGCGATTAATGATCTGGCGGAGAAAAATCTCATTAGGGCGTTCTTCAGCCCAGCGCAGTGCTTGTTGGTAAGGTTTTAATTGAGCCATAAAGGACCCCGTATAGCTGTAGGGAATAGAGTGATAGTTATAATTCTATGTTATCGAAGTGTTAAATTAAGGATTTTGTTGCGCCAACGTCAAGTGATTCATTCAAACGCTTGTTCAAATTTTGATGTAGGTAACGCTCAATGCTTTGAATGCTATTTTTAAGTGTAACAATAGCATTTTGCTTTCAGTACGTTACAGGATCGAGTGATTGGTATTTCGACAAATCTAACCCATTTCACGCTTCTCGGAATTTTGGCTTACTTTCACTCAAAAAATAGACACATGTACTATCTTTAAGATCGTTAGCTTAAGGGTTGGTGGTCGGTAACTCTTTTGTGTGATGCAGAATCAAGACATACAGTAAAGCGACATCAATATTAAAAGCGCTCGCGGCAATCGTCGCAATGTCTTGGTTTCTTATGAGTTACAGAAGCCATGAAACAGGGATATAACGATGCCAAAGAGAAGCAAAGAAGACACGGAAATCACCATTCGCTTGATACTAGATGCTGTAGTCGATCAACTGGTCACGTTGGGGTATGACAAGATGTCATACACGACGCTTAGCCAGCAGACGGGCATATCACGCACAGGGATCAGCCATCATTTTCCCAAAAAGACCGATTTCATCACTCGGCTCGATGATAGGCTGCTTGGAATATTGATCGATCGACTCGATCTTGAGGGTGACAAAAGAACTTTTATCGAAAGCTGGTTGACAGCACTTCGTTCGGATAATCGTTTTACCGCGGTACTTCGTCTCTTTTTCCTGCACACTGTTTCGTCAGAGAATGCCGTCGAGTTCACAAGTCACGCGAGTCAGAAGCTGCATGATGTTTGCTGCAATCGATATGGTGAAGAATTCGAAAAAGAATTTGAGTGGTTACTGGGTAAATCACTTCTTACCATGGCGTGACGGTTTCTTCTGCGATAAACCGCGAGAACACTGCTTTTAAAAGGCGTCCCGAGTGGGCGTTTTTTGTTCATCTGTCTTTATTAATGCGGTGTTTTTTTACGAGAAATGCACTCATTGTTGATCTGAGACAGTAAAAGGCTAAAAAACAATTAATCGTTCAAATAAAAGTTGAGTAGCTCAAAAATAATTGAATAATGGGGATTCTGAATGTTCCGTATCACCCATTTGCCAACGAGATTTTTCATGAGCAATTCACTAGTACTCGTCCTGAACGCAGGCAGTTCCTCTCTTAAATTCGCATTGATGGATGCACAAACCGGCGAGGCGATGTTATCTGGCCTTGGTGAGTGCTTCGGCCTTGACGATGCGCGTATTAGCTGGAAGCGCGAAGGACAAGACAAGCAAGAAGTTATGCTTGAGCAAGGTGGTAGCCACCACGAAAAAGCGGTGGGTCTCATCGTTGAATTGGTCGAAAGCATGGATGTGGGTAGTCGACTGGTTGCTATTGGTCACCGTGTTGTGCACGGTGGCGAGAAATTTGCTACTGCAACCCTGCTTGATGAAAGCGTTGTGGCAGAGATTGATGCACTGAGCGACCTAGCTCCGCTGCACAACCCTGCGAACGTCATGGGCATTCGTGCCGCAATGAAAGCATTCCCAAGCCTGCCACAAGTGGCGGTGTTTGATACTGCATTCCACCAAACCATGCCTGAGAAAGCCTTCACCGGCGCAATCTCTAACGAGCTTTACAAAGAATACGGTATTCGCCGCTACGGCTTCCACGGCACAAGTCACTTCTTCGTTAGCCGTGAAGCTGCGAAGCAATTGGACAAGAACATTGATGAAGCAAACTTCATTTCTGTTCACTTGGGCA
Organism: Enterovibrio gelatinilyticus; assembly: GCF_028683095.1. GTDB lineage: Bacteria > Pseudomonadota > Gammaproteobacteria > Enterobacterales > Vibrionaceae > Enterovibrio > Enterovibrio gelatinilyticus. The sequence continues at coordinate 165,644 of NZ_JAJUBC010000009.1, read as the reverse complement.
ATGGTGCTTCAGTGTGTGCTGTACGCAACGGTCAGTCTGTTGATACCTCAATGGGCTTTACTCCGCTTTCTGGTTTGATGATGGGCACGCGTTGTGGTGACCTAGACCCTGGCATCATTGAGTTCCTGCTGAAAAAAGGCTGGAGCCAAGAGCAAGTGTTTGAAGCACTGAACAAGAAATCGGGTTTCTTGGGTGTATCAGGCCTGACTTCAGATGCACGCGGCATTTTGGAAGCGATGGAAAATGGTCACGAAGGCGCGAAACTGGCGTTTGAAGTGTTCACTTACCGTGTTGCCAAATACATCGGCTCATACTTGATCCCGTTAGACAGCCTAGATGCGATTATTTTCACCGGTGGTATTGGCGAAAACTCGTTGCCTATCCGTCGTCAGATCCTGAGTAATCTGAAACTGCTGGGCTTTGTCGAAGACGAAGCAGGCAACGAAACTGCACGTTTCGGTAACGGTGGCATCATCGCTAAATCAGAAATGATGGACGCAGTGGCGATCGTTGTGCCAACCAATGAAGAATTTGTTATTGCTTCTCAAGCTGCTGATTTTGCTGAGTAATCATTATACATATTTCTGAATAAAAAAGGCCGCTGATGAAAATCAGCGGCCTTTTTAAGCTATAAAAATCAATTTCTTGATGGGTATGTCCCTTTTTCATTAACAGCAATACACGCTTTTAACACTAACGATGGTTGACTCACGTTAAAAGGCTGCCCCACACCCTGAACTGCATCATCTGTATGCCCGCTAAAATTCCCACTGGCGGAAGGGACGCTGACTTCAACATAGCGTTTTCCATCAGGTTCATTGCTAGTAAAAATTTTCGGGCCGGAGGCAGTAAAATTGGCACCGCTCGTTGAGCTTTTTCCGTTACTAACCGCAATCTGCCCCGAACCGGTAAATTCGATACGTGTAGCTTGCTCATCGACTGAATGAGCATGAGTAGGAAGTTGTGCTGTATGGATTGCAGTCGTCTCGTTGCCAAATTTTTCACCCCATGTTCTAGGTGTATTCCCCGGAGATGTCCCCACATTTACTGGCGTTCTTCCCCTTAAATCGGGTAATAGAAACGTATTCACACCATCTCCCCCGTATAGTGTTCCAATGAGCGAATACAGCGCTGGATGAGAACTAATTTCCATCTCTTGCCCTTTGGCTTCCACATAGTCGGGTTTCGGACAATAACTATTTGCTGTAAAGCATACTGCACCAATAAATGGATCAGGCGAACATGCGAAGCTAGATGTGGTTGCAAAAAGGGCAGTGGAAGCCATTATTAGCTTTAAAAAAGAAGTCGAAATATTTTTCATTCTAAATCCATATATTTCTATGTTAAAAAGTGAGTAATATATAAGTCAAAACTATTTACTGGCGAGCTGGGTAAAGTCCCTTCACCGCAATGCATGCTCGAATCACTTCAAAGGGCTGTTTTAAATCAAGTGAAGAGCGGCTATTGTCGAGTTTAGTTTCAACCTTGGCTATCCCATTACCTTTTCGAATATCTACGTTTAGATTTCCCACAATTGCTTGTGAGGCGTCTGCTGTATAAATGCCGATAGGTGGGTTAGGAAATGCCGGATAAACGTTTCCGTTGGGTGAGGAAACGTCAGTTATTTTTTCAGATAGAAGTATTCTTTCTGTACGGGATGAGATGTTGTAAGTGCCGCTAATGGAATGTTGATGAGGTGGTATCTGTTGCGAAGAAAGTTGAATTCTCTCGTTACCAAAATATTGTCCACGTTGCCTATTTACGCTGAGCCCTGGGCCTAATCCCTCGCCAACGGCGACTCGCCCTCTTAAGTCGGGTAGCTTAAAGGTAGTACGACCATTCCCACCGTATTGTGTGCCTATTAGTGCGAAAAGGGCGTTGTTATCTGCAATGGACAAAAGTGCCCCGTTTGCATCATCATACTTCTCTGGGCAGAAGTTTGCTGCAGTAAAACATACGGCCCCCAAATAGTTTACGCTCGGACAACTATAAGATGATGCTGAGTATAAGCACAGGCTTATTGCCACAAGGTTGAATGCCGTTTTTTGAAGTTTCGTCTTCATTCTATTTTCCTGCCTTCCCGTATTAATTTCTTTAAGCCAATAAAAAAATTTGTTTTTGACTGTATATGGTGGTTTTCATTTCTGGCTTATTTGTTTGCTATTTTTTGCGAGGATACTCCCCGTCATAGCTAATACATGCGGTGAGCGCGATAGAGGGTTGGCTAAGCTCAACGGGTAGATGTCTATTGTTAAAATCACCAACGTTTATTAGATCTGAGGCTTTTTCGCTATGGCTACTAAAGAAAGGAACTTGGGCGATGCTTCCCTGCTCATCGCTATAAGTGGGCGCACTTGAGAAATGATTCGCGCCATCTTGGGTTGCAGGCTGGCCCGTTTCATAAATGGGGAGCGTTGACTGGCCGGCACTGATCTCAAAAGGAATTCTGCTGTTATGTGTGTGTTGAGAAACTTGTCGGTTAGTCAACCACCACCATTCGTAACCTCCTGGAGAGCCTTGGTAATATGCATCGGTTGCTGGACCCTCTCCTTGGGAAATCGCTACTTTTCCTCTTAAATCGGGTATGCCGAAAGCAAAGTTTCCCCAACTGCCATAGGTTGTCCCTAAAAGAGAAAATAGTGCTGTATATTCACCAACAGAGAGCAGGGCGCCGCTCAGGTAATGAAAGCCTCTGGGACAGAAGTTGGAGGCCATGTAGCAGATTTCGCCTATCGCAGTGTTTGCTGAACACGCTTGTGCGGGTATGGGTATGTAGGCAGATATGATGAGTGCCATCATTGCTGGTGTTGTAATTTTATTTATTTTATTCATGGTTTTTAGATGATTTCTTTGACAAGTTGTATGTATACCCTAGTCTGAAAATGTATAGAAATTTGTATATTTTTTCTATTTTGGTGATCTACGACAGGCTGCTACTTAGTTGGCATTGAGCATTTTTCTACTACTAGTGAAAGGAATATCTAACATGAAGGATCGTGTGGGAATGAGGGGGTTATGCTCGTTGATTGGCGCTTTGCTATTGAGCTTCTCTGCTCAGGTTGTGGCGTATGAATCCGTCATAGTTATTGATGCCAACGTGCAAGACCCTGAGACCTTATTTGAAAAAGCCCCCAAAGAAAGCCATGTCATCCATTTAAAAGCTGAAGACACCTTTCTAACACTTAGCCAAAAACTCTCGAAATACAAAGATATTCAAACGTTGAGCCTCTATTCACACGGCAAGCCTGGTGAATTTAGTCTCTTAGGAGACAGTGTTTCATTGTCATCTGAAGAGTCTTATTTTGCGTTTTCGAAAGTGGTCGATGAATATCTTGCTACTGATGGGGAATTACGTCTTTTTGGGTGTGAGGTTGCGAAAGGCGCAAAGGGTAAGACCTTTGTTACGCATCTGGCGAATAGTACCAACCGCACTATATTGGCTTCAGATGATCTCACTGGTTCAAATAAACTAGGCGGTGATTGGGAATTAGAGTACGTCGCAGGTACTGCTGAGCATTCAATTGACATTGAGCATTCTGAACAATACGCGTATTTACTTGCGCCTAGCGAAGGTACAACGACTTTCACGCAACCTGGTGAGTATACACAAGGCGATTCTCCTTTTTCTAAGACCTATAACAACTACACCTTTACCGTCGTAGGCGGTGCGAGGGCGTCCATTAGCACTTATTTCGATGAAGTTAGCATGGGTATTAATAACGATCTCACGCGGCTTCAGGTTGCTTCAGATGACGGCACCGAGTTCAAGTTAGATACCTTTAGCTTTCGAACGTACCTCCTTGGATCCCAAACTATGCGTGTTCAAGGGCGTAAAGACGGAGCGAATGTCAACGGCGCATTTAAAGAGGTGACGTCACCGAGTGATTCCGATACCCATAGTGACATTAGTTTTGCGGATGTTCGTGCGTTTTCGAATATTGATGAAATTTGGATAACGTTTCCCAATGATGACAGCGCTGTAAACAGCGTTCCAACCTTTTACATCAAAAGTATCACCATTGGGGCAGCAGTAAGTGATGAGACGCCGCCGACGATACAGAATGTTGTTATTAATAATAACAGCCACAAAGTCGGGGACGTTGTTGAGGCTACTATTACGGTTGATTCTGATGATGATGACTATTCAACGGGAAATGGTGCAATTTCCGGAACAGTGAACGGTTATTCGCTCAGTGGCCTAACCAAAGTCAGCAATACCTCATATAAAGCATCCTTTACGATTACAGACGGAGGAACAGACAGAGCGGCAGGGGATGATATACCTGTTAGCCTTACGTTGACGGATTCAAGTGGCAATCAAAGCACAGCTTACAGCACCAGTATTTCTCAGGCCAACGATGCCATTTTTGCCAATCAACCGCATCTTGCTGTATCTGTGAACCCAGTTTCAATCGCTGAAGCAGGAGGCACCAGTACGGTCACCGCAGCGATATCGGGCACACTCAACAGCACTTGGCCAGAAAGCCTCACGGTGAATCTTACCTATGGCGGCACCGCGACGCTAACTTCTGACTACACCAAATCTGATTCGATTACGATTCCTGCAGGACAACCATCGGCAGCCGCAACCATCACAGCGGTCGCTGACAGTGTTTATGATGCTGCACAGAATGAAACCGTTACCGTTCAAATCGCCAGTGCGTCAGTCACTAGCGATATTGATACCCAGCAACATACCGTCACCATCACGGATGCGCAGAGCGGGCCCACCGTGAGCTTTTCGGGCAGTGACCAGTCTGTTGCTGAAAATGGTGGAACGGCAACCATAGGTGTGCAACTGAGCCATGCCACTTATGAAGATGTGACAGTCAACCTTAGCTATTCGGGAACGGCAACGTCGGGTACCGATTACGAGGTACCCAGTGCGTCGATTACTATCCCTGCGGGAAGTTCTTCTGCCAATGCAGTCAAGGGCATTGTCACAACAGATGATAGCACCGAAGAAGTTAATGAGTCTGTCCTAGTCAACATTGTTGGTGTGTCAGGTGGGGGCGCAACAGAAAATGGCACGCAGTTACGTCAATACACATTGACGGATGATGACGACGAAACGCCACCAACATTTAGTTCAGCATCTTCATTAACGAATTTGTCTGCGACGGGCGCTACGTTAAACGTGAGCCTTAACGAAGATGGCAAGGTTTACTATGCCGTTGTCTCAAATGGAGCTTCATCACCTAGCGCTTCCGAGGTTAAAGCCGGTCAGGTCGGGCCGCTTTCGTCAGCCTTCGCGGTGGGCACGATCACCACATCGAGCCTCACTGGAAGTCGTGCGATTTCGGGGTTGGCAGATGGCACAGATTACGACGTCTACGTTGTTGCTGAGGATCTCTTAGGCAATTTACAGACATCGCCGATTGCTCTTAACCTTTCAACAATAGATGTTTCTCCAAATATTAGCACCATTACGCTGTCTGGTTCTCCTGCACCAAACGCGAGCAGTATTTCCTTCGTTGTGACTTTTGGGGACAGCGTCACCAATATTTCCACTGACGACTTTGTTGCGCGCTTGGACGGAAATGTTGTTGCCGGACTGACCGTAAGCGGTGTGTCTTCAGCGCAAGGCAACAGCGTGACTGTGACGGTCTCGGCGAACCAAGTGAATGGCACAGTGCGACTAGACCTTAACGGTGGCACGAATATTCTTGATGAAAGCGGAACGTCACCGAGTGCTTATGCCTCCGGGGCGACACATACACTAGACACCGTCGCTCCTACCATTACCTCTATCCTTCGCCAAACTCCCGCCAGTGAGTTGACGGCGCAGGATTCATTAGTTTGGCGAGTCACCTTCTCTGAAGCGCTTAGCAACATCGATATCACTGATTTTGTGGTATCAGGAACAACGGGCACTGTTAGTCACGTATCCAGCACGTCAGCGACAGTGGTTGATGTCACCGTCTCAGGCGGTGATTTGGCAACGGCCAACGGTACTGTCTCTCTTAGCGTTTCGGGGGCGAATAACCTAGCTGACTCTAGCGGAAATGGATTGGGGTCGGTCACTGCATCGAACAGTCAAAATTACTTGCTGGATAACACTGCTCCGAGTATTACGATTCAAAGTGCTTCTTCGGCGTTAATCGCAGGTCAAACAGCGTCTGTTTCATTCAACTTGTCAGAAGCGAGCAGTAATTTCATCGCGACAGATGTTGTTGTTGAGGGTGGTGCGCTGTCGAACTTTGCAGGTAGCGGAATAAGCTATACAGCAACGTTCACGCCAGGTGCAAACCAACAAACCACAGCAAAGGTGAAAGTTGCAGCCAATAAATTCACTGATGCTGCTGGAAATGGAAACACCGTAGCGACGGATTTGCCGTTCACTGTGGATACCCAACAACCCACTGTCACAATATCGAGTTCTTTGCCGACGCTGGATGAAGGTGAAACAGCGGCAGTCACGTTCGCGCTTTCGGAGAGCAGCAGTAACTTCGGGTTAGATAAGGTGGCAATCACTGGTGGTCAACTCAGTTCTTTTTCGGGAAGTGGCACGACGTTCACAGCGACCGTGGAAGCAAGTAGCGTTGATTATGTCGGAATATCTATTAGTGTTCATATGGATGAATTTAGTGATAGTTCGGGCAATGGCAACGTTGCGGCGTCACTAACGATTACTCCGACCACGACAAACAATGCACCGACTATTTCGGGTACACCTTCAGTTACCGCAGATCAAAATAGTGCTTACTCCTTTATTCCGACTGCATCAGATGCGGACGACAATCCCATTAGCTTCTCGATTGTGAATAAACCTGAGTGGGCCGATTTTGATGCCGAAACGGGGAAACTAAGTGGCACTCCTTCACAGGATGACATTGGTGCTTACGCTGGGATTATCATTAGCGTTTCTGATGGAGCCGACTCAACGAGTTTACCAAGCTTTGATATCACGGTGAATGATGTCAATGACCAGCCTGAAGCGATAGATGATTCCTATGTGATTACCGATGGGTTGGAACAGGCACATTCTTTGGATGTTCTTGGCAATGACAGCGATCTTGACGGAGACACGCTGGAAATCGTTTGGGTTAGCTCTCTGGCAAAGGTCAGCCACACTGTAGATCGCATAGAAATAACGGCTTCTGAGGCTGGAACTGTGATTGTTCAATATGGCATCACAGACGGAAAAGGTGGCGAAGCGACTGCCAAAGTCACTGTCACCTTTGATAGTACTGCAACCGGACTACCCACTATCGCGGCGCCAGCAGATGTCGTGGTTAATGCAACAGGTCTCTATACTCGTGTGAAATTAGGCACAGCAAAGGCATTTGATACTTCAGGTCAGCCATTGTCAGTATCACTGAAGGATAAAGGTGCCAACTTTGTGCCCGGAATAAGCTCAGTGTCTTGGGTGACGAAAGATGGGAATGGCAATGTCGCCATGGATACGCAAACGGTCACTGTTCTTCCACTGGTGAGCTTACAGAAGGATAAACAAACCACTGAGGGAACAAGTCACAAAATTAGAGTGCTACTTAACGGTGAATCTCCGATTTATCCACTAGTGGTGCCTTATGCGGTTTCGGGCACTTCCGATAGTGCGGACCATGACTTGCTCAGTGGTAACGTGACAATAAACAGTGGCACAGAAGCCTACATAACATTTGATGTGTTTTCTGACAGTTTGAACGAGGGGACAGAAACCATCGTAATTAAGCTCGATGATTCCGTGAACATTGGGAGCAAAAATGAATTTGAGCTCGCTATTAGAGAAGAGAATATTGCCCCTCAAGTTACGATTGAGACCATGCTGAATGGCGAGAAGGTAAGTACTATCCCAAAGAGTGCAACGGCACTGACGGTAAAGGCTGATGTGGCTGACCCGAATCAGGGAGATTCTCATTCTTACGCTTGGACCACTACGAACGACAGTCTTGCCACTGTGATTGCGGGGCAAACCGACCAGTCCTCGCTGAGTTTTACAACCGAAAACTTAGCACTTAATGTTTACCCGTTGGCTGTTACTGTAACAGATAATGGCTCTCAACCAGAAAGTGTCACAGTTCACACGTTTTTGGAGGTTGTGGAAAGTTTAGCGTCGCTGACCAGTCAAGATAGCGATGGTGACTTAATTCCCGACGACCAAGAAGGGTATGGAGATAGCGACAATGACGGTATTCCTAATTACCTTGATACGAGTTCTGCCTGTAATGTGGTACCACAAGATGTGAAAGAGAGTGGTCAATTTTTACTGGAAGGAGAGCCGGGCGTTTGTCTGCGTAAAGGTATTGCTGTGCTGTCGAATCAATCTGGTGCCGCCCGTTTGTTCTCGAATGAGTTAACGTTGGACAGTGATGCGACGAATGTGGGTGGGATTTTCGATTTTGTTGCGCATGGCCTACTAACTGTCGGACAGAGCTTTAAAATCGTCATCCCACAGCGTCAACCTATTCCTGCAGACGCTATCTATCGAAAATACAAATCTGACTTAGGGTGGTCTTCGTTTGTGATGGACAGCATGAACTCAGTTTCGTCAGCCTTGGGAGAGATGGGATATTGTCCGCCTCCGGGGGACTCCCAATGGGCTGAAGGGCTGACTGAAGGAGATTGGTGTGTCCAAATCACTATTGAGGATGGTGGTCCAAACGATGAAGACGGTATAGCAAACGGCAGTATTATCGATCCGAGTGGTGTGGCTGTGTCGGGAACAGGCAATGCGATGCCAGTCGCGAATGATGATAGTGAGACGCTGGGGAAAAACAGCGAAGTCACTATAGATGTATTGAGTAATGACACAGACGCTGATGGTGACGCTTTAAGTATATCCAGTGCCGTAGCCGATTTGGGGGCGGTTCAAATTACTGATGGGAAGCTGATGTATACACCTGTGACTGATTTTCTTGGAGATGACACTATTAGCTATAGCGTGACGGATAGCAATGGTGGAACAGATAATGCCGTAGTGAATATCACAGTGGTCAATAGTATTGCCCCATTCGCAGCCAATGACCAATATGAGACCGATGATCGCACTCCAATAACCTTTAACATATTGGACAATGATAGTGACCCTGACGGGGAGGCGATAAAGCTAGTATCGGCCACTGCAACTCAAGGCGAGGTTGTGGTCAATAGTGATGACACCGTTACGTACACACCCAAACAAGGATTTGAAGGTCTAGATACGGTAACTTATTCCATTTCAGATATTTATGACTTGCAAGCTAACGCCAATGCGGTAGTGAAAGTGAGCTTAGCTTATGACACGAATGTGGTTAATTCTTCTGGCGGTGGCAACGGACTGTGGGTGCTAATACTTGGTGCGGCGGCATCATTGTACAGACGTTTGAAAGCGAGGCACTACGTTTTCTTATTGTCTTTGGTGGGCACAACGGCACAGGCAAACTGGTTTGTTGATGGCCAATTTGGCGTTAGCCGAGCGCATGATAGAGAGAATATCGTTTCAAATACTGAATACGCGACTGATGAAAAAGGAGCGTACTATTCAATCTCACTGGGTTACGAGTTCGAGCCAGATTGGGGCGCGAGTATCAAGTATCTTGATATGGGAAATGCGGGTGCTATGTTGTCGTCAACAACGACAGCACCAGAGGACTATCATCAGCAGGTTGCGGGCGTCTCTCCATTGCTTGTTGAAGGCATAGGTATTGAGGGAGATTACGTATTTTGGCGAAGCCAAAAGTGGTTTGCTCAAGGGCATGTTGGCGTATTACGCTGGAAAACTGAGATAAAAAGCCAATATCAAGAGTCAACGCTGTACACGAGCTTTGATGGAACTGACCCTTATCTCGGTGTGAAGTTTGGCTTTAATGCCACCGAAAGGTTGGTGCTTGGCCTCAGTTTTACTAGATATTATATCGAAGAAAACGATGTCGATGTTGGTGCGTTGGTGTTGCGTTACCAATGGTACGAAGACTAATGAGAAAGTTCTCTAACAGGTTGTATGCAGTTATTCTAAAAGTGCCTGTCTCTCTCCTGTCATTAGCTATGTCATCAACAAAACTTGCTTTGTCAGTGAAGAAATTTCAGAACGTGTGAATAATGCAGCAAAAGAGATCAACTACACAGCACCTTCGGCATTGGCACGTAGCTTTAAAACTAATCGTACTAACATCCTCGACATGATTTGTTACCACGTCCACCAATCCATTTTTTGGAGAAGTGGTGAAGGGAATGGAACGAAGCTGCTATCACGTTGGTTGTAACCTCAAAAGCGGCTAATTTTGCTAAGTAATTAGTAGAACAGAATTGCTATAAGAAAAGCCGCTGATGAGAGTCAGCGGCTTTTTTTGTTTCCTCGAAAGTCTGTTATCTCAATAAACTCGTTGTTAGCAAAATGCGCGATCTGCCATTTATTCAACTAGCTGAACGCAGGTGTGTGCAGCGATACTGCGATTCAACATCGTTATTTATTACGACGAGAATACGCGTCTACAGAGTGCTCGCTGCCTACTTATGTGGGTAATGAATAACATTATGGAAAACAGCATTTACTTCGCCGATGTTTTTGTAGCCATGAACCTGATTAGCATTGAAGCGTACGGCTTGTCCTGCACGTAACGTATGCCATTCACCATCAAACAATACCGCCATTTCTCCAGAAACACACAGAATGTGTTCGGTAACGCCAAGGTTGTGAGGGTCGGACTCATGCTGATAATGGGGTGCGAGGGTTAGTTCGAATATCTCAAAACCCAGTGCCGGTTCGAAAGGAAATAACAAGCTGACAAAAAAACCAACATTGTATTCCTCACGCCTTAATTCGTTCGCATCTCTGAAAAGACTGGTGAGTTCATTATTGGAACTGGTAGCGATAAAACTGGAAAATGACACATCGAACCCCGATGCTATTTGCCACAGTTTTGCAACGGTTGGGCTTGATTCGCCGCGCTCAACTTGACCCAGCATTGCTTTGCTCACTCCAGTAGCTTTCGCTGCTTTATCTAAGCTCCACCCTTTTTCTTTACGAAGACGCTTTAGGTGTTCACCGACTTTTATTTCTGTTTGCATATTTTCTCAACAAATAACTTGTGCGTTATAACGCACGGATGCTAGGTTGATTAAGTAGACGTTATAACGCACACAGGGACGAATTAACATGACTAAGCTAAAACTTTCCCATGTAAGTACGGGTTTTATCGCCGTTTTCATTGGTTATGCGAGTGCCGCAGCGATAATTTTCCAAGCCGCGATGAGTGCTGGTGCCACTGAAGAGCAGGTAGCTTCATGGTTTTGGGCGTTGGGGATAGGCATGGGTGTAACCACCATAGCGCTCTCATATCGCTATAAGAAACCTATCGTCACTGCGTGGTCTACACCTGGCGCGGCATTGTTAATTACATCCCTCGAAGGGCTGACAATGAATCAGGCAATTGCCGTGTTTTTGTTTAGTTCTGCGTTAATTACGATAATCGGATTAGCGGGAATATTTGAAAAAGTATTGAAACAGATACCAACAGCGATAGCGTCTGCCATGTTAGCGGGCATTTTACTGCAATTTGGATTGGGCTTATTTACGTCACTGGTTGAAGAAGGTCAAGTTGTCTTTGTCATGCTGGCGGTGTTTATAGTGGCAAGGATTTGGTTAGGTAACTTATTGATTCCAATTATTTTCATCGTTGCGCTGGGAATGTGTATTGGTATGGAGAAGCTAGATGTCAGTGCGGTGACGATGGGTTTAACCGTTCCTGTATTCATGACTCCAGATTTTGAATTTTTCTCGTTGGTCAGTGTTGGAATACCTCTGTTTATCGTGACCATGGCCTCGCAGAATTTACCGGGATTTGCGGTATTGAAAGCGAATGGTTACCGCGTTGATTCGTCCAAAGTGATAACAACCACAGGTGTGACAGGTCTGTTATTAGCGCCGTTTGGTGGCTTTGCTTTTAATCTTGCCGCAATCACTGGCGCAATTTGTATGGGGCCAAATGCGGATGAAAACCCAAAGACACGTTATATGGCCGGGATTTCGATGGGTGTGTTTTACCTTTTAGCGGGCATCATGGGCATGTCATTTGTTTCTCTATTCAGTGCAGTTCCCGAAGCGATTGTCATTGCGATTGCAGGTCTTGCGGTGATGCCTACACTAATGAACAGCTTAGCAGTGTCGATGTCAGACACTGAGTATCGAGAGCCAGCACTGCTTACGTTTCTGTTCACCGCGTCTGGAACGAATTTATTCGGTATCGGCAGCGCTTTCTGGGGGTTGTGTATCGGGCTATTCTGTTACGGGTTATACAATTGTAAGGCTAGCGCGGATCGTAAATGTGGCCCTTCGTCGGTTAAATAGCGGGAACCAATTCAAGTATTGAACGCAATATTATCGCTTTTATATCAGTACTTTACCGCTTAGAAATATGCGTTTTGATTTGCTCTCACCATCTCTCTTGTTCTTGCTCTGACATAAAAGAACATCGCAATGCGATGTTTAATGGCATGCTTATCCAATATGATTTCGTGAACATTCAGGACTCAATGTCTCAATTAATGGATGAGAGTTGGCTATCTTTATCGATGCTTAATAAAATCAAGATACTTTGATGTTTCATTTTTCACGTTCCAATAAAGAACAAACGACAAACGGAAGGGTAGAATGAAGGAAACACAATCAACGCTTATTCGTGGTTTTCATATCCTTGAAAAGATTGTGAAAGCAGACAAGCCGCTCTCTAGTGTTTATCTTGCCGAAGAGTTAGATCTTCCAAAACAAACCGTTCACCGGATCGCACAACAGATGGAAGAAGAGGGACTCCTGCAGCGAGAGCCTGATGGCAAGCGTTTCACCGCTGGTCCTCGTTTACGAGATTTAGCCAGAGACACCCTAAAGAATTCCTCCATCAATGTGCACCGCTATACCATTCTTAAAGAGCTGTCTGATGAAATCGGGGAAACCTGCAACCTGACCATTCTGGACGGCTATGAAATTTTATATTTAGAACGTGTCGAAACCAACTGGCCTTATCGTATTCACTTACCTGTCGGTACGCACTATCCGTTACATTGCACGGCATCTGGCAAATTGTTTCTTTCAGACATGAAACCGACCGCACGTAAACGTCTGCTCAAAAGCATGAACCTCACGCGTGAAACGGCGCAAACCATCACAGATATCGATCAGTTAGAAACCCATTTGGCGAAAATCGCCAAAGATGGGGTCGGTATGGATTCAGGAGAGTTTCTTGATGATATGGTCGCGCTTGCTGTTCCTGTGATTGATAACGATAACCGTGTTGCGTTTACCGTGGCAGTGCATGCGCCTTCTGCTCGAAAAAAGCCGGAAGAACTTAGACAGTATTTACCGCTGTTGCGTCGCGCAGCTCAGCGTTTGGCGGTGGCTGAATTCGGTATCACCGACGAGTAAGCAGCAAAGGCGATTTGATCGCCAATTGCTGTGTTTTTAAGGCGTGATTCTCAATATCTAATGTGGGATAGCGTTGTCTTCCAAAATCATGTCTGATGCCTTTTCTGCGATCATAATGGTGGGTGCATTGGTGTTGCCAGAGGCGATCTCCGGCATGATCGATGCGTCTACCACACGCAAACTCTTCACTCCATAAACCTGTAGTCTTGGGTTCACGACGGCCATGTCATCAATGCCCATTTTGCAGGTGCTTGTCGGGTGATAAATGGTTTGGCTGTATTCTCTCGCCGCGACCAGCAATTCTTCATCGGTTTGGTATTTCTCTCCAGGTACATATTCACTCAAAATATGCTCAGAAAGCGGTGGCGTGCTGGCGATATTTCGGGCCACTTTTATCGCATTGATGATCACGGTTTGGTCGCGTTCGTCCGAAAGGTAGCGGGGCTGAATGGCAGGATGCGCAAGGGGATCCGTAGAAGTGATTTTTACACTTCCTCGGCTGTAAGGGCGAAGTTGACACACTGATGCAGTAAACGCAGAAAATGGGTGTACGCCATCTCCCGGCTTATCCGCACTGAGCGGTTGCATGTGAAATTGAATATCTGGGCGTGTTAAATGAGGGTCTGATTGGGTGAAAATGGTGACTTGGCTTGCCGCCAGCGTCAGTGGGCCAGTGCGATTAAAGAGATATTGCATCGCCACCATGACGCGTTTTACGAGACTGTTTAATTCATCATTGAGCGTTCGTTCGCTGGTTTTGAATACCAATCGGACTTGAAGGTGATCTTGCAAATTTTCCCCTACGCCTGCTAGATCATGTAACACCGGAATATTGAGTTCATTGAGCAGAGAAGCTGGGCCAATGCCAGAAAGTTGAAGCAGTTGCGGTGATCCGATGGCGCCTGCGCTCAAAATGACTTCACGATTTGCCATGATTTGACGTTTTACATTGTCTTTAAGCACTTCAATACCGATGGCAGTTTTGCCTTCAAACAGTACTTTTGACACATGGTGATGGGTAAGAATATCTAAATTTTCTCTGTGTTTAGCGGGGCGTAGAAAGGATTTTGCCGTACTCCAACGAAAGCCCTTATATGCCGTTTGTTGGAAGTATCCGACGCCTTCTTGAACGTCACCATTGCAATCAGGATTGTAGGGGATGCCTAGCTTAATTGCTGAGTTAATAAAATGGTCAGCAATGGGGCGACGTAATCGTAAATCACTGACTTTTTGCGGACCGTTTACGCCGTGATAATCATCCGAGCCGCGTTCTTGGTCTTCTGATTTTTTAAAGTAGGGTAGAACTTCTTGATAAGACCAGCCTTGGTTCCCCAACGCTGCCCAATGGTCGTAATCTTCCGCTTGCCCGCGAACATACAACAAACCATTGAGTGCGCTAGAGCCCCCAAGCACTTTTCCTCTTGGCCATTGTAATTGGCGTGAATTAATACCGGGATCAGGCTCGGTGACATAACACCAATCTGTTTTTGGGTTATGCATCGTTTTGAAATATCCCACCGGTATATGCAACCAAGGATTGTTGTCTTTCCCGCCAGCTTCTATCAAAAGTACCCGAATGGAAGGGTTTTCGGACAGCCTGTTGGCGAGTACGCACCCTGCTGATCCCGCACCGACCACGATAAAATCGTAATGATTTGAAGATAATCCCATCTTTTTTCCTTCTCCCTGTTTGCTAGTAGATGTCATGAATTCAAGGCGACATCCTCTTGACTCAATCCAAACTTGGAAATTCTCAAACATTAAAATATGAGACTAGTTATCTCGATTTTCATAGTCAAGGCTTGAATTTTGGTTTTTCTATGCCATAAATGGAATGGTCCGGTTCGAAAATTAACCAGCCATTAACATTTTGGTGGTTGGAGAATGATGACGAACGTAGGGCAAATCTATCGACTGAACGTTGGATTGCTTGGATTACAGAGCGCGATGAGTGAACACAGACCGCTCTGTTTGAGAACGCAAATGTCGGCATGCCAGCGTAAACGTTTGAGCGAAAGCCAACACAAAGGAGTGCGAGCATGAGCAAAAATCGGGAGATACTCACGAGAAGGGACTTTATGAAGGTGTCCGCCCATTTTGGGATGACATCAACCCTGATCGCCGCGGGTACATTGGGAGTAGGAGCCACCGTATCTACGCTGGCGAGAGCCGCCGAGAATACCCAAAACGAACGCTATTCTGCACCGCCAAAATTCCAATTGAAATTTGGTGCGTCAGGTTTTAACGAGAAAAACCTCGATATTCAAAAATCGGCACAGCTTTTTTTCGCCAGAGACCTTGAACAACGGACAAACGGCGCGATTCGCGTTGAGTTTATTGGTAGTAACCAAATCTGTGGACAAACCAACTGTGTGAAAAAAACACAGCAGGGCATTGTCGACATGTATTCGGCGTCGACCCAAAACTCCGCAGGGGGCGCACCGTATCTCAATGTGCTGGATTACGCTTACATGTTCCCATCCCGCGCGTCTCAATTTCATTTTTTCTACAGTAAGAAAAGCGAACCGTTATTTAGAGAGCCCCTCCGCCAGCGTCATAAATTGCAATTCTTGTTTACTCACTGCGAGTTACGAGGCATTCAACTTGGCTTGAAATGGAAAGATAAGCCATTAGTGACGTCCATCGATCAACTTGCTGGGACAAAAAACCGTGTAACGGGCACGCAACTCGGGCGAATCGCCATGCAGTTGATGAACCTCAACCCTGTCCCGATCGCTTGGGAAGAAACGTTGGATGGCTTGAAACAGGGCTTGATCGACGGTGCTGAAACATGGATGGGCGCGGTGGCGTACGCCGGTATGGCACCCGTGGTATCACAATGTGTTGATCTCAAGTTCTTCTCTGGCACAGAACACACGGCGATGAGTTTGCCTGTGTTCGATAAGCTGGGCTCAGATCTTCAAGACGATGTGATGGAGTCAGCGTATGTTGCGCAAATCTTCACCCAAGGCATGAATGAAGCGGCGCTTACTGACATTGTCGGTGCGACGAACCCACCAAGACCAGGCACCATTTTCGCAGAAAACAACACCCGTGTTGCGACTTTGTCTGACGCTGAACTGCGCAAAGCCGAGGAAATGTGTTCGCCAGAGTTCAACCCCGAACCTTGGGAACAATGGCGCGATCGCTTGAACAAGTGGTCGGGTGGTCACGATACCTACCAAGAAATCTACGACATTGCGCGAGAAATTCCTCGCGACACGCAAGTTGTCAATGTGCCACCACAACGCTGGTGGACGAGCTAAATATCGTCGTGCAGTGCCTGTTTGCTGATGTGAAAACGCATCCGCAAACGGGCCTGCGCGTATCTTTATTCAATGATCTGTGAGGTCAGCATGAAACCGCTACATACCTTGCTCAAATGGTTAGATGAAAACACGGAAAAGGTCATCATCTTGATCACCTATTCAAGTATGGCTGGCATTATTTTCGTAGAGGTTGTTCGGCGGTTTTTGTTCAACCAACAAGTGCCATGGAGCACCACGGTGCCCGTGCTACTTTTCCTCTGGGTAACCTGGTTCGGTGCCTCATACAACATAAAGAAACGTACACATTTAGCCTTAACAGAAATTCGCGCGCGGCTTTCTTATCGTCTTCAATTTTGCTGTCTGGTGTTAGATGCGGTGCTTTGGATCGCCTTCGCTGGCATCGTGATTTATCACGCCACCAATCAAACCTATATCGCTTACGACAACTTCGCGATTGTGGGGGGAACGGATGATGTCATGGAGTGGTGGTTCTATCTTGCAACACCGCTTGCGTGGGTACTTATCGTGATCCGCGTGCTGCAAAACTTAGCCAAAGACATTAAGCAATATCAGCGTAAAGAGCCGTTTGTGCTTCAAGCGTCGTTACTGGATTAGGAGCAGAATATGGAAGACGGCACACTTATCACGCTGATCTCTCTTGGCGTAACACTGCTTTTTATTATCGGCGTTCCCATTTTTCTCGTGATTGGTTTTTGGGTTGTGGGTTGTAGCTTGGTCATTGATTTTACCCTTGCCAACATTGGCGTGACCTTGTTTGAAGGGTTGAATTTCTTTGGCTTATTAGCGTTGCCGCTGTTCATCATGACAGGGGATTTGATCAATGCGGCGGGCATTGCCAAACGCATGTCGGATTTCGCGTATTCCATATTGGGATGGGTGAGAGGCGGCTTGGGCATGGCGACCATCGGCGCGTGCGGCATGTTCGCGGCCATTTCCGGTTCGAATGCGGGTACAACAGCGACGATCGGTTCCATCATGCAACCCGAAATGGCAAAGAACAATTACGATGAACGTTTCGCTGCTGCCACCGCTGCGGCAGGGGGCACGGTGGGGATCATTATCCCGCCGAGCATCATCTTTATCGTTTATGGCTTCTTACTGGATCTCTCCATCAGTGACCTGTTCGTCGGTGGCATGCTGCCGGGATTACTCATGGTGATCGCCATGCAATTGGCGTGTTACATCGTTTGTAAGAAAAACGGTTGGGGCAATCTCATCAAGTTTGAACCTAAGCGTATTCTGAAAACGGGCTTGAAAGCTTACCTTGGCATCATTGCTATCGGCATTGTGATATACGGCATTTATTCGGGTGCGTTTTCTCCGACGGAAGCGGCGGGTGTGACGGTCGGGTTTTGTCTGATTGCGGGTGTGCTGATCACGCGCCAAATCAAGCTGCGTGAACTGCCGAACATCTTACTTCGCTCCGGGCAAATCACAGGCATGCTAGCGCCCTTGATTGCAGTGTCTGTGGTGATGCAGCAGTTGCTTTCCTTGTTGGGGGCGGGCGAAGTGGTGCGAGGGTGGATGTCAGCGATTGGCGATCCCACCTTTGTGTTGATTGCCTGCATGATGTTGGTGCTGCTGGCAGGAACCGTGTTGGAGAGCCTGCCAAATACCATCATTCTCGCACCCATCCTCGCCCCGATTGCTTACAGTGTGGGGGTCGATCCTATCCACTTTGCGGTGATCTTCTTGGTCGGTGATGCCATTGGCTTTATTACGCCGCCGTATGGGTTGAACCTGTATGTCGCCAGTGGAATAACGGGGATACCGTACTTCACCATTGTGAAATATGTACTGCCGTATCTGTTTGCGCTCATGGTCGCGTGGATGATCATTGCATTCTGGCCGCCACTCTCAACCTATTTGGTGCAATTCTCGGCGGTCGGCTAGACAGCTTAGATTTCAGAACTAGCAGAAATCATCTATAACGAAAAACGGCGCTTTCTAACAGCGCCGTTTTTGTTTCTGGCCAGTATTCGGGCGTATATGATCATATTTATTTATCTGGAAGGGATTCGGATGAATGATGCAACTTCTTGTATTATTGGGAAAACCTTTTTTATTAAGCGTTTATCATCCCATTCGCTTGTTTTAAATATTGCGACAATGCAGGCTATTATCTCTTTGTCATAATTAAGTATAGGCACTGAGATATTTATCTTTCCATGACTGATCTCTTGATTAGTTATGCAATATCCATTTTGCTTGAACTTCTGCACTTCATTCTTGATGTCTTCTTCATTTGTGATTGTCAGTGGCGTGAATGGTTTTTTGGCTTCCTTCTCCAAAATTGAGTCAACCTTGTTATCATCAAAAGTGGAAAGGAATATCCTCCCCGAGCTTGTACAGTAAATGGGCACCGTAAAGCCTGGATAATCGTTAGGGTAGGCTTCCGTGATGCTTTGTAGTGGAATGAGATAAACCACTTTTTCTTGGTGATAAACACTGACGCCCACGCGTGCATCCAAGTTCTGACGCAGATTGATAATATGGGGATTTATAGCACTCACCAAATTATTCTGACTGAGGTAACTACTTGCTGGAAGTAGCATTTTTAAGGAGAGTTCATATCGCTTTGAGGTTGGACTCTTGGTCAAATACCCCAGTTCTTCAAGTGTGTAAACATATCGTTGTACCGCACTTTTCCCCATTCCAGTAACTTGAACGAGTTCGGTCAAACTCATGCTTTGCGTTCTCACGTCAAAAGCTTCAATAATTTCAAAGGCTTTCTTAACCGAGCCGACAAATAAGCGATTCTCCATCTACTAAATCCTCAGAAATAAGACATTTGAAAGCAAGATCTGGTTTGCGATCGTAACCTGATCGTTATAGGGTTGTTAACGAAGTAACACAATACACAACTTAGTATTGCAATGCAATATATATGGAGGTAAATATCATGAAGTATCTATTCGCTACTCTTTTTGCTGCGCTTTCTTTTGTCGCCAATTTCACTCAAGCTGCTGAATGGCCAACGAAGACAATTAAACTTACGGTTGGTTATGGGGCGGGTGGAACAACGGACACAGTGTCACGAGTGCTATCCACTGAACTTGAGAAAAGCCTTGGTGAGAAAGTCACCGTCATTAATAAACCGGGAGGTGGCGGATCTGTCGCTGCGGCGTTATCGAAAGCACAGCGCCCAGATGGTTATTCCATTTTTACATTAACGACAGGCGCTGCAGTATTGTCCCCTCATATGCAAAACCTGCCATACGATCCTTTAAATGACTTTTCTTTTATCTCTCAAATTGCCCAGTGGAACCTTGGAATAGTGGCCCCCAAGGATGCTCCTTACTCTTCCATTGAAGAGCTTGTCGAATATGTAAAGCAAAATCCAGGCGAAGTGAGTTATGCAATAGCGGGTGCAGGCACTCCACAACACCTTGCTATGGAGCGTCTCGCGCAACAAGAGTCGCTGAAGTGGAAAGCCATCCCGTTTAAAGGTGGTGCTGCAAGTGTCACTGCGCTGTTGGGTGGGCACGTCGATTTGATGGCTGGAGCAACAGAGTGGTTGCCTCAAGTCCGCTCTGGCGAATTTAAACTGCTTTCAATCATTACCGACAAGCGAATGGCTGAGTTCCCAAATGTACCAACCTTGATTGATGCAGGGTACGAGATCTCTGCGCCTTCTATTTTGGGTATTGCGGGTCCAAAAGGGATCCCAGATGAAGTGGTAGAGCGACTTGCCAGTGCAATAAAAGTCGCGACAGAAACCGAGGGTTTCAAGGCGATTATCGAAAAACTGGCTATGCAGGTGAACTATCTCGACTCGAAGGAATTTGAGGAGAATGTGACAGAAACGTTCCACGAACAAGGCGAAATCATTCAGCTTTCTGGGCTAGGGAAATAGCCCAGTATTAAGCGAGGGGAAGGTTAGAGCAGGAATTCAGGAAGGAATGATGAATCAAAAATTAAAGGACAGATTGTCAGCAGTGGTGCTTGTCATTATTGCTGCGGGTATAGGTGTCATATTAATACCAGAACAGGTTGAAGATACTCAATCTATCGCTTTGTCACCAAGGTTCTTCCCGTACTTTGGTTGTGCGTTGGTCGGTATTGGCGCAAGTTTTCTGTTTATAAGCAGTTTCGATAAAGCCTCTAGTGAACAAGAAACGGTAGCCCCAAAGCAGAATGTTAGAACTTGGCTTCGACCTTCTCTCTCTGTTCTTGTGATAGTCCTATTTATCAGTGTATTTGAGAAATACGGTTTCATCCTTTCTGTATCAGCAATGATGTTTCTGCTCTTTCTTATCAATGGAGTACGACGACTAGCGACGCTAATCATCATACCTATGCTGGTCACCCTCGCTCTCTATGCACTGTTTGTTGTTGGGCTGGGAATGTCCGTTTAAACCAAGGAGGGTTGTATGGAAGGCGAAATCTTTCAATCTGTTATTTCAGTTTTTTCTGTAGTGAATCTTGTCGCTATTTTTGTTGGCGTCGCATTTGGCATCTTTATGGGGGCAATACCCGGGCTAACCGGCACCATGGGTATTGCGTTGATTATCCCGCTCACCTATGGATTTAGTCCTCTAACCGCATTTTGCGTTTTGTTAGGGGCGTATAAAGGGTGTCTTTTTGGGGGGAGTATCCCAGCCATTTTATTGAATACGCCAGGCTCTCCCGCAGCAGCAGCGACTGTTTTGGATGGCTACCCTTTGGCTCAAAAAGGAAGGGGAAGCGAGGCGATGGGGATGGCGCTGTGGGCTTCCGTTATTGCTGATGTTATTGCTACTGTCATATTAGTTCTGGGCGCAGTCTCCCTTGCCAAATTGGCGACGAATTTTGGGCCGCCGGAATTTTCAACCCTAGTACTTTTTGCGCTTCTTGTTGTGGCTGGTGTGTCAGGCAATTCACTTTCGAAGGGGTTGATAGCCGCTTCATTAGGCTTTCTTTTTGGGACTGTCGGGCTAGATCCGATGGTTGCCACACCAAGGTTTACCTTTGATAACGTCAATTTGATGAACGGTATTTCTCTGATGGCGATGCTGATCGGTTTATTCGCCGTTTCTGAGCTCCTGATCCAAGCAGAAAATTTGGTTGAGAAACAGACAGCGAAACAAGCCAACGGCAAAGCCAGTTCATCTATTTCATGGTTTCAAATCAGGGGGAGCTTAAAGACCATCTGCAGAGGCTCATTCATTGGTGTTGTGCTGGGGGCGATACCCGGGTTGGGAGCAACGCCCGCGGCGTTTCTGTCCTATTCCGAGGCAAAAAGGAAATCGGCGACACCCGAGAAATTTGGCCAAGGAGAGTTAGAGGGAGTCGCTGCCGCAGAGTCAGCGAACAATGCTACCTGCGGTGGTGCTTTGATTCCTCTGCTCGCATTAGGTGTGCCAGGAGATGTGACAACTGCTGTCCTGATGGGAGCCTTCCTGATACATGGCTTGGCTCCTGGTCCTGCGCTTTTTAGTGAAGATATTTCGTTGATTTATTCACTGTTCGTCGTGCTTTTTATCGCATCACTGTTTCTACCTCTTGTTGGTAAGGTCGCGATAAAGCTGTTTTTTCAGATTACGAGAATACCCCAAAGTGTCTTGTTGCCCATCATCGCTGTGTTTTGTGTTGTTGGCGTTTATGGGTTCAACAACAGCACGGTCGATCTTTGGATTATGTTGGGGTTCGGTTTGCTGGGTTACGTCATGCGAAAGCTCGATTTTCCTCTTGCCCCAATGATGATTGGCTTTGTTCTTGAGCCAGTGGGTGAACAAGCAGTGCGTCAGGCGCTCACCCTGTCTGAAGGGAATTGGCTCATCTTCGTCTCTACGCCACTTTCTGTGTTGTTTTTAGTTTTATCTATCATATCTGCGGTGGTGATTTTCCGTCGTAACACAAATAAAAATGGAGTTTAACCGTGAGTTTGTCTCAGTCATCGTCTTGGAATATCACTAAAAAGGTCGTTCGTACTCACCGTGGTGTGGTGACCTCACAAAGTCGCATAGCTTCAGAAATCGGTGCTCAGGTTTTAAGAAACGGCGGAAACGCTGTTGATGCTGCAATAGCAACATCGTTCGCTTTAGGCGTCGCAGAACCTTGGATGAGTGGTATCGGTGGTGGCGGCTTTATGGTGGTTCGTTTAGCCAAAACGGACGACGTTAAGGTGATCAACTTCGGTATGAAATCACCTAAGAATCTTGATGTCGAAGACTATCCTTTGGTTGAAGGTTCGGCGACAGATCTGTTTCCTTGGACACGCGTCCATGAAGACAGGAATGTTACTGGTGCGTTGGCGGTGGCTATTCCCGGTCAAGTTGCTGGAATGGGGCTGGCAGCTGAGCATTTTTCATCACTTCCTTGGAAAGAACTCATTCAACCATCAATAGACCTTGCTAAGAAAGGGTTAGCCGTTGATTGGTACGCGCAGCTGATTATTTCTTCCGTAACTAAAGATCTGGTGCTGTATAAAGCCTCCGCCGAGACTTTTCTGGATTCCGGTCTTTTCCCTAAATCTTCTGCTTGGACTTCTCATTCATCAAACGTCTGTGATCAGTCTAGCCTTGCTAAAACGCTGAAGACAATAGCAGAGGAGGGTCATCAAAGCTTTTACCGCGGGGAGTTAGCAAGAACCATTGTCAATGAACTTATCGCAGCAGGTGGCAAGCATTGCTTGGAAGACTTTGAAAGCTACACGGCGACTTTGCAGACTGCAGATAAATACAGTTATCGCGACCATACCATATTTGGTACGCCGTCAATGACTGCCGGACCAACCTTAAAACGCACTCTTTCACTTATGGAGAATTGGCAGCCAGAGGGCAATTCTCCTGACTCAAAAGCCTACAAGGTATATGACACTGCCATTAGGTTGGCCAACGAAGAGCGTTATCGTTTTATGGGGGATGAACGTAAAGAAGTGGCGCCTAGTTGCACGACACATTTTAATGTTGTTGATTCGGAGGGGAATTGCGTATCGGTCACGCAGACACTGCTTTCAATTTTCGGCTCCAAGTTGATGCTGGGGGACAGTGGCATTCTTATGAACAACGGCATTATGTGGTTTGACCCAGAGCCCAATATGCCGAACTCTCTCGCTGCGGATAAATGGTGCTTGGCGAATATGTGTCCCACTATTCTCAAACGCAGTGATGGTCTTTACTTCGCTTTAGGGGCATCGGGCGGAAGAAAAATAATGCCAGCAGTCGCGCAGCTATCCTCGTTTATCTTGGATTATAAGGTGGATATTGAGAAGGCAATGCGGATGCCGAGGATAGATACTAGCCTGAGTGATCTCACGATTGTCGATGACACTATGGATGAAAGTCTCGTTGAGGATTTAAGGGGATCACTACGACAGGTCAAATTAGCCCCACGGACTATATATCCGTTCAATTTCGCTTGTCCGAGCATCATTTCGAGTCAAGTTGAAGATGGCCGGCTTGAAAACTCTGGGATGACAGAGGTGATGTCAGCCTGGTCAGATTCGATCAAAGAGTGAAGGGTGTGATTGGTGAAAGGGGATGACTGAATTTTTACAAAAGCTGAATGACGGCGATCTGATAGCACTTGTTGTCCTCTTTTTGTCTTTATTTCTTTATGAGCCTATAAGTAAAGCGATATTTGGGAAGAATATTTCCAGTCAAATGATGTTATGGAGAAAAGCGTGGGCAACACAAATGCTCTGGCGTCATGAGAGAATTACGGATGTCAGTTTGGTTAGAGGTCTTATTCATAATGTATCTTTCTTTGCGACAACGACTGTTTTTGTCATCAGTGGCTTAGTTGCACTGTTGGGTACGAGTCACTCAATCACCGAAAAAATAAACTCTTTTTCTTATTTGAATGGAACGACAGAGGAGGCTGTGGTTTTAAAAATAACGAGTTTATTGATAATTATGGTGATTGCATTTTTTGAATTTGCTTGGTCTATGAGTTTACACGCGAATTCTTTGCTTATGCTTGGTTCAGCGCCAGAGCCAAGTGAGAAAGACTCAAAAGCAGCGAGCCTTGTTGTCAACAAACTTTCAGAGATGAGTGTCTTAGCGTCATACCATTTTCAATATGGTGTAAGGGCGTATTATTTTGGGATGTCATCTTTGGCCTGGATTATACACCCTTATGTTTTCTATGCTGTATTTCTCATTGTTATTCTTGTTATTTTAAGAAGAGAGTTCTTTTCAAGAGCCTTTAATATAACGTCAATGGAAGACATTGAATGGCCTTCGTCAGGTTCTTCAACGGAGAGTCGCTAAGGGCAGAACGTCGGTTGAATGGAGGAGATATTATGTTTATCAGCGAACCACGTTTACACTGATCAACTCAACTCAACTCAACTCAACTCAACTCAACTCAAGCGAGGCTAGTTGACTGTGGGGCAGTCATCTCTTCCCCACAGAGTCAATGATCATCGCCCCAGCTTTCGTCTTCTATCTTTGCAAATGCCAGAGAAGCCCTTTGCAGTGCGGGCAAGAAATGTAAGGCCTGTTCAGCTTTTAGTCGCATGATGGGAGCCTGAATAGCAACAGCGAGGTTTGACCTTCCGCGTTTAGACGGCACTAGAACGGCTACACACAATAATCCAGGCAAGAATTCTTCATTGTCGATTCCATAGCCGCACGCTTTGACGTTTTCTAATTCTTTCTCCAGAGATGACATATCAATGATTGTTTTCTCGGTGAAAGCTGTCAGTTCTGCGTTACTAAGCAGTCTACGGCGCTGGGAAGGGGCCATATTTGCTAGAAACAATTTACCTGTTGCCGAACAGTGAACTGGTACCTTAGAGCCTGGATGCAAATGGAAACGCAAAGGTGCTTCTGTTTCTACACGGTCTACGTAAATGACTTCACCACCAGACAAAGAGGTGAGGTTGCAGCTTTCGCCAACCTCATCCCGCAATTGGCTTAACACTTGGTGTCTGGCGCTGTGAGTTGTTGAATTTAACAACACATCTTCAGCCAGATGACGTAATCTCGCGCCGCTTCCATAGTGGCGCTCGTCGCCGTCACGTTGAATGATACCTGCGCTTTCAAGCTGCTGAAGCATTCTATGCAGTGAAGGTTTGGGAATATTGGTTTCTTCGGTGAGATCTTGCAATGAGAAGAATTCGTCTTTTTTTGCAATAATTTCCAGCAAAGAGAATAATCGTAATGTTGGTGTATCACCGTCTAAAACGGCCAAATCGGATTTTTTACTGTTTGTCATGGTTATCCCTTCCTCCATACCCGCCATGTATATCAGAGTTTCGGAAAATGACAATAAATCATCTTGGAAAATGAAATCTGTTGCCATTTTTGCCATGTATTCACGTAGATATTCGCTGGTTAGCTTACTTTTGCGAATTCCGCCGTTTTACTCGTGTCTCCCTAACTGACGCCGTAATGTGCGTGATGACGTCGTTAAACGTTGCACTATCGGGCTCGAAATCAACATTTAAGGTTAAGTTTTTAGGGTAGAAGCGACTGAGGTCGGCACCAACACCAATTGCAGCAATGATGTCACCCTGTTTTTCCCTTTGTGCGATGACCTGCCTGAGGTGGTTGTCTAAATAGAAATCATCATTGGTCAGGTTAGTCGCCGTGTCCATGGGACTACCATCAGATATCACCAGCAATACATGTCTTGAGGCATCTATTTGATTCGACCTTGCCGATGCCCATTCAATCGCTTCGCCATCAATTCCTTCACGGAAAATGTCTCCCTTCATCAGTGCGGCAAGGTTTTTAGAGCCCTGACGCCAATGTGTTTTGGCATCTTTAAAGATCAAATGGCAAACTTCGTTCATTCTGCCTGGCATCGCCTGCCTGCTGGTCATTAACCATTGTTTGTAAGGTCGCCCACCATTCCATGCGTGGGTTGTGTATCCAAGAACCTCAGTAGGCACGCCAGCAATGCCAAGCGCCCTGACCAGCCCATCAACGAGATGGACAATATTTTCCATGTGCTGTTTCATGGAGCCTGAGCAGTCAATGAGTATGGTGACAGCGCTATCAGGACGTTCAACGAAGTGTTCTTTAATAAATACGCGCTTTTCCATAGGGGATGAGACAACCTGTGGAAGGCGACCGCCATCGATGTATCCTTCTTCTTCCTCGAATTGCCAACCGTCCCGTGTTTGTTGGTTTAAACAAAGCAGCAGTCTTCTAGCAATTTCCCGAAGGTTAAGTCCCAAATGAGCAAAACGTTTATCAAGGTGTGATCGAAATTCTGCAAGCTGTACTTTTCTCACCAAACTGCATGCTTCAACCTCGGAATCAAACTCGCGGCTAAATATTTGATATTGATGACGATGTGCCACAAAGGACTTGCTGTTTCCTCCTGTGGCTGAAGAGTAGGTGTTTTCAGTATCAATGTCTGCGTTGAGTAATAGCGGAAATGCGCTGAGTATTTGATGTGTTTTATCTTCGTCGTCCTCATCTCGCTGGCATTCGTTCACCATGTCGGACACTTTTTCGGCCAGTGATAATGCATGCCGCCCAAAGTCTCTTTGGTTGTATTTGTTGCGACGAAGACCGGATAATTCTGTACCTAGGCTGGGCACAATACCGGCGCGGGTCGCTTCAATTAAGTCTTCAATCTCTGGGTCGATAGGCATTGAAAAAAGGCGTGACCGAACAATTTGAATCACGGTGAATAGTAAGATACCGAGCTTTGACTCCATGAGGCTTGCATGCAATGCCAGTCTGCTCCATGCATCAAAACGATGGCGAATATTTTGTTGGGTACCCAACTGGCTGCCGTCGCTGAACAAAGCCTCGGTGCGAAATTGCTCCAGTAGGTCGAATAACATTCGCGCCAAAGATTCGGCTGGCATTGTTGATTGATAAAGATCTGCATCACTGAACAAAAGGCGTGATGAAATAGCGTCGGCCCGCCCGCGCTGTGCTTGCGCATCATGGGAAAGATCATCAGCCTGTAAGTGAGCGGCTGAGATCGGCATATACACCGCACCATTGTAAAAATGCTCACCACGAAGCTTGAGCTCCGAGTTGCCTGTTTCTGAGCGGATGGTTGCTAGCGTGAGCTCCCGTCTACGCTGTTGGGCGCGGGTAAAAGGTGCGGGTTCGGAGTGGTGAGCGCGACTCATCTTTCTGTGCCCGTTAAAGCGGAGTCTTCCTCTAAGATTTCCTCATTGAAACAACGTTGATAAAGCTCGTTGATGATTGGCCATTCGGCTTCATCACATTTGTTTAGGAAGGTGAGGCGAAAGGCAACTTTCGGGTCTGTGAAGATTTCGCAATTCTCCGCCCATGTAATCACTGTTCGTGGCGACATTAACGTTGATGTATCACCGGTTGAAAACGCTTGGCGCGTGAGGTTCGCAAGTTCAACCATTTGTGCCACCAGCTTTCGTCCGCGCTCAGTATTGTTGGACGGAACACGAGCTAAAACTATTTTGGCTTCTGCTTTCGGTTCGAGGTAATTGAGTGTCACGACGAGGTTCCATCGGTCGATTTGCGCTTGATTTAGTACCTGAGTGCCATGATAAAGGCCCTGCAAATTACCTAAACCGACAGTGTTGGCTGTGGCAAAAAGACGAAATGAAGGATGCGGCTCTATCACTCTGTTTTTATCTGTCATGACGAGCTTTCCATCTTTTTCAAGCAAGCGCTGAATGACAAACATCACGTCAGGCCTTCCGGCATCATACTCGTCGAGGATCAGCGCGATAGGTCGGCTCGCTGACCAAGGTAGAATGCCATCTTGGAATTCAGTGACCTGCTTTTCATCTCGAATAACCAAAGTATCTTTTCCTACCAAGTCCAATCGGCTGATATGCCCGTCAAGGTTGATTCTCATGCAAGGCCAGTTAAGCCGGGCTGCAATTTGCTCAATGTGGGTGGATTTACCCGTGCCATGTAGCCCTTGAATCAGTGTTCTTCGGTTGTGAGCGAAGCCCGCGAGAATAGCCGTGGTCACTTCTGGATTGAACACATAGTCAGGGTCAATTTTGGGTACCAATTCACTGGTATTAGAAAACGCGGGTACAAGTAAATGCGTATCGATACCGAATACTTCTTTGGCAGACACCAGAATATCGGGCCCTTGTAACATTGTGGTCTCCATTGCTCCTCCTTCAATAATCCTTTCAGCAAGCGTTTGTGCCTCCTGCTTTACCAACGACACCATTTCTCGGTGGTGAGACTTACGAAATAAAACATTCCGCTATTAAATTTATTTATTGACCAATCCCAAAACATGGCATTAACTGGATGTTAAATTCCGTATAACGAAACATTTAATTCCATTTTATGAAATTTGGCAAGGAGAACATAATGAGTGAATCATCAGGGCGTACTGTTGTTGAAGGTCCAACTAAGATGACGCCATCAGAAGCATTTGTGGAAACACTGGTCGCAAACAACGTCACAACGATGTTTGGCATCATGGGATCTGCGTTCATGGATGCGATGGATATCTTTGCGCCTGCTGGGATTCAGATGATCCCAGTGGTGCATGAGCAAGGTGCAGCACATATGGCAGATGGCTATTCACGTGTGTCTGGAAATCATGGGGTGGTGATTGGTCAGAATGGCCCAGGGATCAGCAACTGTGTTACCGCGATTGCGGCGGCTTACTGGGCGCACAGCCCTGTGGTGGTGATCACACCAGAAACAGGAACCATGACCATGGGCTTGGGCGGATTCCAAGAGTGTAATCAGCTGCCAATGTTTCAGGAATTTACCAAATACCAAGGACATGTCACTCATCCAGCAAGAATGGCGGAGTACACGGGTCGCTGCTTTGACAGAGCCATGAGCGAGATGGGTCCAACGCAGCTGAATATTCCGCGCGACTATTTTTATGGCGAAATCACTTGTGAAATTCCAAAACCTGCCCGCTTAGACCGTGGTCCCGGCGGTGAGAAAAGCTTGAATGAGGCCGCTGATATTCTCGCTGAAGCCAAGTTTCCTGTGATCATTTCCGGTGGCGGCGTGGTAATGGCTGATGCTGTAGAAGAGTGTAAAGCGCTGGCTGAGCGTTTAGGTGCGCCAGTGGTAAACAGCTATCTGCACAATGACTCTTTCCCGGCTTCACATCCACAATGGTGCGGTCCACTGGGCTACCAAGGCTCAAAAGCGGCGATGAAATTGATCGCGCAAGCAGACGTTGTTATTGCTTTGGGTTCCCGTCTGGGGCCATTTGGCACCTTGCCACAACACGGTCTCGATTATTGGCCGCAGAACGCCAAAATCATCCAGATTGATGCTGACAACAAAATGCTGGGATTGGTGAAGAAAATTTCAGTCGGTATCTGTGGTGATGCGAAAGCGGCAGCGGTGGCACTGACCGAGCGCTTAAGTAGCCGAGATCTGGCATGTGATAGCAATAAAGAAGAGCGACTTGGCATCATGAAACAGGAAAAAGATGCTTGGGAAAAAGAGCTGGACGAGTGGACGCATGAAAAAGACGCTTTCAGCCTCGACATGATTGAGCATAACGCAAATGAAACGCCATTTTCCGGTGGCGAATATCTCCACCCCCGCCAAGTTCTGCGTGAGCTAGAAAAAGCCATGCCTGAAGATGTCATGGTTTCTACAGATATTGGCAACATTAACTCCATTGCCAATAGCTACTTAAGATTCGAGAAGCCCCGCAGTTTCTTCGCGGCAATGAGTTTCGGTAATTGTGGGTACGCGTTCCCAACCATCATTGGCGCCAAAATGGCGGCGCCAGACAGACCTGCTATTTCTTACGCTGGTGATGGCGCTTGGGGAATGAGTCTGATTGAAACCATGACCTGTGTGCGACACCACATTCCCGTAACGGCAGTGGTTTTCCATAACCGTCAGTGGGGCGCAGAGAAAAAGAACCAAGTTGATTTCTACAACCGTCGCTTTGTTGCGGGTGAGTTGGATAACGAAAGCTTCGCAGAAATTGCACGCGCTATGGGGGCGGAAGGTGTCACTGTAGATCGTTTGGAAGATGTTGGCCCAGCACTTAAAACCGCGATCGACAAACAGATGAACGAAGGGAAAACCACCGTGATTGAGATCATGTGTACACAGGAGTTGGGAGACCCATTCCGTCGCGATGCGCTCTCTACCCCTGTTCGCTTCCTCGAAAAGTATCAGGATTACGTTTAACCGGATGTCGCGAAGTCGACAGCACTGAGAGAGAAAACTCAATAAATAGAGAGTGAGTGTTTGGCCGAGTGCGCTCGGCCAGAGCTCTCTTAAAAATTAACCCGAGACAGATTTCAAATATAACAAGGTTCAGCTTAAAGCGCTGACCGCGGATGAAAAAGGAGTTTTAACGTGAACAATTCTATGACTCAGCCAAACCCTGATTCCATCACCACCGACTTTTTGGATGCATTTTCGAAAGCGTGGAATGACCATGATGTTGAAGCACTAATGACATTTATGACGGATGACTGTGTTTTTCTTACGGCCGCCGGTAGTGAACTGCAAGGCACCACTATTTCGGGGTTTGATGCCGTCCGCGATGCATTCGAACAAGTGTGGAAAACCTTTCCTGATGTGTGTTGGAAAGATGCAG
Source organism: Enterovibrio gelatinilyticus (assembly GCF_028683095.1). Taxonomy (GTDB): domain Bacteria; phylum Pseudomonadota; class Gammaproteobacteria; order Enterobacterales; family Vibrionaceae; genus Enterovibrio; species Enterovibrio gelatinilyticus. The sequence goes on along the minus strand of NZ_JAJUBC010000009.1, from coordinate 134,573 downwards.
AGCACACGATTTTGTCCGGGGACAAAGCCATCACTGAGTCTACTTTTTGCGCGACAAAACCAGATGGCAGCCGGATAGAAGCGCGTATGGTGGATGTGTTTACTCTCCATGGCGGCAAGATTGCAGTGAAAAATGCCTTCCGCAAAGACAGACCTGCCTTAGTGGTTTGATTGTTGTTGGGATTCTTTAGCAATTGATATCGGAGCAAGCAATGGAATCAGCCACTCAAGAGATATCTGGTGTCGAAAATGAGCTCTCCCGTTCCCCGACTCCAGCAACTGATGCTTATGACCCAGCCTACGATCCCCTTGTGGATACGACGCCGGGCAAGGGTAGGGATTATTCTCCTTCATATTGGATTGGTACGGCAGGTACGCCGCCGGAAGACGATGGCCCGCTCCCCGGTGATACTGATGCCGATGTGGTGATCGTCGGTTCGGGGTTTACCGGACTGACCGCAGCTATTTTTCTGGCAGAAAACTATGGCATTAAAGCGACTGTTTTAGAGGCGAACCGCACCAGTTGGGGATGTAGCACCAGAAATGGCGGACAGGCTCAATGCGCTTCTGGCCGGTTAAAGCGCTCACAGTGGATTGAGCGATGGGGGTTAGATACGGCGCTTCGCATGCATCAAGAGTGTGTAGATGGCATGGAAACGTTCAAATCGCTGATCAAAGACATCGATTGTGATCCCCAGCCGGGCGGACATCTCTATATTGCCCACCGTACGAAGGTGATGCCAAGACTAGTAAAAGAGGCTCAACTGCTTCGTAAAACGTTTAATTATGATGCTCAAATCTTTGATGCCCAGACGGTCAAAGAGCAATACGTCAACGATGTGGAAGCTGCAGGGGCGTTGCATGAACCTGAGGGGATTGGCATACATGCGGGAAAACTGGCCTTTGGTTATTTGAAAAAGGCACGTGCGTTAGGCGTGAAAGTGCACCCCGCCAGTCCAGTTACCGGGTGGGAGACACGAAAGGGCATCCACTACCTGCAAACACCGCATGGCACGGTAAAAGCGCAAAGCGTAGGGATTGCAACGGGGGGCTATACCTCTCAATCCCTGCATCCTCAGCTGAAAAACCGTCTGTTGCCCATACTGTCGAATTCCATGGTCACCCGGCCTTTAACACCGTCAGAAATAGAGGCGTGCAATTTCAGAACAACGCAGATCATCACAGACACTCGTATCCTTCGGCATTACTACCGGTTACTTCCGGATAACCGACTACAGATTGGCTCGCGTAGCGCCATTACCGGTTTCGAAGCGCCCAAGCAGAAGTACGAGAACAAGTTGTACGCGGATATGGTTCGAAAATTCCCCGCCTTGAAGGGTATCAGTATCGACTACTCATGGTGGGGCTGGGTTGATGTGAGCCATGACATGATGCCAAGAATCTTCCAGCCAAACGAATCCGAGACCCTCTATTACGCATTGGGTTATGGCGGCAATGGCGTGATGTACTCCGCGCAGGCGGGCAAGCGGCTAGCGCAGTGGATTGCGGGTGATACCAAAGATCTCAATCTTCCTATTTTCCAGTCAAAGTTACCTTATCCAAATGTGAGGGAGCTTGTTGAATCAGAACACTTCGCGCCGTTTCGACGGCTCGGGCAGCGATTCTTATACCGTTGGTATCACTTAAAAGACGAAGTGCTTTAGTGACATACGCAAATGCATTCGAATCGCAACTTGATAAGCGCTCGCTGCAGCGCACCTGCTTGATGGAGCCAAGCATGAAGCCAAACCCGCTGTAAACGGAGAATTCAGTTGGTTTGGGACAATAACACCGAAATCTAGCGCAACGTTTTGCCGCCTGCATTGGGTGGCTGGCACCCGAGGAAAGTCAGAACCAATACATTAATTAAAGAGGTTAAGAGCATGAAATTAATTCGTAGTAACGTCCTCGCTATTGTCACAGCTTTCAGCTTGGCGCTGACAGCCCCGCAGTTATACGCTCAAACATTTAAAATGGCGCTGGGTGATGGTGCTGGTGGTACACAGTGGGAATTGGGTAAAACGTTTGCTGAAAAACTTAGTGATAAAACGAATGGTAAAGCGAAGGTTGACCTTTTTCCCAATGGCCAATTAGGTACCGAGCAAGACACAGTTAACAATGCAGCTATCGGCTTGCTTGATTTCTCTGTATTAGCCATCAACAACGTGACGCCTTTTTCTCCAACCGTTGGCTTGTTGACGATGCCTTATGTGATTCAGTCAGCCGAAGAGGCGAGACTGCTGACACAAGGCGATATCGGCAAAGAGCTTGTGGAGAACACAATACGTGATGCAGGCGTCAGAATTATTGGTTGGGCTTATTCGGGTTTCCGCGTTCTCACTAACTCTAAACGGCCTGTCAAAACGCCTGAAGATCTAAAAGGTCTGGTGATCCGTGTTCCCCGCAATGAAATCATGATTGCTTCCTATCAGGCGCTGGGTATTAACCCTACACCCATGGCGTGGTCAGAAACCTTTACCGGCCTTCAACAAGGTGTGGTCGACGGTCAGGATAACCCTTACATCACTATTTCTGCTATGAAATTCAATGAAGTACAGAAGTATGTAACCAATATCCGTTATATCTTCTCGATGGAGCCTCTTATCATCAGTGAGTCGGTCTTCCAGGACCAATCACCTGAAATGCAAAAGGCGATTTTGGAAGCTGGTCAGGAATCCACGGTGCATAGCTTTGAGTTTCTTCAAAATACGGAAGATCGTATCAAGAATGAGTTGGTAGCAAAAGGCATGGAAATCGTCGAGCCGGCTAATAACGAAAAGGAATGGATTGAGAGCGTAACAACCGTTGTTTGGCCTAAGTTCTACAGCAGCATTGGTGGTAAAGAAAAACTGGATAACGCACTGAAACAGCTCGGTCGATAATGGAAATATCCGTCGGGCACGGAATGTGTCCGATGGGTTAATGATTGAACTCACCTTTGAAGCCTGAACGTTGAGAATAAGAGCATGTCGATAATGTTAACAGTGCGTCGTCACCTAAACAGAATTGAAGAATACATCTGCTGCTTGTTTCTAGCGGTGTTTGTCACGCTGTTGTTTACGCAGATTCTAGTACGACAGTTTTTTCAATACTCCATCCCTTGGGGAGATGAAGTCGCGACCTATTTGTTTGTTTGGTTTACCTATTTAGGTGCTGTTGTTGCAGCGAAAATGTCTGCTCATAACCGAGTCTCTTTTCACTTTAGCTACTTTCCACCCATTGTGAAAACCGTCTGCGAGACGATCGCCGATCTGCTCTGGATTGCCTTCAATCTGTATTTTGTTTACCTGAGTTATGACTTTGTTTTCAACAAGATGAACTTGTTTTGGAAGTCTCAAACCACCGGTATCCCAATGAAGTATATCTACATGATTCTACCCATCGCGTTTTTACTGATGTCGATACGGATTCTATGGAATGTTATCGATCGTTTGAAAGGTATTGAACATGATGACCCAGAGGCAGAAGAGATCCGCAAGCTCAGCGAAGAAAAGATGGATAGTCCCAAGTAGCCATAGGCTCGGCGGTAACAAGATAGTGATAAGGGATTTGAACTTATGGAAGCTTATTTAACACTCATCTTATTTGGTGGTTTTTTAGTTCTGCTGGTGCTTGGTGCACCCATCACCGTTTCATTAGCCGGCGCGTCGATGGCAGCCTACCTGATTTTGGACAAAAACCCTATCGCACTGGTGCAAATCGCATTCACGTCTGTAGGGAACTTTCCACTGATGGCTCTGCCATCTTTTGTCTTGGCGGGAGCCTTGATGGAAGCGTCCGGTATATCACGCCGATTGGTCGATATTGCAGAAAACATGGCAGGTCCGGTGACTGGCGGGCTGGGAGCAGCAACGGTTTTTGCCTGTCTTTTCTTCGGCGCTATTTCCGGCTCAGGGCCAGCGACCACGGCAGCAGTGGGGATGTTGATGATACCTGCAATGGTAAAACGCGAATATGAAGCGAGCTACGCGTCAGCGGTGACAGCCGCAAGCGGCGGCTTGGGGATAATCATTCCTCCGTCCATTCCTATTGTCATTTTCGGTATCTCCGCGATGGGGTTGATGGCACCGCCAGAAGCGATATCCCTGCATGGCGAGTTCGATACTGTCTCCATTCCTAAGTTGTTTATTGCAGGTGTTATTCCCGGACTAATTATGGCAACAACCCTGATATTGACTAACTACTACATATCAAAACGTCGAGGCTACAAAGGGTTGATGGAATCCTGGTCTCTTCCTGATATCAACCACTCGCTGCGTCGAGGTGTATGGTCCATCCTCGCGCCATTTCTGATATTGGGTGGCATCTATAGTGGTATTTTTACGCCAACTGAGTCGGCTGTGGTCGCGATTTTCTACTCGTTGTTTGTGGGGTTCTTTTTACATAAAGAACTGGAATTTAAGAATGTGCTTAAGTCTTTGACCACCACAACATGGATAACTGGCCGGGTTCTGTTGATTCTCTTCGCTGCCACGGTTTTTGGGCGTCTTCTTATCGAACAGCGAATTCCGGTTCATGTGGCTGATTCGCTATTGAGTGTGACTGACAACATGTATCTGGTTTGGGCCTTGACCATCATGCTACTGCTTTTTATTGGCATGTTTATGGAAACCCTGGCGGCCATCATGATCATTGTGCCCGTTCTACTGCCCATCATGTACATGCTGGGTGCAGATCCCACGCACGTTGGCATCGTAGTGATATGTACTTTGTCGATAGGATTTGCGACGCCGCCACTGGGAGAGAACATTTTTGTTGCGTCCGGTATCGGGGGAGCGAGTGTCGAGCAAATTACCTCAAAAATTCATCCCTTCGTTCTTGCCTCGGTGCTTGGTGTGTTTGTTATTGCCTTCTTCCCACAACTCACCCTATGGCTTCCTTCGCTAGTGGGGCCATAAAGAAGGGGCACATTGACATAAGCATTGTATAGAGATGTCTGGGCGTATGGATATTGGGGTTTGAAAAGTGATGTTAAGAGAGCTGTAAGCGATGAAAGCTTTAAACAATATTATTGAGAAAGCGAAGACGTTGGATTCAAAAATTGTGTTGTGTGAAGGCGATGATAAACGGATTCTCATCGCCGCCGCTCAGGCTCAACAAGGTGGAATTGCAAAGGTCGTTCTGGTCGGTGAAAGAGAGAAACTACAACTGGCCGCTGACGAGGCTAACGTTCAACTTGACGACTTTGAAGTCATTGAACCCCATTCTAGCCCACTCACCGCTTCGTTGTCTGAGCTGTATCTTACCCTTCGGGCAAAGAAAGGTGTGACGCCACAGCAAGCGTTGCAGGAAACGCTTAAGCCACTCAATTTTGCCAACCTCATGGTAGCCAAAGGGCTCGCTGACGGCTCAGTCGCTGGGGCAGTGCACACGACGAAAGATGTCGTTCGCAGCGCAATACAAATCATTGGATTGGATGGAACCAGCACGATTGTGTCGAGCTTCTTTCTCATGATGCTGTGCCAACCATTCCATACCATGAAAGGAGGATTGATTTTTTCAGACTGTGGGCTGGTGATTGACCCCTCTGATGAAGAACTGGCGAGCATTGCTATTGCAGCAGCGAAGAATGCAGAAACCTTACTTATGGAAAAACCGAAAGTCGCCATGTTGTCTTTTTCAACCAGCGGCAGTGCGCAGCACGAATCGGTCAGCAAGGTCGTCAGGGCTTCTCAACGGGTAAAGCAGCAGTTGCCGGACATTGCTATCGATGAGGATATCCAATTGGATGCGGCGATTGTCGCGGATATCGCGAAGAAGAAACTGCCTAACTCCAACGTGAAAGGGAAATCTAACGTCCTCATTTTCCCAAGTCTAGAGGCGGGCAATATTTGCTACAAGCTGGCAGAGCGTGTCGGAGGAGCGGTTGCAATCGGCCCTTTGTTGCAAGGCTTGGCAAAACCAGCGAACGACTTATCAAGGGGCTGCAGCGTGGATGACATTGTTAACGTTATCGCGGTGACGGTCGTGCAAAAAGAGCTAAACAACTCAGTTGGCTACTCCAATGCGAGGGAATTATGAATCAGTTTAACTATATAGACTCACTATCTGCTTTTACGGCAGCGATTGAAGAGACTTCCGGCTCAAACGAAACAACGCTATTCAGAGGGCAGCCAAATATCCGCTGCAAATTGCTCCCCCAAGTGGCGCGCGGTCACACTAAAACCGCCGAAACAGAGGCCAAGATGCTCGCACATATCGCCAAGTATGGTTGCGACTATATCGATGTTGATAACCCTTCTACATGCCACCTGCTTATGAAAGCGCATAACGCGGGCTTGGAAACCCGTTTGTTGGACTGGACGATTAACCCTTATGAAGCGCTATGGTACGCCTGCCATAGCTCAGGCTCTCAGCCTCTTGTCTATGTGTTGAACACAGAAGATATTCCCCAGTTGGATATGGACGATGACCCCTTTGCGATTACACAAACACACATCATGCCTGTATACGGGAAAGCAGCAGACAAAAACAAAAGGCTAACTGTGCACGCCTCCACGCTTGTTCAGGGGCGCCCTCAATTCACTGCATTGGAGGAGGAAGAAGGAATGGCTGTCGCGTTGACTAAGCTCCCGATCATGCCAGACCTCAAAGTTAAGATTATTCAAGAGCTTAATGAGTTCGGCATCAATGAACATTCGATATACAACAACCTGTTCGGGCTTTGTCGCCACGTGAACTTAATGTACGACAATAATCCATTCGGTTGGATGCCGATGGATAACCGTTCTGCTGGCGCTGAGATGCAGGGCGAGGCAGCTGAGAATTTGCAGCAATTTGAGCAAAAGTACGTGTCCGATTTCGACTTTGATTGATGGGCAATACTGGGCCTTCTAAATGGGTTCCATACGAGTAGAAGCCCAACCAATGAAGAGTTTGTGATTGGTTCGCCAGCAGGAGAGTTTGCTAAGTAAGACGCGAACACCGATTTGAACTAGAAAAAGCCGCCGATGGAAGTCAGCGGCTTTTTTGTGCAAGTTGCCCCGTCCTAAATGAGGTCGGCATTTTTGCAACCAGAAACAGGAACTATGTTGCCGTCAGGCTTTTCCAAATTTTAGAAGTGATAGGCGATGGTTGCTCCAACCAGCCACTGGTTAGCGCTGTCAACAATAGGAGAGTCAGCAACGTCGCTGCCTAAACGTGTGTATAGCGTTGACTGTGTTAGGTTCCAGTTTTCACTGAGAGGGTAAATGAGCTTGTACCCTAACTCATAAGCCACACTGCTATCGCCTGTGTAGGCTGGGCGATTGGCTCGTGCTTCGTTTGGATTGACACCAAAGTAGTAGTCGACAAAATCTTTACTTTGCAGCATCACGCCGGCGAATGAGACCAAATCAGCATTACCGATGGTGACAATGTCAAAGTATCTTGCGCCGGCTATATATCCTTTATAGGCGCCCGACACATCGTGTTGGAAGTAGGTCGAAATCACGCCTGTCCCGAGTCTAAAGTCGACGTTTAAGCCGAGGTCGACACTTAAGTCTCGGTCATCCATGCCTTTTAGAAAGTCAGAGGTGTCATGGTCATATGCTATCCCGGGGCTGGTCAATAGGACTCCAACGTTTACCCGATCACTGTCTGTACCGTATACGCGATAGTTCGCGCCACTAAAGTCGACGTTAAAGTCTTCACCGTGGTAGCCAAAATTCAACACAGGAACAACTGAATCATCCTGTTCCTTGTAGAGGTCGCTGATGCCACCAATGCCTGCCTCCGCTATCCATGTGTTTTGTTTGGTGTATATATTGCCGTTCAATATATACGTGTCGCCCGCAGCCTGAACAGCAGAGGCTGCGGCAAGCGTTGAGAATAAAACTGCAATGTTTTTCATGATTCTGTCCTTGTTTGTGCGTCTAATGAACACCGTACAAAATCAATCAGACTGACAAAAGGATCAGTGTGTCATCAGTTGGTGATTACTTTGTGCTTACTTTGTCACTGATTGTCAGTGTCATGGTTTGGAATGGTAAGAACGAGTTTGGCACCGCCCGTGGAACCCTCTTCGAAGGTCGCCTTACCGTCATGTTTCTCAATGATCAGTTTAACGATTGCCAGCCCCAATCCGTGTCCCATGTTTGATTTGTTTCTTGAGGGGTCAATGCTAAAAAAGGGTTCAAAAAGGCGTTCTCGAAATTGTTCTGGAATACCGGGGCCATCGTCTTCGATGGTGATCTTAATGATTTGGGCATGCTGAGAACAACGCACTATCACGCTTGATACTGAGTAGCGCAGGGCATTGACTAGCACGTTTTCAATTGCTCGCTTTAGCAAGGTTTTGTCAGCCCAAAACGAGATGTCATGGTCAATCTTTGCGTCTATTTGGCGATTTTGAGGGTTAGGTAGGCGCTCAACCAAATGCGCTATAAATGGCTGGGCCGGAATATCCTCTTTGTTGATTGGTACGTCCTGACGACCCACTTTCGCGAAATACAGCAGTGCGTCGACCAACTGCTCCATCTCTTCTGTGTCTTCGATAATGCTCGCGAGTTTTTGTTTTAGCGCGGGTGACGTGGCCTCTTCATGAAGAATTTCTGCTTGCCACTGAATGCGAAAAATCGGTGTTCGAAGGTCATGGGCGACGGCCTGGGTGAGAGAGCGATTGCTGGTAATGAGTTGGGATATTTTTTCCGCCATTTCATTAAAGCTTTCGTTCATTTTTCCCACTCTGCTACCGCTGTTGGTGGGTGCTCGAACGTTTAAGTTACCCTTGGCGAATTCTGCGGTTACGTGTTGCAGGGCGCGTGTTCTGCGACCGATAAACCAGATAAGCCAGCTTGAGTAAATTAAGAAACCGAACGCAGTGAAAACAAAAAACAGTGAATCACTAAATTCAATTTTTTGTCTGACTAGGTTTGTGTCATCGGGGGCAATATGAAAGAAAGTGTCCGAGTGAGCAAAGGTGAGCCAAAGTGCCCGATTGTCGTCATAAAAGGAATAAGGGTGAGGCGGTGGATCCTGTGCGAAGTAGTTTTGTACCTCTTTAGGCGCAACATCTGTAGCCACAATATTCAAAGTACTGGCGGTGGATTCGGCATAGTTGGCAAGCAGTTGCGCAGTAAACTCGCTGCCCTGCGGTTCAGACAAGGTACTGAGGACATGGTGAAGTGCTGCAGCCTGCATGTCCTCCAATATATAGTCATAATCCGGATTGAGCTGGTATACAAAGTAGTCAAAAGCAAACAGACTGACAATAAAGAGAAAAAACAGTCCGATAAATGATTCAATATAAATTCGCCACATAGTTAAACGTTGTCTTGAAAGTCGTGCCAAGCATCAGGCACAAAAAGGTAGCCTTTTCCCCTCACGGTAATGATGCGACACGGAGAGGAGGGGTTGTCTCCGAGTTTTTTGCGCAAACTGACCACTTTGTTGTCAACGGTGCGATCCAGTCCATCGTATTCAATGCCTCTCACCGCAAGGGTGAGAGTGTCTCTGGATAACACCTTATCCGCTGATTCAGCAAGCAACCATAAAAGGTCAAACTCACTGTCTGATAAGGGGATATGCTTCTCTGCCAAGGCACATCGTTTACGAGATTTATTCAGTGTTAAGCTGCCATAAACCAAAGTGTTGAGTGCGATTGATGGCGAGTGTTCTGCTGTTTGGGTTTGCGTGTCTGTTCGACGTATCAACGCGCGCAACCGAGCCAGTAACACTCTCGGCTTTATCGGCTTGGTAACAAAGTCATCCGCGCCGATTTCGAGTGCAGCCACATGGTCAAAATCATCATCACTGGCTGTTAACATGAGTACTTTGCCAGAAAAGTGCGGGCGGATCTGTCGGCAGATTGTCAGGCCATCGATATCAGGCAACATGAGGTCCAACATCACGATGTCGGGTTGCTCCGATAAAATAGCTGCAATTGCTGTTTCTCCTTGATCAAATGCCTGAACATCGAAGTCTTGTTCCCTGAAATAAGAGGACAGGAGCTGACGAAGCTTATCATCATCTTCAACAATAAAAAGACGGGGAGTAGGTGTCATTTGACGTCCTTAATGCGCATGTAAACAATATGATCTATAAACTGTTTTAGCACAGCCTCAGCCATAAAGGGGTTATGAATTTTGAATGAGTAAACCGAAAGTGTTGGCAGGCCTGCGGGAGTTCACTGCATTGCTGTAAACAAAGGGCGATATAGCGGCCTTGAACCACATAATATTGCCGATTTACTGCTTGAAGATGCGCATCATTTGGTACAAAAAGCCTATGGTTGGATGCTCAACGTGTTGTCGCAAAAAGAGCCACAACCAGTTGTGGAATATTTGATAAAAAACCATGCTCGAATGCCAAGAACGGCCTTTCGTTATGCGTTGGAAAAACTGGACAAGGGCACCCGCATGAAGCTTATGTCACTCTAGGTTAATTACTATTTCAACAATCAACAATCAACAATCAACAATACGGCAGTAATGGAATTAGGCGATTTTGGGTGAAAGAAAAAGGGACAACGTTTTTGTTGTCCCTTTTTTGTGTTGCTTAGAAAATCTAAAACACGTCGCGTTCTACAAGCCCAACGTGTTCGCGATGCGTTGACCGTAGTCTGCATCGGCGTTGCAGAAGTGCTCGGTCATTTTGCGTTGAACATCTTCAGAAGCTTGAGACAGCGAACCACAGATAGTCTCAATCAGACGCGCTTTTTCATCTTCGCTGAACAAGCGGTACAGGTTACCTGCTTGTGCAAAGTCGTCTTGATTGTAGCGACTGTAACGGTCTGCTTCGCCGTCTAAACGCATTGGTGGTTCTTTAAATTCAATGGCTTCAACCAAATCATCTTGTTGGTTAGGGCCAAAGTTTGGTGACACATTTTGACCTGTCTGATGACCAGAGTAAGGGCATTGCGTGCCTGCCATCGCGCCAGCACGTTGGTAATGATTTGCCTGTGTGGCATGCGGGCAGTTTACGGGTAGGTGGTTGTAGTTTGCACCTAAACGGTAACGCTGTGCATCCGCGTACGCGAACAGACGCGCTTGCAGCATCTTGTCTGGAGACGCACCAACACCTGGAACCAAGTTGCTTGGCGCTAACGCCACTTGCTCAACTTCAGCGAAGTAGTTCTCTGGTAAACGGTTAAGTTCTAACTCACCGATTTCAATCAATGGGTAGTCGCTGTGCGGCCATACCTTTGTCAGATCGAACGGGTTGATGTGATAGGTGTTCGCATCCGCTTCCGGCATGATTTGAACGTTCACGCTCCAACGCGGGAAGTGACCGTCTTGAATAGCTAAAACCAAATCACGCTGGCTTGAATCTGGGTCAATACCGCGCAGAATCGCGGCTTGATCATTGGTCAAGTTCACTACGCCTTGTTGGCTCTTGAAGTGGAACTTCACCCAAAAGCGCTCACCTTTGTTGTTCCAAAGAGAGTAGGTGTGTGAACCATAGCCGTGCATTTGACGATAGTTAGCTGGAATGCCGCGATCAGACATCAACACCGTCACTTGGTGCATACATTCTGGGTTTAACGACCAGAATTCCCACATGGCCTGAGCATCTTTCAGGTTGGTATGTGGGTTGCGTTTTTGAGTGTGGATGAAATCTGGGAATTTAATACCGTCACGCAGGAAAAACGTTGGCGTGTTGTTGCCGACGATATCGTGGTTACCACGTTGGGTGTAAAAACGAAGGCCAAAACCGCGAGGGTCTCGCTCTGCGTCCGCCGAGCCCATTTCGCCACCCACCGTTGAAAAGCGAACGAACGTTTCTGTTTGTTTGCCTTCGCCGTTGAAATGATCAGCCAGTGTGAATTCAGCCAGATCACGGGTCAGCGTGAATGTACCGTATGCACCAGTGCCTTTGGCGTGAACAATACGCTCTGGAATTCGCTCGCGGTTAAAATGCGCTAGCTTCTCGATAAGATGCCAATCTTGCAACAATACTGGGCCGCGCTCTCCGGCGGTCAGTGAGTTTTGATCATCGGCAACAGGTGCGCCATTCTGGCTGGTGAGGTAACGTGTATTGTCCATTTCTTTCCCTAAACATGTTCATGCTCGATGCACAAACAAGAATCAATATCATTCCAGTATGGAGAGTTATAAACGAATATTGGTTATTAATATTGATTTAAATCATATTAATAGTGATAGATGTTATCTGGGTGATTTTTTATTGGGGGATATGTTGGATCTGCGTACAGATGTTGTATGGGGTTTTAGCGTATGGGCGGACTGGAAAACCTAACAGAGTATTCAATCTGACTCGATGAAACCTTGGTAACGCTTCCATGTTTCAACCTGGTTCATTATGGTAACCTTGGGTCAGGTGCTAACCTGTGTACTTTAAGTGACCTGTATGTCTGACAAGAGAATTTAATCGTGAACAGCGAAGTGAAGATCGACGTTAAAGGTCGTAAAAGTGTGGTCAACACGTGTACTGAACCCTGTGCCATCGAAAAGGGCATGCGTCTAATTGGTGGAAAATGGAAGGGAACGCTGATTTACCACCTGAAAGATGGACCCGTACGATTTAATGATTTGGCCCGTTTGCTCGGCGGGGCGAGTAAAAAAATGATCGACCAGCGCTTGAAAGAGCTGGAAGCAGAAGACATGGTCGTGCGTAAAGTGATCAGTGATCGCCCCATTGCGGTGAGCTATGAATTGACCGAGTTTGGTCGTAGTGCTTTGAAAATACTTGATGATTTGAGAGTGTGGTCCGAGCAGCATGGAATTCAACTTCGAAAATAACACCCGCCAGTCAGCAATGTGCGGACTGGCGGGTTTCTTCTGCACGCTCTACATTTCGAATGGTATTACTGCATCAAATCCGAATGGTCTCGTCGCTATTTTCTCGGTGTCGTCGTCGATTTACGCACAACCAGCCTAGGTTGCAGCAATACCTTGCGAGGGAAAGCACTGTCACTGTCTTTACGGATTTGGCTCAACAACATACGCACAGATTGATCGCCAAGTTGTGTTTGTGGCAATGAGACGGTGGTTAGAGGAATACGGAACCAATCCAAGTAGGGCATATCATTAAAGCCCGTTACAGAAATATCGTTTGGGATGATCTTCCCTACAGCTTCTAGCTCTTCGATACAGCCTAATGCCAGCAAGTCGTTTGCAGCAATCACTGCTGTCACTTCAGGGTGCTCTTTCAACAGGATCTTAGTTGCATCTTTACCAGCGAGTTCGCTAAATGCTCTCGCAGAGATCACTGGCGCATGATCAGGGGAGACATCAAACATATCTGCGATAGAAATAAAAGCATGACGACGGCTTAATCCACTCGAGATCTCGTTTGGACCCGCAATGTGAGCGATATGGCGATGACCAAGCTTATAAAGATGCTCGAACAGTTGATAGATTCCTTCACGATCATCAACCAGCACCTGATCTGAGGCGAGGTTATCTATAACACGGTTAACCTGCACCAATGGTTTGCCGTGGTCGAGACAATAATCCACCGTGGGGTCTTTGCGAAACGCCGATGCGAGAATAATACCGTCCACGTTACGTGCGATTAGGCGCTTCACTTCTTCAAGCGCAAGTTCTTGATTATTTTCTGTATAAGCAAGCGTAAGAGTGTAGCCAAGCTTGTTAGTCAGTTGCTGAATTTCATGAACAAGAGGCGGGAAAATTGGGTTGAGGATATCGGGGATCATCATACCAATAGTCTTCGTTGCTCCCCGCTTTAGTGCCGTCGCCATGGGATTGGCGGTATATCCCATTTCTTCACTTTTCTTTTCCACCAACTCGATAACACGGTCGGAGACCAAATGTTGTTTTTCTGGGCTCAAAGCCCGTGACACCGTTGATGGGCTTATGCCGAGTGCAGCAGCTACGTCTTTGACAGTTATGCGTTTATTTTTATCGTTATCCAAAACTCTTCCCTAAAACAGGGTTGCCTGACATGAATGAAACACGGCAACTTTGCTTTAACATTGTATCAACCTTTGCATTGACAGCTAAGTTACTATGTGCTGCAATCGTTTGCAAGTTGGTGATTTTTTGCGCGTGCAGCCGATCATGGTTTTAATTCGCCGCAATTAATCGCCTATTATTTGCTTAATTAATGCAAACGATTGCAATAAATGGAGTGGTTGCTGCTATGAGTATCGTGAAACCAACGGAACCGGAAATTATTCGAGAATCTGATATTGAGCCAGGCTGGGATTGGTCTAAGCGTATTCCATCGCCGGGTAGGATGAGTGTTGATTTTGAACAGCGCGTGAACTTCAATCGATTGCATCAGTATCGCTTGGGGCGCTCGCGTAAAGCCTTAGCAGAGTCGGGTTTGGGCGCGGTACTTTGTTTTGACAATAACAACATTCGTTATTTGACCAGTACTGTCATTGGCGAATGGGCACGAGACAAAATCGCGCGTTATGCCTTGTTTACGGGTAACTCTGATCCGTACTTGTGGGATTTCGGTTCCGCGGCAAAGCATCATCAGCTTTATCAAGGGCTTATCGACCCTGACCATTTCAAGGCAGGTATGTTGGGTTTGCGTGGTTCGGTGGCAAAAGAAGCGGGCCTGTTCAAGCAAGCAGCACGGGATATTAAAGCACTGCTGGTGGAGGAAGGCGTTGCAGATATGCCTCTCGGCATCGATGTGTGTGAGCCGCCAATGTTGGAAGCGCTTCAAGCTGAAGGCTTAGATGTTCGCGATTGTCAGCAAGTGATGTTAGAAGCGCGTCAAATCAAATCCATGGACGAAATCGTATTGCTCAATATGGCGGCAGCCATGGTAGATGGGGCTTATCACGAATTGGCGGTGAACTTAAAGCCTGGCGTTCGTGAAAACGAAAGTGTCGCCAACGCAAACAAGTTCCTTTATGACAATGGCTCAGACGATGTAGAAGCCATTAACGCCGTCTCAGGTGAGCGCGGCAGCCCGCACCCACACAACTTTACCGACCGTATGTATCGCCCCGGCGATCAGGCGTTCTTTGACATCATCCACTCGTTTAACGGCTATCGCACCTGTTACTACCGCACATTGAACGTTGGCAGTGCTAGCCAAGCCCAGCAGGACGCGTACAAGCAAGCCCGTGAATGGATTGATGCCGCCATTGATCTCATCCGCCCTGGCATGACTACAGACAAAATCGCCGCAGTATGGCCAAAGGCCGAAAAATTTGGCTTTGCCAGCGAAATGGAAGCGTTCGGATTGCAGTTTGGTCATGGTTTGGGTTTGGCGCTGCACGAGCGCCCAATCATCAGTCGTCTTGTTTCGATGGAAAACCCCTTTGAGCTTCAAGAGGGCATGGTGTTTGCGCTTGAAACCTATTGCCCGTCTGCCGATGGCAATGGTGCGGCACGCATCGAAGAAGAAGTGGTCGTCACAGCTGAGGGTTGTGAAATCATTACGCTTTTCCCGGCGCAAGAACTCTTCATCGCCAATAAATACTGATTTGTCAGCTGTTGTGGCTCATTTCTCCAACGTTATCGGCTTCTCATGTAGGTGCACTGCCTGTCGAAGCCTCTGTCTTGGATAAAGGCACCACAACCGCTGCAAACTTTTACTCAATAGCTCAATAGCTCAATAGCTCAATAGCTCAATAGCTCAATAGCGCATAGCACCGTTGGGCGTACCTAAGAATAATCCAAAAGGAACAGACTATGTCGGAAAACAGTCTGGAGACACGGCTGTCACTCTACCGCACCATGTTGCGGGCGAGAGGCTTTGAACAGCGTGCCTCCGATCTCTTTCTTCAATACCTTGTGAAGGGCACGAACCATCTGGCATTAGGTCAAGAGGCCGTGGCAGCGGCATTTGGTGTCGCAATGCAAAAAGGCGATTATACCTATTGCACCTATCGCGGACACACTCATACCTTGGTACGAGGCGCTGATATGACGGCGCTATTCGGTGAGTTGATGGGGCGAGACTGCGGTATTTTGCGCGGGAAAGGTGGCTCTATGCACTTAACCAGTGTTGAGCATGGTGCCATGGGTTCATACGCCATCATTGGTGCACAGCTATGTATTGCCAATGGCAGCGCATGGAAGAGCCAATACAAAAAAACCGGCGAAGTCAGCGTGGTGTTCTTTGGGGATGGCACCACCAATATCGGTGCGTTTCATGAAGCACTGAATTTTGCCGTGATATGGAACCTTCCTGTGGTGTTCGTGTGCGAAAACAACCTGTACATGGAATACACCCCAATTGGCAGCGTCACAGCGGTTGAACATCCCGCCGCAGATCGTGCCAGCGCCTATGGGCTGGAGAGCATTATCGTCGATGGCAACGATGCCGATGCCATGTTTGACGTTGCGTCAACGGCGATTGAAAAAGCACGCAGCGGTGGTGGCCCTTCTTTGATTGAAGCGAAAACCTATCGCCACCAAGGGCATTCTCGTGCAGACCCAGGTAAGTATCGCCCTGCTGAAGAAGTGGCGCGTTGGCTTGCATACGATCCCATTCCTCTTTATCGCTCACGTCTTGAAGGTGAAGGCATTGAAGAGCGTGTGCTCGAGAAAATCGAAAGCGAAGTGAGCAAGGAAGTGGATCATGCAACCGAGGCGGCGAAAGCATCTGCGACGCCTGATACGTCATTGTGTTTTACAGATGTCTGGGCAAATGGAGGTTTCGCATGGCGCAACTAATGAGTTATCGCGAAGCAGTCGCAGCAGGGATTGCACAAGAATTACGCAGAGATAATGACGTGGTATTTCTTGGCGAAGATGTTGCTGCCGCAGGCGGTGTTTTTAAAGCTACTGTGGGGCTGTTTGAAGAGTTCGGCCCAGAGCGTGTGAGAGACACGCCGATTTCTGAGCAAGCCATTTTGGGTGCGGCAATGGGGGCAGCCATGACAGGCTTGAAACCGATTGCGGAAATCATGTTCTCAGATTTTCTTGCCGTGTGTTGGGATTTTGTCGCCAATGAAATACCGAAAGCACGATACATGACAGCCGGTCAGGTGTCGGTGCCATTGGTGATCAGAACCGCGAATGGCGCAGGCTCGCGCTTTGGTGCGCAGCATTCTCAGAGTGTCGAAAATTGGGCGATGATGATCCCGGGTATCAAGGTCGTCGCCCCTTCTAACCCTGCCGATGCAAAAGGCTTGATTGCGGCTGCGGTTCGCGACCCAGACCCAGTGATTGTGTTTGAACATAAGTCGCTATACGCCATGAAAGGCGAAGTGCCGGATGGCGATCATGTGGTTAATCTCGGTGAAGCTAACGTGCTTCGCAAAGGCAATGACGTGACCATTGTGGCGCTGGCGGCTATGGTGCCAAGAGCCCAAAAAGCAGCGGAAATTTTAGCCAAAGAAGGGATCGATTGCTCGGTGATCGACCTGCGTTGCCTTGTGCCGCTGGATACCAAAACGATTTTAGAAGATGTCGCAAGAACGTCTCGGCTAGTGACGGTAGAAGAGAACCCGCAGCTATGTGGCTGGGGGGCTGAAATCGTCTCAATCGTGGGCAAAGAGCGTTTCTTTGATTTGGATGCGCCACCCACTCGCATCACCACGCCGCATATCCCTCTGCCCGCCGCAGATAACTTGGAAGACCATGTGATCCCGTCGGTAGCGCGTATCGTGGCTGAAGTGCGTGAGGTGGTTGAGATATGATTGTTGATGACATCACGCTGCCCACCGGATTAAAAATCGGTGGCGAGTGGCGACATACAGGGCGGGCAGACATTCCCGTCTACAACCCTGCTAACGAATCTTTGTTAACCTCGATTGCGAGTGCAGATTCACAAGATGCCAAAGACGCAATTGATGCGGCTAGTCGAGGTTTTGCTGAGTGGCGAAAAACCTCGCCACGTCATCGCTCTGAAGTGCTTCGTCGTGCTTATCACCTGATGCAGGAACGAAAAGAAACGATTGCTCGTATCATCACGCTTGAAGAAGGCAAAACGCTTAATGAAGCGCGGGGTGAGGTGAATTACGCCTCGGAATTCTTTCGTTGGTTTGCCGATCAAGTCGTGCAGATGAATGATGCATTATCCTCAGCGCCCAATGGTGATAAAGCCATTATGGTGACCCATCATCCTGTTGGTGTTGCGTATCTGGTGACGCCGTGGAATTTCCCCGCTGCAATGGCGACGCGAAAAATTGCGCCAGCGTTGGCTGCAGGCTGCTCAGTGATCTTAAAGCCTGCGACTGAAACACCTCTCACGGCGTTGTATGTTGCCGCGTTACTCACGGAAGCTGGCGTACCGGATGATGCTATTTCTGTGTTGCCATCAAAAAGCGCACGCAGTATTTCTGAGGTCATGTTTGCCGATGAACGCGTAAGAAAAGTCTCGTTCACCGGTTCAACGGAAGTGGGGCGCGTGTTGCTGCATAATGCGGCAGAGCGCGTGGTAAATAGCTCCATGGAATTGGGTGGCAATGCACCGTTGTTGGTGCTGGATGATGCGGATTTTGATACCGCGGTTGAACAAACGCTGGTGGCCAAAATTCGCAATGCGGGTGAGTCCTGCATTGCTGCAAACCGAATCTATGTCGCGCGTCAGCATTACCAAGCATTCAGCGAAGCGCTGGCGGCGAAAATGGGCGCACTGATCATGGGGGATGGCACGCAAGACGGCGTGGATATTGGCCCATTGGTTAATCGTGATACCCAGAAAAAAGTTGCTTCACTGGTCGATGATGCCGTTGCAAAAGGCGCGAATTTACTGACGGGTGGTGTTCAGCCAAGTGGTGCTGGATATTTCTACCCACCGACAGTACTCAATGACATTCCCGAGAATGCCGACATTCGGTATACCGAAATTTTTGGCCCCGTCGCCGTGATCATTCCGTTTGATGATGAACAGGCTGCGATTGATGCCGCCAACAACACTATCTTCGGTTTGGCAGCTTATGTGATGTCTTCTGATGCGGCACATGCCGTCTCGGTCGCTAAGCAACTTGAAGCGGGTGTGGTGGGGATTAACAAAGGAGTGATTTCTGACCCAGCCGCGCCCTTTGGTGGTATGAAGCAAAGTGGCCTTGGTCGCGAAGGTGGCTATGTCGGTATTAATGAATTTACTGAAACCCAATACATCGGCCTTGATTGGCCCGGTTGTTCCCAATAAATCAGGAGGCAGACATGGATATCATCATGCCCCAGTTGGGGGAAACAGTCGCAGAAGGGGAAATTCTTCTGTGGCATAAAGCTGAAGGTGATGTCGTTAAAAAAGGCGACGCACTGTTCGAAATTTCCACCGATAAAGTCGCAATGGAAGTGCCTGCGATGGAAAACGGGGTATTGACCAAAATCATCGCTAACGTTGGTGAAGTGATCCCTGTGGGTGAGCCCGTTGCCTTATTAGCAGCAGAAGGTGACGAGTTGGTTTTTGAGGGCAAAGAGACAGCGCTTGCGAGTTCAGGCGGCTTAAGTCGCGCTGTACAGGCAGAGGCAGAAATGCTTAAACCTATGTTGTCGGATGAAGTCAATGTGAGGTTAATCGCATCCAAACATCGTTTACAAGGTGGTAATGGTTTGTTTTCTCCCGCCGTGAAATATCTCGCCGCCAAGTATAAGGTTGATTTATCGGTGATAGCAGGCCGTGGTTACGATGGGCGTATCACCAAGCGAGATATGCAGGCACATATTCAGCAGATTTCTACTCGTCTAAATCAAGACGCTTTTCGTGATCAAGAAGCATTGGCACTAGAAGATGACGTGCTGGCACAGTTGTCTCCGTCGGTGCGTCGTTTGGTCACGGAACATGGCGTGAACATCAATCACCTTGATGGCACCGGCAGATACGGGCGCATTACGGAATCTGATGTTTTATCTTATCTTGATGGTGACGCGGCACTGGCTTCACGCGCAACGCAAGCCAGTCAGACAAGTCCGGTTTCATCGTTGCCAATATTGATAAAAGGAAAAGCGGTCGCTTTCACCTTAATGCGTAAGCAAATTGCACGTCAGATGGCCTCATCGGTGCAAAATGCCGTGCATGTCGCGCAAGGGATGGAAGTCAGCTTTGATGCCGTTGAAGATGTCAGACAGGCTAACAAAATGGCGTTTAAGAAGCGTTATGGTTGCAGTTTGACGCCGCTTGCCTTCGTTGCTAGGGCTGTTGTGAAAGCACTGCAAGCGTTTCCACATCTTAATGGGCAAGTGGGGGCAGACAAGTTGGTATTGAGTGTGCCAATCCACTTGGGTATTGCTGTGGACCTTAGCCATCAAGGCTTGGTGGTTCCTGTTATTAAACATGCTGACACAATGAATGTGTTGGGATTAGCAAGACAGATTGCTGAGCTTGCCACGAAAGCACGTGAAAACCGGTTAACGCCGGATGATATGAGTGGTGCAACCT
The DNA here is from genome assembly GCF_028683095.1 of Enterovibrio gelatinilyticus. Taxonomy (GTDB): domain Bacteria; phylum Pseudomonadota; class Gammaproteobacteria; order Enterobacterales; family Vibrionaceae; genus Enterovibrio; species Enterovibrio gelatinilyticus. The sequence goes on along the minus strand of NZ_JAJUBC010000009.1, from coordinate 114,372 downwards.
ACACGCTTTCTAACAATGGCGGTTCAGGTACCGCGTTTACCACGCCGATTATCAATCACCCTGAAATTGCGATTTTGTCTATCGACAGTATTGTTCGCAAACCCGTGGTGGTGAATGTGAATGGCAGAGAAACACTGGGAATAGGCAGTGTGGGTATGCTGGTGCAATCGTTCGATCATCGGGCGGTGGATGGCGCGTATTCCGGTGCATTTTTGCAGCAAGTGAAATCAATGATTGAGTCCCACGATTGGCAGGGTGAGCTCTAGGTTGAGTATTCGATAGGGCAACAGTAACAAGCATGGGTAACAAGAGAAACAATATAGGGAGCGTGAGCTCCCTTTGTTGTTTCTAGCTTTCGGACATAAGCCTTAAACTAACATTAATGCTCATGGTGGTGAGACGGTACGTAGTCTGGATCTGTATCACCGACCAGCGCTTCTGTGGTGAGCATAAGTGCCGCGATGGAACTCGCGGTTTGCAGTGACAATCGTGTCACCTTGGCAGGGTCTATCACGCCCATCTCCAGCATAGAACCAAATTTACCATTGGCCGCGTTATATCCGAATTCGAAGGGTTGATTGCTGACTTTTTCGAGATAGACACCAGCATCGAGCCCTGCATTTTTCACAATCTGTCTAAAGGGCGATTTCATTGCATCTAGCGCGATTTGCATACCTGCTTTTTCATCATCGCTCGAGGCATCGGGCAGGGCCATGGTTTCACAGGCTCGCAGCAGGGCAATGCCGCCGCCAGGTACAATGCCTTCTTCAATTGCTGCTCGGGTGGCGTGCAAAGCATCTTCAACGCGGGCTTTCTTTTCTTTGACTTCGGTTTCGGTCGCGGCGCCCACTTCGATGAGAGCAATACCACCTGACAAACGGGCGCGTCGTTCGGTCATCTTCTGCATGTCATATTCAGAATCGGAATTTTCAATCTCGGCGTTGATTTGTGCAATGCGATCAGCAATTCGCGCTTCTGAGCCTAGGCCTTTGATTAAGGTAAACGAATCTTTAGAGAGTTCGATTTTTTCGACCTGACCAAAATCATGCTCGCTTATCTGAGCCACATCATGACCTGTTTCAGCTGACATGACGGTAGCGCCTGTTAGCGCCGCAATATCATGTAAAATCTCTTGTCGGCGAGGGCCGAACCCCGGTGTTTTTACTGCAACCACCTCTAAGGTTTTACGCATGTGGTTAACAACGAGGGTAGAGAGGGCTTCACCTTCTACATCTTCGGCCATGACAAAAAGCGGTCGTTTTTGCTTGGCAGCAATTTCCATGGCAGGTACAACTTGATCAAACTGACTTAGCTTGCCATCAACCAATAAGATCAATGGCATAACATGTTCAACGCGCATTTTTCCTCTCACGTTGACGAAATGTGGTGAGAGATAACCGCGATCAAATTGCATGCCTTTTACCACATGTAATTCGGTGTGAAAGCCTTTGCCTTCTTCAATGGTGACAACGCCATGCTCACCGACGGCACGAATCGCCTCGGCGACGATTTTGCCAATACTAGTGTCATTGTTAGCGGAGATGGTGGCGACATGTTCAATGTCTGCTTCCTGATCGCAAGGTACAGCTTCGTCTTTAAGTGCTATTACAGCGGATTGAATGGCCTTCTCGATACCGTGCTTAATATCGATGATGTTGTAGTTCGCCGCTTGCGCTTTGAACCCTTGATTAAGAATGGCTTGTGCAATCACGGTCGAGGTTGTCGTGCCATCACCCGCTTCATCGTTGGCTTTCGACGCGACGGCGCGGATCAACGATGCCCCCATTTCTTCCATTTGCCCTTTAATCGCGACCTTGCGTGCGACGGAAACACCATCTTTGGTAATGATGGGCGGTTGGTCGAAATTGCGCATGACCACATTTCTCCCTTTGGGACCGAGCGTCACCTTAACGGCATCAGCTAAAAGGTTCGCACCTATCAGTAAGCGCTTGCGTGCGTCTTCGCCAAATTCCAGATGATCTTGATGCATAGCTATCCCTCGCTTTGTTTCTTTCATTTGTATCCTATAACGTTAAACCTTTTGCAAACGTTTGCAATAAAATTGCCGTTTTTTTGCAATAAATGTGCATTTGAAAGGCTTTGTAGCAAAGTGGGTTTGTGATCAATCTTGGGGTTTTGGAAGGAATATTTATTCAATGGAAATGACGTGCTTTGAGATATTTTCTCGTTCTAACAAGGTAGTAGTAACATCTTGTTAAATATACCTACTGTTAATTCTCAAAAATGGAGCACGACAGGCTATTTTTATCGTGCATTTCTTGTTCTATGCTTGTTGCTAAATGTAAATCATACGTTAACGGAAATTCATTGCAAACGTTTGCTGTAATCGTGATGGGCAAGTATTGATTACAGCAAAATAAGGAGGGCAACTTGGATACATCGAGACTAGCGAAAAAACATGTGCTGATCACAGGGGCAGCGCGCGGCATGGGCGCGGCGATTGCTGAGAATTATGCAGAGCAGGGCGCGAAAGTTTGTGTCGCAGATGTAAATCTTGATGGCTGCCAAGAAGTTGTTGATCGCATTAAAGCGAAAGGTGGTGAAGCTATCGCCGTCAAAATGGATGTGACAAAACGTGCTGATATTGCAGCTGGCGTGAAAGCAACCGTCGATGCATTCGGTTCAATTAATGTGATGCTCAACAATGCAGGTATCAATAAGCCTCTGATGTTCCTTGATATTACAGAGGAAAATTGGCAGAAAATCATGGATGTAAATGGATTGGGTTGTTTGATGGGCATGCAAGAAGCTGCCAAGCAAATGATTGCTCAAGGCCCTGAAGATGAGCCATATAAAATTATTAACGTCGGCTCGATCGTTTCTCGCATGGCATTTGATGACGTGGTGCCGTACTCATGCAGTAAGCATGCAGTGCTTGCCATGATCAATGGAGGAGCGAAGGCATTGGTGAAACACAACATAACAGTGAACGGCTATGGCCCCGGCGTGGTGCGCACCGAACTTTGGGAGCAATTGGATAAAGATTTGGTCGCCATTGGTAAGTTTGAAAAGCCTGGTGAATCCATGGACACCTTGGCGCGTGACATGATTCTTCTCGGTCGCTATTCCTACCCTGAAGATGTGTTGGGCACTGCCAGTTTCCTCGCAAGTAAAGACTCAGATTATATGACTGGGCAGCTCATCATGATTGATGGCGGCATGGTCATGCAGTAACAGGCCGGGAAGGTCTGTCGCAACTTGAAAGCACTCTCTCATTGGGTGCACAGCAACGGAGCGGTAAGGATGAAAACAATCAGTAAAACCTTGTTAGGTCTGATGATTACGGCAAGTGCAACAGCAGTCAACGCCAAAGATTTGGTCATTGGTATTACCCAGAACAATGTTGGTGTTGATTCATACCAAACCACCTATGAAAAAGCGTTTAAAGAAGCAGCAGGAAACACGGAAGGTGTGGAAACTGTGGTTCTGGATGCTGGCGGTGATGTCGCACGTCAAATCGCGCAGATACAAGATCTCATTCAACAAAAAGTCGATGTGATCATTATTTGGCCAACCAATGGTAAAGCGGTAGTGCCTGCTATTCGTAAAGCGAAGCAGTCGGGTATTCCGGTTGTTGTTACAAACTCCAATGTAGCAGAGGAAGGCCAACAGTTTATTGAATCGTTCTCTGGGCCAAACAACATTGTTCAAGGTGCGTATTCTGCCGAGATGATGTGTGATGCATTGGATGGTAAAGGTGAGATCGTGCAAATTTCCGGTCAGCCAGGCTACACCACTGCCATCGAACGTCAGAAAGGTTTTGAAGACAGACTGGCTGTTGCGTGTCCTGATGTGAAAATTATGGAAACGCAACCGGGTGATTGGAACCGCGAGAAGTCGCAACGCGTGATGGAAAACTTCCTGACCAAGTATGACAACATTGACGGCGTTTATTCCGGTGATGACAACATGGGCGTAGGCGCATTGAATGCGGCGAAAGCAGCTGGGCGTGAAGGTATTGCGTTTATTGGCGCTACCAACTTTGCGGTTGGCTATGAGGCCATGGGCCGAGGCGAATATTGGGGCTCTGTTTACCAGTCACCGGTCGATGATGCGGAAAACGCGTTAGCGACGGCCATAGCTATCGCAAATGGCGAAGAAGTGGCGAAACTTAACTACTTTGATACACCAAAAATTACGCAAGAGAATATGGCAAATTTCACCAAGCCTGTTTTCTAGAAAGCCTATCGCCTCTCTACTCTTACTTTAGAGCGTTAATGTTGCATAAGAGTACAGAGGTGTCATTCAGCTTCTTTCTGCCTTCCGCCAAATTATGTGGGCAGAAAGGCACCTTTCAGCAAGGATTGCGACGCTCTTTCTATTCATCAAGGGATATGTATATGGCTTCAGGAACTCCAACTGATGCCACCAAAAAAGGTGGTGTGGTGGACGGGAACACGCAAGCATTCTCGGTGAAAGCACTGATGGCGCGACACGGTATTTTGGTCGCGTTCTTTATGTTTATTGTGGCGTTCTCACTTTCATCTGATCGATTTCTCAGCACGGATAATTTCATGACGGTGATCCGTCAAGCGTCCATCGTTGGCACGATTGCGCTGGGTGTCACCATTGTTGTTATTGGCGGAAATCTTGATCTGTCGGTCGGTTCGCTACTTTCTTTCTCCACCGTTCTGGTGGTTGATTTGCACGATAAGGTCGGACCCGGACAAGCCATTCTATTGATGTTCCTCTTTACGCTTCTGGTCGGCATGGTGAATGGCTTTTTGGTGGGCTATTTGCGGCTTAACTCGCTCATTGTCACTTTGGGAATGCTTTCTGCGATACAGGGCTTAACTTTGATATACACCGGTGGGCAGAACGTGGATATCGCGAACCAAGAAGACACCTGGTTTGCGTTGTTCGGACGAGGTTTTCTTGGGCCCATCGCGGTGCCTATCATCATCTTTTTAGTGCTGGCAGTGATTTATGAATTGCTGTTAAAGCGGACTGCTTATGGGAGAAAGATCTTTGCTGTGGGCGGTAACCCTATCGCGACCGCGTACTCGGGCATTCGTCGTAACAAACTGGTATTCAGTACCTATCTATTGTCGGCCTTTTCGACAGGTTGTGCCGCACTTATCTTGGGCTCGCGGGTCATGGGTTCACAGAATAATGTGGGGCAGGGCTATGAATTGCTCGTACTTGCAGGCGTTATTTTGGGAGGGACCAGTTTGTTAGGTGGCTCAGGTAGCATCACAAAAACAGTGATTGGTGTATTGATTCTGGGCTTTATTCAGAACGGCTTACTGCTGTTGGGCTTCCCGTACTACGCGCAATGGCTAGTGACATGGGCTGTGATTATTCTTGCTGTTTGGCTCGATGTGGGCACGAAACGTGGCAGTTTCTTCACCAAATTTTGACGGAAAGCCGAAGGAGATTAAATGATGGATGGAATTGTCCGCTTTCTGAAAACGCAACCGATATGGATATTCGTTGTGTTTTGTATTGTGTTGTTCAGCTTTTCGTCAGAATACTTTTTTGATATCACCAATTTTCAAAACATCTTGATACAAACCTCCACGATTGGCTTCATCGCGCTGGGGATGACGGTTGTGATGATCAACGGCAACATTGATCTGTCAGTCGGTGCTGTCGTGGCATTGGCAGCCAGCCTTGCTATTGAGTTACAAGGTTCAATCGGTATTCCTGCGGCTGTTTTGATTGCTCTGGCATCGGGCGCGTTGTTGGGAATGCTTAATGGTGTGATTGTTTGGAAGACAGGGGTGGATGCATTTATCGTGACTTTGGGGGCCATGATTGGCGTGCGCGGTTTAGTGTTTGTGTATACCGGCGAGCAATCTTTCTATGCCAGCGATTTTGCTTATTCAGATTTCGGTTCAAGTTCTGTTTTTGGTTTCCCAACGTTAGCACTGCTGTTTTTGGTCGCTACGTTAATTATGCATTTTGTTATGAAATATACAGTTCATGGACGTAACTGTTATGCCGTTGGAGGAAATCGGAAATCAGCGATTGATGCAGGGATACGAGTTGGGCCACACATGATGGTCAATTTCATGCTGGTGGGTTTTCTTGCGGCGCTTGCGGGAGTGACGCTCTCAACCCAAATGGGCGCGTCAACGCCTAATCTAGGGCGTGATTTCGAGCTTTGGACAATCACCGCAGTGGTACTTGGCGGAACCAGACTAACAGGGGGCGCGGGCAGCATCATGGGTACACTCGGCGGCGTGCTTGCTATTGGTATTTTACGAAACGGGTTGAATCTACTCCAAGTACCGGCTTTCTACGTGCTGGTGATCATGGGCTCGATACTCATTCTTGTTCTCTTTATCGATAAGAAAGTTAACCAAACTGAGCGTGGAGGCGTAAGCGCATGAATATGACAGCAAAGACAAACGCTGAAGCCGCTTCAACATCAGTCGCATCGACGCTGGAATTGAAAAATATCAAAAAGGTGTTTCCCGGTGTGGTTGCTCTGAATGGCGTGAGTTTTGATATTCGAGCAGGTGAAGTTCATGCACTGCTCGGAGAAAACGGCGCGGGTAAATCAACCCTAATGAAAGTGATGTCCGGCATTTATCAGGCAGAAGAAGGCGATATTCTGATCGATGGTGGGGTGGTTAAGCTTAAAACCCCGATGGATGCTAAGCACCACGGCATTTTGATGATCCACCAAGAGTTATCATTGGTGGAAGACATGACGGTGGCTGAAAACATCTTCCTTGGCATGATGCCCACCAAGCTGTTTGGTGTGGTGGATTACACCAAGCTTCGCGCGCGCGCCGCAGAAATTCTCGAACGTTTGAATTGCGATTTTGGGCCTGATGATCAGGTTTCGTCGTTGACCATTGCAAAAAAATACATGGTGGAAATTGCGCGTGCTTTGGTGTTCACACCCAAAATCGTGATTTTTGATGAACCAACGGCATCGCTGACAGACTATGAAAAAGTCGTGTTGTTTGAGGTGATCAAAGAGCTTCAAACCCATGGTGTCGGTATTGCTTACATTTCCCACAGAATGGAAGAAATATTCGCCATTTCTGACCGTTTATCCGTGCTGCGAGACGGTGAGTACCGTGGCACTTTGATCACAAAAGACACCAATGAACCGGAAGTGACGGCGATGATGATCGGTCGTGAACTTGAAGCGGGCAAAGTGGTTCAAATGTCGGCAAGTGGAGAGATACGGCTGGAAGTGGAAGGGTTGTCGCTTGAGCGCCACTATCAAGATATTTCATTTTCGATCCATGAAGGCGAAGTTCTCGGTATGTATGGGCTGGTAGGCGCTGGGCGTACTGAAATCGCAGAAACCTTATTCGGTTTACGTCAGCCTGATTCCGGCACTATTCGATTCGAAGGGCAAGAAACAGTAATCAATGACAGTCAAAAAGCGGTAGAGATCGGCATTGCTTTAGTGCCTGAAAACCGCAAAGAGCAAGGGTTGGTGCTGCCCATGAGCTGTCAAGACAACATCACCATGGCACAACTTGATCGCGTGTCTGTCATTGGTTGGCTCCTCGAAGGAAAAGAAAGCAAAGTCTACAAAAAATACGCCGACCAACTGTCCATTAAAGCACCAGATGGCAGCTATCCCGTGGGTAATCTCAGCGGTGGTAACCAACAAAAAGTGGTGATTGGCAAGTGGCTGTCTATTCATCCTAAAGTCCTCATTCTTGATGAGCCAACACGCGGGATTGATGTTGGATCCAAATCAGAAATTCATGCCCTGATACGAGAGCTAGCTCGTTCTGGCCTCGCTGTTCTGGTGATTTCTTCGGAAATGCCAGAGGTACTGAGTGTCAGTGATCGAATACTCGCCCTCTATGAAGGGAAAGTGATGGAAGAGTTTACGGCTGAAACGGTCACTGAGAATCGACTGGTCACCGCCATCACAGGTCAAACAGCTGAGGCAACAAGCAACCTCAGTTAACACTAAGTTTCAATTCAGTTCGTCAACAATCAGTTCAGCAACTTAGTACGTAGGTATCGCATGCACATTGGCTTTATTGGATTAGGCCGGATGGGGTGGCTGATGGCCGCCAATCTGGCTCGCGAGGGCGTTCGCCTGTCGGTTTGGAACCGAAGCGAAGACAAGTCCCGCTCTCTAACTGACGCATTTTCGAATGTGATCGCCGCGAAAACACCTGCTCAAGTCGCGTCGACCTGTGATGTGGTGTTTACCATGCTTGCCAATGATGACGCGGTGAAATCGGTATATTTGGATGAACATAGCGGCTTGGCGGCGGCAACGACTCGACACGCTACCCATTGGGTGGAAATGAGCACCATCAGTCCCGCGTTGTCAGAAAAACTTTCAGACTTTGCGAAAACAAAGGGCGTTAACTACATCGATGCTCCAGTTTCCGGCAGTTTAAACGCGGCCGAAGCGGGCGAGTTGGTTTTTATGTTGGGTTCAGATAATGCTGTGCCAGAGCGTGTTCAACGCTGTTTATCGATCATGGGGAAAGCGCAGTTTGTGGTAGGTCGCGCGGGCAGAGGACATGCGGCCAAGCTTCTCATTAACAGTGTGATTCACAGCCAGAATCAGATTGTAGGAGAAATTTTAGCCTTGGCCGCTTCTTGTCATATTGATCAGAAAATGCTGATGACGTTGTTGGGAGAAAGTGCGGCGGGTTCGCCCATGATTCGATTTCGGACACCACTTTACCTTGGTGAAAGTGACGCTGTCACTTTCTCGCTTAACTTAGCAAAAAAAGATATGGCACTTGTGGCTGACATGGCAAAGCAAAATGATTGGTCGCTGGCGCAAATCAATACGAATTTGCAGCAATTGGAAGCGGCAGAAGAACAAGGCTGGGGTGAAAGCGACATGGCGGCTATCGCCCCGTTCTTGGCGAACCAAAAGAATCAATAACTGTGTAATAAGGGAAAGGCTATGGCAAAGAAAGCGGCGTTGTTTGTGGGTGGTTGGGAAGGACATACACCTACGGTATTTTGTGATTGGGCAACACAACTGCTAGAAGAGGAGGGGTTTGAAGTCACGTCATATGACACGTTCGAACCCTTGTTAGATGCTGAAGTGACAGCCTCACTAGACCTCATTGTACCTATATGGTCTAGCGCCCGCAGTAGCCATCAGGATGAATTTGGTAATATTACGCGTGAGCAAGAGCAAGCATTGCTGAATACGATTGCAGCAGGTTGTGGCATCGCGGGTTGGCACGGACACATGGGCGACGCCTTTCGTGACCATCCTACGTACCATTTTATGATTGGTGGCCAATTTGTTGCGCATCCGCCAGGCTGGCCAGACAACCCGATTCCGTCTGATGATTTCGTCGATTATCGCGTCACGTTCACTAAAAATGACGACCCATTCATGGCGGGGTTAGAAGATTTTGATATTCATGGCGAGCAATATTACATGCTGGTCGACCCAAGTAATGATGTTCTCGCCACCACGACATTCTCTGGGGACTACCTACATTGGATTGAAGGCACTGTGATGCCGATTGCTTGGCGTCGTAGGTGGGATGAAGGAAAGGTATTTTATTGTTCGATTGGTCATACGGTCGAAGAATTGATGAACCCAATGGTGGATAGGTTAATGCGAAAAGGCTGCGTTTGGGCGGCGAGATGAATAACCACGAGTGTTCACATAACACGTTTCGGTCAATGGGCAACGCTGGCTTTTTTTCTCGCCAATGTAAGGTATGCATTGTGTGCCGTTGTCTGTGAGGTGGGCTTTCTCACCCATTCGGAATATTGCCTCATAGTTGATTCATCAAGTAAAACGCCACGCTGCATGGCGAATAGGACATCTATACTCTCGAGAATTTTGCTGAATGGTTAATAGTCGCAGTAGGAGCTACTTCGGCAAATTCTTAGGGAGGTTTGATGAAGACGAAACTATGTACATTGAAGGCCAGTACGCTTCTCGTAACCGTACTGTTGGCTCCGTATGGGCATGCGATAGAAAACAATTTCTCCGGACATCGAGACAATTATCTATTGCCTTACTATAAAGAAAGCAACGTTAATCAGGCACGTTTTGCTCCTCTAAACCCCAACAATACCCGCGCAAAAGACACGTTCGTACAATTTCAATTTAGTGTGAAGTATCAGATTTTTGAGTTTGACCAACATGGTTTATATATGGCCTATACCCAACGTTCCAATTGGGAGGCGTATGACAGCTCAGCCTACTTTCGTGACAGCAGCTATAATCCCGAATTATTTTATCGGCTGAATGTCGAGATGTGGCAATGGTCACTAGGCGCTGAGCACGAATCGAATGGTGCGGGTGGCAACAACGAAGTCAGCTGGAATCGCGCGTATGGTGAGGTGAAACGCAATTGGGAATGGGGCTACTTGAGGTTCAAGCCTTGGCTAAGGGTTGGAAGTGTTAGCTATAACCCAACGATTTCTGATTATTTGGGGTTTGGTGAAGTTGAACTTGGATGGCACCCCACGGATTCACAAGAAGTCAAAGTACTGATAGGCAATCTGTTTGCTGATGATATCGATCGAACGCTCTATAGACTGAGTTGGAATTTTCCAATTTACCAAGGATTACGAGGGTACCTCAAAGCAGAAACAGGTTACGGACTAACTGTTTCCAATTACAACTTTGATGACAGTGCTTATGGACTGGGCTTTGCGTTTAACTTTTAGACGATAATTATTCCCCAAAACGTTATCAAACTGTTGTCAATCGAGCAATTTGTTGCTTGATGAGCAAGTTTTCATCAGTTCATAGGCAATATATTGCTCGATCATTGCTTGGAGGTTAGCTAACTACTTGAAAATACATGTGTAGCTGTTGGCTTGTTAATTGCATCATGGATGTGTATCGAACAACCGCCATTACTGTTGCCCAGTAGAGGCGGTCTCATTGAACAAGGATGATATTTTATGGGAAATGCTGTTGTGCTAGGTAACATTGGAACAGATCATGATGGATTTCATCCTTCTCCGGTTATATCAGCCTCCCCAGATGTCAAAGTCGATGGCATCCCTCTTGCCCGTCAAGGTGATGCATTGGCGCCTCATGACAAACCCAAAAATCCACCTCATGGAAGAAGCATTGCTGCAGGCTCAGGGACTGTTTTCGCGAACGGAAAAGCGGTGGCGCGGACAGGCGATGCGGTTGGTTGCGGCGGAGTCGTGATAGGAGGAGGAACTGTCAATATTGGCTAAATGATGCAATAGAAAAATTAAAATGGCCGAGATTTTATTTAATATATTTTTGGTGTTTTAATAAGTGTAACCTTTAGTTTAACATAGTGATGTCAATTCCAATTAATACACCATGTCATTAATGTCTGCTTACATTATCCATTGTGATGATAAAAGTACTAGGTAATTAGCCCGCCCCAATTAAATATCCTTGTTGTCAGTAGTGAATTTCTTATGTCGTCAGATTTTAACTGTGTATTATCTCAATTATGAGATGATTGTTCTACTGATGAATATTATAGATGTAGATCTTATTTCTATATTTTTCTATGCAAAATTTCACTTCTTTTTCTTGTGGTCTGTCGGGGTCATGTTTCATGATGTGCCCAGACAAAGAATAAAAAAGTTAGTATTGGTTTTGGCAATAACTAGCTAAATAAATATAACTAAAATTAGAATGTGCTTAATTACTGTTGGGATAGAGATTTCCTTACCTGTAGTTAATGGCGCAAATTACAAAATTTAAACGTTGGTTGGCAAAGTTCTACGGTGGCACTCTTAAACATTGATGGCGATCAAAGGCATCAGTTTCCTTGATTTTTTTGAACTTGTTCTGTGGTTCAAGGTTAGCTGTTGTTTTGGTTCATCTTTTTCTGTTTTCCCTCCTGTTGTTCTCTGCTTTTATTGATAATTATGTTCGCTAGAAGTTGCTTTCTTGGTGTTGCCATGTAAGTGGGTTTCTGCTTCGTATTTTATCTAACTCAATCGCATAGTTTCTATTTTGAGACGAGTGCTTATGTTTCTAAATTATTTAAGTTGACTGATTTATTTGTGTTGAAATTGGTGAATTAAAATGTAGCAACGATTCCGTTGTACGACATCTCTAAAACGTAAAGGAGAGCAAGATAATGGCGAAAGAGGGCAGTGTTGCACCAAAAGAACGTATTAACATTAAGTATGTTCCTGCAACAGGTGACGCGCAGGCAGAAATCGAACTTCCGCTAAAAATGGTGGTTTTGGGCGACTTTAAAGGACACCCAGAAGATACATCAATTGAGGAAAGGGAAGCTGTTTCTGTAGACAAGAATAATTTCACATCAGTGATGAGAGAGAGTGGTCTTGCTATTAAAACCTCTGTTCCAAATGTTATGACTGAGGAAGAGGGACAAGAACTTCCTGTGGAATTGTCTTTTAAATCTTTGGCTGACTTTTCACCAGATGCGATTGCGAAACAAGTACCAGAACTTAATAAACTTGTGGAACTTCGTGAGGCATTGGTCGCATTGAAAGGCCCTCTTGGAAATATTCCTGCTTTTCGTGGACGTCTCCAAGAGTTGCTTGCATCAGAAGATTCCCGAGAGAAATTATTGGCTGAATTAGACCTAGTAGGTGCTGACGATAAACCAGCTCCTGACGCTTAACTCACGCAGAAGAGAAAAGGATTTTGTTAATGTCCGTACAAGAAAAAACGCTTGAGAGCTCTGTTAGCGAAACTGGCAGTCTGCTCGACGAAATCATGGCGCAAACCCGTCTTGCTCCGAGTGAAGAAGGTTATGACATTGCCAAGAAAGGCGTGGCTGCTTTTGTTGAGAACCTAATTGGTTCCGACAAAGAGCAAGAGCCAGTCAATAAGGCGCTGGTCGACCAAATGTTGGTAGAGCTCGACAAAAAAATCAGTGCTCAAATGGATGAAGTACTTCACAGCGAACCTGTGCAAGAAATGGAATCTGCTTGGCGTGGTTTGAAGCTGTTGGTCGACCGTACTGACTTTCGCGAGAACATCAAAATCGAAGTGTTGCATGCAACCAAGCAAGAGCTTCTAGATGATTTTGAATTCGCGCCAGAAACCACGCAGTCTGGTTTGTATAAACACGTTTATTCAGCAGGCTATGGACAGTTTGGTGGTGAGCCAGTGGCGGCGCTTGTGGGCAACTATGCGTTTACTCCGTCAACGCCTGATATGAAACTTCTACAGTATGTCGGTTCAGTGGGTGCGATGGCACACGCGCCATTCTTATCATCCGTTGCTCCAGAATTCTTTGGCATTGACTCGTTTGAAGAGTTGCCAAACCTGAAAGACGTGGCAGCAACATTCGAAAGCCCTCGTTACACCAAATGGCGTTCGTTGCGTGAATCTGAAGATGCACGTTATATCGGTTTAACAGCACCGCGCTTCTTGCTTCGTGTGCCGTATGACCCAGTAGAGAACCCAATCACTTCGTTTAATTACCGTGAAAATGTGAGTGAATCTCATGAAAGCTACCTGTGGGGTAACACTGCATTTGCTTTGGCATCACGCTTAACGGAGAGCTTCGCCAAGTACCGCTGGTGCCCGAACATTATCGGTCCGCAAAGTGGTGGTGCAGTGGAAGACTTGCCGGTGCATTTGTTTGAATCTCTGGGTGCATTGCAAGCCAAGATCCCAACCGAAGTGCTCGTTACTGACCGTAAAGAATTTGAACTGGCGGAAGAAGGCTTCATTTCTCTGACCATGCGTAAAGGCAGTGATAACGCAGCATTTTTCTCGGCTAACTCCATCCAGAAGCCGAAAGTCTTCCCTAATACCAAAGAAGGCAAAGAGGCCGAAACCAACTACAAGTTGGGCACTCAACTGCCGTACATGATGATCATCAACCGTTTGGCGCATTACATTAAAGTGCTACAGCGTGAGCAGATCGGTTCATGGAAAGAGCGTCAAGATCTTGAGCGTGAGCTTAATACTTGGGTTCGTCAGTATGTGGCAGATCAGGAAAACCCACCAGCAGAGGTTCGTAGCCGTCGTCCACTTCGTGCAGCGAAAGTCGAAGTATTGGACGTAGAAGGTAATCCAGGTTGGTATCAAGTGTCTTTGTCTGTGCGTCCGCACTTCAAATACATGGGTGCAAACTTTGAATTGTCACTTGTTGGTCGTTTGGATCAGGCGTAATCGATGGCAATCCCTGATGCAGATGACATCGCGTACGGCGTCAGTTTCTTTCAACGGTTAGAAACTGATGCGCCGCAACGCTCTGTGACACAAGGTCCAGATCCGGCCGACGTGCTCGACTCATTGAAAGTCAATGTTTCGAATCTGCTTAACGCGCGCATTGGGGAATCCCTCAGTGCGCCCGATTTAGGACTGATTGATTTTAACGATGCTGCACTGAGTTCACACGATCTGGCATTGCAAATTCGCCGTGCGATTCGCCGATGTATTGAGACGTATGAACCGCGTATCAAGAGCATGGATATTAATGTGCTACCTGATAACGGATCGCCGCTCAATTTACGATTTCAGATTTCAGCGTCGGTCAACCTCGGTGCAATGCACCGCAAAGTACAAATTGACCTTCTTTTAGACAGTAATCGCAAATACAGGGTAGTTTAGGTGTCAAGGAATCGATATTTCAGGGATGAACTTGCTTTCTTAAGAGAGCAGGGACTCGAGTTTACGGAAGTTTATCCGCAGCTTGCCCGTTTTCTAAATAGCCGTCACACCGACCCAGATGTTGAGCGTTTGCTTGAAGGTTTCGCGTTTCTGACAGGGAGACTTCGCCAGAAAGTCGAAGATGAATTTCCTGAGTTAACGCATTCCATTATTAACATGCTTTGGCCGAATTACCTTCGTCCAGTGCCGAGCATTAGCATTGTACAATTCTCACCAGATGAAAAGGCGCTGACTTACGCTCAAACCATTGAAAAGGGCACACAGTTGGATGCCAATCCTGTGTTTAGCACGGTTTGTCATTTTAGAACTTGTCGAGATGTCAGCATCTACCCTTTACGTCGTAATAGTGTCAGTACGGTTCATACCCGTGAAGCCTCTTTAGTCGATGTGGAACTAGGGATTTTGGGCGACCAAAGTGTCGGACAAATTGGCCTTAAGTCCCTGAGATTCTTCTTAAGTGGCGAAACTTACAGCGCTGAAATGCTGTACCTATGGCTCAGCCACTACCTTGAAAAAGTGGAAGTGGTTGTGGGTGATAAAATCGTCACCTTACCAAAGAATTGCTTCAGAGCGGTTGGCTTTGAAGGGGATGATGCGATTCTCCCGTACCCTAAAAATGTCTACGAAGGATATAGGATTTTACAAGAGTACTTGTCGTTTCCAGAGGCATTCCTCTTCTTCGATGTGGCAGATTTAGGGCGTTATGTCCCTGCGGATGTGACGGGGAAATTCACATTGCGCTTTAGCTTTTCGAAGACCTTGCCGCCAGATGTCAGAGTCAAAGATGAAACGTTTGAGCTCAACTGTACTCCCGTGATCAATCTGTTTGAGCATGACGCCGATCCAATTGATCTCAATGGCAAAAGTGCAGAATACAAAATCACGCCATCGAGCCGCTACGCTGCGCATTATGAAATTTTCAGTGTAGATACTGTTCAGGGATGGCAAGAAAATAACGTTGGGCGTATACGCGGTCAAATTCGAACCTATACCCCGTTTGAAAGCTTCCAACACGAAATTGAACGTGCGCGAGATCGTAAAGCGCTTTACTACCGAGTTCGTGTCAAAGACAGTATTCACAACGATGGTTTTGACCATCATATTTCGTTTGTCCGCAGCGACGAAACGGAATGCACAGGGTTTAGTGAAGCCATTTCACTGTCGTTAACCTGCACTAACAGACAATTGCCGGTTGAGTTGGGTAAGGGTGACATTTGCGTACCGACAGATTCGTCGCCAGCTTATGCCAGTTTTAGCAATTTGACGGAACCCACTGCGCCAATGCGTCCCATGTTGGACGGTACGTTGTTATGGACGCTTATCTCGAACTTATCTCTTAATTATTTATCTTTGCTTTCAAAAGATGCGCTGTCTTCAGTGTTGCGTGCTTACGACTTTCGCGCCTTGGTTGACAGGCAAGCCGAGCGTGTATCACGCCACCGACTAGATGGCATTGTTGAGATCAATTCCTCTCCAATTGAAAAGCTTATTCGTGGCTTACCTGTTAGGGGCTTAAGGTCAGAAATTACGTTGTCTCAAGCCTCTTTTGGCTCAGAAGGTGAACTCTATATTTTCGGCACAGTGCTAAGCCGTTTTTTCTCGCTCTACGCCAGCATTAATTCGTTTCACGAACTTGTCGTGATAAACGCAGACAACCAGGAAAGGTATACATGGGGTCTACAAAACGGACAACAGCCACTGATTTAGAGGCTTCCGTCGCTCCAGGTATATCTGACGATATGGGGAGCGACAATGTCGATAGTTTGCTGCCCAAAAATGTGCGTGGCTACAACTTCTATCAATTGGTGGAATTGCTGCACAACATTGGCGACCTCGATCCAGAAGACGAGGTTTCGACATCGAGCAAAATTTTGTTTGGAGCCAATCCAGGGTTGGGGTTTGCAGCCAGTGATGTTTCTGCACTGGATGCGGTAGAAGGCGACCGTTTGCGTCTTGAAACCACGTTCTTTGGTATGAGTGGTGCTCAGTCACCACTACCGGGTTTTTTCATTGAAGACATCCTGACAGAAAGCGAAGAAACGGGGCTGAGAAAACCGTTTTTGGATTTTTTCAATCACCGTCTTTTGACCTTGGTTTATCAAGTTTGGCGCAAGTACCGCTACTACATTCGTTTTCGTGAAGGCGCGACTGATGCCTTTTCCGCGCAGCTTTTCGCATTGGTGGGTTTGGCTGATGAAAACCTACGGGGTGAGACCCCCATTAACTGGTGCAAGATGCTTTCTTACGCTGGTGTATTGGCCGGAAGAAGCCGTTCACCACAGGTAGTGGCAGGCATCATCGCTCATTGCTTCGATCTCGACGATGTGTCTATTCGGCAGTGGGAATTGCGTCATGTTGATATTCCAGAAGAACAAAAAATGCGCTTGGGCATGGCCAATGCCGCCATTGGCATGGATTCAGTGATCGGCAGCAAAGTGGGTGACAGGAGTGGAAAGTTTGTCATTTGTATCAATGGTCTTACTCAAGCTCGTTTTCGTGATTTCTTGCCATCAGGCAAGGAATATCTGCCGCTTATCACGCTCGTAGAATTTGTGTTGCGAGAGCAGATGGCATTCGATTTAGAGCTTGGTATTAAGCATGACGAAGCTCCACCCATGCAACTAAGCCAAAGCAAGCCTGCATCATTGGGGTGGTCATCATTCACGGGTGTGACTGATAAGCCTCGTATCGTGCGTATCCAAATCAGGCAATAGAGGGAACTATGTCACAACACTATTCGGGCACGGAAAGTGAACGTCAAGAAGCACGTTTGCAAGCGACGTTTGTTGTTACGAACACTCAGCACCTTGAGGCGGGTTTGTCGGCCTCTCACACGTTTTCACAGAGTGGTGGAACTCTGGGCGCTAGCCCTTCAGATGATTGGCACCTTCGTGACCGTGAAGGTCGCGTGTTTTCTCATCATGCCGAGATTGTTGAAGTGGATGGTCAATTGTGTCTCTTGGATGCCCGTGGTGCGAGCTATATGAATGGGGCAACCATGCCAGTTGGTGCACGAAGAACAGTGCGTCTGAACGATAACGACATGGTCCTTATTGGCCCTTACGAAATCCGGATTCACTTAACTGAAGAAGGTATGGCCGTCGGGCAACATGGCTTGGAAAATGTGTTCTTACATCAGCATCGAGCAGAAGACATTGGTTCTGATATAGAAAACGATGACGATGAGATACAAGAAGATGATGCCATTGACGACCCTCTTGCTGCACTAGACGCCATACAAGCATCTAACACGTCCACGATCGACCCTTTGAGCGATCAAACGGAATCACCAACCCCACACCAAGAACGCGAAGACTATTTGCTCGCTCGTGACAAAGAATGGCATGGAAGTGAAAGGACTGTTCACGCCGACAGCGAATATGAAATGAGTTCTGCCATCACTTTGAAAAAGACTTTAACCAACGAGGATTCCCTTATGGATGACAAAACACTTGAGCGCCTTGAACGAGCAGTCGGGCAAGACTATGCAAAGCAGGACGCCGCGGAACAGGGTCATGGTGAGCAAGCGTTTACTGGTTACTCAGGTAGTGATTACAGTGCAAACGTATCCGCTGATGACACTAACCACTTAGTGGTTGGGCCTATGTTAAGGGGGTTGGGTGCGCAAGCTGGAAACACCAACAACATGGCTGAAATGCAAGCACTATCAGAAGAGTTAGGAGCGTCACTTCAAGCTGCGGTTCGAGGTTTGTTGGAGTTGCATGGTCAAGTGCAAGAAAGCCGCTACGGGGTGATGAATAAAAACCTTCAACCGATTGAAGACAACCCACTTCGTCTTGGTCTGCCATATCAAGAAACGGTTGAGACGATGTTCGACCGTGATCGTAGTGCCGTACATTTGTCTGCCCCCTCGGCGATTAGTGAGAGCCTGACTAACGTGCGTCATCATAACGAGGCCGTTCAAATCGCGACAATCGAAGCACTCGGTCAGATACTTCGTGCCTTCTCACCCGATGTGTTGATGCGTCGATTTAGTGCATATCGCCGCCCTGGACAAGTGACTCCAGAGTCCGCTGATGCATGGGCGTGGAACATGTACAAAAGCTATTACAACGAATTGACGTCAGATAGGCAGAAAGGGTTCGAGAAACTGTTTTGGGAAGTGTTCGATCAAGCCTATGACCGCAAGCTTCGTGAGAAGCAGTTGGAGGTCTAACGTGATGTTACGTCTGATTGCCTTACTGGTCTTGCTACAACTCGCGGGTTGTGCGGGGTCAGATCTCCCGCAAGATCAGCCGACTACGGTGACATTTAGCATCGTGGCGACAGGGAACGTAAACCCAAACATTAGTGGTGACGCGACGCCAGTTGAAGTGCAGGTCTTTGAGCTAGAAGACGACTCCATGTTCTTGTCGTCAGATTTTGAGCAATTGGCGGAAGACGCTGAGGGCGCACTGAAAAGCAATTACGTCGACCATCGTGATTATTCAATGGTTCCGGGCCAGTTCAAATTCGTCGATGAATTTGAGATTGAAGATGACACCCGCTACATCGCCACCATGGTGCGGTATTCCGACCCTGATGTGAGTGAATGGAAGAAAGTCGTCAAGATCCTCCCAATCGGCAGGAAGTATCACCTGCTTTTCTTCATCGACACGAACGAAGTCATACTCGATAAAGTGGAATAAAGATGTCAGCGAGAAACCGTGTTGTATGGAACGAGGGGCTGTTCGTTAAGCCACAGCATTTTCAACAGCAACAACGCAATATGGAATATGTGTTAGACGAAAGGATTTCGGCGGTTAGTCGTTACCTCTATGGTATTTCTGAAATGACGTTAAATGCGGAATACCTAAGCTTTGGCCGCATCGCGTTGGACAGTGCGACAGGCATTATGCCCGACGGCACCGTATTTCGAATTCCTCAGGAAGACATTCAACCTGAAGCGTTAGAAGTGGCAGATAGCTCACTCGCAAATCAGATTGTTTATCTGGCAATCCCACTGCGAAGCGATTCGATCACCGAAGTCAGTTGGCCAGAAGGCGCGGGCTCTGGCCGTTATGTGTCGACGAGCCAAGAAGTACGAGACATTCACACCTACCAAGGCGACATGGCTCCAATTGATGTCAGCCCTGTTAGCCTGCGTTTGATGCTGGAAAAAGAAGATCGCAGTGCGTATGCGTCAATTGCGATCGCTCGTATTCTTGAGAAACGTCCTGATGGCAGTGTGCTGCTGGATGAAAGCTTTCTTCCTTGTCACATCAATGTGAGTGCCGTGTCAGCTTTACACCGCTTTATCGGTGAAATGGCAGGGCTAATGCGTGAGCGAGCCAAAAACATCTCACAGCGTATTGGTGCGCCAAGCCAAGGCGGGGTTGCCGATGTATCAGACTTCATGTTGTTGCAATCACTTAACCGTATGCAACCTCAACTTCAGCACCTTTCACGTTTGCGAAGCCTTCACCCAGAGCGTCTCTATGAAGCCTTGTCGTCTATGTGTGGTGAATTAGCGACCTTCACGGATGAAAGCCGAATGGCTCCGGAGTTTGGTAGCTATCAGCATGACTTGCCCGTTGGTTCATTCCGACCTGTGATGACACGTCTTCGTCAATCGTTGAGCATCGTGCTTGAGCCTAGAGCGGTATCGATTCAACTGCATCAACGCAAATACGGCCTCATGGTTGCGCCGCTTCAAGATCCATCAATGGTTCGCGATGCTGACTTTATATTGGCTGTACGTGCACGCATGCCGATGGAAGAATTGCGCAAGTTGTTTGTTCAACAAACCAAAGTCGCTTCGGTTGAGAAAATCCGCGAGCTGATTTCGCTTCAATTACCTGGGATTCCCATCTCGCCATTGCCAGTTGCACCGCGACAATTGCCTTATCACGCGGGGTACACCTATTACCAATTGGACAAAACCAGTGCTGCGTGGGGCATGTTAGCCAACGCCAGTGGTTTCGCCTTCCACGTCGCAGGGAACTTCCCAGACATCGATCTGCAGTTCTGGGCAATAAGGAGTTAAGTCATGGCTGAAATGTATATCGATACCCCCGATCGCGAACGCCATTACGACCATCTTTTGTTCGATGAAGCCGCAAACATCGACGCTGATCAGGATTACTGGTTCAAGTTACGTGGCGATAACATCAACCCATTGATTGATGCTGCGACACCGTTACTTGGTATGGCACTGCGAGTGAGAAAGTTATCCGAGTGCCACAACGTGGACGCTATTTACAAACAAGCCGTTGAAGAAGTGAAAGCCATTGAAGTTGAACTGACGGAAAAGAACTACGACCACGCGGTGATACTTGCATACCGCTATGTCCTTTGTTCGTTTGTGGATGAAGCGATCATGAGCACACCTTGGGGCGCAGACAGTGTATGGGCTGAACACTCATTGTTAACGCGTTTTCACAACGAGACGTGGGGCGGTGAGAAAGTGTTCACGATCTTGTCGCGTTTGGAAAGTGAACCAGAACGGTACAAGCCCCTTCTTGAGTTCATTTTCTTGTGCCTAACACTGGGTTTTGAAGGTCGCTACAAAGTGATGGAAAAGGGCAGAGAAGAGTACGAAAAGGTCATCACCAAACTTCATCAATTGTTACGTCAGTTGGAAGACAACGAACCATCGTCACTCACCAGCGCTGCCGACAATGTGGTTTCGACCAAATATCGTCTAAGTAAGCAAATGCCGGTTTGGACGATCTTTGCAGGCTTTGCGACCTTATTGGTGGTGGTGTTCATTGGTTATTCACTGGCACTAAATAGCAAAACATCTGGCGTACTCGCACAACTTAGTCAACTTCTTCAATAACAGGTGAATCCGTGATTCGAATCGAACTTCACACGCTAATTGGCAAACTTAACCCGCAAACCAAGCTGGCATTAGAGCAAGCGGGCGCATTGAGCATTGAACGTCAGAACCCTGAAGTAACGACGGAGCACTTACTGTTTGCTCTACTTGAAAACCCTCTGTGTGATGTGCGCATGTTGCTCAATAGCGCCGAGATCGATCACAGCCATATTCGCCAATTGACCGGCGATTCCATGAGCCGAGAAATTGCCCATGAAAGCACGCCTTCGTTTTCACCGCTTTTGGTGGAATTGCTTCAAGATGCATGGCTTTTGGGTTCAACAGAGATGGGTCATGTCGAGATTCGTTCGGGCATCATTTTTCTGGCGGCACTGATGCGCCCAGACCGTTATTTACCGTTTAACGTGATTCGACAGTTAGAATCGGTGAATCGTGAGACAGTGAAAAAGCACTTTGACCGTATTACTGAAACATCTTCTGAAACCGCGGTTAAATCCTCATCAAAATCCGGTAACACCCCGATTGCAGCCGAAGCTGAGACCGCGATAGCGCGTTTTTGTACCAATTTTTCTGCTATGGCGAGGCAAGGGGAGCTTGATCCTGTGCTTTGCCGAGACGATGAAATAAACCTGATGATCGATATTCTCTGCCGTCGTCGTAAGAACAACCCGATTGTGGTTGGCGATGCGGGCGTGGGTAAAAGTGCGGTCGTGGAAGGTTTAGCTCAGCGCATTGTGGATGGGAATGTCCCGGAATCTCTGCTAGGCATCGACCTTATGTCTCTCGACTTGGGGTTATTACAAGCAGGTGCATCGGTGAAAGGCGAGTTTGAAAAGCGCCTCAAAGCCATTATTGACGAAGTGAAAACGTCCCCAACACCGATCATTCTATTTATTGATGAAGCCCACACTTTGATTGGCGCAGGTGCGCAAGAGGGCGGTGGTGATGCGGCTAATTTACTTAAACCCGCACTTGCCCGCGGCGAACTGAGAACAGTGGCAGCCACAACGTGGAAAGAATACAAAAAGTACTTTGAAAAAGATCCTGCACTGAGTCGTCGCTTTCAATTGGTGAAGTTAGATGAACCGAGCAGTGCGCAAGCTGTAGATATTATGCGTGGTCTTCATGGTGTTTATGAGAAAGCACACAAAGTACTTATCAGCGATGATGCTTTAGTTGCGGCCGCCGAGCTTTCTGAGCGTTATGTGTCAGGACGACAATTGCCGGATAAAGCCATTGATGTGCTAGATACCGCCTGCGCCCGAATCGCGATAAATCTCACTTCTCCGCCGCGTCGTCTAGCGGAGCTTGAAACCAAAACTGTTCAGCGTCAGCGTCAAATAGATATGTTAAGTCGCCAAGCGCAGCTCGGCTATGACGTAGATAACGAACTATTGGCGTCGCTGGAAGCTGACGAAGCAAATGACCTGCAAGAGCAAGCGTCATTACGTGAAGCGTGGCAAGATCAAAAAGCCTTAGTACATGACATCGTCGAGAAACGCCAGCAGATCCTTGCCGTGCCAGCCGACGATGAAGAGCCGCTGACCGAAGAGCAACGCGACGATATTCGCTCGTCATTGCAAACCCTTTACCGAGAACTCGATGCGATTCCACACAACCATCGCTTGGTTCATCCTCACGTTGATGCACAGCAAGTTGCCGAGGTGATTGGTGATTGGACCGGTGTTCCTGTTGATCAAATGAATACTGATGAACTAAGCCGAATTACGCATCTACCTGATCTGCTTGGCGCTCAAATTAAAGGGCAAGATGTTGCGCTCAAATGTATTCATCGTCACTTGCTGACAGCTCGCGCTGATCTGCGTCGTCCTGGTCGCCCGAAAGGTGCATTCTTACTGGTGGGGCCAAGTGGTGTCGGTAAAACTGAAACCGTGGTGCAACTCGCTGAGTTGTTGTACGGAGGAAAGCAGTTTTTGACCACCATCAATATGTCGGAATACCAAGAGAAACACACGGTCTCGCGTTTGATTGGGTCGCCGCCAGGATATGTCGGGTATGGAGAGGGCGGTATTTTAACCGAAGCAATTCGTAAAATGCCTTACTCGATTGTACTGCTAGATGAAGTCGAAAAAGCGCACCCTGAGGTGTTGAACCTGTTCTATCAAGCATTCGATAAGGGCGAATTAGCCGATGGCGAAGGGCGTGTTATTGATTGCCAAAATGTTGTCTTTTTCCTCACGTCTAACCTGGGCTACCAAACTATTGTGGATTTTGCCGAGCAGCCCGATGAACTCGAAGAGCAACTGTATCCAGAGTTGGCAGCGTTCTTTAAGCCTGCACTTCTTGCTCGTATGGAAATCGTTCCTTATCTGCCACTGAATGGCGATACGTTAAACGCCATTATCAAAGGCAAGCTTCAGCGTTTGGTTAAGGTATTCGAGCAACGATACAAAGCGGAAACAGATATTGATGATGCATTGATTGGCGAAATTCAGCGTCGAGCGACCCGCGCAGAAAATGGGGCGCGTATGCTTGAAGCCATTATTGAAGGCCAATTGCTGCCACCTGTGTCTTTGGCATTGCTCAATAAATTGGCGGCGCGTGAACCTGTTCAATGTGTTCGCTTGACAGCGGAAGACGGCGAATTCGTTAGCGAGGTCATTTAAACAATGGTTGATTGGCTTTCCATTGCAGCGTCTATCACCCACTCGCGGGATAAAGGCCAGTTAACGGCCGCATTCTCGCGACAGGTGGAAGCGGCGCTTGGCGTTTCACATGTTTGGGTGATGTTTCCTTGCGAGCAGGGAAGAAAGCTCTGTGCGCAAGGCAATGAAAGCCGATATCAGTGGGAAGTAGACGATTTCACACATCCGTTTGCCCATGTGTTTCAATCGGCTTCTGCCATGCTACTTGACCCCGCGAAGCTAAATTATTGGTTAGAAAACCCCGCGTTTATAGATCTGATGTCTTTGCGTTCGAAAGGGGAGAGTGTGTTGATCATGCCTCTACCCCCTGGCGTGAAGCGCATTAATGCACTCATGGTGATGACAGGGCCTGCATCCGTGTTAAGCAGTTTATTGGCTGATCATCAGTGGGCGCGTACCTGTGAAATATTTACAAACCAATGCCAGATGATTACCGATCTTGGTGAGGAGTATCGTCAGATTTCGGTGCTGAGTACCTCAATCGCTGAAATTCGTCGAGATGAAAAGGACAGAGAGAAAGCGTTTGAACTGAAAAGCGTCTTGATTGGTGAAAGTGCACAGATGCAGGAAATGCGGAACAAGGTGGTGACGGCTGCGCAGTCGTCTCTCAATGTGTTGATTTGTGGCGAAACAGGAACTGGAAAAGAGTTGGTTGCGCGTGCTGTTCATGAACTGTCTGACCGTAAGGGCAACGCATTTGTGGCGATCAACTGTGCGGCAATCCCTGAAAACCTTCTGGAAAGTGAACTTTTTGGTCACCAGAAAGGGGCATTTTCTGGTGCCGACCGCAATAAGTCCGGCCTTATCGCTGACGCCGATGGCGGGACTTTATTCCTCGATGAAATTGGAGATATGCCGCTCGCATTGCAATCCAAACTACTGCGTGTTTTAGAGACACGTAGTTATCGTCCTGTGGGTGGGTCTAAAGAAATTCGTGTTGATTTTCGTCTTGTGGCAGCAACCCACGTCGCAATGCAAGAGAAGACGGAGAGCAATGAATTTCGTCGTGATCTTTTCTATAGACTCAATCAGTTTCCGATTTTTGTGCCTGCTTTGGTTGCTCGCAAAGCGGATATACCAGAGCTATGTCGCCACTTCATCAATACCTATAACCAAGCTGCTGGTGTGGGTATCACTGGTATTCGTTATGCCGCTATCGACTTGCTAAATCGTCATGACTTTCCTGGCAATGTTCGTGAACTTCGTAACCTTATTGAATATGCCTGCGCCATGACACCTAACGGAGAAGAAATTTCCGCTGAGAGCTTTGGTGAGCATGTTTTTGAACAACGCACCACGTCGTTACCCAATGTTGATGAAGTGGAAAATGAGAGTTTTATCGGCGTTGATCTCACCAATATCAAGGACCTAAGAGCCGCTGTTCAACACTTCGAAATCAGTGTTATTCGATCGCGCCTAACTAGCTTTGATGGCGACCGTACAAAGGCCGCGGAGAGCTTGGGGTTACCTAAGCGCACATTGGCACATAAGTGTTTGAAAATGGAGATAAGTTAATCATGCGTCTGGCCAAAACGATGGTAGTGGGTTCATTTGTATTCGCGTGCTGGCTTTCCCCCATAACGGTGTCTGCAAAAGAGGATTCTGACGGCAAAATGGCTGCGAGTGAGGTGTTGGTTCAAGCCAAGGTGTGTGCGGATATTTTTGGACGCTTAGAAAGACTCGCTTGCTTTGACAACCTATTCAATACGCCAGTGAAGAAAGCCACGGAAACCACATTTGTGGCACTTAAGCCAGAAGCATGGCAGCGCGCCACTCGCAGTGAGCGTGACAGAGAGGAAGATGGCGGGTTTGTTTTACGTTATGTCGATATGAAAGAACCCAAATCAGGGATGTGGATGACAGCGACAGCTCTGCCTGATCGAAACCAACAACGGTCTGAAATGCCCATTTTGATGTTTAGCTGTATCGATAATATCAGCCGAGTGGAGTTGGTGTTACCGACTGCAACCTCGGCAGGAAAGGCCGCGGTAACCACATCGGCAAGTTCCAGTGTGACGCAACGATGGCTGAGCGATGACACTGGTAACATCATGAGGGCAGGACGTGGCTTGCCCGCGATTGAAGTGATGAGCGCTTTGATGTCAGGACCACGCGCCGTTGTTCGTTCTGATTTGGATGCGATTGGGAATTTGACCTTCGATACATCGACGCTCAAAAAAACGATAGCCCCAATGCGCCAAGTCTGTCGCTGGTAGGAAATGCTAATGGATATGCAAACGTACCGTCAACGTATTACCAAGCCTATAGCCGGTGACAATCCCGTGGGAGAGCGCCTACTAGAGGATGTGCTTTTAGATTTTGTTGAAGGGCAAATGATGAAGGTCGGCTCGTTATCCCACACGGAAGTGCAGTGGGGAGAAGCCGAGCAAAGTGCATTGAAGCTGATGGAAAATAGTACAAAAGACCTCAAACTGCTCACGCACTTGTTGCAATGCCTCCAGTATCAAGCGTCACCTGAGCGATTTACGCTGTCACTGTTTGTACTGGCAGATTTTATCCAGCATTACTGGGAAACCTGCCATCCAGCACCGGGTCCTCGAGGTGTTTTACCTCGTAGGAAATTCTTCTCGCAGATTATCCAGCGAACAGAAAAAGCGGCGGAGAAAATTGATGCATCGATGTTCGATGCAGAACAAAAAGAAC
This sequence comes from Enterovibrio gelatinilyticus, assembly GCF_028683095.1. Lineage (GTDB taxonomy): Bacteria > Pseudomonadota > Gammaproteobacteria > Enterobacterales > Vibrionaceae > Enterovibrio > Enterovibrio gelatinilyticus. The sequence continues at coordinate 87,716 of NZ_JAJUBC010000009.1, read as the reverse complement.
AACTCAACACGGCACTGGGTGAGTTGGAAAGCGCTGCCAGTGCGCATGATCTGCCTATCGAAGGGGTAGAGGATGTTGCGGCGCTCATGAAGCGTCGGCTCACGCAAAACGAACGCGTCGTGCAAGCTACGACCAGTGCGGAATCCTCGCCGACATCGAATGCACCTTCACCGGCCGCAAACGTTGGAAAACTTGAAATTGATGGCAGTTCAGATCGCGCCGTGAAGCAAACGCTTCTTAAAGTGTCTGAGTTTGTGTCTGAGCTAGACGGCGGCGGCATTGCGCTGTCGCTGCGATTACGTCGCTTTTCGGTATGGTTTTCTATCACCTCCGTACCCGAAGCGGAAGCCAATGGCGAAACCCAATTAATGCCAGTATCGCTTGATCGTATCTCAGAATATGAAGAGCAGCTAAATCGCGGTGCTGATCATGCTCTTTGGCGCAAAGTCGAACAGAGTCTCACTGTCGCGCCGTATTGGATTGACGGTCATTTTCTCAGTTATCGCATCGCGCTCAAACTGGGTAATGCTGAATGGGCAGACACCATTGCCAGCGAAACCCGTGCTTTTGTAAAACGCCTTCCTTTGGTCGCAGAGCTCAAGTTCAAGGGTGGGGCGCCGTTTGTCAATGATGAAACGCGTCGTTGGTTAAATGAGGGAGAGACCTCGAGCACAGGCTCGTCTGGGATTTCTGATTGGGATGCAAAGCGAAAAGAAGCCTTTACCTTGGCGGACGAGGGCGGTCTGTCTGTTGCACTCGCCATGCTTAACGATGGGTTGTCAGCATCAACAGAACCACGAGATCAATTTTACTGGCGCATGCTATCTGCTGATGTCATGCGTCGTCATCAACTGTCTGCCATGGCAGAGCAGCAATATCAGATTTTGTTAGAACAGACGACCAGAACGTCGTTGGTTGACTGGGAGCCATTGCTGATTCAGCGGCTCGAAAATATAGCGAAAGCACAATAAAAATCAGGGATCGAAACATTATGTTCAGCAAGTTCAAATCGCTTCTACAGAAAATGCTGCCAGCTATGAAAGCGGGGCTACCAATCTTATTGGTGGCTATTTTTGTGTTGCTCAATGTCGCTATATGGTGGGCCGGCCCTTGGCTGACCATTAACGACAGTCAACCACTCGCGTCGATCACTGCGCGTGCTATTACCAGTGTTATATTTTCCCTTGCTTGGCTAGCGCTCTGGGGCTTTTTGCAGTGGCGAAAACTCAAAGGCTACCATGCTGACCAAGCGCGAGAGCGTCAGCTTCAAGAAGATCCCATTCAGCGATTTGAAGAACGTCAAGAGTCAGAACTAAACCAAGTGATGACGGCGCTGCATAAGAGCCTAAACAAGCGTAATTATTTGTATGCATTGCCTTGGTACTTAGTGTTGGGTCCAGAAAATGCAGGCAAGACAAGCCTAATTAATCGCTCCGGTCAGAATTTTGTTTTCTCATCGGTCATGCGTGCCTCAGGTAAGAAAAGCGAAAACCCTTTCTCCTTCGATTGGTGGATTGGTGACGATTCTGTTTTGATCGACCCAGATGGTGAACTGCTGACACAACGTGCTACCAGTAACGATGGGGAAGGTGAGCTTGAGCGTCGTTTATGGCTCCACTTTATCAAGTGGCTAGAGAAAACGCGTAGTCGTCGTCCGTTGAATGGTGTGGTGATCGCTCTGGACGTAGCAAACTTGGCGACATCCACAACCAGCGAGCGTCGCGCGTATGCCAATTTGCTGAGGGCACGTTTACGTGAACTCATGGAAACACTTTCGACACGTTTGCCAGTATATGTCTCGCTCACTAAGCTCGATCTTTTGCATGGCTTTGAACCCTTCTTCCGTCATTGCAGCAAAGCAGAACGTGAAGAAGTGCTGGGCTTCACGTTCACCCTAGACTCGGTTGATGATCTCGACAGTTGGCTGAATGAATTTGATAAAGATTTTGGTGGGTTTGTAGAACGCGTTAACGCGATGTTGCCTTCCATTCTGATGCAAACATATGACAGCGAAGATCGTACCGCGATATATAGCTTCAGTCGTCAAATGGCGGGTCTTCATGATGTCATGAAGCAGTTCCTGCAAGATGCATTTGGCAGTGATCAATTCTCCACGTCTGCGCTCGTGCGGGGCGTGTATTTTACCTCTGTGTATCAGCAGGGCGTGCCGACCAATGCATTTATTGATTCCGCATCGCGTCGTTACGGTATTTCTCATGCCGTAAACAGTGCGCAAAACGCGAATAATTCGACAACCTACTTCACGCAAAAACTGTTCAGCAAAGTGATTTATCCCGAAGCAGGCTTGGCGTCAGATAATTTTCGTGTGGCAAAAACAAAGCGCCGAGTTATGTTGCTTTCTGTGGTTGCGTGCTCGATAGCCTCAGTATTGCTGATTGGTTCATGGCATCAATATTATTTGAAGAACGTCAACCAAGCTGATGCGGTGTTAACCAAGGTGAATGAATACGAAACCAACTACACCTCTGATGTCGTGATTGATGATGGTGCCGATATTCTTGCACCTCTTGATACCATTCGACAGGCAACGCTGGAATTTGGTTTCTTTCGAGATAAGCCAGAGCATCTCTCTGACTTGGGTTTGTATCAAGGTCATGTTATTGGTCCAGAAGTGGAGCGCACATACTTAAGCTTGCTCGAAAATCGCTATTTGCCAGCATTATTGAAAACGGCAGCAGCAGAAATTGCAGACGCGCAGGACGATGAACAGAGGTTGACTGCATTGCGCGTGTTCCGAATGATGACCAATGACGAGGGTCGTTATCAAAACATGGTGCAAAACTTCTTCGCGGCAGAGTGGCAAGAGCAATATCCTGGCGATCGTCAAACTCAAGAGCGCTTGATGCAGCACCTTGATTACGCGATGCAGCACACGGATCTAGAGGGTGATCGCTTAGATGGGCAAGATGACGCTGAAGCTATTCTTGCTCCGTATGATGGGTTGATTGCATCGACACAACGCCAACTTAGTCGAATGCCAATAGAACAGCGGGTTTATCGTAACCTCAAACAGGCGTCTACATCAGTGCTTGGTGCGCCAGTCAATTTGGCAACTGCTATTGGCCCAGTGTTTGACGTGGTGTTTACGCAGCGAACAGAAGAGAGTAAAGACCTCGAAATTCCGCGCATTTTGACCAAGAAAGGTTTCACCAGTTTTTTCATTCCTGAATCAGATTCCGTTTCAGAGTTAGCGCTGGTGGACAGCTGGGTACTTGGCCAGACTGAATCAATCGATTTTTCAGACGAAGATAAGCGTGTGCTTCGCGAGAAAATTCGCAGCCAGTACATTGCTGATTACTCCGACAGCTGGCGTCGCGCAATGAATGACGTAGACATCAAATACTTCCCAGACATCCACAACGCGGTATTGGTGCTAGAGAGCATTACGGGCAATAACCAACCATTGCACCGTTTACTCGAAGAAGTGACTGACAACACGGATTTATTTCCGCCATTGCCTGACAACGATGCCGCGCGCGATGAACTTGTTAAATCGCCGCGATACCGTGTTGCCGCATTGGTTGATAATCAATTTTCAGAGCTAAACGGCTTGGCGACGACGGAGCCGGGTAAGCCTATTTATCTTGATGAAGTCGTGGATGCGGTGTCTCAACTTACCGCTTACATGAAATCAATCAATGATTCTCCTGATGTGGGTAAAGCCGCGCTTGAAGCAACAAAGGCGAGACTGACGTTAAACAGCGCTGACCCTATCTATGTGTTGGAGCGCATCGCGACAGGTATGCCACAGCCTTATGATTCGATGCTGAAAAAGCTGGCGGATGAGAGTTGGTATGTGATTCGTCAAGAAGCGATTCGATACCTTGAAGTGCGTTGGACTAATGATGTGTATAACGAATTCCGCACCAAGTTGGCATCTCGTTACCCGTTCAACCCAGCATCATCGAAAGACGTTGCGCTGGAAGACTTTGAGTCCTTCTTTGCGCCGAATGGCATATTGACCAAGTTTTATGAGAACAATTTGAAGATGTTCCTTGAAGATGCGGGCGATTTTGATACAGCCGAAGGTGAGAAAACATTGATCCGTGCTGATGTTCTCAATCAGTTAGATTCAGCCCGTCAGATTCAACAAGCCTTCTTCAATCGAAAAGGTGTACTGGATGTAGAGTTCACTCTGGAACCTGTTGAACTCAGTGCCAATAAACGCCGATCAGTCATAAATATAGATGGTCAGTATGTTGAATATAGCCATGGGCCGCGTAAAAACGTCGGTTTGATTTGGCCAAATACGCTACGTGAATCTGCGGTCAGCAAACTGACCTTGGTGCCTGTAGCGGCTAATTCTTCACCCCGAAGTATCAGTATTCGTGGCCCGTGGGCATTCTTCCGTTTGCTTGAAGAAGCGGAAGTGGTGGGTTCAACATCCACCAGTGTCGATTATCGCTTCAATGTTGACCGAGGTAACGTGATGTACAGATTGCATTCGGAAGCCGATAGCAATCCGTTCACGGCATCCATTTTCAGAGGCTTTAAGCTCTCTCGTACGCTCTACTAACGTCATGACTAAGGAAGTATAAACATGGCGCAATGGATGTTGACTGACATCGACGGCATAAAGTTAGCGGCAGATGACTCTCGTTTGAAGGACTCTGCCGACTATCAAGCCATCCGCAGTGAAATTAATCGTCGTTTTAATCCGCTGGGTGGGTCTGTTGATTGGGACAAAGTACGTACTCTGTGTGAAAAGGTCGCTACCTCTGATGGTGCTGATTTGCTAGTGGCTATCTACTACACGGTTGCATCACTGAAAACTCAAGGTCTTTCAGGCTTTGCCAATGGTCTTGAATTGCAAGTGGCGGTGCTTCGCGACAAACACGTAGACCAAAACATGCCACAGGCAAAACGGGTTGAATTGTACCGTTGGATGTTGGGGCGCATGGGTGGAGAGTTGCGGGCAATGCACCCGCAATTGAGCCAGCTACGAGATTTGTATCGCTCTGAAAGGGCATTACAGGCGATTGACCGTAATCTTTCACTGCGCGGAAGTGAAAAGGTGGCAGACCTCGATGTGCTCGGCTTTACTGTTTTTGAACATATTGATCGCTTGGAGAACAGTTCACGAACGGGCGTAGTCGTGCCGCCACCTGTTGAAGTGAAAGTTAAAAAACAGAATGCCAGCGCATTGGTATTTGTTCTAGGCGTTTTATTAGGTGGTGCGTCTCTTTATGGCTTGCAGTATGTGCAAGGCAGCAGACCGTCCCCCGCGTCAGAGTTAACAGTCGCGCTCACCGAGCCAAAAATCATCTCGGTCGATGAGGCGCAGCAAATCCGCGAGGAATTTGGCGCTCAGGGATTGAAGCACTATCAGTCGCAGTTGTTTACTCGATATAGCGAAAAATTATCTATGCTGTCTGAGGAAGATGTCGCGGATTCTTTTCGTTCTAGTATGGAATTGGCAGATAGTTTCCAGTATCTATTTCCGGACTCTAAAGAAGCATTGGAACTGAGCGAGTCTGTTCAGCGTTGGCAGTCAAGTGTTGTGGCGGACTTCGATGAGTTAAATGAGCGTTTCGTTACGGCAAGAACTCGCGCAGCAAATGTGAGCCTTATGGTAAGAACGGGAAGACTTGAACAATTACAAACGTTGGCTGTTGGGCTTGAGAACTATGCGATAAGTCTTTCACCTGTCATTGCCCGAATTACCTATGCAGAAAGGCTGATTCAAGAAGGAAATGTCCAACAAGCCGAAGAGGAGCTTCATATCGTCGACAAGAACCTCAAATCTATTGTTATGAAGAATATGCTGCTTCAACGAACGCTACGAAAAAGCGATGAACCCGACTAGCACGAACTTTTTTGCATGAATCTATTCGATATCATTATTTAAACCCTTCAAACATACGACATAACTGGCTAACAATAGCCAGTTATGCTCTTAAAAATACTACCATCAAATATTTATCATCTGTTTTTAATTACTCACCCTGCTACAAATAAAGACAATTCATCCTTGCAATGGTTGCCAGGTGAGATTATTTAAAGGTGAATAGATTCCCACAGTAAATAGGTTCTTTTCATAAAATAATGAATGGGTACTTTTATTACTCTCTCTGTGAGATGGTATTTATTCGCCATTATAAATGTCACGTTTAAGTCAGAATTCTTGCAATAAAATTACATTCCTTATTGAAAATTTAGATCTTTATCCAGATAATGCGCGCCATTGCTTGGTTGTCTTGACTCATTAAAATATATGCCATTAGAGACTCTCTCTAAATGAGAGCTAATTGTCATGGTTCGAGATTCACCTTGGATTACTAAAGCGACGATGACTGATTTCGTCTATCTATTAACCTCTGAGTGGTTTCTTATAAAAATGATTAAAAAAATCTACGCAGTATTGTTGCCGTTAGTATTGGTTGGCTGCCAATCAACGACACCACCAGATTGGTATAACGTCGAAACGGTGAATGACCCTAACTATATTTATTCGGTTGGAGAAGGCCGTAGCTTGAATTTGGCTAAGAAATCCGCGCTAGGTCAAATCAATGAACAGCTATGGACTCAAGTGGACTCTTCTTTTACAAAAAATGATAGTTTCCGAAAAATTAATGATGGTGCGCTAAGCTACGAAAATGTGAAAAGCACCGTCAATGCGAAGTCCGCACAATTGACACTTATTGGCACTGAGTATCTGCGCAGTGAGCAAAATGATGTTGCCTATTATGTTCAAGCTCGAGTGAAGCGAGACAACGTTAAAGCGCAAATTTTGACTGAGATAGATCAAATTGAAAGCAATGCCGAAGTTGAACTTAAGAACTTGTCACATCAAGACAGACTGACGTGGTGGTTGGAAAATAACAACCTCGAAGACGAGTTAGCAGACCTCTATGTTCGCATAGGTATCTTGTCAACGATGAACGAAAAAAGAGCAGTTGATATTACTTATCTTCCTACGCTAGTTGCAGAGGTAGACCAAGTTAAGTCCAGTATTCTTGTTTATATTAAGCCCGATGTGAACGATAAAAAAAGTGCTGCATTTATAGCGGAAAAATTCGGCGCTGTAGGTATTAATACAACCACTCGAAAGTCGCGTTCGATTTCACATATTTTAATAATGAATTCTGACTATCGTAAAAACATGGTTGGTGATGCATTTATCACCACAAAAGTCACTGAGTTGTCTCTTAGAAATATAAATGGACAAACATTGTCCACGAGCGAGGTTATCTCGACAGGCAATTCAGTATCAAACTTCAAACTTTCCCATGAAGGTGCCGAACGTCATTTCTCTTCACAAATAGAAGAGAAAGGTATTTGGACAGCATTGGGACTACAACTCTAAAAATAATATTACACTGGAGTATCAAAAGTGTTTAAGAAAGCGTTAGTGGCAGTGGCAGTAAGTTCAATGTTATCTGGTTGTGTGGGTGGTCTGTTTCAAAGTGTCGATGAAGTTTGTATGCCAACAGGCCAAGTTGATATTGAAAAGTCTCCAGTTGCTGGGAAAAAAGCAGAAGATATTAAAGTGATCGTATTGCCTGTTGATATGGCATTTGATGACTCGGCAAAAGGCCGTCTTCAAACTGTATACCGCAACGATCTTGAAGCCACTATTGAAAAAACCGGCAGTAAACTGGTTGATCGTAAACTTGCGAACAAATTGAAAGGTGAGATCAAGCTTGCTGAGCAAAGCGGTCGCTACAACAAAACTGGTGTGCCAATCGCCGACCTAGCCATTATCACCGAAGTGACGGCAAGCGATCTTACTTACAACTTCACTGAACGCCGTGAAAAAACCAACGACGAGGGCGAAACCAAGGTTTACCCTGCTCACTGTGATTTCCGCACTGAAGTGAAAGCGGTTGCTAAAGTGGTGTCTCTACCTGATATGAATCTGGTTCAGCGCATCGAGCTTGGAAGTTATGACACATTCACTTCTGAAACCCGCAATTCTAAGTGTCCTATCTCTAAAGCACAGTACACCTCAATGGCCAGCGAAGCGGCGATGAAATCTGTGAAGTACAACTTTGAGCTTCAAAAACTGCTAGCGCCTTCTGCACCAGTGATGGAGATGCGTCAATGTGAAGCTGGCACCATGGTGAAAGTGGCAATGGGTTCTAACAAACGCATTCAACCTGGTGCGGACATCTCATTCTCTCAAACCTTTAAATCAGACGAAGGCGATCTAGAAACGTACACCGTGGGTGTGGGTTACGTTGTCAATCATGAGAACGATGCGGTTAAACCAACGTTTTCTTGGGTTGCTATCGACGAGGAGATGTCTCTGAAGTTGCGCAAAGGTGATACCGCTAAATTGGTTCCTGAAGAGTGTGCGATTTGGGATGTAGCATGTATGACCAACAGTTGGGGCAACTAATGATTAAAAAATCCCTTGTTGCTGTTTCTCTAGCATTAGTTCTTTCAGCGTGTTCTAACAACGCAACGGTTGAGCAAAGCCAGAACTTTGCTGCTTGTACTTTCCCTGATTCTCCAAAGGATGAAGCGCCAGGTTGGGTATGTGATGTGATGCCATCAGACATTGGTATTGCTGCGACAGGTTATGCGAAGAAAAGCGCAGCGGGCATGAGCGTGATGCGCAAAGTGGCAGCGAATGAAGCGCGTGTTGCTTTGGCCTCACAGTTTCAGATTGACGTGAATAACATGTTCAAGCAGGCAGTAGAAGCATCTGTTACCACAAATACGACTGAAGGCGTGAATGAGTCTGTGATGGAAACGTTTGAAAACGTCACCAAAACAGTCGTGTCTCGCTCACTAACAGACAGTCGCGTGCTGGTTAGCCAAGTAAGTCCAACAGGTGGATTGTATGTGCTTGTTGGTATGGACCAAGAAGCCTACAAAGCCAACCGAAACAGTGTGATTGACGCTGCGGGCGAAGATGCAACGTTGTGGAATCAATTCAACAACGAGCAAGCGGCTGACGATCTGGCGAAGACTCTTGAGTCTCTGAAACAGCTTTAAGCGCAATACGTAATAAATGAACCCTTCTTATGAGGTTATCGCGAGATAACCTCTTTTTTATGGTGCTAGGTACCGGAAATGGCGACGAATAAAATAAAAGCGTTGGCAGTGTGTATCGCTGTCGTATTGAATGTTGTCCCTGGATTGGCGACAGCAGATTCTTTTGCTGAGCTAGATCGTGAAGCAAAACGAGTGAATCAACCTCAACAAGAAAAATTCGCTGAATTTTACCAATGGCTCGATAACTATCTCTCTGAGTACGAAGCGTGGCGAGATGAGTACACCTCGAATTTGGATAAAGAGCGTGAATTGCTGATTGATCAATGGGGCAGTGGTGAAGTGTCTGATTCTACCAAATCGGTTGAATATTCAGACAGTAACACAGTGAAGAAAGTTGTTGATTACGAGGGCAATACGGCGACTATCTCGGTGTTGGTCGATATGGATTCTGATTCGGCATCCGCGTTAAATGGGTTGTCTGAACTGGAAGTCGACGGTCAGATACTATCTCTGGAAAACGCTAATGAAGCCATCGCTTATGTTGATTACTCTCCAGAACAAGAAAAAACAGAAAAACAATTCATCATTGATCAAATTCAGATGCAAATGCGTGAGCTTGACGTTCAAGCCGAACGTTTAATTCGTTCAAATACAGGGATTCCAGAATCCTTTATTTATGAACGTGCGTACAAGAAAAAAATTGCTCTCCTCCAAACTGCGGCTCCGCGCATAGCGTCAATCAGCGAACAGTTCAAAGCGAAGCGCAAAGAATTGGGTATTCCTGAGCCAGTAAAAACGGAACCTAAAAAGGCCGACGACGAGAAGGTCGGAGGAACCGCTGTCATTGCAAACAAAGCCGATGTCGAATCTTCGGCGAAAGTCGAGCAGGTGGTGAGCGTTGAATCGGATGAAACCAAAGCTAATGTGATGGCGGATGCGAGTACGATAACTAAAGCTAACGCGAACGTTGAAGCGAAGTCGCCTGGCGTAGTTGCACCAAAAGAGAGCGCAACCCAAACAGAAGTGACGGATACCCGTAAACCTTCACTCTCCGTGGAAGAAACACCGAAAAAGCAAACGGCAACGGAGTTAGCTGAGCAGTCACCAAAACCACAGCCGAAACCGCAGCTAACACAGCAGCCAACACCCACAGTCGTGAGCGACGTCGAACCCGCCAAAACCGTTACAGTGCAAGCTTCTAAACCAAGTAACAATGCCGCTAAAAAAGTGGTGAGCTACAAAGTGAAGCTACCTGAAAACGCGTTAAAGACACGTGCTTCTACTTATCAGCCGCTTGTAGAAAAAGAAAGTGAGCGTTGGGAAATTGATGCTGCGCTTGTTATGGCAATTATGCATAGCGAATCCTCTTTCCGCCCAGATGCGAAATCACATGTTCCTGCTTTTGGTTTGATGCAAGTTGTACCAAACAGTGCAGGTCATGACGTGAACAAATTGTTCCGTAAGATCGATTCGCCAATGTCACCAACAGACCTATACGTTCCGCCTATTAACGTGGAAACAGGTACGGCTTATCTCAATATCTTGGACAAGCGCTACCTTAAGTTCGTGACCAATGATGAAGCGCGTCTTTACTGTGTGATTGCCGCTTACAACACAGGTGCAGGTAACGTAGCTAAAGCGTTCAATAAAGACAGGTCGACCAATATTCGTAAAGCCGCTGTGGTGATTAACAGCATGACGCCGGATGAAGTGTATAACCACCTGCTTGAAAATCTTCCTTACGATGAGACTAAGAATTACCTACGAAAGGTAAAAGGTCGAATTTCGATGTATCAATAACACTGGAGAATCAGGATGTTTAGGCTTTTTGTCTTTGGCCTTATAGGCTTTGGCGTTTTTATTGGTGTGCGATTTTCCGACGATATTAAGCAGTATGTGAGTCAAGACGAGATCGAGGCGATCAGTGAGCACGTTATTGAAACAGCGATTGAAAAACTAGAAGATTTGAAGGGGTAAGGCATGTCGGTGGTTGAAGTCAATGAGCAAAATGAAGCTCTGGCGCTTGAAACAGCACAACAACGAAATTTGAAAGATCGTGTTCGAGAAAAGTGGGCAAAAACCATTGCGTTTGTCTCTATTATCGCGATTGCTCTTGGTGGATTGAATGACACCATGGATGCGATTGATAAGGTATATAACCTTACGTTGTCGCAGTTTACTGATATTCCGTCACACAATAATTTGGAGCGGATCTATATTCGTGCTTCAGAAGATGTGCTGGAAGAGACATTTGGTGCGCCAGTTTACATCAAAAAATCGATGGCTGGTGACGTCATTAAATATTATGACGACAGACGTTTCGTACTATCAGCGGTAACTCGTGACGGTGCAATATCAGCATTTCTTGTTTTCCCGAAAACAGATTATAAGCCAAACACTATTGAACATGCGGGTGGGGATGGCTTGTTAGAAACTGTCTTTTCAACCAATGAAAGTGTGAGCGATATTCGCGTCAATTTCTCGCGTTCAGTGAGCTACTACATTGAAGAGAACACGACAGGAACCTTCAGCAATCTCTATAGCTCTGTTGCGGGCTATAGCGAATTTATCGAACCATTGGATGACCAAAAACAGCGCCTGATGTCGGAGTTATCAGATGGATTGATGCTAGGTGATGACATTACAGACTTGGTAGTGAATTTGAGAGATGCGGTGACGCCAAATTTCTATGGTTATACAAACCAAGGCTTGGATGTTCTGGAAAGTGCCATTTTGACGCTGACGGAATATAGACTTATTACAAAGCAATAAGTCTATAAATTAAAAGGGAGCTTGTAAGCTCCCTTTTTGTTATTGCTTGTTATTGCACTTGATGAAGACGCTGTTACTGGTGTGCGGGAGTGCCGACCGTCACCGAATCAATGTTCAGCGGGTTACGCATTGGAAGCGGTAGATTCAGCGCTTTCACTGCTGCTCGTCCTGCATCGCTAATACCACCGCCATACTGAGGCTGGCTTTGACCCGGCAATATGCTTGCCACGACGCCAGGGTTCCATGCGTCAAAGAACGCCGTCAAGTCTGTTTGTGCAGCGTAAGATGCACAAAGTAGCAAAGCGTCACTCTTACCTAAGTTTGATTGGTAACATTGGTTCTGACCCACTAATCGCATCCCATTTTCAGATTGGTTACGTGTGAGGCGATGCATTAATTTGTAAAGGTTAAAGCCATTCATGCCAAGTTCTTGATTGTAGAAATCTGGCAGTTCGCCTTCGTACCATTGGGTGATGTCCAGCTCTGTGTCTGCCCACTCTTTTAGTTGTGCAAACATCAGCAAACGTTCACCTGCGCCGCCAGCGCCCCATGCGTGACCGTTCTCCGCATTCACGAACTGTGGAGCAATGCGAATATCGCGTTCCACACGAGGCATTTTCCCTAGGTATTTTTGCTGCATGTAAAGGCCAAGCACGTTGTTAGCAACTTCAGTAGCACCTTCAACAGTGAGTGGGGCTTCAGCAGCGTTGTGACCCACTTCGTGCCAAATTAGCCAATCGTTGAGTGGCGTTGTCGGCATGTGTTCGCTGTCGGCATTAAAACTGCTGTTCATCACCGGATACCCAGAGTGCGCAGCGCCAATACTGATGGCGACATCATTCACAAACGCATGGCGGTTGTTTGGCGTGTCGGCGTGAGTAACAGCACGGTTGTTTTGACCGTTGATGCCTTCGTCTCTCGCATAGAACTCATTCATATCCTGGGCAAAAGTATCTAAGTCTGATGCAAACTGTGCCATACCGCCGTCGAAGTTTTTCGCTGCCATATTGGCTTTTGGAGCGGTATAGATGAAGCTATTTGACACTACATCACCCATTGGTGCAGGGGAGTGCTGCGGGTTCACCCATTCATTGGTCGTTCCATCAAAGAGCGGGGCTGCAACACTGCCGTTGAACTTGATGCTAACCGCTTCGCTGTTGCCACCTTGCACGTAAATCAAACCACCGTACGGCACGGTAAATTCACCGCTGCTTTGAATAGAGTAACTTTTTTGCATGCGCGGTGGGCGTTTTAGACCAAGTTCGTGCTTCTCACGACCGGTGAGATCGTCATGCAAGCCAATTGTGAAGGTAACAGGGGTACTGTTTCCTGCCACATTAACTGTCACGGGTTGATGAGCAACCGCCCATTGACCAGTCGCCTGACGGTTGCCCGCATAGTACGCAACTGGATTATTGCTCATGTCGAATGTCAGTTCTTTGCCCGTAGCAAATCCATCTGGCTCTCCGGGGAATTGGCGAATATCGACAATGACATCATAATCCCAGAACGAGCGGCCTAGCATTAAACGAGTCAGCGGTTTTTCCATGTAATTGAGCGGATAACTCGGGTTCATCTGGCCAGCATATTCACCCGCGTCTGGGCCATAAACCATCTCCATGACGGTGAGCTGGTTGCCGAGTTCTTGTGAACACTGTGTGCCTTCTGCGCCAATGTTATTGGTGTAGCAGTTCAGAAATTCAGTGAACTTTTCGAAACCAAGATCATCGTCTTTTCCTGATTCATAGCGATAATCTAAATCGTTCCAAAGCCACACAGACATGTTGGTGTAGAGTCGGTTCAGATCGATGCTGCTTAAGCGTTCACCCTGTTTACCGTTAGTACGGAAATAGCGCTCATGCTGATACAGGCGCTCAATGTTGGTGCCGAGATCCGCTGCCTTGATCATGGCGCGAGCTTCTTTCTCTCCCAAATCGAGTTTGGTGTAGATAGGGCGAGACATACCGCCAGTTAGCGGAATACCATTGCCCGGACGATACTCGAGGCAGTTGATTTCATAGTGGTAGTTGTAATCAGTACACTGTTCATAGGTGCGCTGACCATTGACTTCGAACTTTTCGAGCAAATCGTCAATGGCTTTGCGCAGTGATTCAGTATCAACGACGGGCTCGCCATTAGATACATCGATATGACCCTTGTCGTTGCGTACAAAATGATCTTCCTCACGGATGAATGCCTTGTGAGCGACTTCCTCTCCGTTTTCCAATTTATCGAAGTAGTACGCGGTTTCTAGCTTCGGCGCTTTGTCTGGCTTACCTGCAATGATGTGATCCCACGTCACCTCACCTGTGACTTTATCAATGTTATACGGCAGTTTTGGCTGTTCGCCATTCTCACCGTCGATAGGTGCATAACGTTCGATAATGTAGAGACCATACTCGCGGTTTGAGCGTACGCGATCGGCGTAGCCATCATTGGGACCATTCCCTGTCGGTACGACAGACTCGCCCATGCCAAATGCGATGCCCGCTGCATCCAACAAACGACCTAGCTCACCAGCATTGTTTGTTGCACGCAAGGTTTCCATCACCAAGATACTGCCACCGTCAGAAACGTACTGAATGAGTGCAGTGACATCGTCTTGGGTGAGCTTAGGGCTGTCAGTATTGGCGGTATGAGGTGGCAAATAGACATCACCCGTTGGGCCGTTATAGTCAAACCCATTGAGGATAAGCAGCGGCATATCGATAGGGGAGATATTTGAAAACGATGAGATTTGCTCTGTTGTGACATTGAAGTCATCAGCAATCACATACGCTTCTTTGTGGCCCAGCGTGATGCCGGCACGAGTAAAGTAGACGTGAGGTATATTGGTGCCAACATTGATGGAAGCATTCTCGGCGCGGTTGGTGAGATAGCGAATAACATTGTTGAAGAAATTCTTCATGTCATCGCCGTCTGTCCCATTTTCACACTGACTATTGCCACCCCAAGAATATCCGGTTGGGCATACCAACACAGAGTTATAACGGGCGTTGCCCATCACCATGATCTTGCCGCTACCCAACTCGCCAATGCTGACAAAAGGCAAACCATAGGTGGCCGTGTTTCCGCCTGCTAAATCGGGTGTGATGACTGGGGATTCAGTAATGTATGCCAAGCCACGTTCGTCATAGGCTTTAGGTTTATCGAACTCAATCCAGTAGTTATTGTCGTTACGTGCCATCACCACAGGGAATGCGCGGTTCGAAATGTTAACGGCCGCTTGTCCACGAGCCGTTCCTACGCTTCCATAAAACCACGTTGCATCCGCAAAGACATGGAATTTATCGACGGGTTTCCAGCCTTGTGATACCGCATCATTGATGCCCCATAGCTTATTGATGTCGGCCTGAATGTTGCTCATCTCATCGGTTGCGACACGCACGTCCGGTTGGATATCAAATTGAGAAGCTGATTGATCGCAGTTTTCACCACAAATGGCTTTATCGATTTGTTGCGCGATGCCTGACGTAAATTGAGTCTCGAATTCTGCCTTCACGGTTTGTATTTGACCCGCTCCAACGTCGAGAGGAATGTCCTTGTCGTTGAGCGATAACGAAATGGCTTCGTTGATGACGTTAGGGTACTGAGAAAATACCTTTTCAACGTCAGTATTGATGGAGAGATTGCCAGCGTTTGTCGTGGCGTAGCGTTTCACCAACGCTTCCGCATTTCGACCGCGTTGTTCTACGCCCAAGTCGCGAAGCGTAAATTGGGTTTGGTTTCCGCGCAGTCCACCAAGTTCAAATGTCTCGATACCAAATGAAATGGTTTCGCCCCAAACAAATTCAAACTCGCCGAGCTCGTTGGTTTTTCCACGAGACGATCGGCTGAAGTAAGACAAGCCTTGCACAGCTTTACCGTTCGAATCAGTGATAACGGCTTTCGAAAGAATGCTTGTTTCTGGCTTGTACTGATAAGCCTCTTCAGCGTTGGCGGAAACAAACGGCGCGTTTAAGTCAGCGACTGCGCCTTCTGTGACTTCCGGCTCAATATCAGGAACGTGTGTACTCGGCAGTTTATCGACAAGGCTTTCTTCTACGGGTGCTTCTTCTTCCAATAGCTTATCGAAGTCTGCTTGTGGCAAGTCTAAGTCGTTATTGTACATGGCAGAGAAGGCCAACGTGTCACTCGTGGACAAAGTTGGGAAATCGATTTGCTTGTCGTGACTTGGCGCAACAGCAGTGATCAAGGTGCGAGCATTTCGCAGTTTCTCTGGGGAGTCGATAAACTCGGATGCGTTTTCAAGTGTTAATCTCAGCCGAGTAGGCGTGTCAACTGAGCGCTGTTCTTTCTCTGCAAAGATGTCGCTGAATGTCGCTAATACCGTGCCGTCGAACTCACAGACAACGGCATCATTTTGCGAGAATTCAAACGCATTGGCTGCTTCACCATTACAGGTTACTGAAGGGCCAAACACCAATGAACCATCGAGGGAAAATTCTCCCGCGATAATAGGGTCTGGCACACCTATATCTGGAGAGCCATCCGTTCCTTCTTCTGGAAGAACGGGCGCATGTGTTTCTGTGTCTATATCTGGTTGAATAATGGACGTGTCTTCGTCGTTGCAGCCAGCAAGTGCCGCAAGGACTAAAATGGAGAGGAGTGTTTTCTTATACATTATTATTCTCGATAGCCGATACTCGGCAAAACGTTAATTGCTTCTTATACCCAAACAACCTGAAGGCCTCTGAAATCGAGCATCTTCAGGTTGATTGGGTATAACTTGTAACTAAAAGAAAAAGCGGCACGTTTTACTGAAAAATTAAGGGCGAAATGAGAATAAAATGTGGAAATCTGAACGAATGCATCATTTACGTGCAGTTTGTACAGATAATGGCCGTATCTCTCTGTCTGGATTATGTTTTTTCTAAAAACTTTTCAGGTTATATCTCGAAATTCAGTGGTGAAGCGAAAGAAGACTATTGACGATAGAAAGGCGTGAGAGAGAGGCGCGAGAGAGAGGGGAAACTGTAAGTTGTCGGCTTCCATTGACCATCCTCAAAACGAAAAAAGCCAGACACTGTCTGGCTTTTACAAATCACTTTATCTTAGTTGGCGCTAGGGGTCGCTTTCGCTGTGTTGCCCGAAGGGCGACGGCGTTGTTGGCCACCTGGTTTTCTGTTTTGGCTTCCTGCTGGCTTCTGAGCGCCATTGCCTTGTGGCTTATTGCGTGATGGCGCTTGACCTGATGCATTCGCACCACGATTACCCGTATTGCTGTTGCCATTGCGGTTACCGTTACGACTATTAGCGTTGCCGTTGCGAGCAGAACCTTCACGACGTGCTTGGCCTTCACCGTTGCCTTCAGCTTTCTGAGCTTGCTGACCACCACCTTGACGAGATTGACGATTTTCGAAGACCGCTTTGTCACCGTTGCCTCTGTAGCTAGAAGAACGACGACCACCTGTTGGAGCGCTTGGTCTTTTTGGTTTCTTCGCTTTCATGGGACGAGTGTCTAGTGCACGTTCAGGGACAGCGATGCTTGGCTTGAAACCTTTTAGTTCTATGCGTGGCAGTACTTGCTGAATTAAACGTTCGATACCGAATAGATCATCCGCTTCGTCAGCACAAACCAACGAGATCGCTTTACCTGTTTCACCAGCGCGGCCAGTACGGCCAATACGGTGAACATAATCTTCAGCAACGTTTGGCAAATCAAAGTTAACCACTTGTGGAAGCTGTGGAATATCGATACCACGAGCAGCAATATCGGTTGCTACCAGTACACGTACTTCACCTGATTTGAAATCAGCCAGTGCTTTGGTGCGAGCACCTTGGCTCTTGTTACCGTGAATCGGTGCCGCAGTAATGCCTTCTTCATTAAGGAAATGAGACAGCTTATTTGCGCCGTGCTTAGTGCGACTAAATACCAACACCTGACGCCAGTTACCTTCTTTGATCAACGTAGAAAGGATGGCTGGTTTCTTTTTCTTGTCAGCAGGGTAAATGCATTGTTCAACGGTACGTGCGGTTGAGTTTGCAGGCGTGACTGAAATCTCAACAGGATTGTTAACCAAGCCTTTCGCTAGTTGACGAATCTCGTCAGAAAACGTTGCAGAGAACAGCAAGTTCTGGCGATTCTTCGGCAAAATATCGAGGATTCGTTTGATGTCACGGAAGAAACCCATGTCTAGCATGCGGTCAGCTTCGTCCAAAACCAACACTTCAAGCTGTGAAAACTTCACTGCATTCTGGCTGTAAAGATCAAGTAAACGACCCGGTGTAGCGACCAAAACGTCGGTACCTTTGCGCAGTGCCATAAGTTGTGGGTTGATTTTAACGCCACCAAAAACAACGGTAGAACGCAGGCGCGTGTGCTTGCTGTAAGCCTCCGCATTTTCGAGGATCTGAGCGGCTAGTTCACGAGTTGGGGTCAAGATCAAAGCGCGAACGTGGTTTGGACGAGCGCGATCGCCATGGCTCAGTTTTTCTAGGATTGGCAGAACAAAGCCAGCGGTTTTACCTGTACCGGTTTGTGCTGCAGCCATGACATCCTTGCCTTCAAGTACAGCAGGGATAGCCTGCGCCTGAATCGGAGAAGGCGTATCGTAACCCTTCTCTTGTACCGCTTTAAGGATTGGTGCAGAAAGACCTAACGAGGTAAAACCCATATGTATAATTCTCAATAAGATTACGCCCTAAAATGGACGGCTGGTGGCAAGTGCGCCAACTCAGTAGGGAAAGGGGCGCTATTCTGAGGCTTTTGGTGTTTATCATCAACGACTATCGTTATTTAATTTGTAATACTTAAGCGCCATAATTGAGGGTTAGCATAAATCAGTTAGTTGAAAGGAATGAAGGTATAACAATGACACATCCAACATGGGAACTGCCTGTTGAAGCGGGTGCGTTAATTTTAACACCATGCCCAGGCACCAAAGGCACGTCGTTAAAAGAGAGCTTAGATCAACTTAAAGCACAAGGCGTGACCATGATTGTCACCGCGCTGAGCCAAGAAGAAATGGCTGAAAAAGGCGTTGCTGAACTTGGTGAACTCGCCCAAGCTGCCGGAATCACATGGTTCCAAACCCAGATTGAAGACGATGAAGCGCCAAACGCCGCGTTTATTCAGAGCTGGCAACAATGCCAATCACGCCTGCATGATGCGATTGCAAAAGGTGAGAAGGTCGCCCTTCATTGCATGGGGGGATCAGGCCGCACTGGTTTGATGGCTGCGCATTTGCTATTAGAACGTGGCTGGGAATTGGAAGATATTATTCGTGAAGTCCAAGCTTTGCGTCCGGGGGCATTTACAAAGCAACCTCAAATTGACTACATCCACGAGTTTGTCAGTCAATCATAAAACTGGGTGTATTACCGGTTTTTGCTAGCCGCTGATGAGCTGTCGGCGGCTAGATACGACCGACAACGAATAACTGCCCCGCAGACACTTTCTATTTTTGCTATTCGTCTTCTATCTACTCTGTTTCTACCTATTCAGCTTCTACCTATATATGTCTACTTGATGGGCTGTCTTCACTCTGTCTTGGTTTTTTCGTTTTTCTTTTTCATTGTCATTAATGAACAATCAAACATTCACGTCAATCTGCTCTCACTCGTCAGCAAGCAAAAGACCGAAAATTCACTGATATGCATCGGGGGTATTATGGTTGGAATGAGCTGTCTCGCCTGAGCAATTAGGCTGCCTGTCTATTTCGTTGGTCTTTTCGAGTTTTCTCAATATTAATTCGCATAAAAATAAGGGTGTTTAGTAAGAACGATTACATTGTGCTTAACATGCTGAAAAATCGTTAATAAAACGAACGTACTTTTTTAAGCATAACACCCTCTTAATGTGTATCGTCTTGTGGTTGCGACAAGCAACTGGTTGAAAGTTGACCATCCTCATTACTGTGTATTGTGACATCAATACTGTACTCACCCTTCGATGTTGTCGAATTTTCCAGTCGACGGCATCGCAATACATTGACGCCAGTTTTAATGGATCCATCGTCTTGCTTGAGGAGGTCACCCATGCCAGTCGCACTGACATATCCCGGCGTTTATATTCAAGAAATTCCTAGTGGTAGTCGCTCATTGAGTGGCGTTGCTACGTCAATCGCCGCCATTGTGGGGCGCTTTTCTCGCGGTCCACTTAATACGCCAGTGCGAATGTTTCACATTGGTGATTTTGATACTCACTTTGGTGGCGTGCACACTGATAGCGAAGCGAGCTACGCAGTGTCTCAGTTTTACCTTAATGGAGGAGGCCAAGCCGTCGGTATTCGCGTAGGCGGAGGAACGAATGGCAGCATGACAGCAGAAAGCTGGAGCGGTGCAACCACATTGAGGTTTGATGCTGGACGTCAATTTCAGAACAATCCAGTCGAAGATCCCGGTAATTGGAATAACCATATACGCGCTGATGTTGACTATCTCACCTCTGATCCCACGTCTTTGTTTAACCTGACGATTACCGAGATCCGTCATGTTGATGGTTTAGAGTTGCCAGTGCGTAACGAAATTTATCGTAACGTGTCGATGGTAGAGACACACCCTCGTTATGTCGTCGATGTTGTTAACGATGATTCAATGCTTGTTCAGTTGTCGTTGGGCGGTGCGGGTACAGCGATGCCTGCAGCGACGGGTTTTTACTCTGATGTGCAAGACACGACGCAGTATGCTGGGGTCGCGGATGATAATTCGTTGCTCGTGGATCTAGGGACGGGGGCTCACGATGTATTTATTGATGCGAGCATCAAACCCACCACAATTGCAGAAGCGGCGCTCATGCTGCAAAACGCAATCCGAGATACTCGTGCGGCAGATCCACTTTGGGCGCAATGCCAAGTGGTTGTTCGTGGCTCACGTATGGCGATTTTCAGTGGAAGAAACAGTGCCGAATATCGTGCAGGACAAGTCATCACCATCGCTGAATCGCTTGTGCCCCAGGGAGACTTTGGCGAATTCATGAGACTGATTAATAGCGCGACGGTGCAGGTACAGCCAAATGTTCAGCAATATGCCATGAATACGGTTGCTCCAGCGGGACATCAAACGCTCGCCACCGCAGGGGCTGATGAGGATATAACGCTCCTAACCGACGCTGAGCGTGCGGCACCATTGAGAGGAAACCGCTCACTTCGAACTGGGCTTTATGCACTGGAGGATGTTGATTTGTTCAACATCTTACTGATCCCAGAAGCAGCAGATCTTGGATCTGCGGATACCTTTAGTGTCATGAGTCCGGCGCTGACATATTGCGAAGAACAACGCGCATTTTTATTAATTGATCCGCCCGCTAACGTGAATAGCGTTGAAGAGGCACATGATTGGCTTGATGAGGTAGCAGGAGCCGGTCTTCGTCACCGTAATACTGCTGCTTACTATCCTCGGGTTCAGGTTCCTGACCCGAACAATGAAAATCGTCTACGAACCATCGCGCCCAGTGGCACCATCGCGGGACTCTATGCGCGCAAAGATACCGAATCAGGTATCTGGACTGCGGCGGCTGGCATCACGGCAAATCTTCGTAATGTCATGGGCTTCAATCAATCCTTAACCAATAACGAAATAGGCCTGCTAAATCCTGTGGGCTTGAATTGCCTTCGCAATGGTGGCATTAGCGGCAATATCGCTTGGGGCGCTCGAACTCTTCGCGGTGCGAATGAGTTGGCGTCGGAATGGACTTACATACCTGTTCGTCGTACCGCATTGTTTATTGAAGAGTCTTTGTTTAGAGGTTTGCAATGGGCAGTGTTCCAACCTAACGATGAGCCGCTTTGGTCAGAAATTCGCATTGCAGTTGGTGACTTCATGCAAGGGTTATTTCGCCAAGGTGCCTTTCAAGGCAGTTCGCCTGAGCAGGCTTATCGCGTGAAGTGCGACGCCGAGACAACCACACAAGCTGATATTGATGCGGGGGTGGTGAATTTACTGGTGGGCTTTGCGGGGCTAAAACCTGCGGAATTTGTCGTTGTTAGCTTGCAGTTGATGAATAACAGCAACGGTTAGATGTCCTCTCTGTCAGCTTTTGCTGGCAGAGGCTCTCTGCATTCGTTTTTGTTTTTGCTTTTGCTTATTTTTGATAGTTAGCGAGGGGGACGAGATGTCTCAGCTTAACGTGAATGGTCAACGTATTGTGCCTTATCCCGGCTACAAATTTATTGTCAAAGAAGCGGGTGGTGACGTACTAGCAGCAGTACAAAAGGTGTCGGGACTCAGCCGCACCGTAGAAGTGATGGAATACCGAGAGGGGGCAGACCCTTCACACACCCGTAAATCGCCGGGGCAAGCTAAATTTGAAGCCATTACGCTCGAACGTGGGGTGACTGAAAATCTTCAATTTGAGCAGTGGGCCAACAAAGTGTGGCGTATTGGCACGGGTTTAGGCGGTGAAGTCTCGCTGGCAGATTTTCGCAAGACATTGATTCTTGAAGTTCTCAATGAAGCTGGGCAAAAAGTATTGAGCTACACCCTCTATAACTGTTGGGTCTCGGAATACAAAGCGATACCTGCGCTCGATGCGTCTAGCTCCGCATTCATGATCCAGTCAATCAAACTAGAGAACGAGGGGTGGGAACGCAACGACATCACGGTGCCAAAAGAACCTAGTTTTGTGCATCCAGAACAGTGAGTGAATGCCAATGCGTGTTGCGATATCGGCATTGACCAACAATGAACGTGTTGAGCTTTGGGAAAGAGCCGCTGACATGTTGCCACCTCAACGTGCGGTTGCCTTGGTGTCTGCATACCTTTCAAGTCAATACGAAGGAGACGTTGTTGATTGGACGTTAGCTGGGCGAGATCATTTCCTGCTACTGGCTTACCGCGCTGAGTTTGGTGAGTCTATTGCAGTGGTTTGTGCTTGCTCTGAATGTACAGCCAAAACCCAATTGTCTTTTACTGTTTCACAGGTGTTAGCGAGTGGCTCGGAGCGCTTGAAGAGCAACACAGAAGCTACCGAGATCAACACAGAAGCGTACTTACCTTATTACGAAACACTAGACACGGAACTGGGCATGGCGGCGTTTAGTGGTCGTTTCCGGTTGCCGATTGTCCGTGATCTGTTTGTGCTCGCATCGTCAAACTCTCCGCTGTCAAAACCTCATACGCAGTCTGAATTTGCGCAATGCGTACTTGACCCCGCGAGCTATCGGGACGTGTTGAGTTGCATTGATAAAAGTGAAGATGCGGCTTCTGCATGGCGAGCCTTCTATCTGGCGCTTGAAGCGAGAATGCTTGAAATCGAACCGTTGACCATCGTTTCTTTGAATTCTGCATGCACGGAATGTGGGGCTGAAACAGCGCACCAATTCGATATTGCCAATCAGTTTTGGTCTTTGCTGACATCAGATGTTGAGCGTCAGCTGTGGGATGTTCACCTTCTTGCTTCAGCTTACGGCTGGTCAAGCCACGACATTCTCGCCATGAGTCCCGCACGCCGTCGCCAGCACATCGCCATGGTGATCGACTCATGAATATTTGCCAGAGTGTCATAAGGGAGCATTTATGAATCGTTTGTTAGGGGATTACATTCGCCGGAACATTGATGGAATGCAGACGCTAAAACCTGTTGCGTCGTCATATTATGCAGGGGCGACCCGAGTGACGCAGGAGCCAGGCTATTCCAGTGGGATAAATAGAGTTAATCAGTTTGACGCTGATACATTGACTATCGATGCATGGCATAACGTTCCTTCGAATGCCCCTTCATTCGAAAACAGTAGCCATTCAAGTGACGGTGTCACTTATGATGAGGGTGATCGTACTGGGTCTGAGTCGTCAGGAAAAGAATCAAAAGATGCGTTCTCAAACAAAATGGGCAGCACTGAAAGAAATGTGAGTGATTCAGGGGCTGATTTACTGTCCAGCGATCACGCCCAATCTGTATCTCCGATTGATGGTCGAATGGGGGAGTCATCGGCAAACACACATTCCCAGCAACTCAACGAACAAAAGCGCTCGGCGGAGATAGTTAACGAAGCCAATCGAGAACGTGATAATCCACGAAGTGCGAGTTGGCAAAACGCTGATCCAAATATCGAACGGGTGCACAATGAGCATGTTGCAGCGAGTCAGCATCAAGCTCATTCTGACTCACAGTTGCACGAAGTGACTGAGGATGCCGCAAATAAAGCCGCCAAAATCGGGCCCAAAGTGGGGAGCCGGAGGCAAGACTTCACCCAGCAAGTGGCGGCGTCCATATTGGGTCAATCTCAAAATCAATCTCAAACTCACACTCAAACGTCAACACACACCTCATCGTTTGCCAGTTCTCTATTGAGAAGCAAGGATAATGAGCCATCGAGTGCGCCTAGCTCGTTTCGTCGTCAAAAGGCGCGGTCAGAAGGTTCAGTGTCAGTGAATGTGACAATAGATTCAGTCACGATTGTGTCCAAGCAAGCCCCCATTCAGAATCCACCTCAGGCAGAGCGCATGGTGAAGTCGACATGGAAACCAGATCTTTCCTTGGCTGACTATCTACGCCAACGTCAGGAGGGAGAGCGATGAGTTCCGCACTGGCACTGGCTGGCGTCACGCAACTGTTGCGCGACCTGCTCAACGATGGATTTGTCGACCATGATGTCGCGGCAATCGTTAATACAAATGTGCCTGTTCACGCGTTACCTCCTGATCAAATGCTGGCACAAGAGGACAATACCGCCCCTGCACTGAACGTGTTCCTTTATCACACAGAAATCAATGGATCGTGGGCCAATCAATGCGTGCCGACTCGTAACACCGATGGAGACAGAATCAACAATACGCCGCTGCCATTGGATTTGTACTACTTGGTGTGTGCCCATGGTACGGCGGATTTACATAGTGACGTTCTATTAGGTTATGCCATGCAAATCCTGCATGAGCATCCTGGTTTTACGCGCACCGAAATTCAAACGGCGTTGACACCTTCTCCTGCTATTGCAGCGGGCTTACCGCCATTGCTGCAAGCTCTGTCCGATACAGGGCTGGCAGATCAAGCGGAAGCGCTGCGAATTGCCCCTCACACCATGCCAATTTCGGAGAAAACGGGGCTGTGGAGTGCATTGCAAACTCAGTATCGCCCGTCGATGGCCTACCGCGTTTCCACGGTATTAATGGAAGCAGAATATGGCACATTGAACGCGTTGCCAGTGTTAACCATTGGCACTGACAACAGTGGACCAGATGTTTTCCCTCAGCTCATTCCTTCATTGCCTCAGTTGTTGCGAGTGATCCCTCCTGCGCGACAGGCGAGCGCAAGGTTGGGGGATACCTTAGATGTAGAAGGGCGTTTTTTAGAAGGGGGAAATCCGCGGTTCTCCTTCTCGCATATTTCACAGGATCTTGAACAAACGGTCAGTGTTGATGCGGGCGGTTCCGCACTTGGTCATGCGGTGACCTTGCCAAATGCCCCTGCCAATTGGGCTGCGGGCCATTATGCATTGCGGTATTCTGCGGAAATTGATGGCGACACACGACAATCTAACCAAGTCATGGTGCAAGTGTCGCCTGTGATGACATTGCCGCCTGCTAGCGTGGTACGAAATGGGCAAACAGTCACTGTGACGTTGAACGTGACACCCAATGTGCATGCAGGGCAGCAAGCCAGCCTTTGGCTTGGTAGCGATGGAGCGCAAGCAGAGTCAGTGACCGTGACAACCAACACGCTTGTATTTGTTTTCGGTCCTTTACCTGCTGGTGTTTATCCTGCGCGATTACGCATTGATGGTGCAGACAGTTGGTTTATCGAAAAAGACCGACCGCCGATTGCACCTGACTTTACGCCGCGCGCGCCAATTTACGATCCAACACAAATAGTGGTGGTGCCCGTATGACAGAAATCGTAGGTGTGAACAATTCAGCACAGCTTTCGTCAGACCCAGCGTTGGATGATGATCATGATGCGATGATATCAAAGCAGCGCGAGTCGACGGCAATACATCAAGCCACGGTAGGGATGAAGGGAAGTCAGCAATCCCTTGATGCGTTTGCGCATTGGCAAGCAACCAATCAAGCGCATATTTCACGATTGATTGATTGGGTTCTTCAGTCGTTGGATGCAGTGCGGAACGATCAAACGGGTCAAGCTCTATTGGCTGACATTAATCGCGGATTTGTCAGCGATCCGCCAACTGCATTTAACGTGATGTGCAATCAGTTTGAATTGACCGAAGGCGATCAAGCGGTATTGGCTTTATTGATGGCGGTGTCATTAGATGAACGCGTTGCTAGAAAGTGTGCCGATGTGATGGGTAGCGAAACATTTACGCACCCCACAGCTTCATTGGCGATGTCTGTCTCTCACTCCTGTGGTTGGGGATGTTTTTCGCCTCATAGTCCACTTCGATATTGGTTGTTGCTGGATTGGCATCCTCTTGGTGGAGGGGATGCGACGCTGACGCTTGATGAGCGGATTTTGAGCTTCTTGCGGGGCGTCAATTACCTTGATGAGCGCTTGAGCGTCATGTTTGAACCGTCGCCGAGTTTAATCAAGCGTGACGAACCATCGCTTTCAGCGTCTCAGGTGGCTCGGTTGAAAGCGACGTTGAACTATGTGCATCAAGCAAGAGAGCGACAAATCGTCATCGAGCTTCACGGTGAAGATAAGACGAGCAAAACGCTGATGGCAACAGCGTTGGCCAATGAAGTGTGTGCGAACTTACATGTGTTGCATGGGACGAGTTTACCCTCATACCCCAATGATTTAGATGCATTGGCAAGGTTGTGGCAGCGTGAAGCGGGACTGATGCCGATCATGCTGCTCATTGAAAATGGGGATGATCCGGCAAACTTCAGAGTGCTACAGCAATTCACCGGACGCATTGGGGGGTTGGTACTGGTGGATGCAGGGGCGATGCCCATCGGGCTTACTGCCAACAGTTTTCCGTTGCTGGTGGAGCGTCCTACTGTTCATGAACAGGCGAGCTATTGGCATAGCATCTTGAATGGCGTTGATGACGGCCTCCCTGCGCGGTTGTCTGAACAGTTTTCATTGAGTTTGCCTGACATCGTACAAACCACGCTTGTCGCGCAATCAAGTGATAGCGATTGGCTGGAATATGCAGACCCTAGATTCGAAAAAGCGCTGTGGCGAGCTTGTCAGCGTCGCGCATCCAGTGAATTAAGTAAATTAACGCAACACATCGAGTGCAAAGCAAGTTGGGATACTTTGGTGTTGCCGCCGGCACAAACCAACATGCTAGAACAGTTGACGGCGCAAGTTAAGTTGAGAAGCCGCGTGTATCAACAGTGGGGGTTCCGTGATCGTATGAGCCGTGGAATGGGGATCAGTGCCCTGTTTTGTGGTGATAGCGGAACAGGGAAAACCATGGCCGCTGAGGCTATCGCTAATGAGTTAGGGCTGGATCTTCATCGCATCGACCTTTCGGCAATTATCAGCAAATACATTGGTGAAACCGAAAAGCACATGCGTCAGCTTTTCCTTGCGGCTGAACGCTGCGGAGCCATCCTGTTTTTTGACGAAGCGGATGCACTGTTCGGTAAGCGGGGCGATGTCAAAAGCAGCAATGACCGGTTCTCCAACATCGGAATCGATGATCTATTACAACGCATCGAAGCCTATCGTGGTTTGGCGATACTCTCCACCAATCTCAAAACATCCATTGATAAAGCGTTTTTCCGTCGTTTTCGTTTTGTCGTCGATTTTCCGTTTCCAGGCCCGCTTGAGCGAGAACGCATTTGGCGCAGCGCATTTCCGTCTAAAACACCGCTGGCGGCAAATATCGATCCGGTACGACTAGCCAAGCTCAATCTTACGGGCGGCAGTATTCACAATGTCGCTTTAAATGGCACATTTCTCGCCGCACAGCACGATGAAGAGGTCTCCATGCGCTGGCTGATGGAGGCCGCAGCGGCGGAATTGCAAAAGCTCGATCGTCCGATTAAGGCGGGAGATTTAGATTATGGCTAAAGACACCACGACAGAAGTTGCTCTTCATATTCGCCAGATAGAAATCGACAGCGACGCGAGATATGTGGATGTGTATCGCGCCATGTCAGCGGCGGTCTCTCAGAACTGGCCTGTTTTGCATTCAGTGAGTGAAAGGCAGCAAGGTATCGCGAAAGAAAAGGCCATTGTGGATGCGACTAACGCATTGATGAAGCAACTTGGTGGCAATGGACAGTATCGTCGCCAAAACCAAAACCAAAACCAAAACCAAAACCAAACGCACAGGTACATGGAGAGGAGGCGCTAAATGTTATCGAGCCAACCGAATTACCTCAAAGCGGGCATTGTGTTGCTAGACCAACAAAGTGGTGAGCCGATTAGCGCTATTCCTTTGCTTATCAACCCGTCGACGCTCAACACCCAATTTGAAGTGAAATCACAACAGGGTTCTCAAACGCGTACCGAAACGATGAGGCTAAACGGCCCACCGACAGAATCCATCAGTTTTGAAGCAACTCTTGATGCGACCGACGCGTTAGAGCGGGGGGATGAAGATGCCGTCAAGTATGGGATTGGTCACTACATCGCAGCGTTACGCAGCCTGATTTCGCCCACGAAACGCCAGTTATTGGATAACGATGCTCGCGCTAGACAAGGCAAATTGACCATTATTCCAATGACGCAGCCATTACCGGTTTTCAGTTGGGGAATGAATCGCCGTGTCCCTGTAAAAATGAAGAGTTTGTCTCTAGCCGAAGAGTTGTTTGGCGCGCATTTGAATCCATTGCACGCCAAAGCGAGCATTACGTTGCAGGTATTAACCGTTGATGATCTTGGCTTTGACCACCCTGCATCGTCGCTGTTTTTGCATTATTTATCTGGACTCGAGCGGCAGGCAGACAAAGTGATTAAGCCTGCAACGGGTTTTTAATACCTCATTTTCTTTGTACGGGTAAAACGCGAAAGCGAATACGTGAAGCGAGTACATAAAAGCGATAAGGAATGTTCGATGACTGATCTCACGCAATATCTTCTCAGCAATACAGAAGAAACAGCAGATTTCACATCAAATAGCCGCTATGCGGGGGCGCCTTTGCAGGTGATGGCAGATGCTAACGGCACGGAGCGCGTGTTCGTGAGTCGCCGATTCCTTCCTCAGCCAGCCAATATCGACAATGTACAAAGTCTGACGGTGAGAGATGGTGACCGATTGGATCTCCTTGCGGCGGCGTATTTTGCTGACCCCGCATTATGGTGGTACATCGCAGACGCCAACCTCGTTCAGTATCCCAGCGCGTTGCTGGAAGGCAACGAGCGAAAAATCGCCTTACATGGCGAGGAAGGAGACCGCTGATGTCAGATGTGGTGATGAGTCTCTATATTGGCCCTGTTGCGCCTGTGCCCGTATCGAAAGTCGTGATCAATGCGTTTATCTCTTGTGAGGTCAGCGCCAAGACACGGGATAAATCTGGCTTTCAGTTAGTCTTTGAAATCGACAATAGCTCGCCACTGCACACGGTATTTCTGCTGTCTGCGAACAATCCCATACCTATGGTTCGCACCGTGATTGCAGTAGAAATGTTTGGTCGGAAATCTGTGCTCATGGATGGGGTAGTCACGGATCATCGTGTCAGTCCCGGCAGCGCCCCCGGAGTGTCTCGCCTAACTCTAACGGGTGAAGACTTGAGTCGTGTGCTTGATTACATCGATTTTAGTTTTATGCGTTATCCCGCCATGCCTGATTTTGCGCGTATTAACTTGGTACTGGCAAAGTACGCATTTCTCGGTTTGATTCCCAAAGTGATCCCATCGGTGCTGATTGATGTGCCAGTGCCTACTGTTCGTATCCCTTCTCATCAAGGAACCGATCTTAAATACATCATGTCGCTCGCGGAGCGCGTCGGTTATGTTTTTTATATCGAGCCGACGGATAAAGTGGGGGTGTCGACGGCGTATTGGGGGCCTGAGGTAAAAGTGGGTGTTCCACAGCGACCACTCAATGATGATTTGGATGCGAATAGAAATGTACTTACGTTATCCGGCAGTGTGGATACACAGAGTGCGATTGTTCCAATGGTTACAATTCAAAACCCTCAGACAAAATTGCCTATCACTATTCCAATCCCCGACGTTAACCCGCTCAATCCGCCGTTGGGCGTGTTACGGCCCATTCCGCTTAAGCCCGGCGTGCCCATTACGGGTGCGGCCAAATACTCCCCTGTGCAAGGTGTACTGATAGGGTTGGCGAAAGCCGCTAAGTCAGCGGCGAGAGCGGTGAAAATGAATGGAACGCTTGATGTCTTGGCCTATGGCGCATTGTTGGAAGCGAGAAAAACGGTGACGGTCAGAGGTGCGGGAGCTGCGTTCAATGGATTGCACTATGTAGAAGCGGTGACCACCACCATGAGTGAAGGCGAGCTAAAGCAAGAGTTTCAGTTAAGCCGTGATGGGTTGCTTTCAACATTTAGCAGGGTGCCAGTATGAGTGACAAGTTCTACGGCAAGTATCGAGGGACGGTAGTTAACAATGTTGACCTCACGCAACAGGGACGCATTTTGGCGACGGTGACCGATGTGGGAGGGATCCCTCCCGGAACGTGGTGTATGCCATGTTTGCCGGTGTTGGGGCTTAACTCTGGTGTATTTGCAGTACCGCCAGTTGGCGCAGGTGTGTGGATTGAGTTTGAACAGGGCGAAGTGGATCACCCCATTTGGACAGGGTGCTATGCAGGATCAGCGGCAGATATACCGCTGATGGCGAAGACTGCACCCGCGCCAATTTCAGCTATTACGCTACAAACTATGGCAAAGCACGGCATTGTGATTAGCGATGCGGGCGGACCAATGGCGCTAGGTGGGATCACGCTGCAAACCGCGACCGGCGTGACGTTGTCCGTGACTGATGCGGGTATTTTCATCAACAACGGAAAAGGTGCACAAATTTCCTTAGTTGGCCCAACAGTGGACATTAATACAGGCGCACTCACTATTACCTAGCCGCGATTACCTAGCCGTGATCATTGAGTCGTTTTGATGAGGCAGTTGGTGATAACCATTCACACACAGTAGGAGGCACACATGCCCGGACCCTTACTCCATGTCGGTGCGACCGTCATGTGTTCACACGGTGGTCAGGCAACGCCAAGTTTGCCGAACCCTCGCGTGTTGGTGTCTGGTTCTGCAACTGTGCTGCAGACCTCGCCGTACTTAGTGGCTGGGTGTGCCATGCCGCCACCAACCGCTGGAAATGGGCCTTGCATTAGCGGCCAATTTCTCTCCGGGAGTATGCGGGTTTTGTCGATGGGACAACCTTTTGTGTTGTTTGCCAGTCAGTCTGTTTGTGCCCCGACAGGAACACCGTTGGTTCCCGCTGTGGCTCAACTTCGTGTTATCGCAACGTAAGCGAGTGGAGGAAAGATGAACTATCCAGATTTTCCTTATCGCATTGATACTCAAGGGCGAAGCGCCACTACGCATCGTATTGACGTGATCCGTGATCGTATCGAACAAGTGCTGTTCACTGAACCCGGAGAGCGGGTAATGATGCCGACGTTTGGTTGTGGTTTGAATCGACTCCTATTTTTAGGGATCAGCGATGCGGTGATAGAAGACACGAGAACATTGATCGCAACCTCACTACAAAACTGGATGCAAGATGACATTGAATTGAACGATGTCACTGTGCAGTTCGATCAAGGCGCGTTGTTCATTGATGTCTCATATTCCCTGCTGCCATCCGGTGATCTCCAGCAAGCGAGCTTTGTGCGTGAGGGGGCAGCATGATCTATTTCTGCTGTGATCAGCGCCGACGAGAAGCAGTACGCAATAGCGCACTTAATGGCATTGATTTTGTTGAGGTGGTTGACTTAGAGGCTGCCAATCCTGCCGACCGTCAACGCTTTTTGCACCTCTATCTTGTTAACGACCCCGGAGGAATGGTTTACACAGAGGACAACCTTCGATTTGAAGGAGGGGCGCCAGTGGACGTGGTTGCTGTCACCATGGGGCTCGACGGACAACAAAACGTGATGGTGATTGAACTGGTGCAAGCGGGGGATTTCGGCCCGTATCGGCTTAACCTCGTCACCAGCCATCTGAATCCCGCTCCGCCTCCAGAGATAGACCCAACGCTGGCGTCCGTGACCTTCTCATTTAAAGTGGAATGCCCATCTCCGTTTGATTGTTTAACCGATTGCGAATGCGAAACACCACAACGCCCAGAAACTGATATTGATTACACCGCGAGAGACTTTCACTCCTTTCGCCGCATGATGTTGGATCGCATGTCAGTGTCAGCGCCTGAATTTGCCACAGGGCATCCCGCCGACCTTTCAACCGTGTTGGTTGATATTCTGGCTTACACGGCTGACCAACTCGCTTATCAACAAGACGCAGCCCAAACTGAGGCATACCTTAATCGCGCTCGTTCACGTATATCCCTCAAACGCCTGACGCGATTGCTCGACTACGCTGTTGACGAAGGTTGCAATGCTCGCTGTTTTTGCCACTTTACCGTCTCATCCGATATTTTACCCATGGCGCCACAAACGGTTGTGATTCCCCAAGGAAGCGCAGTGTGTACTCGGTTAAACGAGATGCCCGTAACCTTCATGCGAAATAATGCTTTGCTGGCACAAAGTGGCGCCGTTTACGAAACCTGCCACCCGATAACGTCATTGCATGTCGCTCACAATGAAATGCGGTTCTATACGTGGAGCAATGGGCGATGTCATCTCCCGAAAGGGGCGACAAGCGCCACCTTGGCGGGGCATTTTCCTGATTTACATGCATTCACCTATTTAGCATTTGAAGAAATTATGGGGGCGACGACGGGGAACCAAGCAGACCGTGTGCTTGATCATCGTCAGATCGTGTTGCTGGTGAACGTACAGGTATTAAACCGTGACAATGAGCCGCTGACCGACCCCATTACAGGTGAGGAAATTACGCTCATAGAGTGGCACGAGAGAGATGCATTGCGTTTTCCAGTGTGCATTTCCTCTGAAACCGCCATTGAAGAAGGCCGACGCTTCATCGAGCCTATCAGCGTGGCGCGAGGCAATATGGTATTGGTCGACCACGGACAGACCCTCGATGATGACGAGTTAGGTCAGGTGCCAGCCTCCCATTTACGTTGGGCCCCCGGTAAAGGCTTGGTGGAATCTCTGCGCAAAAGTGCCGCCTGTGCGGATAAGCAATGTGAGCAAGAACAAGCCGAGACGATTCCAGCAGTGTTTCGCCCCACATTAACGCGCGCGCCGCTAACCTTTGCACCTCGCTATTTGGCAGGTGAGCCTGCAGTTGATGCTCTGCAAATCCCTTTGCCCAGTGAAACGTTCCCCGCGATAACGATTGAGGGTGATGATGGGGTGGAGGTCTTACCTTATTTACCCGTTCCAGACTTATTGGCGAGTGACGGTACGTCGAGGGTGTTTGCTGTTGAAATCGAACGTGATGATCGTGCCTACTTGCGCTTTGGTGACAATGAGTTTGGTCGTCGTCCTTTATCTGGAACGACATTCACGGCGCGTTATCGAGTGGGAGTCGGTACTGCCGGACACATCGGCGTTGATAAACTGCACCACCTTGCGCTCAACATGCCGGAAGTGACCGGAGTACGAAACATCACCGCAGGTAAAGGGGGACGCAATCGAGAAACCCATGCGGCGATTCGTAAGCGTGCCCCATTCTTGTTCAAAACTCAGGAGCGGGCAGTAACGCGAGAAGATTATCAAACGTTGGGCAGACGGGTGGAGTGGGTGCAAGACGTGAGCTGTGCTTATGTCCATACAGGAAGTTGGATAACCACGTTTGCTCTGCCTGATCCCAAAGGACGTGTCGGAGTGGGAGATGGCCAGCGTGTGGCACTGCGAGAACACTACGAAAAATTCCGTTTAGCCGCGCATGATGTGGATGTATCGACGCCTGTATATGTGCCACTCGAAATTACTCTGCACGTGTGTGTTGCGCCGAATGCGTCGAAGTCACACGTTCGGCAACGTTTACTTTCTTTGTTTTCACCGAAAAGACAAGCCAATGGGGCATTGGGGATCCTACATCCCGATCAATTCCGCGCTGGGCAAATCTTGCATCTTTCCCCGCTGTTAGCGGCTGCACAAAATGTCGATGGTGTGATCGCGGCCAAAGCCACGCGTTTTCGTCGCTTTGGCGATCCGCGTACCAGTGGGTTGGAAGAACGGAAACTGCTGTTTGGGCGTACAGAAATTGCCCGCGTTGATAATGACGCCAGCCATCCTGGAAATGGTGTGTTCTTATTCGATTTAGAAGGAGGGCGCTAATATGACCGACTTCAATGATCAATCTCACTGCGGTGCATGCAAGGGCACGAGTGTATTAACTCCCCAAGCGCCAAATAATGCCACGGGTTTGGCTCGTGTCAGCTTTCGGGCTGGGTTGCACGAAGACTTCTACCAAAGCATGGCAGCAAGGTTATCGTCGTCAGAATACGGCTCGCTAGGGATACTGACAACACGTTCGCACGACGATTTCACCATGGCGTTATTGGATGCGTGGGCGGCGAGTTGTGATGTGCTGACGTTTTACAACGAAATGTGGCTGAATGAAGCCTATGTGAGAACGGCGCAAATCCCTCAGTCACTGCATGAGATGGCGACCTTGATTGATTATGTGCCGCACCCTGGGGCAGCGGCGAGTGCCGATTTATCATTTAGTATCGCCGCTGGACCTGGGATCCCTGAGCAAGTGACGGTTGCTGCGGGAACCAAAGTACAAAGTACACCAGGACAAGATGAAACCCCGGTCATTTTTGAAACCTTAGACGATCTCGACGCACGGGCAGAATGGAATGCGATTCGTCCTAAGTTAACAGCGCCACATCCACTCACCGCATCAACCACTCAATTGCCGTTTGAAGGTATCAATACTCGATTAAAAGCGGGGGATGGCATTGCCTTTACAGCGGATGATGGGACCTCCGCGTTTGCGGTGGTGAATGCAGTCACTCCTGTACTTGCGGATGTATCAAAAGATCCCGAATCGAAAGATCTGACGTGGGTCACCGTGTCACCAATTGGCAACCCTCCTTTGTCTGAGCCTTCATCCCCAAGCGGTTTTTCTGCGGCGGACAGTTTCACGTCCTTGGTGGAGGAAAAACTCGGTGAGACGTTAAGTGAAAGTCAAATGTTCACCTTGTTGACTGACGCCAAAACGGATGAAAAAACCTTCATTGCACCGCTGAAAACCGCTACTAGCGAGATTAAGCGGGCACAAGTGTTTCGTGCTTCTGCCGCCATTTTTGGTCATGCTGCACCACCACTGTCAAGCCTTCATCATTCACTTACAGGTATGGTGCCTGTGTATAGCGTTGATGATAGCGACGTGGTGGTAGAGAGCCTAGAACAAGGCCCCTATTTCGGAAAAACCGATGCAACATGGGCAGACCAAGGCACGCTGGCATTAATGAATGGTGGTGGCAACCAGCTCTTTCTAGAGCGTCCGGTCGCTGAGATTGGGGTTGATAGTGATGTGATCGTACGAGATGGCGACAATTGGGCGCAGTACAGCGTTTCAGAGACGGCGGATGTGTCGGTTTCCTTCTTTGCAGTGACGGGAAAGAGTAGCCGTTTGTCATTAGATCGCAGCGACCACTTTAATCAGTTTACGATTCGCCAAACCACGGTGTTCGGCGCAAGTGAATGGCTCTCATTAGCCGATCCGCCAATCACCCAGCCCTTGAATGCTGACCATGTAACCGTCGTTTTAAACGACTGGTTTGTCGGGCTAGAAGAAGGGCGGAAAGTGATACTGAATGGCTTGGCTGAAGGCAGCGGTGACACGCCAGTGATTGCAACGAGAACCGTCCAATCTATCAGCCATGATATTTCGCCATCAGGAGGAACATCACTCACGCTTACAGAACCGCTGGGGGCAGACTATTTTCCACAAAGTTTGAGGATTGCCGCCAATGTGGCAGGGGCGACGCAGGGTGAATCCGCGGTGGAAGTGCTCGGAGACGGAGGCGCAAAGCCACATGTCACATTATCCACTCGTCAAGCTCCTCAAACCTTTGTGCCTGCGGCAACCCCGTCTGGCGTGAAACCGACGCTTGAGGTCAGGGTAAACAAAATCCTTTGGCATCAAGTACCGAATTTCCTCAACTCTCAGCCTGCTGATCGTGTTTACACATTGCGTGTGGATGAACAAGGTTACAGTCATGTCACCTTTGGTGATGGCGTACAAGGCGCGATGCCGGGGAAAGGGCAGCAAAATATTCGAGCCAGTTACCGCAAAACCCATGGCTTAATGGGAAGAGTCAAACCCGGACAGCTCAACATGCTGATGTCACAGCCGCTCGGTGTGCAGGGTGTGGACAATTTACTGGGTGCCAGTGGTGGCGCAGATCCCGAAGGGCGTGATGCGATTCGACTGAGTGCGCCCTTATCGTGCCGCACCCTTGGGCGAGTGGTCTCCATCACAGATTATGCAGATTTTGCTCAAGGCTACGGCGGTATCGCGAAAGCAAGTGCGCAGTGGCTGCATGTCTCCGGTGGCCCACAAGTGGTTGTGACGGTTGCTGCCGAAGCGGGAGCTCAAGTTGATGAAGACAGTGATTTGTATACCTACTTAACGGATGCACTCATTGCCGCGGGTGACCCATTTGCACGATTCATTCTTCGCAGTTTTCGTCACACCTTTTTCAAGCTAGGAGTGCGGCTTGAAATTCACTCTGATTATTTAAGCGATGACGTGCTTGCCAAGGTTGAGCAAACGCTGAGAGCGGCATTGTCATTTGAAGCGAGACGCTTTGGTCAGCCTGTTTTTGCCAGTGAGATCCTCGCCCTGATTCATGATGTGGCAGGGGTTGAAGCGGCAGTGATTGATAGGCTTTACGTGGGCAATACACCCAAACGGCATGACGGTATTGCTGCCGCCATGGCGGAGGTGGGAAGCAGTGGGGCAATTGCTGATGTATTGGGAGCGTCAATGTTGAGTTTGCACCCCGGCCCGTTGGATTATCTGGAGGTTAGCGAATGAATAGCTTGTCACCGGAAGCCTTGTATCAGCTACTTCCAGAGGTTTATCGCAAGCGCGATGAAACACAGGGATTTCCATTAAAGGCATTGATGGCGATCCTCGCCGAACAAGCGGCGATAGTGAAAAATGATACAGACAGACTGTATGACAACCAGTTTATTGAAACCTGTGATGAGTGGGCTGCGCCTTATATTGGTGAGCTGGTGGGTTATCGATATGGGCCGCCAATTCCCAATGTCAGTCAACGTGCTGCTGCGGCAAACCATATTCGTTTAACAAGACGCCGTGGTGTGGCACTCGCGTTAGAACAATTGGCAACCGACACCACGCGTTGGCCTGCAAGAGTTGTCGAGTTCTTTCAACGCTTAGCGCGTCCTGAGCACTTAGCATCACTTCGCCCAGAGAATCACTACACCTTGAATGTGCGTGACACCGTAAAATGTGAGGCCATTGGTACTGCATTTGATCGCGCCAGTTACAGCGTGGCGACGGGGCGAATTAGCCAAAGTGAAGGCCAACATCATTTTCGTCACGTCGGCTTGTTTTTGTGGCGATTGGGCCATTATCGCCAATCGTTAACGCCCGCCTATCGCCATGCCGAGCGGAGATATCTGTTCCATCCGATGGGGATCAACAGCCCGCTGTTTAATGCGCCTCAAAGTGAACCGGACATCAATCACCTCGCGCAAGAAGTGAATCTGCCTATTCCTTTACAACGGCGCAGTAACCTTGGGCATCGGCTCGAAGATTACTACCCTCATGCCTTTACTGTGGTGCTTGATGGCATCGTGCAAACAGTTGATCAAGTGCAGATCTGCAACCTCAGCGATGACGGTGCAGATTGGGCGCATTCCCCTGTAGACAGAGTGTCGATCGACCCTGAATTGGGGCGAATGTCCTTGCCCGCCAGCATGGACGAGCCCGAGGATGTAGAGGTTACGTTTCATTACGGTGCTTGTGCCGACATTGGTGGTGGCGCGTATTCGCGTAGTGAAGGGTTTATCCAGTCTTCTGGCAATATTGAACACATACACGCGGGGGATGACATTCAAGCCGCGCTTGATTTGACCGTCTCAGGTGGTGTGGTAGAGATTGCGGTCTCGCATGGGTTTACCATTGCACCTGCTATCTCAGTGAATACCGACCAAACCTTATCGTTACGTGCTGCTGACGGGCATCGTACGTTTATCGATCTCGATGGCGATGATTTCACCGTGGTGGGCGGCGGTGAAGCTGAAGTGGTGATTGATGGTTTGGTTGTGCATGGCGGCAGGTTGGTTGTGCCAGATACTGGCGACAATCAATTGCGACGCTTGGTGCTTAGAAACGTCACTCTCGTGCCCGGTCAATCATTGCTAATAGACCGAACTCCTGTATCGCCAAACGCCCCCTCGTTGGTGGTGGAAATTCCAAATGTCACGGTGGAAATTGAGAACAGTATCGTCGGCGCGGTGCGTACTGTTGAGGGAGCCGCGGTGTCGATAACCAACAGCATGGTCGATGCGACATCCCGCGATGGTATAGCGTTTTCTGCTGAAGATGAAATGAGTCATGGTGGGGTGCTCACCTTGTGTGAAACGACCGTGATAGGCAAGGTTGCGGCGCGGTCATTCCCTTTGATTTCTAATTCATTGATAGATGCAGCGTTGCTACAAGCCGACTCGTGGGACTCCCCCGTGTGGGCATTGCAGCGTCAAACGGGCTGCGCGCGATTTTCCTATATTCCTCCACAATCTCGTGTTCCTCGTCAACACCGTTGCCAGCCTCAGTTTGCTTCTTCGCAAGCCGTCGATGCCGCGGAAACGCACAACCCATTTATTACCGACACCGAGAAAGAACACATTGTTCGCGGTGTTGTTGCTCGTCTTGTACCCGCGTTTACGGCTCGACGCTACGGCGATCCTGCTTACGCACAATTATTGCTTTCATCTCCCCAAGAAGTTCTCCGCGGCGCAGACAGTGGCAGCGAAATGGGGGTGTATCACCATCTTTATCAGCCGCAGCGACACGACGCGTTGCTGTTTCGTCTCAGTGAATTCTTACCCATCGGCCTCGATGCGGGTTTGATATACGTGACTTGAAGGAGAACGTCATGGCTGTCGATATTTCAGGAAAAACGTTTGACCCTCGCCATAACTATACGGAAATGGTCACCATGCAGGGCAGAGTGGTCTCTGACACGCCACTCAACGAAGGCGCAGCGATCGTCGATCGCCGTTTTCGAGCAGAGACTATTGATTTAGCGGGTTTTTGTGGCTATCCCGCCCATTTGCCCGACAGCTTCCGTATTGATGTATCCGCGGGTGAGCTGATCATTCACCCCGGTCGCTATTACATTGATGGCTTGCTGGCCGAATCATTCGGCGGTGGCGAACACCGTTTCTCGTTACCCCTTGAAGAACTACATAGCCTCGAACCTACCTCTTATCTCGATCAGCCATATCGCCCGATGTTAGGCAGTCTGGAGGATGATGCCGATGCGGGCATTGAGCCTGCCGATGGGCGCTATTTGGCTTATCTCGATGTATGGAAGCGCTCAGTCACCTTTTTAGAAGCCCCAGACTTGATTGACCCCGCCATTGGCATTGATACCAGTGCCAGAATTCAAACCGTGTGGCAGGTTCGTCTATTTGGTCCTGTGGGGGAGGATGTCACCTGTAATACTGATGATCAGGATATTGAGGGCTGGCAGTCGTTCATTGAACCGTCAACGGCACGTTTAACAACTCGTGCCAACCCAACGTCTGCGGTGAGCAATCCCTGTAAATTGCCACCAGAAGGTGGATACCGTGGGCTGGAAAATCGAACATATATGGTATCGATACACGATATCAATAACGATGGTGTCCCTTTGGCGAAATGGTCGAGGGTGAACGGTGCATTTGCAGGGCGAATATTGGCGCAAACCGCCAATAACATCCTGACATTGGAACAGGTGGCAAAGGATGACTATCTAAGATTTAACGCGGGGGATTGGGCTGAAATTACCGATGACGTTCGCGTTTTAGAAGGCGTGGCAGGCACCATGGTGCGAGTGTTAACGGTGGATGATGCCACCAATACCGTGGTGCTGGAACACCCTATAGCGGCAGGCACTCTAACGCTTATTCCCGCATCGACGGTTGCCGACGCTTCTATTCACCCTGTGTTGCGTCGCTGGGATCAATTCGGCGTTGTGTTGGACACGGATGGCACAGAAATCATCAACCTTGATGCCCCAGGCAGTGATGGCGTAATTCCCTTTCCGGAAAACACGTTTATTGCACTGGAAGACGGGGTAGAAGTCGCCTTGTCTCGTCAAGATGGTTCGGGTAATTATCATGTTGGTGATAATTGGAGTTTCATTACTCGCTATGCCGACAGTTCAGTTGAAACGCTGACTCAGGCGCCGCCGCAATCAGTGCATCATCATCGCTGTCGTTTGGCTGTGGTCGATGCGTTGAACGGCGAATTTGTCGGGCCAATCTTTCAAGATTGTCGAGATCCCATAGGCATGGCGGGGTGTTGTACCGTTGTGGTGCGTCCCGGCGAAGACATTCAAAACGCTCTTGATAGCTTGTCACCCCAATTCGGTGGTTGTGTCTGTTTGAAAACGGGCATGCACATTATTCGTCGTCCACTTCGCATCCGATTTCCTAACGTGACGTTACACGGCGAATCTCATGGCGCTCAAATTCGCAATTTGGGCGCGGAAGCTGCGCTTATTGTGCGCTCCGATCAAGGTGAAACCTTATCTGGTATTCATGTCTGCACCCTCGCGATTCAAACAGAACTTCGCACCGAAAAGCCAGAAGGTGTTATCGCATTTCGTAACGTTCAAGACAGCCTTCTCGAAGATTGCCGAGTCACGTCGCTGCAACAGAATTTGCAGTTTACGGATAACCCCGCCATTGGTTTGTTTGATTGCGAAAGAGTGCGCGTGAGCCGCTGTTCGTTGTCAGGCACGCAGATTGGCGTTTGGATGGACGATGGTGGGCAAGATTTGGAGATTGAGAACAACCAAATTAATGCCAACGTCGAACAAGAGAGCGGGATCGCAGGTGTCGTCGTCGCTCGACTAACGGGGCGCGTCAGGGTATCTGGCAATGATATTCAAGGATACCTGCGTGGGATTATCGTGAACGACCAACCGCTGGGTAGACCTTATTCAACGGCCTCTTTTAGCGAAATCACCCGCAACCGAATTGCACTGCGTCGTCTGCAAAGTCATCAAGATGCAGCTGCAATAGAAGTGGCGTGCCCATTTGCTGTGGTGTCAGAAAATCAGATCATGCTTGCCGCCGAAGACAGCAGAGGCATTGTCGTGCATGGGTTAGGGACATTGGTGGAACGAAACCGTATTCAAACCCAAGAGCAGATTGAAACGCAGATAGCCATTGTGATTGGTAGTGAAGAGGATGTATTCACGGGTGGTATCACCGTGGCCCAAAACTGGGTTCAAGGGTGCTCTGGCGCGATTGTGGCACAACAGGTTAATGGTCTGCGGATTAAAAACAACGATGTAGCCGGGGATACGGGCATTGAATTGTCAATATCTGTCACGGAGTGCAGTTTGGTCAACGTGGACGACAACACCTTGGCTCGCTGTACATTGGCGGTGTTTGCAAGCCAATGTGAAGACATTCAAATTCAAAATAATCACATTGTCGACGGCAGCGCCGCAATGATGTGTGAGCGCTGCGTTCGACTGGACATCATCAACAACCAAATCAGCAAGTGTACACATGGCGGTATTTTCGTTGGTTTGTGTCTCGCTCGCGCTGCGGTGATTGGAAATCGTCTCAATTATGTTGGCGTGGCGGGAGACGGGATCTTTGCGACGTCCATAGCTTGTTTGTTCCAACTGGGTGAATGCCATGTGGAATCTAATGAGGTGCTCAACACGGGCGTTGATGACGACGACCAAGTGAACTCAGCCAGAACCGTCGGAATTGCTGCGCTGTATGTGTTGGAAGCGCGTATAGAGAGCAATCTGGTGTCATATTCAGATTTGCTGACACGAGAGAGGGTATTGGAAGACAGGGCTTTATTGTTGCAAGGGCTCATTGAAATTGCCTTTCCCTTGGGTGATACGGCGTTACGCATCGGTTATGCCGCACAGATCAGCAATAACAAGTTTCTTGGTCGCGGCGCCGATACTGTTGTGGAAATTCTCTCTACCTCAGTCATTGATAACCTCAGCATTCGGTTCGAGCGAGTGTTCTTTAATAACAATTATGTCGAGCACGTAGGCTTTGTGCCTGATGAGGTGGGGCAAGATGCCACTGTGATTTTACGTGGCTATCGCGCGGTGGTAATGGGGAACCAAGTGAAAGCCAACACGCGATTTTTACCGTCATTCGATTTTAACAATATGCAGGGACCTTTTGTTGGCAACATCACCAGCGGCTCAGTGATTAATCACACTGAATTTCCTGCGCCACAAAGTGCGTTTAATCAGCAGGCTT
This sequence comes from Enterovibrio gelatinilyticus, assembly GCF_028683095.1. Lineage (GTDB taxonomy): Bacteria > Pseudomonadota > Gammaproteobacteria > Enterobacterales > Vibrionaceae > Enterovibrio > Enterovibrio gelatinilyticus. Next base: position 45,678 of record NZ_JAJUBC010000009.1, on the reverse strand, counting down.
GATAGAGGATTTCATCATGGCAAAAGCAAATGAAATATTGAAAAAGCACCTTTCTCTGGTCGCTGAATTGCAAAAGGTGGCAAAACCCAATAACAACCCCGATCCGATTGGAACAACGCAAGAAAACGCGGCTGCACAAAAGTCACGTATTGAAGGTCGCATTGCGTCATTGGAGCAGCAGCGGGCCGTGTTCAATAAACAAATTGATGAGTCGATTGAGCGTGAGAAATCACAGTTAAAAGAGATGGATAAGTTACAAGATTCTGTTGCGCAGCAACAAAAGCCAGAACCCAAACCAAAGCCTAAACCTAAACAAGAGACAAAACCTAGAATGGCGCCCAAGCCGACGGTGGACGTAAAGCCGCAGACGGAAGAAAAGCCTAAGCCTCGCCCTAGAAAAACAACGCGGGTGGATGCAACCTTGAAAGCGACGCCTGTTCGCCGACGAGCAACGGCTACGCAAACGACCAAAAGAAAAACGCCCAAGAAGTGACAACGAGAATCACGATGAAAATCTGAGACTTAGGACGTTGCACCTAAGAACAAAAACAAAGCAGCAACTTGGCATAACGATGTGACGTTGTTCAGGTAGAGAAGGACTGACGATGCCTAGCTTGGCACCCACTCAGAAACACGCTGATACGGCGAAAAATGAGCGCGGCACTCAGCGGAGTGGTAAGCGCAATAGCAAACCTCTTGCGCCCCAAAAGGCTCAGTCACCTAAGGTGATTCAGAACCTCGGGGCGATGCAAACGGCGGAACCTTTTTCGTTCATGTCAGTGGAAAGTGATGTATTGAGCAGAACCGAGTCCTCGATACTGGATCGGAAGCCTGAGGGGGCTGCTACCTCGGCACTGCCACCTCGTATTCTTCCCGGTGGCAGTGATACTCGCCCTTTAGACATGGCACGTGTCATTCGTCGTTTTACATCAGCGTCAGAAAATATAAGCCAGTCCACGGCGCCAACTTCTATGGCTGCTGCACCGCCCGTGCCACGTTCCGTTTCTTCAGCCTTGGGGACGTGGGGTAATGCGTTGCTGGGTGCGGCGACGGAAACAAAACAGCATGACACGTCGAGTCCAGTAGCAAAAACTTCTGCGTCTGTTCCTCAAGCTACACGTCTGCTCGGTCAAGAAAGCGGCGTTCCCATCCCGTTAGATATCCGAGCACCGTTCGAACAATCTTATGGATACGATCTGTCGCCGATTCGTTTGCATCAAAGTCATGCTGCGCGGCAATCGCTGAAAGCGCTAAATACGGTCGCCTTTGCCCTCAACGACCATATTGTGATGGACAGCAGTGTCGATTTACGAAGTCGAGCCGGGCAGCACGTGTTGGGGCATGAGTTAGCACACACGGTGCAGGGCCGGCTAGGATCTGGCATGCCGAGTGCTGGCAACGTGCGAATTAGCCAGCCATCGTGGTATTCAGAGCATGAGGCTGAGTTTGCAGTGAGTGCCGCGTTACGTGGTCGGCGCTATGAGATTCGACGCGGTGTTGACCAAGATATCCATCAAATTGCCCCTTGGTTGATTCTGGCAGGGATTGGCCTTGCTGCTGGGCTGGTTACATGGGCGGCATCCGATAGCCCTGAAGAGAACCGAGCCCGTCATGCGTCGGGAGAGCCTGATCCATCCCGCAGCCTTTGGACTCTGGTGCCCATTTACGGCTCTATTCAACAAATCAGAGAAGCGGAAACCTATTTCCAGCGCGTGTTAGGTGTCGGGTTCTTGATGTTAGACATGGCGACGCTTGGCTCGGCAGGGGTAGCAGCGAGAGCCTTGATTCGCGCACCAGCGGCGTTAGTTCGAACAGCGGTGCAGCGGCAAGGTTCTCGATTAGTAGTACGCGAAGGTGGTGAAATTGCCACGGAAGCCGTGTTAAGAGAAACAGGCGAAGCGTTTGTTCGAGAAGGCGGTGCTGTGTTTGCCACTCGCACTGCAGCGACGGCTGAAATGATGCAAGCCCTGCAGCGTGGCGCCATGATTCTCGTGACAGAAGGTGGGATCAATCACGCTGTGATGTATGCGCGCAACGCCGCCGGTCAGCTAATCAAAATTCATGGTGGACCACTTAAACTGCTGTTTGAGGTCGTGCCAAGAGAGATCACGGAAAGAGCAGTGGCGGGAATGGGACAGCGAGCGAACGCCTATGTGGTGATAGAAGCGGCAGAAGCGGCGGTGGATATCGAACGAGCCACTTCCCTTGTGCAAAACAGTGCACCAGCCATTGTGCGTTGGTTAGGCGGCAACCCAACCAGTTGCGGCATCATGCAAGGTGCTCTGCTTGAGGCTTCAGGGCTTTCAGCCGAAGCGCTAGCGCTATTGATGCCTGCTGGTGCGGCGGCAAACCGACTCGTTCCCATTACGATTTTGGACCATGTGGCACAATCCGGTGCGGGCTTGCGCCTCGTTGAAGGGGGAATGGCAAATATTATTGGAGGAACTGTGGTGCAAGAATCTATGTTAGCGGCAGGAGGAGTGATGCCGACCATTGTATCCACGCTGATGCGGGTGATGTTAACGCCAGATGGCGACTCCTCGGGTGCTGGCAGCAGAACAGCTAGCCCTGCGCCAGGAGCGGGCAGTCCGGTTACTGGTGGTGAGCCTCAGGTGATTACCGTTGAGCCAGTGCCTCAGTCGCAAATTGATACCACGGTTGGCGTGTATGTTGACGTGCTTTCCGATGCCGACAGGCAAGGTTACCGACGCGTGGTGTTTACCCTTCGACGCACCGCCAGTGAGATTTCACCGGGATTTGAAAAGCTCGATCGCGCTTCGCCAATGACGGAGCAAGGCGAAAGCATGCGCAGTATTTTACGCATTCTTGTCGGTCAAGCTGCACGTGACGAAATGGGCGAGCACCAAATTGTTGCTACCCGCTCTGCGGGTGGTTGGAGTGTCGCCTATCAATAGTGTGTTGATGATGGGTTACTTGGGTATATACACTCTGCCATGAGCGACGAAATCGCCTTCGTTAAACATGGTTTTTGATATACGAATAATGGATTTAGCGAATGCAGATTCTGCGTCGCGATAATAGAGTCGAACCTCAAATGGCACATGCCATCGCTCATCCCCAGCAATGCACAAGTCACCTCGCAATAATTCATCACTCACAAAAGAACGGGGCAGCCACGCTAAGCCATATCCAGCCAGCACCATGGATTTGAGCGTGTGAGCAAAGGGGTTTTCGTAACGTCGATTTAAGAAGCCTTGCTCTTTTTCAAGCAACTGGTCTATCGCCTTTCCAAACAAGGATTGATGGGTATATGCCACCAAAGGTATCGGGTTATTTTCCGACCCCGGAAGTTGATGTTGAGGATGCCCATTCATGTTAAGCGACACGGGCACGAGCGTTTCCATGCCGATCACGCTGCTTTGAAAGCGTTCAGAGTCAATCGCTATGCCGAGCGTGTCGTGGGTATAACACAAAAGATAATCAACGGACCCGTTTTGAAACATTTCGATGCAATCTGACAGCCTATCTGAGGAAAGACGCACATAAACCGGCCCAACCGCTTTCTCAATGTACTGCATCCATTGCATGAAGAGTGTTTGCACAATGGAGTTTTGCGCCGCGACAGATATTTCATTCTTGGCTTGTTGATTCAGTGAACGGGCAGAATCTCGCGCCATGTACAATCGATTCAGAATCTCTTCTGCTTCAATAACAAAGGCTTGCCCCTGCGGCGTTAACTCAAGCAACTGCGATTCTCTGTTTACTAGCTCCGTTCCCACCCACTGTTCAAGGGCTTTGATACGTCGACTAAACGCGGGTTGTGTAACAAATCGTTCTCTCGCCGCTGAGGTAAAGCTGGTGGAATGGGCGAGACACACCAAATCTTCCAATAGTTTAAAGTCCAAACATCCTCTCCAAACCTGTAATGCATCCAAGTTGCTCGTAGCGATGAGGTTGTTTTTGAGTCCCCCCACATTGCAGACTACAAAGCCTTTCATCACATTCCTTTGTGTGAACTGCGTTCCGCATATCGCTTCTTTAAACTTAACAAAGCGCATTCGTTGTTCAGGCATTAAAGATAAGAAAATGCCAAATCAGCAAAAAATCTTTACGTGAAAACCCTTTTCTTTTTCAGGGGTATAGGGGGTGTTATTGCCCCAACTCTCTGATTATTCGCAATACATCTTGTGCCCTTAAAAATCGGCATGCCGACCAATCGAATTGGCATAACGCATAAAGACGGTATGTGGTCATGCTTATTACTAGCACCTGTTATAGACCTCGCCGCAAATCACCAACGGGCGGCCTCATGTTTTAAACGTTCCAATCTGTGTCGAAAGAGACAAGGAGAAGTCACATGAATATTGCAAAAACTGCCAACGCCTTCCGCCTCACCGCAATCACCTGCGCCCTCATTGGCGCGATGCCAATTGCCGCCCAAGCTGCGGAGACTATTCGCTTGTCGACCTATGTGAATGAATCTGATGTTCGCTACCAAGGCTTCAAGAAGTTTGCTGAGCTGGCCGCTGAGAAAAGTAACGGTGATTTGAAAGTTCAGATCTTCCCATCATCGACCCTGCATGGTTGGAGTGAAGGGGTGGATGCGATGCAAGGCGGCGTGTCAGATATCAGCTGGGTGCCAGCAGATACACGTCTTCCATGTTATCGCGTGACCTCTTTATATCCCGTCGCCATTGATTTGGAGAAACAAATTGAGCTTGATGCCGCATATGCCAGCTTGATTGAAGCGGAAGCGGCGAAGTCTGATCTGATCCCTTTGATTAACTCTAACTATTCGTACGATCAGGAATGGTGGTTTGAAGATCCAGTATCAGACATCGGTAAATTGAATGGAAAATTAGTACGCTCAATTGGCCCATTGGTGAGCTTGATGATTGAAACGTGGGGCGGCAAACCCGTATTCGTTGCACCGAAAGAAGTCTTCCAATCCGCAGAGCGTGGCGTGGTAGATGGCATCAACATGGGGGTGGCGACGTACAGTTCTTGGAAGTTGTGGTCAGTGATGCCGTACATGGTCAACGCCAATATGTTCTACGGCAACATCATCTACATGATGAACAAAGATAAGTTTGATGATCTCAGCCCTGCCAATCAGAAAGCATTAAAAGAAGCCGCAGTAGAAGCCGAAACCTGGTTGAAGCCTCGTTATGAAACCTGGGTAAACGAGCGTGTGGGTGACGCGGTCATGGCGAACGGTGGTTCGGCAGTTTCTATGTCGGAAGAACGCACAGAAGCTTTGCTAGAGGGCATTGTTGAGAAATGGAGCCCAGAAGTGAACAAAGCCTGTGGTGTGCCACTCGCCGATGAGATCCGGGGCCTGTTCGCGGCGCACGCTAAGTAGTTGATGAGGTGCGCTTGATGAAAACAACAATATTTCAACTCTTGCGCACTGTGTCTCTGGCGTTGTTGTATGTTGGCGCTGCCATCGTAGTGATCCAGGCTGCCTGGATCACTTACGGGGTGGGAGTGCGTTACATACTTAACAGTCCAGACGGCATGGTGACAGAAGCCACCGCACTTTTGCTGGTGCCCGTGGCTTTCCTTGGCGTCTCTTATGCGCTGCTCAACCATTCTTACCCGAAAGTGAGCCTGATCAGAGACAGGCTGCCAAAGGGCATCCAGTTCTGGGTCGATAAATTCAATATGTTGATGATGCTGCTTGTCGGCAGCTTCTTTTTGGCTGCGTCTGGCAAAGCCATGTTCAAGTCTATTGATTCTGGCTCTGCGTCTGAAATTCTCCTCTGGCCGCGTTTCTATTTTTGGATTCCCGTGGTTATTGCGCTGCTGAGTTTTTGCATTACCGCGCTGTGCATGCTCATTTTCGGTGACCCGCCAGAAGAGGAAAAAAGCACATCTCCTCTTGACGGTGACATTCACTCGCAGGATGCGGCGTGAACAAATTGTCATTGCGTGAACATGCTGTCGTTCCGTGAACAGATAGTCGTTCCGCGAACACAGTCATCTCGTGGCAACAAACGTTTAACTGAAGACTAAACAAAGAAAACAAGGATCAGTGATGGAATGGTATGTCGTTGGGTTGGGGATGTTGGGTTTGCTGATGGGGTTTATCCTCATTGGTTTGCCGATCCCTTTTGCGCTAGCCGCTGCTTCAATCCCTTTTTTGCTCGATATTCTAAGTCTCAAGTCGTCTCTCGTGACGGTCGAGCTAAAACTATGGGGCGTGTGGTTTAATTATATTTTGCTGGCAGTACCATTGTTTGTGTTTCTGGGAGAGCTAATAGGGCGATCCTCCATTGGGCCAAATCTCTATTGGTTCATGCACAGTAAACTTCCAATTCGCGGGGCTGCCGCCTACGGCAGTATTGGTGCGTGTGCTGGTTTTGGAGCGGTTTGTGGCTCCAGCATGGTGGGTGCGCTGACCATTGGTGGTGTTGCTTTGCCACAAATGCTCAAACTTGGGTATGGCAAGCGTCTATCAAGTGGTGTGCTCGCCGCAGGGGGGACACTCAGTGTCTTGCTGCCACCAAGCTTAATTTTATTGTTCTACGGCATTGTGACCGACCAGTCGATCGGCGCATTGTTTATCGCAGGTGTGGTGCCCGGCCTGATACTGGTAACCATGTTCTTCATCATCGTGTTTATTTGGGGCAAGGTGAATCCTGAGGATATTCCAGGGCATGAAAATGCAACGCCTATTCCTTGGTTAATCGCGCTCTCTGCATTGCTTCCTATTGTCCTTGTTGGTTTGGTGATCACCATTTCAATCTATGCAGGTATTGCAACGCCCACAGAGGCGGCAGGTGTCTCGGCGATATTTATGCTGGGTCTTGCCTTCTCTTTCGGCGGGTTGCGACTGAAAGGCTTGCTAGAGGCACTGAAAGCCACTATGCAAACAATGGGCTACTTGGGTTTATTGCTGTCGTCCGGTGTGTTGTTTGGTTTCGTGATGACCTACCACCAGATCCCGCAACAATTCACAGAATTGTTTGTCGACATGCAGTTATCACCTTATGCCGTGCTCGCGATGATCATTGTGTTTTATGTCATTCTCGGCATGTTCTTGGAACCTGTTTCCATGACATTTATCACCTTACCGACCTTGTTCCCTTTGATACATGCCGCTGGGTTCGATCTTATTTGGTTTGGCGTGGTGTACACCATCACCATGGAGATTGCTGTGCTAACACCTCCCGTGGGGTTAAATCTGTTTGTCATTCAAAGTCTCGCCCGAGACAAAGTGACCATAGGCGACGTGATCATTGGATGTATTCCGTTTATCGCCGCTTTGGTTGTCTTGTTGTTCGTGCTGATTGGCATGCCTGATACTGCGCTTTGGCTCCCTGAATTAATGGAATAAATACGATGAATTGTTTACGTGTCGGTACAGGGCCCACGTTGGTACTTGTACATGGTTTTCTAAGCGGTCTGGCTTATTGGGAAAAACAGATCGCGTTGTTTTCCTCGCGCTTTGATGTCGTCGCATTCGACTTGCCGGGCTATGGTGGCAAGGCCGATGAGGTTGGCCTTGATAGCGTGAATGGGTTTGCGGATTACGTGTTGAGTCGACTTGATGAAATGGGCATTGATCAGTTCCATTTAATGGGTCACTCCATGGGAGGGATGATCGTGCAAGAAGTTGCGATCAAAGCGCCCGAACGTGTCATTGGACTTGTGTTGTATGCCACTGGGCCTATGGGCGATTTGCCGGGCCGTTTTGAATCGATTGAAGACAGTATTGTTCGTGCTGAAACCGAAGGAACAGCGCAAGTGGCTTTCGATACGGTCAAAACGTGGTTTTCTGATGGCGTGGAAGATCCGGATTTCGAAGGGGGAATGGAGCTGGCCAATCGTGTTCAAACGCAGACGTATATCAATGGACTGCGTGCAATGGCGGGGTGGCGCTCGCTAGAGCGGTTAAACGAGATTCAGGCAAAAACCTTGGTGCTTTGGCCGGATAGTGATCGGTCCTACATGTGGACACAAACCGAGTCGTTATGGCGCGGAATCATAGGGGCAAACCTCGCGGTTGTTCCTCAAGCCGCCCACAATATTCACTTAGAGAAAACGCAGGTGTTTAACCTCTTGGTGCTCGATTTCTTGCAAAGTGATGTGGTGAAGCAGCGTCGATTGGCGTTGAACGAATGTTTGTGACGGATGAACAGCTAGCACTGTACCAGTGACGCCGTGATACTTGCCTGTCGCTAACAACATAAGCTCAATAAAATAACAATGCCCCGACACGGTCATCCGAGTGCGGGGCATTGTTATGCCAAGCAACCTTAATTGTGCATCTTCCGGTTGCTCGGGTGCATAGGCGATTGCTCGGGTATATAGGGCAAAATCGGTGTTATTTCTTTCTTAGCGAATCGAGATAGGCGATGTGCTCTGGGAAAATCGCGCAGCACCCCCCCACCATGTTAGACCCTGCATCCAACCATGCTTTTACATACGCCGCGTATTGATCGGCGGACAGCTCACGCACTGTTGTCAGCGCATCGTTGGCTTGGTGTTCCTGTTGGATCACGGAAAACCCGTTTGCATAAGCGCCCAAGGAAATGGTGTTGGAGTGCGTATCGATAATCACACGCGCAACGGCAATCGCATCCAGCATGACTTCAGGTTGAGAGCAGTTAAACAAGATACCATTCACATCGCGCTCACACGCCGCTTTCACTGCATCTACAACCGCTTCGCCAGAACGAAGTCGCGGCTGATCCATCACGGAGTCCATGAGAGAGAAAGCAAAGTAAGCAGGCTTATTGGATGTGGCGGCCGTTAAGGCATCACAAATGGTGTGAAACTCTTCAATAGACCCGATGGTTTCAGCCAACCAAAAGTCGACGTAAGAGCCTTGCGCTTCAATCAAGGTTTGAATAATGGGCGTCGCCGTTTCAGTATTGAACAGGTCAGGACGATAAGAGCCCAATACGGGCGGAATACAGCCTGCGACATGCACATCTCGCTCGCTGTCTTCCGCGGCGCGTTGGGCAATTTGAGCAGCAAGTTCGGCGAGTTCAAAACCTTGTTCTTGATAGCGAGTATCACCAAGGTGAAAGGGGACGCAGGCGTAGCTGTTGACGGTAATGACATCACAGCCTGCATCAATAAAATTCTGGTGCGCTTGATACACCGCATCTGGCGCTTCGATTAATGCTTGGGCGCTCCAAAGTGGCTGAGAGAAAGGAGCGCCAATGCGCTGAAGTTCTCTTCCCATGCCACCATCCAATAGTACAAACATCCGTTTCGCTTCCTTGTCACGTTGATGAGCGAGAAAATCGCACATGTTGACAGTATTGTCGATAGAATTTCGGAAGCGAATGTTTTGATGCAAAAGTTTATATGCATCAGGTTACAAGTTAACGGCTTTGCGATTGTGCTTTTTCCCTTGCAGCATGAGCAAACCAAATATCGTGAGGGCATAGAGCATTGACCAGCCCAAACAGATAAATACAAAAGTACATAGCACCAGAGATAAAGCGGCGAGCCACTTAGATGCGCCTTGGAGCAGTTTGAAAGCGGCTAACATTGCCATCAAATACACCAGTACAAAAATGCTGTTGGCGAGCTTAAGGAAAAATTCCAAATTCAGCCCAGACAGTTCACCAAAGACACATGAAATAGCCAGAACGGCACCTACTCCCAGAGTGGCGTTTATCGGTACACCTCGTGCGGATACTTTAGCCATTTTCCCCGCGGGTTTGTATTCACGTGCTTGCGCCCACACCATACGTGAAAGGCTCTGTGTATAGAGATTCACGCTGGCGAAGCAGGCAGAAAATCCCACCACGCTGACCAGCAACTTAAAACTAGGACCAAAGAGCTGTTCGCTCAAAAAAGGAATGGAGGCACTGTCAAATTCCACACTGCCATAAGCATGGAACTTGAGGATGACGACTGACGTTGCCCAATAGGTAGCGCCTGCGACAAAGCAACCCACGATAATCGCGATGGGAAAATCGCGCTGTGGGTTTTTAAATTCCTCCCCCATGTGAGCAAAAGCCTCAATGCCAACAAAGCACCAAAACATCACGCCTAACGCCGCGCCGATTGGCCAGATGGAATCGCTGGTGAGTACAGGCATCGTTAAGTCAGCGGTACCCACTTCACCGCGCCATAAAAATGCACCCACAAGCGCGAAGATGCTGATTGCGATAACAGTTTGGAGTTGGCCTGAAGACTTAGCGCCCATCAGGTTCACGCCAATCAGCAACACAACGGTGATCAACTGTGCAAGTAGAAAGTTATTTAACCCATCGGGCAGCAGTTGTTGTAAAAAACCAGCAGCTAACGCAATGGCGGCAGGGACACCAACAGGAATAACGCTAACAAAAAGCCAAGCGACGCTGCGCTCTAAGCGAGGGTTGAATGCCTGACGGACAAAATAGGCGGTTCCGCCAGCATTGGGGTAACGTTTTCCAAGTTGTGCAAAGGTCAGCGCGATCGGACAAATGGCGACAAACAGTAATAGCCACGCCCACAATGACAGCTCACCCGCGATGCCAGCCGCAATGGCAGGGATCATAAACAGGCCTGTGCCTAACAGAGTGGTGGAGAGTTGCCCGATACCAGATAACAGGGTGATTTCTTTTCTAAGCTGATTCATCGTCACTTCTATGTGCAGCGGAATGGATTACACGCCAAGATTAAAGCGGACAGGCTGAAAAAGCATCGCTCAAAGTGTCTTTGTTAAGCGTCAAATTAACGGTTTTCTGCATTAAAGGTGACAATGTGACGGTTTTTCGCGAACTCTCAGTGTTATCTGAACAATTTTGCGAGCAGCAGAGCGTGTCTAGCGATAAAGTGTTAGGCGTGATAACTATCCAGATAGACATGCCAATGGGATTGGCAGTTAGCAACGAAGAAATGGAAGTATAGAGATAAGCAATGGACAAATTTGATAAGCAGATCTTAAACATATTGCGCGTTGACGCCCGTCGAACCGTCAGTGAGATAGCACGAGATGTTAGCCTCTCGCGATCTGCCGTCACCGCCAGAATTCGAAAAATGGAGCAGGATAAAATCATCCTTGGCTATCATGCGGACATTGCCGAAGAAGAGACGGTTCAAGGTGTCACCGCCTATTTGGCCTTGAAGTTTGATACGTCATCCAATGGGCATCATTGTGAGTCTTACGCTGCTGATATCTATACGTTAGATGGCGTCAAATGGTGTCATGCTATTAGTGGTGAAACCGACATGATGTTGTACGTCGAAGTCCCAAACATGGCACGGTTAAATGAAATCCGTGAGCACATTCAAGCGTACCCTGAATTGACACATTTGATCACCCATACAGTGCTCACCGAGTTCTTCAATACTAAGTAGTGACGGCGAATGGTGAGAGTGAAGAGCAGTGACGAGAGCGATCGCCACTATTCCTTGCCATAAAGCTCATTGAGATAGATCCAAAACCTTTCCACTTCAGCTTTTACGCTATGCCGATTGCGATAGAGTAAGATGCGTAAGTCTATTCTTGGCAACGCTGCATCCAATTCGACGAGTCGTTTTTCTTCCAACTCTTGTTTGACCAAACTTGATGGTAACCATGTTGCGCCAAACCCTTGTGTTGCCATTGCTTTTAACCCTTCCGCCATTTCGTTTTCACACACCACATCATACTGATAATGTGAGGGAATCGAGCTTATGGCCGACTTCTTGATTAGCCCACCGAGATACGTTTCCTCGGGAAAAGCGAGCAAACGGCAGGGCACTCCATTGTTGAATCGATGCAAGGGATCTCCATGTTCATCCGGTGCAGATACAGGAATAAGACGATCGCGTCCCACCTGAATGGATTGGCTTTTTTTCTTCATTTGCGGGCTATCTAATGCCTGCGAAGCGAACGTTAAAAGAAAATCGCCAGACCCAGCTAAGAAGGCTTCGTTGAGATTATGTATATTTCCCGGCACTAGCTTTACCACGGCATCCGCAACTAACGGGCTTAAGGTTTGAATCCATGCGGGAAAAAAGGAAACAGCCGTTGAATGTTGAGCCAGAAAAATCAGTGAGTGAGGGTTCTTTCGTTGCTGAAGTCGATTTCTCACTTCCGTGATGTCATTGATCAGCCGTTGAGCTTCTTCGACAAATTCAGTGCCAGCGTCGGTCAAGCTCGTGGGGAGTGCATCACGATTCACTAAGACAATGCCAAGCCAATTTTCCAGTGAACGTATACGCCGACTAAATGCAGGTTGAGTCACATATCTTGCGTTAGCTGCTTTGGAGAAACTTCCGTTCTCACTCAGCGCAATAAAATCCTCAAGCCATTTCAATTCCATGAATTCAATCCTTTAGCGTCCTGCTAGAACAGTTATGCCGAAAAGTAACCGGCGTTTGTTCAATATAGGTATTGGCGAAAAAGATTGTCGTCTCACAGGCTGTAATCATTGCAAAAGCTTCTAAGTTGATGCTTAGACAGCCCATTAAAAGACCACTTGATAAGGATATAACTCATGCATCTTGCCCGTTTCCCGCGTCTTCATTTCGCTCATCTTGCTACGCCGTTAGAACCAATGCCGAACCTGTCAAAAGCGTTGGGTGGCCCCACGTTGTGGATTAAACGTGATGACTGCACTGGCTTGGCTGGCGGGGGAAACAAAACACGTAAGCTGGAGTTTTTGATGGCGGATGCCGTGGCACAAGGTGCTGACACCATCATCACTCAAGGTGCCACACAATCAAACCATGCTCGTCAAACCGCCGCTATTGCTGCGAAATGCGGCATGGCTTGCCACATCTTGCTTGAAGATCGCACGGGATCTGACGATCCAGATTACGTGTTCAACGGAAACGTCATGTTGAACCAATTGTTTGGTTCTTCACTGCAAAAATACCCGGCAGCGACCGACATGAATGCAGCTATGGAAGATGTGGCAGCGACGATGCGTGCGGAAGGCAAAAAGCCGTACATCATTCCTGGCGGGGGTTCTAACCCGATTGGTGCACTGGGCTATGTGAACTGCGCGTTGGAATTGCTCACTCAAGCGAATGACCGAAGCTTGAAAATTGACCACCTCGTTCACGCCACAGGTTCTGCCGGTACGCAAGCGGGGCTGGTGACAGGCCTATGTGCATCAAACAGCCTCATTCCGCTGCTAGGTATTGGTGTGCGTGTGCCGAAAGAGCAACAAGAAAATAACGTGTTTGCGCTGGCCGAGCGTACTTGCGATCTACTAGGTATCCCAGGTGCTGTGCCGCGTGAAAGTGTGGTCGCTAACTGTGATTACGTCGGCGAAGGCTACGGTATTCCTGCAGAAAGCACGATTGAAGCCATTTCATTATTCGCGAAGCACGAAGGCATTTTATTGGATCCCGTTTACTCAGGAAAAGGCGGTGCAGGCTTGATAGACCTGATCCGTAAAGGCCAATTCAAAGAAGGCGAGAACGTTGTGTTCCTTCACACTGGTGGTGCGCAAGCTCTGCCGGGCTACCGCGACGCATTTGGTTTTGACGCGTACTGCTAAGCCACTCAGCTAGCCCTGTGGCTAGCTGACCCTTCTCGGAGCGAGCTTACCTGCTCGCCAAGGCTAACTTTGGATTTCGGTGAGTAAAAACAATGGAATATCTAAAACGGGGTGAGCGTGAGGCTGACGTGCAAACGGATGATGAGCGCATCCAGCAGGTGGTGAAAGACATGCTGGCGAAGATCCGACGCGAAGGCACCAGTGCCGTAGAAGAGTACGCCAAACACTTTGATAACTGGCAGGGTGATTTTGTCTTATCAGATGAAAAGAGGGCGACGCTTATTGCATCTGTGCCACAGCGAGTAAAAGACGATATCGACTTTGCATACCGACAAGTTCGACGCTTTGCTGAAGCGCAGCGAGCAAGCTTACAAGCATTTGAAATTGAAACCGAAGAAGGCGTGAAACTGAGCCAACGCGTGATCCCCGTAGATTGCGCAGGCTGTTATGTACCCGGTGGACGCTACGCCCATGCAGCCTCTGCACTAATGAGTGTCGCAACGGCGAAAGCGGCGGGTGTGCCGACGGTGGTTGCGTGTTCTCCACCTCGCGGTGATTCAATTAACCCCGCAGTGGTATACGCCATGGATCTTGCTGGTGCAGACATCATTCTCGAAATGGGCGGCGTGCATGCTATTGCCACCATGGCATTTGGCTTATACACCGGAAAGTCGGCCGATATCCTTGTTGGCCCAGGAAATGCGTACGTTGCTGAAGCCAAGCGCTTGCTGTTTGGCGAAGTGGGTATCGATGTGTTTGCAGGGCCGACAGAATCTGCGGTGATCGCGGATGAGACTGCAGACCCAATGACCATTGCCGTGGATTTGGTTTCGCAAGCTGAACATGGTCCGAATTCCCCTGTCTGGTTGTTTACCACCAGCAAATCGCTAGGCGAGAAGGTCATTGCGTTGATGCCACATGTGATTGCAGATATGCCAAATGCAGAAGTGTGTGAAGCCGCGTGGCGAGACTATGGCGTTGTCATGGTGTTTGAAGATAGAGAAGAGGCCGCCAAAGTCAGCGATGAATGGGCGTGTGAGCACGTTCAAGTTCAAGCTGCTGACCTCGATTGGTGGAAAGACAATCTCACTAACTATGGATCGTTGTTCTTGGGTGAAGGCAGCACCGTGACTCATGGCGATAAGTGCTCAGGAACCAACCATATCTTACCGACCAAAAAAGCCGCGCGTTACAGCGGCGGATTGAACGTTCAGAAGTTTCTGAAAATCCTGACCACTCAAGAATTGAGCGTTGAAGCGAACCTTATGTTTAGCACTGCAGGTTCTCGTATTTCGCGTACAGAGGGTATGGAAGGTCATGCACGAGCCTGTGACTGGCGCTTAACCAAATATTTCCCTGATACCGAATGGGATTTCGAGGTCTATCAACAAAAACGCTATGACTGATTCTTCCGTCATGCATAGGTTCGACTTAGATCGCGTTGATGACACGCGAGCCGCGAGGAAAACGAAAATGCACACGTTCAAAAAATCGTTTACTCAGCAAATGCCTATCTCTGAAAGTGCGATTGCCAGTGCAGTAGAAGTGATGCGTACAGGGCGGCTTCACCGCTACAACACGGTAAATGGAGAGCTGAGTGAGGCTGACTTGCTCGACAAACAGTTCGCTCAATATCTTGGCGTGAAGTACTGCTTAAGTTGCGCGTCTGGTGGCTATTCCCTTTATATCGCCTTGTTGTGTGCGGGAGTGAAACAGGGTGATGGCGTGCTGTGCAATGCCTTCACGTTGGCTCCTGTTCCGGGCGCAATCAACAATGCTGGTGGTGTCCCTGTGTTGGTTGAAACAACAGACGATCTGACTATCGATCTTGAAGACTTAGCAGACAAGATTACGTTGTCTGGTGCTCGGTTTCTGTTGCTTTCCCACATGCGCGGCCACATTGCTGACATGGATGCCATCATGGCAATTTGCGAACAAGGTGGTGTGGTATTGATTGAAGACTGTGCCCATACCATGGGTGCAGATTGGAATGGTAAGAAGAGCGGCACGTTTGGGCTAGTGTCGTGCTTTAGCACACAGACTTACAAACATATCAACTCTGGCGAAGGTGGGTTTCTGGTCACCAACAATGATGAAGTGATGGCGAAAGCCATTATCTATTCAGGTTCATATATGTTGTTTGACCAACACTCCACATTGCCGCCCATTGAAACCTTTAAAGACATTGCTAAAGGGACGCCCAACTTCAGCGGAAGAATGGATAACCTTCGTGCCGCGATACTGCGCCCACAGTTAGCCGCGTTAGATGCACAGTGTGAGCGTTGGAATGAACTTTATCGTGCCATGGAAAAAGCACTTTCATCGATTGAAGGGTTGCGTTTAACCGACCGTTCCCCGAGCGAGCATTTTGTCGGGAGCTCAATTCAATTCTCTCTTCCGAATGTCCCCAAAAACCAATTAACCAAGGTTGTGGTTGGCTGTGCGGCTCGTGGAGTAAGTGTGAAATGGGTGGGAGACAGTCAGCCCTCAGGTTACAGCAGTAAATATAACCATTGGGAGTACTTGGAACAGCTAACGCCGCTTCCCAGCACCGAGCGCGTTCTCGCGTCTCTGTTCGATATGCGAATCCCGCTCACCTTTAACCGATCTGATGCAGACAGTATCGCTCAGGTGATCTCAGAGGTGCTCGATACGTTGTAGATATCTAATTCCAGTCGGATACAGCAGCGACATAGCAATCAGCAACGCCAGGAAATTTTACTACCAGAAAACCAGCAACACAGAAGTGTGGCAACACCGAGCAACGAAAATCTTGTATAGGCAAATCCTTAGGTACACGAGTACATAAGCATTCACGGATGTTATCGATTAAGAGGTAAAGGGTATGAAATTAAAGCAGTTGGCAAAGTTTGCAGCCATTTCCATCTTGGCTCTCCCCGTTCTTGCAAGCGCCAAAACCATGAAAGTAGGAATGGGCGACCCGATTGAATCTGATCAGGGCGCGTATGCAATTCGATTTCAGGAGTTGGTAGAGTTCTATTCGGGCGGTGATATCAAAATCAAACTGTATCCAGGTGGAGCATTGGGCAGTGAAACCGAAATGGTGCAAAACACCCGTTTAGGTTCATTGGACATGGCATTGGTTGGAATTGGCAACGTGACCCCGTTTTCTAAAAAGCTGGGTGCATTGACCATGCCTTATTTGATCACTAACTCTTCTGACGCTGTGCTTATTACCACGGGAGAGCTGGGAGAGTATTGGAACGAACTCGCGATAAATGAAGCTGGGGTTAACATTTTAGGCTGGACGTATTCTAACTTCCGCCATCTGACCAATTCAAAACGCCCTGTTAAAAATCTTGAAGACGTAAAAGGCCTAAAAGTGAGGGTTCCGCAAAACAGCATTATGTTGAAATCGTGGGAAGTGTTTGGTGCGAATCCAATCGCGATGGCATGGACAGAAACCTTCACGGCATTGCAACAGAAGGTTGTAGACGGACAGGACAATCCGTACATCGTGAACAACACCATGAAGTTCTATGAAGTGCAGCCGTACTTAACGGAAGTGCATCATCAGTATTCTTTGCAACCGCTTCTGATAGGAAATCGAACCATGGGTAAACTGAGCGACGAGCAACGTGCGATTTTGAATCGAGCGGGCTTGGAAGCGCAGCAATACGCGTTGGTTTTCCAAATGACGGAAGCTGAGAATGCCAAGCAAAACATGATCGCGAATGGTGTTGAAGTTTCCACCTTGGAAGATGAAGACAAATGGATTGCGTTGGCGAAAGAGAAAGTTTGGCCTGAGTTTTATGACGATATAGGCGGTAAAGAAAGCTTTGACGACGTGCTGGAAAAATTGCAGCAGTAGCGGCTGACGCTGTGTTTGTGATGAGCTGACTCAAAGGCAGCAGAAGCAACCTCTCGGGGAGTCAAAAAACTTCCCCTAAAAAGGGCGATCAAACAATGGTCGCGCTTTTTAACCTTGTACAAAAGGGCGCTGTCATGCAAAGCGTATTACGAAAATTGGACAAATTTGAAAGCTATGCGTGTCAAGCGCTGCTGTGTCTATTTGTCACCTTACTGTTTATCCAAGTCATTATGCGGGTGGCTTTCAATTACGGCATTCCTTGGAGCGAAGAGCTATCTCGCTTTGCTTTTGTATGGTTCGTGTTTTTGGGCGCTTCCTATGCAGCCCGTCTTTCCGCCCATAATCGTGTGACCTTTCACCTTAAACTGTTGCCAGTGAAAGTGCGGCAAGGCATTGAACTTATAGCGGACATGCTTTGGATTGCTTTCAACACCATGATGACCATCAAAAGCATCGAAGTGATTGAAAGTTTGATGGAATACCCTTTTCTGTCTCCCGCTCTCGACTGGTCAATGGCGTTCCTTTATTGGATCTTCCCGATTTCGTTCACCCTGACGTCCATTCGAATTATTCAGGTCAATTACCTCAAATTGGTGAAAGGTTATGAATTCAAAGATATGGATGATCCACAAGCAGACTGATGCGTTAATGGGCTGCTTCACTACGCCCAATCGCTATTAGCTATTAATGCGAGTCAATCACCGCTTGGGTTGTGATGTTCGTGGCCACAGGGCAGGCAGCACGGAGTGTTGTCACCAATTAGAAAAGGAGCCGTCATGTCGGCATCGTTAGTTCTTTTCGGCTCATTCTTTGGGCTTCTCTTTATCGGCGCTCCCATCGTGATTGCGCTAGGTGGCTCCGCCATGTTGGTGTACTTGTTATCCGGTGATGACTATGTCTCTCTGGTACAAACCGCATGGAACGCCGTCGATTCGTTTCCTATTATGGCGCTTCCCGCGTTTATTCTTTCTGGCGCACTCATGCAGGCGTCGGGTATATCCAAGCGTCTTGTTCATATTGCTGAATTGATGGCAGGACCAATGGCAGGTGGGCTTGGTTTTTCAGCCATTCTCGCCAGTATGTTCTTTGGCGCGATTTCAGGCTCTGGCCCCGCAACTACCGCAGCGGTGGGCATGTTGATGATCCCCGCACTGGTTGATAAAGGCTACAACCGAGGGTATGCCGCCGCGCTAACGGCGTCTTCCGGTGGTCTTGGCGTGGTGATACCGCCGAGTATTCCCATGGTGATCTATGGCGTTACAGCGAGTGAGTCGATCGGGAAATTGTTCATTGCAGGCGTGATTCCGGGAATCATGCTAGCCGGTGGTTTGATGATGACAAACTATGTCATCAGTAAAAAGAAAGGGTACGTTGGCGCACCCAATCAAGAACCCGGTGAACTGCGTAAAGCCTGCAAAGACGGTATTTGGTCTATTCTTGCGCCTTTTGTGATTCTCGGTGGCATATATTCAGGCCTCTTTACCCCAACAGAAGCGGCTGTGGTTTCAGTGTTCTACACCTTGTTTGTCGGCAAGTTCATTCACAAAGAACTGACACTAGACGGATTGAAAGGATCCCTGAGTTCGACCACATGGTTAACAGGCCGTGTTCTCATCATTATGTTCGCCGCCACCGCATTTGGTCGCATTCTTGTCGAAAATGATACGCCTACTGAGATAGCAAATGCGTTACTGTCGATGACAGACAGCCTCGCGCTGATCTGGTTGGTGGTTATTCTGTTTTTGATATTAATCGGCATGTTCATGGAGACGCTTGCCACCATCATGATTGTCACGCCAGTGCTATTACCTGTAATGGTTCAGTTTGGCGTTGACCCAATCCACTTTGGTGTGGTCTTGGTGTGTTGTTGTGAAATTGGATTTTCAACGCCGCCTCTTGGCGAAAATATGTTTATCAGTTCTAGTATCGCCAAAGTCACCATCGAAGAGATATCGGTTAAGGCATTGCCTTTCGTACTGGTTGAAATTCTTGTGGTATTCATCATGAGTTACTTCCCAGACACTGTGCTCTGGTTACCGAATATGATGGGATATTAGAGGGGGAAGGTAGTGAGCAGTAAGGAAATGACCGTAGGGATCCTAGGCGGTATGGGTCCAGAAGCCACGGTTGATTTGATGCGTCGTATAATCAAAGCGACGCCCGCGAATGATGATGCAGACCACATACGTCTGCTGGTTGATAACGACCCCAAAACACCTTCTCGCATTCAATATCTTATTGAAAATAAGGGGAAATCCCCCGCACCTCACATGGTGAAAATGGCGCTTGGATTGGAGGGCGGTGGCGCCGACATTTTGGTGATCCCCTGTAATACCGCTCATATGTTTTATGGTGAGGTGTCGCAAGCGGTGTCAGTGCCAGTGCTTAATATTTTGGAACTGTCTGCTGAAAAGATTCATCGACTTTACCCAGATTTCAAGAGGGTGGGGATATTGGGTTCAAGTGCCTTACAAATCACCCAACTCTATGCACCAGCATTTGCCGCTTGGGGTGTTGATACTGTGTTTCCTGACAATGATCGACAAGAGGCGCTCATGGCGCTTATTCGCGCCGTGAAAGCGAATACGCATACCAAGGAAATGACAGATGCGTTCAACTTAGCGGCAGAAGATTTAGAAGATCAGGGCGCGGCCTGTTTACTTATTGCCTGCACGGAATTATCCGTGATTGCGGGAAAATTGAAAACCGGACTGCCTAAGCTCGATGCTTCCCAGATACTGGCGGAACACATTGTAGAAAGAGTGAAAGGTTAAGTGTGCAATTGAAATCAGCACGAGGGTTATCCTCGCGCTGTTGTTTTAGGACTAGATAACACTTCTTCCAAACGCACTCAGCATCAAAGAGACCGCACGTTCTGCAGAGATGTTTCCTTTATCTAGGAAGGGATTGAGCTCGACAAGATCCACGGAAGTAATTAGGTTGGTTTCGGCACATTTCTCCAACAGCAAATGCGCTTCACGATAGGTGACGCCGCCGGGAACGAGCGTGCCAGATCCTGGGATGAACTCAGGGTCACACCCATCCACATCAAAGCTCACGTGGAAACCGACCGTGTCTTTGGTGACAATCTCGATGATTTCATCACTGACTCGACTCATGCCTAATTCGTCGATATCACGCATGCTATAAACCTTCACGCCGGATTGTTTGATGAGCTCTCTTTCTTTCTCATCAATGTCTCTGACCCCTACAAGTGCCACGTTTTCAGGCTTTATCTTAGGGTTTTCGCTCATGATGCTAGTGAAGTCTTTGTCTCCATAGCCCAGTAAGTGTGAAAGCGGCATACCGTGAACATTGCCAGAAGGAGAAATACCGGGAATGTTCATGTCGGCGTGTGCATCAAACCAAACCAAGCCGATGTTTTGGTTTTTCTTTTGGTAAAAGTCCGCGATGCCAGAGATGGATCCCATCGCGATAGAGTGGTCGCCACCCACCACCAAAGGAATGTCGCCGTTGGTGAGCGCATTATTGGTTGCGATGGCAAGATCGCGACAAACTTGCAGGATTTCATTTCGAAACCGCATGTTGCCGCCCGTTTCTGCAGGACGAGATTCTTGGGAAGGTACATTTATATCGACTTCTTGCGAGATGTGAAAACCCATCTTCTTGAGCTGCTCACCTAGTCCCGCGATACGAACGGCTGAAACACCCCCATCAGTGCCTCTGCGTGAAGCACCCAAATCCACTGGCACGCCGATGATTTGGATAGATTTAGATACGCATTTTTCTTCCATGACTTAGACCTCTAAAATTAGCCTCAGAGTGAGGATTCTTTCACATACCGTTTGTCAAAAACGTGCTTTAGCTACATTTAAATAACATAGCAGGGTTCATAAAAGAGAGCCTGAATAGAAAAAGAAGTCTTTTGCTAAAACTTATACGCCGCGCCAATGCTGAATTGCCAGCCGAGATCTTGCTGTACCAGCGGGCTTTCACTGTCGTGGTGTTCGAGCTCTAATTTGGACAAGCCGATAAATTCATCAGAGAAGTCGTAGATACCGATCAATCCAGACTTGTAGACCCAAGTGCTGTCTGCTTCGAAGTCAGCAAGACCGGATGTTCGGCTTTCATTGGCTGACACACTGTATAAATGATTCGATAATTTGGCGTCGCGATAATCCACCTCGACATACGGAGAAAGGGTGAAATTGTCAAAAGGGGTATCGAACGCTCGTCCTAAATGCAGTTGCACTTCGAAGCCACTATGCTCGTCGGTAACATCATGCAGGTAGGTTAGCCGAGCGCCGACAGTGCCTATGGTGACGCCTAATTCGCCGTTACCGTCGCGATCGTTAATGCCATTTGGAATATCATCGAAATCATCAGAGACTTCGGCAAATCGCCACTGACCTGAAATACCAACCCAAGGCAACACGGAATAATTCAACAAACTGCCATCAATAAACCCATATTCACCGTTGTAGAAAATATTGGGTTCTACACCGCCTTTTGACCCGTCATTGGAAAAAACGGACTCTCCCACCGTAACACTGCCACCGACAAAGCCGTAGTCGTCGTATTTGTCGTTGGCGACGACATTCATTGATAGCACCAACAAGGTAAGTCCAGACATTGGCGCTAAACCGAGTTTCATCATGAATTGCTTCCCATCATCTTCTATGCATTGAACATAAAAAGAACGGATGGGATTCGAAAAGATGACGCGAATTTTGAATTGTTCAGATATTGAGAGATTTTATGAGGTATTGAGAGTGCATTGAGAGTTGATTGATAGAGATTTGTGAGGATTAGAGGCCGATGTATTTCGCCGCGTGTTCAACCTACGTGGGCAAATATCTATCAGGTGAGTTATAGCTGGCATGTTGATGATGAGCAGTGTGTCATTTGCTGACAACCATGAACAATAATCCATGCAGGTTGAAGATGATGTAACCTATCTAGTGAAGCAGATGCTAGAGTCTGACTGCATTTTCAGCGCAAAGAAAACCGATATAGTCGCCAAGAAGCGATGGAGCATCTCCAGAGCAAGTGGGATTTAGCATTAAAACGGTCTAACGAATAAGAGGATTCGCCATGAGAGATGAACAAGAACTGAGTGAAGCTGAGCTTGGCAAGATTTCAGAGATCCTCGAATTGCAGCAAGAACAGATGCTCAACGACGTGAAGGCGATTATCCATCAGCGAGTCAGTGCCGCGAAAGCTGAGCTAGAGAGCTCGGATTTAACCTTGTCCGACATTGAGCCAGCGAACGAAGAGTATTTTACGGCAGTGTTGCTAAGTGAACTGTTCTCCCGCCTTCACAGCGGTGATGATGATGTGGCGGAAACCATCCTCTATAACCTTCGAGGCCAAGCAGGGCTGATTCTTTGAGTTGATGATGACACCTAGTACCAGCTTCTAACTGCAACTGCAACTGCAACAGCAACAGCTAACACCAGTTCGATCGTGGCGGTCAGGTTAGGCTCCTCATCAAAGCGCAATGGAAAAGAAACGACGCCAGTAGCGTCGTTTTTTGGTTTCCGAATTACCGCTTGTTACCTCAAAACGGATACAAATCCCCATTCGGTGACAGCGAAAGATAGCTGCTGCGAAAGCCGTTATTCCATTCGTGGAGCATGTAGCCACCAGGTTTTTGAGTAAAACCGACCGGTGCGTTAGGACGATGATCGGTCATGAAACTACTGGCGACAGCGGGGGATGACAACACCGTTGCATTACCCATGCTACAGACAATACTGTTATGCAAATGTCCACATATCACACGTACTTCTCGTGTTGTTAGCTTCAACAGCGTTTCCATTTCATCCGCGCCGTTCAAGCCAATGTTATCCATGAAGCAAATACCTGATTCAAACGGGGGATGATGCATCGCGATCAACGCGGGTTTGTCGGGGTTCTCCGCTAACGCCTGCGCGAGAAATTGCAGTGTTGAGGGAGACAAGGCTCCTGCACCTTGATGTGGGATGACGGTATCTAATCCAATCACATCAAATGCAGAAAAACTTCTTACCCAATTGATTTCACCGTTCGTTGAACTTGCCGACAGTTCAGGAAAACTCGTTAACATGGCCTCTCGGGAATCGTGATTTCCGGGGATCACCAAATAAGGGATATTTAAACGAGAAATCTGAGTTTTAAACAACTCATAGCTTTCTACGTCGCCATGATCCGTGATGTCTCCTGTCGCGATAATGGCGTCAATATCACCGAAAAGCGGCAAATCTTGCTCAATTTTGTCGATAGCTTTCTCGAACAGCGCGTGAGTATTCAACTGACCGGACACCTTGTGCGGCGGTACGGTCAGGTGAATGTCTGTGATCTGAATAATTCGAGTCACCTTGGCTTGCTCCTATTTCTCTGTTCGCCTATTTAATGCCTGCACGCAAGAATGCTTGCACAAATTGACGTTGGAAAATCAAAAACGCGATGAGCAATGGTGCAACGGACATCATGGTCGCAGCCGATATGACCGAAATATCAACGCCATTCTCTGGAGCGCCGAAAATCGACAAACCCACAGTTAATGGGCGAGTGTCGTCTGAATTGGTGACGATCAACGGCCAGAGGAAGTTATTCCAGTGCGTGGAGACAGAGACCAGTGCGTAAGCCAAATATGTCGGTTTTGCTAATGGCACATACACCTTCATCAAGATCCCGAACAGTGAGCAACCTTCTACACTGGCGGCTTCATGCAATTCATACGGCACAGATTTGAAGGATTGTCGCATCAGGAATATCCCGAATGCGCTCGCCATATAAGGCATGCCCACACCCAGTATGGTGTCGAACAAACCGAGCTTGGATGTGACGGCGTAGTTTTCGACAATCAGCACTTCCGGCAAAATGAACAACTGAAGTAACACCAGAATGAACACAAAATCTTTGCCGGGAAACGAGACCTGCGCAAACGCAAATCCCGCTAGCGTGGTAATCACAAACTGCCCAATCAACACAATGGTGACCAAAAAGAAGGTGTTGATGAAGTATTTAATCCAAGGCGCACCCTCCCATGCCACCCTGAAGTTATCTAATGTCCATGCAGACAATAGATTGAAGTTCACCGCATCAGACGTGGTGTGAAAAGCAGCCCAAAACGCGAAGAACAAAGGCGAAATCCAGATAACCGCAAGTAGCGTTGCACCAAACGAATCAAGGTATTTCTCAATACTCTTGATTGAAAATACAGGTTTCATTGGTAATGCGTCCTTTTATCTAGGTACATGAACTGGACGGCGGCAGCGATACCCAGCACTAACAGCACTAACACTGTCATGGCGGCGGCATGTGGCGCATCAAAGAAGGCGAACGCCATTTCCCAGATGTAGTAAAGAATGAGTTTGGATGCGTCTGACGGCCCGCCTTTGGTCAGTATGAACAAGTGGTCAATCAATTTAACTGAGTTGATCATCGCATTCACGGTAATGAACAAAGTGGTTGGCATCAGCAGTGGTAGCACGATGCGACGCGTATATGTCCAACGGCCAGTGCCTTCAATATCGGCGGCTTCTTTGTAGTCCGCCGGTATGGTCTGCAACGCCGCCAGATAGAAAATCATGAAGAAACCAGCTTCTTTCCAGATGGTCACAATGATCACTGCCCACAAGGCAGTTTCAGGGCGTCCTAGCCAGTTGACCGATTCAAAGCCAAACAGCGCACCAATTTGATCGAGCACCCCAAGATCGGGTGTGTAGAAAAACAGCCATAGGTTAGCGGCGGCAATCATAGGCAAGACGGTTGGCGTGAAATACGCCGTTCGCACAAAGCCTTTGCCAGAGATCTTCGAGTTGGCCCACAGCGCCATGATCAGCGCAATGGCGATGGAGATTGGAATTGTCATGGCGGCGTAAAATAGATTGTTCTTCACCACAATCCAGAACGTAGGATCGTTAAACAGATCCGTATAGTTCTCTAAGCCGACGAACTCCGTGGGTCTGCGTCGTGTACCTTTAGAAAACAAACTTTCCCAGAAGGTCGCCAACGAGGGATAAAACGCAAACAGTGTTAATAGAATCGCCGCAGGCGTGAGGAGAAACCACCCGTATAGGTGTTGCCGACGACGTTCCATTTCCGCGTAATGATTCATAATACTGCTCGGTATGGGAAACGAACCCCCACCACTCATGCGGTGGGGGGAGTACATATTGCTTATGTTGAGTTAAGGCTTACTGCTTTTGATTACTGCGTGTTAACTAACAACTATTGACTAACAGCTATTGATAGTTACGCAGCAAACGTACCGCTGAATTTTGCGCTTCGCCCAATGCATCTTCCGGTGTTTTGGTTCCGGTCAGTGCGGACTGAATGGCATTGTTCAAGCCTTCACGAACACGTGCTGTTTCATACGTCGAAAACTCAGCGACAGCATGTTCCAATTGGTTACGAGCAACCAATGCTGGTGGGAATTCAACGGTGTAGTTTTGCAGTGCTTCCGTTTCATACGCGTCTTTAGACACGCCCATGTAACCTGTCGCAATAGACCATTTCGCTGCTTGCTCTGGGGCTGTCATGTATTTGATGAGTTTGAGTGACGCGGATTTTTCTTTGTCAGACGTGTCTTTGAAAATGTAGAAGTTACCGCCGCCCGTTGGTGAGCCAAGACGCACATTACCTGGCAACATCGCGACACCAAAATCAAACTTCGCAGCATTCTTCACTGCGGTGAGATTGCCTGTCGAGTGCCACATCATTGCGGTATTTCCTTCAAGGAATGCCTGACGTAACGTGCCCCATTCCACAGTGCCAGTTGGCATCACGCCGTGCTCTTGAGACAGCGACTGCCAGAATTTCAGCGTATCAACGACGTCTTTGTCATCAAAATACGTGGTCAAGCCATCATCAGACATCAGCTTTTTGCCGTTCTGAATCGCCAAGGCTTGGAACATCCAGTATGGGTAGCCTGTGGATGGGATCATGATGCCGTAGGTATCATCGTTGGTGAGTTTTTTGCCCATCTCGACCAATTCAGCCCATGTTGTTGGCGGCTTTTCTGGGTCAAGACCTGCGGCTCTAAACATGTCTTTGTTGTAGTAGGCAACAATGGTAGAACGTTGGAACGGAATGCCCCACGTTTGGCCTTCGGCTTGACCGTTTTCCATCAGAGCAGGGTAGAAGCCTTCCAGCCATGCTTTGTCAGCGTCGCCATCAATCACCTCATCAAACGGTGAAATGATTTCTTGGTCAATCAAGTCATACACATCAATGGAGAACATCACTGCCAATTGTGCAGGTTCGCCAGAGTTAAGTGCAGATAGCGCACGAACGCGGGTGTCATCATAGTTACCCGAGTAAATCGCATTCACTTTGATGTCAGGGTTTTGAGCTTCAAAGTCATCCACTAACTGATCGACCACTTTAGTGAGCGAGCCGCCTACCGCAATGGGGTAGTACATATTGAGCTCGGTGACCGCTGCGGCAGAGTGTGTGGCTAAAGCAAAAGTACCCGCAAAGGCACAACTGAATAACGTAGAGAACTTCATAGTTTCACCATTGATTTTGTTGAACATTAATCTCAAGTTAGATTCCCAAATCGCCATCGACACTTGGTGAACAGCGAAGCGGGAACAGCGGCTCAGCATGCTTTGCTAAGACATTCGGTTACCTTTGTCATCAAAGTAGTGCAGTACGGAATCGTCAAATGTAATGTCGACGACGCTGCCTTCGGTTAATGACGTGTAACCTTGCATTTTCACCACCAGACCTTTCGCATCTGGGTGTTCCAACAGCACGTGGGTTTCTTCGCCAAGGTATTCACTTTCTGCCACTTTGCAGGTTAAGCGACCTTGGCCAGCTTCTACGACACGCACGTTTTCTGTTCTTAGGCCAACCTTGGTGGCATGGTCACTGCCAGAAATCACGCCGCCTTTGATCAGCGCCATAGGTGGAGCACCGATAAACTCAGCAGCGAATGTATTTTGTGGTTGGTTATAGAGTTCTCGCGGCGAACCGGTTTGCATGATGTGACCGTCTTTCATCAAAATGATGATGTCTGCCATGCTCATGGCTTCGGTTTGATCGTGGGTGACATACACCACTGTCATGCCGAGGTCGCGTTGCAGTTTCTTGATGTCTTTACGCACCGAATGGCGCAGCTTGGCATCAAGATTCGAAAGGGGTTCATCCATCAAACACAGAGGCTGACGTGCCACGATGGCACGCGCCAATGCCACGCGCTGACGTTGACCCCCAGAGAGTTCACCGGGCTTTCTGTCTTCGTAGCCCAGCAAGCCCGTGATTTCGAGAGCGTCTTTTAGCTTCTCTAAACGCTCTTGCGTCGGGACTTTGCGTACCTTCATGCCGAACATCACGTTCTCTGCCACCGAGAGGTGAGGGAACAGCGCATAAGATTGAAACACCATTGACAGGTTTCTTGCTGACGGCGCTAGCTCTGTCACATCAAGACCATCAATATGAATCTCACCTTCATCGGGAATTTCAAGCCCTGCCAGTAAGCGCAAGGTGGTTGATTTTCCGCAACCTGACGGCCCGAGTAATGCTACAAATGACCCTTCAGGGATTTCCATCGAAATGTTTTCGACGCCCAACTGGCCGTTCCAGCGCTTACCAATATTGTCGAAAATCACAAATGGCGCTGCGTTCATTAAATCTCGCCTCCAACTAACTTCAGACGATCTCCAACACGCTCGCTGAGCGCAGAGAAATCATCACCGGGATGCTGATCCATGATGATCTGGTCAACATCGAAAATACTGCCACCCACGGCGGGGGCGGTGCGTGTGAGTTTGGTGCTGTCCATCACCAATACTGAGGTTTTGCAATGGGTGCGAATGGCTTCGCGAACGCGCACTTCAGACGCGTGAAAATCCAACATGCCGCCATCTTCCGAAACGCCAGCTACCCCAAAAATGCCAAACTCTGCCCGGTAGCTATTGAAGAACTCCAACACGCCATCACCTAAAATATCGCGGTCAGGCATTCGCACTTCGCCACCGGGAATAATGATGCGGTTAGACGGTTCGTTGCTTAGTGTCATGGCGGCATTTAGGTTGTTGGTCATCACCGTGAGTTCGGTCTTTTTGGAGAGCGCTTCAGCCACAATCGCAGGTGTAGAACCAATCGAAATAAATACCGTGGAACCGTCAGGGATAAGATCAGCAACGGCACGCGCAATAGCATGTTTCGCTTCTGAATTGGTGACTGCTCGCTGTTGATAGGGGTCATTGAGTTGACGCTCAAAACTTTCTACACCGCCATGGCGTCGGCGAAGGAGGTTATCACCGCAAAGCTGGTTAATGTCTCGACGCACTGTTTGCGCAGACACACCCAGAAATTCGGTGAGCATTTCCACCGACACATTTCCCTTGGCTTGGGTCATTTCGATGATGAGTTCACGGCGAATCTCGGTTTTAGATTTGAGCTTTGAATCTAGAGTCATACGACGTGTTTCTCCCTATTTCACTCAACGCCACTTCAACCACCGTAGTGATAGATTTAACATTACGCCAACATTTTTTGAGCATTTGAATATAAAAAAGATCAATTATTGACCAATCGCTCATTAATGAGCATATTTATGGTCAAGTGCTCATTTAGGTGAGGGAATCCTGCAATAATGAGCAAATGGTCATTTCGGTGTTGCTGGTGCGTATTGTTAGCAAGCGAATGTGAAACTCTGGTTTCAGTCAGATGAAGAATTGGTGCGCTGGGAGTCTCAGCAATAGCGATAGATAAGTTGGCTCGACTGATTTAGCCTTGTGCTGCCTTTTGCAAAGGGCAGCATGAGCACAATAAAAAAGGAATCGTGATGACGGTATTCAACAATACCTATTTGGTAATGCGACACGGACAAAGCCAAGCGAATGTGGCAGACATTGTGGTGAGTGACCCCGCCATTGGTTGTGAGCAATATGGGCTGTCGCCATTAGGTGAGCAGCAAGCCAAAACCGCCGCAGCGCAATACCAAGGTGCGCCCATCACTCATATATTCGCATCGGATTTCAAGCGCACTAAGGAAACTGCCGCCATTGTTGCTGATGCGCTAAACATGTCTGAACCGAAATATGACATTCGGTTACGTGAGCGCTACTTTGGTGAATGGGAAGGTAAGACCTCCGCCGCCTATGAACAAGTGTGGGCGAAAGATGCACTCACGGCGGACAACAATGAAAACGGCGTAGAAAGCACCGCACAAGTTAGAGCACGCACACTGAACTTGATCAATGCGCTCGAAGTGAAATATCAAGGTGAAGTGATCCTGCTGGTGGCGCATGGCGACATATTGCAAATACTCGCCACGGTGTTTAACGACCTACCACCTAATCAACACCGCACCTTGCCCCACCATGAAACCGGCGAACTCAAGCTGCTGGTTAAACAAGGTGACGACGTGCCGTTCTAACGCCCGAACCACAATTAACCTGTTTTGGCTACTAAATGACCGCCATGCTAACTTCAATCGAATGGAGCAATCCATGATCACAACAAAAAACCTAATCCTTAAGCCTATCTGTGAAGACGACATTGATATCTATTCACAAATAT
This sequence comes from Enterovibrio gelatinilyticus, assembly GCF_028683095.1. GTDB lineage: Bacteria > Pseudomonadota > Gammaproteobacteria > Enterobacterales > Vibrionaceae > Enterovibrio > Enterovibrio gelatinilyticus. The sequence goes on along the minus strand of NZ_JAJUBC010000009.1, from coordinate 15,963 downwards.
TGAGCTGTGACGATCTCACTAAGTACCTTCCAAAAGGGGCGGCATACACGCATGATGAAATCAGGCTTCATGTCCAAAACCGCATAAAGCATTGGGAGCATGGCTTCGGGTCGTACGTGATTTGTTTGAAGTCCAACCCGGCGGTCAAAATGGGTTACGTTGGTGTAGAGCACTGTGAAAACCCAATACATAGTGACATTCGCTATGCGCTGCTCCCTGAGTATCAAGGTAGTGGTTTTGTTCTTGAGTCGGCGAAGGCTGTTTTAACCGAAACGTTTAAAAGCCGCGATCTCTCAAAGATTTATGGTGTCGCGCTAAGAGAAAACATTCCGTCGTTAGTTATTATTAAAAAGCTGGGTATGCAGTTGGAGACTGAAACAAGGTTGTATGCCGACGTTGAGGGGCTTGAAACGTACTCAATCGAAAAGTTCGTATGACACTTGTTGCCACTCGCAAATCCACTCACCAAAACCTCCGCCAAATGACCTGTGTCGTAGTTCAACTGATTGTTTAAAGACAACTTATTTCGGTAAACCGATACTGAAGAAACCACTCTTCACATAAGGTTTCTGACAAAATGACACTCACTTCTCGTAAACTCTTTCTATTTGGTGCGCTTATTTTCGGCAGTTTAGCGATGCCTATCGCTCAAGCGGCTGACGAGATTAAGGGCGTTAACTTACTGCATACGGCGAATTGGAAAGCAGCGACAGATAACTTTGGTTCTAGCTTTAAAGCGAACAGCCCATTGGTTCAAAATGATGAAATCAATGTTGAGTTCACCTTATACAAAAAGCAGGAAGGTAAAAACTGGCCGTTTGTCGAGTTGGTTTGCGCGACGGATACTGCGCTAACTGGCGTGTCTTTTGTTGAGATCACTTACCGTTCTGGTGCAGACGTTTCAGTTAAGTTTAACCAGTCTGATTTCGGTTCAAGCGGTGATGGTTCCTACGCGCACTACCAAACTGTGATCCCTGCGTCTGATGAGTGGATAACCGTTAAACTGGATACCAGCGATTTTGCACAACCAAGTTGGGCACCTGAAAGCACGAAGAAAATCGCACTCAATCTCAGCAATGTAAAAGACATTTACCTCTCGCCAAAACTTAACTTTGAAACGGGCGAAACAAGCACCTTGCGCGTGAAAAGTCTAAGAGTGTTGTAATTTCGCGTTCGACCGCGCTGATAAGGCTTGCCGTTCGGTGATAACAAAAAGGCCTAACCACATGGTGGTTAGGCCTTTATTATATTCGCTATTCGCTATTCGCTATTCGCTATTCGCTATTCGCGTTTACTTTACTGTCCAGGTGATGTTTTCACCGGCGCGAATTGGCACAACAACATCAGAACCAAATGGCATGGTTGCTGGTACTGCCCACTCTTCTTTGGTGAGGGTAACGGTATCGCTGTTGCGTGGCATGCCGTAGAAATCTGGGCCATTGAAACTTGCGAACGCTTCGAGGTTTTCCAGTTTGCCTTCTTGCTCGAACACTTCTGCGTAAAGCTCAAGCGCGGCGTGTGCCGTGTATGAACCCGCACAACCACAAGCCGATTCCTTTGCACCTTTCGCATGCGGTGCCGAATCAGTGCCTAGGAAGAACTTTTTGCTACCGCTCGTTGCTGCTTCAACCAATGCTTTTTGATGCGTGTTGCGCTTCAAAATTGGCAGGCAGTAGAAGTGCGGCTTAATGCCACCAACCAGCATGTGGTTGCGGTTGTACATGAGGTGGTGAGCAGTAATGGTGGCTGCTACGTTCTCGTTGGCATTTTTCACAAAGGTAGCTGCGTCAGCGGTTGTGATGTGCTCAAGAACAATTTTCAGCTCTGGAAAATCGTTAACGATTGGCGCTAACACGGTATCTAGGAATTCTTTCTCACGGTCAAAGATATCAACATCATGGGAAGTGACTTCACCGTGAACCAGTAGCAACATGCCCACTTCCTGCATGGCTTCAAGTACCGGATAGATATTACGTGCAGACGTTACACCCGAATCAGAGTTGGTGGTTGCGCCAGCAGGGTAGAGCTTAGCTGCAACAACGGTACCAGATTGTTTGGCTTTTTTGATTTCTTCTGGTGTGGTGTTGTCGGTGAGGTATAGCGCCATCAACGGTTCGAATTGTGCAGATGGCTTCTCTGCCATGATGCGCTCACGGTAGGCAATGGCCATTTCAGTGTTGGTCACGGGTGGAACCGTGTTTGGCATGATAAGTGCGCGACCGTTGTAACGGCTGATGTCTTGAACAGTATGGGTAAGGACTTCACCATCACGAAGATGAACGTGCCAGTCGTCTGGGCGAGTAATAGTTAGTGTGGTCATTTAAGGCGTCCCTCCATAGAAAAAATATCGGATTGGCGCCTGCAAGCAAGGATTGTAAGAAAGAAGCAAACGCTTGCGCTCAGGCGGCAGGATGATAGTAGAAAAGCCGATATATTTCATCTTCTTTCTGCTGAAAATGTCTGACGCCCTCAGTGCGAACGAGGGGGCACTGACCCGAATGCGATTGTTTTCGCCCGTCTCTGTGGTGTTCATGCTTAAGGTGGGTACGATCTACTCATCGTGTTTCTCTTTATCTTCCTATTCCTATTCCTGGTCATCTTCATCTTCGTGTGACGGTGGCGCTGCTTCTTCTACGTTATTGGCTCCACCATTTAATTTCGCTGTTTCTTATTTGGAGCAGTTATCTCCACTGTGTGGGTGTCTCTCATTATTTATTAATTGTGAGTTGGGTTTGTAAGATGCATTTTTCACTATTTTTTAAATATAAAGTATTAGGAAGTGTTAGGTCGAAGTATGGGGTTGATTTAGGTGTATGGCTATATCGCCATTGTTCTTTATTGGTTTTCTTTATATTTGTTCAATATTAATTTTTCGCGTGTATTGAAAGGTAGACGTGGTGAATCTTTTATAAGACCAATGAAAAGTTGGCGTTATTTTGGTTCGTTCTAATGCTTTTTATTTCTCTATATTTCTGGGAGTGTATTTGTAGTTTAAAAGTTATGAGTATTGGTTGGCTTCTTTGTTTTGAATGTTTGTAATGCTGGCGGGTAAATAGTGGTTAAGTAAAACCATATTATTTAAGTGGTTTATTGTGAGTGCATTAATTATTTGCTATCACGCATTAACAGCATTGAAACTGAGTTTGTCAATTGGTCGCGCATAACTTTTTGAATAAATTAAATAAATAACAATACTTCTAAAAGGGTAGGTTGGCTATGGACCGCTTTACAAACCGTTTCTCTGCGGTGGTTGCTTCTATTGTTATTAGTTCGTTGATTTTCTCAAGCAGTGCGCTTGCTATTCATAATGTTGCACTTCTTTCTAGTTCTGGAAATATTAATAAAGTAATGCCAAGTTATTTTGATATTTCATCATTAGAAAAGATGGAGAGTCAGAGAGCGTTTGAGGATGCTTATCCAGGGCAAGCCAGTTTGTTTGATGGCAATGTTAATCAGGGTTTTTCGCGACAGGCATCATTGTTGGTTGAGCGATATTTCGATGCTCTAAAGTCTGTTTCTGATTTTCAGATTTATGGAAATGCAGACTACCTAATTTCGGTGGAGCAAAAAGTTAATAACCTTTGGACGGAAGTGGATGCATGGACGTCGATTTCATTGCAGTCATTACCTCAACAACAATGGAATACGCTTTCCCTAGAATCTCCCATTGTCACGGGTGCGGTGCGCATTCAACTTATACCCCTGAGTGACCATCCTAAAGCGCTGTCTGAGATCAAAATCAACGCGGATGATGCGACAACATTACCTAGCTATTTACTCACTGCGCCTATTGAGGTTGCGATAGAAGCGACACATGTTTCTTCGGAAAGTGAGAAGGCCTTACTCGGTGCGGCACCGGGTAAATATCGCGATGCCAAGCATGACAACCAATTCAATATCAGCCTGCCTTATCGCCCAGAGCAGTTGAAGTCTGCCACGTTGCATTATGACGTGAAAGGCTTGTCTGGCGCAGCAAGTGTTGTGCGCGCAATCAATAGCAGTTTCTCGCAGGGTGGCTTGATTATTCAGGCTGAAAATGGGGAGTTGGCAACGTCTGTTAGTGAACCAATTAATCTTGATGCGCTGGTGGCGGGTAATAACCTTATTCGATTTAATCCGTTTGCATCATCCGATTCTCACTTGAAGTATCAGGTTGAAAATCTTCGACTTTCTTTTGCGTTGAATCATGCCGCCGTCAATGCATCGTCTTTACTGACTTCTCCGGCTTTGGTGGTGTTTGAGCCGCAAACAGATTTACGTTATCAAGACCATGCCTATGTGCGCGGGTTTGTGCAAGGCGACGGCAATGACGCTGTCACTTTCCAAATTGGCAACACCGTGGTGCAGACCGTTGATGGCAACTTTGAAACGCTAGTGCCTGTTGAAGGGGACGCGATTCACATCGAAGCCGTATTGGAAAACGGAAAAACGCTCAGCCAAACACTGACTTTTGCACCAAAAGAACGTGCAAGCGCCAAGGGTGTGATGATCACTGCGGCTGGCGTGAAAGCGCTGCAAGGTGATAATGCCTTGCCAGAGCGCGGTTACGCCCGACACCTTGCGACCACAGAAACTGACACCATTGTCGGCTTCGAAGATGCGTCACTCAATGTACTGAAAACTTCGCTGTCAGCGGAGCGTGATATTGAAGTCTTCACACTGGAAGAGCGGGATATTCCGGCGCTTGACCAAGGCATGGTGAATGTCACCCATGGCGATGTGGCGGCGTATCGCTTTCTGCCTCATGGCATTAAGTTCAATCAAGAGAATGACCTTTCTCTTGCGTATGACAAGAACAAGATCCCTGAAGGGTACTCAGAAAAAGATGTTCATACCTTTTTCTATGACGAAGAAACCAATCGCTGGGTTCAGCTTGCGCGTGCGGATGTGGTCACGAAAGATGGCGTGATCGTTTCGAAAACCGATCATTTCACCGACATGATTAACGCCGTTATCCAAACACCGGATTCACCGGAAACTCAGGCGTTTGGCACCACCCAACTCAAAGATATGAAAGCGGCGAACCCTGGTGCGTCGATCAATCTGATTCAGGCACCCAAAGCCAATGCCATGGGTGACGCCCGTACCGGTTACCCGATAGAACTGCCGGGTGGCCGTCAAGGTATGTCGCCACAACTGCAGGTGAGCTATAGCTCAGCAGCAGGCAACGGCTGGATGGGCATGGGCTGGAACCTTAGCCTACCCACGGTTTCTCTTGATACCCGTTGGGGTGTGCCGCGCTACGATAGCGCAACCGAAACCGAAACGTATTTGTTTGCTGGGCAGCAGTTAGCCCCTGTTTCACACCGTGCAACGCCCGTTGCCCGTACTAGCGAGAAACGCTTTTACCCGCGCGTGGAAGGAAGCTTCAACCGCATTATCCGTCACGGAACAAGCCCGACCAATTACTGGTGGGAAGTGACCAACAAGAACGGTACTCGTCACTTCTTCGGTGGCGACGGTACCAGCATGCTAACGGCCGCCACACTGGCAACAGCCGACGACAATATTTCTGATTGGGCGCTGGTGAAAACCATCGACACCTATGGCAATACCGTTACCTACAACTACGAAAAAGTGTTCGATGCCGGTATTGGTAATGGCGAAGGCGATGTTCAGGGTCAGCAACTCTATATCAAGTCCATCAACTACACCGGATTTAACAGCGCGGCAGGGGCTTATTCTGTCAACTTTACCCGCGACAGCGATCTTTCTGAGGTACGTCGTCAGGACGTGATGATCGACGCACGTACTGGCTTTAAACGTGTCACCGCTGACCTTCTACGCAAAATTGATGTCAGCTTCCAAGGGCAGTCTGTTCGTTCCTACGCGTTTAACTACGCCGAGGGTGCATTCCACAAAACCCTGCTGGCTTCTATTCAACAATTTGATGCCAACGGACAGTTGTTCAATACCCACTCACTGAGCTACTACGACGATGTGCGTGACGCCAATGGCAATTATCAGCCATTTACGGATACGCAGACGTGGACCATGAGTGATGCGTACGACATGGCAGATGGCCTAAGTACCCGCACCGTCGAATCAACCCGCTTGCAACAAGCTGACTTAGGTACAAGCGAAACTGAAATAACATCGTCGCCAACGACGCTGAATGCAGATGGCACAGAGGCGTGTTACGTGAACACGGCACCCACGCTGCTGGCAATGGCGGACATCAACGGTGATGGCCTTGTTGATAAACTGAGCGTGGATTCCGATGGCATCAGCTACCGCGCAGTGACTGTGAGTTCTGACGGTTCTGTCAGCTATGGTGCAGCACAGTTGATGGTATCAGCACAGGAAGCGTTCTACACCGCAAGCGGCGACTGTAAAGCATCGCCAGAGATGATTGCAGGCCAGAATGCGCGCCTGTCAGTGACTGACGTTAACGGCGATGGCATTGCCGATCTGGTTTACCTCGATAAGATTTTCCTTGGCTCTGGTGATGCGCAAAACGGCTTTGTGTTCACCGACAGCAGCAATGCGGCTGATGCCTTTGCCAACCTCGATAGCGTGCGTGTTTGGAAAGCGCCATTCACAGGTACCGTGAAGGTTGATGCGCCAGTTTCTTTAGTCGCAGGCTCAGGTGACTACAGCGGAAGCGACGGTGTTCGCGTCTCGGTTCAGCATCAAAACAGCGAGCTTTGGGCTACGCAAATCGCGGCGAATGACTACACCGCGAAATCCCCAACAGCGCTAGATTCCATTGCGGTTAACGAAGGCGATCTGGTGATGTTCCGCGTCAACTCGCTGGAAGATGGCGCAAACGATCAGGTGGTGTGGGATCCAAACATTCGCTACACCGATCGCGCTTCTGACGAGTTAGATGCCAACGCATTGAGGCTCAATGTTTACCAATCGTCTGCAGATTTTGTTTCTTCAAACAGCACTCAGTTAGTCGCACCATTTAGCGGCACAGTCGCGGTCAGTGGCACGCTGACTAAGCCAGCAACTTCCGATAATCTCACCGCAACTGTAGTGAAAACCGCCGCGAACGGCAGCGAGTCTGTCGTGTGGCAGCAAAGCTATGCGGCGGGCGATAACCTGACTGCCAGCACTATGGCTGTCGGCAACGTTTCCGTGACCGCAAGCGATAACCTGCGCTTGGTGATCAGCAGTGATACCAACGTGGATTGGACAGGGTTGACGGGTGAGCTGAACATCAATTACGTGTCAGCTAACGACAGCGATATCACCGCTGACATGCTTTACCTCAGCGATGGCACGCCACGCTTTGATTACACGCTAAACCCTGACATGGGGCTGTATGGCTACGCAGTAGAAAGCAGTGTGGTGGCGAGCGAAAGCGGCAGTGTGACGCTCCAGCCTAACTTGCCCGCAGGTTTGCCAGCTTCTGGCACCGTGACTTTTACAGCAAAAGCCAACAACCAGACGCTGGCAAAAGAAACCTTGGATCTTTCCACTGGCAACAGTTTTAATGCGGTGGCGCTGGATGTGACCGCTGGCGAACCCGTCTATTTCGAATACCACCTCCCGCAGGATGTTGACCAAACCGTATTAAGCGCATGGACGCCAAGCGTTTCTGTGGTGGAACTGGGCGTGGATGCGTCTGCAGGTGTGCATGTCGATAGTGATGATGCCAACAAGCAGCTTTATCGTCAGTGGGGTAACTTCCTTTATGACAGCTCGCAATCCTCGCCGGGCGATACGATTGACTTCGGCGCACTGAAACCTGCAACCAACAATACGTTGGCAAATTCTGGCTTTACGCCGGTGGCAGATGTGGATTCGTCTCTGCCGATTGCCTCAGCGGACGGTTCAACCCAAACCTCATCAGGCGATATCGACGCGCTGAATGCGCAACTGGCAAACGCCGCCATGTCTGCACGAAGCAGTGACACCCAACTTGCCAGCCAGGATCTTTCTCCAGAAGCCACGGTTGAACGCCTGGCTGCGACCGCAGCGGCAGATTCTTTTGCAGGCAATGGTGCAAGTTCTTTGAGTGGCACTGTGTCTGACAGTAGTGGTGCCCACTTTGGTGTCAGCTTTGGTATTTTCGACGGCAACATGGCCTGTAAGTCGATGACCATTGGCTTCCAGCGTGGTTTCAGTAAGTCGGAAAGTGACGGCATCCTTGCGATGTCAGACATTGATGGCGATGGCCTCGCAGACAAGGTATTGATCAGCGGTGGCGTGATTGGTTATCAGAAGAATTTGTCGGGCCCGAGTGAAGGGGAGAGCTTTGCCTCTTTCCAAGCATTTACAGGGTCGGCTGATGCTTTCTATCACGATAAAGGAAAGAACAAGAATTCTGGTTTCCAAGCTGTTCTTGGTGCATGTAGCTTCAGTGGCGATTTAGGGATTACCAGTGGCGGGGGCACAACCGTCAACGACATCTACTTCAGTGATGTTAACGGCGATGGCCTGACCGATATCGTGGCGAATGGTCGCGTGCTTTATAACCAACGCACCAATGCTACGGTACCGCACTTTGTGTTGTCGAGCGCGAACACACCAAACCCGATCAATGAATCTGGTACTTTGGTGACTGACGGTTGGTTTGAAACCGACCCGAATGAACTGGCGAACTTTATTGCTGAGAACCCGTTGCACGATACGGTGCGTACGTGGAAAGCGCCTTATGACGGTGTTGTCAGTATCAACGCCCCTGTCAATCTGGTGGAAGATACCAGCGCTGATCGTCAGACTTATACCCAAGCAGACGGTGTTCGTGTCGCGATTCAACAAGCGGCCTCTGAGCTTTGGGCAACCACCATCGATGCTGATGACTACAGCGTAAAAACACCAAGCGGTGTGAACGCAGTGAGTGTCAATAAAGGTGATCGCCTCTACTTCCGTGTTCAGTCGATTTTCGACGGTAACTACGATGAGGTTTCGTGGGCGCCTGTCATTACCTATACCGACAAAGTGGCAGAAACCGATGCCAACGGCCTACCTGTATACAGTGTTTCAGCAACCGATGACTATGTGCTTGCGGGAGGTGACTTGGGTGTACCCATTGATGGCACCGTTCAAATCAGCGGCACGCTAACCAAACCTGTTACCAGCGATAACGTGACTGCAAAAATCACCAAAGTGACCTTTGATGGTACCAACACCACAAACGCGACGGTGTGGGAAACCAACTACGGTCTTGCTGCGGCGCAACAGAATATCAACCTAACGTTAGATGTTTCTGCGGGTGATACTTACCGCTTTGAGATAGACGCGGATACCAATGTGGATTGGGCGGGCTTTGATTGGGAGCCAGTCGCGACCTACATTGCTGCCGATGATCCAACCACTAACGATCAAATTCAGGACGGTTCAGCTGTCCTCGCATTCAAAACGGTGGCGTCGCTAAACATCTTCAATGAAACAAGCCGTGTAACACAGCGCTGGGTGGCTGATGTGGACGGCACAGTGCTGATTACGCCAATGATCACTGCACCTTTGGGCGCCGAATCCGGCACTGTCACCTTTACGGTGAAAAAAGAAAACGAGCTTCTGGCGAAACAGAAGTTTGAAGTGACAAACGGTAATTTGAGTGCTGCGCCAACGGACATCTCACTCGATGTATTGATGGGTGATGTGCTGTTCATCGAATACCACACGGACACGCCAGCAATTGCGGATTTACTGGCACTGGATACTGGTGTGGAAATTGACAATCAAGGTGTGGTTTCTGCGTGGAATACCGGTGTTTACACCTACTCTTACACCTTCATTTTTGGCTCCGAATATCGTGGCTGGGGTCAGTTTGTTTATAACGGTAATGGCACCCGTGCCGAGCAGCCGATTATTGAGTCTGAACTGAAACTGGATGATGCACTGACGGATGCGCTGAATTCGCCGCCAGATCTCACCAATATTGACCAGAACAATCTGGCGGATAACGCCTACGATCCGACCAATAGCATTTTCATCATGATGCTGCCGATCGCGCAGGTTGATGCGTGGCGTGGTTATGACGAGCTTTCTCTGCTCGATGAAACAACGATGTCGAGCTCCCGTTTTGGTGAGGATGAATACGCCCCATCCGGTGCGGTTCCTAGCGGCACTGATGGCAGTCAGGCTATTCGCGCCATTAACAAGCTGACAACGCTTTCCTACAGCGGTTACTCCATTGGTGGTGGTGTGCCTGTGGGCGGCTTTGGCGCGAGTGGCAGTTACAGTGAAACCGATCAGGATATCCGCATTCTCACTGATTTCAGCGACATGAACGGTGACCGTTATCCGGACATCATCGGTCAATCACAAGTGCAGTACACCGACATGTTGGGTGCATTGGAATCGGGTGCCAAAAACAATGGATTAGGTCACCCAAGTACTTCGCAGTCTGAAAACCAAGGCGTCACGCTTGGTGGCAACTTCAGCATGGGTAGCAGTGGTGCAGCTAACAACCAGACAACTAAAACGTTCAAAGAAGCATTTGTTGAAGCCAATACCTCTATGCCGGGCGCGGGTATCTCTGGCACCAGTGGTAAAACCAAAGACCATGCCAATGTCAGTTGGCGCGACATCAATGCCGATGGTTTGCCTGACCGTGTGTACGAAAACGGTACGGCGCAAATCAATCTCGGTTACGCATTTGCCGCACCTGAAAACTGGGGATTTGCTCAGATAAAACAAGGGGAAAGTGAAGCCGAAGGTGGTGGCTTAGGTATCAATATTGGTGCTTCCAGTATCAAGGTAGGTATCAGCAAGAATTCCAGTGAAACTCATCAGCTGCATACGCTCTATGACGTCAATGGCGATGGTTTGCTGGATGAAGCCAAATTTACCGGCTCAGACATTCAGGTTCGTATCAACAAAGGCGGCAGTTTTGCTGGTTGGACGAACTGGACTGGCGCAAATGAGCTTCAGGTCAGTAGCAGTGAATCTACCTCTATCAATGGTTCATTCACTGTCTGTATTCCTTTAGTGCCACCAATCTTAGTGATGAAGATTTGTATGAATGCCGGTGCGTATTCATCGGATGGGGAATCGCAGGAAAATTATTCGATTAACGACGTCAACGGCGATGGCTACCCTGACGTACTGCAATCGGGTGCTGAAACCGACCTTCGTGTGAAGAAGAGCACGATTGGCCGCACCAACATGCTGAAATCGGTTCAGCGTCCGCTGGGTGCAAGTTTCACTGTTGATTACCACCGCGAAGGTAATACCTTCGATATGCCGCAAAACCGCTGGGTGTTGAGCAATGTAATCACCAATGATGGCTTTGCTGGCGACGGTGCGGACACCATGAAACAGCGTTTCGTGTATTCGAACGGTTATCACGACCGTCGTGAACGTGATTTCTATGGCTTCGCCAATGTCACCACGCTGGAGCTGGATACCACCAACGGTGATGCGCTCTACCGTTATGTGTCGACGGATTACATCAACGACAACTACTACGAAAAAGGGCTGGCACGCTACAGCGTGATGAAAGAAGGTAGCGGTAACACCTACACAGAAACCGTGAACAGCTACCAGACCGAAGACGTGTTCAGTGGTGTGATTCTGGATGTGGCAGGCAAAGAAAACGACTTTACTTCTGCCTTCCCGCAACTGGTGACGACAGAAACCTTCTTCTATGAAGGGACAGACACCGCAGAGAAGCAAACCCGCATCGACTACCAATACGATGATTACGGCAACGTGGTGGTGCAAACCGATCACGGTGATGTCGGGACATCTGACGATTGGACAGCCACCGTGGTTTACCACGAGATCGTCAGCGACTGGATTGTGTCTGCGCCGAGATCGATTGCGCTGCGTGATGCAGCGGGCAATGAGCTTCGTCAACGTGAAGCAGATATCAATGCGCAAGGCAGTGTGGAGCAGGTGCGGGTTTACGCCGATGCAACCACCGCGCTGAAGACCGATATCACTTACGACATCTACGGTAACCTTGAAACCATCACTCGCCCTGAAAACTACAAAGGTGAGCGCTATGTCCTGAGCTATGTGATGGATGATGCGGTGCAAACCTATGTGGCAAGCGTGACTGACAGCTTCGGTTATGCCTCATCCAGCACCTATGACTATCGCTTTGGTACGGTACTGAGCAACACCGACACCAACGCACAGAAGATCCATTTCACTCTTGATGCCAAAGGCCGTATCGAGACGGTTGCTGCCCCGTATGAGATTGAAAACGGTGTGACAACCATCGATTTCGCCTACTTCCCTGATGCCACGGTGCCGTATGCGACCACTGCGCACTTCGACGAAGGCAAGTCTGACACCATCGATACCGTCACCTTTGTAGATGGTCTGATGCGTGTTATCCAGACCAAGAAAGACATAGAGATCGACAACGGCCAGACCGGACAAGGTACGCCGATGATGGTGGCGTCTGGCCGTGTGCATTTCGATGCCTTTGGCCGCGATATTGCACAGTGGTATCCCGTTGAAGAAGCCGTTGGCACACCGGGCACCTTCAACAGTCAATACGACACGGTCAACCCAACCCGTAAGTCTTACGACGTGTTGAACCGTGTGTTGGTGATAACGTTGCCGGATGGCAACACCCTGACCAATGCCTACGGTTTTGGCAGTGACCGCAGCGGCGCGATGCAGTTTGAGCACCAAAGCATTGATGCCAACGGCAACGAGTCTGAAACCTACAAAGATGTGCGTGGACGTATCACGACTGTTGCGCAGCACAACCCGATTGGTGGACACGCCAACATTCTCACCAGCTACCAATACAGCGCGGTGAATGAACTGCTGAGCGTGACGGATGATCTGAATAATGTCACCCGCGTGATTTACGACCTGGCAGGCCGCCGTACTCACATCGACAGCCCAGATATGGGCCTGACCGAAAGCGTGTACGACAACGCCAGTAACGTGGTGCAGAAGATCACGGCCAATCTAAGCGCACAGAGCATGGCGATTAACTACGCCTACGACTTTGAGCGTCTAGCAGGCATCACTTACCCAATCAATGCAGTTAACAACGTCAATTACTACTACGGTGAACCGGGTGCTGCCGATAACACCGCGGGTCGTTTGTCCCGTGTGAGTGATGCTTCGGGCACCGAGTACTATAAGTACGGTGCACTGGGTGAAATCATCAACACCAAGCGTACCGTCACCACGCTGACGGGCAGTGCACCCAAGACGTATCAGACCAGCTACCGCTACGACAGCTGGAACCGCCTGCGTGAACTGACGTATCCAGATGGAGAGTTACTGGTACACGAATACGACAGTGGCGGCAGCATGAAAGCCATGAGCAGCACCAAAGGTGAATACACCTATGCGCCGCTCAAAGCGCTGACATATGACAAGTTTGGTCAACGTGTCTACATGCAGTTCGGCAATGACACGGTCATGACCTACAGCTATGAAGCGGAACGTCGCCGACTGGATGCGCTGACCGCGACCAATAGCAACCGCACCTTCCAGGACAACAGCTACCAGTATGACGCCATGAGTAACATTCTTGGTGTCAGCAACGCAGCCAGCGTGCCGTTGGACAGCAACCTGTTTGGCGGGGAAACCAGCCAGAGCTTTGCCTACGACAACCTGCATCAGCTGATCAGTGCAAGTGGTGACTGGACATCCCGTCAGGGTCATCAGGAGCGTTACAGCCTCTCGATGAGCTATGACAGCATCCATAACATCACCGCGAAGAACCAACTGCATGAACGCTTGCCGTTGGATGGTACGGGCTGGAATGCACTGCAAGGTACCAGCTACGACTGGCAATACGACTACGCGGGCTCTGCACAGCCTCATGCCGCCAGCAATATTGGTAACCGCACCTTCAGCTATGACGCCAACGGTAACCAGACAGGCTGGACAAACGATGACAACGGCACACGCCGCGACATCGTCTGGGATGAAGAAAACCGTATCCGCACCGTGACCGATAATGGACACACCAGCACCTATATCTATGATGCTGGCGGCGAGCGTGTGATCAAATCCACCAGCCAGGGTGAAACGCGCTACATCAATGCGTATCTGGTGGTACGTGCAGGCAAAGTGGCCACCAAGCACTACTACGCCGGTAGTCAGCGCATTCACACCCGCGTGATGGAAAACGAAAGTTCCACCTTGGTAACGGGTACAGACAGTACATCCAATACCTCGACAGAGACTGGCACGACGGAGAGCGGCACAGATACGACAACGGATGGCACAACAACCGACACCACAACGGAAGCACTGCCACAGGAAGTGTTGGATGCGCAGGCGGCGGTAGAAGCGGCGCAAGCGGCGTATGACCAATCGCTTGAAGCGTTCAAGGCAGCGAAAGGCCGGGATAAGAAAGCGGCACACAATGCGCTGAAAGTCTCCCAAAGCAATCTCGAAGCTGCAGAAGCTGCGCTTTATCAAGCGATGGTAGACGCGGGCCTTGACCCAGGCGGTAACGGAAATGGCGGCGGTGGTTCAGGTGGCGGCTCCGGTGGTGGCGGTAATGGCTCCATCAACTTTGAAGCCAAACAGTTCTACTACCATGGCGATCACCTTGGCAGCTCTAGCTACATCACGGACATTGACGGTGAAGTATACGAGCACCTTGAGTACTTCCCATTCGGTGAAACCTGGGTTCACGAGAAGAGCAATACCCAGCTAACGCCTTACTACTTCTCAGGTAAGGAACTGGATGAAGCGACAGGGCTGTACTACTTCGGAGCGCGTTACTATGACCCGCGGACAAGTGTATGGCAGAGCCCGGATCCGATATTGGGTGCATATTTGGGTGTTGACCCAGAACGACTACCAGGAATGGGAGGTGTGTATACACCGCAAAATTTAGCGCTCTACACCTATACGCATAATCGTCCAACTGTATTCATCGACCCGAATGGAGAGGCTATCGCTGAAGCGACACTGGCATGGATCGCTACGGATACTGCCGTGCCGGACCCAAGTGATGTCGCTTGGCCTAAATGGGCTGCATATGCGGTAGCTGGTTCCATTGCTGGCGTTGCAATCTGGATGAGGAGTGATAGTACTGAGCAGTCAACGACTCAAGATCGTGCAACCGCAACGGCGACAACCACGGAATCGACGAATGGAATGACGCTTTATCGAGGCGTGTCAGCCGGCCACCCTGATTACCCAAATGCGGTAAATGGCATGGCGATTCCTTCTGGACTTGAAGGTGGACATGATGATCCAGATCGTCACAATGCGGGTGATAACGATAGTATTTTTACCAGTTGGACGATGTCACGAGCCGTTGCAGACTATCATGCGAGTAAAGATGGCTCTGGAGGTGTAGTCTTATCAAGAGAGTTTGCTCCAGGCGAAACGGTGCCATCACCAGATAATTTTGCTGAGCTAGAAGTACTTGTTCCCGGAGTAGTTACCGGAGCGAGAGTGGAAGAACCTCTGGGGTCTGGTTCTCCCAGCGCATACTGATGAGTATTAAAATGACAGTAGATAAAAGAGCATTGATTGATGAAATTTCAGATGCCTTGTTGGTTAACCGAGAGTATGCGCTAGGGCTCATTACCTTGTTGAACCAAGAGGATAGTGAACTAAAAAGTTTAGCGACATTACCCATAGATAAGTTTGAATCTGTTTATTCTAGTAGGTTCAACATTCAAAGAGATGTAATGAAAAATAGGGATGTAACTTACTTAGATGCGTTTAGAGCCACTATTGAGCAAACTTTGGCGGTAAAGGATTCCGTTAAAGAAGTAAATGTGTTGCAGGTCAAAGATGAAAAAGGGAAAGGGTTTGTCGTTTTTGTTACTGACTCTAAATTGATGTTGGGTGTTTTACCTACTTTGTAGAAAGATGCAAAGCATAACTAAAATGAGTGAAGACGTTTAAATGACACAAGCAGTTGGTTAAAAATCAATAGTTTAGTTGTCTAGAGGGCAGGCGCCTGATGCTCTTCTACGCTTAAGAAAAGGCAAGGCTGCCTTAATCGAGGTTTCAGCACCGACAATGTTACCGGCCTCGATGTTCGATGTGGTTTTCAACCAAAGGAGTGGTTCAACGCCAAGGCGTTCGAGCAATGGCGGTAGCGTGGGAGGATTC
>NZ_JAJUBC010000089.1 GCF_028683095.1 Enterovibrio gelatinilyticus | reverse complement strand
CATTTAAACGGACAAATAAACAGTGGGTTACGTTACACTTCGCTACACATTTTAACCCACTATTTTTGTCCGTTTAATGCGGCGCTGAAGGATCCCCTCATAATTCGCCCAACCCTGATGAATGAGTCAGCCTCTGGTATTCGAGCATAGCCCATTGATATTGCGGTTCATTGATACAATACCGTTGATGCTTTCTTACCTCTCGCCCCAAGCGTGGAATAGAGAGAACACGCCGATGCTTAATGGTATTGGCTTGAAAGTCGTACTGCCATTTAGCTTTTGTCGCAATGAGACCGTTCCACCACATCAGTACCTCTGCCGGCAACGCAATCAATAACAAGATGTTGAGGCGCTTGATACAACGGGTTCGGTTATGCCGTAGAGCCAGTCCATATGCGGGACTTTTTAAGTCGCGGAACGCTTCCTCTATCTGCATTCTCTTTCCATATAAGCGTGTTATCTGAATCGCGTTTAGCGTGTCATTCGGGATATTAGTCACCAGTAGCCACGGCTCGTGTGCGCTTTTGGCAAAGAGACGAGACGCCGTATGCTTCTTGCTGGTGCGGGTATGGCGTTGCACTTTTCGGCCTTTCGATGCCTGTTTAACAAGATGAGCATGACAAGCCAGAGGAGAGCGGCGTGCGAGTTGGCTAGTGCCCAGATAGACGGGTTAGTTGTTTGCCTTGGGGTAGAGTTATTTATTGCATTGCCAAGCAAGCGGTCGACTCGTTTGATGGCATGTTTAGCCGTGGTCATGACGTTAAGGGAGCGACCGAGTTTAGTGAGCGTGAGGTCAGCCCCATCGAGTGAGGATGGGGTCGCAAGTATCAGAGACTGAAGACGTTTTTTATGAATAGTGGGACACTGATTTTGTAGAGTATCTTGTAGAATTTGAACATCGTTCATCCTTTTTGGTGGAATGTGGTTTTTAGCGAAATTCATTAGATCAAAAGGGTCGATGCGCGTCCTTCTCATTGTTTAGAAAGAGATTTTGAGGGGATTCGCTAGATTTGAACGTTATATGCCAAGG
>NZ_JAJUBC010000088.1 GCF_028683095.1 Enterovibrio gelatinilyticus | reverse complement strand
ACTCTAACTGCAGCAATCTGTACTGTACTTTCTAAAGTATACGGCGGTTCTGCACGTGACTTCGCATCTATCGATAACGCTCCAGAAGAGCGCGAGCGCGGTATCACTATCTCTACGTCACACGTAGAATACGATACTCCTGCCCGTCACTACGCACACGTAGACTGCCCAGGACACGCGGATTATGTTAAAAACATGATCACCGGTGCTGCGCAAATGGACGGTGGTATCCTAGTTGTTGCTGCAACTGATGGTCCTATGCCACAGACTCGTGAGCACATCCTTCTAGGTCGCCAAGTTGGTATTCCTTACATCCTTGTTTTCATGAACAAGTGTGACATGGTTGACGACGAAGAGCTTCTAGAGTTGGTTGAGATGGAAGTTCGTGAACTTCTTTCTGAGTACGACTTCCCAGGCGACGATTGCCCAGTAATTCAAGGTTCTGCACTAGGTGCATTGAACGGCGAAGAGCAGTGGGAAGCGAAAATTGTTGAGCTAGCTGAAGCACTGGATTCTTACATCCCAGAGCCAGAGCGTGCTATCGACAAGCCATTCATCCTGCCAATCGAAGACGTATTCTCAATCCAAGGCCGTGGTACTGTTGTAACAGGTCGTGTTGAGCAAGGTATCGTACGTGTAGGTGACGAAGTTGCTATCGTTGGTATCGTAGACACCATCACCACTACTTGTACTGGTGTTGAGATGTTCCGTAAACTTCTTGACGAAGGCCGTGCTGGTGAGAACGTTGGTGTTCTTCTACGTGGTACTAAGCGTGACGAAGTTCAACGTGGTCAAGTACTGGCTAAGCCTGGTTCAATCACTCCACACACTACTTTCACTTCAGAAATCTACGTTCTGTCGAAAGATGAAGGCGGCCGTCATACTCCGTTCTTCAAAGGCTACCGTCCACAGTTCTACTTCCGTACAACTGACGTGACCGGTACTATCGAACTGCCAGAAGGCGTTGAGATGGTAATGCCTGGTGATAACATTTCTATGACTGTTACTCTAATCGCGCCAATCGCGATGGACGAAGGTCTACG
>NZ_JAJUBC010000087.1 GCF_028683095.1 Enterovibrio gelatinilyticus | reverse complement strand
TTGTTGTAAGGCGTTGTTTCCTAAATCATTGAACTAATCCCAATTGCAGCGATCAGATCATCATGACCTCAAACAGGTAGATGATGATGGGCAAATCCAAACACAAGATTAGCAACTGGAAAGAATACAACCAAGCCCTGAAAAATCGTGGCTCAGTCACCTTCTGGATTGATGCTGCTGCTATCAAATCTTGGCACTGCAATAAACACCATGGGAAGCGCGGTCGGGGTTTTCAATTCAGTGATGTATCGATCGAGACGGCATTGATGCTCAAAGGGGTTTTTAAGCTCCCTTTGCGCGCACTCGAAGGATTCATTAACTCGCTGTTTATGCTGATGGATGTGCCGCTGAAGTCACCTTCTTATAGTTGTATTAGTAAGCGAGCAAAGACAGTCGAGGTCCACTATCGCTCTCCAAGTCGCGGGCCTATCGCTCATGTCGTCATCGATGCCACTGGCCTAAAAGTGTATGGGGAAGGCGAATGGAAAATGCGCAAGCATGGTAAAGAAAAACGCCGAGTATGGCGTAAATTGCACCTCGCTATTGATGCCGCTACGCACGAGACCATTGCTGCTGAAGTGAGCCTGGACTGTGTCGGTGATAATGAAGTATTACCGACGTTGTTGAACCCTCTTCGCCGAAAGATTAAACAAGTGAGCGCTGACGGGGCTTATGATACCAAAGCGTGCCACCGTGTTTTGAAAAATAAGGGGATAATCCCCACCATTCCTCCAAGAAGTAACGCAGGTTTTTGGGAGGAAGGGCATCCTCGAAACGCCGCAGTGAGTGCACTAAAATCGGGTGAACTTGCCACGTGGAAACAAGACAATGACTATCACAAGCGGTCATTGTCAGAAACGGCGATGTATCGTTATAAGCAGTTACTCAGTCCAACATTGACGTTGAGAGATTACAACGCACAAGTCGGAGAAGCGTTAGCGAACGTCAAGGCAATGAACAAAGTCATAAGACTCGGTATGCCTGTTCGACAACCCACAGGCTAGGCAGTGAAAATCAAATAGGATCAATCCGTTAGTTTAACGATTTGATCAACAAGGCC
>NZ_JAJUBC010000086.1 GCF_028683095.1 Enterovibrio gelatinilyticus | reverse complement strand
GTATCGCGAGAGCTTTCAAAGAGTTCCTTTTACCTAGTACTGGAATTCTTTATGAGATAAGCAGCAATGATAACAATGATTTCGCTAGTACTTATAAAGAAAAGGAGTGCAATATCAATGATAACCTCCGCAAA
This sequence comes from Enterovibrio gelatinilyticus, assembly GCF_028683095.1. Lineage (GTDB taxonomy): Bacteria > Pseudomonadota > Gammaproteobacteria > Enterobacterales > Vibrionaceae > Enterovibrio > Enterovibrio gelatinilyticus. The sequence goes on along the minus strand of NZ_JAJUBC010000086.1, from coordinate 970 downwards.
ACTTGGAGCAATTGTCCTGACTACCAAAAAGCAGTGAACGATGGCCTAATTGATGAAGATGCTCACAAAGCTTTTATGAACGGAGAACACCAAGTTATAACTGACATTGACATATCCGAAGTTGCAAAGTTCATGTCCAAGGCGAACTCAAAGACAAAGAAAGGAGAGGTCTTTTCTATACATCCCAAAAACAGCTCTGCTGAAAATAGAGACAAAAGTGTCGATCTCAATGTGAAAGTAAAGAAAAGCACATATGCTATATTCAATGGCATCATTCATGTACATGATAATAAGAAGGAGTTGGTAAAAGTTATAAAACCAGTTCAAGAAGGTAACGAGAAATGGAAACTAAAAACTTCTACTGGTCATTGCTACGAAGCAATTATATTACATCAAGACTTTGTGGATCAGTTTCAATGTGACTTTAAAAGGCTAGAATCTATGGAGGTTATTAGCTACTGGGAGCTTTGGCAGCATAAATCAGAAAAAAAGATTAAAAATGCCGAGGTTCTAAAGGTAGTAAAACCATACTGGTCAGAGAATCCCTCACAGGGAGAACTTAGTATAAAATGAAGGCCGAATCCAAGCATAAATTAAAGGATGAGTCCGTTTATGCAAGGGCTGCACTTCTAATCATCCTACTGCCTCTATCACTGATGGTAGCAACAAAATTGTTTGTCATTTTTAGCGATCAAGACAACATTCAAAAAGGCACTTTAAAAATAATCGGAGAGCTGTTCAGATCCAGCGACTGGTCATTAGCAAGCGGTATGATTTATGTCTCGATTATTATTGGGATTTATGAGTCTTCTCAAGGAAAGAAAAGTGATGGATTAAGACTTCTATATCGAGGAGCGAAACTCGCCTGTCTTATGCTCTTCAACTTCTTAGTTTATTTTTGCGCTACTGCATTTCCAAGCCATATATTCATTCCTACAGTTCAGACTTTTCTATTTCTTCAAGCTGTTTG
>NZ_JAJUBC010000085.1 GCF_028683095.1 Enterovibrio gelatinilyticus | reverse complement strand
AACCTATACAATTTGTGTGGACACTGGCATCGATAGTATCGTTAAGGAGGTGATCCAGCCCCAGGTTCCCCTAGGGCTACCTTGTTACGACTTCACCCCAGTCATGAACCACACCGTGGTAAACGCCCTCCCGAAGGTTAAGCTATCTACTTCTGGTGCAGCCCACTCCCATGGTGTGACGGGCGGTGTGTACAAGGCCCGGGAACGTATTCACCGTAGCATTCTGATCTACGATTACTAGCGATTCCGACTTCACGGAGTCGAGTTGCAGACTCCGATCCGGACTACGACATACTTTCTGGGATTCGCTCCACCTCGCGGCCTCGCTGCCCTCTGTATATGCCATTGTAGCACGTGTGTAGCCCTACTCGTAAGGGCCATGATGACTTGACGTCGTCCCCACCTTCCTCCGGTTTATCACCGGCAGTCTCCCTGGAGTTCCCGACATGACTCGCTGGCAAACAAGGATAAGGGTTGCGCTCGTTGCGGGACTTAACCCAACATTTCACAACACGAGCTGACGACAGCCATGCAGCACCTGTCTCAGAGCTCCCGAAGGCACACCAGAATCTCTTCCGGCTTCTCTGGATGTCAAGAGTAGGTAAGGTTCTTCGCGTTGCATCGAATTAAACCACATGCTCCACCGCTTGTGCGGGCCCCCGTCAATTCATTTGAGTTTTAATCTTGCGACCGTACTCCCCAGGCGGTCTACTTAACGCGTTAGCTCCGAAAGCCACGACTCTAGGTCACAACCTCCAAGTAGACATCGTTTACAGCGTGGACTACCAGGGTATCTAATCCTGTTTGCTCCCCACGCTTTCGCATCTGAGCGTCAGTCTTTGTCCAGGGGGCCGCCTTCGCCACCGGTATTCCTTCAGATCTCTACGCATTTCACCGCTACACCTGAAATTCTACCCCCCTCTACAAGACTCTAGCCTGCCAGTTCAAAATGCGGTTCCCAGGTTGAGCCCGGGGCTTTCACATCTTGCTTAACAAACCGCCTGCATGCGCTTTACGCCCAGTAATTCCGATTAACGCTCGCACCCTCCGTATTACCGCGGCTGCTGGCACGGAGTTAGCCGGTGCTTCTTCTGCAGCTAACGTCAAACGAA
>NZ_JAJUBC010000084.1 GCF_028683095.1 Enterovibrio gelatinilyticus | reverse complement strand
TTCAACACCCGAATAAAGTGTCGGCTGCGCGACACTTATTCTTATTTGTTAGGTAATTATTTTGGGTACTGATTGTATAGTAATAGGATTTAGACCCAAGCTAGCTCCATCTGCGCGTACAATAAATGAACGCAGCACTTCTATTAACTGATCTACTGGTTGACACCAGTGTCCTCGAATTATTTCAAGAACTTCACTCTGCCCTGGAACTGCCATTACCTTATGATTACGATTGTAAGACAAAAATAGCTCCAGCATTCCAATTGCAACATGAAAATCGTCAATCACTGAATGTTCACTGCCTAGAATCACAACAGTTTTAACTGAGTTTTCAAGTCGTACATTGTGAACCGATATGTGAGAACCGTTTGGTTGAACCCCTATACCGAAAAGACACATACTCGACTTTTTCCCCCAACCACTACTACCTAACAGTTTGCTACCTTTATTTCCTTCAACTTCACCAAGCAAAGCACTATCTCGAGTATCTCCTGCATATCGTTTAATCAAAATACACAGATCAACATACTTAATATCTTCCCACACATTTTGAATATTGTATTGTGTATAACCGAATATGACTGCATTAGTCGTTTTGAGAAATTCTGCGCCGCTGTAAGAGTCTATGCCACAAACAAAAACTCCATACGAGTGATAGTTTCTCAGCAAATCAAAGCTATAGTTATTTGAAATATTATCAATTAAAACTTTAAACAAGCCAACACCTTCATTACTGGCTAAATAATGGCATAGGAAATACTGTAGCCCCCAATTTTGGACGCTTTCTCTCATTCTAGCGAAGAAACCTTGCTCACTCGTTCCTACAAAATTAGCTAGAGTCTTGGGCTCAGAGAATGGAATCTGCTTTTGAATATTGAATTCAAGTTGCTTATGCTCATATAAAGCTTCTAAAACAGAGCAAAAATGCATTGCCCAATATGACTTAGCGTCACCAATAATTGATGGTTTAATAACTTGACCGACACTCGAACTCAAAACATTGTACCTTTATATGATGTGAAACCACTTCTAATTACCTAACGCCCGCTTAAGCGGACAAAAATTGTTGGTTATAATGTGGAGCGAAGCGGAACCTAACCAACTGTTTTTGTCCCGTTTAAAGCGC
>NZ_JAJUBC010000083.1 GCF_028683095.1 Enterovibrio gelatinilyticus | reverse complement strand
AAATCCACCTTAAACGCCAAAAATTGATTTAACAAAATTTGCGGAGATGTTTTGCGTCCGCCTTGAAAACCTTTGTTATAAAGCTGCCACCCAATCCGTTTGAATAGCCGAACCTCGCCTTTTGCCTTTGCAAGCAGCCCTTGGGATGCTTGGTCTTTTCTGGCCATTGATGGCTTGTTTGCAACACTTTCAATGGTGAGCGGCGATCCAAAACCAAACCGCTTTTTTGTTGAGAAAACCACTGTGGTTTGGCGCTCAAAGTCGCTGCTTACATGTAAGTAAAATTACAGCGTATAACGTCGTTTTAAGGGGCGAAAAACGATAGCTTCACGCGAAAATACCACCTTAAACACCATAAGTTAATTTAACAAAAATTGCGGGGCGTTTTTTCGTCCGCCTTCAAAACCTTTGTTATGGAGATACCCACCAAAATTGTAAGTTTTCCAACTACTTTTGAATATAAAGAAAGAAGTACGCATAGGCTAAAGGCGTCGCCAGTAGTGGAGCTGATATGACAAACCATTTTGCTGTTTTTTTGAAGTAGAATTTTATTGCCATTCTATTCAGTAGAAGCAGAGACTTACCAAGTCTAATAAAGAAGTAACCGAACCTTATAAATGTCCCAAATCCGACTAGCAGGCTTGAAACAATAAGAGCTCCCTCTATTGAAATATTGTCCGGAAAATCAACGCCACGTCCAGTTAGTAGCCAAGCGAAGGAAATCAACACCATAAGAAGCAGCAAAGCAGATCCTTCAGTCTGGGTACGAATTGACTCCACCCTCTGTTCACTTGCTTTTCTAAGATATGAATCACTGAAGCACCTACGAATCACTCTTAAGCGACTGTCAAGTTTGACCAAAGGGTCAGATGTTATGAAATCATCAACAGAGCTCCGCAGCTTAAGAAGCCAGCTACAGAAAAAAGTCATCAACACTAACAAAATCAGATAGCCCATACTTTCTCCATAACGCCTCATTAAGAGGCTAAAAATAGTTGGTTAAAATAAGCGACGAAGGAGCAAAAACCATCTATTTTTTGTCCTACTTCAATGACTTGTTGAACGAAGCCGCTATGCGGCAGAATAACACCACACCGCCTACGTTTCTTCCAACCCTGCCAATCGGGCAGCGGACTGGAGAGAT
>NZ_JAJUBC010000082.1 GCF_028683095.1 Enterovibrio gelatinilyticus | reverse complement strand
AGTCAGCCCAATGAGCCTCTAATACTTGGGTTGCCTATTTACCCAAGGGAGATAAACACCCAACACATTATCATGGCGACGGATTAACATGTTCAGAAAAAAGAAAAACCAAGAACTCGACTTAAAGCAACAAGAACCTTACGCAGGCGAACGCCGAAAGTTTCTTTCAGGGGAAGCCGTCTTTTTTTCACCAAAGCCAATGCCTGCCTATTTTGTTAAAGACGATGACCTTGTACCGTCTTCAGAAATACTCGACATCAATGATACCTATATGGACATTGGCGCACGTTGCCAAGGCAAAGCATTTCAAGTTCAACTGGGGCATATATGCGTTAATGCCGTCGGCCTTTTCACTTTCATTGTGCTTGTCTGTGTTGCCTATTCGAATAGTAATATTACAGGTGGTCCGTATCTCGATGAGTTTCTCAGAGGTTTTAGTGAATTAGAGACTGTCCTTTATATATTTTATGCCATATTCGGTGGAGTGGTATGGTTCGTCACCATCAAAACGTCGTTCGATTATGCACGCCAACGCCCCATTCGCTTTCATCGCCAACGCCGCGAAATATGCTATTACCCAGATGGTAGCAATACCCCAGTGATCGCACCTTGGGAGCAAGTGGTTTCTTGGGTTGCTTTAACAAGAGGCACAACGGGCACCAACGTCATGACAACCTATACATTCGGCATGGCCATTCCTACACCTGACGGCAAAGATTATTGGCTTTTACGCCAACCCGTCTACTCAGTCGGTGAGGCTCAAAGAAAATGGGAAACCATGCGCATATACATGGATGAACCTAAAAAGAAGTGGCCAAAACCTCTTCCGTTTGTCAAAGAAGACCGCGCCATGTTTGATGCAGAACGGAAACGTATCTGGTCTAAATTCCTAAAAGGTCCGAGAAAGTGGGTATCATTCAAATTCACCGATCCGGCAGACTCGTATTTCACCTTATTTTCATATTATTTCTATCATATTCTCGCATGCTGGAAGATCCCATACATGGTTTCAGAGTGGACTGATAAATTGAATAAAAAGCCATTGCCAGAAAATATCAATGAATGGTCAAAACCACTCCCAAAAGAAAAATGGAAAAAACCCAGTGAAGAGTTACTAGCGCAAAAAGCAGTAATAATGAAACATTTCGAAGCTGGTG
>NZ_JAJUBC010000081.1 GCF_028683095.1 Enterovibrio gelatinilyticus | reverse complement strand
TGTCCACTTCCCCTTTAGCGAGACAATGCATAGCTAGAGGTCTCCAATTTCCTCCGGTATTCGGCCGGAGGGATGTTTCCTAAGCTTTCGTGGGTACGTTCTTCGTTATAATCACACATCCACACCCATGCCATATCTCGAACCTGCTCTATGGATTCAAACAAATAAGCATTGAGGAACTCCCGACGGAATGAGCCATTAAAGCGCTCTACAAATCCGTTTTGTTGAGGTTTGCCAGGCTGGATATATATAAGCTCGATATCATGAGCTTTACACCAATTAGTTAATTGTTCAGATATAAGCTCGGGCCCGTTATCCATACGAAGCTGTTTTGGTAGGCCGCGCTCTTGTTCCAACTGTTCGAGGACACGTACCACTCGTCCCGCAGGCAAGCTCGTATCGACTTCTATTGCTAAACATTCGCGTGTTGCCTCATCGAGAATATTGAGCGTCCGAAAGCGTTTACCGCAATACAGGGAGTCATGAACAAAGTCGAGTGCCCATTGGTGGTTTGGTGTGTCCACCACATCCAGCGGCATAGCAATTCGTGGCGGTAGTACGCGTTTTTGACGCCGTTTTAGATTTAGTCCCATACGGCAGTAAACACGGTATACCCGTTTATGATTGAAACGTTTATGTTTTCGCTTTATTCGCCAGAAACACTTCCAGAACCCAGCATTAGGGGCTTTTTCAAGTACCACATTAATGGCATCAATAACCTCAGTATCGGCAATACGCCAATCCTTGGGCTCTCGATAGTAACTCGCGCGTCCCAGTGCCGTGAGCCGGCATGCACGAAGAACACTCAGCCCAGCGGCGACTAACGTGCGTGTACAATCTCGCTTCTCACACACTACCAACCCTTTTTTGCGAACAGCTCCTTCATCGCATGGTTTTCCAAACTGACGTCGGCAAACATTTTTTTGAGCTTGGCATTTTCTGCCTCTAGCTCCTTGATGCGCTTTAGTTCAGATGCATCAAGCCCACCATACTTGGCTTTCCAATTGTAATAGGTTGCGCTACTGATGCCGTGTTGACGGCAAATATCGTCAACTTTCATGCCAGCGTCGGCTTCTTTGAGGATCGTGACAATCTGTGATTCAGTGAACCGTGACTTCTTCATGGTGCTCTCCTGCATTATCTGGGGCAGAAAACTCCAGTTTAGACTGTCTCAGCATAGGGGAAGTGGACA
>NZ_JAJUBC010000080.1 GCF_028683095.1 Enterovibrio gelatinilyticus | reverse complement strand
TGCAATAACGGGCGCTTACCAAACCGCCCAAAACTGCTTTAATCCCTTGTATTCACAACACTTTGAAAAGCTGCCGCGTTGACAAAGCGTCCCTGTTTATAGCCTTGTTAGATGATGGCGACTTCCCTTGCCGACAAGCCGCTCCTGACTGGAAATGTTGCGAACAGCCTGCTCGATGTTTGGATTTTACACTGGCAATTGAAGGCTTGTTTGCATGACTTTTGAGCCAAACGGCGACCCGCCAAAGAATCCCAATTTTGCTGAACAAACTGAAGCGGTTTTAACTTCAATTTACTGGCTAACGTGTACGTTTAATCACCAGCATATAACGTCGTTTTAAGGGGCGAAAAACATTAGCTTCACGTAATAAAGCCACCGTAAACGCCATAAGTTGATATAACAAAATTTGCGGAGATGTTTTGCGTCCGCCTTCAAAACCTTTGTTATAAAGCTGCCACCCAATCTGTTTGAATAGCCGAACCTCGCCTTTTGCCTTTGCAAACAGCCCGCAGGATGTTTGATTTACTCTGGCTAACGAAGGCTTATTTGCACAACTTTAATGGTAAACGGCGAGACAACAGCGAACCGCTTTTTTGTTGAGAAAACCTCAGTGGTTTGGCGCTCAAAGTCGCAGCTTACATGTAAGTAAAATTACAGCGTATAACGCACCGCTAAGTGGCTAACAAACTGACCACCCAGCTCAATTGACCACCTTAAACACCGAACTCAACCAAGCCAAGTGTGCCACGCGTTTGTTAGTCCGGCTTGAGCGACTTGTTAGATTGCCCAGTTGATGCAGCAAAAACCTGCTGCCAAGGTGCTGAATTAACTATGAAATTATTACCTTTGAATGCACAAGTAAAACGGAACGCTTCGATTTCAAACCCAATCGACAAAACTAAAATAGCGAAGAAGCGACATGCCCAAAACCACCACGGTTTAACCCATTTTAAATGGCAAAGGATTCTGGCAATGAACCTGACAGCAAAGTGCACTTGAGCCAAAGATTTGCGCACAGCGACCAGCAAAAAGAAGCCATGCAAAAGAACTCTCGAAAAGCGCTAGAACGAATTGGCAACTACCCCACCACAAACTCTTCGTATCAATTGCTAGCAAGAACGATTGGGATTAAAAACGAGCAGGTGTAAAGCGCAAACACGAAATAAGGCTCATTGAACATTGCCACATTCCTATCATGGCAAAC
>NZ_JAJUBC010000008.1 GCF_028683095.1 Enterovibrio gelatinilyticus | reverse complement strand
CCCTAAGAAAATCATAGTGTTGTCAGTTTCAGCGTCTTGCGTTTCTTGGCTCATAAACGTGCTTTGAAGATGAAGGGCAAGTGGTTGAGCGATATGCTCACTGCATTGTTCAATTGTTAGCCATTTAAATTTTCAATGACAAAAGCCCGATCGTCTCTTATCAGTGTTGACGCCACGCCTTACTATCACTGCGTTTCGCGCTGTGTGCGACGCTCGTTTCTTTGTGGCTATGATGACAAATCCCAGCAAAGCTATGAGCACCGCAGAGAATGGATTGAAAAACGTCTGTTAGCGCTGGCAAAGGCATTTTGTATCGATATTTGTGCTTACGCGATTATGAGCAATCACTACCACGTCGTGTTACATATCAATACGGAAAAGGTCAAAAGACTGCCACCGTACCAAATCGTTGAGCGGTGGCTGACGTTTCATCAAGGCCCCGCACTTGTTCAGCGCTTCATGCAAGGAGATAAACTCTCCGATGCCGAAACAGAACGATGCAGCGAAATCATAGAAGTTTGGCGAGAGCGTCTTATCTCAATCAGTTGGTTTATGCGGTTACTCAACCAGCACATCGCCTCAGAGGCCAACCGCGAAGACAAATGTACAGGTCATTTCTGGGAAGGGCGATTCAAAAGCCAGGCGCTATTGGATGAAAAAGCCTTAGCCGCTGCCATGGCGTACGTGGATTTAAATCCGGTACGAGCTGCAATGGCGGAAACACCAGAAACCTCAGAGCACACGTCCGTCAAGGCGCGTATTGAATCGCTGAAGAAAGCAGAAATTACTGCTGCCCACTTATTCCCGTTTGCAGGAAACCCGCGACAAGACATGCCTGATGGCATCCCCTTTCGGTTGATGGATTACCTCACGCTTGTTGATTGGACAGGTAGACAAATCCGAGATGATAAAAGAGGGAATATAGACAATACGCAGCCATCATTGCTTGAACGGCTGGGCTTTGACAGTGAAAACTGGTTAAGCACCTGCACATGTATAGAGCTAGGAAGCATGATTGGCACAGAATCGTCACTGAAAGCGGCGTTACCTGACTTGCATCGTAAACGGCTTTCTGGCCTTCGGCTGCCTGAGCGTTAATTCTTCTTCCTTTCGTAAACACATCCACTTATCAGGTAACGGCCTGAGACTTCTGTGTGACGAAAAACGCCATATTCAATCAGCTGTCGACTGCAATACCAACAATCGCTAAATAATACTCACTTCTGAGATTCCAACCACCGAATTAGCCAGTGATTGGGCTCGTCTTTTTAACTATTATTAGGGTGTGTGTCCCCCTGTATTCCTGAATTTGTCATTGTTTCAAACTTAAATATTTGGCGTACATTTTTGGGATAATTCAACTTTCAGATACACAACTCCCGTAATCGTATCCAATGGTATTCAAAGTGGACGAGGTGCCAGTATTCAAAGATATGTCGCTATATTCTTGCCCTGATTGAGTCAAGCTTTGGTAGTAGTAATATGTAGGCCACCCATGGTTAGCAAACATATTTCCCCTGTCTGTATACAATCCGGTTAGCTGAGAAAGGCTGGGCATGGTCCAGTTACTTCGATTCGCAAATTTAAGGCTGCTCAAATGCGAGCACCATTCCGCGATACTGAACCAGTTAAATCGAATGAACATACCGCCGTTTGGTCCATAAGAACCATTTTCTAGGTAGCTTGCATCGAGATATTTATATCCCAGTGCTTTTACGGCCGTATAACTCGGTGTTGCGGTAAACCAGTTGCCGTTGTTGTCTTGTGCGATTTTCACACAAGCGCCTATCGCATTCGAATTGTCAGTGTCGTTAACTGCTGTCGAATAGCTATTGCCATAACTATGACCACAGACAACGGAGTCGATAACGTTGATACCGGATGATTGGCCTGTATTGTCACCTATCGACGCGGTAACGTCTGTTACCCCTGCCTCTAATGGAACAAGCTTTCCTGCACTGTCTATGGTTGCAATAGCACTATTAGAAGTTTCCCATTGAACGTCTGATGTGATGTCTACAACGGTTCCATTACTGTAACGACCGCTTGCTTGAAACTGCAATTCAGTGATGAACGTCGTTGTTGGCACCGATACTTCTATTTGGACGAGTGTGATTTCAGTGCTTGCAGGAACGTTAATAACGTTTTCTTTGTTGCAGCCCAAGATTGATGTGCTAAGTGCGATGATGATTGATACAACATGTCTCGAGTGCATTTGCTGCCCGCCCTCATTAAAATTACTCTTCTTACACGGCTTTTGTCTTAAAAGTAGTAATCGATTTCCATTATTACAATAAAACGAGTGGCAGCTTTTACAGTGAAATGGCTTGAATGCTGTTTTTTTCCTAGCGATTTATCGCAATCGCAATATTTCTATTCCTCTTTCGTCAGTGTTGCTACAACACTCTACTATCGGTGGTGATAGGGCTCGTTGTTGTCATGTCGATCCGACTATGGGTCTATTAATACATAACAAATCGTGATGTATTAACTAAATCTATATGTATATATCGTGATGAGTTGAAGCGGTAAATTGTGTTCATAGCAAAAAACGACAGAGAGAGAATATCTATGAATACACGTTTTGCACCTTCTACCCTAGCACTCGCATTAATGGTTTCCTTCAGCGCGTCAGCGGATTATGCCAGTTTAGAAACGTACAAAGGAAAGCCAGCTACGGAACAAACAAAGCAAGCCAATGCAGAACTAGCAAAGCAACTGCCTTGGCAAGATGCCTCAGCGTTTGAGCGCACTCAGCGTGGTTTGATTGCAGAATTCGGCAGCCACCAAGCCGGCGAGTTGAAGCAACGATTTGACTACATGGACACCATGAATGTGGATGAATTGCCTGACACTGTGAATCCGTCAATCTGGCGTCAAGGTATGCTCAATTACACCGCAGGTGGTCTGTATGAAGTGACCGATGGCGTGTATCAAATTCGCGGTGCCGATTTGTCCAACATGACTATTTACCGCACCGACAATGGTTATGTGATTCACGATCCATTGTTATCACGAGAAGCGGCGGCCGCTTCATGGGAGTTTGCCAAGCTGCATTTGCCGAAAATCAAAGGCGAACACAAAATCACAGGTATGATCTATTCGCACATGCATGCTGATCACTTTGGGGGTTCACGCGGCATTCTCGAATCTGGTGACATGGTAAAAGACGCACAGATTTACGCGCCGAAAGATTTCATTAAAGAGCTTGCTGATGAAAACGTGATTGCAGGCACCGCCATGGGTCGTCGTGCAAACTATCAATATGGCACAACGTTAGACAACAACCCTCAGGGGATTGTCGATAATGCACTTGGCTTGGGCACGTCGCGTGGAGAAGTGACCTTGGTTGCGCCGACGCAAGAAATTCAACCGCGTGAAAAAGAAATCACCATTGATGGGCTAACATTCCACGCGATTAACATGCCAGGGGCAGAAGCACCCGCTGAAATCGTGCTTTATGTACCGGAATATCGATCACTGAATACTGCTGAACTGACTTATGACGGTATGCACAATATCTATACGTTCCGTGGCGCGAAAGTGCGTGATGCACTGGTGTGGACCAAATATCTCACTGAACTCAAGCTGCGCTTTGTGGATAGCGGGCTGGTAGACAACATTCATGCTGCGCACTCGGCACCTGTGTGGAATGATGCTGACACGAAAGTGAATGAAATCTCAGAGTATATGGCTCTGCAGAGAGACAACTATGGCTTCATTCATAACCAATCTATGCGTTTAGCCAACCACGGTGTCACTGTTCACGATGTGGGTCGTGAGATTGAAAAAATTGTGCCGCAAACACAAAAAGACACCTGGCATACCAACGGGTATCACGGCTCTTACAGCCATAACGCAAGAGCAGTGGTCAACCTGTATCTTGGTTACCATGACATGAACCCAGTGAATACTAACCCACTGCAGACAACAGAAAAATCGTGTGTTTATGTAGAAGCCGCAGGTGCGGATACACTGTATAAAGCAGGCAAAGTCCACTTTACGAACGGTCAATACCAAGAAGCATCGCAACTGTTCAATGATTTGGTTCAATGCGACCCAAGCAATATTGATTATCGCTTTGCATTGGCAGACAGCTTTGAACAGCAAGGTTATCAATCAGAAACCATGGCTTGGCGAAACTCTTATCTACAAGGCGCGGTAGAACTGCGTACTGGTGAGATTCAGCCGTCAGTGAAAATTGCATCAGCAGACGTGATTGCAAACACACCAACGGGCATGTTCCTCGATTTTGTCGCGGTGAAACTTAACGCAGAAAAAGCAGAACTTGCCAACTTAGACTTCCGTTTTGCGGTCTCGCACCCTGAACTAGATGAGCATTACTACGGTGAAGTCTCTAACGCTAACATGGCGAATATCCAAGTAGAGCAGTTACCACAAACTGATGTGGCACTATCTGTGAGCAAGAGTGACTTCACGCAAGTCGTCTTGGGTAAAACAACGTTAGACGCATTGGTGAAAGAGGGTAAAGCGACACTGAAAGGGGACGCCAGCCTAATAACGTCACTGGCAGTGACTTTGGATGAGTTTGATGGATTGTTTGAAATTCTACCTATGCCAAAGTCATAGTTAATAAGCAAGCAAGCAAGCAAGCAAGCAAGCAAGCAAGCAAGTAAATAGATAAGTTATCATAAAAAATCCCTCAGCCTTGACTGAGGGATTTATGTTAGTGCTGTCTATTTCGTGAATACCGAGTATCTGTGTTCACGGTTCAATGAACCACTTCAATGTATAAGCAAAGCGCCTCTGTTAATACAACCAAAAGAGAGGAGCTTCCTAGTTTAAACCTTCAGCTAAATTTCTCACCCAGCGGTTGCTATTCAAGCGCCAAACACAAATTAACACTTTAATACCTTCTTCGAGCAACACTAGCCCAAACAGATAGATAGGATCGACGTTAAGAACATGCGTTAGCCAATAAGCACAAGGCAATAGGAAAACCCACTGCGCAAGAACATCCGTGATCAAGCAAAAACGCGCGTCACCTCCAGCTCGGAGTATGCCGACAATCAACATCATTGATAGACTTTTAACGATCAGTGAAACCGCCATAATGTTGTAAAGGCCAGCTGTCATTAGTTCGGCAGCAGTCGTAACGTCATTGTGGAAAAACATCGACAGCACGAGCGATTTCAATGCCATCAATAGCGCTGCACTGACCACACCAATGCCCACGCTCATAACGAGATGTTGCCTTATGGTAGTCGGTAGTTGATCGTGCTGATTGGCGCCTACCAAATTACCGACCAATACGGAGCCGGCCGTGGCTAAGCCAATTAACAGTGACATGGCCAAGGCTTCGATAGGGGCAAGTACGGACAGTGCCACGAGTAAGTTAGGATCGCTATATCCTAAAATGGCATGAAACGCGAAAAGACCCGCAGCCCATACAACACTGTTTACGGCGGCAGTTGCAGACAGTTTGGTGACAACGAGAAAATCTTGCCAGGTAAGGTGTTTGAATAACGAAACAGGGAAATAGCTCAGGAGGTGGTTTTTTGATTTCAAATAGAGATAAAGAACGACACACTCTATAAAGGCACTGAGTAAGGTTCCCAGAGCAGCCCCTTTTATGCCCATTGCAGGCATTCCAAAATGACCAAAAATAAATACCCAGTTCAAAGCTAAGTTCAAGATAACACCAATGAAACTGACTTTGGTTGCGATGCCAGGCTGATGCATTGACCTCAGCCCGCAAGCGATACTGGAAGCGTAAGCAAAACAAAACAAGCTCAATGCGATGATTTGTAAATAGTCACTGCCTTTGCTGATGATTTCTGGAGACTGTGTTCCCAATGACATCAGTAATGATGGTGCAAAGAAGAGCACGATGAAGAAGACAAAAGAAACAGCCGCGCTCAATACTAGCGTGATGAAGATGGTGTTATGAAACTTTCGTTTACCATCTTCAGTTTTCACTCCAAAGCATTGGGCGGCAATTTGACCGCCGCCAATACTCAACCCAATGATAAAAAAACTGATGATCATTTGGGCCTTTGCTGCTAAGCCAATGGCTGCAATATCAAGTTCACTGAGCGTGCCAAGCATCAGCGTATCGACGGTACTTTTACTGGAAAATATTGCGGTTTGAAGTGCGACTGGCACTGCGAGTGCAAGTAGAGTTTTATATTGGTGAAAGTGCGAGAGATAACGAGTGATCAATGCCATGGTGTCGTCCATGTTTTTAAAAGCGGAGCGAAGCAGATCCTTCATAGATATTGAAGGTGTAGATCTTCTTTATGAATAAAGTGAAGGACCTGCAGAAAGGGTTAAGAGGCGATATCTAACTGTTGAATCGCTTCTTCGCGAGGAACGTATCCATCCAGTTTCTTGACGATTTTTGCGGGGTTGCCCATTGCAATGCAATTGTCCGGAACATTTTGGTAAACCACACTGTTTGCGCCAATCACTGCGTTTTCACCAATGGTCACACCTTTTAATATGGTAACGCCCATTCCGATCCATGCGTTGTCTTTGATGGTGACTTTTGCAGAGCGAGTACGCGCAGCATCATCGTTTTGCCAACGGTTGGTGACGGGGTGCCCACTGCTATCCATAATGGTCACTTTAGGGCCGAACAGAACCTGATCTCCAATCTCGACATGCTCGTAAGAGACAATAACGGTTCCCTGCATGACACAACCGTTACCAATTGTAATTTTACCTGCTGGCTGATTGTTTACTTTAATTGCTGTCAGCCTGACTGGGCGGTTTTCGAATGCGAGATTGTCTTCTGAATAAAGCACCGTTCCCTGACCGATAGTAATACTGTTGTTGAAATCTTCTTGCTGAATCAGCGAATACTGCGCATCACGGTGGTAGTCGTCAGAGTCACGCACCAAAGTAAACGCAAAGTGCGGCGCACCAATGATATGCGTGTCTTTTTGTACAAGAATTTGATTTCGATACTGACTTTTTATGTCATCAAAGGTTTTTCCAGCAGCAACAGGAAAAATATTTTCGTAAACACAAGGCATTGAAAGACCCCTAATTATTCTGTTGGCGCGATATCTGTCGTCTTTTTAGGGCGATTCAAGTACAGAGAGCTATCAGCCATCGGGTGATTAGGGCTTTCTTTTAGAACCTTAATGAGCTTGTTCAACGGAAGGTCATTAATTTCGTGGTCAAGGTTGTAGTAGCTGGTTTGCCATATATCATATTTGTCATGAATCAGTTGCGCGGCACTCTTCGAGCTTTCACCGGTGTCGTGAACTTCTTTTGGATGCGGCCAATGGAAAGAAGCCATGGATTTATCAACGATGAACATATTGTTGTTTAGAAACAAGCGAACGCCTAGATCGACATCCTCCCCGCCCCAGCTGTTAAAACGTTCGTCAAACATTCCTGCTTTGATGAGCTGTTGGCGTTCGGCAGACACATGGCATGTCCAAAATAGGTCAAAGGGTGCAGGCCAGTCACAGATATTAGTGCCAAGCTCGTCGTATTGAGATTGACGAATATCATAAGCACCTTGTTGGTCTAGCTCGGATAAAATGGCGTCGACATTGTTTGGGCTAATGACAGACTCCATCTTCTTGACGCCTTCTTCATCTAGGTCAAACCCATAGACGTATCCAACAATAGCAATAGGGTGCGTTGATACTTTGTGGCGGAACAAATGCTCTTCGAGTGTACCTGAAGCAAGGAGCACGCCAGTGTCTAGGTAAACAACATATTTGCCTTCAGCGATAGCTGTACCAACATTTCGCGCTTTCCCAGCTCGAAAGCCTTTGTCTTCCTGCCAGAAATACTTAATGTTTAATCGATTTGAAAATGACTTTGCTATGATTTCGGAATCATCAGAACCGCCGTCATCTATTACAATCACTTCAAAAGATTCGGGTGAAAGTGTTTGTTCAATAAATGACGTTAATGTGTGTGAAAGTAATTTAGAACGATTATATGTTGGAATGACAATGCTTATTTCGATCATGCTTAGAACCCTACAGATTAAATGCTCAACTGGCAGTGAATGCTACGGTGGTCTCTAAGTTTGTTCAATGTCTCATTTTTTGAAATATGGTTTGCGTTAAGAGTAATTAATTATTTAAACCCTTTAAAAACAAATGCTTGTAATCATGTCTAGCTTTTTGGTCTTATTGTTATTTTGCGACCAAAATCTCGTTATATGTGATATTCAATGTAATTGATAGTTAGAGTGCTAACTACTTTCTGTTGGTTAAACAATGAGCGAAATTACATTTATCGAGGTTGTAAATATTTAAACTGAAGCCGATATAAATATATTTTTCGTATGGAAATATATGATGTGAATGTAAATCATACATTCATGCCAAATGTGAATATATTTGTTGGTTAATATGTAAGAGGTTAGGGGGATGTGTATACCATTGCTCCGATATGAGTACTTTGTAAAGTGGCACTGTATTGGAGATCTCACAATATCCGCTCCAGGATACTGCCTCAGGATCTCGCGAAATATAATGCTAATACCCTAGTGAAGGCTCCAATGCCGCTATTCATCCTCAATAATTTGCGATTTAATCCACACATCGTACTGCAATGATGAAACCAGTCTCATTTATGATAATTCGAGTAATTCAGCACTAACGCATTTGTGACCAATGTTGCAAAAAGGTAAAACGCACCTTGTTGATGACCGGCAATTTCCTAATATCAGGCATCAAGAAAGCGCTTTCTTTGTGTTTTGTAGTGACGCACAACTGTATTGGGGTTAGCTACACTCAAAAAGAGAAAGAAATGATTGGGCCTGTAAATGCGAAGTGAGACATGACGTTAGCAGGTTGAGCGTTAATAAAGACATAGGACGGTAAGATGCAAAACAAGACACGACTCGCTTCTCTGGTTTGTGGCGTACTGCTTAGTGCAGGCGTCCATGCATCCGATGTTAAGCAGGGTGGAACGCTCAATGTGCCTATTATTACGACTGGCTTTGTAGAAAACTTTAACCCTTATACGTCCAAAGATGTTTTTCACGGCACTATGTTTGAGCCACTCATGGTGTTCAATAATATGACGGGAGAGACGAACTTTCGTTTAGCTGAATCCGCCACATATTCTGACGACCTAAAAGTCATCACACTAAAGCTACGCGATGGGTTGGCATGGTCTGATGGCGAATCGTTAGATGCTAGCGATGTGGTCTTTAGCTTTGTATTGACACAAAAATTCCCTGCATTTGATTTGAAAGGAATTTGGTCTGGCGGGAACCTTCAGTCGGTTGAAGCCACTGATCCTCGAACTGTGGTATTTACGTTGGCAAATCCAGACTCTACCTTTATGTGGAATCTGGAAAAATACCACATTGTTCCCGAGCACAAATGGGCAGACGTTGAAAACCTCACCACGTTCACTAATCCAAACCCTGTGGGTAGCGGCCCAATGACGACAGTGAAGTTCCTTAAGTCTCAGCAAATGGAACTTTGCCGTAACCCTCATTATTACCTTGAAGGTCGTCCTTACCTTGATTGTGTGAGTTTCCGCTCTTATAACGACAACTCCCAAATCCAACCTGCTCTTATGAAAGGTGAAGTGGACTGGGGGTCAAACTTTATCGCGGACATCGAATCTACATTCGTTGAGCGTGACAAAGAGAATAACCATTTTTGGTACCCAGCGAATGACGCTATTCACCTGTACTTAAATACCAAGAAAGCACCATTTGACGACGTGCGAGTTCGCCAGGCGTTATCAATGGCGCTTGATCGCGACCTCATTGTCGATATCGCTGCTTATGGTTATCCCACTGCCAACTTTAACGCGGGCGGTATCGGCGAGCTTTATGAAACCAACATCAATAAAGACATCACTAAGAAATTCCGTCATTTGACAGAATTTAATCCAGACCAAGCAAAAGCCTTGCTGGACGAAGCAGGCCTTAAAGATCTGGATGGTGATGGATACCGTGAAAAACCAGACGGCTCAAAGCTTTCATTCAATATTGAAGTGGTTAATGGTTGGACAGACTGGATCCAGGTGGTGCAGATGGTCACCGAGTTCTATGACGAAATTGGTATTGAGTCGGAAGTGAAAACTGTCGATTGGGCGGTATACGACAAGAATTTGAAAGAAAGCAATTATGACGTAGCGATTAACTGGTCAATGGTGGCAACCAATCCGATTATTGCTTATCAAGAGTATTTTTCTGCATCTCGTGTAGGCAAGGGCTGGCATGCAGGTCACGGTGTTAATGACCCAAAAATTGATGCGTTGATTGATAGCTTTGGCAAGACTGGTTCACCGGAAGAACAAAAAGCGATTCTTGACCAGTTGCAAACGTTCACTGCCGAGCAGCTTCCGTTCATTCCGTTGTTCTCAAACCCGACTTGGTTCCAGTACAGCACCAAGAAGGTAGAGGGTTGGCCTACCAAAGAAAACCCATATGTACAGCCTGTTTGGTATGACGGCGGGAAGCGAGTGATTATTTTGAATAATTTGCACCTTAAATAACCATACTGCCGATCCTCTTTCGATAGAAGACGAACAAGGAGCACGACGATGCCATTCCTGTTGCGGCGGTTTATGTTTTATTTTTCCGCCTTTTTGATCGCGATTACGTTCAACTTTATGTTGCCACGTATGATGCCGGGTGATCCGGTTGAAGCCTTATTTGCGGCATCGCAAGGAAGGATGGATCCCGCTCAAATGGACGCCGTTCGTGAAATGTATGGCTTTCTCGATGGCAATGTTTTCGAGCAATATCTGGCATACATTAAAAGTGTGTTCACGCTCGACCTTGGGCCATCTGTACTGATGTTTCCTGTCAATGTGTCTGATGTGATAGCCAATGCATTGCCGTGGACACTGTTTCTAGCGCTGGGCTCGTTGATTGTGTCTCTGATCATTGGCGTAAGTATCGGCACGTATGCGTCTTACCGTCGAACCGGATTGTTTGGTCAAGTTGTTCCACCTGTATTGGCGTTTATCAGTAACTTCCCATATGTCGTGACGGCTCTGTTCTTGTTCTACATTTTTGGCCTGAAGTTAGACATGTTGCCACTCGCGTATACCTACGACCCTTCATTGGATCCGGGTTTCACATTCGAGTTCATTGGTAGCGTACTTGAACATGCCATTTTACCAGTTGGCTCAATGGTGCTGGTGGGTATTGCATCTTGGGTGTTCAACATGCGTAACGCCATGATCAATGTCTTAGGCGAAGACTACGTGACCATGGCCGAAGCCAAAGGGTTGAGCAGTTATCGTGTCATGAGCCGCTATGCGGGTCGCAATGCAATCTTGCCTGTTGCTACGGCAATTGCTATGGCGATTGGTTTTTCCTTCGCCGGCTCAATCATGACGGAAGTGGTTTTCAACTATCAAGGGCTTGGTAATATTCTTTTAAAAGGCATTGTGGCGCGAGATTACCCGCTGATCCAGGCCATTCTGTTGATTTTGGTGACCGCTGTATTGTTGGCGAATTTCGTCGCTGACTTGTTGTATGTCTGGCTTGATCCACGCATTGCGAGTGAGGGTTAAGTGATGGATAAAACAGTCGAAGTTGGCCAAAACCAAGCGAAAACTCCGAATAACGGCCTACAAAAGTTGAAGCGTATTTTCGGTTCTATCTATGCGTTTTTCTACGGCAATCCGCCAGCGATCATTGGAACGCTGTTGCTCTCTATGGTGTTGATTGGGGCGATATTTGCCAATGTGCTAGCCCCGTATTCACCAGAAAAACGTGTTGCGAGGCCGCACCAAGAACCGAGCGCCAAATACGTGATGGGAACAACACGCAGTGGACGTGATGTATATAGCCAAGTATTACATGGCGCACGGAAAACGCTCACCGTGTCTTTGTTTGCGGGCCTGATTGCGATGAGCATCGCTGTTGCTGTGGGCGTATCTGCGGGGTACTTCGGCGGCAAGATTGATGAGAGATTGAATTTTCTAACCAATGTGTTTTTGGTTTTTCCGCAGCTCCCCTTGCTCATTGTGCTCGCCGCCTTTTTGGGGCAGGTGGGGTCTGTGGTGATAACGATTTTACTAGGGTTGACCTCCTGGCCGTGGGGGGCGCGTGTTATCCGTGCGCAAACCATGGCGATACGCAACAAAGAATTCATCCTTGCCGCAGAGGTAATGGGTGAGTCTAAGTTCCGAATCATTATGGTCGAGATTTTGCCTAACCTTGTCTCCATTGTGTTTGGCGGCTTCTTGGGTGCTGTCATTTATGCGATGGGCTCCGAGGCAGGGTTGGGTATTTTAGGCTTGGGCGACGCAACCGAAGTGAGCTGGGGTTCCATGCTCTATTGGGCGCAGACGTCCTCGGCGCTTTACACCGGCGCGTGGTGGGAAATGATGGTGCCAGCGTTGGCACTCGCTATCACGGGTGGTGGACTAGCGTTAATCAATATGTCGATAGACCAAGTGAGCAATCCGAAGTTGAAAACGGGTCCTCATATGAAGTTGTGGCATAAATTGAAAAAAATCGCTGACAAGAAGAGGGGTTTGTAATGTCAAAATTACTTGAAATCAACAACCTCTGTGTTGACTACGTGTCGCCAAATGGCATCGCGAGAGCGGTTAACAATGTCAGCATATCGATTGCTGAAGGGGAAACTCTGGGTATTGCGGGTGAGTCAGGGTGCGGAAAAAGCACGCTCGCCTTTGCAATTTCGCGCCTACATAAAGCCCCCGCGTTGATCTCTGAAGGGGAAATCCTCTACAAAGGTCAAGACGTACTGAAAATGAACGATAAAGCACTGCGTGAGTTCCGCTGGAACGAAGTGTCTGTGGTGTTTCAAAGTGCTATGAATTCGCTCAATCCCGTTATTACCATTGGTGAGCAACTGACTGATGTGATGCTGGCCCATAAGAAAGTAACTCCAAAGCAAGCGTATGAAAAAGCGGCTGAATTGCTGCAAACCGTGGGTATTCACCCTGATCGCTTGTCAGCATTTCCGCATCAATTGAGTGGTGGGATGCGCCAACGCGTGGTTATTGCTGTTGCACTCGCGCTAGAACCGAAGCTCATCATTATGGATGAACCAACAACAGCCTTGGATGTGGTGGTTGAGCGAGAGATCTTGAATGAGCTTTACGATCTTAAAGCCAAATTTGGCTTTTCTATTCTGTTCATCAGCCATGATTTGAGTTTGATGGGCGAAATTGCTGACCGCATCGGCGTGATGTACGCAGGAAACATGATTGAACTGGGTGAAGCTAAAACCGTATTTAGTGAGCCACAGCATCCCTATACACAAGGGCTGATTTCATCGTTCCCAACCATTCATGGACCGAAAGAGCGCCTTTATGGCATTCCTGGAAATCCTGTGAATCTGCTTCAAATCCCACAAGGCTGCAATTTTCAAGCACGCTGTAGCCATTGCTTTGAACCATGTACTGAACATGAACCCGTGCTAAAAACGATTGCTCCTGAGCATCATGTTTCGTGTCATTTGGTATAGGGAGGCTTGAGAATAATGATGGATACTAACGAGCCAATTCTCTCTATCAAAAACCTAGTGATGGATTTTCGCATTGGGCATTCAAAGTCTAATTTGATGCGGGCTGTGAACGATGTGTCGTTTGACCTTAACAAAGGCGAAGCCCTCGCGATTGTGGGTGAGTCGGGGTCAGGCAAAAGTACGGGTGCGCGCATTCTCAGTCGTATTTACAAAGAAACGTGCGGCAGCATTACCTTTAAAGGTCAGTCTCTCACTGACTATGTGTCCGAGTATGGCGAATTGGAATACGCCCGACAGGTACAAATGATATTCCAAGACCCATTCAGTTCGCTGAATCCGGTACACAATATTTATCATCATATTGCACGCCCATTGCTTATCCATAAGCGTGCGAATAAGCAGAACCTTGCTGAGAAAGTGTATGCATTGTTAGAGCTTGTGGGCTTGTCGCCAGCCGTTGAAACCGCGCAGAAATTCCCGCATGAACTCAGTGGAGGGCAGCGCCAACGTGTTGCCATTGCGCGAGCTATTGCTGTTGATCCTGAAGTGATCTTGGCAGATGAACCGATTTCCATGCTAGACGTATCAGTACGTCTTGGCATTTTAAATTTGATGGCAGATCTCAAAGAGAAACATGGGATCGCCTTCATGTATATCACACACGATATTGCAACAGCGCGCTATTTTGCCGAGAAGACCGCAGTTATGTATGTGGGTCATATGGTGGAATGGGGTGAAAGTGACAGCGTGACTCAAAACCCGCAACATCCTTACTCTAAGTTACTGTTATCTGCAGTGCCGGAAGTAGGAAAAGCAGGACGTCGCGATTTGTCGGTTAAAAAAGGTGATATTCCGCTATGGAAACCTAGCAGTGTCGGATGCCCGTTTGCTTCACGTTGCCCAATAGCAACTGAAGTGTGTACGCAATCTATTCCAGAGGCGACGGTTGTTCGTCCTGGGCATTATGTTAGGTGTCACCACCTCTAAATCGCTTTATACTAGAAATGTCCCGATGGGAGATTGGCGTCTGCATCGGGATATTATTTAACTAGAAAAGAAAGCGCTTTCTTTTTGTAGGAACCAAGAAATATGGACAAGTGTTTTAAGTTGACAACTGCACCCGTGAAAGGGCAATTCGTGGATAGTAAGGGTGAGCGCTTCTATCGCATCGAGAATGTTGATCACATGCCTGCGTTTTTTATGAGCGTAGTGTCGGCCAATGATCATTGGTTGTTTGCATCCTCAACAGGCAGTCTGTCCGCCGGGCGTGGAAATCCAGAAAATGCGATTTTCCCGTATCGTTCGGTCGATTTAATTCATGAGAGTGCGGATAATACCGGCCCTAAAACGTTCATCCGCCTAGAAGATGACGGCGGTGACGTAGTGACATGGGAACCGTTCAATCCGCAACACGATGGAAAGTTTTCAGTTATCCGTAATCTCTATAAGAGCATCACGGGTGACAAAGTTATTTTCGAAGAAATTAACCAAAGCCTGCGCTTAACTTTTCAGTACAGCTGGGAAAGTGGTAACAGTGTTGGGTTTGTTCGTCGCAGTGAGTTAACCGACTTCTCCGGTGAAACGCGTATTGTCGAGATACTCGACGGTGTGCAAAACGTGTTGCCAAACAGCGCGCCAATGGCTGCGTTACAAACACGTAGTGCATTGGTTGATGCGTATAAATGGAATGAACGAGAGCAGGGTTCACCTTTGGCGCTCTACAGCATGTACGCCAAACTGAGTGACCGTGCAGACCCTGCAGAAGCCTTGCTGACTAACACTGTGTACAGCATTGACGACGATAAGGCTGAAATTCTGCTTTCTAGCCAGCAGCTTCCTGCGTTTAAACGTGGTGACCTGCTCGACGATGAAACGCTTACCCGCGGTGTGCGTGGTTCTTACTTTATTCATAAGGTAGTGACACTTCGAGGCGGCGAGTCCAACCAATGGCTATTGGTGCTGGACACCGGTAAAGATCACGCAGACATCGTGGCGCTGCGTGAGCAACTTAGTGACAAAGCGGCATTGCTGGATCACGTTGAACAAGATATTGCAGCAAATAGCAAAGAACTCGTCGAGTTAATCAGTGCGGTTGATGGCTGGCAGTTCTCGGCTGATGAAGCAACCAGCAACCACCATTATGCCAACGTATTGTTCAATACCATGCGTGGTGGTGTATTTGAGCAAGGTTATACACTGCGTAAAGAAGACGTGGTGAATACCGCCTTACAAACGAATCAATATGTTTACCAGCGTAATAAAGCGTTCTACAACTCGCTGCCTGAGCGTTTCACGCAGAGTGAACTGATCAAGCTAGCTGAACAAGCTGATGATATTCAATTGGTACGTTTGTGCTACGAATACTTGCCATTGACCTTTGGACGTCGTCACGGCGATCCAAGTCGTCCGTGGAACCATTACGACATTAAGGTGAAGGACAAAGAAGGTAACCCATTGTTGGCTTACCAAGGCAATTGGCGAGACATTTTCCAGAACTGGGAGGCGTTGGCCCTCAGCTACCCGGGTTACCTACGTTCTTTCATTGCTAAATTTGTGAATGCCTCGACGGTTGATGGCTATAACCCTTATCGCATCACCAAAGATGGAATCGATTGGGAAGTCCTTGAGCCGGATGACCCATGGAGCAACATTGGTTATTGGGGTGATCATCAAATCATCTATTTGCAGAAGTTCCTAGAATGGTCGGAGCGCTTCGAGCCTTCACAGCTCTCTGCGAACTTAACGCGTGAAATCTATAGCTACGCCAATGTGCCGTACGTGATTGGCGATACGCGCACGTTGTTTGAAACACCCAAAGACACCGTGTCGTTCGATACTGAGCTTCAAGCGAAAACAGAAAAGCTCACCTCCATGATCGGTAGCGATGGCAAGCTGTTGTTAGACTCAGACCGTGAAGTGTATTTGGTTAACTTGTCAGAAAAGCTTCTGGTGCCGCTGTTATCAAAACTGAGCAATTGGGTTGTTGATGGTGGGGTATGGCTGAATACACAGCGCCCAGAGTGGAACGATGCGAACAATGCCATTGTTGGTAATGGTTTGTCGATGGTGACGTTGTACTACATGCGTCGCTACGTTGAGTTTCTGCAGGGCGTGTTTGAGGATGCACCTGAGAAAATCCGCTTGTCTTCGGAAGTCGCGACTTGGCTAAAGGAAACCACGGATATTCTGAACACTGCGTTGCGTGATGTGAAGAAAAAAGCGGTTACACGTCAAACCAAGCACAAATTGCTGACTGAGCTGGTTGAGGCTGCAAGTCGCTATCGTCATCAGGTTTATCATCAAAATGGTTTCTCAGGTAAAGAGCATGTCGACCTATCTGAGATCTCAGCATTGCTATCAACGAGCCTAGATCTTCTGCATAGCAGTACGTTGGCCAATGTACGTGAAGACGGTTTGTTCAACGCGTATAACGTTGTTCAATACAGCAATGAGTCCGTTGAATCATTGCCTCTGTATCCGATGCTAGAAGGCCAAGTGGCGGCATTGAGTTCTGGTGCATTGAGCAGTGCTCAGGCGGTGTCTCTGCTTGATCACTTATTTAGCAGTGACATGTATCGTGCAGATCAGAAGTCATTCATGTTGTATCCAGATCGTGAATTGCCAGCCTTTATGAGCCGTAATTGCATTTCTTCAGGTGCCGTGAGAGAGCACGAGCTTTTGTCCGAAATGCATGCGAAAGGCGATAAGCGCATTATCAAATGTGATCAGAATGGCGGATTCCATTTCCGAGCAGATTTTGAAAATGCAGGTTCGTTGAAAGAAGCGCTTGGTGAGGTGCGTGGAGAATATGCGCACATCGTGGATGCAAAATTCGATGATGTGCTAGCGCTTTACGAAACGGTGTTCAATCACAAGGAGTTCACGGGTCGCTCTGGAACCATGTTCGGCTATGAAGGTCTTGGATGTATCTACTGGCATATGGTGTCTAAACTATTGCTTGCTGTGCAAGAGGTGTACTTCACGAGCTTCAACGACAAGCCTGACAGTGATGAAACCAAAGCATTGGCTGCGCATTATTATCGTGTACGTGAAGGCATTAGCTTCAACAAAACACCAAGCGAATATGGTGCGTTCCCTGCAGACCCATATTCGCACACGCCGAAACATGCCGGTGCTCAACAGCCAGGTATGACAGGGCAAGTGAAAGAAGAAATCATCACGCGCTTTGGTGAGTTGGGTGTGCTTGTTGAACAAGGGGCGATTCGCATTGCGCCATCACTGCTGAAGAAAAATGAGTTCAGTGTGAAGCCTGCAACATTCGATTTTGTTCGTCCAGATGGCACATTAGCAGAGGTGCCATTGAATGCGGGTGAACTTGCGTTTACCTATTGTCAGGTGCCTTTCTTGTACCGCTTGAGCGACAAGCAGCAAATGCAAATCGTTGTCAAAATGAAGTCAGGCGAAGTCATCGCATTGGATGGTACAACCCTTTCTGCGGCCATCTGCAAACACATATTTACGCGTACTGGCGACGTGGAAAGTGTGTCGGTTGATTTGCCTGAAAGCGTACTCTACGCGAGTTAAACTGCGTGATGTCTCTACAAATAAAAACAGCCGCAAATGCGGCTGTTTTTTTATATTTTTCTTGTGTGGAAATGCATTGAAAAAGGGTCAACCGGAATCATTCGGTGTCCTGTTTACGACAGTGGCTTATGAGCTTGCCTGACGTAACGCATCGACGGATTCATTGTGCTCAGTGCTGATGTTATTGACTGAACCGCGCTCCATCAACGTAGGAAACAATCGCTTAGTCACATTTGTGAGCGGTTTGTTATTAAGGATGTTGAGTACGCCCTTTGCTGCTTCGCAAGCCATTTCTTCCAAAGGGAAGTTGATGGTTGAAAGACTCGGTGTCATGTATTGGCTGTAGGCGTGGTTATCAAACCCGACAATGGAGATGTCTTTGCCAACTTGGAGTCCGCGATCATGGCATACACCATAAGCGGCAAGGGCGATGCTGTCATTGAGACAGAAGATGGCAGTAATGTCATCACCTCTGTCCATCAAACGACGAATAGCCGTGTCATTGCCGTCATGATCAAAGCGACCTTCAATTACCAAGTTTTGATCATATGTGATGCCATATTTCGTCAATGCATTGCGATAACCTTGAAGGCGTTCTCGGCTATCAATTTTACTCAACTGGCCCGTAATACAACCAATGCGGCGGTGACCATTCTTGATTAGATACTCTGTGGCAATGTAGCCACCCCATTCGTTATCCATGCAGATGCATTGATCTGAAATCTCTGGAATGTAGCGGTTCATCAGCATGGTGGCGGGGGTTTTATCGACGATTTTTAAGATGTCAGCATCGCTCAGCATGTCTGAGGTTAATACCAAACCGTCTATTTTTTTCGCGTTGAGAAAATGAATAGACTCTTGTTCTTCATCATATTGCTCATGACCACTAGTAATGATCAAATGGTAGTTTTGCTTTCGTACCACTTTCTCTACATGGTGCATCAAAGGGCCGAAATAGGGGCCATCGAATGTGCCGACAAGCATCCCAATGCTATGTGAACGATTGGATGCAAGTGCTTGGGCGAATGCATTGGGCTGATACCCCAGCGTTTCAATGGCTTCAAAAACCTTAACGCGGTTTTTCTCCTTGACGGATGCATGGCCATTGAGTGCTCGTGACACGGTTGACTGAGAAACGTTTGCGAGCTCAGCCACCTCTTTTATGGTGATCAAAAGTATGTTCCTTTTCGTACCTTATGCGTCTCAATTTGCTAGTGGTGTGAGACTTACCCTAAACTGCTATTCAACCGCCAAACAAAGAATTTTCACCTTCCGTGACGTTTGAAATTGAATTGTTATCTAAGGCATTGCCTCAGAAAAAGCATCCTCGCCCGTTTGAATTACCGCGTCTTTAAGCATGCAACCGATACTTTTGACATGAATGACGACTGATTTCTAGTTTGAAAGCGCTTGCACCTGACTTAAATGAGGGTGTTTACATTTTTGATACTGACGTCTTTATTAAGTGTCATCGTTAGAGGACATTCTGAGAGGAAAATAATTTATTTTTCATTTGATGTTGAGAAATTGTGAATTAGGTCAAATAATTTAAGATTCATGGGGAGTGATGAGTATGTCCGAAATGTTGCAACAGTATCCAATCATTAATGGGAAAGAGATCCATGTGAGAACATGGAACCCTGAAGGCGGGGAAACGGTGATCTGTTGGCATGGGTTGGCGCGCAATAGCATTGATTTCGTCGCGATTGGTGATGAGCTTGCCGCTAAGGGATATCGCGTTATCGCTCCGGATACTTTGGGGCGAGGGCTATCTCAATGGGCAGAGTCTCCTAAGTGTGAATACAGTTATGCCAACTACCTTGAAATGGCGACGGCGATCATGGATTTCTATCGCTGTGAGCGCGTGCACTGGGTAGGCACTAGCATGGGGGGATTGATTGGTATGCTGCTGGCTGCAAGCGATGATGAGTGTGAGCGGATAGGATCGCTGGTTCTCAATGATATTGGCCCGGAAGTCCCCACCGATGCGCTTAAGCGCATTGTTAGCTATGTGAAGGAATCCATGGTCTTTCAGCGCTATAGCGAGATTAACCAATATCTACAGACGCTCTATCAACCGTTCGGACCCCACACATCTCAAGAGTGGCAGTTAATGATTTCGGCCTCCATCAGACGCCTAGATGGGGGCGGTTATACCACACACTATGACCCTCAAATTCTTGCAGGCTACGACGCCAATGCGCCTGTTTTGAACTTGTGGCGACAATTTGCAAAGTTAGCGCAACCGACGATGCTCATGCACGGTTTACATTCGGACGTGCTCACCAAAGACATTGTTAAGCGCATGCGCGAAGTCCAACCACATATGGCCGTCAATTACTATTTGGGCTGTGGTCATGCTCCCAATCTCTTCTACCCGTCGTATCGAAAAGATGTTGTCCACTTTATCGAGAATCATTCGTTAATTGATAACAGGGTCATCGAGCCAAATAGGGACGCGAGTTAATTTCACGAAGCGACAGTTAAGGCGTTGACGCCCCTTTATGGCTTGGATGCCCAAAGGTGCAAAAGTTCTGTGGCAATGGTCGCCCCAGCTAACGCTGTGATGTCTGAATTGTCGAAGGAAGGACTGACTTCCACGACATCCATCCCCACTAGGTTGATCCCGCGCAGTGAACGCAATATACGTAGTGCTTTGTCTGATGTAATGCCGCCAATGACGGGTGTGCCAGTCCCGGGTGCGAAGGCGGGATCTAAGCAGTCGATATCAAAAGTTAAATACACGGGCAACGTTCCGACCAACGCTTTTATATGGTTCGCGATATCGTCTGGTGTCATGTCGTTGGCAGATTCTGCACAAATCACATTGAACTCATGGTTGTCTCGGTCATAGTCGGTGCGAATACCAATTTGAACTGACGACGATGGGTCAATCAGCCCTTCTTTGGGGGCGTGATAGAACATGGTGCCGTGATCGTAACGACTGCCTTGGCTATAAGTGTCCGTGTGCGCATCAAAATGAATCAGTGCCATCTGTCCAAATTTCGCATGATGGGCGCGAAGTAGTGGCAATGTGACAAAGTGATCACCGCCCAGTGTGAGCAAGGCTTTGTCTGATGCCAAAATTTGACCCGCTGCAGACGCAGCCATTTTGACGAAGTCTTCACTGTCTCCGCAACTAAACACCAGATCACCCGCATCGACGATATTGCAGCGATCTCTTAGATCAAATGGCCAAGGGTAACGAAAGGCTTCCCACGCCAAATTTACCGATGCACGTCGTATCGCATCAGGTCCTAATCGCGCCCCTGATCGGCCAGTTGTCGCCATGTCATACGGCATACCCAGTACCACGATATCGGCTTCGGTCGCGGTAGGGTCTTTCACCATGGGAAGACGAAGAAACGAGTAGGCATTGGAATATAGCGAATCGTCTTTTCTTTCAAATACGTTTTCCATAACTACCTCATAAAATGTTTAAGCCTCGGTGAATGGGTAAACAGCGCTAGTCACTGAATCGATAGCCTTCTTTTTTCAAAGTAGCAGGATGAAAAAAATGCTTTGTCTATTTTCTGCGGCAGCGGACAAATGGGTGCAAGCTTTGAAAGGTAAAGCCCCAAAGTGTGAGACTGGCTAGCTTGTTGTCTGGTGAACGGAAATCTTAACCATGATGTCTGACTTATTGGTCTATAAAGACTGCTAACTGCTGATTTATATACACATCATTTCCCTTTATAGACTAAGGACACAGTATGGCGACGACACGAAAAAAGAAAAAACCAACGGTATGTTTGGTGTTACAAGGAGGAGGGGCGTTAGGGGCTTATCACATTGGAGCTTATCAGGCGTTAACTGAGGCGGGATACACGCCTGATTGGTTCGCTGGCATTTCAATTGGCGCGTTGAATGCGGCGATCCTCGCGGGGAATACGCCAGAAAAACGACTAGGACAACTTGAAGCATTTTGGGAGCGGATTTCTCGACCAGGGACGGATATCGATATCCCTCCTTTTTTTGCGCAAGCATTTAATAGTGTAAGTGCGCAACAAGCGCTGATGTTTGGTCAGCCTGATTTCTTTACCCCCCGCCCAGTAAACCCATGGTTGGCGCCAGCGGGCGAAGGGGCAACAAGCTTTTATGATACAACGCCGCTGTTTTCGACGTTAAGTGATCTCGCTGATTTTGACATGATCAGTAAAGGCGCAGCGCGATTAACTGTTGGAGCCACACGAGTTACTGACGGCGAACTGGTCTTTTTTGATAGTAAGACAGATACGATTGAGCCCGCACACGCTGTGGCAAGTGGTTCTTTGCCACCAGGCTTTCCAGCAACGAAGATCGGTGAAGACCATTACTGGGACGGTGGTGTGGTGTCGAACACGCCGCTAAACGGCATTTTGGATCTTGCTGATGACGAAGAGTTGTTGATCTTCATGGTGGATTTGTGGAATGCCAACGGAGAGTTACCACAAACCATGAGCGAAGTGCTTTGGCGAGAAAAGGAAATTCAGTATGCCAGCCGATCATGTGAGCATATTGAAGCCTTGGTGGCTAAACGTAATCTTGACCAAATTCTGGCAACATCGCCTGAGATCATTGCCAGCCAACAAGTGCCTGACAAAACATCGCTCAGTGTCGGCAAGAAGATTGATATTGTGCATATCACGTTTGACCCGCTTCAGGGCCATATCCCGCTCAGTGATGCAGAGTTCTCTCGTCGTTCGATCCGTTTGCGTCGTGATAGTGGCTACGCTGACATGAAACAAGCTATTGAAGAATCGCCTTGGACACAAGACAACGAAGGATTGCCTGCGCATTTTTACCGTCGTCATCGTGATGGAAGTTGGTTGGAGAAAAAGCCGCAAACCAAGCTACAAACCAAGCCACAAAACAAGTCACAAGATAAGTCACAAGATAAGTCACAAGATAAAGCGTTAGATGAAGCCTCTTAATGAGTGAACTGATCAGTCTGTTGGCAGCCAAAAAATAGGCTGGTGAATAACGCAAAAAGCCCCAATCATGGGGCTTTTCACTTTCTCTCACAGGGCAGTGGTATATCGCGGGGATCAATCGCGATGATGTGGAGAATCTTTGCTATATCGCCTTTGACAGCTTAAAGCGTCCTACAGAGCGTTGGAATTGACTAACAAGACCATTCACTTCACGCGCCGAACCTTGCACATCGGCAGCGGATTGGTGATTGTTATTGGCCATGTCGGCAATATCTTGAATACGGTGTGCGAGTTCTTGGTTCGCTTGTGATTGCTCGTGGAGAGAGCGAGAGACCTCTTCAATAATATTGATGAGATCTTGTGATTTCTGGTGCATTTCACGGACGGTTTGTTCCGCCGAATGGGTTTGTGACATGTTGTCACTCACTACAAGTACACTATCTTCGATGTGGCTGACCGTGGTTTCGATACCGGATCGTAATTCTTGAATGGTTGATGCAATCTGCTTGGTCGAATCAGATGTTCGTACAGCGAGGTTTCGTACTTCATCAGCAACCACCGCGAAGCCGCGGCCTTGGTCGCCTGCACGCGCGGCTTCAATGGCGGCGTTTAACGCAAGTAAATTGGTTTGCTCTGCCACGTCATTGATGACACTGATGATGCCTTCAATTTCTTTGGAGTGCTGATCAAGCTCAGAAACAGCCGTGCTTGAGCGCTGGGATTTTTCTGACATTTGATCCATGTTGGCAATAGTACGCTGCATGCTGGTGGCGCCTGCTTGCGCTTGTATGCCACTCTCATTGGACAGTGATTTCATCGTGTCAGCATCATGGGAAATGGTGTTGATACTGGCTGCAAATTCTTCAACCAAGGCGGCAATACTGCCCGTGTCTTCTGATTGACGTGTAGACGCGCCAACAATGTGGTCAGATAGGTTCTCTAATTTGGATACTTCGTTGTTCAGATGATTTGCCCCAGATGCAATGCTGGTTAACGTCTCTTCAAAGGCGCTCATTAAGTTATTAAATGCGCGACCAAGATCTGCAATTTCATTCTTACCTTGAGGGCGGAAACGTACAGTGAGGTCGAGATTTCGTTCAGCATCTTGTAGCAAGCTTTGTAGGCGACTCATTGGTGTAGTGATGCTTTTTGTAATGGTGATTGAAATCGCCATCAAGACTAAGGCTATCGCGCCTACGAGAAGTAGTAGTCGTTGTACGTCCTGGTAGAACACCGCATCGACATCATCCACATATAGTCCAGTATTTAGTACCCAACCCCAAGGAGAGAAAGGCAGTGAGTAAGCCACTTTTGGGTAAGGTGTGTCGTCTTGGCCTGTTTTCTTCCAATGGTAAGTGACGAAGCCGCCGCCATTCGCTGCCATTCGAACTTGGTCACGAATGATATATACGCCATTGGTGTCTTTTAAATCCACCAGATTCTTACCGATCAGGTTCGCCGCGATAGGGTGGTGGACCATGTCTGAGTTCATGTTGTAAATCATGAAGTAGCCATTTTCACCATAACGCATGGCATCGAGCGCATTGATGGACTGTTGTTTAGCTTGCTCCATCGAGATGTCGCCATTTTGCGCTTGTTGATAATAACGTTGTACCAAACTTTGTGCGGTTTGGACTAACACTTGGATTTGGTTCTTGCGTTCATCCATCATGTTGTCCTTTTTCAGAACAAGAGAGATGGTGGTGACTGAAACCAAAGACAGCACAGCAATGGCAATGATGAGCGATAACCGTTGCCTAATCGACAGGGCATTCATAATCGTCGTCCTTAAGTGATAGTTAACTCACTAAATAAAATAGAAATTATCTGTATTGAATGTAGCACTCACGCATCGTCTTGCAGGGGATTCATCGGAGTGTTTGAGTAGGAGTTTGTAGCAATGAGCAGACGAATAAATGTTTGAATTAATGGACACTCAGGTACCTAAAGGGCTGCAGGCTGATAAGGTCATCATTGATTGGTTTGGTGAATTTTTTATTGCAAATTATGTCATTTAAGAAATGTGAACTAAGGCGGTTTGATAAGTAACTTTTGTTGGTGTGGTGTTGAAGAGTATCGATGAAATGTAGCGTTTAGAAATCGGCTTGGTAACCAAGTTAGGTGGCTGAAAGTATAATCCCATAAAAAGTGGGTGCTTATCATGTTTGGCGCTACCCGTCCTTGACCGATTGGTTTAGACTACCACCCTCTTTACCCATGTGAACCGAGGTAATCATCAATGTCTCTACCAAATTGCCCACAGTGCAACTCTGAATACACTTACGAAGATGGCGCATTATATGTATGCCCTGAGTGTGGTCATGAGTGGTCACAAGATGCATCTGCTGATGCTGACGACGTTAAAATCATCAAAGATTCTAACGGTAACGTCCTGCAAGATGGTGACACAGTCACAGTCATCAAAGACCTGAAAGTGAAAGGTTCTTCACTTGTGGTTAAAGTGGGTACTAAAGTTAAAAACATCCGTCTGGTAGACGGTGACCACGACATCGATTGTAAAATCGACGGTGTTGGCGCAATGAAGCTGAAATCTGAGTTCGTGAAAAAAGTGTAATCAACACTTAAATTAACTGATAAAGCCGCGCCTTGAAGTGAATTCAAGGCGCGGCTTTTTTGTACCTGCGTGTTTGCACTGAGAGATTTTTTGCCAGTGTTCGTTGACCTCTGATTCACATCAGCGACTTGCCTTTCTTAGCGCTGCTGAATATCGTCAAGAGTGAACGATTCTTATCGAGACTCGTACTGAAATGTAAATCACACTCGCCGGAGGCATTGTGGCCGCGTACGATAACGGAAAAGACGGTAAGAAAATCCCGAGCAATAGACTTAGCCGAGTTGGCATGTTTGGTTCGGTTGTCACCAAAGTCGCCACTAACATGGCTACTGAAGGTGCCAAGCAACTCTTATCGGGAAAACGCCCGTCAGCAAAAGATCTTCTGCTCACGCCTAAGAACATCGGCAGTATTACTGATCAACTCGCGCAACTTCGCGGGGCAGCCATGAAAGTCGGCCAACTGCTGAGTATGGACGCTGGAGATGCGCTACCCAAAGAGCTTACGGATATACTTGCCAAGCTAAGATCTGACGCCGCTCCTATGCCTGCAAAACAGTTGGCTTCTGTGTTGGAAACTGAGTGGGGAAAAACCTGGCAAAAGCACTTTATTTCATTCAAGTTTAAACCTATTGCCGCTGCGTCTATCGGACAAGTCCATTTTGCTTACGGTGATGATGCTTCTGAGTTAGCGATTAAAGTGCAATATCCCGGTATCAAAAAAAGCATCAGTAGTGATGTAGACAATGTTGTCACTCTGCTACGTTTGACTGGCTTAGTACCAAAAGAAGTTGATTACAAAAGCTTGCTAGATGAAGCAAAAAAGCAGCTTCATGATGAAGCCAATTATGAGCTTGAAGCGGAAATGGCTGATGCGTTTTATCAGCTACTCAACGATGACAATCGGTTCATCGTGCCCAGAGTTTTTAAATCACTCACTACTTCCTCAATTTTGACCATGAGCTTTGAGCAAGGAGATCCGATCGAGAACTTGCAAGATTTACCACAAGTGGCTCGTAACCATTTGGTGAGGAACCTGTTTGAGCTTCTGTTCAAAGAAGCGTTTCAATTTAAATTGGTCCAGACAGACCCCAATTTTGCCAATTATTTGTATCAACAAGAGAGCGGGAAAATCGTGTTGCTCGATTTTGGCGCAACAAGACGGTATAGCGATCATATCAGCGAGGGCTATCAAAAGCTGCTGACCAGCGCCCTGAACAACGACAAAGACGGCGTATCAGAGTCAATGGCCCAAATTGGATTTTTCAGTGACCATATCTTCCCAGAACAAAAAGCCGCGGTGGTGAACATGGTGATGACCGCGTGCGAGCCAATCCAATATGATGGCGACTACGATTTTGGCAATACTGATCTCGGTAGTCGAATTCATGCAGCAGGGATGGCATTGAGTATGGAACAAGGTTACTGGCACACCCCGCCAGC
Source organism: Enterovibrio gelatinilyticus (assembly GCF_028683095.1). Lineage (GTDB taxonomy): Bacteria > Pseudomonadota > Gammaproteobacteria > Enterobacterales > Vibrionaceae > Enterovibrio > Enterovibrio gelatinilyticus. The sequence goes on along the minus strand of NZ_JAJUBC010000008.1, from coordinate 167,272 downwards.
TGATGCCTTGTTTCTACACAGAAAAATTGGCGGTTTGTTTTTGCTTGCAGCGCGACTTAACGCCAAGGTGAATTTGCGAGAAGCCTTTGAACCGTTTAAATGGAAAGCAACGTCAACGTGCAAGCGCGCAGGTTAGGTGCGAAAGCAACCAAGTACTTAAAATTACAGGCTTAGGGTCAAACTTTTGGTCACCCTCTTTTGAAAAAGAGGGTGGGGAGGAGTAAAAGCGAAGTAACGTTTATCCAAGTTAATACCAAGGACAGCCCGTATGCCAAGCCGCATTTACAAACACCTCGAAACCCTTTGGGATTTTCACCAACTTGGTCACGCCCCACAGCCTTCTGATTGCATCTTCATTCTTTGCAGTAACGACGTGCGCGTCGCTGAATATGCTGCTGCGCTATATCGACAAGGTTTTGCCCCTTATGTGATGATATCCGGTGGTTTTGGACGATTCACACAAGGTCAATTTGTAAAAACCGAAGCGGAGACCTTTGCCGATGTCCTTCTCGATGAAGGCGTGCCAGAGTCTGCAATTCTTTTGGAAACCAAGGCCACCAACACGGGTGAAAATGTCACCTTTGGTTATCAAATCATGCGAGAGAAAGGGCTCGATTTCAAAAAGCTACTTTTGGTGCAAAAGCCATTCATGGAGCGCCGCGCATATGCCACGTTCATCAAACAATGGCCGGGTGAGTGGGAGTCAGTGTTGGTGACATCGCCACCGATTTCACTAGTGGAATACCCAACCGAAGACATCCCGTTTGATATGGTGGCAGAGGCCACGGTATCTGATTTCGAGCGGGTACGTGATTACCCAACGCAAGGCTTTCAGATCGAACAAAGCATTCCTGCTCATGTTACCGCGGCATATGACGAAATCAAAAAGCAGGGGTTATGGTGAATCTTGCGGGGAATACTCTGTGGTATCCACATAAACATACGCTATGAACTCTATCGAATATGAGAAAATTTGCGAGCAGGCGAATGTTCAATCTGCAAGCTTCTTAAGGGACACGTTGTTGGCCCTTAAGAAAGTGGGAGCGAAAGAAGCAGGCTTAATCGAAGTCATCCTTCGTTCTGTACCTATTCCTTTTCCAGAGAAGCACAGTCACAAATCAGAGCGCTTTTATACCCAAACAACCTGAAGATGCTCGATTTCAGAGGCCATCAGTGTGTTCAATTCAAGGCAAATTCTTGTAGGAATAGTTTTTTATTTCACGGGAATTTAACGATGAAGTGGGCGCACTGAGAGCCTCCCTTCGGGCGAGTTTACTGACGCCATGCTCGGTGTTATCCCTTTTTGAGGGAGATCACTACATCGGCAAAGGGACGCCTTGATCATAACGTCAGTAAACCTCGCTGAATCCTGCATCTTCAGGTTGCTTGGGTATATATATTAGGTCTGACTGAGTTTGAAGTGGAGAAAATCATCGATATATTATTTGAACTTGAGGCATCATCTGTTCAAATTGATGGTGTTGCTACCACAGAAACTTATGAGTATGTTGATTTGGTTAACACTTGGAGTGAAATGACTGGAAAAATATAATCATTCGGGAAAGATGTGGTTTGACTTCTTTAATATGAGCTTGGGTTAGTATTACACCCGCTGGCTTGGGAGTATATAACGCTAAGTTGATATTTAATTTCTCCATCTATATGTTTGGGTTCTCATGAAAGATTACCAAGAAAAGTTAGAAATATTTAAACAAGAGTATGTTAAGTATTTGCATTCCGACTTTGTATCGGAGGCGGAGGATACGGATGAAAATGTTCGAATAAAATCGGGAGTGCTCAATTTACTGACGGTCGTTAAAAAACATGAGAGCTATGAAAGCTACAAATCGTTCAAGGATTCAGTGGTGAACTACTTGTGTGAAATTTCAGGTTGTTCTGAAGACTTAGCCATTCTCGAAGATCATTGCCCTGAGGTGTTATCGCCAGATGATATTGAATATATTATTCAATATTCCGCTTTATCAAGGTGGTTTTAACATTAAATAAAGTCTTAATCGTGTTGGCTTCGTCTCTCTCCAGAATGTCATGAGTACTAAGTCGTGAATGTCAGAGAGTATATCTGCTTCTATGAGTGGTGAGACGCTGATTTTCCATACTATTTTCAGGGTATATCACGTATCGATCATTTCTTGTGTTGTAATATGCTTTTTATTTTGATTTATTAGAGTAAAAAGTCTAGGAAATACTGTCTAATTTTTTAGAGAAAATTGTTAGGGTGTTCGCTTGAGTGAGACATTACACAATGTGAAATTATGGCACCATGCATGCACCTAATAGATGAATACTATGAATGAAATAGTTAAATCAGGACTGATTGTTATTGTATTTTCGTCTTTGCAAGTGAATGAAAAGGTTTTGGTGGGGAATGTGTTTTTCCTGATATTGAGAGTTTATTAAATTTCGACTTCAATGCTGTTCGAAAAGTGACAATTGGCCATTCTCAACGCCAGAATTGTTTGAGAACCAGCTTCGTGATCTAATTGTTTATTGCTTGGTTACCGTTGTAGAGTATGAAGCTATAACAAATGAAGAATTTGATTCAACCGTTGAACTTTATGAGTGGCTAAATGAGGTTTGGGATAAGGTTATTGGTAAGCCGATTTGACAGACATAACAATTACAAACCATTTGAGCTAACTTCACGGCACTTCAACAGTAGGATGCGATTAGATACACGAAGTGTATTTTTAGTTATTGCTGGATGAGGTGAACAGAGAGAGAATAAACTTGCGTGTCGCACGGCACGAAAATGGGTATTAATGATTGCGGATGGTTTATTTTAAAGAGATGAGCTGTTGAGAAGAATTTTTCGTTGAAGTAAATATATCAGCATCGCAGAAGGAGGCAGAGTGAGCGCTATTAAGGATATTAGTATAAATGAAGTAAAAGTTATGTTAGAAGACACGAACGATCCTATTGCAAATAAAATAAGCTGGAATCCCGTCAAGCGCGGCGGCGCTAACTTTCAAATCCATAAAATGGTTGAAAGAGGTCTAAAGATTGTTGTTAGACGTACCTTTAGAGCACTAGTGTTTTATTCTGCATTCATGATTCCCGGCTTAGGATTGCTCTTGTACATCAGTCCTATTATGTATCAGCAAGGTGCGGATGCCGCAGGTACAATATCGCTAGTGATTGGTATAACATTTACTGTATCTAGCTTTTTTATGTGGGCGAGGAACCAAGGGATGACCTTTGATAAAGCGTCAGGCACTTATTTCAAAGGTAAACGCTATGATTCATTGATAAAAGACAAACCAACTAGCCAAGGAAAGCTGAGCGATATTTATGCGTTGCAGATAATAAGCGAGAGCGTACGCTCTGATAATGGCTCTTTCCAAAGTTATGAGCTGAATTTAGTCTTTCGTGATGGAGAGCGTGCGAATGTCATGGAGCACAGTAAAAGCTCAGCTCTCGATAAGTCTGCTAAAAAATTAGCAGGTTACCTCAACGTGCCTGTTTGGAAGGCAAAATACTAGGACATGTTGATCTTTGTTGTATCGAGAAAGATCTGAATATCGTGCCTCGTTCAATACATTTGTTGGGGTGTGGTTTTTGGCGAAACACATTGCATAAAAGAGTACGGTGTACGTCCTTCTCATTGTTTAGTGAATAGATGTTTTGATATTGATTGCCTAACAATTGTCGAACATTGTGGTCTCAAGTTTGAACTCGACATTAAATGTTATTTGAGTACCTTAACAGTTTTCCGCCTTATGCAATCATGACAAAAACGACCCTCAAACAAAGGGCCGTTTTTATTTTTCTAGTAAAGCTTAAATCAAACGTTGTTGATTAAACGATATCGATACCAGATTGCGTCACATGTTCAGCATCGGTCCAGACAGTAATTTGAGCACTACTATCTGAGTCTTTAGTAAAAACGTACGCTTGTAGGTCGGCGGCTTCAACTGACGTTAACCCCATTTGTAGCAGCATCTCTGGAGAAATATCTGCGTTGGAGGTGCCTGCTGCATCATAACTCCAGTTTGTACCTACAAGGTTGAGTGTGTCGTCACCTTCTCCCAAATAAGCAACAAAGCCATCCCAATTGCTACGATCGATATCGTCTGATTGTGCAAAGATAGCATGTTCTTTAACGGTAACGGTTTGATCTCCCGCGTCACCAATGACGGCTTCAACACCAGAAATGACATTGCCCTTGATGCTGGCGTCTGATTGATATGCTTCACCCGTAAAATCGGCATGAACATCACCATTCACTTTGAGAATGTCAAAGCTGGTTGTCGCAGCGTAAACCTTCGTGTTGACTTCACGGCCAGTTGAACTGGTAGATGTGCTGCCATCGAAGTCATTCACATCGAAAATAAGCGTATCGCTACCAATTCCGCCACGATAACTGTCAACGCCTGCGCCACCATCGAGTGTGTTGTTGTGTCCGTTACCAGCAAACAGATAATCGTTACCTTCCCCCCCCAGCAACGTATTGCTGCCAGTACTGCCGAACAACTTGTCATCGCCAGCACCACCCTCTAAGGTGTCATTTCCGGCTTTGCCGTGCAAAATATCATTACCATCTCCGCCATCTAAGGTGTCATTACCAAGACCTCCTCGAAGGTCGTCGTTACCTGCATCACCACTTAGTTGGTCGTCACCACGTCCGCCGAAGATAAGGTCATTTCCTTCGCCACCGGAAATTGTGTCTTCGCCAAGCCCACCATAGACAATGTCATCACCACCTTCAGCTGAAATCGTGTCGTCATCAGGTTGGTTTGGAAGGAATTGATTGACGTAAATATCAAACGTTGTATCAACGAAATCGCCACTGCCTAGATTCCAGCGGTCATCCCAGATACTGGTATCGCCATCGATTAGCTCATGGTCTTGTCCATCGCCATTTTCGTTTGCTTGAGAAACGTAAACGATCGATTCAATCGCACCTTGAGCAACAATGGGAACCTGGCCAGAAATATCTAAGGTGACTTCGCCATCAAGGAAGCCCTGTGAGGCGCCATCGGGAATAAGGAACAGACTCAGAGACGTTGCACCTTCAGTATCTACTTCATAGTCATTGGCGCTGGTAGCGGTTTGTGCATTAGAAGCCATGACTTCAGCTTTGAGAATGTTTCCGCTGCTATCGAGGAGAAAATATCCGATAGAGTTATTGAATTCAGTGTCGTTAGTGAAATTCGATAGGCTGATGTTGAATGTGTCGCCGTTGCTTACATCATATGTGCCATCAGTGTTTCTTGAGCTTGGTGAGGCGCCGTTGGCTAACTCCCCCCCAATAATGACATCATTGCCATCACCACCATTGAGAACATCATTACCCGCTAAACCATAAATGGTGTCGTCGGTAGAGGTGCCATTTAGTGTATCGTTTTGGTCGGTACCAATAATAGAAGCCATTTTTCATTGCCCTGTTTATAGATAGAGTCGAAGCTCTGCAACTGACATTCATTAAAATTCCCAACACCTTTTATGTTCGTCACCACGATGAGATCGTGATGCGATTATTCGCCTTGTGGCCGCTGTCTTATGTTGTGCTGAGTGAGAATGTACTGAGAAGACCGACGACATTCTGGTCAAGTACATAGGCAGAATGTAAATGTACAAATTTCTATGACAAGGGATAGGCTGTTAATTAAGTGGAATATGGAAAATAGTCTGATTTAAGTGTGAGCATATTCTTCTTAAAGTATGTAGTACGGTTTAATGTAAGTGCCAATAAAGAGGGGGAGAGACAATATGTTAAAGTGGCTCACTTGCTTGTTAACCGCCACTATTCTCCTTGTTTGAGAGCCAAGAAAACCAGAGCTTGGTGTGTATGGAGTTCAAGGTTGTCCCATGTTGGCTTTATGGGTTGTATGAAAAACTGATGATAAATTGCACGGTTAACTGTGCATTAAATTGTGATCGAGAATGTTGTTGGTGAGGAGAATCTAGGCACTCTTCATCCTCTCGTTAACGAGCAATATGTTCATGAGGAATCTTATGCTTGTCGGTATCAGCGTGCGGTATTACACAGTGGTCTCGTCTTTGGCGAATGGTGGTGTGCTATTTTTGACCTGTTTCTTGTAACGTTCGCTTATGGTGAGTTTGCGATTTTTAGATGTGGAATGCGTTATGGTTAAACGCATAATTTATAGGCTTTCACTATTTTGATACGCGTAGAGTTAATGATGCTAGAGAAGTTTGAACCGTTGTTTTTGGATTTTATTAAGCGTGAAATGCAGCAAGACTTAGCCCATGATTTGAATCATGTTCTTAGAGTCGTAAAGGTAGCAAAATCGCTATGCCATGAAGAAGGCGCGAAGCTTGAAGTGGTTGTTCCTGCGGCTTATTTGCATGATTGTTTTTCTTTTCCTAAAAATCATCCAGAGAGGGCTACAAGCTCTTTGTTGGCAGCACAAAAAGCTCAGGAATTTCTAGAGGGTCTGGCATATCCTTCAGAGTATTTTCCTGAAATCAGCCATGCAATTGTTGCTCACAGCTTTAGTGCCAAGGTGAAGCCGAAAAGCTTAGAAGCGAAAATTGTGCAGGATGCCGATAGGTTGGATGCCATTGGTGCAATTGGGGTTGCGAGGTGCTTGCAAGTGGGTACCGCACTGGGTGTTGGGCTATATAATGCCTTTGACCCATTTGCCCAAGAAAGAGAGTGGGACGATCGACAATATTGTGTCGATCACTTCTACATCAAATTACTCAAACTGGCAGATACCATGAACACAGCGTCGGCAAAAGCAGAGGCAGATAAACGAACCGTGTTTATGAAAAACTTTTTGACGCAGCTTGGCACTGAAATATAAAAAAGGTGTTGGATTTAGCGCCGAGGAGGCAACTGATTCCGAGGCGATCCATCAGAAACAAAAAAGCCGCGATTCATCATCGCGGCTTTGTGTTTTCTTCACTAAAGCATCTTAACAAGGTTAGTTAGTCAGTTTTACAAACCTTGTTGATACTGATCGTTAGTGTTGATTGGCACCATGGTAAATAGAGCGTCTTGGACACTCACATCACCGTTAACCAGTTTTTCAAAATGCTTAACGAGCTCAATTTTATCTGCTTGCTCTTTCGAGCCGCTACCGATGTTAGTCAAATCAATAAAGAACTCGTCAAATAGGCCTGATAGATCTTTCACGGCATCCATGTTCAAGAACTGCTCGTGATTGTAGATGCTCGGGTAGCCGCCTTTTTGCTTATCAACGGCGAAGGAAATGCCTTTCACATTGGTAATGGTCGTGGCTTTTTCACATCGCAACATACAACCTGCTTCGATAGCCGGTTTGTTACAACCTACCGTTTGCTGGAAGAAGCACTGGCGACTCGTCATCATCAAAATTGGGTGATATATGCTGTACGCCAATTTGAAGTTTTCAGGGCGACGGATTTGTTTCATCTGTACTTTGTTTATCTCGTTTGAAATAAACGCACCCGCACAGTTCAATGACTCTTTCAGGGTCACTAGAGCGTGTGAGTTAGTGGTGTTGAGGAATGGGCCCGCAATCCATTCAATGCCCATTTCAAACGCTTTATAAGCAATGCCCGTGTTGTTGGTCACGATGCGCGCCGGTTTGACCTCTTCGAGGACTTTTACCGCTTCATCGTAATCTTTACCGATAAGAACCGCAGGGAACCAAGGGATCAAACGTGGGTTATCTAAGAAGATATTGATGTATTTTCTATCACGCTTCTTAAAGCTCTCTGGCAACTTAAAGTAGATGTCGGCGTCTGTGACATCGCATACGTTTAAATCAGCAGTGTCAGCGATAAGCATTGATAGTTTTGGTTTCTCTTCAACTTTCGCGTATTGAGGAAAAGCAGGCACTTCTACGTGCTTAATGACATCTCGAGAGCCATTTAATAGGAAAGCGATGCGATCTTTCATTTCCGTGATTTCACGGAAGGGAACCACTAAGTTTTCTGCTAACTCGGAGAAGTCGTAACCGAGTAATTCGTAGTTAGGGTTGATCACGCCTTTGAAGCGTTTTTCGAGCTCCTCTGAAGTGATCGCTTTTTCATCAGCTGCTCTCAATAGGGAAGTTGATTGCACAGAAAATGTATCGTGCACGTTGTCAGTGGGCGTGACGACAACAACGAAAGGTTCACCCAACGACGCTTTGAACGCAATGTTCACTGCAATCTTATCAATGCTCAGTGTTGCTACTTTCTCTCGCAGCGTCGCGCCAATAGCATTTTTGTCGTTATAAAGGTCTGTTCTGACATCTTGAATTTGCACCACATCAATCGCATTTCTCTTTTCAACGGCGTAATTCACGCTGTTGTCGCGAGGGTTATCGATAAACATGTCTCTGGTCAGGTTACCTTTCAAAAACTTGTTGGTTAAACCACGGTTGAATACTTTATGGAGATTGGAGTCATCTTCATAGAGGTCGCCGGTTTCAACAAACTGATTAATGTTTTTGCGCCAGTTCTCCACCACGGTATAGACGTAGTGAGCACCTTTAATGCGGCCTTCAATCTTTAAGGAATCGACTTGAGCGTCAACCAATTCTGGAAGGTCAAAATATGCAGAGTTATCTTTCAAATTTAGCGGATACTTAGTGCCGACATTGGTCACTTCGTATTCATCGCGACACGCTTGGCTGCAACGGCCTCGGTTTCCGGAGTTACCGACACTAACAGAACTTGAGTAACACTGACCGGAGAATGCGATACACAGCGAGCCGTGAACAAACACTTCAGTGAGCATGTCATGTTCATGTGCTACGGCTGTCATCTCTTTGATTTCATCTATGTTCAGTTCGCGAGATAAGTTAACGCGTGATGCGCCTATTTGGGATAGGAATTTAAGCTGACCTTCGTTGTGCGTAGTTAACTGAGTAGAGGCATGAACATCTAACGTGGGGAAATGCTTTTTGATCAGGTTAAATACACCTAAATCTTGAACAATGATGCCATCAAGTGTCGTATTCACAAGTTGATTGAGCAATTTCACTAATGAACGGATTTCGTGCTCAAGAATCACTACGTTTAAGGTCAGAAAGACTTCACAACCATACTCGTGAGCGAGTCGTAGAACGCCGTTTAACTCATCAAATGAAAGATTGGATGCACGGTTACGGGCGTTAAAAATATCTAAGCCACAGTAAACGGCATTTGCCCCAGCTACGATGGCTGCTTTGATCGCTTCTACATCACCACCAGGTGCCAATAATTCAATTTTTCTACTCATTGTGAAACTGCTCGCTTCGATTCTTGTTGATCATTTTTTCGAGCAGGCATTCTACTCGCCTCACGCTTTCATTGCCACTCATTAGGGTTTTGTTGATTCAGATCATATATGAATTGGGGTGAATCCCATTTTTTCTTCAGTTATTATGGGTTTATTCGTTCATTGTTAAGCTAGTCATTATGACCGTGCCTATTCTGTATTCACTGAGACAATGCCCGTATGCGATGCGCAGCCGACTTGCCATTTTGCACGCGGGACAAGCCGTGATTTTGCGTGATATCGATATGAACAATAAGCCAGATGACATGCTAGCTATCTCGCCAAAAGGGACGGTTCCCGTGTTAGACCTTGGTGATGGAACCGTGATAGATGAAAGCCTTGATGTGATGATATGGGCGTTGACCCAATCTGATCCAAATAACCTGCTGTATTCTCATGACAGTGAACAGCTACCCGCTATGCGTGAGTTGATTCAACGCCACGACGTTGAGTTTGTTGGTGCATTGCAAAGGTACCGCGCGGCTTCTCGTTATCATGATAATAACAAAACAGAGTGTCGTGATAAGTGCTGTGAGTGGTTGGCGCCCATCGAGCAAAAACTTTCTGAGCATGCCTACATCATGGGAGAGCAGCCCAGCTTAGTTGATTACGCTATGTTGCCATTTATTCGCCAATTTTCGCGCGTGGATAAACGGTGGTACGCGCAAGCACCGTTCCCTCGTTTACGAGCGTGGTTAATCAATCACTACAATGACCCAACCTTCTCGAAGGTGATGGTTAGTCACCCCAAATGGAAAAAGAATGATGAGCCTATTTTGTTTGGTGGCCATCCGAATTGAAAAGAGGTGCACTGAACCGTCCGTTTATTCTCTCTTATTTGGACCCTAACGCCCTTGCTGACCAAGCGCTAAATTCCACGTCGAAACGGTTGCAACGCCTCACTCAATGCTTGAATTCCCTCGAAAACGATACTGCCACTTGTCGTGTTCCTATAAATGAGTCTCTTATCGCCGGTAAGCAGTGATTTAATATGTTGAGTATTCAATCATCATAACAATGACATACCACCGTCAGATAACATGGCTATATAAGGACGTTTCCATGACAGCAAGTGAACACACAGCAAACATTCAAAACAACACAAAAGAGCCCAAGCTTTGGCAAGTCTCTCTCGCCTTATGCCTTATCTCTGTGTTGCTGGGGGTCGCCATTTTGTTCATCGAGGAGATCTTGGGCGTAGTCATGCCAAACTCCGGTGTGCTTTCGACAGTGATTCCGACCATGTTGACAGGCTTTTATTTTGGTCATAAAAACGAAGTTTTGATGGTTTCCAGAACGCGCTGGCTTGCTGTGATGGTTTGGACGGGTGCGAGCTTGTTATATGTTGCCGGAATAATGCGGTTTTATGAGTTTACATTGGCGGATCTGACCGCTGAGTTCGGCAGTGTGTTCTTGTGGATCGGTTTTGCTTTCCTTTTGATCATGACAGTTGTGAGTTATTTCATGATCAAATCCGGTGAGAAAATGGGCATCAAGAATCGGGTGAAAGTGAGGGAAAAGCAGCTTGCTAAACAGCAAGCGAAAGAGAAGCAGAGCGTTTAACTCATTCAACACCGTAGTATTTTAATGTAGACATGGAAACCCTGAGTGCGGGTGGCATCACGTTATCGAGGTGCTTTTTAAATCAGGGAATCCGTGTTGTTCGATAGCGGCTTTATTTGGAATTTGAGTGAGGTCCGGTGAAATAAAGCGCAGCCGAGTTTCGTTCGAAAACAACTCTTCATTTGTGTAATGCGTCAGCATGATTTCTTTGTCGAGCATGCAACGGTTAGCATTGAAAGTACCCGTCTTAGTGTTTTAATCCATCATCAACCCTAAATCCTAAACCTAAAGGCAGGTCAAACGCATTTTGGAATAATTTTGGCATCTCGGCTGTGCCGTTAGCCACATTGTTTCTGATGCGAGGGAGGCTGGTAGCGCATTGATGCATCTTGCTTCAAGAAGATGTTACTCGCGACCACACTTCCCAAGCACACGAAGATTAGCGCGACGGCTGTCATTATGTCTGGTTGTTCACCGAAGATAGGAATAGCGAGCAGCGTGGCAACCACAGGTGTTGCACTGCCAAACGCCGCACTTCTCTCAGCCCCCAAGCGCTTTACCGCGTATAAATAGGTACACGATGCAATAATCCCAGCACCTACTCCCTGTAAAAAGGTATGACTAAGTACCGCTTTCCAGGGCCAATTCACCATCGGCGTATCGTTCAATACGCTGGGCAGCCAGCCAACCCAAATAGCGACAACGAGCACCAAGCAAGAAAGGATGGCCAATATCCCTGAACACGCGAGCGCATTTAGGTTAGCGACACGTGCACAAATAGTAAACGTTGCCCACATTGCACTACCCACCAGAAACAAAATGTGCCCTTTTGATTGAACCCAATCGTAGTTCTCGCCGATGCTGGTTGCCAGAAACAATGCAGTTCCAATAGCAATGGCGATGAGTCCAGCTACGCGATGAGCACTTAGCGGTTGCCTAAACACCACCACGGCAATTGCGGTCACAAACAGCGGTAATGTACCTGGTACGAGGGCGCTACCATGAGAAACGGGCACATACTGCATCGCTGAACTTGCCACGAGCAAATAGGGCAGACCGCTGCCAACAAACATACAGAGTAAATACTTAAACGGAATAGCTGCAATCTCGTAACGCGCTTTATAGACAAAAGGGGAAAGGAGTACCGCAGGCACAAGGAATCGCATTAAGGCGAGATCTGCTGGAAGAAAATCAGCATTCGCACCCCCTTTCAGTGATAGAAAAAAACCCGCCCAAAGCAGCAAGGTGATAGACATAGCAAGGTAGCCAGTGACTCGGCGTTTTGATGATTGGCGGGCACTTGGTATGGCGTGAGTCGATGCTGGAGAATCCGCTAGTGTCGGGTTCGCTGATAAGGGCTGTTCTGCTGACATGAATGGGTCCATTCCTTCTCATTATCTGAAGGGACTATTATCTGGCAACCCTTTGGGTGTTTGGAGGCAATCTTGCGCTTGTTATCAGTATGTATTGATGGAATCCGCTATTATTATCTTAATTATTAATGGAAATCGGCGCGTGGGAAATGGATCGTATTGATAAGCAGCTGTTGGACTTGATGCAGAAAGATGCTCGTTTAACAACGGCAGAGTTAGCGGATTTGGTAGGCCTGTCAGCGTCACCGTGTGCGCGACGTATTAAGCGCCTTGAGAAAGATAACATTGTTGCGGGTTACCATGCCTCACTGTCTCGCGACAAAATTGGCATTGCCATGACCATGTTTGTTGAAGTGAGTTTGAACAACCATCAAGTCACGTCTGTGGATGACTTTGAGCAAGCAATAGGAGATATGCCGGAAGTGGTGAGTTGCCACGTGGTATCCGGCACATACGATTATTTGCTGGAGGTGGTCGCCAAAGATTTGATTGGCTACGAGCAATTTACTCGCAAGCTACAATGCCTACAGAATGTGAAAGACATACATACCCAGTTAGCGATAAGGAAAGTGAAAGACCGCGGCATCTTGCCCATTTATGTTTAATGGCAGCAATATGGTGCCAACGCGTTTGTCGTCTATTTGGCACCATATTTGGTCATTGCAATACGAAACGGACAAGACTTCTTTTTGATAAAAGCCAGCGTCATTTTATATCGGGTTCAAGTAAAGCCTGCAAGTGCTCATTCGCTTTTTGATATCCTTGCTCAGCGGCCAGTTGATACCAATATATGGCTTGGTCCATATCTTGCTCTACGTGAAGGCCTGAATCATAAAATCGGCCTAAAATGTACTGGCCTGCTTCACTACCTTGGTTTGCGGCTTCGTGTGCGCAAGCAAACGCTTTTTCATTATCTTGCTCTGTGCCAATGCCTTGCAAATAGCACTTAATGAGCGCTAGATGAGCGTCCACATAATTATTTTGAGAACTGGTTAAAAACCATTGATAGCTTTTTGATTCATCCTGATCACAGTGCTCACCATCCTCAAAATAACAGCCTAAAAGAAATTGTGCTCTGGCGTTGCCATTGGAGGCTGCGAGCTCTATCCATGAAAACCCAGCCTCAGGGTCAAATGCATCACATTCTGAATCGAGCAGAAGCTCCCCTAGTGTGATTTGCGCAGGCAAATGGTCGTTTTCCGCAGAGGTTTTTAGCCATCGAATCGCCAAATCAAGATCATATGCTGGCGTTTCATCATCTAAGTATTCAAGTGCTAGTCTGAGTTGAGCTTTGGCGAAGCCATGGTTTGCAGAAAGTGTCAGCCATTTACTCCCCAAATCAGGGTTGGCAACGTGCTCTTCATCTAGATACAGGCAAGCGAGTTTAAACTGGGCTTCCATATCATCTTGTTTTGCAGCCTTCGAAAACCAATGTATAGCTTGTTCAAGATTAGCTTCGACATTTGAACCGTTATGATACGCGATGCCTAAGTTAAATTGACTATCAATATCGCCTAAATCAGCGGCTAATTTGCACCAATATAATTCCAATTGAGGATCGCGAAGTTGTTCATCATCACGATAGATTTGCACTAACATGAGCTGCGATTTTAAGTTGCCTTGCTTTGCGGATTTTTCATACCAATGCACGGCTTGATGTATATCTTGATCAATAACATCGCCATTATAATAGCAATGACCTAAGTTACGTTGTGCGTGTTGATATTCTTTCTCTGCAGCATATTGAATCAATGTTAATGCTCGCTCGGGGTCTTTGGTGAGCCCATCACCATTGAGCAGAATCACCCCCAGTCGGTTGTAGGACCATAAGTCACCGGACTCGACCGCTTTAGGAAGCAAACTGTTGGATGTCTCGATATCATCTAGATCATGAAAATATAACTTAGCCAAGTCTGCAGCCGCGGGTAAATGGCCTTGATCTAAAGCGAATTGATACCAATGTTTCGCTTTTTCTAGATTTTTTTCACCGCCTAGGCCTGTTTCGAAAGCGTTACCTAGATTGCATGCAGCAATTGAGTTGCCAAGCTCCGCCGCCTGCTGGAATAAAGCACGCCCCTTGGTGGTATCTTGTTCGACACCTGAACCGTTTCGATAGAGTACACCAAGGTTATTGAGTGCAGATTTGCATTCTTGGTCAGCGGCTAATTGATACCAATGTGCAGCCGATAGGTGGTCTTTCTCTGCATCATCGCGATTTGCGAAATAAAATCCTAGTGCATATTGTGCACTTCTATTGCCTTGCTTGGCTGATTCGGTCCACCAAAATAGGGCGGCTTCGTCATGGTCTTCGCTGTCGGGCTGACTAGAATAGAACTGCGCCAGGCTATATTGACCTTCAGGGTACCCTTGCTCTGCGGAGCGTCGTAACCACAAATGAGCCAAATAGCTACTAGCTTCAACGCCTTTACCCTCTAAGTAGGCACAACCTAGATTGTGCTGTGCCCAACTATTCCCTTGTTTGGCGGATAGGCGATACCAGTGTGTTGCTTGCTCATCACTCTGAGCTAACCCTAGGCCTCTGCTAAAGTTCAAACCGAGATTAAATTGCCCCCAGCTGTGACCCATCTCAGCTGCTTTCAAATACCACTCGCAGGCTATCGTTTCATTAACATCAATACCTATTCCTTGGCTGTAGGTATACCCAATATGAAATATCGCGTTAATATGGTTTTGACTGGCAGCTTTATGAAGCCATTCAAGCGCCTGGTGGGTGTTTTGCTCGACACCAATGCCCTGACGGTAATAAAGGCCAAGTTGTAACATGAACTCGAGATGGTTTTCATTTGCAAGTCGTCGGATTATTTCGAAGGCATACGGTTCGTTTTCTTCAACACCAATTCCGTAGGCATAGCAATCGGCTAAGGCCAATAAGCCATCTTCATCATCTAATTTCGCAGCTTGTTCATACCAATAGAACGCCTTTTCTAAAGATTCTTCTACGCCCAATCCATAGCGATAGATAGTGGCCAATCTCATCATTGAAGGGCAATAAGATTGATTTATTGCGCAATCAAACCAATATAATGCTTCATCAATATTTTGATCACACCCTAGGCCATGCTCATAACATCTTGCCAATGAATCTTGTGCATACGCATCGCCTTGCAATGCTGCTTTGCAAAACCACTTTGAAGCCTCTGCTTCGTCTACTTCAACACCTAGGCCTCTCATGATCAAATAGCCGAGAAAAGCTTGAGCTGCTGGTAGATCTTGATCGGCAGCCTTTCGTGTCCAGAGCAAAACGGTCTGTGGGTTCTTTTCAACACCCTTGCCTTGATGAAACAACTGGCCTAATGCGAATTGAGCGGAAGGGTGATTCTGATTCGCGGATTGCGCATACCAATATGCAGCTAACTCATAGTCTTGTGGTGTTTCTTCTCCTGACTCATAGATATGACCGACGTTAAACTGTGCCTCTGAATCTCCCGCTTGCGCGGCAGGTAAAATATCTTCTAGCAGGTAAAAACTATCAGAATCCATTCGATTAAAACTTGAATCATTGTCCATTAAATACCATCTCAGTAAACCAATGAATATATTTCGTAAGTGGAGTAATCATATTTTTAAGGAATAAAAATAATTAAATAGAAAGCTTATTAGCCATCCAGATGACACTTTGAATGATGTTGTATTCTGGAATGCATATGACCTTATCAACGTGAGTGAAACCATAACATAAACTCATTCAGGCTTACGTTGCGACAATGAGACCTACAGTGGTCAGTTATTTTTTGTTAGACCTGGTTATCACAGGCGTGATTCTTTTTCGCAACGAACAAATAGTGGTTTTGAGTGAAACTACACAATGCTCTATAAGTCACATTCTGTCTGCTCGCATTAATATTCCATCGTTGAGACCACTCTGAATGGGCATGTTCTGGTCGATTGAGTATATTCGAGCCGCGAGGATGCTTTTACAATACTGCTTGAGGCGTCTAAGCCCCCGTTTTCTTGTCTGCTAACCACTCACTGAGTTGTCTTTGAATCATAGAAATTTCATGTTTAATCAAGGGCTATTTTAGTGTCTAGCAGTGACAGATTTATAAGGAATTAGGGCGTTACGTGGTAGAGTTCATGCATGTCTGCAAAATCATAAGTTTGCAGTGATGAACGTTTACTATCTTGGACTTAATGGTTTAAGAGCGACCCCAAAATCTTTATACCGTACATGGTGAAAGGAAGAATTATGGCGTGGGAATTGATGAGCGGTTCATCCCCATGGAGTCTCTCAGACTCAACGCAGACAATTTGCTTAGACAATGAAGCCAGATAAAATGTCGAACTGGTGACGTTCACTTGAACGTGCCAATGTGGGCAATATTGTCAGCGTTGAGGGTGTTTTACCCGCCTACTTCCGGAAGTTTCGGTGTACACGAAATAATTAGCAGGGATATAAAATGCATAAGATTCAGATAAACGGCAGAAACATGTCGTATTTAGATGTGGGTGATGGTCCTGTTGTGTTGTTTGGACACAGCTACTTGTGGGACAGCGCCATGTGGAAACCTCAGATTGACGCTCTGAGTAAGCAATACCGTTGCATTGTGCCTGACCTTTGGGCTCACGGACAATCTGACGCCGCTCCTGATTCAACCACTACGTTAATTGACTATGCCAACGATGTGCTGAGCTTGATGGACTCGCTAGACGTAGAACAATTCGCGCTGGTGGGTTTGTCAGTGGGCGGAATGTGGGGAACAGAATTAGTGCTTAAAGCCCCAACCCGAGTGAACGCATTGGTGTTAATGGATACATTCGTTGGATATGAACCCGAAGTCGCAAAGGCAAAATACGTGGCCATGTTCGATACCATTGAGCAGTTAGAAATGGTGCCTCCGCCAATGATCGATGCCATCACGCCACTGTTTTTTGCTAATGACGCCGAGCAAGAAAACCCTGAACTCGTTGCTGGATTTAAAGAGATGTTATCTGCGCTGTCGGGAGAGAAAGCAAAAGCGATTGTGCAGGTTGGTCGAATGGTGTTTGATCGCCGCGATACCTTTGATGACATTGAAAAGCTCACGTTGCCAACGCTTATTGTGGTTGGTGCAGAAGACAAACCCCGTCCGCCGCTTGAGTCTATGTTATTGCATGATGCGATAGATGGAAGTGAGTTTGTGTTGATCCCAAAAGCTGGGCATATCAGTAACCTTGAACAACCTGAGTTGGTGAACGCAGCTCTGACGCGATTCTTGGCGAAGACGCTCGCTTAAGGGACGATTTTCTCGCTGTCTTCCTAGCAATCAGGCGAGATTGCAAATATACGAGATAGCAAATATGCGAGATAGAAAATAAGCGAAACGTTGTAAAATCATGGTCTAGGCTTCAAAAAAGCACTGAGTGATAGTGAATCACCCAGTGCTTTTTTCGGCCATCAATCACTGTCCCTAGCTCAATACTTAAACCGTCCAATCATGACATTAAGGCTTTCTGCTTGTCCGCTTACGCCGTCCATGTTGTCGTTAATCCGGTGCAGTGTTTGTGCGCTTTGTTGAATGCTATCACCGACACCTTCAACGCCTTGTGAGGCATCATTAACTCTCTCAAACTGCGCTTTGATCGAGATGTTAACGCGGTCGAAGTTAGCACAAACCTCATTGTTTGAGTGGGTGATTTTATTGAGCAAATCGCCGGATAAACTCACTTGTTCGACGCCGAGAACAATGCGTTCATCGGATTCAATAATCAGAGCCGAAATCTCTTTAGCGGCTTCAGCGCTACGCTGAGCTAGGTTGCGCACCTCCGCGGCTACTACAGAAAATCCGCGTCCCTGTTCACCAGCTCGCGCCGCTTCTACGCTGGCATTGAGAGCGAGTAAGTTGGTTTGAAAGGCAATGCCTTCAATCGTACTGATGATTTGTTGCATCTTACGACTCGAGTCCGTTATTGACATCATGGCGGCATCAATTTGTTTAACTAACACTTCACTCTCTTTTGCATGGTCGAGAGCTTTTTGAGAAACCGTGACAGAGACATTGGCATGATCGAGGGCTTCATCAATATTGCTGCGCATGGCTCGCATGAGTGTAGAAACATCCTTGAGGTGCTTCACCTGTGTGTCGATTTGCTGATTGAGTCCTAATACTTCGGCTGAGGTTTCTTCAGATTGGTGCGTGACGGTAGATGCCGTGCCTTGAATTTCATGAACCATGTCTGCCAAACTCATGATGGTTTGGTTAATACCGGATTTGAGTGTTTGGTAGTCACCGTTTACTTCGAGTGAAAAGCTGTCCTTTAGGTTACCTTGCGCTAATTTATCGAGTACTTCTCGGGTGTGAGTGAGAACATGCTCAATGTTTTCTGCTGATTGGTTTACCGACGTGGCCAATTGCAGTAAGTCGCCTGATACGTTGTGTGTATTACAACGTGCTGATAGATTTCCGCTCGATACTTCTTCCATCACTGAAACGATGTTGTTAAACACTGAACCAGTGGTTGTGGAGGCGCCATTGACTGCCACTTTCATTTCGTTCATTTTTCCATGGGCGTTTAGCGCGACGGTTTGGCCAAATTTCCCTTCACTCATGGACGCCATGACGTCGCAGATATTAACGATGATCCCTTCAGTATTGTCGATGGACTGGTTAATAGACTCTTTAAGGGAGGCTAAGTCGCCAGCCGCTGGGGCGGTTATTCTGCGGTTATAGTCACCCACTTCCAATGCCCCCATGACCATTTTTGCGTCGTCAATAAACGCAGCGGTGGTCGCAGCTGAGCTGTTAACCTGATTTTTTAGTGTGGCCAGTTGCCCCTGAGCGTCGACTACCACGCGGCTTTTAAAATCACCCTGTTCGATCTTCGCCATGACGTTTCCAATATCTTTGACGGAGATTTCGATTTTGTGAGCAAACTGATTGATACTTTGTTTCAACACGAGAAGATCGCCCGCCATATCCGTGTCGACACGCTGTGAAAAATCCCCTTGAGACAAACCACTCATGGTGTCCGATATACAACCTACAGCGCCATTGAGTGAGGCAAGCATGGTGTTGAGCGCTTCCGCCGCTTGGCCTGTCTCGTCTTTGCTGTGCACTTCGGCGCGGCTAGAGAAATTCCAATGCTGACGCAGGGAAAGAATAAAGGCAGATAAATCTTGTATGGGCCGAGAGATCCGTAGCCCAAATGTTTTGGCGGTGAATAACACTAAAGAAATCATGATAATGACAACAAAAAGGTAGATGATTTTTAATGTATTCACCGCTGAGAGCGCTTCACTTTCACTTTGCTCTACGACAACGAGCCATTCAATATCGGGTGAAATAGCCACTTTTTGATAGAGTGTAAGTGTCGATTCTCCTTGATAGTTGTCGCCGTGAAGAGCGGCATCAGGCTCTTTTGTTTGGCTGCCGAGTGCGGCATTGATAGAGTCAGTGTCGAGGGTGAGGTTGTTTTTGAAAGAACCGTCTACCGTCAGTGATTCATTATGGAAGGTGTCTGATCGTAAGCGCTTATCTGAGCCAATAATGAAAGATTCTCCGGTCTCCCCAAGCCCATAATCTTTACTCATGACGGCAGAAATTTGATCGGTTGCCAGTTGCACAACGATGACGGAAATGGCGATGCCATTATCATAAACAGGTGCAGCAATAAAACTTGCCGGTGCATTGTAGGAAGGGAAATACTGCTGGTAGTCAACGAATACCGTATCCACGGATTCTCCAGAAGACACTTGATTCCGTACCATTGAAAAGGCCTGGCTTAACCCTGAATCGGCGAAGGGGCCATTGTCTAAGTTCGTCGCGTAATCAATTTCTTTATAGACGGAGTAGACAACATTCGCTGTGGCTATGTCGACCAAAAAAATATCGTAGAAACCAAAGTCATTGGCATAGTTTCTAAAGTCGGAATGAAAACGGCGGTGAGCAAAGTCGTACTCTTGATTCCCCCCTTGGCGCATAAGATCTTTTTCGCCTAATGGGTTTGGATTATTCACGATATAGTTATGTTGAAACGCCAAAGCTTTTGGGCTGAGGTTGTCAGCCACAGCCTCAACATCAGGCAAGTTGTTAGCATGGGACTCAAATTTAGATAGAAAATCTTTTCGATAGAAACGCTGGATGTCGGAAAATTGTTGCGGCAGAGAATCACCATAAAGGGTAAAGGTATTATTGAAGGCAGGGGCTGCGGCCAGTGTCATCGGGCTTTGTGCAATGCTTAGGACAACGCGATGGCTGTTATCAAAGTAGCTCTCAATCGCATCACCTTTTAAATGCGCAATGGCTTGGAGTGCATCACTTTTCTCGGCTTCCATGGAAGCCCAAGAGCTGTATAGGCCAATGGCGGCAGTAATGACGGTGGGCACGAGGCCGATAAGGCAAAGAATGACGGTTAGTTTTTTTATCAGAGCGTAGTTCTCAAATTTCTGCATCCACGTTTCAAGCACAGTTTTATCCGTCCTAGCGTTATTTGTATCAATGTTAAGAGTGTAGGAAGGAATCTGTGTGCTGTGTAGTTTGGCAGGCATGATAGGTTGATGAATTTTAAGTAACATACTTGCTAACATTCTCAGTATCAGACAAGCGTTGCCTAGTGGTATGTTTCCGTTTAGTCTCACTTGAGACCCAAACCGACTGAATATGGTAGCTGCCTTTTGATTGTTCAGGCCGCTTGGGCATTTTGATTGGTGTGACTGCCCGATCCTCGTGCCATTGGAGTTGGAATAGGCATTTGCATGGAAAAAAGGGATTATTTGTGGTGATCTCTTGTTACAAAACGTGGTGTAGACGATTTAAGGAGTGAACATTGGAATTGCGTGAAAAAGTGACCAGCGAAACGGAAAATGTGGCGGTGCTCAACAAGCCATTGTCATTTGTCATTGTGATGGTCGGTGTTGCTTTTGCTGTGTTTAACCTACAACTTGTGTTTGCTGATGAACACGTAAGCGCCTTGAAAGCCTTACTCTTTGGCGTAATGGCGTTTATCGCCATTTTTGTAGTGTTGTTTTGGGCGTTTGATTCAAAGAATACTGTCGTGAATGATGCGTTTATTTCGAAAGGGAAAACAAAAATTCATTGGACGGACGTGACTGACTCTAAGTCGAATGATTTTTCAATAGTGATTACCGCAGGAGAAAAAAAGGTGGTGGTGAACTACTACGCCTATTCTAATCCTGAAGACTTGATGGCGACGATAAAAAAGAATGTGAAACGCTCGCTGTAAGCACAGGAATAAACTTAGGTTCAACCTGTAGATTTATCTAGATTTGAAACCAAGATTTGAAACCAAGATTTGAAACCAAAGTATTAAGCCCTCAGTAGAAAAAGCCCCATGAGAATCTCTCAAGGGGCTTTTTCCTATCTAGCCATTACTCGTAATCTGTTGCGTATGTTTCTTCGTAAGTGTGAGAGTAAAGCTCGAACAGGTTGCCAAACGGGTCTTCCAAATACACCATTTTCGCTTGCTTGCTGTCGTCCTCTGGGTGGTAACGCATGATATCCATACGGACTTTACCGCCAAATGCTTTGACTTTCTCGATCACGCCGTGGAAATCGTCTGTTTGTAAACAGAAGTGGAAAATACCTAAACGTGTGAAATCAACAACATGACGCTCTTGGCGCTCTTTCATTTCGAATAGCTCAACGCCAATCCCATCAGTGGTGACAAGATGCGCGATGTTGAAGCCCTTAAAACCGTCACCAAATACTGCAATACACATTCGACCAATCGCGGTTTCGCGTTCTTCAATGACTTTGGTGTTACCCATGACAATGCTAAGACCCAGTGCGTTGGTGTAAAACTCAACCGCTTTGTCCATGTTGCCGACCATAATGCCTACGTGATTCATTTTCATGACGTTACTCTCTAGTAATTCTGATAATAGGTACGCGTATTGTTTTACGTTAGTACTCGTAATTTGTTTCGATGGAGAGAGTATAGGGAGAACTTTTGTTCCTTAAAAATTATCAATAATTATATTATTGATAACAAAAATTTATATAGAGAGGGGTCATATGGAAAGGGAAGATCCTAGCTCTCAGCTCTGAAAATGGCGCGATAAGTGCCTACAGTAGTAACAGCCTGAATGACGGGAAGAGATAGAAAGAAGGGCGAGAAAGGAAGATTGCCTGAAGCGCCACGTATGGGTAGCGCCAGACAATCCTTCTAAGAATGAGTACGTATTAGCCGAGCCAATAAATTCCTATCAATACCCATGTTGCAATAGCAGCAGTTTCAATGACCACCATCAGGATGGGTTCATAACCTATGGTGAAAAGTTTTTTCACTGAGGTTTTGATGCCCAACGCAGCAACCGCAGCAACCAGACACCATGAAGACAGCCCAGACAGAGTACTTGTCACCGTTTCAGGCAAGATATGGGCACTGTTAATGGCGACACAAATACAAAAGCCGATAACGAAGAATGGCAGTAATGGAATGTCTGATTTCCCGCCCGTTTGTTCCGGGTGGCTACGAAAATACAGAGAAATGACCAATATGACGGGTACAAGGAGAGCAACACGTAACAGCTTGGTGATAGTGGCAAACTCGCCGGCTTGCGGGGAAATGGAATAACCAGCACCTACCACTTGCGCGACATCGTGAATGGTTCCGCCGATGAAGATACCTGCGAGTCGGTCATCGAAGCCCAATATGTTGACGAAGATCGGGTAAATCACCATGGCGATGGTACTAAAAGCGGTCACCGCGATAACGGTAAACAGGGTGTTTCGTTCACTGTATTGATGTTTGGGAAGAACCGCGGAAATCGCGAGTGCCGCCGATGCGCCACATATGGCGACAGAGCCACCTGTTAGCACGCCAAATTGTACGCGTCGCCCAAGTATTTTAGCGACCAACATACCAATGGTGATAGTGAGCGCGATACCACAAGCCACCCAGACTAGCATTTCCCAACCGAGTGAGGTCATCTCTTCCATGGTAATGCGCAGCCCTAATAAGGCGACGCCAAAGCGGAGGACTTTTTTGGAAGCAAATTCAATACCCGGTTGGCATTTTGAATCATTAGCCAGAAAGTGAAAAGCAATGCCCAGTAACAGGGCAAACAGCATTTGAGGTGCACCATAATGCGCAGAAAGAAATGTCGCCGCCGCAGCAACAGTGACAGAAAGCAGTAGTCCGGGTGCCAGTGAACGACAGCTTTGGCTTATGGTCTGCCAATTTGGAAGGCGCTGCTTGGTGGTTGATGTCATGAATAACGCTCCATGTTATTAATAGTATTTGTTTTTATAGTGATTTCTTAGGGTGGGCTAAATCATTTAACTCTTTGAATGCAGCGTCTGTTAGAGCTAGCCCTTTTTCGAGTACTCGATCACGTTGGCGTAAACGTCGCTCTCCGGGCAAACGGACACCATCTTGCTCGCACATCGTGGAAAACAAGGCTTCTAGCCTTTCCGCAAACAATGGTGCAATGAATGTTCCAGAAACAGAGGGATCAATGGCGATCACTGAATGTCCTATCGCGGGTGGACCTCCTTCGGTATCAAAGAAGTTGGAGGCTTCGTAACCGTAAAGCGCCCCCGTGAGCGTTGCTGACAGTATTTCAACCATGAGTGCTAACGCTGCACCTTTTGCATCACCAATAGGAAGCATCGATCCTGCGATGGCGGCATTAGCATCGGTGGTCGGGTTGCCTTGGGAATCAATGGCCCAACCTTCTGGGATTGGGGCGTCTTTTTTCCGCGCAAGTAGCACTTTTCCTCGTGCCACTTTACTTAGGCTCATGTCTATCACGAGCGGGGGAACGCCCTGTCGAGGGCAAGAAAATGCAATCGGATTGGTGCCAAATATTGCTGTATTACCACCCCATGGCGCAATGGCGCTTGGACTGTTAGAGAAGATCAGGGCAATACAGCCTTGTTTGGCAATACGCTCAGCGTGATAACCTGCTTGGCCGAAATGATGAGAACGATAAACCGTACCTAGCGCAATGCCTTGTGCTTTCGCCATCGCAGGTAGCAAGCTGACCAACTTATCCATGGCTGGGAAAGCAAAGCCTAGCTCTGCGTTGATTTTACAAACACTCGGCTTTGGCGTTTCGACTTTGGGAACTGCATCTCCAATGACTTTGCCGCAAGTCACCTGATCAATGTAGGCGGCAAGACGAGCCAAACCATGACCGGGCTGTCCGTCAATTTCTGCCTGAATGAGAGCATGTGCGACTGAGGTTGCATTGGGTGACGTCACACCGACGTTTTCCAGTGCTTGGACGATGAGCGCTTTGGCATCTGTTGGGTTGATGTACACAGGCATGTCCGTCTCCGGTGTAAAAAAACGGAAGAAAAGAGACGCTGGGTTACCCCAGCGTCATACTCACTGTGCGATTTAAGCCGAAGGCTTATGCACTACGGGAACGCTTATGCGCTTCGGTAAAGCTTAGTCAGTACGAATTCACGGTGACCAAGAGATTCCGCTGCCGTGTAACGGCCGTTTGCTGTACGAAGTGTCATGTCGATCAGCGCATCACCCGCTGAATCCATGTTCAATTCGCGAGCAAGAATGCCAGATACATCAACATCGATGTGCTCGCCCATGGTACGCACGGTACGTGGGTTCGCAGTGATCTTGATAACAGGCACAATCGGGTTACCGATAACGTTACCTTGACCCGTAGGGAAGAGGTGAACGGCAAAACCTGCTGCGGCTTGCAAGGTCACACACTCTGCAGCAGCAGAAGAGGTGTCCATGAAGTACAGACCTGGACCTGCTGCTGGGCGCTCAGCGGGCGTCAACACATCAACGAACTGGGTGTGTTTACCAATTTTCTGGTAGTTACCGAACGCTTTCTCTTCGATGGTGGTTAAACCGCCTAAGATGTTCCCTTTGGTTGGCTGGCTGTCAGACAAGTCAGAGGTTTTGTGTGGCTCGATAACCTCATCCATGTACGCTTGCCATGTGTTCAAGAACTTCTCACCGATTTCAGGTGAAACAGCTCGCGTCGCACAAATTTGCTCTGCACCTGTTAGTTCTGATGTCTCACCGAAACACAGGGTTGCACCTTGTGCAGACAGTTTGTCACACAGGTTGCCCACGGTTGGGTTAGCGGCTAGACCTGATGTGGTATCAGACTCACCACACTTCATGGAGATCCATAGCTCACTAACATCACACTCTTCACGGGTGATTTCACTGGCGGCTTGAACGTAATCTTTCGCAACACGTGAAGCAGAAGCAATGGTGTTGATGTCGCCGTTTTGCTCGATTGCAAAGCCTTGAACTGGCTTACCAGAAGCTGCAATTCCTTCAACAACGCGTGCTGTCCACTCAGGTTCAATACCAATAACAACCACGGCTGCTACGTTCGGGTTACAACCTGTACCAATCAAGGTGCGGAAGTGAAGCTCTAAATCTTCCCCAAACTGAAGGCGACCGTATGGGTGTGGAATGGCCATCGTGCCTTTAATGTTGTTGGCAACGGCTTCACATGCTGCGTTCGACAAATCGTCCAATGGCAGAATGATGACATGGTTACGTACACCAACACGGCCATTCTCGCGGCGATAGCCCATAAATTTATAGTTGCTCATGGCTTACCACCTCTTCGTTTTAACGTTTTGAACGTGAACATGGCCGCCTTTGGCAATGTCTGCGATTGCTTTACCGATGTCGTTGTCGTACTTCAGGATAGTGTCGCCATCCTTAATGTCGTTTAGCGCGACTTTGTGCCCCAGAGGGATTGCATCTAGTGCAAGTACTTCGATGGTTGCATCCGTGTCCATCACCCATCCAACAAGCGTCTGGCCAGCTTCTAAGCCCTCAACCACAATCACGCCAACAGAGTCGGTCGAATCGTGGACGAGAAAATCTGGTTTTTGCATTTTCATCTCCTTTTGAATAAAACGATCTTTCTTTTCTTGGGTTACTTTTCGGGCCGCAGCACGACTTTGGCAGCGGCTATACGTCCGTTAAGTAAGTCGTCAAAAGCGTCCGCACCTTCACTGAGCGGGCGTTCTTGAATCCAGTCCAGCGCGCCTAACGCGCCGTTATGCATGGCTTCCACTGTCGCGTGGAAATCTTGCATGGTGTAGGTGTAGCTTCCTGTGAAGGTCACTTCTTGTAGCGTGAATTTGCGTACATCAAGCCCTTCAATGCTGTCTTGCAAACCCACATGGACAATCACTCCACCAGGTTTAACGGCATCGGATGAACCCATACGGGTATGTTTGTTGCCCACGCAATCCACCACTAAATCGATGCTGTTACTGGCAACGAGCGGGTTGGAAAGTGGGTCGAATACGGTACAAACGCTGGTGGTTTTTACTGTTTCTCGGCGCAGCTCATTGGTTTCAGCAAGGAATATCTGACGACAACCTTGTGCGTACAAAGAAAGCGCAGCTGCAAGCCCCACTGCACCGCCGCCATACACTAATGCTTTGCTTTCTACCAAAGGACGATTCACTAAATTCGCGCCTTTGGTCACTGCATGCCAGCCCGTTGCAATGGGCTCGGCGAGCGAAGCGGTTGCCATTGACATACCTTCAGGCACAGGCACCAAATTACGCTTTGGAATGGCAACGTATTCGGCAAATGCGCCTTGTCGTGGTGGCATGGATATGATTTCGCGGCTTGCACATTGGTTTTCAAAACCCGTGCGGCAGTAACTGCATTTACCGCAGCTGACTAGCGGGTTGATCACCACAGGCTTACCATCGAGATCGCTATTGCCTGTGTTGTCTGCGCCGCGAACAATACCTGCGCCTTCGTGCCCCAAAATCAGTGGGGCAGGGCGGCGTGAGTCATGACCGAGGTAAGCATGAAGATCTGAACCACAAATGCCGACTGCGTTGATTTGCACCAAGACTTCGTCATCTCGAAGCGTTGGCATCTCTGCGTCTTCGATATAGGTCAGTGATTTTTCTCCGGTATACACCAGTGCTTTCATCGTGCTTTCCTTTTGGTCGTTGCGTTTGCTTTCATGTTTTCGCGTTAAGTCGAACGCTAGGTTTCGACATGCAGCTATTTCGCTGTGTAGCCACCATCAAGTGAGATCATCTGGCCTGTGATGTAATCCGAGGCGCGTGACGCCAAGAACACCGTCAGGCCATCAAAATCTTCTAATTCGCCATTTCTACCGATTGCTGTCATGCCTGCGTGATGTTGCGCGAGAGCGTCATCCGCAAAAACGCGTTGGGTTAGCGGCGTTTGGAAGAAGCCTGGTGCAATCGCGTTAGTAGTGACACTTTGGCTCGACCATGCTTCTGCCATGGCGCGAGTGAGTTGGGCCACGCCGCCTTTCGACGCGCCATAGGCGATCGAGTTGGCAAAGGCGCGATACGATTGCAGTGAACCAATGTTGATGATTTTTCCGCGCCCTTTTTCGAGCATGCCTGGCAAGCAGGCTTTACCGAGAAAAAAAGGCACCGAGAGATTGAGATGAAGAGTTTTGTCCCAACTCTCGATGGAAATGTCATCCGCTGGTTGACGTAAATTCACCCCCGCCGCATTGACTAAGATGTCAGGTGCGCCGAAATGTGAAGAGGCTTTGGCAATGAACTCAGGCAAGGTATCGCGTTTCGTTAAATCCACGACAACCACCGCGGAATCACCACCTGACCCCGCGATAAGCGCAGCGGTCTGTGACAAGGTTTCTACGTGGCGGCCAGCCAGAAGAACCTTAGCGCCAGCTTGGGAGAGGGCAAACGCCATGCGTTGTCCGATGCCCGAGCCTGCGCCTGTCACTAAAGCGACATGTCCGGTTAGGTCAAATAAGTGGTTTAACGTACTGCCTGTCATTTCATCTTCCTTATGTTTATGACGTTGTATCCATTTATAACGTTGTATCAATGGGTGGCGATTTATTCTGGTTTCAGGTTGAACTGCTCGTCTGGGAAGTATTTTGCTAAACGTGCATCACCGGTTTTAGCATGCGCTTCCATGCCTTCAAGGCGTGAAATGCGAGCGGTCACTTGTGCAACATCTTTGCTAGCTTCAATCGACGAACGTTGATACGTCACGACTTTGATGAACTTGCCGACACTGAGGCCGCCGGTGTACTTGGCGGCGCCTTTGGTTGGTAGAATGTGGTTAGGGCCTGACGTTTTATCGCCGAACGCCACATTGGTTTCTTCACCAAGGAAGAGTGAACCGTAGTTGCGCAGGTTCTGAAGCCACCAGTCGAGGTCTGCAGCGTGCACTTCGAGGTGCTCAGACGCATATTCATCGCTGACTTTTACCGCCTCTTCACGTGTTTCATAGATGATCACTTCGCCATAATCACGCCATGCTGCTTCTGCTGATTTACTGTTTAGTTCTGGTAGGTCAGCAATCAGTTCAGGCAGACGTTTCATCACGGTTTCCGCTAATTCTTCTGAATCTGTTAGCAACCATGCTGGGGTGTTAGGGCCGTGTTCTGCTTGACCGAGAAGGTCAACTGCAACCAGTTCTGGATCGGCATCTTTGTCTGCGATCACCATCACTTCAGAAGGGCCTGCAAACATGTCGATACCGACACGGCCATAGAGCTGACGTTTTGCTTCGGCAACGAATTGGTTACCTGGGCCAACGAGGATGTCTGCTGGGTGACCCGTGAACTGACCGAATGCCATGGCTGCAATGCCTTGCACGCCGCCTAGGTTCAAAATGGTGTCGGCACCAGCGAGTTTTAATGTGTACAAAATCGCTGGGTGCATGCCGCCTTCACGACCCGGAGGTGAACATGCGATGACATGGTCAACACCCGCGACTTTCGCGGTAGTGACAGACATGATGGCGGATGCGATGTGCGAGTAACGCCCACCTGGTACGTAACAGCCCGCAGCTTGCATTGGGATCAATCGTTGGCCAGCGAATAAACCGGGGGAAAGCTCCGTTTCAAATTCATTCATGCTCGCAAGCTGTGCTTGTGCAAAGTCACGAACTCGCTCGTAGGCAAACTGAATATCTTTTTTTAGCTGCTCTGGCACTTTGTCTTCCGCTGCATCTATCTCCGTTTGAGATACAACGATGTCGCCGTGCCAGTTATCGAATTTTTTTGTATAGGCAATGCAGGTTTCTTCGCCGCCTGCTTCGATTTCCTTCAGCATGTTTGAGACAATGTCACGAACGTCGTCTTCACCTGTTGCTGCGGTTTTTTCAGCTTTTTTCAGATACTTAACAGCCATGTTGATAATTTCTCCGTTAAATTTTGGGTGCAACTCTCCTGTCCGGCTTTTTTGAGGAAAGCCGGAGAGGCATTGGGTTGTAGAGTTAAACCAGTGTTAAGAGCCGTTCCGTAGCGTTGAGTTAATCCAGCGCCCAGAGTGATAGTTCAGGAATAAATGCCAACATTAATACGACGGTCAGCATGGATATTACATAGGGGCCGGATCGTGCTGCGATCTTCAAAACAGAAGTCCCTGTCAATCCGGATACCACAAAGAGGTTTAAGCCAAGTGGTGGTGTAATGAAACCTACTCCCAGCGATGTCACCATCATGATACAGAACTGAACATCTTCCATACCTATCTCACGTGCCAGCGGCAGCAGGATAGGGGACAGAATCAGAATGTTCGGCGTCGTTTCCATAAAACAGCCAGCCAGAATCAAGATGCCGATCATGATGAGCGTGAGGGCAACGTGACTGTCCGTAATTGACGTCATGCTTTGAACAAATGCCTGCGGTACGTCTAGTGCAGCCAGTGTTTGTGCCAATGGAAGGCTTAGCGCGATGATAGGCAAGATAACGCCATTCACTTTTGCCGAGCTTTCTAACATCTTCGGAAAATCACTTACCTTCAATGTGCCTTGGAACAGACCAATGATGATAGTGGTAACAACAGCGATAGCAGCTGCTTCTGTTGGGGTGAAGATGCCTGAGTAAATACCACCTAAGATAACGAACGGCACCATGAGCGCATAGCGAGCATCAATAACCACCGATATCCAGCGCTTGAACGAGAAGCCTTGTCCTGCGTTCTCATAGCCATGAATGCGATTCATCACGACGTTGGTTAGCATGATGGCGCCCATAACCATTAACCCGGGTACTGCGGCTGCAAGGAACAGTGTCGATGCGGATATACCCAGCACTAAGCCAATAATGATGTACGCAATGGATGGCGGGATCAGGATGCCTGTACATGCCCCCGCGGCGACTAACGCACACGCATAAGGTTTCGGGTAACCTTGCTTCACCAACCGGTCGATGGTCATACGACCGACTGCAGCAGCCCCCGCGGCATCAGATCCTGAGATACAGGCAAAGAAGCCACATCCGAGAACCGTTGCGCTACCAAAGCCCGCTCGTGCACCGCCCACACTGGCTTCTGCAACGTCGAGTAACTTGTTTGATAGGCCAGTACGAACCAGCACATCACCTGTCAGGATGAAAAGTGGAACGGCAATCAGTGCGAAAGCATCAATGCCATCAAAAAGAGATTCACCAAACAAGGATAACGGTAAAACGTCAGTAATAAAGAGCAGTGCGATGGAACCCAGACCGAGTGATACCCATACTGGGACAGCCAGACCAATCAGCACTAGCATACCAATCACAGGGCCATAAAATTCCCAGCCGAGGTCGACAACCACGTCTGTTTGATAGTAATTCAGCATGACACTCTCCTAATCAAACAACTTGTTGCCTTCGAACACGGGCGTGCCGTGTATCAGGCTATGTGTATCGCGACGGATCGATTGAGCCAGTCGGAACAACATCAAGGAGAACCCCAGCGGTACTGCCGCCATGAACCACGCTTGGCTGATGCCTAAACCGTGGGTGACTGAGCCGAATTTTAACGATACTTCAATCGGGTGAATTGACCAGTAGAGTGCAAATACAGCGACGATAAGTGTCATCAAATCGCCAAAAAGATACATGACGGCTTTACCACGTTGCGGTAAATAGTGGAGCAACACGTCAATGCGGATATGTGCACGCTCTTTAACAGCCGCTGAGGCACCGATCCAAGCGAGATAAATAAACGCGTAACGGGCGACTTCTTCTCCCCAAATGGAGGAGTAGCTGAATACAAAACGGCGCAGCACTTCCATTGCAATGGTAATAACGATCGTGGTGTAGAAGAAAAGGAGCAACCAGCGTTCGCCATTCTCATCAATGTTTTTAAGTAGAGATTTCATAGGCCATGTCCAACGTGCGTTGTGGAAATCGAGAGAGTAGCCTCTTGGAAGAGTCCCAAGAGGCTTGGTGACTCAGACGTTACACATCGTGGACATAGAAACGGCTGTTGCCGTTCGCGGCATCTAGCAGTTTATTGAAGGTGGCTTTCGAACCTGCCAGTTGCAGTTTAAAGTCATCCCACTCTGGACGCTGGTGACCCGCTTTGTCGATCCATTGGCGCATTTCATCCGCATTTGGCGCGTAGAATTCAACACCTGCATCGCCAAGTTCAGCCATCGCATACGCGCGTGCCGCAGGGACTTTCGCAAGGTTCTGAATAGAGGTCACTTCACTCGCAAACTCAATGCCTTCCTGAATGTCCTTCGGTAGGCTGTTGAACCACTCGAGATTACAAGAGAACACTTGTGAGTCTGGCACGGCGCGGTTGAACGTGACTGACGAAAGTACGTCTTTAAAGCCAAACACATTCAATGCTTCTACCGATGGGTCCAATGCATCTGCAACGCCCTGTTTAATAGCTGACGGTGTTTCACCCCATGCCACTGGCGTTGGGTTTGCACCCAGTAGGCGGTACATTTGCTGAAGAATTTTCGACCCTGGCACACGGAATTTCACGCCTTCAAGCTGGTCAGGTGTTTTAATTGGGCCTTCCAAACCTCGTCGAATCGCGACAACACGTGGGTCAATAACCACATACCAAAGCGGTTTAAAGCCTTTAGCTTCAACGCGAGGGTGAATTTCTTCTTTCCAAGCGTTTGATGTCACGAGATTGATGAATTTTTGGTTTTCACCACACCAGTAAGGGATGTTGATAAGATCAACGGCTGGCGCAAAAGGAGCAAAGTTAGAAAGTGAGTGTTGCGCTGCCTGAATCGTGCCAGCTTGTACTTTCTGAGCTAATGCTCCGCCAGCACCGAGTTGACCACCTGGTGCGAGCTTCACGTAAACCTGACCTCGCGTCATGTTCTGGATATTTTCCTTAAAATCCAGCTGCATGATTGGGTAACTGCGGGAGGCACCGATGATGTACGCCGTAGCGATGGTCATGGTGTATTTCGCTCTTTTCTGTCGTTCTCTCTCTTCATTTGCTGCAGCGTGCGCATTTGTTGAAGTCAACAAGGCTCCTGAAGCGCCTGCGACAACAGCGGCCGTGAAACCTGCTTTTTTAGCGATTTCTAGAAAACGGCGACGCTCTGCATTCTGTGGGGAGTCATCCTTATGGTGAACAGACATAAATGTACTTCCTTCCTGCGTTTTATTTACCCAATCAACGTCGAATACTTCGGCGAACGTTGGGTGCTCTTATTCTGCCGAATGCTGGCTTGCATCTTTTTCAGCAAGTAGCATTGCGACAACGAAAGTTAATGAAGCAAGAATGAGTAAAATGAACTCAAACACGTCATTAACACGAATAATGTCGTTAGTCCCTGAAGCAAGTTGAACCTTGGTGGCAATCACGTTGAGCATGTACAGCGAGAAAAGCACCAATGGAAGGATGTAGCGTTTCTTGATGTTTAAGACAGAGCTCATGGTTAGCCTCACAAGGGTCAGAAGACGATTTACCGTCGTATTTTAGTTATAGCACTCGCGAACACTTGTAATGTAAATGTTAAATGTAAGCGCTTACATTGTTGAGAATAGTGCGCGAGTTGGAAGGCTGTCAAGTTTTTGGCAGCGAAAAATTTAAGCAACGCTATAATCAGTTAGATTGTGGTTTTGCAATCTCAATAACGAGTCAAAGAACTAACGAGTTATGACGAAAGATATTCCTTCTTCGCGTAAGCGCTTACAAAAACGCTCTGTAGATGCGCCCACAGCGGAAGATGTCGCTATTGCCGCAGGGGTTTCTACGGCAACCGTATCGCGGTATTTGGCAAAGCCGAGTTCGGTGAGTGAAAAACGTGGCATGCTTATCCGCTCTGCCATTGAGTCACTCGGTTACATTCCGCATGGCGCCGCTCAAGCGTTGGCCTCTCAGCACTCGAAAACGATAGGCGTGATTGTGCCTACGTTAGATAACGCGATTTTTGCGGAAGGCATTCAAGCATTTCAACGGCGCTTGCAAGAAAAGGGGTATACCTTGTTCATCGCGAGTTCTGATTACTCTGTCGATGAAGAATTAGCGCAAGCTGAAAGGTTGATTACTCGAGGCGTTGATGGACTCATGCTGGTAGGGGCAGAACATCATCCTCAGCTGTTCGACATCATAGATAAAAAGCAACTGCCATATTTATATACCTGGTCATACAAACCTTCGTTAGATCATCCATGTATTGGGTTTGATAACTATCGCGCATCGGCGCGCTTGACTGAATTCTTGCTCGAGCTTGGACATACTGAATTCGCGGCAATACCCGGTATTACACGCCTGAACGACAGAACGAAAGATCGTTTGGCGGGATGTCTGAATACTTTGCAAAATAGCGGTATTGAATTAGGCGATGAGCGCGTGATTGAATGTCGCTATGATTTAGCAGAAAGTCGCCAAGCGTTACGAAAACTGCTGGCGACCACCCCAAGACCAACTGCGATTGTGTGCGGCAATGACATTATTGCGATGGGGGCATTACTGGAATGTCAGTCTATTGGGGTGAAGGTGCCCGAAGAGGTTTCCGTTGTGGGATTTGATGATGTGGCTATGGCGTCGCATATTCACCCTTCGCTTACCACAATGCAGGTACCTTCTAGGACGATGGGCGAAAAAGCGGCCGATTTTTTGTTGGCCAAGTTAAATCATGAATCGGTTACCGATAAATTGGAGTTGGAAGCCAAATTGGTGGTGCGAGAAACCACAGCGGCGGTGAAAAAATCCTAATATAACGTATGGTTAGACTAAATTCTTAGAAAAGAAAGGGCGGTATTATACCGCCCTTTCTTTGTATTCAACGCAGTAAATAACTACCAGACCCAATCGGTTTGTTCGTTAGTTATCCGCATTTGAATCGGTGTTGTGCCGTCGTAGAAGAATACTTCTGCCAACATGTAGTATTGCGAGTCGGCAAGCAAGTAGTCTACATCACCGAATCCACCCTCTAGCGTTTTTGCGGTAATTCGACTGTTATAGTCAGGTGAGTAGGAGCCATCAGGGTTCTCTACAAAGCCACCGTAAATCGACACATAGGCTTGGCTTGTCGAATAGGCAGTGATATCAACCTCTAAACTCTGAGCTATAACAGGGTCGTAACTGAAGTTGTCTTCCACCACCATTTCTGACATCTGTGTTGCATCACTGGAGACTGTGGGTGGAATGTCTACCACTTGTGGATTAGCACCCGTTAGGATAGAAGCTGATGGCGCGCTATCAGAGGCAGAGGGGGTTGAGCTCGAACCTCCTGACGATGAGTCGCTGCTACTGCCAACACTTGCGGAGTCTGTATTCACTGTCGTCCCGCTTGTTGATGACGAACCACCGTCACCGCCACCACCACATGCCGTTAAGAGTATGGCGAGTGAAGCTATTGCAATCGGATAGATATTCATGATTATTCCTCCGGCTCGAAAACGGTGCCTGTTGTGGCTTTTTCATCCAAATACCAGCTGGTGTTGTTAAGGCCCGATGTTTCAGCGTAGCCAGCAAACTCAGGGTAGGCCGATATCAAATCAACGTGCTCTTGAGGCCATTTCCATGTGTCATTGATTAACAACGCCCACGGTAGATTGCCCGATGTTTTGAAGTAGCGGCTTTCCGCAGGGTTACCCGTGTCAGACCACCATCCGTACCAGTATGTATCGAATTTCTCAGTGGGTGCTTGGTCAGCCAAGTGGATTTCTAGGCCGCGACCTGGGTTATACCACAATCCATCACGCACATAAGGCCCTGGTGTGGCGAATATGAATGGGTCATAGGGCATGTCCATCAGGCCGTAGGTGTTAACGCCTTCATTAGTGTAAATGTCGATTTCAAATTCAAACGATATCGCTTCCTGACAATATTGGGCAGTTCGATAGTAATTACACTCGGCGGGGACTTTTTGTTTTAAATCGTCCGAGATAATGAAGATGGCTTCAGTGGCATCAGATTCCAACCCATTACTCTCTTGTACGACGCCGTTGTACTTCATCGTGGTCTGAGCATTGTTTATATCCACGTAATTGAGGCCAGGAAGTCGCATCGCGAAGCCGTTGTGATAACCCGCGCCATATGCCGCGAGGTAGCCTGTGATGAGGATGCGTGTTGCTTGATTATCTTCGTCTAGCGTTTCTGTTATACGGAAGCGGAGAACGACATCATTCATGTCATAGTCACCTTCTTTTGGCCAATTATCTTCAAAGGCTAAGGTGGCGTAGCCACGCTCACTTGGGTAATGCACCAATGTTGTACCTGTCTTCATTACGGTCACGGGGTGATCTTCTACCTCACCGCTAGTTGCACCGCCGAAGTAATCCAAACCGGCTTGCTCTGAGAATCGGAAGCGGCTGTAAGTTGAACCCACTGCGGCATCGGCTGGAACAGCGACAGAAAGGGTATTGGTACCCGAACTTAGGACAGAATCATTGATAATTTTCTCGCCTGCATCTTCAAAATCGCCATCTTGGTTCCAATCTAGCCAAGCGGAGAGATATCCAGTAGCCGAGGCTTGAACTGAGATGATTGCGGTGGTTCCCGCTTCGAGTGCAGTAACAAAACCCACACCATCTTCATCTTCAACCCCTGCTTTGTTGTCATCCAGCGGGGAGATTAAGCCATCGCCTTCACTGTCTGGAGCGACTAAGCCCAGGTAATGCCCTGTTCCGGTTTGGTGGCGAGGGCCGTTGGAATCAAGAAGGGTTTTGTAGCTGTCCGGCGCGTCACCGAAATCAATAGTGGAATCTTCATCGATGACGGGAGCATCTTCACAACGCGCGCCGTCGTTTTGGTTTGAATTCGGGCCGTCTGCAAAGGGTTCCGCTTCGACATTTTGGCTATTGATATTGTCGGTATCAGAAAGGTTGATACGGAATATGTCTCCGTTACTATTGCGGGATATGTAGAAGTAACCGTTTACATCGAAGTAACCGGCACCAAATGTGCCTGTTTTTCCCGTATTGCCAATTACGGTTGAAGCACCTGTGTCGGTATCTATTTCGTACAACTTGCCGTTGGTGTTTTTCACTGCATAAAGTTTGTTGTTGCCTGGATGAAATGCAAAATCAGTAATACCTAATGGGGCATTTGTGGAAATGGTTTCTGCCTGTAATGTGGCATCTGGATCGGTGTCTAACGGTGTTAAATCGATTTTATAGAAACCGGTGCCTGGGCCATAAAGGTAGTAGTAACGGTCGTATACATCACCCACGTAGAAGCTGAAGTTCGGAAGGCCCGTCACCTCAATCACATCTGCATTAAAGTCTTTGTCTAGACGAACCACTTTCTTGCGGCTTTTCTCAAAGCCATAAATGTATTTGTGTTCGAAGCCTTCGCCGTCCCCTGTGCCGTTATCAAAACCGACAGCGTTGATACCCTCGTTCGACAAACCTACATCGTTAGTGATTAGCGCCGTCAACCCAGTTACTAGATTAACGCTGTGTACCTGCACGGGCTTTGACTGAAACAAGTAGGCTTTGCTTGGACATGTATCAAACGGTGTCGACAACGCTAAGGGCGATACCGTTGCAAGTAACGTAGCTGTTAATAGGCGAGACATAGACATCTCCTTGGTTTGAGTCTGAGGATACTCATACAAGGAATATGCCAATCTTAAAACGTTGAAATATAGTGATTTAAAATAACTGTGCGTTTTCTGTTATTTGATAAACGGTCAGAATGACAATCAAAAAAAGTAATGATTGGTTGTTGTGTCAAAATGAGAAAATAACAATATAGAGTATGGTAAAAATGGCATTGTTAGACGGTTTTAATGAGGCTATTAGCTATTTCACGGACAAGTAAAAGGAGAATGACTCCGTTTGATGTGTGAATTTGTATGTCCTTCATCGTGCGATTAACTCTGTGTTTCCTATCTGCAATCTACTATCTATGTGGAGCCATTTATAAGCGTTGAAAAATGCCTCTGATTATCCTCTTCTACTTTGGTTTTTACACTAGTGAGACATTCATCAGCAAATCAGGCTTTTCCAAGCTATATTGAAAAATGTGTTTCATAATTGATACGCCATTTGGGTACGTTGAAATAAAAGGGTAAAAATGAAAATTATTTTTGCAGATGACATGGCGGATATGCGTGAAAGCATCGTTAAATCCTTAGAGGCCGTCGAAGATCAGTTCGGACCGTTTGAGATTCTTGGTCAAGCGAAAGATGGACAGGAACTTATTGCCTTGGTCGAGAGATACCCAGATGTAGATCTTGTTCTTACAGATTTGAGAATGCCAACCATGGATGGTCTGTCCGCGTTGGTCTACCTCAAAGCTAATGTAAAAGTGAAAAAGATTTTTGTCATTTCGAGTGAAAGTATTATTTCTATCAGCCAGGCAGAAAAACGGAAAATCGAGGCGGACATCGAAGAGAAAATGGGCCTGCTCGATAAAATTGCTCATCGAGTGATTGATAACGAAGTGGTGGAAGGGAAAATAAACTCGATTTTGACAGGTTGCGAAAAATTGCGACTTGATCCGATTAAAGTGGCTGAATACTACGGTGCTTCTGGGTATATGAGAAAGCCTATTTCCAGAAGAAAGATTGCCAGTCTATTTGAAGAAATGGCGACATCTAAGGGTTTTGTCAATATTGGACTTGTCTAGTCAGTTGCAAGAAAAGCGGTATTAGGCACTTATGTGTCAAAACGCTCGATAACATTGAGTAGGGGGAAAGGAACTCCTGATTTGAGGTGCAAACAATGAGTAATGTATTAGATCAGCAAGCATCATGCTTATCAAAATATGCAGGAAGTACGGCATCCGATAACAATGTTGTAAAGCGTACCGCCCAAAAGAATCTTGTTTTTTCGCTTGAGGATGAACAGTATGGCATTCCTTTATCCTCAGTAAAAGAGGTGATTGGCTTAGTGAAAGTCACGCCTATTCCTCATGTGCCTCCATTTTATAAAGGTCTTATTAATCTTCGAGGACGTATCATTTCAGTGATAGATCTTAGGTTAAAATTAGGTTTATTAGAAAAAGAGTATGAACCCAAGAAAACCTCCATCGTTATTAGCGATGTTAACGATCTAACTATCGGCAGTATTGTTGATGATGTGAATGAGGTGGTTGGTTTTGACGAAGAACAAATAGAAAGAGATTTGGAAATTTCACATAGCGTTAGACGTGACTACATTACAGGTGTCGCGAAAGCAAAAGATAATTTGGTTCTACTGCTCGATATACATAAAGTGCTGGACTCAGAGGAACTGGAAATGATTGGTCATCACAGCGCGATTTCATCTCAAAATGATAATGAGGGATAAGCTATGTTCGATAATCTCTCTCTTCGTGCAAAAATAATCCTAGGGAATGCTGTAAGCCTTATATTTTTGGTCATGTTATCTGTGCTCAGTTTGAATAGCATTAAACAGATTCGAGATACCGATGAATGGGTTGATCATACGCACCGCGTTATTAATCAATCGCTAAATGTTGTAAATGCTGCGGTAGATATGGAAACAGGAATGCGTGGGTATTTGTTATCAGGTGACGAAGTATTTCTCGCTCCATATAACGAAGGAAAATTACGATTTACTCAACTAATCAATGAGCTTAAGGAAACAGTGAGTGATAACACTCCTCAAGTTGCATTATTAGGGCAAGCTGAGGCAACCATCAATGAATGGCAACATTCTGTGACAGAGAATGCCATTGCACTTCGAGGTGAGATTGGCTCAGCTCAAACCATGAATGATTTGTCTGATGAAATAAAAAAAGACAAAGGGAAAAGGTACTTTGATCGCTTCCGAATGTTGATAACTTCGTTCGAGACGGAAGAGAGAGCATTGCTTGCTCAGAGAGAGGCGAAACTTGAAAACTCGGTCGATGTTGAACAAAGCCGTGAGGCATTAGCGTGGGTGCAACATACTTATCAGGTGCTTCAACAAGTTGATCAGATAGAAACCACTGCGTTAAACATGGAAACAGGCATGCGCGGTTATTTATTGACGGGTAAGGATGCATATTTAGCGCCTTATAACGAAGGTCGAAACCGCATCGACTCCTTGATAAGTGATCTTAAAACGAAAGTCAGCGACAATCCTTCACAGGTTCAGAGGTTAGCTGACGTAGCGTCTGTCATTTCCGAGTGGAGAGTGCAGGTATCAGAACGAAACATTGAACAGCGTCGTCAAATTGGCGACTCGAAGACAATGGAAGACATATCTGATTTGGTCGCAGAAGCAAGAGGTAAGATATTCTTCGACAAATTCAGGGATCATATTGGCGACTTTGTAGAGCGTGAAGAGGCATTATTGCATGACCGTCAGGTTGAGCTTCGAGAGGCGGTAGTTTCTACTAATAACTGGCTGATAGGGTGTGTGATTGTCGCT
This sequence comes from Enterovibrio gelatinilyticus, assembly GCF_028683095.1. Taxonomy (GTDB): domain Bacteria; phylum Pseudomonadota; class Gammaproteobacteria; order Enterobacterales; family Vibrionaceae; genus Enterovibrio; species Enterovibrio gelatinilyticus. The sequence continues at coordinate 127,674 of NZ_JAJUBC010000008.1, read as the reverse complement.
GTGTTGATATCTATCTGTATCGCTTTGCTGCTTAGCCGCTCGATTATGCGTCCTTTTCAGTTGATTTTCAAAGGATTACACTCCTTTAGCTCGAAAGAGCTATCAGATTTAAGCATGGCATTCAGCAGTGTCGTGAAAAATATGTCGAGCAGTGCAGGGCGCTTAACGACAGTCGCTAACAACATTGATAATGCTTCGCAGAATTTGTCTCAAATATCAAATCGTCAAGCGAGCTCCATAGAAGAAACGTCAGCAAGTACCGAAGAGATCTCGGGTATGGTTCGCATTAATGTTCAATACGCCGAAGAATCAAAAGACCTTTCCAAAGAGGTCGGCAACAAGATGACCAGCCTGGATGATGCGATGCAAATGATCTCTGAGTCCAATCATAAAATTGCGGAACTGGTAAAAATCATCGGTGAGATTGGGTCTAAAACAGCCATTATCGATGAAATCGTTTTCCAAACGAAATTACTTTCTTTTAATGCGTCTGTCGAAGCTGAACGTGCAGGTGAGCATGGACGCGGGTTTGCGGTGGTTGCACAAGAAGTCGGCAACCTTGCTCAAATGAGTGGTAAGGCTGCCACGGATATCTCCGCCATTGTAAAACAAAGTATTTGTGAGGCTGAATCGATCGCAAAGGAGAATACATGCCGTGTTGATAAAGGGTTGGTCATTGTTGCGGAAACGCGCAAGCAATCAAACTTGGTGCTTGAAGGCGCTTCGAAAATTTTTGATGCTTCCAATGAGCAGGCTCGAGGGATTCAAGAAATTAGCAATGCGGTTGAATCCATAAACAAAGCCACCCAGCATGCTGCTTCCATCGCAGATCAAGCATCTAGCTCAAGTTCAGAGCTTACCAAACAGGCAGAAGACTTAAACCGAATGGTGTTAAACCTGAATAGTTTCCTTCGTGGGCATGATACCGCTATCTCGGATGTATCTGAGCCAATGGTTAGTGCAGAGTTGCGGGATAAATATGAAGAGCAATCGTTGTCGGGGATTCGACGTCAAATCGATAATGCTGTTCGCCCGTCTCCTGAGGCGTCAAGCGAAATGGAAGATAATGATAATCAAGCTGCGTGGAATCGGCTCTAGATTGACGTTTTAGGAGCGCGCTTTATGCATTCCGAAAATTATAGTCACAACGTATCTTACGCTATTGAAACGTCGTGTATTGGCAATTCAGAAAGTATGACTCAGCAGGAGTTCACATATTTTTCTAATTTGATTTTTCAGCATGCAGGTATAAAGCTGGAAAATGAAAAACGCAGCATGCTTGAGATGCGTCTGTATAAACGCTTGAATGCACTTAAACTGAGTTCATTTGGCGAATATATGCGGGTGCTGCAGCAAGACGCAAGTGGTGTTGAGTTGATCGCTTTTACCAATCAAGTTACAACAAATAAAACCTCTTTCTTTCGTGAAAAGCGCCACTTCCACTTTCTTCGAGATAATATTATCAACCACCCTCGCCCAGAAAAAACATTCATTTGGTCAGCGGCATGTTCAAGTGGAGAAGAGGCTTTTTCATTGGCCATGCAGTGCGAAGCTATTAAACATGAACAGGCTAATTTCGACTATCGTATTCTTGCCACCGATGTCGATACTCAGCGCCTTGATATGTGTGCGTTGGGAGAATACCCCAATGAAGACCGTGAAGATATACCCAAACTGTTTCAACATCAGTTCACTCAACGGGTCCCCCATGATGACAGCATGTTCATGGTCGCTGACAGGTTGAAAAGAAACATTAAATTTAGACAACACAATCTTATTCATTACCCCGAAAAATTTGGCATACAGTTTCACTATATATTTCTGCGCAATGTACTGTTCTATTTTCCTCGCAGCACTGGGGAAAAAGTAGTACGAGCCTTAGTCAGTCAATTGGAACCGGGCGGGCTGTTCTTTGTTGGATTAACAGAATCATTGCAGCATATGGATGTAGGTTTAGAACTGGTTGATGTCTCTGTTTACAGGAAACCCGTGTTGGGGAGAACAGCTGATGAATGATATTCAAGTTCGTTCTGGGGAATTTCAATTTGCTTATCAGAAACCTACCTGGTTTAACGCCGTTGTTGGAACATGTGTCGTTGTATGCATCTGGGATCAAGAGAATCAGAGTGGTGGTATGTGTCATTATCGTTTACCTATTGCGCCAAACGCTATCGCAATGGGAGAGCAGGTTAATGACTACGGAACGTGTGCGATCCCTAACTTACTGAAGAAATTCAAACATACATCGTCAAATCCTGAGAACTTAATGGCGTGGGTGCTAGGCGGCGGGCAGGTGAATGATGGTGAGTTTATGCAATCTCAGCAAATTGGGGAGCGAAATGTCCTCGTGGCACTTGAAACGCTTGCGCACTATGGATTGCCCATAGTTGGGGTATCTGTCGGGGGCAGTTCTGGCAGACAAATTCGATTTAATCCAAAGACCGGGCAGGTTGACTTTCGCTTTGTTGATGAAGCAGCCAATCAAACTGATATCGCAGGGTCAACGTTAGCGCAAAACCTTAAGTGGGTATACGCGATATCCGCAAGCGATACGTTTAAAGCGTCGGTAGAGAAGACGATAGGTAACGATCCTAGTATTCATGTACATGTCTTGAAAGATTTAGAAAGTGTAAGCCAATGCTTCGATCATCAAGCACCACAAGTGCTGATCATTGATTCGGCGTATCTATCATCAGTCTCTGCGTCGGCTTCCTTGACTTCCAATCGGCTAGATAAAATATCAGAAATATCTCTTTTATCTACTGTGGTAGTTGCAGATAGGGCAACACCATTGATCGGTACTCTATATCGCACATTGGCCAAATTAGTCGGAAATCGAATCTTGGTCTCGACACTACAAAATCTCGACAGGGTATTAGCTTCAGCAGTGCGCTTGAATTCTCCATCGGTTCCTTTGCAAACCCTCGCGACGACGTTATCAAAGGAACACTCATTAGAGAAAGATGAGACAGAACCTGCTGGTGTAGTGCTTATTGGCTCCTCAACGGGTGGGGTGGATGCATTAGAGGTGTTATTAACCCAATTTCCAAGCCGAATGCCACCCATTTGTATTGCGCAACACATCCCTGAAGGTTACTCATCAGCATTAGTTCAGCGGTTGAATACAAAAAGTGAGCTAACCGTCAAAGAGGCCATTGATGGGGAAGTCCTTTCCTCATCTCACGTCTATTTTGCCCCGGGTAACAATCACATCAAGCTAGTACAACTGAGTGATGGCAATGTGGTTGTCCGCACAACACAGGAGCCACCGATTAATTGTTTTAGGCCCTCTGTGGATTACCTGTTCGACTCAGCGCTCAAACTCAAAGGCTGTAGGATTGTCGCTGCGCTATTGACAGGGATGGGAAGCGATGGTGCAAAAAGTCTTAAAAGGTTAAAGGGAATAGGCGCATTTACCTTAGTTCAAGATGAGGAAAGCAGTGTTGTATATGGCATGGGACGAGTTGCAAAAGAGTTAGGTGCAGTATGTCGAACCGTCCCTATTCAAGGGATGGCACAGGCAATCCTTGACGCCTATAAAACTCAGTACGTTTCCGAATTGTCCCGTGATGGAAAGAACATGTTTAATAGGGAGTTGCGTTGATGTCACAGGCTGACTTGCACACCCTTTTGAGCGAAATAACAAACGACTTCTCAGATGTTGCTAATACGTTGTCTTTACCGATTGCTATCAGTGATATTAAGCAAGGTTTCTCTGGCCTAAATAACAAGCTTGAATTAGTGGTTGAGGATGATCCGAGATTTAGCACTCTCCATTTTCTCATTCAACAAACGGTCACTCTACTGGAGTTCTTAAATGTTGATTCCAATGAGGCAAGTGAAGACCTACTTGCGCTATTAGACTCCTTGATTGAAACGGCGCGAACAGAAACAGCCGCACACTCATCAAGCGATAGCGAGTTTGATGAAGACAAAGAGGGCGAGATACCGTGTAACGACGGAATGGTTAGCGAACTTAATTCGGTCGCTATCTTTGCATTAGATGCATTGGGCGTTGATGTCACACTCATTGAAGATGGGCCTGTGTTTGACGATGATGTCTCGAATGAACTCGATTACCTAAGTTCTCTTTGCCATTCCGACGCAGGGAGTGATACACCTCGCGATGATAGATACCTACCGTCAATAGCGAGAAGTAAAAAGCCGAAAGACGGGGAAGCACAATCCAAATTCGAAGCAACAACAAGAGTCAAATCCCATCTTCTTGAACATCTGATGAGCTATTCCGAGGAGCTTGTGCAAATCAGGAATACGCTTGCTGATTTTGCCGAGAAACAAGAGAGCCTGGCACTCACAGAGTTATCTAATAAGTTGAAGACAGTCTCCGATGGGATGCTTAATGACCTACTGAAAACGCAAATGCGCCCCATTGGAAACCTACTGAGTAAATATCGCCGTATTGTACGAGACCTCTCCAAAGAACTGGGTAAAAAAGTGGATGTAGAGATTATTGGAGAAAACATCGAACTCGACAGCAACGTGATTGATGCGATCAATGAGCCACTTACACATCTTGTTCGAAATGCCTTAGATCATGGCTTTGAAACCCAAGAGGCTCGCGCAGTTTCTGGAAAATCAATGATTGGTAGGCTCCTTATTCATGCCTATAACGAGGCCGGAAAAGTTGTGATTAATATTTGCGATGATGGCAACGGTATTGACAAGGAGAAGGTGCTGAGTAAAGCCATCTCTAATGGGTTAGTCACTATGGAGAATCAGCATCAATTGACAGACAAAGAAGTGCTGGAATTGATTTTCCACCCAGGCTTATCAACGTCTGACAATGTTAATGCTCTCTCGGGAAGAGGGGTAGGAATGGATGCGGTTAAACGAAAAGTAGAAGACATTAAGGGCACCATTGATATTCACTCTGAGAAAGGTGTCGGTACTGAAATTGCGCTAATCTTCCCCTTAACAATGGCAACGTTAAAGGTGGCCTTGTTTGATATTGGAAATGTCACTTATGCCATCCCGTCTTCTGATATAGCAAGTATTGTTGGTATCAGTAACGATGAGGAAAACTCGACAGTCAGGTTTGATAGTGGCCACGCTCTTTTGTATCAAAATAACAAAGTGATCCCGCTGGTTGAGCCTCATGAATATTTGAATGAGTTGGCAGAAAAAAATGTGTTCAGACGAACATATAATCAAGGTATGCGTAATAGCGTTGTCCTATTTACACACCGAGGTCAACAGTGGGGGTTGCCTGTCGATCATGTTCGAGCATTTCTAGACATTGTGATTAAACCGCTAGATCGATCAATGAATGGTAGCGATGTCTTCTCAGGCGCTGCGGTGCTTGGGAACGGGGACTTGGCATTGGTGCTCAATTTAAAAAAAGTGATTCAATTTGCTCGGAGCTATCACTGATCGAGCCAAGGTTACTTATTGTTTCTTATAATTAAGATTAGTGTCATCGGTAACAGGTGAATGGAATGAAACTCTTAGGCAGCTTTTTGTTAGATTTCGACATCATTTCAGCAAAAGATTTGGCTGATGTGATGGTTGAACAAATTCGTCAGACACCCAACAGTTTGGATATCATCTACGAAAAGCAGATGATAACGCCGGAGCAATTTCTATCCATTGTCACACTGCAAAACGATGAGCATTTAGACCTACGTTCAGCCTGTATACGACTTGATATTTGGCGTAATGAGTTTTTCGATGTGATCAATGAAGAGGTATCCAAACGCAGGTCGACGTTGGGGCGTTTACTCGTTGAAAAAAGCTTAGTTGAGCCACATGTGTTGCTACCGATTCTCAAGCAATATCATGCGTATCGCGCGGAAAACAACAATGACTTTGCCTTGTTCTCTGAGAATACACTGTTAGACCTCAATGAAAGCGAGGCCGATGAAAGCGCTCCACTTGTGCATTTCGAGCCTGACTTCTTACATGTTCAGACTAGCGACCCATCCGACTACATTGACCTTTTTTCTGAAGAGAAAGAAATTGAGCTTGAGCTCGTTATTTTGGGCATTGAATCATTGGGAAGCGACAAAAATGAAGCAGATCCAGAGGAGTTGCTGAACCATTTTTTTACAGATTACCATTCCCTAAAGGGCACAGCGCGAAGCGTTGGCGCATCGCTGACTGAGAACCTCATTCATGAATCCGAAGACTTGCTTACGTTCTTCAAACGATTCCTTCATAAAGTAAATAGCGCTGACTTTGCTGCGCTTGCCGCTGTTAATTTGAAGGTGTTGGATGTTCTCAGCAACTTGAGAAATGAAATGGTGAACTCTGGCTCAGAAGAAAACTATTGGTTGATCACTGAATCTAAGGATAAATACCTCAAAACACTAGGCGACATTAAGCGGCTTAACGAAGAATTGGAAAATCGAGGGTATGAAGTGAAGCTTGAAGACGTCCAAGATCTTTTTTAACAACGCATACTGCGTTACACAACAAGAGTATTCTTCTTCAACTCACGACGAATGTATACCCAATCAACCTGACGATGCTCGATTTCTGAAGGCTTCACTTCGAGCGAGTTTACTGACGCCATTCTCGCTGTTATCCCTTTTTGAAGGAGATCACCACATCAAAAAGGGACGTCTTTGCCATAATATCTGTAAACCTCGTTGAATCCTTCATTTTGGGTACATGTTTTCGTTGAACAATCACGAAGTGATATGTTTTTTCGCTAAAACTACGTCCCACCTCACGTTGCATTTCTATCTGAGTAAATGAATTTTTGCTAATGTATCCAATGCTTTAGATGATGGTTGTATCTTGGTTTAAGGCTTACAAGTAGTGACTAAGTGATAAGATAATAGTTAGAAAGGAACGCTTATGAATTTGAATCAAGTGACATTGACAGTGAAAAATATGGAGGAAGCGGTAACCTTCTATAAAACCCTTGGGTTTAATCAAATTGTTGAGGATGAGCACTATTGCCGTTTTGAATGTCCTGAAGGTGATTCTACATTTTCACTCTATTTGGGTGACCCGGACTCCCAAAGTAATAGCGTTATTTATTTTGAGCATGAGCAGTTGGATGCCTGGGTAGAGAGTTTGAAATCCAAAGGGATTCAGTTTGTTCAAGAGCCGACGGATAAAGAATACTTGTGGAGAGAGGCAATGCTAACCGACCCATCAGGTAATGAAATTAAGCTTTACTGGGCGGGAGAAAACAGAATCAACCCACCTTGGCGCGTCAAAGCGTAGCCCTGAGCCTAATATGTCAGTTCTTAAAGGCCAGCACTCAATGTTTGTATGAAAAGTTCTGATCGTTTTTGCTATGGCTAGCGGCTGTCTCAATGGAGGTTTTGGTGCAGTTCGGTATAGTCCGGTCAGTATCGTTGGGTAAATATAGTTGGGTAAATATGGCTGGATAAGAATGGTTGGTTAAGTATGGTTCGGTAAGCATCCTACTGTGCGTATGGTGCGGAGAGTTAAAGCTCATTGCTACATTCAAAGTGCTGATTCATGAAGTCACTAAACGGTAATGTTACAAAACCACAAAGCGGCTGCTCGTAAGCGAAGAAATGATACTGTTGAACCGTCTCCCAATAATGTGTGATTTCATTGTATGATAAAAGAAGGCTCGCTTTTCTTTTGTGACGGATATACCCATGGGAGACGTTCTACACCAATTGCAATTCTCGTTATCTATCACCGGCCCTATCTGCTTGATGCTGATACTTGGGGTTGTATTCAAACGCATCGGCCTTATTAACGACAACTTCATTGAAGTTGGCTCAAAACTCGTTTTTCAAGTGACCCTTCCGACCATGCTTTTTTTAAGTATTGTCGTCTCCAAACATGACTTTTCTGCCGCAAGTGGATTTGTAAATTACGGCATCATCGCCAGCATCCTATTTTTTGTCTTTGCTTATATCTCGGTCAAATTGCTGTTCAAAGACTCACCCAATCAAGGCGTCATTATTCAAGGAAGTTACCGTGCCAATACGGGTATCATTGGCATCGCTTTTGTAGCGAACGCGTATGGCTCGCAAGGGGTCGCATTAGCAGCGTTGTATGTGGCGGTGACGACGTTTATCTACAACGTGCAAGCGGTGATCTGTCTTTCACCCAAAAAGGCAGCATCTGGCGCACAAACTGCAAAACTGATGCTTCGCACCCTGACCAAAAACCCACTGATCATCTCAATCCTTTCCGGTATGGCGTTTTATGTGCTTTCCATACCTGTACCCGACGTGGTGGTTGATGCAGGAAACTACTTAGCGAAAATGACGCTTCCCTTAGCGCTGTTATGCACGGGGGCATCGCTTAATTTTAGCTTGATGAAAAAAGAGAAGGGGCCTTCGTGGTTTGCAGGTAGCTACAAGCTCATTGTTGCGCCTCTACTCATCACTTTTGGGGCTTATTTAGTTGGTTTTAGAGGGATAGAGTTAGGAATATTGTTCTTTATGAATGCCTCTCCCGTCGCAGCGGCAAGTTATGTCATGGTGCGCTCTATGGGTGGGAATGCCGTACTGGCAGCGAATATCATCGCTTTTACCACGGTGCTTTCTGCGGTGACATGTACTGTGGGCATTGTCATTCTCAAAGCGTATGGGTTGATATAGTCAGACGATAGTCACTATTTTTTCTCTAAATTGCGTAGGCGCTAAAAACGTAAACTTCTGCTTCACTCATCTTCGTATTCACTTCTCACTTCTCGCCCAAAACGAGGAATGTAGAAAACACGACGATGCTTAAAGGTGTTGGCTTTGAAGTTGCATTGCTAGTTAGCTACTTAGCTACTTAGCTTTTGCCGTAATGAGCACGTTCTGCCACATAAGTATCCCTGCTAAAAACGCAATCTTATAGCAAGATACTCGATTCTCTTGATGGAAAGTTTAGCGGTAGTCGTGATGTTAAGGGATCAACCAAGTTTAGTGAGAGTGAGGTCATTCCCTTCGAGTTAGGATTTAGTCGCATGTATTGGAGAGTGAAGCCGATTTATGAATAGTGGGACACTGATTTTGTAGATTATCTTGTAAAATTTGAATGTCGCGGATCGTTTTTTTTGGTGGGCTCGCTAGTTCACAGCGTTAGATTCAATATGGAGTGTTGATGGAGATCAGAGTAAATATTACAAAACTTGATTTGTTTTGGATGAATTCACAAGCATATATATCGTCCCCTGGAGCTAGAAATATTGCAATATATGCTTGGCTAGCTATGGCTGGGGTGTTTTTTTATAAAGGCGGGTTTAATGCTAGCGTTGATGAAATACTTTATAGATTGACTGTCTTTCTAGGCTGGGCAGTTCTGGTATACGGGTTTTTCTACGTTCTTTCTACTTTGGCAGTATTAGGTAGTGCATCAAAAAATTACGGTCAGTTAGGTGACCACACCTACGAAGTCACTGACACTGGGTTTATTGAATCAACGGACGTAAATGAGACAGTTACGAAATGGGAGGGTATCTATGAATTAGTGAAAACCAAGCGTTATTTATACATAAAGACTGCGCCGCTTCTTGTATATGTTATTCCTCTTCGTAGCTTTTCAACTGAAACTGAATTTAACGAGTTTTATTCTAAGGTTAAAGGCGGCTATGATAACGCGTCAGCCCAGGCACATTGACTCAGACTCTTTTTCACGGGCTTATTTTTGTGATGGTCGATGTTATTGCTTCAGTTGCATGATGTGAGATGAGTTCGGCATCAAGCCTGTCATTTTATCCTTCTGTCCGAAATCGTCAGCAAACCTTTTGATGTGCTGAGAATTAGCGTTTGCGCAGGCCAGAAGAAGCGAATTTCCAGTCGTCAGGTAGCTTCAACGACGAGGCGTAGAGGGCGATATTTTTTATGCGATTTTCCAATATTTTCAAATAAACGCGCTCTCTCATGGTATACAATGTGGGCTGTTGGTCTGGTTCCTAACTTTATGGATAATTGAAATGGCAAAGGTATTAGTGAGTTCTTGTTTGTTGGGCTGTAAAGTTCGTTATGACGGGAATAATCTTGAAGTGAAATCGAGTGAGTTTGACGAGTTTATTCAATCGAACGATATCACTCCTTTTTGTCCTGAAGTCGCTGGTGGATTACCAATACCACGTATCCCCGCTGAAATATGTGGTGGTACGGGTGATGACGTACTTAATGGTTCAGCTAAAATATTTGGTAAAGATGGTAGGGATGTAACGAAAGCCTTTTTAAACGGTGCTGAGCTAGCGCTTAAAACTTGTCTGGATAATAAAATAGAATATGCAGTCTTAACTGAATCAAGCCCATCTTGTGGAAGTTCTATTATTTACAACGGGAAGTTTGAGGGTGTTAAGGTGTCAGGAAAGGGGGTTACTTGTAGTTTGCTAGAGAACAACGGTATTAAAGTTACAAGCCAACATGAGTTAGAAAAATTAAAAATTTAAATCGTTGATGACAAGTCAACACGATTTGCTACATTCGGCTTTCTATACCCAAACAATCTGAATCCTGCATCTTCAGGTTGATTGGTTATAGATGGTTTTTTGGTTTACCGAGTTAAGTGGTAAATTTAGGTTTAATCTGTACGTAGCAAATGTATTGTACAGGTGCTGATAACTCCCACATAATTCGCCCATCCATATGCCGGAATTTTCAACACACGGAACGCTTCTTGTACTTGCATTCTATTGTATATAAGCGCGTTGTCTGAACCGCGTTTAGCGTGTCCTTCCCATTGTTTAGACATGGAATGTTTGAGAGTTTAAGCTAGGCGCAGATGTTATAAACAGAAGTGGTTGTGGAATAACCTCCCTTAATAAAACGCTCCCCAAAGACAACTCAGTTCGCTGCTTTTTTCCCTCTGATGAGGCCCTTCATGGTGTCGGTGACTTGCTTTAGCTTTAAGCTCTGTTCTTTATAACTCATAGATACTTGAGAGGTTTCGTTGGCAATGTGATGGTTGCTGTTTACGATTCCAGCCATGGATTCCATTGCGGAATTCACCTGCACAATCCCTTTCATTTGTTGGTTGAAAGCCTCACTGAATGAATCAATTTCTTTCGAAAGCCCCTGAATTTGTTTTGAAATGCCGGAAAAACTAACTTGCGTTTGTTCAGATAACGCTTTGCTTTCTTTTACGCGTAGTTCAGTTTCCTTCACGATTTCGCCGACCGTGACCATAGAGTCTTTCAGCAGTTTGTCGATGTCCTGCGAGGCTTGGCCTGATGTCAGAGCGAGTTGGCCGACTTCCTGTGCAACTACCGCAAAGCCGCGCCCATGTTCGCCTGCTCGTTCTGCTTCAATGGACGCGTTGAGAGAAAGGAGCTTGGTCTGGAACACGATGTCATGAATGACCTTGGTGTAATCAGAGATTTTTTGAATGATGTCGTTAATCTCTTGCAGATGCTTATTGGAGTTTTCAATCAACACAACAGAGTGTGCAAGTTTCCCCATGTTCTTGCTGCCTTCATTGCTCAATTCAAGTGTGCCTTTAGATACATCTAAACAACCTAAAACGTTCTGGTTAGTTTGCTTTACCATTTCGGTGATTTCAGAAATGGCCGACACATTGGAATCTAGCGCTGCGCGTTGTTTCTCTACGCCGTCAGCGAGGCTTTCTGCGCCCTTTAACACTAGGCGTGAGTTATCCAGCGCATCATCAGACACCAGAGTGAGATCTTGTGTAATCGCGATGAGGGGTTTAGAAAGGCGCAATGCAACAAGGTATATAATGATGCAGAGCAGGGCGATGATGGAGAAAAAGCAAGCCAGAATAACTTTAAGGTTTTGTTGTAGAGCGGCCGTTGAATTCTCTTCGTTGTAGGTAATGTTAAGCACACCTAGCAATGTGCCATCCTCCATCAAAATTTCATCAGAATAGTTTTTGACGGCGTAATTCACGGCTTTTGGCTTGGTTTCGGTATAGGGTATTCCGCTTCCATCGATGAACTCAATGTGGTCGATATCGGCATCCTTCATGCCGACGTCAACGAAATCTTCTAACGCGGATAGGTCGTAATTTAAGATGTAGGTTTTGCTCGATTGCTTGAGAAAGCTAGCGAGGGCTTCCACTTTACCTTGCTGAATCTTGGAAAGCTCATTCGATGTCATTTGATGGAAGAAAAGGGCCGCAATGATCAGTAACACCGTGATACTGCCAATCAAAGGCAATAGAATACGATATCGTAGTGACAGCCCAGAAAAAATCTTAAACAACATAGTCATACAATCACTTCATTTTCTGAATAGGTAGGGCTTTTCCATCTTCAATTTGTGTCAGGTAAACGTCGTCTAAGCCTTGTCGATCTGACTTGCTAAAGTTGATTTTTAAGCCGCCAAAGTCCTTGTTTTTCATACCCTCCATGGCGCTGATAAAACGCTCTCGTGTTAAGTACTGACCCGATTGGTCTAGTGCATCAACGATGACCATGGCATTCAGGTAGCCTTCCAATTGCGTGTAATATGGGCTGTCGACACCGTAGTTGCTCATGTCGGCTTTGAAGTCAGAGATAATTTTGAGTTTGCTTTCATCGGGATTTGGCATCACTTGCGAAATATAACTGCCATTTCCTGCAGTGCCGAGTTCAGCGATGAGTTTCTTCGTTCCCACAAAGGAAATGTTAGCGAACTTAGGATAGAACCCTTTGTCATGGGACATCTTGATAAACGCTCCACAGGCTTTGTAAGCGCCCACCATAATAACGGCGTCAGGCTTTGCGGCCATGATGCTATTTAAGCCTTGCTCGACATCGAGTGTATTACGCTTATATCTGCCTTCTGCGTGGATTTTAAGACCACGTTGTCGAAGCGCTCTTTGTACACCCGCTTTACCTGCCGCGCCGTAACCGTCATCTTGGATAAAAACGGCGATCTTTTTATAACCGAGGTCATTGATAAAGTGATCCACCAGTTTTTTGGTTTCATTAAAATAACTGGCTCGGATGTTAAAGATGTTATTTTTTGCAGGGTTACGCAAAAATTCTGCGCCTGTGAAGGGGCCGATATACGGAATCTTTGCTCGGTTGACTTCAGGCATGACGGCTTTCGACGTTGGGGTGCCGACAAAACTAACCAAGGCAAAAACTTTGTCTGTATAGATGAGCCTTTTCGCATTTTTGGCCGCGCGGTCGGGCTCATAACCATCGTCGAGCGAAACCACGCTGATCTTTCGGCCGTGAATACCACCTTGCTGATTGATCTTTTCGAAATAGGCGAGTGTCCCTGCTTTAACGCCACTGCCTAGCCCAGATGCAGGCCCTGAAAGGGCATTACTCATACCAAAAGTGATCGTTTTGTCTGTTACGCCAACTTCGGCGGCAGCAGCAGTTGAAAACAACCAAAGCAACATGATGGTGCAATGCAAACCTTTCATTGGTATTCCTCGATTAATAACTGAGTTATCAATGAGTATAGGAAAGAATTCACATGTCTCATTATTGATTTAAGTGAGTAATGAAACTGCTCCCTTCTATGGCTTGGCAAACCGCGAATGAATAACGCATTGGTGAATGTGCGCAGAGAAAAGAAAACCCCGGCATGCGGGGTTTTGTCTTATGGCGTTAGTGCTTGCCTTTTAATCTTATTTTGAACAAGAATGCCAAGCCCAAATAACCAGCAGCTTGAAGCCAAAGTTGAGTAAGGTGGCTAAGTTGGCTTTGGAAATCCGCACCCATCTGATTCAGTTGTAAGGTGGCTTGGATCACCACGGTAGATGGCGCAAATTGCGCGATAATATTCAACCACGAGGGTAGGGCGCTACTAGGCCAAACGAATCCGGCAATAAAAAGCAAAGGCATGGAGCTCAACAGCACGATCAGTGTGATCATTTCTGCGCGTTTAATCGCAATACCAATCAAGGTGCCAAGACCGATGGTGGCTAGCAAGAAGGGTAAGATTACTGCTGCCAATTGCAGTGGATCAGCCATACGGTTGACACCGTTAATGTCTAAACTCGCACCCAAATAATACATCGCCATGATGCAGTAAATGGCAGCCAGAATTGCTGTTCTTGCCCAGAGGCTTTTGCTGTTTCTCGCGGATACAGGGTTTGATGCCGAGCCAGAGTGACTGCCGCTTTCTGAAATGCCCAGCATGCCTGATGCAATCAGCAAGGTTTGTTGCAAGATCAGCATAAATACGCCGGGAACCACATAGTCTCCATAACCCATTGTGGGGTTAAACACGGGCACAGCATTGAGTGAAAACGGCGCATATTGCTTGGTAGCCAATGGCATGGGGGTATCATGCGTGAGCGTGCGTTGTACTTTGACTTGCGCACCCAATGTGCTGCCTGTTGCCACCACGCCTTCAACAATGGTGCCGTAGGTGAGGAAAAATGACGCATCCCCGCCGACGGACACCACTGGGCTTTTACCGAGCAGAAGATCACGAAAGAAATGCTGAGGTATGGTGACCACGCCTTCGATCTCTGCTGAGGCAAAATACGGGCTGGATTCTGTCTCGTTTCCAAGTTGCTTGACGACCTTCACTTGCGGTGTGGCATCCAACATGCGAATGAAGGTGCGACTCTGTTGGCTTTGGTCATGATCGACAATGGCGACATGAAGCTCGCGGGGCAGCTGATTAGCATACGGCAGCGGGTAGAGCAAAGAGTAGATAATGATGCCGCCAAATACGGTAAAAACCACGGCAGGGTTAGAGAACAACCGACGCAGTTCGCTGATGAATACATCGCGCCAATTCATGATGATACCTCTGTAGACTTCACATTATCTGAATGAGCTACCTCGGGGGTTGCGGATAGGCGTTTCACTTTTACCCCAATCAACAACCAGATAAGACTAAATGATGCCAATGCGAGTAGGGCTGGCATGGCCTGTTGAAGTGTTGCGCCATAGTTGAATTGACCAATTTGCAGCGTGATGTAGTGGCTGATAGGTAGCATGGAGCGCCAACATTGCGCGAAGAAAGGCATTTCGCTCGCAGGAAAACTTACGCCCATAAACGCGAATGCGGGAGCCGTAAATCCTGCCACCAGACTCATGGCGCGCACTGCATTGCGCGAACCCACATACAGCAATGAGCCAACCGCTACGCCTGCCAATACCATGAGCCATTGTGCAGCAAACAAGATGGACCAATCGCCGTTCATTGGCCAGCCCAATCCCCAGTGCATACCTGTCGCAAATCCGATGCCTAACAACCAAAGCGGGAGCGCAGAGCCCAGTGCTTTTACGGTGAGCTTTTTCACCACAGCACCACGAAAGTAAGCTTCAAGTCCAATGCGTTTGTCCGTCAGCGCCATCGATAACATGCCACTGGCGACAAGAATGATTTGCCACAGCGCTGGAATAATGGCGGAAACCAAGAACTGCGCATAGTTCGTGCCTGCGTTAAACAGGGGGACTATCTGAAACCTAAGCGGAACAGACAAGCCTGCTGCTTGCGTGGCAACTGTGGTGCCGTGAAGCATTTCGCCTTGTGTGGCGACCAATGCTGAAAAGGTGCCTTGTGCTTGACTGATTGCCGAGCTGACGAGCTTACCAATCAAGATGTACTGGCTGTTGTATAACGCAGTGACATCTGGGTTTTCACCCCGTTTAGTCGCCTTTTCAAAGTTCTGAGGGATCACGACAGTGGCATAGGTTTGGGCACTATTTAACGATGACGATGCGTTATCTACATCACTGAAAGTGCGAACTGCGAGCGTTGGTGTGGCATCATAATAACGAACAAGTGATCGTGACAACGCGCTGTTGTCTAAGTCGACAACGCCAATGGGCAAATCGCGCCCCGTTCCTGAAGAAAATATCGCCCATACCAACAAGAACATGGCTAATGGCAAGCCACCTAAAAGGGCAGCCAGCCAACGGTCAGAGACAATAAGCCGCCATTCTTGCCAAAGTAAGGAGGAGAATGAGGTGTTATTCATGCTACTTACCCTTGGGTAGCGTTTTCGGTGACCAACACGCTCATGCCAGCACGCAGTTGGTGTATCGGTTCAACAGGGCGTGCTTCCACTTCAAATGTTCGCATGTCATAGCCTTGTTGGCTGTTAGTCGCGCGCCAAGTGGCGAAATCACCCATTGGAGCAACGTGCGTGACTTCAAAGCGATACGCATTGTCACCCAACGCTGGAATGTTGGCGTTAAACTGTGTGCCTTTTTGGAACTGACGCAGTTTGTCTTCACGAATGTTAAATACCGCCCATGCGTCGTTCATATCGATAACTGTCACAACAGGGAAACCTTGTGGTGCGAGCTCACCGGGGTGCAGCAGCACTTGGCTAACTTCGCCTTGGTACCAACTGTGGATCTTGGTGTCTTGGGTGTAGGCTTCCACTTCTGCAACCGCGCCAGCCGCCATTCGCACTTGTTCTTGTGCTGCGCGTTTGGTTTCGGTGCGCGCACCTTCTTTTGCCATTTCATACATTTGGCGAGCGGCATTTTCTGTGTATTCCGACGCTTTCCATTGGGTAAAAGCTTCATCGCGTTTTTGCTCGGCTGTTACACCTTCACGGTATAACGCATCAACACGGCGGTAGGTTTTTTCATAGAGCGAAGAGGCGGCTTTGGCTTTTTGCCATTGGTCGCGTGCGGCATTGATCTCTTGTGAACGTGCGCCACTTTCTGCTTGCTCAGCCATAGCGCCTGCGGCTTGTTCACCGGCTTTGGCTTGTTCGAGCTTGGCATCAAGTTCTGGGCTGTAGAGCGTGAAGATCAGATCCCCTTTGTCGACTTGTTGGCCTTTACGCACCAACACTTCATCGACACGCCCTGGCACTTTCGAAGACACGCTGTATTGCTGCGCTTCGATTTGCCCTTGAAAGCGCTCAGGCGCTGGTTGGTAGGCTTGATAGAAGCTGTAACCTACCCAACTTACCAGTGCGACAGCAGGAACAACGAGAATGGCAGATTTTACGTTAGACATGATGTTTATCCCTGTTGTGAGGTTTGAAGAGTAAGGGTTGGCGACGTTGACAGTTGCAATGCGGCGGCTTGGTAATTCACGAACTCGTTCATGTCACCACTAATCGCCAGCAGGCGAGAGAGTGACAAGACATACTGATAAGCGGCAGCGAGTTGCTGGGTTTTGATGCTGGCGAGGTAAAGCTCTGCATCCACCACATCTAATGATGTAGACAGACCTTGCACGAAGGCTTTTTCGCGTAAGCGAAGGTTTTCATCTGCCAGTGAAATGCTAGATGCTAGGCCTTGGTATTCTTCGAGGGCTTGCCCTGCTTCACGCCATGTTTTCTCAACTAACAGTGACAAATCTTGTTCAGCTTGAGCGCGCAGGTGGTTCACTTGCACTGCCGTACTGTGTGCTGCTTTCAGTTTGTCTGAACGGCCGCCACTATCGACAAGTGGGATGCTTACGCCAACACCAACCGCCCAATCTGGGGTCAGTTCAGCGGTCAACGAATCACCTTCATATAAGTTGTAGTTTCCGTAAAGGAAGACTTGCGGGTAGTACTTGCCTTTTTCGAGGTCGACAAGGCCATTGGCTTGTTGGCGTTTGGCATCCAACACTTTTAAGCCGGGGTAAGTGGCAAGCGTTTTGGCAAGAAACGGAGACATCGCAGGCACAGTGTCTTGGGTAAACAGGCCGTTTGAAGGCGTGACAGGTGCGGTGCTTTTTACCAGTGTTTGGAGCGCAGCGTGCGCAATGTCGAGGTCGCGTTGCGCTTTCTTGCGTTCAGTTTTTGCTTTGTCGTACGAGACTTCTGCTTGTAGTCGCTCAACACGAGCAATTTGACCTTGGGCCTCCATTTTCTTCGCGTGGTCGAGGTGTTTTGCAAGACCTTGCTCAACCTCCAAGCGAGTTTGAACCACTTGTCCTGCGAGCACGGTTGAGAAGTACACCTTGGCAAGATCTTCAAACTTGGCTTGTTGCGCCATTTGCATCAAATATCGCGCTTCCTCTTTTTGCGCGCTGGCAATGTCTCCAGCCGCGAGAATGCGACCGCCCGTAAATATCGGCCAGATGGCACGGATCGAGCTGGTGTACACATCGCGATCTGCCAATGTGGTGGTAAGCATGCTATCGAGATTACCTAAGCCGGGCGGAAGTAACCCGGCCAAATTGCCAATCGCATCGCCACCTTTCATATGGTGAGCAAGCTGGGAAGGTGAGACTTCCACGCTCTGATCTAACCGCGTGTAGTTACCGCTGACAGAAATGCTAGGGAGATGATGGGCAGAGGCGGCGCTTTCCATGTGTTCAGCGCGTTGCACATTGGCACGTTCTGCGGCAATCGCATCATTGCGGGTTAATACGGCTTGCCATGCTTCGGCAAATGACATGGATTCTGCTTGAGCGTTTGGCGATACAAAAGTGACGGGTAAAAACAGGGTCACGAGGGCAAGCGCACGCAGAGAAAAAGGTATTCTGGCAAACATCGAGGTGTCCACATTGGGATAGATGGATATATTTTAGAGTTAATACTCTAAAAATGCCAGTCACTTAAGACAGGGGGCTTGTCTATGTGGTCTATGAGGCGGTGAAATGACCATTGATTTTATTATGATTAGAGGTAGAATCTCGCCTGAAAGCGAATGCTTTCTCCTATCTATACCCAAACAACCTGAAGATGCAGGATTCAGCGAGATTTACTGGCGCAATGATCAAGGCGTCCCTTTGCTGATGTAGTGAACTCCATCAAAAAGGGACAACACCGAGCGTGGTGTCAGTAAACTCGCCCGAAGGGAGGCCCTCAGAGCGTCCACTTTATCGTTAAATTCCTGTGAAATAGAATGACTATTCCTACAAGAATTCGCCTTGAATTGAACACTCTGATGGCCTCTGAAATCGAGCATCTCCAGGTTGTTTGGGTATAAGCCTGCGCGAACGTTTGTCTCATTGATTGATGTTATCGTTTCCCATGGCAACACAAAGTAACAACTGTCAGGTTACATTGTGGGAATACAGCATTTTTCTCCGCTGTATTTTTTGAGCTGGACTCATCCATGACCTTTTCGCCTCAAGCCGTGATCCCGTCTTAGGTAAGCAATCAGACGCTAAAGCAATTTCTCAACGTTATTTTCTTTGTTGATAATCCAACCCGAAAGAAAACTTCACCTCTGGGTACATACAATCCCATGCAAACGTTTGTCTCCTATAAAAAGGTGTTGTAGGTGGCTAAAACACGATACGTTTGGGAAAGCATAGCGTTTGCAATTTGCACTTTTAATTACAAGTGAACTTTTCAAAGAATAGGGGGTGATATGCCAACCAATGCATTGAGCGAGCGTATGATTCGCTTTTTGATTTTGATGATTTTTCTCGCTGCGGCGATGGAGACGGACATCTATCTTCCTGCTTTTCCAGATATGATGACCGCATTTAACACCAACGAAACCATGATCCAACGCGTGCTAAGTTTTAACTTCCTTGGTATTTGTCTGGCATCGTTAATCTATGGGCCATTGTCCGATTCCGTAGGTCGTCGTAAAGTTCTTAATGTTGGCTATGCCTTATTTATTGCTGGCAGTTTGGGCTGTGTGTTTTCAAGCAATATTGATGTTTTGATTTTCTGGCGATTCGTTCAAGGCTTCGGCAGTGCGGCTTGCATGATAATCGGCGCAGCCATGGTCTTCGATTTGTACAAAGCAGAAAAAGCCACTGAGATTGTGTCAGATCTGAACAGTTTGGTCGTGAGTATCATTGCGTTCGCGCCAATGTTAGGTGGTTGGATTAACTATCAGTTCGGGTACACCTATAACTTTGTGTTTATTGCTGCGTTGACCATCGTCACTGGCCTGATTTGTTTCATCAAATTGCCGGAATCACTGCCTGTAGAAAAACGCAAGCCGCTGTCCATTAAGGGCATTGGTAGTGACTACGTGACAGTACTGAAAAACGGCGAGTTCTGGGCAAACACGTTGATCACCACCGCCATATTTTCTGGCTACATGGTGTTCATTTCTAATATGCCCCTGATTTTTGTGAATCACCTGGGTATCGATAGTGCGGTATTTCCTTTTTATCAAGTGAGCTTGTTGGTGGCGTTCGTAATTGCGAGTATCAACAATGGTCGTTTAATGAAGTGGTTTGGCGTTAACTTCCTGCGCCGATATGGCTTTCTTACCATCGTGTTGATGACGTTGACCATGTTTGTATTGCCGACAAGCTGGCAACAACTTCCGTTGGTCGTGACTTCACTCATGGTGCTTTACTCTCTGGGAGCTGGTGTGTGTATCGGAATCTTCTTTGCTCGTTCAATGGAAGCCGTGCCGAATCAAACGGGTGTGAGTGCCTCTTTAGTCACAGCGATTCGTTTAGCGTTGGTGGCCTTGGTCATAGACATTAGTGGTGCGATGTTTGATGGCACAATGACGTCTGTTATCAACTTAATCAGTGGGTGCATCTTGCTGAGTGTGATCATCTATCTTGGTGATAATCTTCGAGCTAGACGGCATAAGAAGACGACTAGCCTTAAGGTTTGATGGTCTAGTCGTAAGATGTCCAATCGCGAACAGAGCCTGCATATGATGCAGGCTTTTTTGTGTTCGCCCCAGTAGGGAGAGTATCTCTAGGTTGCTTGGGTGTAGTCGTGTAATGCACTTTCGATGGCATCAATCGCCATTTTTACGCCAATCGGCACAGTGCCGTGGAATGGGTGAAGGGCATATACGTTTACCCGTGGCATCTGAAAATCGGGTAACACGGGTTTCAGTTTTGGGTTTGTGGAAACAGTGAAGTTGGGCAAAATCCCCAGGCCATAGCCAGACTCAATCAGCGCGAGTGTCGTTTGCATCGCGTTCGTTCTATGTCTCGGTGAAAACGTTAACGATCGGGTCTCATTAGTTAACGGATTATAGAGTTCATGGGATACCGTTTTAGGTTGCCATTGATGGGCGATATAAGGTGCGTTAACCAACGAAAAATCACTGTCTTTGGCGCAACATAATACATCTCTAAACTCGCCAATCCGTCGTTGCTTATTGTTGCTAGGTAGAGACCTTCCAGCACGAATCGCGAGATCGATGTTGTTTTCCATGAGATCGAGTTGATTGTCGTCATTGATCAAATTGAGTTCGACGTCAGGATAATCCGCATAAGCTGTCAGTAGGGCTGGGACGACTAACGATGACATCAGGGCGTTCGGTGCAGTTAAGGTGATTTTCCCTTTCGGAATTGTCTGCTGAACCTTCATTTCCTCCCATGCGTGCTCCGCCACTCGATGCATTTCACAACAGTATTGGTAGAAGTGTTCCCCTGATTGGGTAAGCGATTGTCGGCGCGTTGTGCGTGTGAGTAGCGTTGTGTCGAGGTCTAATTCGAGTTGCTTTAGCGCCTGACTTACTACGGATTTGGAGGTGTCTAACTTGTCTGCGGCATTGGTGATTGAACCCATTTCTACCACATGCATAAACAAGGTCATTTGTTTAAGTTTATTCATCTGTGTTTGCATATTGTTTCTCTCACAAGAACAATGTGTTTGTTTTGCTTTATTTATCTAATCTAATCGTGTTTCTACACTAAGTCCTTAAATATCTCCAAGACAGAGCGAAACAAATGATGAATCAAGACGTACTTATTCCATATAACGAGGGAATCAAAGCGTGGCAAGATGCCTTCAACAATCAAGATGCAGCGGGCTGTGCCGCGCAGTATGCAGATCACACTACCTTGATGGTCGCGCGTCCCTTTGGCGAATTTACAGGTCGTGAGGACATCCAAGCGTTTTGGCAGCAAATCATGGATCAAGGTTTTGCTGATGTTGATTACACCAATGTGAAATGGGAACCAGCAGAAGACGATGATGGCTTCATTTTATGTGCTGATTGGACCATGAATAAAGCATTTGGTGTGGTTCACCGTGAGCATTGGAAGATTCAAGAAGATGGAAAAGCTCGCTTAGTGTTTGATGAATTCGAAGTGCAAGGCGAGCGTTAATCTCGGCTTTGAAACCATCAATAAACGCGGAGGCTATGGCATCCGCGTTGTTGTCTTGGGCCTATGATCTGAACGAAGCAATTTCTTCATCGCTAAGGTATCGCCATTCTCCAGCATCAACATCAAGCAGGACCTCACCAATGCGCTCTCGATGTAACGCAACAACACGGTTGCCAACCGCAGAAAACATGCGCTTAACTTGATGGAACTTCCCTTCTGTGATCGTTAGTAAAACGTCTTGCGGGCTTAGCACATCGAGTTTTGCTGGCTGAGTGGGTTTGCTCTCTCCTTGCAGCAGAATGCCATGCTTGAATCGATCAGCCTCATCACCTCTAATTGGGCGAGAAAGACCAACGCGATACACTTTTTCGCAGTGTTGGGTTGGCGTGGTGATATTGAACGACCAATGACCATCATCAGTGATCAATACAAGCCCTGTTGTGTCCGCATCTAATCGCCCTGCGATGTGTAATTCTTCTGTATGCTCGATGTTTGTGGTGGAAAATAGTGAGGGGTAGACTTCATCGATATTGGAGCAAATGGTTCCAGCAGGTTTATGCATTAAGATATAGCGAAACGGGCGAGGGATTAATGTGTGACCCTGTAACTGAATGGTGTTGTTTTCATGCACCTGTGCGAACTCGTGAGTCACGACTTGTTCGTTCACCGTTACCGCTCCGTTTTGAATCAGCTGGATGGCATCTGCACGGTTTAACGCAGTGCTTTTACAAACGAATTTATCAAGGCGCATTTTTACAACAATAATCAAGAAAATGTGCAGGCATTATCCATCCTAAACCTGATATGGCAACCTGCATTGAACGGACATCAAACCGCTGAATTGGGTATAAGTAAATTCCGATGTACAGAGAAAGAACAATGGAAGCCTGATAGCTCTTGATGGTCTCTTGCTTTAATGCCCTTACCCTCGGTTTCGGTGTTGATTAAACGCGAGTAGCTTTTCAATAAACAGATTGACGGGAGCACTGCTTTTTCGATTGGATTGGCGAAGTATTGAGATCGGCCGACGTGTCTCTGCGTCCTTAATTTTTATGCGTTTTAATATGCCACGCTCAACTTCTTCATTGACGGTTGCGGCAGGGACAATGGCAATACCGAGTTCGGCTTCTACGGCTTTTTTAAGCGTGTAGATATTGTTATGCGTCATTCGGATGTCCACAGTTGTCCGTGTGCTTTCCAGCAATTTATCAATGGCAATGCGCGTGGGGATTTTCTCACCAAACGTAATAAATGCCTCATTATGAACTTGTTGAAGTGACACCGCTTTTTTATGACTGACCCAGTGCTTATTTCCGGCAATGAGTACCAACTCATCCTCGGCATAGGGTATGGCTTCAATGCCTGGCTGTGAGTGAGGATAGGCGACAATGCCGACATCAATTCTTTCTTTGTGGATTTCTTGATAGATCTCATCACTATGCCTGTATTCAAGATGAACAATCACTTTAGGATACATTTTCATGAATGCGGCGAGGAAGTCTCCTAGCTCATACATTCCGACACTATGAATGGCTGCCACTCTCACGTGACCTTCAAGCACGCCTTGTGAAAAATCAGCCCTTACTTTGATGTTCTCGCAGAGCCTAATAATCTCTTTCACATCTTCCAATATGATTAAACCTTCCGGCGTTAATTCAGTGGTTTGAGATGTTCTCGAGAACAATTGTTGGCCAAGAGCGTGCTCCAGTTTCTTAATGTGGACGCTGACGGCTGGTTGGCTGATGTGATTAAGCTTTGCCACTTTAACAAAACTTAGTTCGCGCGCTAACTCATTGAAAAGCTTTAACTGGGTGAGATTCATAAAGATAACTTTTCGTTATTAAACCTATAGATTAATAACATTTAAGTTACATGTTTAACTATTGCATAATTAAGTTTGTTAATGATTTTCTTAGAAATTAGACGTTCTGAATGTTACGAGACGGATGATGGATTGAACCTGATGGTGGAGGGAAATAATGACACAGATACAAACACTTTCTCTGGAAAGAAATGCAGCTTCAAACATGGATATCAATAATAAAGAGCCGTTTAATTTTGACCTCAACAAAAAAGAAAAACAATTGGCGTGGAATGCCGACGGTCACTACCCGTATAAAAAGAAAATGAATGTTGTTGAGTACGAGAAACACAAGCATGAATTACAAATTGAGTTATTAAAGATGCAAGGTTGGGTTAAAGACACCAATCAGAGAATTGTGATCTTGTTTGAAGGGAGAGATGCTGCAGGGAAAGGTGGCACAATAAAGCGGTTTATGGAGCATCTTAACCCTCGTGGTGCACATGTTATCGCGTTGGAAAAGCCCAATGCACGAGAGCGAAACCAGTGGTATTTCCAACGCTACATAAAACATTTACCCACCAAGGGTGAAATCATCTTGTTTGACCGCTCATGGTACAACCGTGCAGGCGTTGAAAAAGTCATGGGTTTTTGTGATGACACTGAATATTTAGAGTTTTTGCGACAAGCCCCAGAGTTAGAGCGCATGCTGGCAAACAGCGGTATCAAGCTGTTCAAGTACTGGTTTTCGGTAAGTCGTGAAGAGCAATTTAGACGGTTTAAATCACGAAAATCTGACCCGCTGAAGCAGTGGAAATTGAGCCCTGTAGATCTTGCATCTTTGTCTAAATGGGATGATTACTCTGCCGCGAAAGACACCATGATGTTCCATACCAACACCAAAGATGCCCCTTGGACAGTGATCCTTTCGGACGATAAAAAACGGGGGAGAATTAACTGTATGCGTCACTTCCTGAGTCAGCTTGAGTACCCCGGTAAAGATCATGAACTCGTGAATAAAGTTGACACACAAATTGCAAAAGCGCCCTAAACAAGGAGTAGGTATGGGAAAGGTCAATATTAAGAAGCTTCAGCTAGATGTTCAATTGTGCCAAGACGAAGCAAAGAAAGCGTCTGAAGGTGTTCTGTCTGCAAAGGCGCAACTAAAGCATGCAGAGGAGGCTATCCGAAGTTCAGAAAAGAAAGATAAGAAGTGCGGGAAAAAACTAAAGAAAGCCAAGGCGAGATTGAAAGAAGCGCAATCTCTTGATGTTGCAAAGAAACAAGCGTCGAAGAAGTCTGCGATTAAAAAGGCTAAAAAGATCAGCAAAAAACACAAGAAGTAGCGTTTCTCGATCGCCAGTTATCTCTGGCGATAGGAACGAAAAAGGCCGAGCCATCGGCCTTTTAATTGGATACTTCACAAGACGTTTGGTGCTATGCAGGCTTCGATTCGTCTTGGTTTTGCTGTTAAAGCAATCGGGTTATTGTTGTTGATTGAAATATTCATATAATCAATCGGATAGGGTAATTCAGAGTTAATTGTTCCATATGTTGGAAAGTTAGCCACTTCCCATATATCATTTTGGCTTAGATTTTTTGCCAATATTAGCCTTATTTATGCCGTTCGAAATACGCCCCTTCCATCCAAGCGATTTGCCGTCGCTATATAAAATCTGTTTGTTAACGGCTGACAATGGTCAAGACGCCAGTTCGCTGTATCAAAGTGATGAATTAGTCGGACATTTTTTTTCAGCGCCCTACGCGATAATGAATCCTGACATGTGCTTCATTGCCACGCGCAACGGAGAACCTTGCGGTTACATCGTGGGTACAGAAAACTCTAAGCGGTTTTCAGAGCGCTGCGAAGGTGAGTGGTTGCCAGCTTTGCGCGAACGATACGCTCTAGAACATTACAAAGGGCAGTCTGCAAGTGACTGGGTTGTAAATAAGATCCACGAGGGCAATGCGCCTCGGCCTGAGTTTGATAGATATCCTGCCCATTTTCACATCAATTGTTTGCCAGAAACGCAAGGGTTTGGTTTGGGGAAAAAGTTGATGATGGCGTTGATAGAGCGTCTAACGGCTTCAAAAGTGTCAGGCGTTCATCTTGAGGTATCAACGGTGAATACAGGCGCAATCAAATTCTACGAAAAACTTGGGTTCCAAAAGATTGCGACATTTGAACATTCTTTGGGGTATGGAATGTCGCTGAATCCGTAAATCGCTGAATGATATCGCGGGTTTTTAGGCTTCAGAGTATGAAATTCACGAATGTCTGAGAAACAAAAAAAGGCCGATTTCTCGGCCTTTTGATTGTGCTTTTTATAGTAAGTTTTGCGTTATGCAGGCTTCAATTCGTCTTGATTTTCTTCTTCTAGACGCTTACGTTCGCGCATTAGATCATCGAAAACCATACGTGCTTGCTGGGCAGACTCAGACGCTTGAAGTTTATGCTCTTTGGCTGCCATGGCTTCGTCTGTTAAGCGTTGGATTTCGTCCAATTGCTCTTGAGGCGCGTCGCCAAGCTCCATGCCAGATTCGCCTTGTGAAAGAGCTGTGGCACGAATTTCTTTCTTCAGGTTCCAAATCGCGTTCAGTTTTTCACGCTCTTCTTCTGCCGCGGCAACTGCTTCATCTTTCAGGCTCTCAAACTTAGCCATCGCCATGCCTTCTTTTGACCATGGGTCAACGTCTGGGAACTCTTCAATGTTGATAACAGGATCGATGTAACCTTCTTGGTGAGAAAGGTCGAGGGTCGCCGCTTTCACGCCTGAAATCATTAACATCACAGCAATAACCAGTAGTGGTAAACCACCGACAATAGCTGCTGTTTGTAGCGTCGCAAGGCCGCCCATGAACATCAGTACCGATGGCATGAATGACAGGGTGAATGCCCAGAACAGACGATTCCAACGCATTGGGTCTTCAGTTACGTTGTTCTGAACCACAGAAGCCAGTATGAACGAGATGGAGTCAAACGTTGTTGCGGTGAAGATAATACACAGTACGGTGAATACCGCGATCACCACGGTGCTCATCGGCAATGTTTCAAGAATTGAGAAGATGGCGCGAGTCGGGCCTTCAGAGTTCAGGATGCTCACCACATCAAGCTGACCAGACAGTTGCAGCGACAGACCATAGTTACCCAAGATCATGAAGTACAGTGCACAGCCTAGTGAACCGAAGAAGATGGAACCTGACACCATTTGCTTGATGGTACGACCGCGGGAAATACGCGCAACGAACAAGCCCATGCTTGGTGCAAACACTAGCCACCATGCCCAGTAGAAGATGGTCCAATCTTGTGGGAAGTGTGTATCCTCAAACGTACCGTAACCGCCGAATGGTTCTGCCCATGTTGCCATGATGAAGAAGTTAGACAGCATGCGACCGATTGAATCTAGGCCGGTTTCCAGCATGAATAGGGTTGGACCCGCGAACAGTACGAACGCAAGCAGACCTAATGCACCCCAGAAGTTGATGTTACTTAGTACCTTGATGCCTTCATCCATACCTTTGTAAGACGAGTAAGCAAACAGCGCCGTACATAGCAACAACACACCGATTTGTGAGGTCGTTGAAGAAGGAATGCCGAATAGGTAGCTGATACCTTCGTTGATCAGCGGCGCTGCAAGACCAAGCGTGGTTGCTGCACCACCAAGTAGACCAAAGATGAACAGTACATCGATAAGTTTACCGGTTTTACCGTGGCTGCGTGCTTCACCGATCACTGGCATTAGGGCTGCTGATACTTTCAATACTGGTTGCTTACGCACATAGAAGAAGTAAGCAATCGGAATCGCGGGAATCAGGTAGATGGACCATGCAATTGGACCCCAGTGGAAAATACCGTAAGTCGCTGCCCAACGTACTGCTTCTTCACTGCCAGCCTGTAATTGGAAAGGCGGATTTTGGTAGTAGTAAGCCCACTCGATCGTACCCCAGTAAAGGATACTTGCACCGATACCACCACAGAACAGCATGGCTGCCCATGAACCCGTAGCAAATTCAGGCTTTTCGTCAGCATCACCAAGTTTGATTTGGCCAATGTCGCTGAAAACGATGTAGACCATGAAAAAGAAGGCGGCGATGCCAAGTCCAAGATAAAGGAAACCGAGTTTGTCGGTCATAAATGTTTTTGCAATCGCTATCCATTCTGCGCCTTGGGTAGGCCAAATGAGAAGTGGGATGATCACGGAAAAGAGGAGCCCTAACGCGCCAAAAAAGGTTGGCTTGTCGATGAGCTGAAAGTGGCGTCCCATATGTTGTATCTCTCCATTAATATGTAAACCAATGGAATTGTCATGTTTATGACGCTACGCATCAATTCGCGCTGTTTGTGCTTATAAGCATAAAATTTCATAATAATGATGGCGTGAATAAGAGGTCGGCTTTTAAGTCTGTCGGTGAATGTGATGGGTTATGAATTTGATGGGAGTAGTTAACGAAAGTCGGTGAATTAATAAGGTTTTATTACGAATCGAATATGTATTTAGTGATTGAGCGAATTTTTGGCTCAGTCGTTTAGTTGTGTAACGATTTTTTTTAGATTTGCGGCGTTAGCCGATTCAATAGCCGTATAAACGAATTGAGCGCCTGCATTTGTGTACAAAAGCCGGCGCTCAATGTGAAAACGTGTTTGTTAGCTGGCTAACGGAACGCGTTGGTTATGCGATTTTTTCTGCCTGCATCAGGCGGTATTGGACCATGTCTTCAATGGTGAGTACTGGCATATCGTGCTTTGCGCCGAATGCAATGATCTCGGGCGTTTTTGCCATCGAGCCATCTTCGTTTTGCACTTCACATAACACACCTGCAGGTGACAACCCCGCCATTTGCATCAAATCAATGGTGCCTTCTGTGTGACCACGACGTGTCAAAACGCCGCCGTTACGTGCACGAAGAGGGAATACATGCCCAGGGCGTGCCAAATCAGACGGCTGTGCATTTGGGTTGGCTGCGGTTTTGATTGTAGTTACACGGTCAGCGGCTGAAACACCGGTGGTGACGCCCACTTTTGCTTCGATAGAAACCGTGAATGCGGTTTGGTTGGCGCTGTTGTTATCCACCACCATTGGGTTGAGCTCAAGTTTGTCAGCTTGTGCTTCTGGCAGGCATAGACAAACGATGCCGCTGCATTCACGGATCATTAATGCCATTTGTTGATTGGTGAGGTGATCGACAGAATAGATGATATCACCTTCATTCTCACGGTCTTCGTCGTCGAGTAGCAATACGCCTTTACCTTGGCGAAGTGCTTCTAGCGCAGCTTCAACGCGTTGAAATGGGGTGCCTAATGGAGCAAGTAGCGAAGTGTGTGTCTGATTCATGGTAACTCCTATAATACGTACCAGAATCAGGGCATAGATGAGCGGTATTCGAGTGTTCGAATACGCACAATTCACCGATAAGCAGGTGCTGAAAACAGCCACTTAATGGGTAAACATATCATCCTCTTTCATCCGGACTCTAACCGTCGGCCTTGGCATCTCACCAAGTCTGCTGACCCCGAACTAGGTTCGGGCGCTCGCGGGCTCGTCAATAATTTTCACTGACATACCGCCGGTGGGGAATTTCACCCCGCCCTGAGAATAATTAATTTGTGATGTTCTGATTGTTCAGAACACGCTGAGTTTACTGTGTTTCTCGCTAAAAAGGGAAGAGGGGCGGGTGCGAGTGTTTAAAGAATGATCACGCTTCAGCGGATTTTTCTCGTGATTTTGCATCCTTTAGACTGTTTGACGATGAGCTGCCTCTTACAAAGAAAGGTGGCGAAGATACTCATTTGGGGTGCAACCTCTGACACGTTTGAAGGCTTTGATGAAGCTCTGCGGATGGGTGTAGCCGAGTAATTTTGCTATGTGGTCTGGGGCATAACCTTTGAGTAGGTAACGCACGGCGATATTATTTAGCACATACGCCACGATACTGGTAAACGAGAACCCAAGCTTTTGTAGGCGGCGTTGGAGTTGCTGAGGCGAAAGCGCCAGTAGATTCGCCACTTGTTCTACCGTCGGCATGCCGTAATAACGCGCGTAATTCACCACTTCGTAAAGCGCTTTGGTGGGATCATCCCGTTGCGGCATGTTAACCAAATCATCCAGTTCGTTGAGGGACAGTACCGCTTCTCGATTTTGCTCTACCGAGGCAGTGTGCTCCAGCAATAACAGCTTGGTATCAAACCATACTTCGGTTTGCTCACACCCTGTAACCACCTGACACCCAAACCATGCTTCTGCTTCTTTCACATCAATGTTTGAGCCTGCAAGGCGAACCATTAGGGGGGAATAGGACGAGGGTTTAGTCTTTCCTTGCTGTTGCAAGTGATTGGCAGGGACGGAGACATCAACATTGGGCGAAGAGAACTGGCGCAATACTTGTGTAAACATGATAGCGACACGCAATGCATCCACATCTGTTACATCTTCCGTAAACGCATTGTGATAACACCATTTGAGAATATGACCTGATTGGCGCCCTACATAGTGGCCGCTCGAATGAAAACAACTCATACCGTAATTGATGCGTCGGAATGTGATGGACAGATCGGGTGAGGCGGTTAACCAGTTGGCGCAAACATCAATGTTTGTCACATCGAGGAAGGAGGCAATCTTAAAGGGAAAATGTCTATCCCCCGTTAACGCAATAATTGAACGTAACCAGCAGTTAATTTCGGAATGGGGGATCAGAGCCATGTCGTCGGCGTATAGGGCGTGAGGAATACCGAGCTGTGTAATGTCGAGTCGATATACCTGCATAACGCCTTTGAGAAGCGGTTTGATATACGCCATTCGGCAAAAAGTAATGTCAATCATGCGCTGCCATGAAACTGGATAGATTCAATCAATATACACGAATTAGTGAATCAATCGTTCCTAAATGTTGCACAAAAGAGACATTGATGTAACTATCTGTTCTCTTGTTATTTCTTGGAGACAGTGATGAGCCTATTGGCGACACCTTTTGTTGATGCTTCAACGGATACTGTGCTGCATGTTGTGGCAGCAGTGGTTTTAGTGGGTTCCGTTTGCGCCATTGCGTTCGGGTTTTGGAAAATTCACGAACTGCCCGTTAGCAAGGCAAAGAAAAAGAAACATCAGCAGATGGGGCTGATCACGGCACTCACGTGGATAGGTTTTTTGTGGCACTGGGTCTGGGTGGTGGCGGTCATTGTTGCCTTTGTAGATAGTGATCAAGCGCTTCGTCGCATTCGAGATATTTGGCGTGAACCTACGAAGGCTCCTAATGATGAACAGAAAGATCCTGCTATCGAGGAAGTTTCTGCGAATCAAAACGTCCATTTGGAAGGTGGCAATCAAGATCTGAGTAAAGAGGAGAAAACCAATGCTTGAAGGTTTAGCGGTATGGGCGCTGTTTATCTATCTCCTTCGCATGGTAGGTATGCCTTGGAACTTATATAGCAAACTGTTCGCCTACATTGGTGGCGGAGCTTGGTTGTTGTTCGTTTGGATTGGATTGTTGAATTACACGCCAATGGATTTGTCGGGAGGCTCTGTCGTTCAATCTCCTCATATTCAGCTTCGTCCAGGGTCTAGCCAAGTGCGCGGCAACGTTGATGAGATTTTCGTTACACCAAACCAAGAAGTGAAAAAAGGACAATTGGTGTATTCGATAGAAGATGAGCCTTATCAGATTGCACTTAATCGTGCCATTGTCGCGGAGAACTCTGCACTAGTGGCCCTAGATGTATCCAAGCAAGACGTCACGTTGACAGAGCAACAGTATCAAGCGACAAAAGCTGATTTGAATGTTCTAGAAAGCCAAATGATTGCAGCGCAGGAAGATGCCAAGTGGAAAGTGAGCCAACTTAATCGTTACCTAGAACAAAACAAGAAAGCCCCTAACACGGTGGCCACGTCTGTATTGGATGAGCAGCGTAACAAAGTGCAATTGGCGAAGTCTCAAGTTAGCACATTACAAACACAGATTGAAAAAGCGAAAATTGGTGTTGAATATGCCCGATTGAGCCAAGAGAAATCGGAGCTTGCTGTTGATGCTAAGCGTGCTGAATTGGACAATGCGGTTGAGGCGGTGTCTCAAGCGCAATGGAATCTGGAACAAACCCAAGTGACTGCGCCTGCTGACGGTTACGTGACTAACTTCATCATGCGAGAAGGTCAATATGTGGGTGTGTTACCGCGCTTACATATGTATACCGATGAAAAATACGTATTGATGCGAGTGAATCACCAAGCGATTCGTAATGTGAAAGTGGGACAATACGCAGAATTTGCCAGCCCTGTGTATCCGGGCAAGATCTTCCAAGCCGAAGTGGAAGGCATTGTGGAGGCGACGGGTGAATCACAAGGTAAATTGCTGGCGCTAGAAGAAGGTGTTCGAGTCACGACAGGTTCAAACTTGATGAACAAACACCATTTCGTTCGCTTGAAGTTGGAAGAGCCAGAAGGTTATGACATTCCCGTGGGAGCAGTCGGGTTGGCATGGGTGTCGGGTGAAAAGCCTATCGCCTTTATGAGTTTTCTTGATGTGGTGCGTGGCATCATCATCCGAATGAAAGCACAACTCTACTTCATACACTCGGTGTAACGAAAACCGAACACAGCAACAAATCCGAAAAGGCCCGAAAGGGCCTTTTTTCTTGCCCTTGCTACGACAGCGGCGTATTAAGTTAGCCAATCTTTAACTGCACCAAAACAATACCAGTTATAAGTAGCCAACAGAGCGGGAAAAAATGAGTGTGGCAGGGCAATCACCAAAGGGACTAAAAGCGATCGCAACGCTGGAAGCGTTCAAGGGGATTCTTTCTTTGGTTGTAGGTTTTGCGTTGCATGAGCTTGGAGGGAAAGAAATCCAGCATCTCTGCGAAGCCTTGCTTCAGCATTTACATCTCAATCCCGCCAGTGAAATTCCCAGTGTGATCATGCATTCGGTGAACGAAATTAACGATAAGAATCTGACGCTTGTGGCGCTAGGCTCAGTGTTGTATGCCTCGATTCGGTTGGTGGAAGCGTTTGGGTTGTGGCGTGGTTATGCGTGGACTGAGTGGTTTGCATTGGCAAGCGGTGCCGTGTACTTGCCGTTTGAAATTTATGCCGTGGCGACGGAAGGTAAGTTGCTCCCTGTCATTGCACTTGTGGTGAATCTTGTGGTTGTCGGATATATGTCGATTGTGATTGCGCAACGACGAAAGGAAAAACGCGCAATGTCGTAACCGTTTACGCTTGGGCGCTAAGGCTTTGGTGGGGCATCAGAGCTTGGTTTTTGTGGTGTTGGTGACGGTTTATTTGCCGCTTTTTGCTTCGCCAGTGAGCGTTGTAACAACTGGCTATATAGCGGTTTTCCCCCGACCACTTGAGCGGTCATGGTTGCGCCTAACGTAGTAATGAGCAAGGGGAGAATGAGCTCATAGTTATGGGTTAATTCTATGACTAAGAGAATACCGGTGATAGGAGCGCGAACGGTGGCAGCAAAAAGAGCGCCCATACCGGCGACAGCAAACATGCCTGCCGTAATTTCCATGTTGGGAAAAAGGTGCATAGAAAACATACCAAACCCTGTGCCGAACAAGGTTCCTAACGCCAGCATGGGAGCGAAAACACCGCCGGGAGCCCCTGAGCCAAAACAGATGAGGGTTGTGATAAGGCGAGCCATAAACAACAGTGCCAGCATTGAGAGTGCGAAGTTGCCATTGACAGAGTTGGGAATGAGTTCGACGCCTTCCCCCGTCAGTTTCGGCAGTAGAAGTAGCATGACCCCAAAGCTAGCCCCCAGAAGCGCGCCAATCCCTACAAATCGTCCTGTTTTATGCTGGTGAAGACGTTCGAAGCCATCCATAGTGATGATAACCAAACGATTGAAAATGACCCCGACAAAACCAAATATCAGCCCTAAGAGTAAAAACAGCGCCAAGGCAGTTAAAGGTACATCGGAGTGCGCAGGTAAAGGGATCATTGCGCCTTGACCTTGAAGACTGCGATAGACCACCGTGGCGGCGATTGCAGCGATCATCACGGCTTTAATCGATATCAGGTTGTACTTGAACTGTGGCCGCATTTCTTCGACGACAAACATAATGCCCGCCAAAGGCGCATTGAAAGCGGCGGCTAAACCTGCCGCTGCACCAGAAGCCACCAAGGTATGTCGGCCTTCGTCATCGTTAATGCGGAAAAGGTCAGTGAGCATTCGGCCGACACTTGCCCCCATCTGAACAGAAGGCCCTTCTCGGCCTAGAACTAAACCCGCGCCGATAGTGCCGATACCACCGAAAAATTTCACGGGTATCACTCGCCACCATCGGACAGGTTTGAGGTTATCTAATGCGCCTTCAATTTCTGGAATGCCTGAGCCAGCGGCTTCGGGGGCAAATCGTTTCACCAAGAAAAAACCGAACGCGGATAACAACGCACTGGTGATAACCACGACAGCGATAGTGAGAGCACTCACGCCACCTTCGGTTTTCACCCAAGTCGATCGTCCATTCACTAGCCAATCGATCACAATATCGAATGCTGTACAAAGCAGGCCAGCGATGATGCCAACAATGGTAGATAGTAGAAGCACCGAAATAGGGTTTTGGTGATAAGAAATAAATCGGCGTATCGTCTTGGTGGGTTGCTCGGTGGGTTGAGTGTTCATCGAGTCAGTAGGGATGCGCTCAATGAGTTCCGGGTCCATGTTAGCTTGCTGTTTATCAACAGCCTTTTTTTCGTCAGAGTTTGAAGTCATTGCGCATGTCCAAGCGATCTATCTCTTTCCCAGCGTAGAAGAGTTCACGACAAAGGCGTTTTCAGAAAATGATACAAAATACAATCAGGGCATTAAGTCATCACAAAATGCCCAAATGGTCGATGATGAGAATTGTCGTGCAGATACTTCTACACAACACACAACACACAACACACAACACACAACACCAAACCTTACAGCTCGATATTAATATCTCCAGACAAGGTCGAAGAACAGGCTAAAACATAACCTTGTGCAATCTCTTCCTCCGTCAGGGTTTCTTGGCTGGTGGATGCAACATGTCCTGCGGACACTTTGCATTTACATGAGCCACAAACACCGCTTCGACACGCCACAATGATGGGCAAACCTGCGTCTTCCAGCACATCGGCCAGTGTTTGGCCTAGTTGCGTTTCAACGGTCTGTCCAAATGCGGGAATGTGAACCTGAACGCCAGATTCGGCGGGCGCTGTGTCTGTGTGTTCGCCTGAGTTTTCTGGCGCAAATCGAGGTATCACGTTTTCATCTGAAGGCGAGAAGCTTTCTTCATGAAAGTGAGCTAAATTGACGCCTTCTGCGACCAAATAGCTGCGAACATCGGTCATAAAGGAGGCTGGCCCACATAAATATACCGAGCGAGAATGAATGTCTGGCACCAGTTGCGTTAGCCATGCTTGGTTTAAGCGCCCTTGTGGGTGCGGGGCATCGCCCGATTCTTTGAGCAGGAGCTTAAGCGAGAAATTGTCGTGCAATGCATTTAACGTCTCAAGCTGATCTAAGTAGATGGTTTGTGCTTTGTCTTTTGCAACATGAAGAAAATCAATCTCAATGTCTTGCTGAGTTTGAAGCCAAAATGTCGCCATAGAATAGACTGGCGTAATACCGCAACCTGCGCTTACCAGCAATACTTTGGTTTTCTCACCAAGGTTTTTCTTTGGCGGAAAATCGATGCAGTTAAATTCCCCTGCGGGTTTGAGGACAGACACGGTATCGCCAATGTTGAGATGATCAACGATATGGTTAGACACAAGCCCGTTGTCGACCCGTTTAATGGTGAGTTGCAGATGATCTTCACCCGGCACTGAACTTAGGGAGTAAGCGCGATATTGAGTCTTTCCGTTTATCTCTGCACCTAGTGAAACAAATTGTCCCGGCTTAAACGTGTATGTTGTGGGTTGAGAAGGCACAGTCAGTTTGATGCTAACGGTGTCTGGCGTTTCTTGCCACTTATCCATACACGTCATTTGGACAGCTTGGTGTTGTTGCCACGCATTAAACATAGATCGGTTACCCTAAAAACAAAACAGAAAGAAAAATAGGAAAAATCAGCCCTGACCTGCTGGGAAATCAGCAAGTAGGGCTGTTGTTGATGATCTCGCGAGATTACGCAGCGAGGATTGTTTTTAGGTCCGCTTCAACGGTCGTGATTGAGCGCATGTCGAACTTCTCTTGAATGATGGCAATCAGGTTATCGGTCAAGAAGGCTGGTGCAGTAGGGCCGGTGTAAATACCTTTTACGCCCAGAGCGAACAAGGTCAGCAAAATAACAATCGCTTTTTGTTCGAACCAAGAAAGCACAAGCGTCAGCGGCAATTCGTTGATGTCGCAATCGAACTCTTTCGCCAAGGCTAACGCTAACTGAATAGCAGAGTACGCATCGTTGCATTGGCCCACATCTAATAGACGAGGAATGCCGTTGATATCGCCAAACTGATTTTTGTTGAAACGGAATTTGCCGCAAGCCAGCGTCAGGATCACGGAATCTTCTGGTGCTTGTGCGGTGAAATCTGTGTAGTAACTACGCTCCGATTTGTCGCCATCACAACCGCCCACCAAGAAGAAGTGGCTGATGTTGCCTTTTTTCACTTCATCAATCACCGCAGGTGCTGCGTTCATGAGTGCATTGCGACCAAAACCAACAGTGATCATGTGTTCGATTTCGTCATACTGGAAGCCCGGTTGCGCAAGCGCCGTTTCAATCACCACGCTGAAATCATCGCCTTCTAGGTGCGCAACACCCGGCCAACCCACAATGCTACGAGTGAACAGACGGTCTGCGTATTGACCCACATTAGGATTCAGTAAGCAGTTGGATGTCATCACAATCGCGCCAGGGAAATTAGCAAACTCTTTCTGCTGGTTTTGCCATGCGCCGCCGTAGTTACCTACAAGGTGCGGGTATTTGTTTAGTTCGGGATAACCGTGTGCTGGCAGCATTTCACCATTGGTGTAAACGTTAATGCCTTTCCCTTCGGTTTGTTGCAGGATTTTTTCAAGGTCGTGTAAGTCGTGGCCTGAGACCAAAATGCATTTGCCTTTCACTGGCTTCACGTTCACGTTTGTTGGTGCTGGGTGACCAAAAGTTTGAGTTTCACCCGAGTCCAGCATTTCCATCACGCTGTAGTTCATCAAGCCAATTTTCATCGAGCATTCAAGCAGTGCACCCAAGTCCTCTGGATCTGTACCTAACCACGCCATGATTTCATGATATTCACCATAAATAGCGTTATTGGTTTGGCCTAATACCAGTGCGTGCTCCATGTAGGCGGCTGCACCTTTCAAGCCATATAAGCACAACAAACGCAGACCAATGACATCTTCATGAACGCTGTCTTTACCACGGTTAACAGCAACTTGTGGTGCAAAGGCAAGGATTGCCTCTGCGGTGTCTGGTAATTCGAAACAAGCGACATTTGGCAATTCAGGTAGTGCTTTGTCCGCTATGTGATACGCGGCGCGGACGTGTTGTTCAAGCTGCGCTTTGAAGGCAGACGCTTGGTGTGTTAATTCAAGAATGCGTACTGGGTCGAAGTTAACGTTGGTGAGGGTGGAGAAGAATGCTTTCGGTGCCCATTGGTTGATTTCATCATTGATGATGTCGAATTCGCGAGCGAGATTTGCCCAGAAAGATACCCCTTGTAATGCGTACACCAACACATCTTGCAGGTCTGATACCTCAGAAGTCTTGCCACACATACCTTGTGCGAACGAGCAGCCTTTGATGGTTGGGGTTTGAATTGTCTGCTCACATTGAATACAGAACATAGTGGGTCTCCAGTGTTTATTGATTTAATTCAATTGATGTACTGGAAGTGCAGGGTTTGTGCCAACATTCAAGTTATTGAAATATATAGGAATGGTGGGCAAATTAGCTGGCGGATGATGTAAAAAAGACAACGAATGCGTTGTCTTTTTTACATCGAGATTGAAATCGGTCAAGGAAGTGCGTTAACGATTGATCCCAAGCTTCTTGCCCATGCGATAGAGGTTACCTCGATCCATGTGTAAAAATTCAGCAGCTTTTGCCCAAATACCGCCCGTTTTTTCAAGGGCATGGGAAATAAGATCGCGCTGGTAGGTTTCTACCAATTCACGCATACCATGATTTTCTTCAGGGAAATATTGCGATGTTTTTTTGACATCGCCATTAACTGCCACCACATCAAAGTGACCCATTTCGATAGTATGGCATTGCTCTTGAATCGCGCGCAGTGCCGCGCGGGTGAGCGTGTGTTCTAATTCACGTACATTCCCCGGCCAAGGTTGTTCTTCTAACATGGCTAAGGCTTTAGCGTGGATGTGAAGGTTTGGCACATTGAACTGGTGTCGAACTTTTTCTAATAAATAGCCTGCCAACACTGGGATATCGCCGTCGCGCTTGCGTAGAGCAGGTACTGCAATCGGGAATACATTCAGGCGATGAAAAAGATCCGCGCGGAAATTGCCTGCGTCGACTTCTTTCTCCAACATACGGTTGGTAGCCGCAACGATACGGACATTCACCAACAAATGTTTGTCACTCCCCACCCGCTGTAATTCACCTTGTTGGATCACACGCAGTAATTTGGCTTGCAGGACCAGCGGTAATTCGCCGACTTCATCGAGAAAAAGCGTACCGCCATCGGCTAATTCAAATTTCCCTGCACGGTTGCTGTTTGCCCCAGTGAATGCGCCTTTGACATGACCAAACAACTCACTTTCGGCTAAGCCTTCAGGTAATGCAGCACAATTCACGTAGATCATCGGCTTGTCGCTGCGGCTGGATTGGGCATGCACACTGTGTGCGACCAACTCTTTCCCTGTACCGGTTTCGCCAGTGATTAATACGGCGTAACCCGATGTCGCGACCGTGGCTATATTGGTACGAAGTTGCTGCATTTCTGGGCTAAATCCAATCATGTCACCTTGCAGCGATCGGGCTTGTTGGATCAGGGTTTCGGTAACAGATTTTTGCTTATTATTTTGCGCTTTGAGCGCGTTCACCAAGCCTATGTTTCGCAGTGTGGCCGCCGCGAGCGCAGCAAAGGTTTCAATGGCCACGGGTTCAATATGATCAAATGCGCCGACGGTTAATGAATCCATGGTTAATGCGCCAACTAACTGACCATCAACATATAGGCTACATCCCATGCAATCATGCACATCAATAGAGGCATCTTCGGTGAGAAGCACACCATCAAACGGGTCGGGGAGTGGGCTGTTTGTATCAAAGCGAACTGGCTTTTTAGTTGCAACAATGGCTTCAAGGCGCGGGTGCGATTTTGGGAAAAAGCGCCTGCCAAGCACGGCGTTAGATAAACCTTTAACAGCAACGGGTGTTAAGAACCCTTCTTTATCGAAAATAAACAGGGCGCTGGCATCGCAGGGGAAGACTTGGCTCATTCCCTCAATTAGGTGCTGATATTGCTTTTCGCTAGTGAGATTAGAGCTCAGGTTCAAAGCGATATTGAGCAGCACATGATCCATGTTGGTAGGCATAACGAAAACCATGGTTGGGACATTCAGCAAGAGTATCAGCTTGATGTTATTTTAACATCGGCGATATGAAATGAATGATGTCTGATTGACGACGATCAATTTCCTAGAGATTTGAGTTATTTTTCGTGGTTCGATACGGATGGGATGCAGAACCCAATGCCTAATGATACGGTGGTGGATAACAACCAGAAACGAATAAGGAAATACAATGTTCAGTCATGTAATGCTAGGTGTTGAAGATTTGGAAAAATCCAAGGTGTTTTATGATGCGGTATTAGGTGCATTGGGTTACAGCGAAGGAGTGATGGATCCCAAAGGGCGCTATTTCTACTTTTCGCCTACTGGGGTTTTTGGGATCACAATGCCAATTAATGGTGAGCCCGCAACACATGGCAATGGTAGTACGATTGGTTTTGCTGCGAGCAGTCCAGAGCTTGCTGATGCCTTCCATGAAGCAGGTATTGAAAACGGCGGCACAACCTGCGAAGAGCCTCCCGGTGTAAGAGAGTCATCTATCGCGAATCTTTATCTTGCGTATTTACGCGACCCATCTGGTAATAAAATTTGTGCGACTCATCGCTTGCCAAATTAATTCGGGTAAAGGGCAAGATTTTTGCCCTTATTTTTCATCCTGTCTTCTGTCTTTTGTTCTGCGTTCACGCCACTAACAAGTTATGACTGCACTGAAACGACCTTGTTTGGTTTGCTATTGGATCAATAAACTCCACAGATTTCGCCAGCAGTTGTAACGGGGCGTTGTAGTTGTCTGCAGAGAATGGCTGCAGTTCTGGGTAGTATTTGTCGTTCAATATTGGCCAACCCAAGGATTGCATGTGAACACGCAATTGGTGGGTTTTACCTGTTACAGGGTGCAGCTCAAACAGCGCCTTCTCGTTGGATTGTTCTAGGCACCGAATCACTGAATGGCTATTGGCATCACCCTCTGTCACCTGCATACGAAAGCGTGGCTCTGATTGCACAATACGGTTTTTGACTTCCCATTCTTGACCGACGATATTTTCATTCTCGTTGACGCTAGCAACCGCTTGGTAGGTTTTGTGTATCTGGCGGGTTTCGAATAGATGATGGTAGAGATGGCGTGTCTCTGGGTTAATCGAAAACATCACCAAACCGGCAGTTACCCTGTCCAAACGATGTAACGCCTGCAAGTCCTCAAAGCCCATACTTTTACGTAAGCGATGCTGCAAACATTCATTGACGAACACTCCACCAGGGGTCACGGCAAGAAAGTGAGGTTTATACGCCACTACTATGTGCTCATCTTGAAACAGAATTTTTTCTTCAAAGGGAATACGCGGCTCACTTTCAACTTCGCGGTAATAGCAGATACGTTGCTGCGCTTTAAATGGTGATTTTGCGGTGACGAGCGTACCGTCGTGATAGTGAACTTTGCCGTCACTGACACGTTGTCGCCAAACCTCTGCATCAATAAATGGGAATTTGATGATGAGGTATTCCAAAACCGTTGCGACTCCCGGGTTGGTTTGCGGCAAGCTCAGTGTTGATGGGTATGTTGAAATGGTCATTGGGAATCTTCTGTTCGGCATGGTGGGCGATTATAGAGGATGGCAGCACTTAGCGTAAGAGTATGCATGTCCAACGTATCAAGAATTGTTTAGTGGCACTTCTCACACTGAAAACCAATGGTGTTTGGCTACTTGTCATGACTGTTTTCGTCTTGCCATCACCCATATGAAGCAAATCCAACACCCAGAGAACCAAACTCAATGCTTGTCGGAGGGCGGGTATTGCGTTTGAGTCGATCCGCTGCACACTTAAAGAGAACTCATACTCGTTTTCTTTTCATTGAATGCAGCTCTTTGAATGCATTTAAGGGAATGGCACTCGAGTTTTGCCCATTCATCGAGTACACATCTAATAACAATCACATGGAGTGATGATGACTGAATCAGTACCTACGCTGGTGACATATGCGGTTTTGGGGTGGATGGCGCTCAATGTCATCTTTTATATCTCGGAAAAATGGATGGTGTTTTCTGACATCATTTGGATTTTGCTAGCAGGCATTGCTTATGGCTGGGTGTCGACCAATCCAGACTCAGGTTTGCCGGAGCTGGTAATGGACCCTGATGTCGTTCTGTATGTCTTCGTTCCGTTGTTGATCTTCGCATCGACGAAGAAAATGTGTTTGTTCCATTTCAGGCCTATTATTGTGCCCGCGGTGATTGCGGGAACATTCGGTATCGTGGTGAGTATGTTAACCGTTGGTTTGGCTATTCACTGGTTATTGGACGTGGCGTTACTGCCTGCATTGTTGTTTGGCGTGATCATCTCAGCAACTGATCCACTTGCGGTGAGTGCGTTGTTCAAGGGCAATGAAAGTATCACTGAAAATCAAAAATTACTGATTGAGGGGGAATCGATCCTCAATGATGGTTTTGTTGTGACCGTAGCAGGTATTCTCGCGTTGCTGATTTTCAGCATGACGAGTTTTAGTGTTGTTGATACCAGTGTGAGTTTTGTTACGCACATCGCTGGCGCATTAATCAGTGGGGCAGTGCTTGGTAGATTGGCGCGTTTTATTCTTCGTTTGATGCACACGTCGCATTACATACTTACTACTAACATTACGCTCGCCCTAGCCTATGGCAGCTTCGTTGTGGCCGAAACCATGCATTTTTCTGGCATTCTCGCGGTGTTTGCAGCGGCACTTGCGTATGGTTACAAACCAGACAAAGACAGCACAAATCGCCTCGCTGAAGAAAGAGTGTGGGAGTACCTCGATTATGCAGCCAATGCCTTGTTGTTTTTCCTGCTCGGCACCAGCTTCTTCGCGCTTACGGCGAATACCGATTTACCCATTAGCTACGCTCTGCTAGCCGTGGGACTTTTGTTTGCGGGTCGATTTGTGGCGCTTTCAGTGTTGCAGCCAGTCATGCGTGTGGAAGGCATGCGACTGTCGATGAATGAGTTTTGGTTACTGAACTTTTCAGGGGCACGGGGAGCCGTTTCGGTGGCACTTATCTTGCTATTGCCTGCTGATTTTCAATACCAGTCGCTTTTCTTGTCATTGGCGTTTGTGATGATT
The DNA here is from genome assembly GCF_028683095.1 of Enterovibrio gelatinilyticus. Classification (GTDB taxonomy): domain Bacteria; phylum Pseudomonadota; class Gammaproteobacteria; order Enterobacterales; family Vibrionaceae; genus Enterovibrio; species Enterovibrio gelatinilyticus. Next base: position 85,568 of record NZ_JAJUBC010000008.1, on the reverse strand, counting down.
CTGTTTTCCTTGCTCGTCTACCCGTTAGTAACGGTTCGAATTTTACGCAAAATGACGAGTTGATAGTCCCGTTTTTCAGCGCTGGTTTTAACGAAAGGCAAACGCATTCACTGTGTTTGCCTTTTTCGTTTTGGATGTTTTTACTTTAAGTGAGTGGCTCACACAATGTTTCGTGGTCTAAATAATCGCCAGTTGAGCATTTTGACTGACTCCTCACCCATGTCTGTATTTTATTGATAAATATAACATTAATTCAAAGTGTTCATATTCGCTCACAGTTATAGCCCAATGATCATTTTGACAACGTGTGTATTATTTGTAAGTCTATTTTTAATTGAACGTTCAATCAAAAAACATTTTGGCTACATTTGTAATCAATAAAAGGAGAGGTCGATGCCAAAAGTAGGGATGCCAGCAATTCGCCGCCCGCAGTTAGTAGAGGCAACCATGTCTGCCATCGACGAAGTCGGTTTGGCAGGAGCCAGTGTTGCTCTGATTAGCCGTAAGGCGGGTGTGTCTGCTGGGATCATTAATCACTACTTTGGCGGCAAGCACGGCTTGCTTGAAGAGACCATGCGCTCAGTGATGCGGGAACTCTCTAAAGGGGTTCAATTGCGATTGTCTATCACCGACCAGAATGACGCTAAAGCACGCATTCTTGCGATTGTTGACGGTAACTTCGATGGTAATCAGGTGAGCAGTAAAGTGACCAAGACTTGGCTCGCCTTTTGGTCTCATGCCATGCACGACCCCACACTGTTTCGCCTCCAACATGTTAACGAAAGACGTTTGCTCTCTCACCTTCGCGTTGAACTCAAAAAGCTCTTGCCACCTGAACGTGCACAATTTGTTGCCCAAGGTATTGCCGCGTTGGTGGATGGTATCTGGCTTCGCGGTGCGTTAAACCCTCAAGGTATCGACACTCGCGCAGCAATCAAAACGATTGAAGATTATCTCGAACGTCAGCTTCACGATTCTCAGCCATAGAAAAGGCAAAAATTAAATGGATATTAAACAACTATACATTCACGGAGGGTACGTTGATGCCACTTCAGGTGAAACATTCAAAACACTAAACCCCGCCACGGGCGAGACTCTGGCTAGCGTGCAACAAGCGAGTCAAGCCGATGTGGATGCGGCTGTGAAATCTGCATGGGAAGGGTTTCAAGTTTGGTCAGCCATGAGTGCACCAGAACGCCGAGCCATTCTTAATCGCGCCGTTGCTATCCTGCGTGAACGCAACGATGAACTGGCCGCATTAGAAGTGCTCGACACTGGTAAGCCGATTCAAGAAGCTTTGTACGTCGATGTGGTGACAGGTGCTGATGTGATCGAATATTACGCTGGCTTGGCGGTGTCGATTCAAGGTGAGCAGCAAAGCCTGGGTGAAAACCAATTTTTCTACACCCGTAAAGAGCCGCTAGGCGTTTGCGCAGGTATTGGAGCATGGAATTACCCCATTCAAATCGCCATGTGGAAAGCGGGCCCCGCGCTTGCTGCGGGTAATACCATGGTGTTTAAACCATCAGAAGAAACGCCATTAACTGCACTGAAATTGGCCGAAGTGTTTACTGAGGCGGGTATGCCTGCCGGCGTGTTTAACGTCGTGCAGGGTGACTACCGCGTAGGCCAAATGCTGTCTCGCCATGACGAGATTGTGAAAGTATCGTTCACGGGCGAGTGCGGGACTGGCAAGAAAGTCATGGCGGATGCGGCAGGGACGCTGAAGTCGGTCACCATGGAACTGGGCGGTAAATCTCCGCTGATCGTGTTTAACGATGCGGATCTCGATAACGCAGTCTCTGGTGCCATGCTTGCTAACTTCTATACACAAGGCGAAGTCTGCACCAACGGCACACGCGTGTTTGTTCATGATGATATTTATGATGCCTTCATCGAAAAACTGGTGGCAAGAACGAACAAGTTGATCGTAGGAGATCCCACTCATCCTGATACCCAGATCGGCGCATTGATTTCGAAAGGGCATGTAGAAAAAGTGCTGGGGTTCATCGAGCAGGGTAAGCAAACCGAAGCGCGTTTGCTTTGTGGCGGCTACCAAGTCACGGAAGGCGAATTGGCGAAAGGAAACTTCATTGCACCGACTGTGTTTGCGGATTGCACTGATGACATGCCCCATGTGAAAGATGAGATCTTTGGCCCCGTGATGTCTATTTTGCGCTTTAGTGATGAACAAGAAGTGATTACTCGCGCTAATAACACCAAGTATGGACTCGCAGCGGGCGTATTCACCACTAACTTCTCCCGCGCACACCGCGTGATAGCCAAGCTACAGGCCGGTATTTGTTGGATCAATAACTGGGGCGCTTCTCCGGCGGAAATGCCAGTCGGCGGCTATAAGCAATCGGGCATTGGGCGTGAAAATGGCGTTCAAACATTGAGCTTCTATACCCAAACCAAAAGCGTTTACGTTGAGTTGGGTGATGTAGACAGCCCGTACGCGTAAAAGGATTTTTAAAGCATCATGGCAGTTGAAACAGAATTTGATTACATCATTGTTGGCGCAGGGTCGGCAGGATGTGTATTGGCAGATCGCTTGACTGAGTCCGGCGAGCATAAAGTATTGATCCTTGAAGCGGGTGGCACAGACAGAAGCATTTTCATTCAAATGCCGACGGCACTGTCGTACCCAATGAACACCGAAAAATACGCGTGGCAGTTTGAAACCCAAAAAGAGTCAGGCTTAGACGGTCGTAAGCTGCATTGTCCACGTGGCAAGGTACTTGGCGGCAGCTCATCCATCAACGGAATGGTGTACGTTCGCGGTCATGCTTGTGATTTTGATGAATGGGAAGCCAATGGCGCACAAGGTTGGAATTATCAATCATGTCTTCCGTACTTTAAACGTGCAGAAACTTGGGTGGGTGGTGAAGACGAATACCGCGGTGGTAGCGGCCCTGTCGGAACGTGCAATGGCAATGATATGGCGCTAAATCCGCTTTACCGAGCATTTATTGATGCGGGTGAGCAAGCGGGTTATCCAGTCACAGAAGATTACAATGGTTATCAGCAAGAGGGCTTTGGCCCAATGCATATGACCGTGGATGGCGGTGTGAGAGCATCAACTTCGAATGCGTACCTTCGACGCGCTTTGAAGCGCAATAACCTCACGTTAATTAAAGGCGTGACGGTCAACAAGATATTGCTTCGCGGAAAGCAAGCTTTGGGCGTTTCATACAGCAAAGGTGGCAACCACCACGAGGTAAATGCGCGTAAAGAAGTGATCAGCGCGGCAGGTTCAATTGGTTCACCACAACTGCTGCAGCTTTCAGGCATCGGCCCTAAAGCAGTATTAGAAAATGCGGGTGTTGAAGTGAAACACGAATTGCCTGGTGTGGGCGAGAATCTGCAAGATCACCTCGAAGTCTATTTCCAGTATTTCTGTAAACAACCCATCACTCTGAACGGCAAGCTTGGTTTGATCAGCAAAGGCTTGATCGGTACGCGTTGGATTTTGTTTAAAGACGGTCTAGGTGCAACCAATCACTTTGAGTCGTGTGCGTTTATTCGCAGTCGAGAAGGCATTAAGTGGCCGAATATTCAATACCATTTTTTGCCAGCAGCCATTCGTTACGACGGGAAATCTGCAGTTGAAGGTCATGGATTCCAAGTTCATGTTGGGCCCAACAAGCCTGAAAGTCGTGGTTATGTACGAATCACCAGTGCCAGTCCGGACGACAAACCCGAAATTATTTTCAACTACATCAGCACAGAGCAAGACAAGCAAGATTGGCGCGATTGCATTCGCCTGACGCGTGAAATCTTGGCGCAAGACGCGTTTGCTCCGTTTGGGGATGGTGAGATCCAACCCGGCGATGGCGTGAGATCGGACGACGAGATCGACACATGGGTTAAAGCCAATGTGGAAAGTGCCTATCACCCATCCTGTACTTGCAAAATGGGGGCAGACTCAGATCCGTTAGCGGTGCTAGATGAAGCGCTTCGTGTGCGTGGTATTGAAAATCTGCGTGTGGTCGATTCATCCGTATTCCCTGTCATTACCAACGGTAATTTGAATGGCCCAACGATTATGGTGGCAGAGCGGGCAGCAGACTTGATTTTGAATAAGTCATTGATGCCTGCTGAAGGCGTGCAAGTGTGGCTGGATCCAAACTGGCAAACCCAACAAAGGCTTCATCCGTCAGCGAAATAAAACGCGAATAATGACAGCGATAAAAGCAAAAAAATAGACGTAAACCGAAGACAGAAAAACGTAAAAGCAAGGCGAATAAAAAACTGAAGGGCAAGGCTTACTGCACTGCCCACAGACAAAGAAAGGAAGAGGGAAGCAACCATGGACATGAAAAAGACTCAACGACTGACAGCACTCAGCCTGACGTTAGCAGCCAGTGTGGCTGCAGCGCCAGCGATGGCCAATCAGTGCGAGAAAGTGACGTTTTCAGATGTAGGTTGGACTGACATTACGGCGACGACTGCCGCGACGACGCTTGTACTGCAAGGTATGGGGTACGAAACCGACATACAACTATTGTCGGTACCTGTTACCTATACCTCGCTGGCAAATGGCGATGTAGACGTGTTCCTTGGCAACTGGATGCCAACCATGGAAGGTGATATTGCAAAGTATCGCGAAGCCGGCACGGTAGAAACCATCAACATGAACCTAGAAGGTGCCAAATACACGCTGGCAGTGCCAAAGTATGCGTTTGAAGGTGGCGTGAAAACGTTTGCGGATATCGCCAAGTTTGATGATGAATTCAAAGGCAGAATTTATGGTATTGAGCCGGGCAACGATGGCAACCGCCTTATTCAAGACATGATCGATACTGATGCCTTCGGCTTGAAAGCCTTTGATCTGGTTGAGTCCAGCGAAGCGGGCATGTTATCTCAGGTGAAACGCGCTGTGCGTCGTGACCAGTGGATTGTTTTTCTTGGCTGGGCGCCGCACCCAATGAACAGCAACTTTGAGCTTGAGTACTTGTCAGGCGGTGATGATTACTTCGGCCCGAACTATGGGGGGGCAAATGTGTTTACTAATGTGCGCAAAAACTTCACCGCGGAATGCCCGAACGTTGGAAAACTGCTGACGAACCAGAAATTCACGCTCGCCATGGAAAATGAAATCATGAACGGCATTTTGAATGATGGTGCGAAACCTGAAGTCGCAGCAAAAGAGTGGCTGCAGGCCAATCCAGACGCATTAACTGCATGGTTAGACGGCGTGAAAACTGCCGATGGCAAAGACGCACTACCTGCGGTTAAAGCACACCTGAATATCCAGTAATGCGCTAACTGCTGCCCGTCCGCAGTTAGTGTCGGGAGCAGCGGGTGGATAGCGGCTTTTTGTTGCCGTTATCCACCTAAACCATGATGGATTTTGGAGTACACATGAACTGGATTACTGATAATAAAATACCCCTAGGCAATTACATGGAAACCGGCGTGGATTGGCTTACGTATAACGCCGCTGGTTTTTTCGATGCGCTGTCTATTTCACTGGAATGGCTAATCCTTTCCCTTGTTGATTTAATGCAATGGTTTCCGCCTTATGTGCCTATTCTGTTGACCGCAGCGATGGCATGGCTTCTTCATCGAAGCCTGTCGCTGGTGGTATTTGTCTGCGTTGCATTGTTATTGATTCTGAATTTAGGGTACTGGCCGGAGATGATAGAGACCTTCGTGCTGGTGCTTACGGCAACATCGTTGTCTGTCATGGTGGGTGTACCTCTTGGTATTCTTGCCGCACATCGCCCTTGGCTGTATACCTTCATGCGACCCGTGTTGGACTTGATGCAAACCATTCCAACGTTTGTTTACTTGATCCCAACACTCGTGTTGTTTGGTCTGGGTGTGGTTCCAGGCCTTATCTCGACCATTATCTTCGCCATTGCTGCACCTATCCGCTTGACGTATTTGGGCATTCGTAGCGTGCCTGAAGAGTTAATAGAAGCGGGCAAAGCATTTGGTGCAACCCCAAGTAAGCTGTTGTTCAAAGTAGAATTACCCGCTGCCATGCCAAATATTATGGCGGGGATTACCCAGTGCATTATGTTGTCTCTTTCTATGGTGGTGATTGCTGCGCTGGTTGGTGCTGACGGATTAGGTAAACCTGTCATTCGTGCATTGAATACGGTGAATATCTCTCAAGGTTTTGAGGCAGGTCTTGCCATCGTATTAGTGGCTATCATTTTGGATCGCTTGTGCAAAGCGCCAGCTTCACAAGGGAAAGAGGGATAATCATGAAAGCGGTAACCATCGAAAATTTAGACGTGGTGTTTGGCCATTCATTAGATAAAAGCCTGACCTTGCTGGATGAGGGAAAAACGCGCCAAGAAATCCAAGAAGAAACGGGCAACGTGGTTGGGGTACACAATGCCACACTCAGCGTGGAAGAAGGCGAGATCTGTGTATTGATGGGGCTATCTGGCTCAGGGAAATCAAGCCTACTTCGTGCTGTTAATGGCTTGAACCCTGTGACGCGTGGCTCCCTGAAGGTACGCAATGGCGATGAAATGGTCGACCTTGCCGGGATTGATGAAACGGCATTGCGCCATTTGCGTTCACACCGTATTTCTATGGTGTTTCAAAAATTCGCCTTGATGCCGTGGCTCACCGTGGTGGACAACGTGGCATTCGGCTTAGAAATGCAGGGCGTAGCGAAAGATGAACGCCGCCGACGAGCGATGGAAAAGCTGGATATGGTGGGTTTGAGCGAGTGGCATGATAAGCATCCTCACGAGCTATCAGGCGGTATGCAGCAGCGTGTGGGTCTGGCTCGCGCGTTTTGTATGGATAGCGATATTCTCTTGATGGATGAACCTTTCTCTGCCTTGGATCCGCTCATTCGTAACCAGTTGCAAGATGAGTTATTGGAGCTTCAACGTAAGCTCAACAAAACCATTTTGTTCGTTAGCCATGACCTTGATGAAGCGCTGAAAATCGGCACTAATATCGCGATTATGGAATCAGGAAAAATCATTCAACATGGTAAGCCCGAAGACATCGTGCTGCGTCCTGAAAACCAATATGTGGAAGATTTTGTTGCCCATACCAACCCGTTGAATGTATTGCGCGGACGCTCACTCATGACAGCCATTGGCGATTTGGCTCGTGATGGGGACACTTTGTTACTGAGCCGACATGAACATACGGTACTTGAAGCCGGTGCCGATGGGAAAATAGCAAAAGCAACGCGACTTGGCATTGAATTGTCAATGGTTAACTGGCGAGAAGGCGAAAGCATTGAAGGGCTTGCTGTCGACTCGGTGGTCACCGTTTCGGCAGACATTTCTATGCGCCATGCATTGGAAGTCCGATACCGCACGGGACAGCCAGTGTTACTGAGCGATGACGAGAAAATCATCGGCGTGTTGTCAGACAATGATTTTTATCATGCATTACTAGGCAAGCACTTTTCGAACGCTGCGTAGCGATATTGTCATAGCGATACTTGAGTGACAGCCAGAAACCAAAAACGCCAACATTAAGTTGGCGTTTTTGTGTTTGAACAAGTGTGCTTATTTACCGCAGCACTTCTTGTATTTTTTCTCGCTACCGCATGAACAAGGATCGTTGCGGTTTGGCGTTTTATCAAACACGGTGGTTTGTGGTTTGCAAAGCAGTGTTTCGAATTCGGTAATCTCTTCTGGTTGCTCTGCATCTACGGTAATCGCCACAAACAACTGGTTTTCGAGCGCCTTGGCTTCAAGCTCTGCTTTACGCTCTTCAGTTTGCACCGTCAGCGTCAACGGAAGGTCTTCTGAACCCGGTTTTGCTGCACGCTTAGTGTTATAACCAAAACTTTGATACTTTGGCTTTTTCTCAATTCTGCCTTTATAGAAAAACTTAGACATGGGATTTTTCCGGGTTAGTTAAATGCGGAGAGAGGTTATACAGCAAAATGCCCGCCTAATAAACGTAATCTCGCATCGACAGGCTTATTGTGGTGTAAACGTAAGGTAACTAGCGGGCAACGGCATCTTGTAAGCGCTTAAATGCATCACTCAGCTTATCGTCTTCTCTACAGACACTCAGCAAATCTTCAATAAAGAACTTCAGTGCGCGATGTTCGATTTGGCGTAGGTTTTGTTGCTGTTCATTGGACAGCATGTGGTACATGCTCGCAGCACCAAAATCACCAAAGATGATGTTTGATTCGTCATCAAATAAGGTGTTGTGGGCGTATAAATCACCGTGACAAACCTGCTTGTCATGCATGTGATTAAACACATCTTCCATTTGATTGACCATTTTATCGATTTGCGCGATTGAAAGTGTAAACCCTGCAGGGAAGGTATCACGCGTACACGTATCAAAGTTTGGCGGTAAACCAAGATTCTTAAAGTGCGGTGGGATCAGATTCATCACCAGCGCGAGGTGATTTTTCTCGCTGACTTGAGCCAAAGGCTGCACAAGACTTGGGTGGTAGCCAACCTTCAAGCACGCGTTGAGTTCGTCCTGCGGATAACCATCGCTGGTGACTTCGCCTTTGAACACCTTCACTGCAATATCAGCAGGGTATTCGGTTTGCGGGTTGTTCCAAACGGCGTTTGAAATTACCCCAGACGCGCCTTGCCCTAATACACTTTGCAACGTGAAGCTAGACGAAGGGACGTGTGGCACCGAGTCGATGCTGTTTGACGATTTGTTTTCAGACGATTGGCAGAATGGATTCCCTGAGAACGCGAACCATGCCAATTTAGGAAGACTAAATACATGGTCTGGACAGTCTTGCAATTGGTTCGCAGAGATTCGCAATAGCTCGAGGTTGTGAAGCTCGCTCATGGTTTTTGGCAGCGTGTTTAATCGGTTACCTGCAAGCGCAAGTTTTTGCATGCGAGGACGCAGACCTAAAGAATCTGGCAAGGTTTCAATTTGGTTGTCAGTGAGGATTAGCCAACGTAGTTTCGGTGGCAGAGCATTCTCTGGAACGACACTAATCTGGTTTGACTTAAAGCCGATCATATCCAGTTCAGGGCATTGACCCAGCACTTCCGGCAGGACATTAAATCGGTTATTTGACGCAAAAAGAATTTTCAGTTTTCGCAGTTGCACAATTTCTTGTGGCAATGACGACAATTGATTGTCTGATAAATCCAGAATCTCCAACGTATCAGCAAGAGAAAGGATCTCTAAAGGGAAGGACGTTAGGTTTTCGGAAAGTTTAAGGCGTGTGATACCAGCAAGTTCGCCAGATCGTAGCTGAGAAAGAGAATGCAAAATGAAAATCCATGGTAGCGATAAAACAAACCGGGTTAGTTTACAGAAAAGAGCACCAAACCGTTAGAGGAATGCCACAGAACTCACACTGTTGATAGGGGCTTCTTAGAGGGAGACTCAGCAATAAATGCTAAGAGGTGGGCACTATTACGTATATCTGGGAAGGGCCTTTTCACCACAACATGGGAAGTTGTGGGGAACAAAAAGACCAAACCCAGCTTTCAGCAATTATTCAGTAAACATTAGGCTGAAAGTTCTTTTCGGATAATTTCCGCACCGGCACTTAGCGCATTAAGTTTGGCAGTCGCAACATGGCGAGGCAGAGGAGCCATGCCGCAGTTGGTGCAAGGGTAGAGCTTATCAGCATCGACAAACTTAAGGGCTTTTCGCAGTGTATTGGCGACTTCTTCTGGCGTTTCAATGGTATTGGTGGCGACATCAATAGCGCCTACCATCACTTTTTTACCTCGAATAAGTTCAAGCAATTCAATGGGCACATGAGAGTTGTGACATTCTAATGAGACAATATCGATATTGGATTTTTGTAGTTTAGGGAACGCTTTTTCATATTGACGCCACTCTGATCCCAACGTCTTTTTCCAATCTGTATTGGCTTTGATGCCATAGCCATAGCAAATATGGACCGCGGTTTCACACTTCAGTCCTTCGATGGCTCTTTCTAACGTCGCAATTCCCCAATCGTTGACCTCATCAAAAAACACATTAAATGCAGGCTCATCAAACTGAATAATATCAACGCCAGCCGCTTCTAACTCTTTGGCTTCTTGATTGAGAATTTTGGCAAACTCCCACGCCAGTTTTTCGCGATTTTTGTAATGATCATCGTAGAGCGTATCGATCATTGTCATTGGGCCGGGTAGTGCCCACTTGATCGGTTGACTGGTTTGCTGTCGCAAAAATTTCGCATCTTCAACAAATACTGGTTTTTGGCGCGAAACAGCGCCAACGACAGTAGGTACACTCGCCTCATAGCGGTCACGAATTTTAACGGTTTTACGTTTTTCGAAATCCACACCGTTGAGATGCTCGATAAACGTCGTGACAAAGTGTTGGCGTGTTTGCTCGCCATCACTGACAATATCTATCCCAGCCTGTTGCTGCTCATGCAGTGACAAACGTAAAGCGTCTTGCTTACCGTCTATGAGTTCATCTCCTTCTAATTTCCAAGGAGACCAAAGTGTCTCAGATTCTGCAAGCCAAGAGGGTTTTGGCAAACTGCCTGCCGTCGAAGTAGGTAATAAGTTTTTCATAATAAATGCTGCTGTATATCTGAGTGAATGATTAAGCGTATTGCGAGGACCAGAGCTCAAGAATGTTTTGGTACGGTTTGATGAAGTTTTCTTCAGCAAATTTCCCTTGATCAATCGCTAATTGGCTGCGTTCTGCTCGGTCATAAACAATTTGAGTGAGCGAATGATCTGCATTCTTTAAATTTGGCTGATAGTGCTTACCCGCGACAGCGTTTGCATTGTAAATTTCAGGCCGATAGATTTTTTGAAACGTCCCCATTGTGCTAATAGTACTGATGAGCTCAAGATTGGTGTAATCATTGAGTAAATCGCCAAAAAAGTAGAAAGCTAAAGGTGCAACACTATTGGGTGGCATAAAGTAGCGAACTTGCAATCCCATTTTCTTGAAGTATTGTTCGGTCAAAGAAGAATCATTAGGTTTATATTCATAACCTAAAACGGGATGTTGATTGTCAGTGCAATGGTAAGTTTTGTTATCAGAAACGCTTAGACAAATAACCGGTGGTTTCTTGAAATTCTGTTTGTAAGACGCTGAGTTGACGAAATGCTTGAACAGTTTTCCGTGTAATTCACCAAAGTTTTCTGGAATGCTAAATGTTGGTTGGTTCTTATTATGATTCAATAATAATACGCTAAAGTCATAATCTCTCACGTAAGAGGAGAAATTGTTACCAACAATACCCTCAGTTCTTTCATTGGTTTTGTGATCAATAATATTCGTTTTTAATATTTCGATAGAAGGGAACGCTTTACCGTCACCGTTAACATCCATATCAACAGAAATGATCTCAAGCTCGACTGAGTAACGGTCACCTTTAGGGTTGTCCCAATGGGCTAAGGTATTGAAACTGTTATCTATCATCCTAAGCGCGTTTTGCAGATTCTCTTTTCTACTCTCACCCCTTGCCAAATTGGCAAAGTTTGTCGTGATGCGGGTGCTGTTTGAAGGATGATAATTTTCATCGAGCAAGATGCTTTTTATCGTAAACGTAAAGTTGTTATTCATAGCGGTTTCCATATCCATTGTGACGAGAGGAAATCCCTGAGGGTAATTATGGTTATTCAGGGTTTTGTCCTCGAATTAATGCTCACTCTAAAAATGGCACTAATTGTGATGTCATTTAATATTACTCAATGAGTATGTTTATACGTTGATTGGCGTGAGGTTTAAAACGCTTTTATCTAACGTTCAACATGAAGAATATTCATGATCTATTCTGTTTGAATGTTTAAGTATGTCAGTTATATTGCGTGGCTCAATACGTGTGTGTTTATATTTTTTTCGTATTGGAACCAAATGTATATTAAAAGGTGAACTGAATGGGTGACGTGTTGTTGTTGGTTTTATACTGTGCAGTACTGGGTAGTGGCGTTGGGTTTTTAGCCGGACTGTTAGGTATTGGTGGCGGCTTGGTTATTGTTCCCGTGTTGAGCATCATTTTACTTCACTTCGAGGTTTTACCTTCTGAGCAGGTCGTCGTTGCTGCAATTGCAACGTCATTGGCATCAATATTATTCACATCAACTTCTTCAGCGCTTGCACACCATAAGAAAGGCAACATACCCTGGGAAATAGCGCCTTGGATAATGGTCGGAGTTGCCATTGGCGCACTTATTAGTGGCTTCATGGCTGCATTGTTGCCTGAAAGAATCGTTCGCCTAGTATTTGCTGTGAGTGTCGTGCTGATTGCACTGAAAATGTTTTATAGCAGTACAAAAAGTGACTCTTCAACCGAGCGGCAAATGCCCCACAACGGTGTGCTAACTATTTTGACGACAATCACGGGTGGATTGTCTGCCATGATAGGTATCGGTGGTGGTGCTCTGCTTGTACCTTTGCTGACGTTTTTCTCGCTTGATATGAAAAAAGCAATTGGATGTGCTTCTGCCTGCGGTATTGTCATCGCACTGTTTGGCTCAATTGGATATATCAGTTCAGGTAGTGCCCATTTTACGTTAGAAGATGGATTTGTTGGGTTTGTCTATCTCCCCGCATTGTTAGGCATCGTTTGCACGTCTTGGTTTACGGCGCCTTTAGGCGCTAAAGCGACAACGGCTTTACCTGTATCAACCATAAAGAAAGTTTTTGCCGTATTATTGTTAGCCATGGCTGCCAACATGATGCTGAATTAAGCGAGCACACATATACGCATTCAACTCTGTTGATTCACTTGTTTCATCCATTGATGAATCGATCTTTGGTCTAATCATTAGTGAATCATTGGGATGGAGACTTTAAGGCGTACGTTCTGATGTTGACTGACGATACTTATTGAATGCGGTTTGTGAAGATGATTTGGGGTTATATTGAATTTCGTCTTAAAGCGCCAACAGCGATTGGCGCTTTATTATCTGAAAATTAGTGCTTCTTCGGGCCGTTACGCACTAAGTCTTTGCCTGTTTCGAATACTTCTTGGGTTACCCAACGTGCTAATAGCAATTGGTGCTTATCATCCAATACGGCAACGAACGGGCGACCGTCAGTGTTGTTGGTCGCAAGCGCGATGCCTGCGACGTCTTTCAGCCCCAATCCACCATTTTCGATAGCGATCAGGAAGGTCTCAAGGTCTTGTAGGTTGTCGATGATATCGGTTTCGTTGTTCATGTGTTCAACACTCTTTCTGTGTTTCAAGCTTTCTGTTTGGGGATTATTTCATGGCATGCCCAGCGTGGCAATCAGGTATCCCGACTCATTACAGTGCCTTTTCAAATCCAATCTAATTTTGTTTGTTTTTCACTCTGCTCGCACGCGTATATCTGTCATTACCTCAGGGTGAAATTCTACTCAATAACCCATTTATACCGAATATCGTACGCGTTCATAAGGATGAGATTATTTCGTCCTTATGCGCAATATTCGGCCTCTGTTCTGAGCGATAGCATGAGAAATCGCTGTGAAACTTTCCTGAAATGGTGGTGGTAACAGCGAGGAGCAGTGATTCATAAAGACAAATACAGGGAGTATTAAAAAGATGAAGACTCATGCAATTCGTTTATTGCCGCTCAGTTTGGCAGTGATGAGTGTAAACGCGACAGCGGCCATCACCTTGTACGAAGATGACACTCATTCAGTCAGCACAGATCTGTTGGTGAATGTTTTTTATACCCATTCAAGCGTTGACCGACTTGCGGATTTTGACGATGCCAACAGTGGTAAGGTGAGTCGAGACCAATCGCGTGTTCGCGTTGGCTTTCTGCCGAACTACATTGGGTTTAATTACAACACTGAAACGGATGACGGTTTGAAGATAGGCGCCCGTTCCTCCTTCTGGGTAACTTTAAACGACACCGACGTGAATCGCGGTGCGGAAGGTTTGGGAACACGCTCAGGTATCGATGTTCGTCAATTCTACGCAACGGTGGATGCGGATTGGGGACAGGTTTTGCTGGGCAAAGATTTTGGTTTGTTCTCTCGCAGTAATATCCTGACGGATGAACTGTTGTTGGGACACGGCCAAACCAGTGATTTTTATGGATTGATTGATGGCGGTAACGTGTCGTTCGGTAATATTGGTTCGGGCTACACCTATCCGTTCCCGAAGGCGCAAGTCACTTATCGTAGCCCTGATATGTCGGGCGTTCAGATCGCTGTTGGTGTGATGGATCCGAATAAGAAAAGTGCGAGTAGTTCTGAAGACAGCCCGCGTTTTGAAAGTGAAATCACGTACAACAATACGTTTGATGCGCTGGATCTTAAAGCCTACATCAATGGCGTCACCCAAAGTTCGAAGGACAACGCCGGTAAAACTGATTCTAACGGCTTAGGCGGCGGTATTCGTCTAGGCTTTGCGGGCGCAGCGCTCAATGCCTCCGGTTTTAGTACTGAAGGCTTAGGTGATGTGGCGGGGTTAGATACCTTAATTTCTAATGAGCAAACCAAATCAAAAGGTTATTTGTTGCAAGGTTCTTATTCGTTTGATGCGGAGCGTCTTGTGTTGTCCTATGGTCGAACCGATGTTGAAACCAAGGGAACCACTAGCCTTGAATACGATAATTATGCCATCGCTTGGTTCCATACAGTGAATGCGAACCTGAGTTTAGTGGGAGAATATAATCGCACTGAAGTGAATGAGGGTAGAACTGAAGAAAATAATACCTTCGCGATTGGTGCGGTTGTCACGTTTTAATTCATTGCGCTCGGTGGCGTGCTAGCGTCCGCTGCTGAGTGCAGTGACCCTATTTTTTGTGCTAATCCAATTAAGACACGGTTTGTGTAGATGATGTGAGATATATCCGTTTTATGTGTCACAAGCGCTAAGTCATGCTTGGCGCTTGTTTTTTTATGCATATAAGAAACGACTCCAAAAAGGAGCCGTTCATGGGGTGGGTGTTTATTCACATCAAAGCGTTGGATGTAAAGTTTGTTGTGCTATTTGCAGGGTCACAGCTTCACAAGATCACAGAGTACGTTGATTGAGTGACTCAGCAATGAAGTCGGCCTGTCGGATTGCGAGCGCCACGATAGTGAGAGTTGGGTTTTCCGAGGCACCGGTGGTGAACTGACTGCCATCTGAAATAAACAGGTTTTTAATATCGTGTGTTTGCCCCCATTGATTCACGACACCTTCTTGCGCCTTCGAACTCATGCGGTTAGTGCCAAGATTGTGGGTGGATGGATAAGGCACCACATTGTGAACTTTCACCGCGCCAACGGCGTTGTAAACTTCTCCTCCTTTTTTGTATGCGTAATTTCGCATGGCGACATCATTGGGGTGGTCATCAAAATGTACATTAGGTACGGGTAAACCAAAGCTGTCTTTCACATCGGAATTGAGTGTGATGCGATTACTCTCCCTGGGCATATCTTCACCCACAATCCACATTCCGGCCATTTTCTCGTAGCCTTCCATGTTTTCAGCAAAGTCTTTCCCCCATGCGCCGGGTTTCAAGAATGCCGCCATAAATGGTAATCCTAGGGACAAGGTTTCCATTTCAAAGCCACCGACGAAACCTCTGGAAGGGTCATGACGCGACTCATCAGTAATGATCCCAGCCATAGTGGTGCCTCGATACATATGAACGGGGTTTTCAAACTCTGCGTAAACTGACCCAGTCACGTGACGCATGTAATTTCGTCCTACTTGGCCTGAACTGTTTGCAAGGCCTTCTGGAAACATGCTGGTGGCGGAGTTGAGTAAAATACGCGGGCTTTCTATTGAATTACCTGCCACGCACACAACTCGCGCTTTCTGATGTTGTTGTTGGCCGTTGGCGTCGACATATAGCACGCCATCCACATTGCCTTTCGCATCGTGGGTGATAATTTGAACGTGACTGCTTGGACGAAGCTCAAAATGCCCAGTTTGTTCTGCTTTTGGGATTTCTGAATACAGCGTTGACCATTTCGCACCATAACGACAGCCTTGGAAGCAAAAGCCTGTTTGTTGGCAGGCTGCACGTCCATCTCGAGGTTGCGAATTAATCGCCATTCGACCGGTGTGCACATTCTTATAACCCACCTTCTGTGCGCCAGCTTGCATTACTTTGAAGTTGTTGTTTCCCGGCAAACCCGGAATATCGTGCGTGCGGGTCACGCCCATTTTGTCTTCTGCTTTGGTGTAGTAGGGGGCTAAATCTTCAATTGTAATTGGCCAATCAAGTAAATTTGCGCCGGCGATATCACCATAGGTAGTTTTGGCTTTTAATTCGTGTGGCTGAAAACGAAGACTAGCGCCCGCCCAGTGGAGTGTTGAGCCTCCAACGGTTTTACAAATCCATGCGGGTAAACCGGGAAAATCTCTCGCAACTTCCCACGTGCCTGATGTGGTTCGTGGTTCTAACCAGGCTTCTTTACTAAACATGCCCCACTCGTTGTTTTCAAAGTCGGTGCGATAGTCGAGCCGTGTCCCCGCTTCTAAGCAAATCACATCAACCCCTTTTTGGGCGAGCTCATTACTTAATGTTCCGCCGCCAGCACCTGAGCCGATAACCACTACGACGTTACGGTTGTCGTGTGCAAATTCCTTTTTCATCTTGCTTACTCCTTTTCAGCGTCAGGCAACCAATTGATGTCATCGAATCCGCGATGAAGATAACCACCTTGTGCGAACGATGGACCTTCATAGCCAAACAACGGCCAGATTTTTGGGTTGTCGTAAAGCGATACCACCATGTTTCCTCTGACAGTTTGAAAAAAGGGTGTGCTAGAGATGGCTGTCAGAATAGCGCTTTTGTCGATTTCGGAGAGGGTACTCCATTGCCCATTTGAACGCTGGTTGATGTCGTCTAGACCGCTCGCGAGCAGGGAATGAGTATCTGGGTTTTGAGCTGCCTGTTGGTCAAGACTTTCAACACTGGCAGCGTAAAACAAATCGCCAATTTTCGGATGAGGGTAAATACTTCGACAAATACTGAGCAGTGTGTTTGCTTGCGCCTCTGAGAGCGCAGATACCGTCATTGCCCAACTGTTAGCCGGAACGGTTACTCCTGTCATTGCGATTGCAAAGGCGGATGCGGCGGTGAGTGACCCCATCTTGAGTATCTCACGCCGTGTAAAGGCTTTTGGTTCCATCTTATATTGCCTCCAGATCATTGTATTTACGTTTGTTTTTACATTTGTGGTTGTGTTAATTATGTTTCGCTAATCATGGTGCTGTACTGCACCAACGGGTGAATTTTTGTCATGCTTTGATCGCTTCTTCCTACTCACAGAAAACGGCCAAATCGCTTTAACACTTCAATTTTGTAACCGTCGGGATCGGTAATGAAAAAGAAACTTGCCATAGGCGTATTTTCATAAGACATAGTTTTGATGTCGGTCGGAGAAAGACCACTGTCTAAAAGGAATTGGTGGTGTTGTTCTAAGTCATCGACAGTGACAGCGAGGTGCCCATAGGCATTCCCATGTTCATAAGGAGCATTTTGATCATGGTTATAGGTGAGTTCCAACTCAAACACGTTGTCTTCGCCTCGGAGGTAAATTAGGGAGAAGTTTGCGAAGTCAAAACGAGCTTCGACGTGCATCCCCAGGGCGAGCTTATAGAAGGAAATGGATTTTTCAGGGTTAAATACCCTGATCATTGAATGGATAGGTTTAGCCATAGATACGCGCTCCTCACTGTTTTTTTAGCAGTGTAATGCGAGGGAGCTTTTGGCAGGTGGTATTATGCTACCGCATGTTAACCATTCGTTAATTTTTTGGTTTTGAGTTCGGTGTTGGCAATGTGCATTGTTTGCTCTGGAGCGTCTAGATAGAGCAAACAACTACAACGGAGTAGAGAGGCGAAATTACTCACATCTCCATTTATATCAAGGGCTTCATCATAGATGGTGGAAAGAAATTTTCCTGTGTTTAAACCTTGGCTATTTGCAATATGGTCGATAACCTGCCAGAACATTCGCTCTAAACGAACGCTGGTGCTATGCCCCCCAAGACGGATTGAGCGGGTCTGGCATTCGTAATTTTTTGGGTCTTGTCCGGCAAATATTGTACACATAGCATCGACTCCTTAATACGAGTTACTTCAAGCCAAGAGCAACGTTGCGATGCAATCACGTGCTATTGGCCTCCTCATAATTAAGCCTACGTTAAGTTCGTAAAGTGCATTTATCTCAACATGAAGACAAATTCTAAAAGTGCCCATGGATATTCACTAACTGTCGGATAACTAAGTAGTCATTGGTCACTATTTCTTTTCGCCCTAACGAAAGGTTGTTCAGCCTCTGGCGATATTTTGTGTCTTGATTCGTAAATGAAAAACGTAAGAAGTGACTTCGGGGTGTGAGTGCTGATAATGCTGCTAATCACTTTCTGACCACCCGACTTGAGATAATAGGGAAGAAACGGAGTCATACAGAGCGAACAAGCAAAGGAGTTATTAGGTTGGAAGAGCTATCTGGCGGTCGAGAGGGTTCGATTTACAAAAAGGAACACACTGTCGTAAGACCGCTAAACCCATGGTCTGACAATGTGCACCGTTTGTTAAATCATTATCAGAAGCAAGGCATTAGTGAATGCCCACAGTTTGTTGCTATAAAAGGCCAAACCGAAGTACTCAGCTTCGTCAACGGGGATACATACAACTACCCGCTGACGGGGCCTATCGCGAGTGAATCGGCATTGATTTCCGCGGCGAACTTATTGAGGAAACTGCATGATGCGTCGGTTTCGTTTCTCGCAGAAAATAATGATGAAGAATTAACGTGGATGCTGCCAGTAAGAGCGCCACAAGAAGTGATGTGTCATGGTGACTATTCACCCTATAACGTGGCGCTTAATGGCGACGTGGTTGTCGGTGTGTTTGATTTTGACACTGCACACCCAGCGCCGAGAGTCTGGGATTTGGCCTATGCAGTGTATTGCTGGGCTCCATTTAAAACGGACGAGATAGATGCGTTAGGTTCGCTTTATGATCAAATTGATCGTGCCAAACAATTTTGTGATGCCTATAGCGCAACAGAACAGCAGAGAACAGAACTGGTGGATGTGATGGTAGCGCGTTTAGATGCGCTCGTGACATTCATGCGTGATGAAGCTGAAAGTGGCAATGAACAGTTCGCCGCTAACCTTGAAGATGGGCACCACCTGAGTTACTTGGCTGATATTGAATATTTGAAAGCCAACAAAGCGCAGATCTCTAGACGTTTAATGGAGTGAAGCGCTGAATCGCTCGTTAGGGCGAAACTGCGCTTCTAGGGGGAAGGGTTGGGCAGAGTTTCTCTGCCCAATTTATTGTGTGTTAGTAAATAAATTCCTTACTTAGCAAGCACGCTTTTCATTTGTTCAGCGACTTTATCGACCTTGCCTAAGCCAACGACTACTTGCAGACCGGCTTTCCCCATTGGAATGACACCTGCTGCGCCGAGTTGTTTTAGCTTGGCAGCATCTGCCATTGCTGAGTCTTTCACTGTAAGTCTTAAGCGGGTAACGCAGTTATCAACTTCTACAATATTGTCGGCACCGCCAATGGCTTCAATGTAATCCAGTGTTAGGGGGCCAATGTCTTGTGTATTGGCATTTTCTTCTGATTTTTCGTTGCGTCCTGGCGTGCTCAAGTTGAATTTCACAATCGCGAATCGGAAAGCGAAGTAGTACAGAGCAAAGAAGAACAGGCCTTGAACAATTAACATATACCATTGTGTCGCCAGCGGGTTTTGGCTTGAGAGAACGAAGTCAACAAACCCAGCAGAGAACCCAAAGCCCGCCATCCATTCCATGCTTGCTGCAATGTAGAGAGATAAGCCAGTCAGTACTGCGTGAATGAAGTACAGTGCGGGCGCTAGGAACATAAAGCTAAACTCAAGCGGCTCAGTAATACCTGTGAAGAATGAAGCCATTGCTGCAGCAATCATGATAGAGAAGGTCGCGGTTTTGTTTTCAGCGTCAGCACAGTGGTACATAGCTAATGCCGCAGCAGGTAGACCAAACATCATGATAGGGAAGAAACCTGCCTGATACATGCCTGTTTTGCCAGGGATAGCCGTACCATTCGCGATAGATTGTGCACCGCCAAGGAAGTTAGGAATGTCATTAATTCCCACCACATCAAACCAAAACACAGGATAGAGCGCATGGTGCATGCCGACGGTTAATGTGAGTCGGTTAAAGAAGCCAAATAGTCCTGCACCCACGGCATCTAATGCCAGTAAGTGATTACCAAAAACAATTAATGCGTCGTAAATCACCGGCCATACGTAGAGTAATACGAACGACAAAAACATACCCGCAATAGAGGTCAAAATGGGAACTAATCTTTTACCACTGAAGAATGCGAGTGCTTTGTGAAGCTCTACTGTGTGGAATCGGTTATAAATTTCCGCAGACAAGATACCAACTAAAATACCGATAAATTGGTTACTTATTTTCCCGAAGGCAGCGGGTACTTCTTCACTTGAAACATTCAGCAATTGACTCACTGCTTCTGGTGACAATAGTGTTGTTACAACCATAAAAAAGATGAAGCCAGACAGCGCTGCGGCCCCATTTTTATCTCGGCTTAGTCCGAACGCCACGCCAACAGCAAACAGCACTGCCATATTGTCGATGATTGCAGCACCAGACTTGATCAAGAATGCAGCAATGATGTTCTCAGAACCCCAGCCAACAGGATCTAACCAGTAGCCGACCCCCATTAATATTGCCGCTGCAGGTAAAGTGGCGACTGGCACCATCAATGCTTTACCGACTTTTTGCATGTACCCAAGGATATTCATGTAGCCCCCAAAATTGTCATCTGAAAATGTGATAAGAATTGCTTGCTTCTACAGTGGGTTTGATTCGAAAAAACATGTAAAAGCAAAGATATTGGGGATATTTACGCATTAATTTCCGTTGCAAACAAACCAGTTGGTGTGCACTATGGATTAAGAATTTTAATGCATAGTGTTTTTATGAATCATCAATCTCTTCTGCGAAATTTGCACACCTTTAGCTCAGCAGCCCGAACACTGAGCTTTACAGAAACCGCAACCGAGCTTCACTTAACGCAAGGAGCGGTAAGTCATAGAATCAAAGTGCTCGAAAAAGAGCTGGGTTTTAACCTTTTTATCAGGCGCACACGCAAGCTAGCGTTGAGCGAAGAAGGCGAAAAATTTCAGGCGACATTATCAAAGTCACTCAATTCTATTTTCAGCGAAATTGACAATATTCGGACGACGGAGCTCTCAGGTGAATTGACGATCGCGACATCGCCGGGTATCGCCAACGAATGGCTCATTCCACGCCTTTCAGACTTCAAAGCCAAATACCCCAAGTTTAATCTCAACATCCTTACCAATGACGTCGAGCTAGATTTTGATGCGCACGGCATTGATGTCGCGATATATTTCGGTGAGCGCGAGAGAATTAATATGTTTAACAAGAAGATGTTTGGCGAAAAGTATGTTCCTGTTTGTACACCGGGTTACGCAAAAACGCATCGATTGTTTGAAGATGGATTAGATTCGCTGAAGCGCGTGAATTTCCTTTATGCAAAGAAATCGACGGCTTGGAAACGCTGGGCAAAGCAGCAAAAGGTGGTGCTTGATACGTTCAAACAATTTACGACCTTTACCCATCAGGATATGGCTGTATACGGCGCTAAAAAAGGCTTAGGTGTTGCAATGGGCCGATACCGTTTCGTGAAAGATGCGTTGGAATCTGGTGAGTTAGTTGCTCCTTACCCCAGCATGGAGACAAATAGATGCCATAGTATCTTGTGCCCACAAGGCACTGAAAATCGTCCGAAAGTTCGCACCTTTCTTCAATGGGTCGATAGCCAATTGGTGTAAGGGGGAGTTTGCAGATAATGTGACAGAGGAGAATGGAGTCAAAGGACGCTGAGTTTGTCGAACTGGCCGCTCACATATGCAATATGGTTATTTCCTGTCGCGCTTAGGGTTAAATCTTGCGATAAACACACATAAGTAGTGGTAAATGATATTTCAGTACTTAGAATGCGAGCATTGAAATTTATATCGAATTAGAGTGATTTTATGCTTCGTGATTACACCTTTGAATGTCTCGTCACCATGCCCCGCCATGAACTGGAAGAGTTTAGTGCCCGAATCATAAGTAGAATGGTGCCAGAAGACGTGATGAGTGAGATCTTCACTTTTGAGCAAGAAGAAATCGACAGCGAGGAACGACTGTTGTCGGCACGCCTTGATGCAATGTTGCGCATGACGGCGATAGCTCTGAATGAAACTCAGCAAGCGTTTGATGACTCAGAAAATGCGAAGCAAAACAGTGAGAGGATGACCAGACTGGTCCTTTGGCACTTTTATGCAATTTCGTTTCGTTTGGAGCAAGCTATTTCTCTCGAAACACATTGTGAGCACGTTGAAGCGATACTCAAAAATGCTCCTGTAGAGGTGTTTGGTTGGGTTAATGCACTGACTGAACTTCTTCATGGTTATGCAGAGATCAGTGATAAACAAAACCCTGAAGGCTAAGCGGTAAATATCAGCAAGGGCGAAATAGCTTCTACCTGTTCCCCCCTTTCAATGGCTAACTTTGAAAGGGGTTAGACTGAGTGCGTTCTGCAGACTCTTGCCTCGCCCTTGTACCTTTTGTCATTCTTTTATTTGGGCGATGCGACGTGTTCAACGATATCAATACGCGTGCCTGCTGGATCCTCAACCATAAAGTGTATTTGTCCCCATACTTCTTCCTTCAATTCCATCGCAATGTTTAGGTTCATGGCTTTTGCATCTGCAAACGCTTTTGCTGCATCTCTTACTTCCAATGAAATCACGTACCCGTCAGTCACCATGTTGGTGTGCAAGAAATCGGGTTGTGAGGGGTGATTTGGCATGAGAAAGCCAAGCTGGATGCCTGTTGATGGTGACACTAGATGCAAATAAAACGTTGGATCGTAGTACACGGCGTCAAAACCGAAAGTTGAGAGATAAAACGTCTTTAGCGCGTCTAATTCTGCAGTGACGATAACGGGAAACATCGACTGAAACTCAATCATTTTCATTGTCCTTATTGAATAACGTTCGACGAGTATCTGCGGTAGGGGCTAGTCGATATTGTACAAAACGGACAAATTAAACAGTTCGCTAGGTGTTGAGCCAGACATGCGCTTAAACTCTCGGATGAAGTGAGATTGATCGTAGTAATTGTCTGCCCATGAAGCGCCATTCGGATTGCGCTTGATCGCATCTAGTGTGTGTTGAAATCGCATGACTCTCGCAAATTCTCGTGGTGAAAGACCAAACTGAAGCTGAGTCAGTCTGCGAAGCTGTCGTGCTGATAACCCAAACTCAGAACATGTTCTGTCAGAAAGGACGATGTTTGATGAAATATTGTGGTGACAGTAGCGGATAAAGCGTGCGAGACGATGATCTATGTTGGGTTGTCTTGCTGCGTTCAGCAAAGAAGCCGACACATGATGGCAGCGTTCCTCAAACGAGAGGTTAAATGTAATAGATTCTCGAATTGCGTTTAATACCCTCGGCGGGATGACATCGGCTTTTCGTGTGTCAGTGGATAGCAACATTTCCCAGTTTTCAAGCGGCGTTGAAACAACAACCTTGTGTCCGAGCAATTGAAATCGGATACCGAAATAGGCTTCAGGCCCTGAAAGCTCGAATGACATTGCTGATGAGTATGGTGTCACGATGAATATGTCTTCTGCATCATGCAGGTTCGCAATCACATCAACGCAATTATCAGGCATGCTTCGATAGCAATGGCGGCCCAACGGTACATTCAACTGCCAATAACTATGCACCCAATGGCTAAGAGGCGCAGCAGGGGACAAGGTTATATAACCTTGGTCTTGCAACACACTTCCTTGAATGGGGTGGTAGTTAATATCTGTCAGCATGGCGTGATATCACAACCTCAAATATCTCATCAGGCAAAGTATAGAAGGTTTGAAGTGAAGAAGCCGTCAAGCTCATTCTCGCTAAAAACGCCCACTTGCCCGTGAGCGTTGATGTTGTTACGCAGTCAAAATCAAACCAGCGATTCAATGCCGTATTTCTTACCGTAATTCTCGACAACAAAATCGATATCTTTATCACCTCGACCAGAAAGGTTGATTAATATCGACCCTTTTTCGCCTCGTTTAGCGAGTTTAATCGCATAGGCGACGGCATGAGCTGATTCGATAGCCGGAATGATTCCTTCCAATCGAGACAACTCGAAAAATGCATCAATCGCTTCATCATCACTGACTGTACCGTAGTTTACTCGCCCACTGTCTTTTAGATAGCTGTGCTGAGGTCCTACTGAGGGATAGTCTAGTCCGCTCGCAACCGAGTGCACTTCTTGGGGTTCGCCTTTGTCGTCTTTGAGCATGTATGACTTAAAACCATGCATAATTCCTGGTTCACCCAGGGTCAATGTTGCAGCATGTTCCCCTACTAGGTTCAATGAACGACCCGCTGGTTCTGCACCGTGGATTGCAACTTCATCATCTTCAAGAAATGCAGTGAACAAGCCCATGGCATTTGAGCCCCCTCCAACACAGGCAACAAGGTTGTCGGGCAGGCCACCTGCCATCTCCTTGAATTGCACTTTTGCTTCATTGCCAATGATTGATTGAAAGTCACGAACCATCATAGGGAAAGGGTGCGGACCCACCACAGACCCGATGGCATAGATTTGCGTAATTGGGTCTTTCATATAAGCTTCAAATGCAGCATCAACCGCTTCTTTAAGTGTTTTACGGCCATGAACCGCGGGAATAACATTGGCACCAAGAATACGCATGCGTACCACATTTGGGTGCTCTTTCTGGATATCCACTTCTCCCATGTAAATATCGCATTCCAGCCCTACTAGCGCCGCAGCCGTTGCGAGAGCAACACCATGCTGGCCGGCGCCTGTTTCGGCGATGAGTTTCTTTTTACCCATTTTCTTTGCCAGAAGGGCTTCACCTAAACAGTGGTTAATTTTGTGTGCGCCAGTGTGGTTGAGATCTTCACGTTTCAGGTAGATATCAGCGCCGTATTTTGTAGAAAGGTTTTCTGCATGAAAGATAGGACTCGGCCGGCCAACATAGTGCTTATATAGGCGAGCTAGTTCAGCTCTGAAAGAAGGGTCTTTACGGCACTCATCATAAGCTGCAGCAATTTCAGCCATGATGGATTCCAACTCTGGTGGGATAAAGCTTCCACCATACTCACCGAAATATCCTTGTGAATCAGGCAGTTTTTGGTCAAAGGAATTTTGCATTGGGTACTCCTGCTCTCTGTCCTTGTTATTGCAACCTCTACTGGCATGAAACCAAAATAGGGCGCTGAGTTATCCCTACAAAATATATTGATTAAAGAAGAAGCTGTACGGTATAGCCGCAGTTTTGTGACAAAGGAAAGAGAAAGCTGTCGCAGACCACAGTAAACAATGGACTGACCAAGGTGGGCAGAAGCAAAGCGTAAAATAAAGAATTGAGCGAAAAACAGAGCGATGAAGAGATCAAAAAGGAATACTTTGTTAAGACAAGCATCAATTAATCAGCCTCTGAAAAATGTGGCTTGAAAATGAAATCCCATTACTCTTGCCACCCCGCAAAGTGTGTCAGCAAATGATCGATAGCGAGACGCGCTTTGAGCGGTAAGAACTTACGGTTTTGATACACCACCCATGAGGTGATTTTCTGTGTCCAATATGGTGTGAGGACAGGAACCAAGTCGCCATCTTTGACTGCGTTTTGAAAACTGCTTTTTGGCATGTAACCAATCCCCAGCCCGCCTTTACACGCTTCCACCAGTGCGTTGGCATTGTTGCACCGGAAACGCCCTGATACCTTCACGGGTATTTCTTTGCCTTCATGCTCAAATAACCATGTATCGTTGTTGGTGATTAAGCATGAATGCTGCGCCAACGCTTTAGGATGCTGTGGCTCGCCATGTTCCGAAAGATAATTCGGTGATGCCACTGCCATTAAGCTACGATCAGCGAGCTTTCTCGCTACCAACCCAGAATCTTGCAATCGTCCATAGCGAATCGCGAAGTCGATACCGTCTTCCACAAAATTGACATGTCGTGTGCTGAAATCTACTTCGACTGTCAGCTTTGGATGTTGCTTGGCAAATTCCACTAGTGCGGGAGCAACGAATTGCTCTGCAAACGACCCTGCCATGCTGATGCGCAGCGTACCTTGTAAATCAAACTGCGTCCCTGTCACCATCTCATTGGCTTGATCAAGCCCGCTCACTAGTTCTTGGCATTGATGATAATACTGCTGACCAGTCTCTGTCAGTTTTACCGAGCGTGTGGATCGTGCAAATAGGGCGGTGCCAAGTCGCTGTTCTAGACGAGAGACTTGGCGAGATACATGGCTGACAGAACAGTTTAAACGGCGCGCTGCTTCGCTAAATCCTTTGGTTTCAGCCACAGTCAC
This sequence comes from Enterovibrio gelatinilyticus, assembly GCF_028683095.1. GTDB lineage: Bacteria > Pseudomonadota > Gammaproteobacteria > Enterobacterales > Vibrionaceae > Enterovibrio > Enterovibrio gelatinilyticus. Next base: position 59,323 of record NZ_JAJUBC010000008.1, on the reverse strand, counting down.
GAATTCAACAATGCCATCAAAACTGAGAGAGTGAAGATTCATTTTATTATTGCCATATAGCAAAGACGGTTTTTCATTTTAACGGATTATCACCCATTTGGCGAAAGCATAGAATGGTGGGTATCGAACGGCTTACTTTTCTCCAAGTCGATTCGCATCAAAAGGATTAGGTTATGAAAAAGGTTCTTATCATCGTTACGAATCACGCCACGCTGGGTACAACTGATCAAGCGAACGGCACGTACGCCCCTGAGATGACTCACGCATTGGATGCATTTTTACATGCGGGTTTCAGCTACGACGTTGCCTCCATCAATGGCGGCGCTGTGCCTTTTTATGGCGAAATTGTAGAAGGTGATGAGGTAAACGCGCGCATTTTTAATGACGCTGAGTTTCAATCTCGTGTGAACAATACCATTCCCGTGAGTCAGCTTAACATCGACGAATACGATGCCATTTTCTATCCAGGTGGGTTTGGTTTGCTTTCTGATTTGGCCGAGCATGCTTTGACAGCAAGTCTAGCAGCAACGCTCTACGAAAAAGGCGGCGTGATTGGCTCAGTGTGCCACGGCCCAGCGGCTCTGCTTCCTATTACCTTGAGTAATGGACAGCCCTTAATTGCAGACAAAGCTGTAACAGGTTTTACTCGTGAAGAAGAAGTTGATTTTGGTACCATTAACGATATTCCTTTCCTATTGGAAGAGTCGCTGGCGCGTAAAGCGGCGAAATTTAGCAAAATCCAGCCTTGGGGCGTGCATGTTATTGCTGACGGACGTCTGGTAACAGGCCAAAACCCAGCAAGTGCTCACGGTGTCGGTGAGGCTATGGTCGCGCTTCTTAAATAGAACTGATCAACACGTAAAAAGTGCAACATGACACGCCGGTGACGAGCAAACCACTGCCTTGCTCGGCATCGGCGTTTCTTGTCTGTGCACCCGCCAATTAGACAGGAGTGTCATAGTAAGACGTCGCCTTTTGCTAAGACACATCTTGTCCTTATTTTGTCCCCTTGAGTTGTCAAAAAGCGTCCACTGTTTGTCATGTCATGTCATGTGTTGTTCGTTAGCTCGTTAGCTCGTTAGCTCGTTAGCTCGTTAGTCAGTTTGTTACAATGCCCCGCTATGGGTTTGCATCTTCCACTGACATGAGAGATTGCTCTTCGATATGTCGGAAGTAATCCCTGTCTTCCGTCAGAATATGCATAATCAGCCAATCGGTGAGGAACGCTTTTACTTTGTCGGGCTGGTCAACAATGCGATCGTTAATGACTTCAAACTGCGTTTCATAGACTTCAAAGATTTGATTGATCAGTTTTTGATGGTGGGCCTTATGGCGCAGAGCTTTTTCTTCGGGATAGCCGATTTCAACCAGCATGTTTTCTTCGCGGCGGAAGTGGGTTTCGGCATAGCGAATCAATTTATTGAGGGTTTCAAACACAACGGCATCATCGTCACCGCGGCGAATATTGTCATAGAACTGATTTGCGATGTGGAACAGCATTTTGTGTTCGTTATCAATTTCTTCGACGCCAGATTCGAAAATCTTTCCCCAAGCAATAAATTTCTCAGCCATATCATCTCCTTAACAATTTGACGCCAGTGTAAGACAGTTAAAATGTTGAGGAAATGATAGACATCTCGAATGTTAAATTTGTGTTCACCCCTATTCGGTAAATGAGTGATTGGTGCAGGCCTCTTCAAATGAGCCCGGGAATGACGAGATTCGCGGTAAAGAGTCATAAACATCAGGCGATGTGGACTTAAATTGAAATGCGAGCGATGTGATTGAGTGATAAAGGAAACTGACATGGCCTATAAAAATACAGAAAAAGCCAAGAATGAAGCGGTTGAGTGGGCGTTAACTCATGGTATGGCACTAAAACAGACGGATGATTCAGCAAGACACCCTGCATTTACATTAACGCCAACCGTCATCGAAAGCGCTCGATTTGAGAGGCTCAAGTCGTCTGTTCATCTGCTTGGAAAGCTAGTTCATGCGGTATCGCAAGATCATGCGTTTCTGGTTGAAGCCATTAGCCCCATTACGGCGGGCAATGTGTTCTTTAAAGCGCTTTTGCGTATGGCTGAAAATATTCATAGCCACGCAGAAAATAGTCGAGTAGAAAACAGTGGTGTGAACGGACAGACATGCTTGCCTTTGCTGATCATGCGTAGCGATTTTATGGATGACGCCACGCTTGGTCCTAAATTGATTGAGTTTAACGGTATTGCCGCAGGTATGGGGCCATTTGGTCAACGCATTCATGAACTGCATCGCTATTTGTGTACGCAATGGCCTTCGCCTTACGCTGAATGGTCAGGTAGTGAAGTGGGTGAGCCTATCCCCAATAGTGCGTTGAATGGATTGGCGGAAGGTATCGCGGCATCGACATGGAAGATCAAACATGAGTTTTCAGATGCAGGCGCACCAACGTTTCTTATGGTGGTGCAAGATCGTGAAGACAACGTTTATGATCAGCATTTGCTTGAGCACGCGCTGCAAGCCAAAGGAATTCGTACCGTGCGTCGAACATTCAGAGAGCTCTACGACGGGTTGTCGACAGGAGACAATCGACGTCTGATGTTAGAGGGCATTGGTAGTATTGATTGTGTGTACCTTCGTGCTGGTTATCAGTTTAGTGATTATGTGGCCCATGACATTGTTGATAAAGCGTGTTGTGAAGCCTTAGCGCAAACCCGTGTGATGATTGAAAAACATCGTGTGGCGGTGAATGCAACGGTCAGTCAACAGTTGGCGACAAGCAAACGTCTGCAAATGTTGCTGTCATCGGCGCCTGCTGAATCATTAACGCGTTTTGGTTTGACCGAATCGGAAGCGCAGGAAGTGAAGTATTTACTGGGCGATATGATTGCCGTGGATGAGCAAAGTGCAGAGTGGATTAAACAGCGTCCCCTTGATGAGTGGGTATTGAAAAACCAAGGCGAAGGAGGGGGTCACTGCGTATTCGGTGAAAATATACACACCAAGCTAACGGCGTTGGATCCGAATGAATATGAAGCGTGGTCCTTGATGCGTAGATTGCATCCTTTGCCACGTTCACAGGCAGCTTATGTGGTACGAAAAGGAGAGATATATGTCATTGACGATCTGATCAGTGAGATTGGATTGTTCACTGTTCATATTGATGGCGAACCAGCGCTCGATAGTGGAGGTTACGCGGGCTACCTGATCCGAAGCAAGTCATCACAAGTGACGGAAGGTGGTGTGCACAGCGGCATGGGGGCGTTAGATTCTCTGGCCTATAAAGGCTAATCAAAACAACCACCGCAATGGTGGCTGTTGATTTTTTATTCTTCGCTACCAGGGACTTTGGGGTAGGGGAATTTGATATGCCCAATGCGAATGACAAAGACGGTAATTGCCAAGACAAGCCCTGCAACTGTGATGGCAAGAATTCGCCAATCGTCCATGTTCTTCATATCTAAAATGAGATAGCGGGCGAGCGCCACAATTGCGATGTAAAGCGGCATTCTCACTGGTACTTTTCCAGACTCGAAAAAGCTGTGAACCATGGCTAATACTTCGAGGTAAATGAACATTAGCAGCAAATCACCTACTGATACCGTTCGGTTAACAATCACCAAGTAAATTTCTTCGCCAATGGCATAGATAGTGGCAAGGAAAATCAGTACCAATACACAGTTTTCCATCAAATGTATGATTTGGGATGCTTTTTTATTTTTTGGCATTGTTCCCGCCGTCCTTGGATAAACAGCCAGTGTAGCGAGTACAAGGGGTGGGTAAGCGTCTCATTGGTGAGAGTGCACACCCACAATAGGGAAAGGGTGTGCGTCTAGAAAGTGATGGCGATATGCGATGAAAGGGTGTTAGCGTGCGGCAAGTAGGTAATTCAGCGCACCGCGAACCGCTGCAACTTGTGCATCGTTACATTCTTGGTCGGTCACCTTTTCGCTGTCTGGATACACTTCTGTGGTGGTGCAGTATTCGCAATCAGTGAAACCAGTACAAAGCCCTAGTGCTTTGACGGGGTAATTGATCACGCCTTCCTGCTCCACTGGCGTTCCAATGATTTTTCCTGTCGCATCAGCCGGTGCAATGTGGGTCACTTTACGCACTTCGTCGATAACGGCAGTTTGAAAATCAACGTTTGGATTGTCGGTATCACCGACGGTGTAGAAGCCATCTGGAACGGTATCTTCTTCATAATCTTTGCCATCGCGAGCTGCGAGCGCAGGGCGGAATTCAGTGTCGTCGGTATCTGTCGTTTCATGTAAATCGATGTGCGCGAAGATCTTTACGCCCAGTCCATTAACCCACGCCATCACGTTTGCAGCTTCTTGTGATGGGCTGTTCTCAACAAACGAGCGGTTTGGATCGACAGTGTACGGGTTCCATCGGTTGATGGTTTCATAGCCCCACGGGCTGATACACGGTGCAACGATAAAGTTGAAGTGCTCTGTAAATGCCAGTGCTTCGGTATCTAGGAATTGTAATGCACCATGAACACCGCTGGTTTCGTAACCGTGTACGCCGCCAGTGATCAAAATGGTGGGTTTGTTTTTATCGAAATCACGGCTGCGAATACCAAACTGAGGGTAACGCGCTTCATCAAAAGACAAGGCACCGTATTGAGCCACGTCGAAGCGGTCTTTCAGAGCATTAATTTTGCTGATTACATCATCGTTGTAGCTGCGCTTAAGGTTGGTGGTCGTTAACCATTGCGCTTTTTCTTCCTCTCCCCAAGGTTGTCCTGGTGTACCGATTGGAAAAGGGGTGGACGTCGTCATGATGATTCCTTACTGAGAGAATGCTAAGTTGTTAGGGTATGTTGATCTTTGGTGGATAAATTTTGTTCTAGCGAAAAGCGTTTTAGGCGCGGCGAGGTGTATGCCACCTAGTATTCTAAGCAGATACACCTCAACAAATCAGAGAACGCTTTTAGTAGAACCCTTTGGGCATCGTTTGTGGGCTCTTTCTCCTGCGTTATCGTCTTCTCATGTAGGCGAGCTACACATCGAAGCCTCTGCCTTGAATACAGCCCCCACAAACTGCTGCAAAAATCATCACCAAAGGTAAACAGACCCTAGAGATTAGCACACTCTTTTCGGCTTTCAATCGAATATCAATGGCGCCAATGTGATTAGCCGAAAGGTATAGCTTGGAGATCTAGACGAGTGTTGGATGGCTGAAATAGCCGTTTATTTGAAATGGCTATTTCACCCTTTTAGGGTTTGATAGCTATATCGCAAGCACTTCATCATTGATCCAGCGAAGGAGCATTTGCCCGAATTCAACTGACATGTCTGTATCAGGGAATTGAGCGCTCAGTTTTGCGCCCAAATCGTTCAAATTCATACCTGATGACACATAACCAATAGCGGCAGACTCGATGGAGCTAATACTACGAAAGTGCGGAGAATGGCCTTTGCGCCAAACAAGTACATTGATTTGCTGTGGCAGCGGGGCGACTTCTGGGGGCGCGACATCTTGATCAATGGCATGCCAAATATCTAGCGTATTGAAGTGATGCGTTGTGACCGACAAGGTAGGAACGGTTTTTAGTGTTCCGTCTTGCGATTCTGCACTAGCGATGCCTTGTAGATCTTCGAGTGTCATAACAGGACTGTCAGCGCCGTCAAAGGCTCGTCGAAGCGTCCAATCTAATGCTGCCAACTCGGATACTTCTAAATCATCGGGAAGCTGTTGTGCTAAGAACTCGGGAAAAACGTCACCATAGAAACCAATGTTGTTGTAACAAGAGTGGTGTGATTGCACATAATCGGCCGCTAATTGATTGAACCAGTCGTCACCAAGATAGGTCACTGTGTGCCCAAAGGTGTCGCGTAACACATCAATTAGCCGAACACGGTAGGCGTTGTGGTATATCGCTAATCGGTCTTTAGATGACAGCCGTTGTGCTGATTGATTGACCCAATTAGCGTCACGACATGTCTCGTTTAAAACGATGCTTTGGAACTGGTCTTGAATTTCTTGCAGCTTCATATCACTCCCTCCGCATTCAACACGTTGTGAGCAATAGTTCGTGCAGTATCTAGTTCTGAAAGTAATTCTGCTAACGGTGGAATATTGTCATCGCGCTCTATCATGGTGGGCGTCTCACCGAATCGTTTTAGTGCTTGTTCGTAGAGTGTCCAAACGCCATCACACACAGGGTGGTCATGGGTATCAATAAGATGGTCGTCATTGTTTAAATGGCCTGCAAGGTGAAACTGTTGAACACTGTCTTTGGGAATGCCTTGAATGAAGTCTATCGCTGAAAAACCATGATTGAACGCGCTAACGTAAATATTATTAATATCAAGTAACAACTTACACCCTGTTGCTTGGCTTATCGCAGAGAGAAATTCCCATTCTGTCATTTCAGACGCGGTAAATTCGACATAGCTGGATACGTTTTCTAATACCAATGGACGCTGTAGTGCGTCTTGAGCTTGGTGAATATTTCTTACTACTACGTCTAGGGCTTCTTGGGTAAAGGGGAGCGGCATGAGATCATGAAGCTTACGTCCATGAACGCCACTCCAACATAGGTGATCAGACACCCACATAGGTTCAATGCGTTGTTCGAGTGCTTTGAGTTTTTGAAGATAGTCAGTGTCTAGTCCATTGATTGAACCTATGGAGAGAGACACGCCGTGCATGACCATAGGGTAGTCAGCACGAATACGGTCAAGCATGGTCAACGGTTTTCCACCGTTGACCATGTAGTTATCAGAGATCACTTCTAGCCAGTCGACAGGTTGAGGCGCATTCAGAAAATCATTGTAGTGCTGAGTGCGTAATCCAAGACCAAAGCTAGAAGTCATTTCTTTATCCCTTTTGTTCGTAATTAAATATCGGAGATCGTGCCGCCAGCATCGAGGCATTCTTTTGCTTTCATGCCTTTGAAGCCATGTCCGCCACACTGATTTTGGCCCTTACATGCATGCTCGGCTGTTTTACAATCTGAGTTACCTTTACAAGAGTGTATGCCATAGCAGTGCACTTTATCACCAGCACCAATCGCAGCACCGCTGCTACCTTTTGGTGATTCAGCTGCAAACGCAGATGTGCTCAAGGCAACAGCCAAAGCAACAGAAGCAAAGGTGGCGCTTTTTTCGATTTTATTCATGCTATATTCTCCAATATTTTCACGTGCAATTAGCATTGTTGCTAATAACTTAGTGCTCATCCTTGCATGCGGTGAATATATCAACCTGAAATGCAATGAATGGCTGGTTTAAATGCCTTTAAAAGCCATGTAAATAGACCTATGGGTTTCTGAGTTGATTTCATGAGATCGAAAAAAATTCGAAAATCTCCTTTAATTATTTGTTTATTATGGTGAAATATTTTTCATCTTAGGGTGAGAAAATGCTAGGGGAGGGCTGGTTTAACATGTTTCATATGGAAGGTTTGGTTTTTGATTATTTTTTTTGAAACAAACAGAATGAGTGATGGTTAATTGGTTTTGGTCTGGCTTGTTTTTATGTGGTAAATAAATGCTTTTTAGTGGGTTTTTTATTATTTTCTTATCGTGTTTAGTGTCATGGTTATTTCTGACACGGATTTTCCATCAATGCGATATAAATCAGCGATTTCCCCAACAGCGCTGAAACCATTGGATATATACCCAATCAACCTGAAGATGCTCGATTTTAGAGGCCATCAGTGCGTTCAGTTCAAGGCAAATTCTTGTAGGAATAGCCATTCTATTTCACAGGAATTTAACGATGAAGTGGACGCACTGAGGGCCTCCCTTCGGGCGAGTTTACTGACGCCATGCTCGGTGTTATCCCTTTTTGATGGAGATCACTACATCGGCAAAGGGACGCCTAGATCATAACGTCAGTAAACCTCGCTGAATCCTGCATCTCCAGATTGTTTGGGTATATACAACTTGATTGCTGGGGTATTGTTAGAAAGTACCTGCAAATCTAACCAGTCAATTCGGTTATGCGAATGACAGAATTCAACCGTTCGCTCAATGAGTTTTCGGCCTATTCCTTGTTTCCTTACCTGACTATCCACTCCCATGCCCAATAAAGCGCGATGAAGTGTGTAGTGGTCACTGTGGTGGCGTAAATCGATGTGTCCGTGAATGGTGTTATTGCTGATGTCTTTAACCAGCCAGAGCTTGCGCCATCCGCTCTCTCCAAAGGGAATACTAAAACCATCATTAAATTTGGATCTTAGTTGCTCAGTAACATGGCTGTGTTTTTTGGCGACAGGCTGAAACAGTGGGGTTTTGTCGGCAGCGTTTTCTGCAAGCTGTTTTTCCAAGTACTCAAAAAACGGCGATAAGTCTGCCAATTGCGCTTCGACGATCTCCATAAATGTCCTTGATTCCTTTCTGCGCCCATGTGGTGTCGGCTCTATTTGTGTAAGCTAACACGTTGATTGGAAATATCAAAACTCATAGGTGGTGCTGATTAACGTTGGTGTTCAATAACTTATGATTAGCTATTTTCCGCCAAATACGCTTCCAAGCGATCTGACAGCCAAACCGTGAGTGCGCCAGTATGGGCATCCATAGAGGTGATTTGACCGTAAGGTTGCAGCTGCATTGCGCTCGAATGACGCAATACCTGCAATGTACCACTTCGGAGGTATTTTCTGAGTAAGACCGACGGGACGTTTGACCAACCTGAGCCGTCCAATACCGCATCTCGCAGATGTTCATAAAACGGCAAGGCAATGTAGTGCGGCGAGATTGGATCGAGTGCTTTTAGGCCTTCGTCATCCACATAGGCGAGTGTGACCTCGGTGTAACGTTCTAGGTCGGCGCGTTGTACACGTTTGAGCTTAGATAATGGGTGGTCTTTGTGAACCACCGACATCATACGAATTTGACCTAGCTTTTTTGAACTAATGCGCCCAAATGCTCGAGTTTCGGGCAGCAAGCCAAAGGCGACATCGACCATGTTCTCATCCACCATTTCATAAAGTTCTGGTGGTGGAGCAACGTAGAGCGATACGCTCGAGTTGGGAAATAGCTGGTGGATTTCACGCATTGTTGCGCGCCAGAAAGACTCTGGAATAGCGTCATCACGTCCAATACGCAATGCCGATTCAACGCCACTTTCAAATTGACGACACTTCGCATCAATGTCATGAGCGGCTTGTAATAGTCGTTCGCAATCGTCGTGGATCATGCGCCCAACGTCTGTCAGATTAACACTGTTCCCCGAACGGGCGAGCAGTTCCACGCCCAAGCTATCTTCTAAGGCACTGATCGCAGCACTGACTGTGGTACGGCTTTTTTCAAGCTCGCGAGCTGCGCCAGCGATTGAGCCTGTTTCGACCGCAGTGAGGAACATTTCTATTTGGCTACTTCGCATTTTATGTCCATGTTTACACGTGTAATCCGCATAATGATTTTAACTCTAAATAAATAGAATAAAAACCCAGCGACCAAAAACTTGTCGCTCAGTAACTCTTTGATTCACGAAATAGGCTGTAATGTGGTTATCAAAGCGCTATTGGAAGGTGCTGCAGTCAATTTTTTTGTCACTTGTGGGGATTTATGTCGTGTGAATATGCGAAAGAACGTAACTTACTGAAATTTTCTAGTTTTGCTTGTTTTTGCTTTGCTGCGTTGGGTGTAGGGATCGGCCTTTGGGCAGGTTCCATGGCGATAGTGTTTGACGGTGCATACTCTTTGGTTAGCCTGTTTCTCTCTCTGATGGCACTAGGCGCAACGGTATATATTGGCAATGGCACAGGCAAAAATCGAAAATCAGGTAAGCGTGTATCTGCGCAAAAAGCCGAAGTTATTGAGTCATTGGTGGTGTTAATTAAAGGCCTCGCGGTGTCAGTCGTTTGTGTGGTGTCGTTTGCATCAGCATTTGAAGCCATGTTTAACGGTGGACGTGAAGTCAACGCCGGCTCTGCACTGATTTTTGGTGTGGTTAACTTGGTAGGTTGCTTTGTGTGTTACTTCTTTGTGAAGTCACGTGCAGGTAAACAAGCGTCGACAATTTTAAAAGCGGAAACTAGCCAGTGGTTAATGGATACCGTGATTAGTGCTGCTGTTTTAGTAGGTTTTATTATCGCTGCATCAATGATGGCAAGCGGTTACGCAGAATACGCGGTGTATGCAGACCCGATTATGGTGATTTTGGCTTCTGTCTACTTTGCGACGGTACCCGTGAAGATGGTGGGCGATTCAACGAAACGTCTTTGGGCTATCTATCAAGAAGACAATACCATGTCAGGGCAGCGCTTATTGGCTTGAAAGCCACGCAACTAATCAAGTTGTATTGTCGAAAAAGGCAGCTCAATGAGCTGCCTTTTTTTATCCGTTAAGTTCATCTTATATCAGCAAGATTGGTCAAGTCCTTTGGCTCTTTGTGCGTTATGGTTGCGTCAGTATCCAATGAAAACTGAGGGATTGCGGTACATGACAAATTGTAAGGCCCGGTTGGAAAAAGTGCGCGAATACATTGAACTGAATTTGGACGAACAGATTAACCTCGATACATTGAGCAAGGTCGCCCACCTTTCTAAGCATCATTTTCATCGTTTATTTTCTGCGGAATATGGCATCACTGTTGCTAGCTATGTTCGTCTTTTACGATTAAAAAAGGCAGCGTATCAGATCGCTTATCGCGACGATTTATCGATCACGACGATTGCATTGGATTGCAATTACGAAAGTAGCGAAGCGTTTTCGCGTGCGTTCCGGAAAGTGTTTGAGCAAAGCCCATCAGCGTTTCGAACTGAGCCGAATTGGGCCGCATGGCAATCGCATTTCGATGGAATTTTTAAATTGCGTAATGAAGCATTCCTTAAATACTCTGACTTCAGTGTGGAATATGCGGAACTGCCGACGCTTGATGTGGCAGTGTTTGAGCACCGTGACTCTCCAGTGAACTTGCAGTATTCGGTAGGTAAATTTATTGAATGGCGTAAAGCCAACAAAATTCCTCCCAATCGATTTCGAACGTTCAATTTGATTTATGACGACCCAGAAGAAGTGCTGGATACCTCTTTTCGGTTTGATCTCTGCTGTCAGATAGATAAGAGCACCGATATATCCGACCCGAACATCTCGCTGAAAACACTACAAGGGGGACGTTGCGCCAAGATACGCTTTGTTGGCAGTGACGATGTGATTGGTTGGGCTGTGAGATACCTTTATACGAAGTGGTTGCCGCAATCAGGGGAGAAGTTGCGTGATGTGCCGGTATTGTTTGAACGAGTGACACTGTTTCCCGATGTGACAGAACATGAAATGGTCACTGACGTGTATCTACCCATCGTCTAACACCTTGCTGCAAACTTATTTTTTATAGGTCTTCATCATGACTAACTCAATAAAGATACCGTTGAAAGCAAGCTTGCTGGCTATTCGTAGCCACATCACTTTGTTTCTTAGCTATTATTTTATCGCCGTCATAGTGATGACGCTAAAAGGCGAACTGTTTAATGTCGCCTTGAGAGTTTGGTCTGACGAGCCGCTGACGTTTTGGGAAAACGGCTTGTGGCAAGTGACGCTGGTCATTTCATTTGTCATCGCGTTGTACGTGTATATTGAAGATGTTACGAGGGTCTGTTGATCTTTGGTGGTTAAATTTTGTTCTGGCTAAAAGCGTTTTAGGCGAGGCGAGGTGTGTGCTGCCTAGTCATTCTAAGCAAACACATCTCAACAAAGCATAAAGCGCTTTGAGCGGAACCCTTCGGGCAGCGTTTGTGGCGACTTTCTCCTGCGTTATCGACTTCTCATGTAGGCCAGCTACACATCGAAGCCTCTGCCTTGTATAAAGCCGCCACAAACTGCAGCAAAAATCATCACCAAAGATCAACAGACCCTAGCTAAACTGACGACTCATCATCGGGCGCTAGCCGCTCTGCCAATAGTTCGATCCAGTGTTTTACGGGTACTGCGCTTTCTGAGGCGAGGTGCAGTTGGCAACCAATGTTCGCCGTGACAATGACATCAGGGTTGTCACCTTGCAGGGCATCAAGTTTTCGCTTCAATAGCTTTTGACTGAGTTCTGGTTGTAACAAGGAATACGCGCCCGCAGATCCACAACATAAGTGATTTTCATGGGTCTCAGTTTGAACAACCTCTAATTGGCTTAGTGTTTTATACAAATTGTCTTTGCGATCGATGCCGTGTTGCAGTGAGCAAGGGCAATGCACTGCGGCGCGTTCGTTACTCTGTTTAAGCGGTAATTGACTCAAATCCTCTTCTGCCAATACATCACTGAGATCTTTCGCGAGCGCTGCAATGTGTGCCGCTTTCTCCATGTAGTCTTGTTCGTTTCTCAATAACGCTGGGTATTCTTTGATGGAAATTCCGCAGCCTGAGGCGGAAATGACGATGGCTTCTGCCCCTTTTTCTATATGTGGCCACCATGCATCGATATTTTGCTTGGCTTGTTTAGTGGCGCGTTGGTGCTCTGATAGGTGTGCATTCATTGCGCCGCAGCACGTTTCATTTTTGATGGTGATCAGCTGAATCCCGAGATGGCGCATCACATCACGAGCTGCTTGCAAGGTGTTGGGGGTAAGGGCTTGCTGAACACAGCCTTTAAACCCGATCATGATTCGTGCTTCTGGTGGATTGGGTAGTAGTTCGTCACGTTTGGAATGCTTAAACTGCTGTTTAGGTGATTTTTTGCGAAGCGACTGAGGTAATAAAAACTGGAAAGGACGTACCAATATTACGCCAAATCGAACCAAGCCTGAGTGCGGAAATATACGAGTAAGCGCGTAGCGTAATAGCTTTTCTTTCGGAGATCGGGACACTCTTGATTCGATGTGATTACGTCCGATATCGAGTAATTCAGCGTATTTGACACCAGAAGGGCAGGTGGTTTCGCAGTTTCTGCAAGTCAAGCAGCGGTCAAGATGTCGCTGGGTTTTCTCTGTAACTTCATTCCCTTCGAGCATCTGCTTGATCAAATATATACGACCGCGCGGGCCATCCCTTTCATCGCTCAGTTCTTGATACGTGGGACAAGTGGCGTTGCAAAACCCGCAGTGCACGCAGCGTCGTAAAATATCTTGTGCTCTTTGGCCATCTTTTGATTTCAGAAACGCGCTGTCGATGTTCGTTTTCATTGTGACTCGCTCCCTAGCCATGAGTACAGTCGACCTGAATTAAACAGGTTCTGTGGGTCAAATGCTGCCTTTAGCGACTTATGCAATCGTTGGTGTGCCGGGGAGAGCGTTTGAAAGCACTCGCCATTATGGTTGTCCTTTTGGCGGTTTCCAAAGGACTTGGAACGATAGCGAGCGACGTGCCCTCCGTTGTTCTTTGCTAGCTCGCTGATGGATTCGTGGTTTTCATCGGTGACCACCCAACGAATGTTTCCTGCCCAGTCTACTAAGGTATTCTCGAACCGCGTAAAGTGGGGGGCTGCTGCATCAATAGACAAGCGATAAAGGTGTCCATTATGGCTGAAAAATGGATGGCGGAAATTTCGGATTGATCGCCAAAATAGTGATTGATGAGGAAGCGATTCTCCGCCCAATTTACGCGAATAATATCCGACGTTTGGTGCTGTTCCGGCGAGTCGGATGTATAAGTGACCGTCGACCCACGCTGCGCCAGATAATGGGTAGCCACTGGACACTCGTTGACGCATAAAAGTAATGGCCTGCGGCGTATCCATTTTGAGCACCAACGTTTCGACAGATTCAGGCTTTGGCATAACACGAAGGCTTATGTCTGTGAGTATGCCAAACGCGCCCATTGCCCCCGCTTGTAGGCGCGATAAATCATAGCCTGCCACGTTTTTCATGACTTGACCGCCGAATCTCAGAGGTTCGCCAAAGCCGTTGATCAAGGTCACGCCTAGAATGGCGTCTCGCAGTGAGCCATAAAATGGGCGAGACGCCCCACTAATATTGCATGCAATGGAGCCACCCAAGGTGGCTTTGCCTTCAAACGCAGGAGGCTCTCCCACGAGCATTTGATTGTGTTCTGCCAATACCGATTGGAGCTCTGTTATGCGAGTTCCTGCCCGAGCGGTGATCACTAACTCACTCGGGTGATAGGCAGTAACACCACTGTGACCTGTAAGGGAAACAGGTCTTCCTGTGGCTTCACGGCCAATGAACGTTTTAGTGTTACCACCAATGAGATTAAGCGGCGTGTTATCGGCTCTAGCGTCTTGCACTTGTTCGCAAAGCGACGTTGAAATATCAGCCATTGGGCGACCCTCTTTGCGACAAAGGTTGTTTCATGACGGTGTGTTCTTGGCAGTGTTTTGGGGTGGGGATGCCTTTCCCGGGATTAAGCAGGTTGTCTGGGTCGAAGGCAGCTTTGACTCGAAGAAACTGGGCTAGCTCTGCGTCATTAAATTGATGATGCATCTGCTCGATCTTTTCTAATCCAACTCCATGTTCACCGGTAATACATCCCCCAGCTTCTACGCAGATTCGAAGAATATCCGCACCAAACGCCTCGGTTTGTTCAAGTTCACCAGGTACGTTTGCATCAAATAAAATGAGTGGATGCAAGTTGCCATCACCGGCGTGAAATACGTTCGCGACACGCAACCCATAGTGTTGGGAAAGACGGTGGATCTCAGCTAATACCGACGCCAATTGCCGACGTGGAATGGTGCCATCCATGCAGTAATAGTCCGGCGACAATCTCCCGACGGCGGGAAATGCGGATTTACGTCCCTTCCACATCAAAGCGCGTTCTTCTTCGCTGTCAGAAATCCGGAGTGACGATGCGCCTGCCGCTTCCAGTAGTGCTTGGGCAAGTTGCAATTGGTGGTTCACATCGTCTGCTGTGCCATCGAGTTCGCAAAGCAACAGTGCCTCGGCGTCCTTTGGGTAACCCGCATGTGCGAAATCTTCGGCTGCTTGAATGGCGTATCGATCCATCATTTCAAGGCCAGCAGGAATAATGCCGTTTGAGATGAGTGCATTGACGGCGTTTGCTGCATTTTCTACCTTGTCGAAGCCTGCGAGTATCACCCTTGCTAATTCAGGAATGGGAAGAAGCCGAACGGTGATTTCTGTGACTATGCCTAGCATGCCTTCAGAGCCGGTCATTAAGGCAAGGAAGTCAAAACCCGCAATGTCGGGACTTTTGCCGCCGACGTCAATGCGTTCTCCCTGTGCGGTAATGAATACTAACGAGACGATGTTGTGAACCGTGAGACCATATTTGAGGCAGTGCACGCCGCCCGCGTTTTCTGCCACGTTGCCGCCAATAGAGCACGCAATCTGCGAAGAAGGGTCCGGTGCGTAATAGAACCCATAACGTGATGCTGACTCTGAAATGGCTAGGTTGCGCACTCCGGGTTGAACTTGAGCAAGGCCGCTTTCACTGTTTATCTCAAGGATACGATTAAGCCGCGCCAAAGAAAGAACGATGCCTCCTTCAATGGGCAATGCGCCCGCCGACAGCCCTGTGCCTGCGCCACGAGCCACAACAGTCACTTTATGCTGGTGGCATAACGCCATGATGGCCATTACTTCTTTCGTGCTGGCGGGTAACACCACACAGGTTGGCAGAGAACAATAGACCGATAACCCATCGCACTCATAAGGATGAAGGGTTTCTTTATCAACAATAATGAATTCACTGCCAACAATGGCCTCAAGCGCTTCAAATATGATGGCGTCCATGCCTGCCTCCTTGTCAGTTTGTGGGCGGATGTTAAAACGTTAGTCCATCGTTTTCAGCTGAACCGCACAATCCTTACGCCATACTGAAAAAGTGTGCAGCGTGTGGGATATTTACCGCAACTGAAAAGCGAGAGATCCCTCATGATGCAGGATTCATAATGGCGCATCACCTGTTAGTGATGGCAATTCAGAATTGCGAGGGAGGGATGACAAAGCGTCACTGAGCGAGACTGTTGCGAAACAAGCCTTTAGGGTTTTATACACGAGCAAACTGAACACGGTATCTTCAGGTTGTATGAGGATGTGATAAGATATTATTTTAGCAGAGGTTTTTCCGCTAAGTTATGGTTTTTCGGTCATTCAAGGAGGAATGATGGATAGTTTAAAGCTGAAAGTACCGCCCGTTGTGCAAGTTGTTTTGATACTACTGCTGATGAAAGGAATCGCCAGTGTCTCGCCAGTCAATGTTTTATTGGTGCCTTATTCTAACGTGTTAACGGTTGCCTTTTTACTGGTAGGCGTGATGTTCGGTGTTTCTGGGGTAATGGCATTTCGCCTTCACCAAACCACAGTGAATCCAACGTTAAAAACGGCTTCGACTTCTCTTGTTCAGTCTGGTGTTTACCGAGTGACGCGAAACCCTATGTATGTCGGTATGTTGTGCTTACTGATCGCCGCAACCTGTTACTTTGCGAACCTTTACACTTTGCTCGGCAGTGTGTTGTTCGTGTTCTATATGAATATGTTCCAAATTGAACCTGAAGAAATGTATCTGACCGAGCAGTTCCCCGACGAATACCCAGATTACACAAAAAAAGTGCGACGTTGGCTGTGATAGGCCATGCGATAACATTCAACACTAAATGGCTAAAGGGAAGCCTGATTATAACGTCAGTAAACCTCGCTGAATTCTATATCTTCAGGTTGTTTGGGTATAAGTCATGATCTGGAAAAATTCGACCTCAGGTTTGTTTAAGCTCATGGTCGTTTTCTATACACTCTTTGCATTAACTTAAGAATCTGAAGTTGTCGTCAATGCTGACTATTCCTGTTCCTTTTGTTGTATCACTGTTGCTTGCTATTGCTGCGGTACTTCTGTTTTTGACGTTGGGGAAGTCAGGCTTAAAGTCGGTGTTGTTCACCGTACTTTGTGCTGTATGTACTTTCATCGTGGGCATGCGCTGGACTTTTGATCTTCAATTGTTGCGCTTTGTTCAACCTATTTTGGCATCAATGCTGCCAATAGCAGCTTGGTATTGTTTTGCTAAAGCGCACCATAGCCAACGTCCTGCCTATTGGCATGGGGTATGGCCTATCGTGATCGCCGTCTCCTCATTTAATTTCGCGGTGTGGCCCTTCGCCACTGACACCATTCTTATTACGCTCTATCTCGGCTACGGCGGTGCGTTGATTGTTTCATCGTTTACCGTGCCCGAAGAAGTGCGACTGTCTAATATACAAAGGGTGATCGTCGCGGAACGGGTTGCGGGTGTGATGTTGTTGTTTTCAGCTTTGATTGATAGCGCATTGTCGTATGATTTTGCGTTCTATCATGGCGAACATGCTCCCTTGATTATTTCGTTGTCGTATTTGGTTCTGATCCCCATGGTCGTTTGTGCTGTCGCGATTGTGGGTTTTAGTACGGCGAACGGCGAGAAAGCGAACCAAGGAGAGAGTTTGTCGTCTTCACCATCAAGACAATCCACTTCCCAAGACGATTCAATGACCGCTGAAACCACTGATTCGCTTCGATTGCCAGAGAATCATGTCCAAATGTCAGACGACGAATCGGAAGCCATCATGGGTAAATTGGATGGATTAATGGAAGCTAAACACGCATATCGTGATCCTGATATTACCTTGAGTCGATTGTCTCGCCGGCTCGGCATACCGGCTAAACAACTTTCTAGTGCCGTGAATAAAGTTAAAGGAGAAAATATCTCCAAGGTGATCAATGCTTATCGTATTGAACACGCCAAAACCTTATTGGTGACAACACAAGACAACATTACGGATATTTACTTGGCGTCTGGGTTTCAAACTAAATCTAACTTCAACCGCGAATTTCTTCGTATAACGGGTCAAACCCCGAGTGTGTACCGCCAATCTGCCCAACTAACGTCTTGAATATACCCAATCAACTTGAATCCGGCATCTTTTGGTTGCTTGGGTACATGTTTATGACTGTCGTGCGACACCAATGAATGAATCAAGGAGCCAGCACTTTTGATGAAACCGATTTTCATGAGACAGATAGTAAAATGGAGTCTTATTCACGCTGCATTTATCGGCATTAACTTGATCGTACTTTTGGTGTTTACGTTAAGCGTTGGCTTTTCAGGAAATGTACCGGAATTTGTGAGTTTCATTGCTAAACTTTGGGCCGGTTTCGTTGAGCTACTTATGTTTCCTATGAGCAGCGTAATATCGCATCTCAACGAAAGTGACATGTTGAATTCAGAAGGTTTTTTTATCTCTTTGTACGCTTTAAACAGTGTTATTTGGGGCACGATGATTGCCGTGACATTAAAAGTCACGACAAGATCTAATCCGGAATAACCGCCAGTATGGCAGTTACTTGTCTATTGCTTAGTGCCTGTGCGCAGCGCGTTATTGCAGGCAGTACCGAGAGTGATAGAGCGCTGCTGATGTTGCCGTGGGCAGCCGCTACTGAACCAGAAACGTTTTAACATCGTCGAATATTTGGTTGTGCAATACTCGTCTATCACTGCCAATTCCATCTTTACAAATCACGCCATCTCCAGGGAATTCTTCCTCAAGCACTGCAATAGCATTCGCTTTGCATAACTGCATGTAACTAAAATGCGTGGCGCTCTCAAACACCTTGTACCGACGGTTCTCAAGAGGAATATGCTCGGCGAGGTAGCCAGATTCCATGGCTTGTGGCAAATCTCCAATATCAATGCCTGCTGCGAGTATCAACGAGGGTTGTTGGATCTTGTTTAAGCTGGAGGTGGAGAAACTACGTGCCAGGCCGAGGTCTAGAATTATCACGCGTTTAACTCTTGGATCTGAAAAGTCGCTTGATTCAGGTTCCCCATCTTGTACTGAATGTAGCCCAAGCTCTTTTGCCAGCCCACATGTGCGAGGATTTGGGTGAATTTTGCATTGCGTCATGAAGGCGCTTCTATCAAATTGCGCGCCGATTAACTGAGCAACACTCCAACCGCCCAGTGAATGACCTATCGCTGTCACGTCATCAAATACAATGACCGGTTGCCAAGCCGCATCATTCTCCAAATAATTCAGAACTCGGACGAGGTCATTCGGGCGTTGCCACCATTGTGAAGTTTGTGTGGAAGTGTGATCAAACGTTGTGGTTCCCGGGTGATCGGGTGCCGCGACAATGTAGCCTTGTTGGGCCAGTTTGTGAGCCAGCCAATTGAGGTTGCGCCAACTGCCGCGGTATCCATGTGATAACAAAACGAGTGGGTGTTTGGCTTGGGTTACGCTAGCTTCTTTCACCACATGCGTTCCTTCAAAGGCAATATTGTCTGCCACGAGCGCGGTGGGTGTTGTGTCTCGTGTCGGGTACCAAAGTGTTACATTTAACGGTCGAGAGACTTCATCGTTAAGTTCGAACTGTGAAAAACCGACGCCCTTTGCCATTGCATTAAGCGAAAAAAGAAATAGGAGTATTAGGATGAAGTGATTCATTTTAAGCATTCCTTGTTTGGATTTCGATAATGCCTAGTTTCGTCAAAGAGCCCTATTTATGCGCCTCACAACCGGATCGAGGACGTCCTAGAACCGATTCGAGTACCTGGATACTGCCCATGGATACGTCAGTTTTTACCTTTTTAACCTATTCCAATTTTCCCATTTACTGATACTGTATATAAAAACAGTTATTGTTGGGTGCTCACCATGCTGACTTCTTTATCCATTGCAAACTATCGATCCATTATGTCGCTCACTATTCCACTTGGGCCGTTAAATTTGATCACGGGTTCTAATGGCAGTGGTAAGTCGAACTTATACAAAGCGCTGCGTTTGCTGGCGAAAACCGCCTCGGGTGGTGTGGTCAATTCATTGGCGGAAGAAGGAGGATTGCATTCTACGTTTTGGGCTGGGCCAGAAGAGATTTCTGAGGGAATGAGGCGAGGAGATGTTGAGGTAGAGGGAACGCGACGAAAGAACGTTGTGCGTTTGAAGTTAGGATTTGCCAGTGAGACGTTTGGATATGCCATTTCATTAGGGTTGCCGACGCCTCAACAATCTGCATTTATGTTTGATCCGGAAATTAAACACGAATGCATTTTCAACGGTGATTATTTCCGACCAGCAAGTTCTTTAGTTGAACGTAAGGGCAGTGTCGTGAAAATCCGTCAAGGGCGACAATGGGAGGTTATCTCTCAATATATCCCAAATTACGACAGTATGTTTGATTCCCATTCAGACCCTGCGTCTGCACCCGAAGTGTTTCACGTCCGTGAGATGATAAGAAGTTGGCGATTTTACGATCATTTCCGCACAGACAGCGAGGCACCAGCAAGAAAGCCACAGTTAGGTACGCGAACGCCTGTGTTGCATCATGATGGTCGAGACCTTGCTGCAGCACTCCAAACCATTATTGAAATCGGTGATAAAGACGCACTTGATCATGCAATTGAAGATGCATTTCCGGGTTGCAAGCTACGCGTTGTGACCAAAGATGATGGTCGCTTCTCTCTCGAATTTTACCAAAGGGGGTTGTTGCGTCCGTTAACCGGTGCAGAACTTTCTGATGGAACGTTACGATTTGTATTATGGGTTGCGGCATTACTGACTCCGAGACCACCATCGCTGATGGTGCTTAACGAGCCAGAAACCAGTTTGCACCCCGATCTGCTGCCTGCGTTGGCTCGCTTAATCGGTCATGCTTCAAAACACTCCCAAGTTTGGGTGATTTCACATGCTAATCGTTTGATCAATGCGCTAAACGAACACCCAGATTGCCATTCCATTCAATTGGAGAAAGTACTGGGTCAAACAGAAGTTCAAGGGCAAGGTATGCTGGATGGCCCCAACTGGTATTGGCCCGATTAGTCTTAATCAGAGCTAATTCCCACATGCTAAATGTGATGAAATACGAAATTTTTTGCATAGCTAACTCCTTTTTTCATAAAGGAAAAAGAGGTGGATCTATAATGATGCCCAAAAACGTATGCAATTCCGTATGTGAGATTAAAAATTTGTGTCTATAATTAACTGGCTTCGGCAACGTTAGGTTGAGTTAGATGTGAACTGATTTACACATCGATGTGTAACTTTTCACTGAGAAACGATTACAAGGAAAGCCACCATGCGGGTTCCGTATATTTTAAAACTTTTATTTCCAATTTTGCTGTTAATGGGCTTGATGGCCAGTCCTGTTATTTCAGCGCTATAGCTGCTGTGGATTCAATAGTTAAAAAAATAGCCACCTTTTAGGTGGCTATTTTTTTGCTTTGTATAAACCTATTGCTGATTTTCAAGCGTGTTTTTCTTGTCTAGTGGATAGATAGAGACCGCAATTTTAAAGGCTGCAGGCACGAAATAGAAAGAAAGTAAGGTTGTGAGCAGGGTGCCACCTGCGATAGCAATGGCAAAGGGAGGCCAAAACCCTCCGCCTGCCAAGATTAACGGTAAGAAACCGCCAATGGTAGTGATCGTGGTTGAGGTGATATGACGTCCACAGCTACTTACGGCGAAAACAATCGCTTCTTTATCACCCTGCTTGGCCACTGGGCTTGCTTTAAGTTCAGCCAAAATGACAATGGCGGCGTTGATGGCGAGCCCGACTAATCCCAGTAACCCAATGATCACCGTGAACCCAAATGGGTAGCCAAAAAACCAGACAGAAAGTAAGCCCAAGCCTGCGGCTTGTGCCCCCACTAGAAAAATGATGCCACTAAGCCTGAATGAGTTAAACGAGACGACGACGACCGCAACCAATAAGGTAATAACGATGGTTAGGTTCGCCATGAGCTGATTGACAGATTCATTCCGTTCTGCGGATTCGCCTCCAAATTCAATACGATAGCTGGGAGGTAACTGAATGTTGGCCTGTTCAAGCTTCAGATTGAAGGCATTGAGTGCGGTTTGAGGTAACACCCCAGCCATCAAATATCCTTCAATGACATTGACGCGTTCACCGTCCCGACGTGGAATAGCGCCACGGCTCGGTTCAACACTTAGTTCGGCAATGGCAGTCAAGGGTAAGTCCATTTGGCCGCTTGTTTGTGCCAGCGGAAGTCGAATCTGACTTAGTTCAGATAAACTGGTTCTCGACGCATCATCTACTCTGACTCGCACAGGAATGGATTCTGTTTCTTCAATGACACTGCCTTGCACAATGCCAGACATAGAGGCGTTAAGTAGGGTTGCGATATCGTTCAGTGACATTCCCGTCAGTTGGCTTGCTTCTTCGTTAACATTGATAGAAACCTTAGGGACTCCCGGTTGCATGGTTTCGCGGGTGTTGATGACATCAGGGGTTTGTGCCATCAGCAAACGGATTTCTTCGCTGATTTCACGCAGTTTATCGAGGTTTGGGCCGTATACACGTACCTCTAGCGGCGCATTAAACGGCGGTCCTTGTTCTAGCTTTCTGACCAAAATTTGGGCATGGGGAAGTGAGTTAGATAGCTCCGTTTGTAGGATGGGGATCATTGCGTTAGCGGATGCGAAATCTTTGGCTTTCACCATGGCCTGAGCAAAATTCGGTGCACCACGCTGTCTACCCATCATATTGTAATAGAAGGACGGGAAATTGGTGCCCACCACCCAACCGACACTTTTAACATCTTCGTTCTTCGCCATGATTCGGTCAATTTCTTGTGTCGTTTCAAGTGTCGCTGTCATGCTGGCTTGAGGTGCAAGATAGACTTGGATCTCGAACATATCGCGGTCTGAAGGTGGAAAAAATTGCTCTGTGAGTTGTCCCGCAGCCCAAAAACCCGACGCAGGCACAATCAATACCAATGGAATGGCAATCAATGGAAAGCGCACTGCGCCACGAACTGATGATCGAAACATCGCACTGACTTTAGGCAATGAGATACCAGCATGATACCAACGCGTACTGGATTCGCCGGATGGAAGCCAACGCGCAGCAAATGCCGACACAATCAATTGCGACACCATGTACGAGCCGACAAGAGAGAAACTGACCGTAATAGCAATAGCACCGACAAATTCGCCAGCAGGCCCTGGCATTAAGAAGATGGGTGCGAATGCCAAAATTGTTGTCAGGGTTGAACCTAGAAGAGGTAACCAAAGGTGTTTGATCGCGCGCATTGCTGATTCGAACCTATTCACCCCTTTTTGTCTGTAGTGCTGAATCGTGTCGACCATAACAATGGCGTTATCGACCATGATCCCGAGCGATACAATCAGACCTGTTACTGACATTTGGTTAATGGGGAGCCCAGTAAAACTCATCATGGCGAGCGTAAATGCTGACGCTATTGGTAGGGACAATGCGACAAGCAGGGCGGAGCGGAACCCCAGTGTAATAAATAGGACAATGAGCACCAACCCAAAGCCCATCAACAAGCTTTGAACGAGATCTGAAAGGCGCGTTTCGGTGTAGCGTGCTTGCTTGAAAATGGGTTCTAGAGAAATATTGTTTGGCAGCTCGGCTCGAAAGCCATTTAGCATGGCATCTGCGGCTTCAGTCCAGCGGTCTACTCGAATATCGCTTTGCATGCGGGCTGAGACAAGAATCGCAGGAGAACCATCAATTATCGCAATTTGAGAGGGGGGAGTAGCGGCAGCTCTTTCGACGCTTGCTATGTCTTCCAATCGAACGAGAAAGCCATTGTCATCGATAGCGATAGGTACACGCTTAACGCGGTCAACAGAATCAAGCGCTCCCGCCACTTCGAGTTGGAAGCGATTGTCTTTGCTGTGGAGTTCACCCGCAGCATTCTTTGCATCGGCGCCAGAGATGGCATTCGAGAGGGTGAGCGCTGATTGTCCCAATGCGCTAGATGCGGCGACATCAAGCGTTACCAGAATTTCTTCATCAGGCAGACCATGAGCATCAACAAAGTCTGTATCGGAGAGGTTTCTCCATCGCTTAGCTAGCTCACTGGCGTAACGCCCGAGTATCAGCGGATCTGGGTTACTATCGCCTTGCCATTGCAGGGATACGATATAGGTAAAGGCGTTAGAATGATCGTTGTCAAACTGCGGCTCTAGTGCGCTTTGTGGTAGTAGCGGTGTAGCATCACCCAACTTGTCTCGGATTTTTGACCAGATTGGCTCTGCATTAATGATGTCGTCATTGAGCTCAACCGTGATCACTGAAATCCCGGGTTTAGATTGAGACTCAATCAGATTGATTTCGTCGAGTCCGCGAAGTGAATTCTCAATTTCTTCTGTAACCAGAGCTTCTACACGCTCTGCGCTAGCGCCTGGGTAGGGAGTCGTGATGGTTGCCCATCGATTAATCAGTGCCGGATCTTCGGCGCGGGGCAAGGTTGATAGCGCTGAGAGTCCTGAAACCAGCAATAGAACCGTCATCAGAACGATTAATCGGGTATTTTTAAGCAGCTTCTCCATCATCATTTCTCCGCTGCGACGTTAACCTGCTGGCCGGAAACGATGCGATGTACGCCTTCTATAACCACCAATTCCCCGTTGCCAATCGCTCCAGAAACAAACGCATTGCTGTCGTCAGCATGAAGAACCTGCACCGAACGACGTGAAATGTGATGCTCTCCGTCGTCTGAGGGCAGGGCTGCATAAACGTTCCACATCCCGCGTAGGCCGTCAGTGATGCCTGTGATGGGCATCCAAAAGCCCGGTTGAGGCGTGTGATGGTTGTATTGCAGGTACGCCAGTTCGCCATTCAGTACAGATGTTTGTTCAGGAAGTAGAAACCGCAATGTGACAGTGCGAGATCGCATATCAATGTCTGCGCCAGGATTCAATAATGTGGCAGGGTATTGCTCATCGCGAACGCGAATAACGGGATGAGACATTTGGTTGACGTCAGCTAACACGGTGACAGGAACGCCGATTTGCGCTTCTTTCTGTGAATCGGCTAAAAGCGTCAGGGTTGGAGCGCCAACATTAACGACATCGCCATGCGACACGAATCTTTGGCTGATCTTCCCGTTGTACGGAGCGTAGATGGTGGATTTTTCTTTTCGTAACTCGGTGGATGCCAACGACGCTTCAAGTTGTCGAACATTGGCTTTTAAGGCGTCGCGCTGGCTTGTCAGGGAATCAATCTCTGCATCTGCACTAAACCCTTTTTTCTTTAATTGGCGTTGGCGCTGGAGGTTGTTTTGAATGAGGGCGAGTTGGGCATCGAGTTGTTCTAATTGTGCTGATAATTGCTGAGTTTCGGTATCTAACAATTGGGTGTCTAAGGCGATTAATGGTTCGCCTTTTTTAACTGAGTCACCAACATCGACCATTAGAGCGTTTACTTTTCCGCCAAGCTCAAAACCTAGTTTTGCGTTTTGTCCCGCTTGTACTGTGCCGACAAATTCACGATTCACGCTATATCCGGGAGACATTTCGACAGCAAGCGTTGTGACAACAGGAATATTCTCTGAGTGTGTTTCGGTCTCTGCGTTGCTTTCACTTCCACATGCTGATAGAAGCGAGAGCGTAGTGACAAAAACAAGCGAGCGGGCAAACCTATGCATGGCGAAATACTCAATGTCCGTTTAATATTAGACTAGACTGTCCAGTCCACTTTGATTAAAAATAGAACAATCAAACTGGACTGTCTAGTTTGATTGGGTAATAATTTTAGGACGTTTCATTCAAGGAACACCAATGACTACGCATCTGAGTCAGCGTAAAGAGCAGAAGAGAAAACAGATCCTTAGTGCTGCGATAGAGCTTTTTTCAAAGCAAGGCTATGGCATTTCTATGGATGCGATCGCCGAACATGCTCAAGTGAGCAAGCAAACGGTATATGCGCACTTTTCTAATAAAGACCAACTCTTTGAAACCTGCATCATCGAAAAGTGCATGAAATCAGGTTTGAATTGGGACTTGATGAGTGATGAGCGTTCAGCCAGTGAGGTGTTGAATGAATACGCTTGGCTTTTTCAAAGTATGTTGCTCGGCGATGAGGCGCGTAATACGTTTCAGAACACGATTCGCCAGTCTGATACTCATCCTGAAATTGCCAAGATATTTCTAGAGCAAGGGCCGAAGCGAAATGTCATGTTGCTCAGTGACTATTTCAATAAATTGGTTGCGAATGGGCTTCTTCCTTATTGTGATGATACAGAAGGCGCTGCCATGCAACTTTTACTTATGTTGCATGGGCGCCCAGTATATTGGGGATTCTTTGGCTTCGATGCGGGCGAAGACGAGGCGACTCGTCGTGCTTATCTCCGCAAAAGTGTCGAGGTATTTCTTCGCGGTTATGGCTATGTCTTTCCGGCGTGATAGCACCCGTGGACTAACCGCTCACCATGAGTGATTTGTATTCATCAAAAGCAAATTGATCGGTCATGCCACTTATATAATCTTGCAGTAATCGGCAACGAAGGTAGAACTCCCATAAGGCAGGGTTTGCTATGGTGGCTTGCTCTTTCCTAGCTAGCGTATAAGCAGCAACATGTTTGCGTGAGAGCTTGTTGAATAGTCTCCGTTCAACGGGATAGTAGCGCCCTTCACCTTCAACGATTTTCAGAAAATCTTCTCTTGGTAGTTCAAGTAAAGGTCGGTACTGATCGAGCAAACCACCAATAATCTTGTAACCCTGCAATTCTAGTGTTTCCACCTCTTGATCATTGAAGACGTGATTAATAGCAACTTGCTTAAACGTTTTAGCGATAGCGTGAAACTGGCTATCGTCTTCGATCAATGCACGGTTGAATTCACCGGTAAAGACATTTTCGATATGGTCGGTAAATTGTTTTGCGGCGTGGTTAACCAGTGGATGTACCATCACGACACGTAACTTGATGAAAAATTTGTGGGTTCTACTGATTTCGTCAACTTGAGCTTCGTCATAAACACGATTCAAAAGATCATTGAATGTTTGGTTGCCTTTGATCGGGCGATTGTCTGGCTCGATACTCTCATAAGTTCGTTTAAGGTGGTCTGTAAGCGCTTCAAGCGACAGAATCCGCTTTTCAACAGCATCTTCAAGATCCGCTAAGCAATAAGAGATGTCATCGGCGGCTTCCATGATATAGCTCAGGGGGTGACGACAGTATTTCGCCATATCAAGCGCTGCCATCATGTCTTCCACATAGCTGGCTTCTGTTGCGTAGTAACCGACTTTCTTGGTGAGATAGCTTTTATTCTCAGGCACTTCTTGTTTTGATTCAGTGGCGGGGCGAGTGTACTTCAATACCGCCGCGGCTTGGCTGTAAGTCAGGTTGAAACGATGAAGTGAGTGAACCAATCGAATTGCCTGAGCGTTACCGTCAAAGTGGCAAAGCTCATGAACAATGGGATTAAGTGATGGTGCTGGAAGTGATTCAACCAACTCCTCCATGGGTTTGAGTTGAGTCAGGTGTTGTTCAAACCAGCGGTTTATAGCATCTTCACCGCAGTGACCAAAGGGCGGGTTACCCATATCGTGCATTAGACAGGCCATCTCCACCAAGGATTCGATAGCGCGATCAAGCCCGTAGAGCCCATATTGTCGTTTCTGTTCATCGGTCAATTTGTCGTAAATGGTATGGACGATAAAACGACCGACTTGCTGCACTTCGAGTGAATGCGTGAGGCGACTGCGAACGGCGGAGTTTCGTTCTAACGGAAAGACTTGGGTTTTTTGCTGTAAGCGACGTATTGGGGCTGAATTGATAATGCGTCCCCGATCACTTTCTAAAGCTCTTTGTAGATCGCTTCCAAATGGGTGAGGGCGGGCGAGACTAACTTTTTTGCTGAAATCGATCGCGGACATTTGGCTTCCTGACACTAAGAAACGTTATTTCATCACCTTAGCTGCGGAAGAACCGAATGTATATAGTGCCATTCGCGTTCACTGTCATGAAGGCGAATCACGTCAATCCAGCCTGAAACAAACGACGAGGTTGGCTAGTTGAATGCGTGTGTCAGCACAGCGACTCCGGCGATGAAACCTATGGTGAAAATCGTAAAGCCAAACATGTACTGGTGTTTTCGATTGGGTACTGACATTCTGAAACTCCCTGTGGCAGCCGTTCTGGCTTGCAATCTGGTGCATCGGATCTTGTTTATGACATACCTAAATGATTAGCAAACTCGATGCCAATAGTTAAAATAACTTAACTATTTGAATTACAAGTACAATATAAAAGAGTCTGATTGATTCTGATTGAATGCAGTATCGTTGGTGGTAAATTTTGCCACCTGTTGGCAAATTTTGTGGGTATGAAAGTCATGAGTATGATTTCTGGTGTACATCATGTTGCGTTGATTGTGAGCGACATTGAGCGAGCAAAGCATTTCTATCTTAATGTGTTGGGTTTACGTTTGCTGGATGAGCATTACCGCGCCGAAAGAGACTCATGGAAAGTGGATATCGGTTTGCCAGATGGCAGACAGTTGGAACTGTTTTCCTTCCCCAATAGTCCCCAAAGGCCATCTTATCCCGAAGCGCAAGGGCTAAGGCATCTAGCGTTTCAATGTGTGGACGTTGAGCGGGTGGTGAAGCAGTTGAAACGGCAAGGCGTGGATTGTGAACCCATTCGTATTGACCCGTATACGTCTAGACGATTTACGTTTTTTAGCGATCCTGATGGGTTGCCATTGGAGTTGTATGAGGCGGCTCCTGACGAGTAAAACTGAGTGATTTTCTGTCTCACCTTTGTATCGAACGAGCGACGCTTAGCTTGTTAATATGTCATCAATTGATATGCTGCAATTGGTTCACTGATGAAAGAAGTACGCCGTTGGCGGCGGTTTATATGCAATCCACGAGTAAAAGGGCAATTGCTTTGGGCTCATAAGTTTTTGCCGTGCGTGAATATTGCCATCACAGATATTTCTGAGAAGGGCATTGGTTTTGTTTCTGAATGGAAGCTAGATGAAGGCCAGTGTGAGCTAAGAGTCAATTCTATGCCCAATTTCTTCGTTGTGATTAAACACAAAGGCGAGAAGAGGATAAAAGGGCGCAAGATGTATCGCTACGGGATTGCACTGCGAAGAAAACTCCACTCTGTTCAAATGGCACAGTTCCGCGATGCGAAAAAAGTGGCGTAGCGTGAGAGACTACCGATAAACCTTGCCACCAATACGTACCGACTCAGGAATTGTTTTCACGTTAGTTCCTCTCAGATAAAGGTCGCCTCCTACACGCAGATCTGGCGGAAGGCTAGCAATACGCGTGTTCGATAAATACAGATTCCCTTGTACATTAAGCCGCCTTGGTAGTGCTGTGATCGGCGTATCAACCAAACTTAAGTCTCCCTTTACCTTCAATCCAGCAGGCAGAGCCGCAACTTTTGAACCAGTGAAATTCATGTAGCCACCAACATCCACTTTCGGTACGCGAGTGAGTGACGAGTGTGAAGCGTTTAGATAGCCTGAAACGGTGAGTTCTGCAGGCAATTGAGTAATGTTACTGCCTTGAATATCGAGGAAGCCTTTTACATCGAGTGGCTCTGGGAGTTGCGTCATATTAGAATTTTTGAGGCGTAGGTTGCCGTAACCATCGATGTAGCCATGCAGTTTTATAGCATCGACAAATTCAAGGTTCTTTTTGTTTGCAAAAGCTTCATTTGATGTGAACGTAATAACGAACGCAAAAACGAAATAGCTGACCACTTTCAATTCAGTAACACCTTAAAACCCAACGCGAACTCTTTGTATTGTATACCTGAATCACCATCACTTCAGATTAACGTGCCTATTTTGATAGAAAGTGATGATAGTAAATATAAGCGCACACAAGGTTGTTTAAGTATTGCTGCTTACATACGGGCGACCCCCTTTATTTTTCAGTGGCTAACGCCTTGTCTAATGCTTCAAGTAAACGCTGACCGGGTTGTCCACTGTTCTGAATAAATTGCTGTCGAATAGGCGTAGATATCGTTTTAAACAAGGCTTGTTCCTTTTTCGTCAGCCTTATTAACGCCATACTTGGCTTTGACTTCTTGATGGCCGCTAATTGGGTGTTGTTAAGCGCAATCTGCTGCTCAAAAATATAGGGTGTGAGCTCTTCAATAGTCTCGTTGAGAATAAGTTTGTGTGGTGCAGGTAAAGCTAAATACCACGCCTGATTTGCCAGCACGGAGGTCGTGAATTTCTGCTGTCCAGCCCATATCAGATACTCCGTTACTTCATAGAATTTCATCTCTTCAATCGAAAAAATCGGGTTGGTTTGACCATTTACGATATGGGCTTGCAGCGAGCCATACACCTGTGAATAAGGCATTGGGATAGCTGTCGCACCTAATAACTCAAAGGTTTTTATCACTAATGATGAGTTCATGACTCGCATCTTAAACTGGGCGAAGTCGCTTGGTTTTCGTATAAGTTTGTTGGTCGACCAAACCATGTCGCCTTCAAGGTAGAGTGTCATCAAGCGCAGATCTTGATCGATAAGGGCATTACCGAGTATTTCGTATATGGCAGGGTTGTTGGCGAGCACGGCTTGATTGTGGTCATCGTTGTTGGAAAACAGATAGGGGATGGTGAACACCTGTGCTTCGGGGATCTGTGCGCCTAGAATACCCACTGAAGCATGAGTCAATTGAAGCGTGCCATTGGCCGTCAGGTTTGTTAAATCTTCTGATTCACCCAACATGCCGTAGGAATATATTTCTACGACGATCTCTCCTTGAGATTTGTCTTCTATTTTGCGCTTGAATGCTTGTGCGTAGATATCCTGAACCGACCCCTCAATTTCTTCGAGACCGAAGCGCCATACTTCAGCTGCGTTTTCATTGGCCGACACTGAGCAAATGGACAGGGTTATCCAAACGACCGACAGGGATATTCCTTTGAGGAACTTGTTGCATTTCATCATGATTGCATTTCCTTTACTTACGGTTTTATCGGCCAGTAAACCTTCCTTGTTTAGGTATAAGTGATAACCCAAAACGCACGTTGTCATCAGTGCAGTCAATGAGACATTAAGAAAATTAAACCGTATTGATGTCTGAATTTTGAATGATATAACTGAATTGATTGCGCCGCAGCTTTGAAATGATGTAGCAAATGTGAACAAAAAACGCGCACAAGACTTGGAGGGAAGCATGAAATTTAACCATGATGGGTTTGGGATATTTCACGGAAAGAAAAAAGTGGAAATCCTCTGTATCTTATTATCGAATAAGGAAATTCATTATGCGCAAAACAATGGTTTACTCAGCTGTCGCTTTGAGTATCACGGCAGCAATGCCTGCGTGGGCGGTAGATTGTAACGTTCTACCTACGTGGGATACGAAAGACGTATACAACGGCGGCACACAAGTCACTCATCAAGGAAATGCCTTTAAAGCTAAGTGGTGGACATCTGGAAAGAATCCAGCTGAGAACTCAGGCCCATGGGAAGAATGGGAAGCTTTAGGTCAATGTTCCACCACGGGTAACGCTATCCCTGTAGTTTCAGTCACCTCCCCACTCAATAATGCCCAATTTACAGACGGTGACACCATCTCTCTCTCAGCAACCGCATCAGACACTGATGGCTCGGTGAGTGACGTGGAATTCTTCGCGAATGGTTCAAGTGTTGGTGTGGCAAATGTCGCACCATATACCTTGGAGTGGCTCGCCACAGAAGGGCAGTTCACGATCAAAGCGGTGGTAACAGACAACGAAGGCGCAAGCAGTGAGCAGAGCGTGCAGGTCAGCGTTGTTCCTGCTGATTTTGGTTTCCCGCCAACGGCACAATTGACTAACCCTATCAGCACGTCACAACTCAAAGTGGGTGACAACGTATTGCTGCAAGCGACCGCATCAGACGCTGATGGTCCGATCGCGAGTGTAGATTTTTATGTGGATAACCAATTGGTTGGTAAAGACGATACTGATCCCTACGAATTGAGCTGGTTAGCGACAGAAGGCAGTCACACCTTTAATGCCAAAGCGATTGATCAAGATGGTCTCTCTGCTTGGGCGGGTGAAGTCACTGTAAATGTTGCTGGTGAAGCTGTGGGCGGTGGTTGTGCTGGCGTTCCAACATACAAAGCTGGAACCTCTTATGCCGCTGGCGCGATTGTCCAAAACGGTAATTATAAATATCAATGTGATGTTGCAGGCTGGTGCTCTTCGAGCTCTGCTTGGGCATATGAACCGAAAAATGGTCAATATTGGACAGACGCTTGGACCGAGCTAGGTATCTGCGCCATTGTTCCCACCGTCACATTCACTGCGCCATCAGATAATGCCACGCTGCTTGCCGGTGAATCGCTGATGGTATCGGTCGATGCAACGGATGCTGATGGAAGTGTAGACGGTGTTGAGTTCTTTGCTGCGGGACAAAGCATTGGTGTTGATACAACAGCACCTTACAGCGTGAATTGGTTAGCGCAAGGTTTGGGAGAACTGAGCCTAAGTGCGGTGGCCACCGATAACGAAGGAAACACGGGAACCGCAGGTGTACTGGTTAACGTGAGTGATCAGCCATTAGTGGCGAGCTTGACGTCTCCTGCTGCGGGCAGTTCATTTGGTTTAGGTAAAGTCGTGTCACTCTCGGCAGAAGCGAGTGCGCTTAGTGGTAGCGTTACTAAAGTCGATTTCCTTGTTGATGGTTCGGTCGTCGCAACGGATTCCAGTGCGCCATACAGCGCAAACTGGACGCCTGGCGGTGTGGGCAGCTTCACCGTGTCAGCTTTGGCAACGGACAGCAGCGGCTTAACAGCTTCAACGCAGGGTGTGACAGTGAAGGTGTTCGAACAATCAGCGGTAAAACATAAGTTGATTGGCTACTGGCATAACTTCGTGAATGGTGCGGGTTGTCCGTTGAAGCTTAGCGAAATGTCGGAAGCATGGGATATTATAGATATCGCATTTGCGGAAAACGACCGCAATAGTAACGGTACTGTGCATTTCAATCTATACAACGGCGATATTCGTAGCAGTTGTGCACCGCTAGATCCGCAAGTGTTTAAGCAAGAAATGGCAGCGTTGCAGGCGAAAGGAAAAGTGTTTGTTCTGTCTTTGGGCGGAGCGGAAGGCACCATTACACTTAACACTGATGCCGACGAAGCGGCGTTTGTTTCTAGCCTAACCGACATCATTAAAGAGTGGGGATTTGATGGGCTGGATATTGACCTAGAAAGCGGCTCTAACCTGGTTCATGGCTCTGAAATTCAGGCAAGATTGCCACGTGCATTGAAACAAATCGAAGCTAACATGGGCGGAGATATGTACTTGACAATGGCACCTGAACACCCATATGTTCAGGGTGGTATGGTAGCGTATACTGGTATTTGGGGCGCTTACATTCCGTTGATTGATGCATTGCGAGATACGCTTGATCTGCTTCATGTTCAGCTTTATAACAATGGTGGTTTGCCTAACCCGTATCTAACAGGTGCAGCACCGGAAGGCTCTGTAGATATGATGGTTGCCCAGTCTAAGATGTTGGTCGAAGGATTTGAATTGGCAAATGGTACGCAGTTTATGCCGCTTCGAGATGATCAAGTTGCTATTGGTCTACCGTCAGGACCAAGCTCTGCCAATTCCGGCCAAGCGCCAACACGTAACATCGTTGATGCACTAGATTGTTTAACCAAACGCACAAGTTGTGGCACCGTTGTTCCTGCGTTTAACTATCCGAACTTTGGTGGCGTGATGACGTGGTCGATTAATTGGGATCAACATGACGGCTATAATTTTTCTGGCCCTGTTGGTGACAAGCTTAAGGCGATGAATGCAGGCCAGTAATGCTAGGATGACGTAAACAGCCTGAATCCTGCATCTTCAGGTTGTTTGGGCATATCACAAGCTTAAACGCTTAACGTGATAATAGAAATCGGTAGCCTTTGGTTGCCGATTTTTGTTTTTCAAGATTCAGTTTTGTCTCGTAACCATGACTTTAGAGGAGTCTGATCCTTCATATACTTTTGTTTGGGCCACCAAATAAGCTAGAAATGATGAATCACGATGTTGGCAACAAGACGCTAAGAGGGCTCTCTTACCTTTTTTCTCAACTCCCAAAATCCGAAAAGTGGTTGCATATGCTGACCATGACATGGGTGATCTATCAAATAGCCACGTCATTTGGTATGCATGTCCATGGCGACACAACACACACTCAGATCACTCTTGTCGATGAATTACACATGTATGGCGGACTCGGTTTGATGTTCGTAAGCCTGATATTTTTCATTGTTGTTATCAATCGACGCCATTTGTCGGACCTCTACCCTTGGGCATATGGGAGGTTTGCGGCGATTCAGCAAGATATTCGAGCTTTGGTTAAATGGCATCTGCCAGAGCCTCAACATGGTGGGTTGGCCGCAACCGTCGAAGGTCTCGGTTTGCTCGCGTTGTTCTTGGCTATTTTTACGGGATCGTGGTGGTTTGTATTGTTTGCTAAAGGTAGTACGTTGGCACCAGATTTTTTGTCGATTCATAAAGCAGCTGTTGGCGCAATTGAAGCGTATATCTACGGACATGGCCTTTTTGCTCTGTTGCATTTAGCCACCTGGTGGCGCCGTTAAGATCTACTCAGTATTTCCTTACCCTGCCTTTTTCTATTTTCCTTTCGATGTGGAGCGCGTTGTGCTTCAGCCAATCATTAGTCCTATCTAGCCAAGCAATCGAACTTAATCTAAAAACAATATGCAAATAAGTGTCTATAATTTTTTCAAGAGAATGTTAAATGAATATGATATTCACCCTGTAAATATTAGAGGCGCGCTCGATGAAAACATGGAAAGAACAGGAAGTTGCTGAGTTTGCTGTCGCAGTTATATCGAAAAGATCTATTGCTAGTGCTGGAACGGAGTATGAAAAATCAGGCAAAGGTAATGATTGGCAACACTGTGTCAGGCTAACTCTTGAAGGCTTTAGCGCTGCACGGGTTTTGAACCTTGACCATATTTGGCAGGACATGATTGAGAACAGAAAGACCGAATTTTCTGGCGAAGTATTGGCGAGTGAAATGATTGAAAGCAGTGGTGAGTCCGTTCAGTTGAAAACCCCATATGAAGTTGAAATTCGTGTGAGTTACTAACACCAATTCTTCGGTCTCCATTCTCGCACCTTAGCGGCATCTTTATAGATGATTGCGTGGTTGAGGTGCATGATTTTATTGATGAAGTACATGATGTTTGGGCTAGTAAGCTGTTCTCGCTATATTGCCACAGCGCTCAGACTTCGCAATCACTCCCTGTCGTCGACCCCGTTTCCTTCGTAGATCCTTCTAAGATAGATTGCCGTAAACTTGGCTCATTTTAACCGCACTTTCCTCTAAGAGACTTGCAGTGAATTCCTTTCTGTTCGTCAAGAGTTTTAAAAGCACGTTTAAAACAGAATGACATAGATCTCAGTTAACATGTACGAGAGTTCATTTGTCGCGTTGTTGTGGTTTTTGGCTCGTGACTAGAGCGTTGGACTGAACTCGGCGACTTGCGCTCAAAGGGCTGCCTCTACATATCAATCCCAACTATATTGAGCGGACACTGATATCCCCTAGTAACCTGAAAAAGGTCGATTTGATAGGCTCTCTGGGCTGATTTATTGATGTTATTCTCGATGTCATCCTGTTTTGAAAAGATCACGATAACGAACAAGGTATGCATTGCTCATAACTTCAACAAAGGATGCTAAATCCTATCACTTCGGTTACTTGGGTATATATGACCAAGCTTGATTTGGTGAACGGACGCTCTTTAATTTATTTTTTGGGAATATAGATGCTCAGATTAACGTTGTTGGGAACAGCAGCCGCAGGAGGCGTTCCGTTGTACGGATGCGAATGTATCGCATGCAATAGGGCGAGGGAGCAGGCTGCGTTTGAAAGAAAACCGTGTTCGGCCATGCTTGAATGGGGTCGAGGTGGTGTAAAGGAGCGCCTGTTGATTGATGCTGGAATGATGGATTTGCATTCCCGTTTTGCCGCCGGAACCTACCATGGTTTCCTGCTTACCCATTTTCATGTTGATCATGTCCAAGGCTTGTTTCACTTACGGTGGGGTAACACGTCGCCTATTCCCGTCTGGTGTCCGGATGATCCGCAAGGTTGTGCTGATCTGCTGAAGCATTCGGGATGTTTGGACTTTAAACCGCTATTAAAGCATGGCGAATCATTTCATATTAATCGACTAACGATCACGCCGCTCGCGATGAAGCATTCCCGCCCTACCATAGGGTTCGTATTTGAATATGGGGTTATGAGCGTAGCGTATTTGACCGACAGCAATGGTTTGCCAGCACAAACATTAGATTGGCTAATGGAGCGACCTCCTCTAGATGCCATAGTGATGGACTGCTCTTTTCCTCCAGACAGTGATAACGAAAATCACAGTAATTTGGAAACGGCACGTCAATTGAATGAAAAGCTGCATCCAAAAGAATTTATTATCACCCATCTTAACCATGATCTTGACCGGTGGCTGATGGAGAACGGCGTACCTGGCTGGGTTACCATTGGACGTGATGGTTTAGAGATTTAGCGAAAGCAGGTAAACGAACGGGGAAGGTTACCATCGAAGGTGACGAAAAAGCTTGAGTTACAGCGCCTCACCTGAGGCGCTATCGTTAGAGCTTAGTTTTCGTTTTTAACAGGCTACTGAACGGTAGAATAATCGCTCACAGCGTTTTCCATCGATTAACCGGACCATACGAGAAATCACGGCAACGAGCACTAGCGCAAATACCAATCTTCCCCAGAAAATGGTGTTGAAATCTGCACCAATAACAAGCATTAACAATGTGTCTTCGATGAGGCTATGCAATAGCCCAAGTAGTGTGATTGAAGTGAAAATATCACGTGGTGGAATGTGTCCTTTTTTTGCCTCATTGATCAATAGACCTCCGCCGTAAGAAAGGCCAAGCGTGATACCAATTAGTGTCAGATTTGTGGCTTCGCGACTAATACCAAGCAAACGTAAAAAGGGGCTAAGTGCCTTGGCAATTAAGCGTTCAATACCCAGTACTTTGAGCAGGTTGAGTACGAAAATCAGCGCAAAGATAATGACGAACACAATCGCAAGATTTTGCACTTGATTGATCGCCCAATTGGTTAATGATACGTCGCCAGAATTAGATGGTTGCCAGATCATCTGTGCAGGATCTTGTAGCGACCCTGTTGCTTGGTATATGAGTTTTAATATCCACGCAAAAAGCAGCGCACCGCCGACGCGACTCAAAATTGTCCACCAAATTGAGACGCCAGATTTTTTCGCCAGTCCCACTTCGATTGGCATTGAATGGGCGAGTAGAATCATGCTGCTCAGAATGGATGCTTGAGCCACCGTCATTGGTACATCGAAGTTAATGAGTACCACCAACGCTGAGTAAATATTGATGAACATTGCCGTGGCCCATACCAAACCCATTTCACTTGGTAATCCAACAAATTGCATGAGAGGTGCAATAACGTTTGAAAACCAAATAACACCACCAAATTCTTCAAAAACCTTAACCACGATGATGGTAGGGATCATGATTTTATAAAGTGTTGTGGCAACGTTGACGCTGTCTTTACATGTCCGAGTGAGAAATCCCGTTACGCCGTTCATACTGTCCTTGTCATTGCTTGAGAGGTGAGAGCAGATTGCTTTGGTATAGAGCCAATGCTTCATCCTAACTCACTTTATTTGTTGTGTATTTCCCATGATTGCGTTGATCGAAAAAAGGCAGAATGCTGTATTGAATTTCTCACACATACAAAAAGAAATAATCATGAAATTGAATACAGCAGACATCATCGCAATGGACGATCGCTACCGTGCCAAATTCATCAATAGCCTTTCTGGTTTCAAAAGCGCAAACCTAATCGGCACAACCGACGGCAAAGGTAATCACAATCTCGCCATTGTTAGTTCAGTTTTTCACATCGGCGCAAATCCACCGTTGGTGGGAATGATCAGTCGCCCGCATACGGTGACGCGTGACACCTTGGAAAATCTTCAAGCAACAGGTGTGTACACCATTAATCAAGTTTCTGCAGATATGTGGAAGCAGGCGCATCAGACGTCTGCGCGATATCCCGCAGAGGTGTCTGAGTTCGTTGAAGCAGGGCTGACACCAGAATGCGTAAATGGAGTGGCAGCACCCTATGTTGCAGAGAGTCGCGTAAAGTTTGCATTGGAAGTGCGTGAGGTGCAGAACTTGGCAATCAACGACACGGAGTTGATCATTGGGGAGGTCGTTCAGGTGCTGGTGGATGAAAAGGCCATCACCGCCGATGGTTATATTGATATTGAAGCACTTAAGACGGTTGCGATTTCAGGTCTGGACAGCTATCACGATACGCACCGTTTAGCTCGGTTAAGTTATGCAAAACCGAACACAAACGTTGAAGAAATTGAGTGAGTCAATAAGATTGGTTTCTCGATGCATGTGTATTTAGATAGCGCCGCCTTCGGGTACCACAATGGGTAAATCCATGCAGCCATAGTCCAATCCAAACTGGCTCAATATACAAGTGAGCTGCCCGCGATGGTGGGTTTGGTGGTTGAATAGGTGCTGACAATATTCCCCAACCAGCTTGGTAAGGCGTTGTCCTTCAGTATTAGTGTAATGAAACGGCTCAGAGGTGACGTCGTCAGTTAGTTGTTCAACCATTTCACAGATAATGGTATCCAATAGATGTCGGAGCGGAATGAAGCTAGCAAGTGTTGATGCAAATGTGTCGTCGACTTTGCGCGAAACAGGAAATTGTTCGAGTGATGTGTCATCGAGTCCACCGACTTTATTGGCTGCAAGTCGCTGAAGCATGATGAGATCACCAAACATGATGTGATTCCAGTGATCAAGCACGCTTGGGAAGAACGAGAGTGTGTTTTGGTTCAGCTGTTCTTCGCTAAGTTGTCCACATATGTCGAGAAGGCTGCTGTTAATACGCTGATTGTATCG
The DNA here is from genome assembly GCF_028683095.1 of Enterovibrio gelatinilyticus. Lineage (GTDB taxonomy): Bacteria > Pseudomonadota > Gammaproteobacteria > Enterobacterales > Vibrionaceae > Enterovibrio > Enterovibrio gelatinilyticus. The sequence continues at coordinate 20,809 of NZ_JAJUBC010000008.1, read as the reverse complement.
CGCCATCATTCTCAGGTTGGCCTGTAGTTCCATGCTTATTCCCTATTCATTCGTTTCCATTTTCCGCCAACGCTAACGTACTCTGTAGCAAATTTCGCCGACAAATTTTAGTTCGTGTCATTTTGCTGATGATGGCGTGACGCGTTAGCCATTCTAGCCCCGCAAGATCTGCAATTCTTGAATATGGATAGAGATAACGGCCAAAAGAGAGACCTGCGGCTCATTAAACAGCAGCTAAGCTCTCTTAAGATATAAGGTCGACTACTCTGACCAGAGTATCTTTGATTGATAAATCGAACGTTCGTGCTATTAATGAATATACTCAAGCATTTTCAAGTAGCTTGGGTATTGCCGCAAAACAGAAGTCAGTGATGAGCAAGAAAAAACAGACAAGAGAACAGATACTGTCAATCGCATTTGAAATGGCGAGTCGAGAAGGGCTTGAGAGCTTGACCATTGGAGAGCTTGCAAAGCGTGTTGGCATGTCAAAAAGTGGATTGTTTGCCCATTTTAATGCGAGGAGCAACCTTCAAGCCGCAGTGGTGGCATATGCGGGCGAACGATTTGCTGAACGTGTGATTGTACCGTGCCGTGATGCGTCACATTGTTCCATCGAAGCTAAGATCCGACATATGTTGGACAACTGGCTCACTTGGAATGGCTCTTTTCAAGGCAGTTGTATGTTTCTGGATGCATGGCGTGAAAGTCATTCTGGAGACGATCCGATGCAGCAGGTTCTTGAGGTGACGATTAAAAAGTGGCTGAACTATCTCCATATTCAATTCGAAAGAGGCATTGAATTAGGAGAGTTTAAGCGTGACCTTGATTGCTGGCAAACCGTCTATGAATTGTATGGACTGTATTTGAGTAGCCATTTATTCAGAACATTGGGGCTTGAAGCTGATGGTGGTCAAAAGTTCTGGACCGGTATTGATGAGCTGTTTACGAGGGTGCGGGCAAAAAAACAATAACTTTGCTTGTGACGACGCAATTTGTAGAAACACTGCTGATTGTTGATGCAATCAGAGCATCAATTGTAATCGTTATTTTGCCCACAAAAAGCACGACCGTACTATTTCATGGGCCACTTTAACGTGTTGAGCCGTGTGTTTTTAGAGTTTGGTTTAAAAAGGATAACAACATGAGTAGCAAAATATACTTTGGGAAAAACAAACGATTCAGTTTTCGACGGAGTGCGTTGAATGTTGGCTCTCGACTTCATCATCGTATTGCGCCAAACCATGCGCTTAAAACGGCGCGTCGTATTTTCCTGACACCGGCCAAAGGGAAAGAGAACAACCCTACGCCGAGTGGTATGGTCATTGAGGCATTGGGTACGGCTGAAGGGAAAATGATGACCTATAAGCTCGGTTGCGGACCGACTTGGGTGTTAACTCATGGCTGGTCAGGATCGGCAAATCAATTCTTCCCTCTGATGGAGTATATCGCAGAGGCAGGTTATACCGCATTGGCTTATGATCACCCAGGGCATGGAAGAAGCGAAGGTAAAGAGGGAAGCATTCCCGCATTTCTGAGTGCTCTGGATGGTATATTGAATCAACAAGAACAAGTCGAAGGCGTGATTGCTCACTCGATGGGTGGGGCTACGCTGCTCGAAAGTGAACATCAAGCGTTGAAAGGGAAACCCATTATTCTGGTGGCGCCAGTACTAAAATACTGGGAAAACTTGTTTGGTACGGTAGAAGCCTCTGGGTATTCGATGAAACTGTTTCATGCTGTTGTGGCAGATGTTGGCAAACGATATAACACCACGATTGAGAGTATTGACCCGTTCGAAAAGCTAGGGCAACGTCAGTCACCCGTTACGATCGTTCATGATAGAGGGGACAGATTTGCGCCGTTTTCTGTGTCAGAACAGGCAACAGAATTTACTCACGTTTCTTTGGTAGCGACGGAAGGGCTAGGGCATGGACGAGTGCTAAAAAGTGATCCGTTGAAACAAGCGTTTGCGCAAATTATTGGACAATCATAATTCCCTTTTGTTGCGGGCGAATGTGTTATGATTTGGCTTGATTTCCACTCATCCGCAAAGGTCATCCGTTGAAAAAAATTGCTGTGTTCGTTGATGTGCAAAACGTGTACTACACAACTCGACAAGCCTATGGTCGTCAGTTTAACTATCGCTTATTGTGGAAGAACCTTGCGCATATGGGTGAGGTCGTGTCAGCAACGGCTTATGCGATTCGCCGAGATGATGATCAGCAAATTAAATTCCAAGATGCACTCCGTCACATCGGGTTTGATGTGAAATTAAAACCCTTTATCCAGCGCAGTGATGGCAGTAGTAAAGGTGACTGGGATGTGGGTATTGCCATTGATGTAATTGAAACAGCACCGAACGTTGATATGGTGGTGCTCCTGTCGGGTGATGGAGATTTTGCCTTGCTCATGGATCGTGTTCGAGAAGGTTATGGTAAAGATGCCGTGGTATTTGGTGTACCTACGCTGACGGCGAATGCTCTAGTCAATAGCGTTGATCGTTTCATCCCAATCGAAGATGACATGCTGTTGTAATTTTACCTTGAGCGCCTTGAGCACTTTGCGCACCTTACAATGGTAACCAAAATAATGATGGTTATCCTACACTGCGTTTTTGGGTTACTAATTGACGCTTGAGTAGCAGAAAGTCAGGCTCAGTCTCAACGCCAGATTGAAGCGTAAACTCCAGCCGATAAAGCAGCGCCAAACTGCGAACATTATCAGGATGGGTAATCGCAACAATCTGGGTAACCCCGAGCGCGTTTTGCGCTAATGCTATCACCGCTTTTGCGGATTCAGAGGCGTAGCCTTTCCCCTCGTATTCTGGGAAAAATCCAAACCCTAAGTCGATGTCGTCCAACGTATCTCTTTTGATCAACCCGCATATACCGACAGGTAGTTTGCTCTTTTTTTCTTCGACGGCAAATAATCCCATGTAGGCTTGTGCATACATGGGTATGAGCGTGGCACGAAGATAAACGGCGGCATCTATATCACTTCGGATGTTCTTGTCACCGACAAAGCGCAAAAATCCATCGGTGTTATACAAGCGATGAATAAACGTCGTGTCATTTTCGTTGAGACGCCTAAGGTTTAACCGTGGCGTCTCTAATCGAGTATCTTGCATTGCTCTTCCTTGATGAAAAAGCGCCCATCAAAGTAGGCGCTTATGACAAGTATAGATGCCTGAGAGTAACGTGATTAATCAGTCTAATGATACAAGGTAGGAACTACTCGATTGGTCAAGATTGATGACCAAGGTTTGCTCGGATTCACTACTGCTCATTGGCACCCACCTAGCGTATAACTGCTCCCAATTACCATTGACTTCGATATCCACGCCTGTGGTCAAATCTGGGTAAATGGTTGTGATTCGCGACAACGGGTCAACATCGACATCGCCGTTTGCGTGGATGTAATCCGCTTGCGAGAAAATGTGGAGCGCCCCAGATGTGGTGCCGCTGTAGTTGACGTTTAATTGAATGGTTTGGCCAATACAGAATTTAAACGCACGTGCTGCCACAATGTCATCAGTATTGGTTAGCGCTGTGGCTTCCTGAGATGGAGACGACGATGTCACGTCGCTTCCACCTGTATTGCCTGTTTCTGCTGTACCGCCAGCGGATCCGCCTGATGCGTCACCACCTCCGCCTCCACCACATGCAGTTAAAATCAGCGGCAGGGCAGTCAAACTCAATTTCTTCAATATCTTGTTCATTGTATTAATCCTCGTCTGCCAGTGGGGCGATGACTTTGTTGGACGTTGCTGCCTCATACCATGCAGTGTTGGTTTCGCCGCTGCTTGTTACCCAGTCCGCAAAAGTGGTGAAGGCATGGCTGATGTCGGTGTTTTCCAATGGATGGCTCCATTCATCTCGAATATTGATTGACCAAGGCATGTTATTTTCTGTCAGAAAGGATTCTGAACCGCCGGAGTTGTCATCATGTATATTGAAGAATGCATTGTTTATATCACTGGTACCGTCGAACTGTTTTAGGTGTAGCTGCCAACTAATTCCTGGTGGGAAAGCGGCAAAGTCTCCATGGTAAATACCAGTTGAAGCGAAAATGAAAGGGTCATAAGGCGGGTAGCCAACAACTGCACGAGCGACAGGAGTGATTAGCTCAACATTGAGTTGGTAATCAAGCCGACTTAGTTGTGAGTCGACACAGGCTGTTTGAGTTCGGTAGAACGGGCAACTTTCAGTGAGAACACCAAGTGGTTCTAAGTCATCACGAAGGTTTTCCGAAACGATAAGCACGGTTTCACCCGCGTTTGATTGCTGGATGGTGTGGGTTACGGCAACACCATTGCGCGTTAACGATACTGAAGCGACATTACTGGGATCAACATTTGGCATGTGTACAGCAAAACCGTTCGAGTAACCCGCACCCATTGCTTGTAATGTATAGTCTGCTGAGATGCTTTTTAGTTCGCGCTGACCATTCAACTCTTCTGTGATTCGATACCGCCATACGACGTCATTGAAATCGTAGTCACCTTTCAATGGCCAGTTGTCTTCGAAGGCTAATGTCGCATATCCATCTGAACTCGGGTAAACAGAGGTCACGGTAACATCGGGATTGTTCTGCTGCGTGAGTACCTCATATTTGGCATCGGTTGAGCCATCGGGATTTACACCATCAATCGCCTGAAAAGGTGTGATTTCTACAGTAAATATTAAGTCATTGAAATCATTGTCACCTTTAGGTCGCTTGATGTCTTCAAAAGCAAGAACCAAAAAGTCGTTTTCTGTATCAATAAATGCGACGTTATGCCTGCGATACTCTGCGGTGGCCTCTGGATTCAAGTCAGGGAAGCTGTAGAAAGGAGTGCCAAATTTACCCAGCGAAGGAATGCTATTGTAACCTGAACTCCATCCCCAGCCGTTTGAAATAATGAAGAAGCCAAGTGTTTGACCTGCGGTGAGTTCAACGTCGAGGTCGATGGTATCACCTTCCACAAGTTCGCCTTGATTCGGCTTGGATGCGTTTGGAAAGATAATCATGTGTGTCGGCACGTCATCTATTGAAGCGGGAGGGTTATCAGTGTCGTAGACAAAATAGCCCAACACGTTTCGATAACCAGCACCTTCGTTTAAGAAGGTAACACGTGCTGATGCGTGAGGTGCACCTGCTAGTTCATCGTCGATATCAATACTTGAATATTTTCCTGTAGCGATATAGTCGCTGTTAACTGTGCTGCCTTCGGGAAGCATTGAATATACGTTATCGAGAGTGTCCTGCGGGAGTTGGCCTGAAATTGAGTAAACGTCGTTGGGTTTGCCCAGTGCTGAATAGTTAGAAGCGTCCGAGCCTGATTCAAACTCCAAGTCCTGTGCAGTTAACGCATAAGTATAAGTGCTGACAATATAGATACTCGCGATGAGCATTTTCTTCCACGACATACAAAGCCTCCAATGATGGTTCCAAACATCACAAGCATAATTAGTGCCTACTTTTTATTTTTTAAAAAACAGAAGGTTAAATTGATTTTGTGTATTTTGGCTGAGAGGCGGGGGACGCTTTGTTACTTTGAGAATAAGGTTGATTGTCGTAATGCGAAATGGCTCAAAGGAAAAAACGCCCCAGAGAGGGGCGTCTGAATCAGCTATTTACCGGCGACATTCAATCGCGCAAAGCGAATCAAAGGCGCAAAAAAACAGCCGTCGTAGTTTGGAATGACTGTGTTTCCAACTGCCTCAACTTCTTTGATCATGGTGTAGAAGTTACCTGCCACCGTGATACCACGAACGGGTTTCAAGCGTTTCCCGTCTCTGCACAAGAAACCGCTCGCACCAAAGGAGAACTCACCACTAATGGCATCAGCACCAGAGTGAACACCTTGCAGTTCTACGAGTTCAAGATATTCGCCCGCTGTCACTTCCGCTTCACTGCTTGCTCCAGCAGAGATCACATCGTGGCGGGATGACACGCTTAGTGTTCCCTTCGCAGATCGACCAGCATTGGCGGTATGCGCTGCGCCAAAGTGCGCGGCTGTAGCTGAGTTGTGTAGCAACCCAACGAGCTTACCTTCTTCGATGAGCGGTGTGTCAGAAGTTGCAAAACCTTCGCCGTCAAATGCTTTGATGGAAAAACCACCTGGCATGTACGCCATATCTTTGAAGGTCAGTAGCGGACTCATCACCTGCTCACCAATCTTGTCACGCCAAGGGTTTGTACCACGTTTAGCGGATTCACCAGAGAAGCAACTGCCAAATGCGCCCAATACATCATTCAAACAGTCTTGTTCGAAGATGACAGAATACTGTCCGGTTGCAATGGGCTCACCTTCCAGCAAGGCTTCTGCCATCTCATAAGCATCGTTGATGATTTTGTCAGGCGCTAACCCGTCAAACGTTCTGGCGATTGAGGCCGCGACATGCATGGCTTGCTTGTCGTTATGGTCAATCAGTGCGGCCGTGTAGCAACTAAAGGTACGCTCTTGATGCGAGCAGCGGGTACCGAGTGTATTGCCCAGCAAAACAAGAGCGCTGTTTTCGCTATAGCCGTTGTACGGCGCTGATTTCGCCAGTGGCTTTTCGCGGATCTGACGTTCAAGCGACAAGGCCAGTTCAATTTTCTGCTCTGGCGTTGCGTTGTCTTGTTGGTAGATTTCCGGCTGCTCGGTTCTTAGGGTTAAACCTTCAGCGCGGATTTTCTGAAACGCATCTTTCTTGGTGTAGCTTGCGTTCGTTAGCGCTTGGTTCACCATTTGAGCAAGGCTTTCTGGCTCTAAAGATTCAGAATAACTAATGGCGACGTGCTCATCTTTAATCACACGTACACCAATAACTTGGCTTGCTGTTACCTTATATTCTGACAGTTCACCTTGGTCAGATTTCAAGCTAAAGCTTTCGCTGCTTGATGCGATAACATCTGCTGTTGCACCTTGTTTGGTGGCCAGTTCCAATACTTGCTCAAGGGCATTTTCTAGGTTGTTCAATTCACTCATTAGCTGCCACCTCCCACAAGAATGTTATCGACCTTAAGCGCTGCTTGACCCACGGTTGTTGGGACAGAACCGCTTACCGAGCCACACATACCGGCAGCCAACGCAAAGTCTTTGCCGACCATACTGATTTCTTTCAGTACTTTAGGGCCTGTGCTGATCAGCGTTGCCGATTTCAGCGGTGTGGTCACTTTGCCATTTTCAATCAAATAGGCTTCTTGAACCGCGAAGTTGAATTCGCCAGTACCTGGCTGTACAGAACCGCCGCCCATTTTCTTCGCGTAAATACCGCGTTCAATGCCAGAGATCATGTCATCAAACTCAGCGTCACCTGCTTCGATGTAGGTGTTGCGCATGCGTGAGGTTGGCGCATATTTGTAGGATTCACGACGACCTGATCCTGTGCGTTCATAGCCCGTTTTCAAACCGCCCATGTGGTCAACCATAAAGCCAGTCAACTTACCGTCTTTGATGAGCTGCGTATGCTGGGTTTCCATGCCTTCATCATCAATGTTGATGGAGCCCCACTCGTTGGTTAGGAGGCCATTATCGACAGCGTTGACAACAGGGTTGGCGATCATCTCACCCATCTTGTCGTGGAAGACTGAGGCTTTTTTCGCTACAGATGTGGTTTCAAGCAAGTGACCACACGCTTCGTGGAAGATAACGCCACCGAAGCCATTACCGATAACAACCGGCATTTCACCCGATGGGCAGGCACTTGCACCCAACTTAATCAGTGCTTGTTTAGCCGCCATTTCGCCGAGCGCTTCAGGATCGACGCTGGAGTTAAACTCCCAGCCAGATAACATGCCCGGTGCTTCATACCCTGTTGATTGCTCAGAACCTAGGGTTGCAACCACAGACGAGGCAATACGCGTGTAGTGACGGGTATCCTGAATGTGTAAGCCGGTGGAGTTGAAAATTTCAATGTGCTGTTCGCGTTGCGCGATACGGCCAATTACCTGAGAAATTTTGTCGCTTTCTGCTCGCGCTTTTGCATCGACACGTTTTAAAAAGGCAATCTTCTCTTCAACGCGGTTATCGACGGAAAACGGCATGGTCGCTGGGTGACGATCTGTATTCATGATCAGATTCAATGCACCCGCATTGGCGATTTGGTCGCGTTTATCTTTTGCGCAGAGCAGGGTAGTGACGCGTTTTAGTTTTTCTTCATCCTGACTGTTGGTGTATCCGTAGAGGACTTTATGTCCAAAGAAAAGTCGAATACCAATCCCAAAATCAATACCAGAGTTCACTTTGTCGACGTCGCCGGACAGCACTTCCACGCTGCCTGAGTGATGTCGTTCAATGAACAATTCCGCAAAATCAGCGCCTAAAAATAGGGCATGATCAATCACTGCTTTGGCAGTGTTTGTATTTAGCATCCCTTCCTCCTAAAAAAAGAGTGAGCTTCTTATTACTTTTAGAGTATCAGCTAGGTTCAAACGCACCAATCATCTTTCCCTTTTAGTGATATAGGAATGACCAATTGGTTCATGTTTGTATAAATATCAACCATTAATCACAAGCTTAAAAGCCTAGATGATGGAATTGCATAGTAAAGCGAAGAAAAATCTCTTTGCTCAAAGAGTTGTCTTGATACACTGTTTCTATTCGCATGTTTGCTTTGCGCGCTTGGATTTTAAAATGGCTGAAAAACTAACAAAAGTGGTACCAACGAACATCATTACTGGCTTTCTCGGCGTGGGAAAAACGACCGCCATCCTTTCAATGCTTAAACAAAAGCCTGATAACGAAAACTGGGCAGTGCTCGTGAACGAATTTGGCGAAGTGGGTGTTGATGGCGCATTCCTTAGTGAGCAAGGTGCGCTGGTTAAAGAAGTACCGGGCGGCTGCATGTGTTGTGTCGCGGGTCTACCAATGGCCATCGGCATCAATGCGCTATTGGCACAAAACCCTGATCGTTTACTGATTGAGCCAACGGGGCTAGGGCATCCAAAAGACATCATTGGTAAATTGCTCTCCGAGCATTATGAAAACTACATTGCGCTGAATGCGACGATTACCTTGGTGGATCCACGTAATTTCGCCGATGTTCGCTATACGGAAAATCAAAACTTCCAAGATCAACTCGCACTGGCTGATGTTGTTGTCGCTAACAAGATCGACTTGTCTTCCCCCGCAGATATTGCTGCCTTTGACGCGTACGTTGCCAATTCTGAAATCCCTAAGCAAACCTCAGGATACGTTGAGCAGGGGCAACTTGATCCCAAGTGGTTAGGTCTACCTCGTATTGATAGAGACGCGCAGTTTGCTCACCATCACTCGCACGACGATGACGACATGCCAGCTTTTGAACTTGCGCCAGGAGAGAAATTCCGCCGTAAAGAGAATAAAGGGCAGGGATACGTCAGTTGTGGTTGGGTGTTTGAACCCAAAACAGTATTTCCTTTTGATTCACTCTATGGCCTGTTTGCCAATGTGAACGCCGAGCGTGTTAAGGCGGTAATGAATACGGATGACGGCATGTTCGCATTTAATGTCGTCAATCAAATGGTATCCGTAAACCCGATCAGCTTAACGGGTGTGGAGTCGCGAGTTGAACTCATTGATAAAACACCATTACCGTGGGATGAGCTGGAAGACATCTTGTTGTCTTTCATGATGGAATAATCGGAAACGCCTGACAATATGTCGGGCGTTTTTTTAACAAGGCGTGATGTTATGACCCCAGAAGGAACTGCCCCACAAATTACAGCGAAGTTTAATCGTTACCCTCCTCATATTAGATCGCGACTAATGGAGATACGTGAACTGATTTTTGATGTAGCGAACGGCTTAGACAAAAATGTGGAAGAAAGCCTTAAATGGGGTGAGCTTAGCTATGTGGTTAAAGGTGGCACTGCAGTGAGATTGGCTTGGTCAGAGCAAGCACCAAATTCCATTTCTGTTTTTGTTCACTGCCAAACCAAACTCGTCGACACGTTTCGAGAGGTGTTACCAAACGCTTTTGACTACATTGGCAATCGCCAGTTGCAGTTTGATTGTGGTAGTACTTTTCCAGAAGCAGCATTGCGAACAAGCATTGGTGTTGCGTTTACCTACCAACAGAGAAAAGCACTGCCACTTCTTGGGATGTAGCTAGTTCGACTATAGCGATTGAGAATGAAGCGATTGAGAAGGTAGCCAGTTACTAGGCAGGCAGAATATTGTTTCTTACCAATCCCCGCCTTACGTTGGTACAAAGTTTTCCAAAACGTCGGATGTCGTCAAACTGTGGCGAAATACCACGAGACATCTCAGATTCCCAATAGGAAAGCTCAGAGTCTACCAGTTCCAGCAACTTTTTCGGACAACCAATACAGCTGTTATCAGGGCCGCATATAAAGGTCTCTGGTTCGTAAAGTGGCAACTCCATTTTCACTTGTTCGATAATGTTTTTCATTGCATCCATGCGAGTCGGTTTTTTGTTTAGCATTTTGACCTACTCACTGAGTCACGGACTGTGGGAGGGGGATTCTATTCCTCTGTATTGGGCTTGTCGAGCGTTAGGTTTGAGACATTTTACCCTTTAGTTACGATGGTTTTACGCCCCTTGGATACGAAGCAAAGTAAGATACCGTGCACCTTTTTCTTCTTGATGATTGAGTATAGAGTGGTGAAATAAACAGCAAAGGGATGAGGGATAATGACAACGACAGCAAAATATACAGGCCAGTGCTTGTGTGGAAATATCCAATATCAAGTCGATCATATTGAGCCACATATGGGGCATTGCCATTGCTCAATGTGTCGCAAATTCCATGGCGCAGCATTCGCGACGTTTGGAGAGGCGAAAGCGAGTAACTTTCGCATCACGGTTGGTGAAGACTTATTGAAAGTATATGTCGCAGAAAATGGGACAAAGCGTACTTTCTGTGGAAACTGTGGCTCGAGCTTACTGTTTGAACCAGCAAATAGTGATGGAAGTTTGGTTGAATTTACGCTTGGTACTTTGGATAGCGAAATACCTAATAAACCAGATGCACATATTTTTACTGAATATCGAGCGCAGTGGAATGAGATTAGTGATGAATTACCTCAATACTCTGAAGGAAGAAACAAAGACGAGTGATTGATCAGAGTGCTTAAGATTTTTGTAAATATCATGGAAGTGATATGAGGAAGGGTGGTGATGGTTATTTTGATTAGATGATGATCTAGCTGTGTCTTTATTTTCTCAAAAATGACGCGATAAAAAAGGCTATTTTTCAGTACATTTATGCTCATTCAATGTTGAAGTTATTGGCTTGTTGCACCAATAGCATTGTTTGAAGAGAGTATAATGAAATTTGTTGTCATATCCTTGTTATCTATTGTTATAACGATTTTGTATTTCTTAGCCTACTTATATGGAGAGTATAAGTTGGCCGTACTATTGGATTCCAAAGGGCTGTATTTTTCAACGGTGGCGTTGTCTTTATATATGTTTGGTATGTTTAGTGCGTTTCGAAGTGCTGGTAGGGATAATGGAAATATTGTCTTCAGGTTTAGTGCAGGCTTTGCTAATGGTGTCATTTTGGCCTTACTGGCAATTATATTAATTCTGGTGGTTGTGATATTCATTGCTTGGGTTGCTAAATCCTTTGGACAAGGTGTGCTTTAGCGCACTGTCCATTATAAAGTACCTTGAGGCGTTACTCGCCTCTCCGTGATGTGATTGGTCAAAACCTGTCCTGCTTTCTCGACTTGCTGAATGTTGACTACTTCAACGTCCATTCGTTTGCACATCGGCGTAGCCCACAATCTTCTCTTTACGCACTGCCACAAATGGACAGATGAGCTGTATGTGGATTTCCACGTATACCTTGATCTAAAAGGGCAGCCGAAGCTGCCCCGAAAGAAAGCGCGCTTGGCGCTATGCGTAGTTGGCAGTCAGCATTTGCCAGTTGCGTTTTTGCTGAATGAAATCCCCTTTAAGGATTTTCAACTGTTGTACCAATATCGCTTCCTCATATTTCTTCAATAGGTTCTGTTTACCCATATCGATGAGTCGCTTTTTGGCTTCATAATATTCACTCATACGAACAACTAACGCTTCGTATTCTTGCTCAATGGCCTGAAGGCGTTGTGTTGCGTTCGGTGTCATGCTTAAACGTGCTTGAATGTTTTTCAACAGCATGGTTGCTCGTGCTTTTTCAATGCGATCTTGTGGTGTCACACGTAGCTTTTTGGTCAGGCCAAGCCAGCTACCCGATTTGATGAGCCACTTAGTTGGATCGAACTGCCACCAGTAAATGCCGTTTCGGTAGTCATTCTCAAAAATATGGTGGAAGTTATGGTAACCCTCACCAAAGGTGAAAAACGCCAAGATGCCATTGTCTCGAGCAGTGTTCTTAGCCGTATATGGTTGTGAACCCCAAATGTGGGCAAGAGAGTTAATGAAAAACGTCGTATGGTGACTAGCCACCACGCGCAAAAAACCAATCAGAATAATTGCACCCCAAATATCGCCGTGAAGTAATCCGAATGCGATAGGGATACCGAAGTTGGTGGCGAGGACCAGTGGCAAGTAATACTTGTGTTGCCACATAACAACTTTATCCTTTTGAAGGTCTCGGCAGTTGCTGTAATCCGAATAACGATGCTTCTGATATTCACGAAGCATCCAACCGATGTGCGAATACCAGAAACCACGTTTTGCTGAGTAGGGGTCAGTGTCGTTGTCGTCGACATGACGGTGATGAACGCGGTGATCAGATGACCAGTGAAGAATGCTATTTTGCAGCGCGAGTGCGCCGCCTATTGCAAAAATACCTTTTAACACAGGATGCGCTTCGAAGGTTTTATGTGACCAAAGTCTGTGATAGCCCGCCGTGATAGACATGCCAGCAAAGGTAAACATGGCAACAAACATGGTGATTTGTGCCCAATCAAACCCGTGATAATACGCCCAAAGTGGAGTGCCTATTATTGCTACGGCGAAGGTGACCGCAAAAACGGTGACATTCAGCCAGATGACAGGAGGTTTTTTCGCTTGAGTAGATTCCATTTTAAATACCGCAAAATTCCAGCGTACACATGTACGCTAGATTAGAGTGAGGTTTTAAATGGGTCAAGATGCCTGTTAACAATTTGTCGCAATTTTGATGGGTTAAGCGTCATTATCTATTTTAAGTTAAAAAAAGAGTGAAACGTGTTGAGTATATTTCACTCTGATTATTGCCGCGGCTAAAACGCTTTTCGGTAGAACGAAATTTAACCACCCAAGCTTAACAGACCCTAACCTAGCACAATATTCCCGTGCTTGTAGCGAAGGCCATTTTTGACATCATCACTGATCAAAAATGCACCATCCAAGTCGACCATGACGGCAGTCGCTGCAACGGGCAGCGCAGCTCGCATCGCAATAGAGCTACCAAGCATACATCCCACCATGATTTGAAGCCCTGCGGCGCGCGCTGCTTGTTCCAATTCAAACGCAGCCGTTAGCCCTCCTGTTTTGTCGAGTTTGATGTTTACCATTTGGTATTTTCCGACCAATCCTTGTACATCGTCTGCGGTGTGACAGCTTTCATCGGCACAAAGTGGGATCGCACTGGATATGTCATTTAATGCGTCATCTTCGTTGGCAGGCAGAGGTTGTTCAACCATTGCGATATTAAGCGGTGCGATTTGTTGAAGGGTGCTAGCAATGTCAAGCGTTCCCCACGCTTCGTTGGCGTCGACAATCAATGTGGTATCCGGAGCCACTGCGCGAACGGCAGCGAGGCGTTGGTATACTTCATCTGCATTGAGCTTGACCTTGATTAAGGTAGCCCCTTGCTCTACGTAGAGTTTGGCTTCTTCCGCCATTTCTTCCGGTGATGCAATGGACACCGTCATGGCAGTTTGAATCTGATTAGGCAAAGAGAAGTTGTCAGGGAAATTGTCAGCTTCAAGCATCCATAACGCACAATCGATTGCGTTACGTGCTGCGCCAGGGGGAAGAAGAGATTTCAACAACGTGCGATCACATTGGGTATTGTTGACGGATTCAATTTCAGCGAGCACGCTGTCAAAACTCTCCCCATAGCGACCTGTTGGCGAGCATTCGCCTACGCCAATGTTGCCATCTTTTTCAACGGTGACTTGTATAACCTCTGCGGTGTTACGACTACCGCGAGAGATAGTAAATGGGCGTTTCAATGTGTAGGTCACGATCTTTGCACTAACATTCATCCTGTTCACTCCTCGAATACGTGGATGAGATGCTCAACAATGTTATCTACGCCAAACCTCACTGGGTCGGTGGCAGGCAAATCATATTGGCTGGAAAGATCCGCCAAGTAACGTTTTGCATCTTCCTCCGAGAGCGCAGAAGTATTGATGGCCATGCCAACGAAGCGAGGATTAGGGTTGGTCAGTTTTGCGAGTCTAACCGCCAACTCCATAATGTCGGCGACGTCTGGAATTGGCATATCCGACATATGACGAATGTATTCGCGATTCGCTTCGTGGCAGAGAACCAGTGCATCAGGTTGGGCACCGTGTAAAAGACCCAAGGTCACGCCTGAAAATGCAGGGTTCAATAACGAGCCTTGTCCTTCCACCAGTTGCCATTGGTTTGTATTACATGCTGGCGATAAGGTTTCGGTCGCACCAGCGATAAAATCGGATACCACTGCATCTACCGCGATGCCGCTACCTTCAATCAAAATACCCGTTTGACCCGTTGCGCAGAATGCTGCAGAGAGCCCACGCGACTTCATTTGTTTTTCCAGCGCCAAGGTGGTGAACATTTTACCGACAGAGCAATCGGTCCCCACTGTTAAAAGGCGTTTACCAGAACGCTTCTTACCCGTGCCAACTGGCAAGGTTCCATGTGCATGACGGAGGTCGAATAAACTCGCGCCAGAGGCTTTGGCTGCTTCAGCAATAGCAGGAATAGCATCTAATCTTTGGTGAAGCCCTGACGCCACGTTCATGCCAGTATTAAGCGCTTCGACGATGTAGGGAACAAACTGTGGAGCAAGCACACCACCAGCGTTTGCCATACCAAGCACGAGAGTTTTTGCTCCTTCTTTTGTGGCGGTTTGAACGTCGATATCCGGTAGGTCGAGAGACGGTACTTCATCATTCAAACGCAGTTGACCCATGCACTTCTCAGGACGCCAATAGTGAATGCCACGGGCGGTTTTGATGGCGAGCGGATCTTTGCTTTCTCCAAGCATAAGTAGGTAGGGCGCTGGAATGTTCATGTCTCTCCTTGTCATCTTGACTATCTAGTGGTGGTGTTCACCTTGAGATCACTATAGAACGCGATTGAGTGTGTGAAAAATGCCGTTTCCGATTCACTCATGCTGATTCAGTATGAGTAATCGACAAAAGTGTGATGAGTTAGACATTACGTATGGGTGGGTGGTGTGTATCTATAATTGGGTTGATATTTTTGTAGGTATTTTCACGCTCTCGTCAGCAAGGATGAAGCCACTCAAATGAACATTGAAAGTAAATGGTTGGAAGATTTTCTCGCGCTAGCGGAAGTCAGGAATTTCTCGGAAGCGGCCTCGGTGCGCAATATCACTCAGCCTGCATTTAGCCGTCGGATTCGAGCGTTGGAGCAAGCCATTGGGGCTGAGTTGATCGATCGGAGTCAAACCCCTGTTGCTCTCACTGCCAGTGGACGGATATTTAGGGTGACAGCAAGGACGCTAGTTAACCAAATGGTGGAAGGGATTAGCCATATTTCGGCTTTGAACTATTCCGACGGTAGTGTTGTGCGCATTGCCTCTGCACATTCCCTTGCATTAGACCTGACGCAGCTCATACAGGCGCAGTTTTCTGATGAAATACGGCCTATGCTAAGTGTCGATGCCATGAATGTTGATGAAGCTGTTGATGCGCTACAGGAAGGTGAGTGCGACGTGTTGCTCGCTTTCGATAATGAGCACCTTAAATTGGCACCTTATGAACATATCGAAGTGGGTCATGCTGACCTCTTACCCGTGTGTGCAGTGGACGAACATGGGAAGCCTTTGTTTGGTTTCGAGCAGGATGATGTGCCTTGGTTAGCATTTACACCGACCTCGTACATGGGGCGTCAAACCGAAACCGTGCGTCATGAAGTGAGCCTTAAGCCAGTCTTTCTTTCTTCCATGGTAGACATGCTAAAACTGCAAGCGATGAATGGATTTGGGGTGGCATGGTTGCCTGATTTTGCCATTCGTTCAGAGCTAGTGAAAGGAACCTTAGTGGTCATGGAAAACACCACGCTGATCAGGAAAATCGCTTACTATGCGTACCGATATCAGTCGCGACTTCATCCGTCAGGTGAAAGGATATGGTCTGCTCTGAAAAAAATTGCGGCTGATAACCCATTAAACACTGACAAGAAATCGATAGCAGGAGAGTGAATCCCAGTTTATTTCAACCGAGAGTGCTATATTTCTTGAACGTGCTGCCGATAAAAAGAGAACTGCTTCCCACTCATTACGTCGTTGAGGAAGTCACCATGAATGTTTGTTGACGCTGGGGGTGTCATGTCGTTTAAAGAACCAATCCCGAATTTCGTCAAAGCTATGGGGCATCGCGTTGTCAGCTACATTTTGAATATCTCAGAAGCGGAAGCAAGACACGTACTACAGCACCAGGGAAAACTCACGTCTAAGCAATTAGAAACGCTGACTTCCTATGTTCAACTTTGTCGACAAATGCGTGCCGTCGCCGTGTCACAAGGTGATATTGAACAATCGTTTTTCCATCGGCTTCCTCATGTGCTCCAAAATGGTCAGCACATCTTTTCGGTATGGCGTCGACAAAATGGTGGTGAGACGCCGTTAGTGAGTATTAGTGACCCCCTTGCGAGAAGCTTGGCGGGTGTTGCTGCCGAACTCTATCCACTCTTTTTGGTGAAAGCAGGGGCTAGACCTCACTTGTTCTATCGCGCGTCAGGATATTTGAGTGCCGCGATTTCCAACTTGCCCGGCAACAAAAATCTCTATCGACACTTTATCGAAGATCGTTCCTTTGAACGGGTCTTCGAAGTGATTGGTAATGAGCCAAGTGAAACCTATGGTCACTACGTGGACTCAAAGGGAAAACGAGGTGTTATCTCCTTGTCATCACTCCCCGCAGCCTTGCTGATCAACAGTTATGATTTGATGCGTGTCCGCGGTCCGATTTCTGCAGATGTGTTTGTACGTACCGTATTAGAAATGCTGGAAATTGCCCGCAGCGTTGCCGATGGCGAGGTTGCTCAAATCCCTTTGTTTGTCGGTTTCCGAAATGCCGCCTTGGTTGATTTTGATGAGCTTGAGACTAAGTGGGGAACACTTCGTCGTTATTCGCCTTCAATTGCCGAATATGTTCTGCAGCTTCCGAGCCAAATGGCGAAACGCAAAGACAGCGGATTCATGCTTGAATCTGGCTATGCTTATGCCATCAACAGCGGTGATTTGCTGGACGATGACGATTGGCCGAGTGACGTGCTTGAAGCGGAAAGCGATAAAGTATCGACAGAGCTTAATATTACCTTATGTATGTCCATGTGCTTTCTTAACGATGCGCCGCCTTTCGTCGCGCCAGAATGGGCTTGGCATATTGACCCGTTTTCGTTGGAAGGGGCGAAGACTGCTGTTGATACGGTGAAAGAAGCTGACGAGCCCGTGTACATTACCAACAATGTGTTGGACGAGCTTGAAAACTGGAGCTTATTGCTTGAAGACACGGATTCAACGGGAATCCGTTTGGCATTTACCCGCTTGTTTAGTGCTGCTAGGCAACCTGACCGTCTTGATGGCTTATTGGATGCTATTCTCGCTCTTCGCAATATTTTTGGCGCAGGCAAAAACACGGATGAAGTGCCGGTTGCGGTGGGTGAGTTGATCAGTGGTCACGCGAGCGAAGCTATCGAACTGGCTGAAAATTTAAGTGAGGATTGGAATCAAATTCTCAGCGGCGAAGCGTGGTGGGATAACGAAGAAATCCGCGAAAAAACATTGGCATGCATTTCGTTGTGTTTGACCTGTTTGCATCATCTGTACCTTAAATTCCCCACGATAGTGAGTGACCCTGAGCGATTAACGCGGATTATTACTTCAAACGGTAAGTCTATTGCGTGCTAGTTCAACATTTTACTGGCAATACATGACACATTTTGAACGGATATTACGCGGATTCTAAGAGTTGCTGTGTTTTAATGTAGGCTGGAAAATATTAATAAAAAGCAGGAGCTCTCGTGGACACGAAAATCAGTCAAATCAATGTTTATCCCGTTAAATCAGCCAGTGGTATTTCCTTATCAAACGCTTGGGTAGAGAGCATTGGCTTGAGCTTCGATCGCCGTTTCATGGTGGCAGACAGCACTGGGAAATTTGTCACTGGTCGTACTGATCCAAAAATGACCGAGGTGTCTGTTTCACTGCAGGCAAACGGGATTACGTTGAATCACCCTACCATGTCACCTCTTGTGCTTAAGTATGCTCAGTTCTCACTTCAAGAAGTACACACTAATGTGTGGAAAGATGAATTCAATGCTTACTCCACGACGTCGACCGCTAATGCGTGGTTTAGCCACTTGTTAGGTGGGCACAAGCAATTGTTGTTTTCGGGCGAGGAATCCTCACCACGCTACGCCTCAAAAGCGCAGACTAAAGTTAGTTTTGCGGATGGCTTCCCGCTGTTGATTATTTCAGAGGCGTCATTGAGCGCATTGAATGACAAGACGCCAGATGTACATAGCATGGATCAGTTTCGCACCAACTTGGTCGTGACAGGTTGCGATGCGTTCGAAGAAGATACGTGGGCGAAAATTCGAATTGGCTCTGTGGTGTTTCGCGCTGACTGCCCATGTAGTCGCTGTATTTTCACCACGCTTGATTTGGACTCAGGGCGTTTTCGCGTTAACGGCGAGCCTATTACCACCTTGAGTCAGTTCCGCTCTGCCGAAGATGGTAATGTGAATTTCGGCATGAACTTAATAGCGATGAACGAAGGTGAAATTCGTGCGGGCGATAAAATTGAGGTGCTCGAGTATCGAGATGCCGAAGTTTACGAAGACAACACCAAGCCAAAACTCAACTTAACCTGCCACGAGATTGAACACGTGGCGCAGGACTTCAAAACGTTTTGGTTTGAAAATCAGCAGGGCGTTCTGCCTAAATATAAAGCCGGTCAGCATCTTCCTCTGGAGTTGGATATAAACGGCAAACGTGTTCAACGCCGTTATACGTTATCTTCGTCTCCCACTCGACCAGATCGTTTCGCCATCTCAGTGAAGCGTGTAGAGGGTGGCGAGGTGTCCAACTGGCTTCATGATGAAATGCGTGAAGGAGCAGAAGTAAAAGCTCAACAACCCGATGGTCAATTTCACTTGAGCGATGATAACAACAAGCGTCGACAGATACTCTTGTTGTCTGGCGGAAGTGGTGTGACACCCATGATGTCGATGCTTCGAGCATTGTCTGATCATAATGAAGTTGATGACGTGATCTTTTTTCATCAGTGTCGCTCAGAAGCGGACATTCCTTTTTCTGAAGAGCTCGATGCACTGGCTAAAAAGCACAAAGGTTTACAGGTAATGACTTTGTTGAGCCGTCCTTCGGATGAGTGGAGTGGGCTGACGGGTCGATTGAGCCAAGAACATTTGGCTCTGGTGTCTTGGTTGACGCAACGTGAGATCTTCGTTTGTGGCCCTGAAGGCTTCATGGATGCCGCAATGACTTTGCTTGACCTTTTGGGTGTGCCTGAATCACAACGCCACCAAGAGTTCTTCTCGCCACCAACAATGGGAGAAGGTGCACCTGCTGCAGAAGTGTCTATCACCCTAGATGGTGAGTACATTCGCGGCGATAACCAGCGTCCTATCTTGGTGCAAGCTGAAGAAGTGGGTGTACAAGTCGACTACAGTTGCCGTGCGGGTGTTTGTGGCTGCTGCAAGATGCGTTTAGTGGAAGGGGAGGTACACCAACCAGATATGCCTGCGTTATTCCCTGGTGAGAAAGAAGAAGGGCTGGTATTAGCGTGTTGCTGTGTGCCGAAAGGCGATGTGGTGTTGAGTAAACTCTAGCCAAACAACCGATAATTAACGCTTTTTTTCTTTGAGCTAACATTACTAGCTGCCCCATGATGTATCATGGCGGCAGCTTTTTTATGGGGAATGGATATGACAAGCGCAAACAAAAAAGGCGCATTACTGTTTGTTGGTGGTTTAGTGTTAGGTGGCCTTGTCACCAACAATCATTGGTCGTCGATTGGCAATGTTGCGCAGCATGAACTCGACAGTGTGAAAGACGAGTTAGCGCAATCAGAAACAAAGTTGAGCTCCGCGCAGCAGCAGATGGAGGAACTACAAACTGTATTGTCTGAAAAAGAGATCAATGCAGCCGCGCACGCGGAATTACTTGTTAAGAACAAAGAGCAGATTGATTCTTTACGTTCGACAGTGGATGAACTGACCGCGAAATCATCGCAAGGGGCGGTGAATATTCAATCGTTAGAAGAACAGAATAATTTACAGCGCGATACCATCAGCAAATTGACATCGAGACTCAAGAATACAGATGTTTTAT
Organism: Enterovibrio gelatinilyticus; assembly: GCF_028683095.1. Taxonomy (GTDB): domain Bacteria; phylum Pseudomonadota; class Gammaproteobacteria; order Enterobacterales; family Vibrionaceae; genus Enterovibrio; species Enterovibrio gelatinilyticus. The sequence continues at coordinate 364 of NZ_JAJUBC010000008.1, read as the reverse complement.
ATGCAGATCGCTACCGTTTGACGCGTGCGGTGAGCGATTTAAATGAGCAGATTTTGAAGGTTAGCCATAAAGCAGAAACGAGTCAGAAGGCCTGTGAGGAGTTCAAAAAAGGAAACTCATGGAATTGGGTATCAGAAAAAGATTGTAAAGACTTTAACGAATACAGACAGCAGTCCAATCAATTGATGAGTGAATTTGATGATACGAGTGCTGACCTGGATAAAGTGAAGCGTGAGCTATCAGCGTTTGGAAATTTGCCCTATCCAGCCCCGTTAGATGATCAAAAATTAGCGACAGAAGAACGAGATACAACACCGTAAATTTATGTTGTTGTCACTGAGTTGTCTCCTAAAGGCGATAAAAC
>NZ_JAJUBC010000079.1 GCF_028683095.1 Enterovibrio gelatinilyticus | reverse complement strand
TGAATAGCCACCGACTCAGTAGACACCTTTGAGCCTTTCTTCGTACTGCTTTTCATACTCTACAGGTGACATTTGGTCGTTGGAACCGTGCCGACGTTTTACGTTGTAGAACATCTCAATATATTCAAAGATATCCATACGTGCCTCTTCTCTCGTTGAGTAGATTTTTTGCTTGATACGTTCTCGTTTCAATAACTGGAAGAAGCTTTCTGCAACAGCATTGTCATGACAGTTGCCTCTGCGGCTCATACTTGACTCTAAGCCATGTTGAGTCAGGAATTTATCCCAATCATGACTGGTGTACTGACTGCCCTGATCAGAGTGTACAAGTACTTTCTCTTTCGGGGAACGACGCCAAATCGCCATCAGCAACGCATCTAACACCAACTCTTTGGTTATCCGACTCTTCATCGACCACCCAATCACGCGTCTTGAGAACAAATCGATGACCACAGCCAGATACAACCAGCCTTCATGTGTTTTGATGTAAGTAATGTCTGTTACCCACGATTGATTCGGTGCCGTAGGATTAAACTCCCGTGCCAACTTGTTGGCGGCGACAATATTTTCAGTACCTCCTCGAGGACGAGGCTTTCTATATCCTCGTTGAGATTGCAAACCCTCCCGTTTCATCAAACGATGAACGAGATTAATTCCGCAGGACTCTCCGTCATCTCGCAAGTCACTGTAAATTTTCCGGTAGCCATAGACACCACCAGACTCAAGCCAGAACTGTTTAATACGTCCGAGGAGATATTTCCGCCGCTGCTCCTGTTGGCAATCAGGGTTTTGAATCCAAGCATAATAACCACTGGGATGAATGCCGAGGACGTGGCACATCAATCTGATAGGCCAAATCGCTTGGTGAGCACGGATAAAGGCGTACCTCAGTCGGACTGGCTTGCGAAGTACACCGCGGCTTTTTTCAATATGTCGCGCTCTTCTGTAACGCGTTTCAGCTCCTTTTTGAGGCGACGAATTTCTTCGCTTTCATGGGACTTGGCTTGATGATGAGAAGCACCAGGGCCATAGCGTTTTATCCACGCATAAAGGCTATGCGTTGTTGTCCCTAAACGATGGGCAACATCCGCGACAGGGTGACCTTTTTCGGTGACCTGCTTTACTGCTTCGATTTTGAATTCTTCTGGAAATCTCTTACCGCTCATAAACACATCTCTGTTAGTCATCATGTCTAACTCAAGAGCGTCTATCAAGTCGGTGGCTATTCATA
>NZ_JAJUBC010000078.1 GCF_028683095.1 Enterovibrio gelatinilyticus | reverse complement strand
GAGCCTGTAACAGATTCTGTGTAACTGCCATTTAGTTAATATGTTTTTCGAGGCGCTCCCCGAACTCGATAATAAATCGACTCATCGCCTGACGCCAGTTTCGAATCGGCATCGTCCATTTCTTGCTGGCGTCCTTGATGGCCAGGTAAACCATCTTCCTTGCCGCATCATCACTTGGGAATACCTTCCGTTTTTTGATAGCTCTACGGATAACGCTGTTGAGCGACTCTATCGCATTGGTGGTGTATATCGCTTTGCGAATATCATCAGGATAATTGAATAACGTATTGAGATTTTCCCAGTGATTGCGCCACGATTTGCTGATTTGTGGATACTGTGCATCCCAAGTCTCGCCGAACCGCTCTAATTCAAGCAAAGCCTCTTCTTCTGTGGCAGCACGGTATACGCGCTTCAGAGCGGCTGTGACCGCTTTGTAATCTTTCCAAGAGACGTATTTCAATGAATTTCGCACCATGTGCACGATACATAGCTGGATGTGTGTTTGAGAGTAGACAGCATTGATGGCGTCAGGGAATCCTTTCAAGCCATCAACACAAGCAATGAGAATGTCTTCAACGCCACGTTGCTGAAGCTCAGTCAATACACTTAACCAGAACTTTGCGCCTTCATTCTCGGCTATCCACATGCCCATGAGCTCTTTATGTCCCTCGGTATTAATCCCCAGAGCCAAGAAGATAGACTTGTTAATGACACGCTTATCTTGGCGAATTTTCACGACGATGCAATCAAGGTAAACAATCGGGTAAACAGCATCGAGAGGGCGAGACTGCCATTCAATAACTTGCTCGATGACCGCATTGGTGACGCGTGAAACCAGCGTCGGAGAGATGTCGGCGCCGTACCATTCGTCGAATGCATTAACGATGTCACGCGTGCTCATGCCTTGCGCGTAAAGCCAGAGGATCTTGTCATCCATAGAGGTAAAGCGGGATTGGTGTTTCTTCACCAACTTTGGCTCAAAAGAGCCCTCACGGTCGCGTGGTGTATCAAGCTCAAACTCGCCCTCTTCGGTTTTGACACGCTTGCTGCTCGTGCCATTACGACTGTTGTTTGACGGTGACTTATGATGTTTTTCGTAGCCTAGGTGCTCATCCATTTCAGCATTCAACGCTGCTTCGACGGTGATTTTTTTCAACATCTGGCTAAATTCGTTCAAGTCCTCAGGTGTTTTGATACCTTTGGCTGCTTCCTTGGCGAAAGCTTCGAGTTCTTTCTTGTTCATGCGCATCTGCCTATCCTTAACTCTCATTAGAGTATGGTGTGATAAGCAGTTACACAAAATTAGTTACAGTCTC
>NZ_JAJUBC010000077.1 GCF_028683095.1 Enterovibrio gelatinilyticus | reverse complement strand
AGATGTATGGACTCCCTCCCCACAGGGGGTTACGGTCTTAATCCGACGAAAGATTAGCCAAAGGAGTCCATACATGCGCAATCCTAATATATTGGCCATTGATTTAGCAAAAAACGTCTTTCAAGTTTGCAAAACCGATTCACAGGGTAACGTCGTTTTTAATCGGGAAGTCACCAGGTTGAAGCTCAAAGCGCTCCTTTGTAAGCAGCAATCCTCCTTGGTTGCCATGGAAGCGTGTGCCAGTGCCCATTATTGGGCTCGATACGCACGAGACTTGGGGCATCAAGTGAAAGTCATTAGTGCTCGAAGTGTGAAGGCTTTTCAAACCAAACAAAAAACCGATAAAAACGATGCGCTTGCCATCGCAACAGCGGCATCTTTACAACATATCCATAGTGTTAAAATTCATACCGTCGAAGAACAGGCGTTACAAGCCTTAGAGAGGGCTAGGCATTTGGCCTTGGCGCAACAAGTTGCCCAAAGTAATCAAATTCGGGGTTTACTGTCCGAGTTTGGTATTGTCATTGCTCAAGGGATGTCAGCACTGAGAGTCAATATCCCTCTCGTTCTTGAAGATGCAGAGAATGGCCTACCGGATAGTTTTCGTGCTGTCTTACATCGATTGTGGGCACATTTAAATGTGCAAATAGAACATGTAGATATGCTCACTAAACAATTGGAGTTATCAGTCAGTACAGACCCGGTTTGTCAGCAGTTGATGAAGTTGGAAGGTGTAGGACCACTAGGTGCGTTGGGGCTGGCTTTACGTTTAGGGAAAGGGGAAAACTTTACTAACGGGAGAGAGGCTTCAGCGAACATCGGCCTGACGCCAAAGCAACATAGCTCTGGTGGCAAAGAACGTATTGGTCATATCTCGAAACGAAATGCAGACAAGCGACTCCGAAGTATCCTTTTTCAAGGAGCGCTTTCCGTTATCTCCAATGTCATTAAGCGGCCTGCAAGGACGACTAAAGAACAATGGCTAAAAACACTGATAGAGCGGCGAGGTAAAAAGGTTGCTGCGATTGCTTTAGCCAATAAAACAGTCAGAACGGCGTATGCCTTACTGAAAAGCAATTCGGTGTATCAGCCACAACTTCTGGCTTAATCACCCGCAATATTCAACAAAGAGCGATGTAAAACAGGTAAGACCAACCGACAGCAGCTCGTTGGGTCCTAAGGCATGAAATGCCGTCTCCTAGATTAAGCCTGTCGGTGCGAATACATTTTTGGGCGAGGTAGCTCCTCATTACAGCCCGTATATAAGCGCGCATCTTAATCCTTTTTACAAAGCTTCTTGTTGAATCAACGAGGGAGTCCATATAAG
>NZ_JAJUBC010000076.1 GCF_028683095.1 Enterovibrio gelatinilyticus | reverse complement strand
TACGCTGTAATTTTACTTACACGTAAGCTGTGACTGTGAGCGCCGAACCACAGTGGTTTTCTCAACAAAAAAGCGGTTTGGTTTTGGATCGCCGCTCACCATTGAAAGTGTTGCAAACAAGCCATCAATGGCCAGAAAAGATCAATCATCCCAAGGGCTGCTTGCACAGGCAAAAAGCGAGGTTCGGCTATTCAAACGGATTGGGTGGCAGCTTTATAACAAAGGTTTTCAAGGCGGACGCAAAACATTCCCGCAAATTTTGTTATATCAATTTATGGCGATTACGGTGGCTTTTTTGCGTAAGACTAATGTTTTACGCCCCTTAAAACGACGTTATGCCTTATTTGGAAAAGGACTTTCTTGATGAATGAATTAGCTAATGAACTAGAAAACAAAGGATTCAACACTGAGATTAAAGGGAACAAGATAAGCATTCGTCTTGGTGGTTTGACCAACCCTGTCTCGGTTACTCATGACTTGGCAAAAGGCAAATATGTTGTTGGAACTAGAGACTTACCTCTAGGTGTCATTTATACGTTTCTACTGGCTACGTCTCTATACGGGTTGTTGAGTTCCATCAGCTTTATTAGCACTCTTCTGATTGCGGCTTGTGCTGTTGGATTTACGTCTTTAATTATTACTGAGTTGAGAGTTCGTCCGCTAAGAGAAGTAATAGAGCAGCTGAATTGTCAAACACAGGCATAACAAAACTATAAACGTGGACGTTTACTCGTGGCGCATTTTTCCATAGAAACGCAGTGATTTAGGCGTTTCAATCAGTTTGGGTGAGTAAACGCCCGTTATCGTGACGTTATGCAACCAGTTAACTACAAGGCTATGAATATAAAATTAGAGTTAGAGAAAGTAAGTAAAAATCCGGCTAAACAGAAAATAGTAAAGCACTATTTGCTGGACTGCTGCGCAAAACTCGTGAGATTTAGATCTAGCGGTCGTTTACCAAAGAATTTACAAATTGCTAAAAAATTTTTGAGTGGTTTCGCCAATCAGAAAGAAATTCACCAAGCCGAATGGGAATTGGAAGGCGAAGCCTTTGGTGTCGAGTATTTCTCGCAAGAAGGCATACAATTCTACTTTAGAGCAAGGAAGGATATTAGTGCTGACCTAGTTAAGGTGAGAATTTCTAAAGGACTTTCCAATAACGCTTCTAGAAAGTATTTGGAGGATATGGCTTACTTTATAGATCATGTATTCAGTCATATTGAGTGCTCATCCAATTGGCTATTTAGAGAAGAGTGCGAGCAGTTTATGTGTCCAAGGATATATTCGAAGTATTTTGGAGTGGCTGCATAACAAATAAGAATAAGTGTCGCGCAGCCGACACTTTATTCGGGTGTTGAG
>NZ_JAJUBC010000075.1 GCF_028683095.1 Enterovibrio gelatinilyticus | reverse complement strand
TTTTTATGTCCAAATACAACCGCGAGTTTAAGTGTCTCGTTGCCAGGCAGTGTTTAAACGGTTTGTCATCTGAGATGCTTGCTAAACAATGTTCAATATCTTCCAGACAAATACGATACTGGACTCAAGTCTTCGCTATCCATGGAAACCGCTCATTTCTACCTGCAACGCAGACTGCCACCGGTCGTTCTAAGTTCGCCGCATTGCAATTAATGTGGACGAATGGTTGGTCTGTCACGCACACTAGTGCCGTGTTAAACCTCTCATCCCCCGGCATATTCGCCACTTGGCTCAAACGTTACAATGAGCAAGGCATTAAGGGGCTTGAACCGCAGCCTAAAGGTAGACCTTCAATGAAACAGCAACCTCAAACGACAACTAAGCCAGATAGTGAAATGACGCTCGAAGAGTTGCGAGAAGAGCTGGCTTATTTACGTGCGGAGAATGCCGTTTTAAAAAAGCTGGAGGAGTTGGAGCAAAAGAAAACCCGCCGAACAAAGAAAAAACGGTCATCGCTCTGACTCTAAGAGATAAATACCCGCTTAAACACTTACTTCGAGCCCTGAACCTGGCAAGAAGCGTCTTTTATTATCATGCCAAAGCAGGTCAGGTTCGTGATAGCTATGAGTGTGAAAAGCGGTTAGTACAGACTATTTATCATGAGCACAAAGGACGCTACGGGTACCGTCGAATTCACTTAGAGCTGAGAAACCGAGGTATCAGGTTAAATCACAAGACAGTGCAAAAGCTGATGATGCAGTTAGGCTTGAAGTCGATAGTCAGGCCCAAGAAATATCGTTCTTACCGTGGCGAGACGGGGGAAGCGGCAACTAATGTACTTGAAAGAGACTTCGAGGCGAGTCAACCGGATGAGAAATGGGTCACTGATGTCACTGAGTTTAAAGTCAAAGGGCAAAAGGTATATCTGTCTCCAGTGATTGACCTGTTCACACGAGAAGTGGTGACTTATCAACTTGGGAAACGCGCTGATTTACCCCTCGTCACTGGTATGCTTAAGGAGGCTATCTCAACGCTAACCCCAAAATCGAAGCCCATAATACACAGCGACCAAGGTTGGCAGTATCGACACAGAGCCTATCAAAAGCAGCTCAACGATCATGGACTGACACAAAGTATGTCGAGAAAAGGGAATTGCCTAGATAACGCAGTGGCAGAGAACTTCTTCGCCCTACTAAAAACAGAGATGTACCATCATCGACGCTTTGAAGATGCTGATGATTTGATGGAACAAATCAAAGAGTATATCGAGTACTACAATACCAAACGTATTAAAGCGAAACTAAAAGGCCTGACTCCGATAGGATATCGGAATCAGGCCTTAAAAGCCGCTTAACAGAAATGTCCAACTTTAC
>NZ_JAJUBC010000074.1 GCF_028683095.1 Enterovibrio gelatinilyticus | reverse complement strand
TGTGCGTGAATCGCGGTCAGTAACCTTGCTCGCCAGACTGATGCCAATGCCATGTGAGAGTAGAGGAACTGCTTGTTGCCGTTGTGCCACTGCTTGCGGCGGGGGTGATAAAAACCTGCAGGCACAATGGCATGCAGGTGTGGGTGGATATCCCGTCGTCGATTATGGGTATGCAGCACCAGCGTAAAGCCACTGTCACCGCCATGTTTGCGTTGGGCAAAATCCTTGAGCACGGACGCAGCAACAGAGAACATCAGCGAATACAAACACCTCGCGTGTGTGATAGCCATTTTTCTGAGTTCGGCAGGCACGGTGAAAGTGATCATAAAATAGTGTGTCGGCAATAACTTCGCCTCTTGCCGAGTCAGCCATTGCATGGTGTTGGTGTGTTGACACTGCGGACAATGACGGTGCCCGCAAGATAGCGGCGTTCGGTCATCATGGTGACACCCCTGGCAACCCCATTGCACGTGGCCTAATGCCCCTGTTCGGCAGCGAGACATGCCCATGATGGCTCGAGAGATATCCGGGTTAAGCCGCCTCGACTCGAGTTCAGCGCCATAATGATTGAGCAAGGAAAGAAAGGTGCTCATGCGTCCTCCCACAGTATCGTCAGTCCCGTTGCCAGTTGATTGACAGCCTGATGCACCTCAGCTTGTTTCATCTCAGTGAGTTGTGTGTAGCGCGCGGTGGTATTCAGACTGGCGTGACCCAGCAGGTGTTGTAATGATCGTAAATCCAACCCACGCTCGAGCAGATGGGTGGCATAACAATGGCGTAATGAGTGTGGGCTAATGGCCTTGTTGATCTTCGCGTCACGACAGACTTGCTTCATGGCTTTTTGCACCCCACCGCGGTCCATGTGGGCATCATTGCCGACACCCGGAAAGAGCAAGGTGGGATGGCGATGGGTAGACCAGTGCAGGCGTAAGACCGCGAGTGTTTTATCGGGCAGCGGCACCAAGCGGTCTTTGCCGCCCTTGGCATTGCGCACATGCACCTGATGTTGGTCACTGTCGATATCTGGCACTGACAATCGAAGTCCTTCCCCCAGGCGTAACCCCAGACAATACAAGGTATAGAAGAAGCGTTGGTAGCGAGGTTGTTGGGTGAAGGTGATGAGTAAGCCGACCTCTCTAGGGGTTAATATATCGGGCAAGCGTTTGACCTGAGGCGGCTTAACGATATCGAGCCATTGCCATTGTTTATTAAGGGTGTAGCGATAGAAGAACTGCAAGCCATTGCGATCGAGTTTGACGGTGCTCCAGGAGTGGGTTCCGATAAGGTTCACGAAGTAGGTTTTGAGCTGTTGCTGAGAGAGATTATCCGGTGGACAATCAAAGAACTGTGCGATGCGGCGGACGGCACGGCTGTAGGCATCAATGGTGGCGGGTCGTTTCCCTTG
>NZ_JAJUBC010000073.1 GCF_028683095.1 Enterovibrio gelatinilyticus | reverse complement strand
CCTTGATACTCATTGAGCCTTCTCCTCCAGCTTAACCCTCGGGCTAAGCTGGAAGGCGACGAAACCAAAACGGAGAAGACTCAATGAGATTTTATAACCAACAGCATAACTATTACTGCGGCATCGATCTGCATGCGCGCATTCTTTATGTCTGTATTCTCGACGCAACAGGCAATAAAGTCCTTCACAAGAAAATTGGCGCTGACCCTGACGCATTGCTGGAAATACTCGCGCCATTCCAAGATGAAATCGTCGTGGGCGTCGAATGCATGCATTGCTGGTATTGGGTCAGTGACCTTTGCCTCGACTACGCCTTTGATTTTGTCCTCGGCCATGCCTTGTACATGAAAGCCATTCATGGGGGCAAAACCAAAAATGATCGTATTGATTCATTTAAAATCGCATCTCTGATCCGCGGCGGTAATTTCCCGCTGGCCTACGTTTACCCGAAAGCCATGCGCGCTACCCGTGATTTACTCCGCCGACGAACCAAACTCGTGCGCCACGGCGCGCACCTTAAAGCACATGTGTCCAACACCTTTACTCAATACAATGTGCCATCACCCAATCTCGCCCTCCGTTATCCCTCTTCCAGGGAAGACGTGCGCAACCGCTTCAATGAGCCGGCGATTAACCGCAACATCGATATCGACCTCAATATGATTGGCTTCTACACCAAAGAACTCACCCATGTGGAATGCTTCATCGAGAAAAACGCCAAGCAACACAATCCGAAAGACTACATACTGCTTCAAACTGTGCCCGGCATTGGCCGTATTCTTGCTCTGACCATTTTGTATGAGATTGGGAATATTCAACGTTTTCCTTCCGTTCAACACTTTGCCTCTTACTCCCGCTTGGTGAAGTGCAAAGCCGAGTCGGCGGGAAAACAATATGGCACCAGCGGGAACAAAATTGGCAATGCCCACCTAAAATGGGCCTTCTCTGAAGCAGCTGTACTCTATTTACGAGGGAATGAAAAAGCCCAGAAATACCTCGCGCGACTGCAAAAACGCATGAGCAAGGCAAAAGCGCTGTCTGCCTTGGCACACAAGCTGGGTCGCTGCGTTTACTTTATGTTGAGGAACAATACCGTGTTTGATGAACACCGATTTTTACCCCAATAAGTCGCACAATGGGGTGAGCTGAACGTCTAACTGGTGCTGAGGAAGAACACTTTGCTGACTGCGTTTATTGGGTATAAGCCCGCCAGAGTCTGCTGTGTCCACCGTTGTCCAAGCCCTTTGGCCTTGATTAGCTATCCCATTGGTGCGCATTACAACGAACAACAAAGTTGCTTACACCTAGCCTGAGCCTGAAGATAACTGGAAAACAATTGTTTAGCCTTCTTCTTGAATAGTGCCAGCCTGGGTTAACGGAAAAGTGTCTAGTGGCCCTGTCACTCGAATGACAGGCAGCGGTGAGACCGCAGTAAGAGACCCTCTATATGTGTTTGCCGTAAGCAACGACTTAATGGCTCAAATGACAAAGCGAAGTAGATGACTTTGTTGTTCGAAAGCAATGACTGCTTACGCAGTCATAAAGACAGTTATTGCCTCTTGACCGGAGAAGGGCTCATATG
>NZ_JAJUBC010000072.1 GCF_028683095.1 Enterovibrio gelatinilyticus | reverse complement strand
TGTTATATGCGAACATTGCGCCCAATTCCCTCGTGATAATAATAGACCTCAACACTTCTAAGTTCAGATTTGAGCTTTGTAGCCAACTCTAACCCTTTTTTAATAAATTCATTTTTAGCGGATCTATTGGGGAAGCCTGATTTAATTGGGTCTTTATTGTTTAAAGTTGCATCATAGGATGAAGCCCATTCAAGTAACGATACAATCAACTCTTCTGAGATAGGTAAAGTTGCAGGATCGACATCACCAACGTTGTCACTTCTATAGTGCCAAATAGGAAAACAATGATAGTCCGCCATCACCTTAATCGAACTCATACTCTTCACTTATAACGCCGCCATCAGCGGCAGACTAGTTGTTGATTGTTTTGTGCGATAATGGCATAGCCATGCACAAAACGAGGGACGGCTAGGCTGTCCAAGTCCGAAGGGCTGTGCTGCATGGCCTTGTTATACGCTTTTCTGGATATAATTTGCTAGTTCGTGCCAAATATTAACCAATGTCACCAACCTATCTGTTTCGCTTGTTGCGACGCCATTTGATGGCACCGACTCAGCTTCTTTTTCGAATAGATAGTCTGATATTAAATCAGCCTCATCAGCCGTACAAACGACCCGATGGTAACTATTTGATGAACTGCCATCATGGTTATTAGGAAAGCTAATTGTCCCTTGATCCAAGGCATGCTTTACCGTTTCTGATCCGGGCAGGCTGGCTTTAACCAAAATATCTAGGGTTTCCTCAAGAACCCATCTTGGCAACACATCGGGGGAACTACAAATTTCCCTGTACTCTGCTGAATTCATATTTACTTATAACGCTGTGATAACGGGCACTTGCCCGCACTGAACCTGACCAAACCTATGTATTCACAACACTTTCTAAGCGCTTCGAGATTGGCAAGGTGTCCCGTTCATGACCTTGTTAGCCGCTGAGCTTTCATGCTATCGCGGCTTTGCCGCCAACACCCAACGAACGCGCCATTTTGTGAGTTCAGCTGCGACCATAAAGACAAAATCACTCGATAAAACCATGTGTATTCAATTCAACTTAGCAAAAATAGCCACATGATTTTGCATTGAGTTTGGGATTGGTTTGACGAGACTTTTGGGTTTAAACAGCCTGCGATGAAGAAAGGAAATAGCTAACCAAACATCGCAAACTAAACACTGAAGGAACTGACGGATAACGTCCCAACCAACGGAAAATACGAGCGGAGCGAGTATTTTTCCGTTGAGTTGACTTGTTAGGCTTTTTACTTAACCTCACACCCAACGACTTTAAAACTGTAAATAGCACCTGAAACACCGTTTCCAACAGTACATCCAATTCGTTTCTTTAATCCAGCAGCTAAATTATGTACTCTGTCATACTCACCTTTATCAATTCCTTTTTTCCAGTTAGTGTGCACAGTTACTTTAATGCTCGCATCTGATCTTTTATTAACCACAAAAACATTTTTACCAGAATTAGAAAAGCCACACATTGTTTCATAACTTAGTTGTGCACATTGTTTTTTAGCTTCTTCATTGGCGCTATTATCAGATACTGGAGCTGCACAAGCTGACTGAGTAATAAACAAACATATCAAAATTAAAATTTTTCTCATCTGCGTCTCCTAACTTTGAAAGCCTAACGTTGTGATAACGGGCACTTGCCCGCACTGAACCTGACCAAACCAATGTATTCACACAACTTCCTAAGCGCTTCGAGATTGGCAAGGTGTCCCGTTGATGA
>NZ_JAJUBC010000071.1 GCF_028683095.1 Enterovibrio gelatinilyticus | reverse complement strand
AGGCCAAGCAGTCGGACAGCCTTGCCGTAGCGCCTTTAGTGCATGGCTTCGCCATTATTGCACAAAAGTCACAATAACAAGTCTGCCGCTGTTGGCGGCGTTAGGTTTTATTAGGTTGGTATTTATGAGAAGAAGTAGAAATATTGAAAATGTGGTGAGCGGTGGACCTGCTCTCGATCTTGTATCAACAGTTGAAAGGTTTGTTTATAGGCAACCGCTCGATACGAATGAAGCAAATCATTTCGAAGAATTAGAGAATGATTTACTTAATTATGCACTTGAAGCTGTAGATATATCTACTAACACTGCTCTACACAAAATATTAAGTGATTTAGCCTATATAGATTTCTACTTGTATCTTTATGATGATCTGGATTGGGTTGGAGAATATGCTGATTTTGCACAATATGCAATTGACATGTTCCGGCATATGAACATCAGAGTTCCGAGAGAATTCTCAAGGAAGTCTGATGATGGAATTATAGAAGCTAGAAATATGTATAGAGGACAATTCCTGTCTGGGTTACAAGTTTTCGTGGACTCTGCATTCTCACACCTGTGGCATAGAAAAAAGTTTTTGTTTGATTTCAACATGAGACTGGCAGAAAAAATATCGCCATTGTTTAAGTTAGACTATCCGGTACTAGAGAAGGATGGGCAACTCCCACGAGCTACTTACTTCAACAAATGGATTATAGATTTAATCGTAAAAAGAGAACAGGGTTTTTGCCATTATTGCCCTAATCCCGTGGCCATCCCAGGGTTGAGCAATCAGACCTACGATATTGATCATATGGTTCCAATTGCTCGTGGCGGCACTAATGATCCAACCAATTTAGTCTTGTCATGTGCCGTTTGCAACAATAAGAAAAGGGCGAAAATTCAGTCTATTCCAGATACCTTTGCATGGCCAGATCGAACCTAACAATCGCTTCAACCTGACTGCCAACCTGTGGCATTTTTGATTCGGTTGGCTTTAGTGATTACGGTGGCCTGTTTTAGTTCGGTGCAGTTGGCAGCAAGTTAAGCGGGCGTTAGGTTACTTCACGGAAAGGAGTAACTAATGATTAAAGTTGAATACACTCTTGATGGTCAAAGCGATGGTTTTGAATTGTCAGCTTTGAATGACATTGACTCGTTGGAGTTTGCTCATGGCCAAGAGCGGATATCTGACAATCTTGCTTATGAATTGTTGATGGGGGCGGTTTCACATCTGGAACTAAACTGTAACTGCGAAGAGTTCCGAGACACGCCTAAAGACCTTGCATTAAAACTTGGTTTCACAAAGTTACTGGGTTTCTTTGAAGATAAAGTGATATTTGTAATCAGCGCATAAATGTCATTCAAAAGGCGCTGTAATCAAACATCAGCGTCTTTACTTGATTTTGGTTTGTTGGTTATAGCAAATCGTCTTGGGCTTCTCTGTGAGCCTAAATAGTTGCTTAAATTAGTTAGTTTCTGTTTGTTCACTGTATCAATGTATTTGTTGTAATCAAATTCACGTTGCACTGTTCTAACTTGTTTCTCGACTGTGTATCTATCGAGTACCTTGTTAAGCAATTTCAAATCAAGTTCAGCATTCGTTAGAATTTGAATGTAACCGACAGTTCCGTATCTTCGCTGAAACTTTAATCTCAACACCCAAATCATGGTTATTTGTTCATATGCAGCACTGACAGGTTTTTTAATCTTCTGCATTAAAACATTGAACTCAATGGCCTCATCAAAGTTGTTGAAGAAGATAGCG
>NZ_JAJUBC010000070.1 GCF_028683095.1 Enterovibrio gelatinilyticus | reverse complement strand
AGATGGGTTATCCGGCAGCACTTCAAATCCACCGCCCGATGTGCCCGTCACCGCGACTTCAAATACGTCATCATCATTGGTCTCAAGGATGGCATCATCCAAGGTCGCCACGGTGAAATCGGTCGAGGTGGTGTTGGCGGAGATCACCACTTCTCGCGTCACGGGGGTGACATCGCCATCTTCCGAGGTTTTGTGTCCAACAACGACAGTCACCGTCAGTGCCGACGTCGGCGCTTCTGAAATGGTCAATGTATAGCTGGCGTCTTCGCCTTCAATGACGGACGCATCGCCCGTTAACGTCAGGGTGGGTTTATCCGTTGACGTGGTGTCTTCATTGATCGTCGTTTCGACCGCCGACGGGTTATCCGGCAGCACTTCGAATCCGCCGCCCGATGTGCCCGTCACGGACACTTCAAAGACATCGTCGTCATTGGTCTCAAGGATAGAGTCATCCAGCGTCGCCACGGTGAAATCGGTCGACGTCGTATTCGCTGCGATCACCACTTCACGGGTCACGGGGGTGATATCGCCATCTTCGGAGGTCTTATGACCAACAACGACAGTCACCGTCAGTGCCGACGTCGGCGCTTCTGAAATGGTCAATGTGTAAGACGCTTCCGCGCCTTCAATGACAGACGCATCACCCGTTAACGTCAGGGTCGGTTTATCGGTGCCTGTCGTGTCTTCGTTGATCGTGGTTTCGACCGCCGATGGATTATCCGGCAGCACTTCATAACCGCCACCTGATGTGCCTGTCACTGAGACTTCGAACACGTCATCATCATTGGTCTCAAGGACTGCATCATCCAAGGTCGCCACGGTGAAATCCGTCGACGTCGTATTCGCCGCGATCACCACTTCTCGCGTCACGGGGGTGATGTCGCCATCTTCTGAGGTTTTGTGACCGACTACGACAGTGACGGTTAAATTGGACGTTGGCGCTTCGCTAATGGTCAATGTATAGCTGGCTTCTTCGCCTTCAACGACTTCAGAGTCACCCGTTAACGTCAGGGTCGGTTTATCAGTGCCGGTCGTGTCTTCGTTGATCGTAGTTTCGACCGCCGATGGGTTATCTGGCAGCACTTCAAATCCGCCACCTGATGTGCCGGTCACCGAGACTTCAAACACGTCATCGTCAGTGGTTTCGAGGATGCTGTCATCCAGCGTTGCCACGGTGAAATTGGTCGACGTCGTATTAGCCGCGATCACCACTTCACGTGTCACGGGGGTGACATCACCATCTTCTGAGGTTTTATGCCCAACAACGACTGTTACGGTTAAATTGGACGTTGGCGCTTCGCTGATGGTCAGCGTGTAGCTGGCTTCTTCGCCTTCAACGACTTCAGAGTCACCCGTTAACGTCAGGGTGGGTTTGTCCGTTGATGTGGTGTCTTCATTGATCGTGGTTTCGACTGCCGACGGGTTATCCGGCAGCACTTCATAACCACCGCCGGATGTGCCAGTGACTGAGACTTCGAACACATCATCGTCAGTGGTTTCGAGGATACTGTCATCCAGCGTCGCGACCGTGAAATCGGTCGACGTGGTGTTCGCCGCGATCACCACTTCACGGGTCACAGGTGTCACATCGCCGTCTTCTGAGGTTTTATGTCCAACAACGACAGTCACGGTTAAAGCTGTTGTGGGTGCTTCTGAGATACTGAGCGTGTACGACGCTTCTTCGCCTTCAATAACGGACGCATCGCCCGTTAACGTCAGAGTCGGCTTGTCGGTGGACGTGGTGTCTTCGTTGATCGTGGTTTCGACCGC
>NZ_JAJUBC010000007.1 GCF_028683095.1 Enterovibrio gelatinilyticus | reverse complement strand
GTGGTTAATTGCGGATAGAGGGTTCGCCATTCCGAAGACTGATAAATACTCCTCGCATTAGCATCTTTTCTAAACCAGCTAGTGAGATACTCACCAACAGCTTCTGAGCGGTGAAGTCCACCTTCGTTGAGCAAGCTGTTACAAAGACTATGGAGTGCAAGCAATCGACGTATTTCAGCAACTGGTTTACGGTCGTAAATTTTGATCGGGAATCTTTGATTGTTGGCCTCTTCGTTGGATGCAATGTAGTAGGCAAGTTTGGTATAGGTGAAGAAGCCTGACAGCAAGTAGAGGTTGTTGCGATATCGATAGCACATGAGTGGAGACTGCTCAGCTAATACGTGCAAGAGAGCAGCGTTCCCTTCATACAGAAGAGAAGACATCTTTGTAATGCCGACTGGGTTTGCCGTTTGAACAATTTGTAAAAGCTCATCATCGAGGGAGATATCTTTCAGACAAGCTTCAGAATGAGTAATACCAATATTAAATTGCTTCATTCAATCCCTGTTTAGAAACCCCAGCTGACTAAATGTTAACCAATTTAATTTTATATTAATAGTGAAAATTTACTTTTAATATTTAAAAACGAAAAGGTGAAATTAAAAAATCATTTAAAACAATAGGTTATGCGTTAATGGCGGAGCTTTAACTCTGCCCATAAATAAGAAACCGCCAAGAGCTTAAATTAGGAGAAATCAAGCATGGCATCCATGATGGCGTGAAGTAATTATTACTAGCACAGCAGTCATTGCAGTAAAGTAATTATTACTAGTTCAGTCCGATAGAAAAAGTACACTCTTATTAAAATATGCCCATGTGTTTGCATTTATCCTTCCTCAGTTAGTTGCAAAATAAAAGGCTCTAAGTTTGGGTACTTAGAGCCTTTATAAGCGATCTGTTGGATCGTTCAGTCGCTCAATTGTCTCTTAACTGAGCGGCATTGCCCCAACTAGCCAGTTTACTGACAAACTTTAGTTCAAATAAAATCTGAGAGATACTGACTTGGGTTATTCGATGCCGTCACATAAAGCCCTTTAATCGCTCTAGTGGCTGCCACATGAAGCAAGGCCCTCTCATTGAAGTCATAGTCACGGCGCTCAACAGGGTCTTCAGTTAACGCTTTCTTTAGCGGTACTACATCTTTGTTAACGCCAACAATGAAGATGTATTTAAACTCAAGTCCTTTTACGCGGTGCATCGTTGCTACGCGAAGGCCAGCTTTCTCACTGTCCGAACTGTCAGCAGATAGCGCATACGTGTCCACACCTTTGTCATTTAACGATTTTGCATAGCTATCCCGGACATAATTTGTTCTTGCCACCAAGCAGATATCTTTCAACGGGACGTCGTTACTCAAAAGCAAATCTAGTTGTTGCTTAACGAAATCAACTTCCTTTTCATACGATGGCAGCACTTTAACGATAGGTAGGTCGCCATGAAAAAGGGAGAGATAGTCTGTAGATTTATCAAACTCCCCATCTAAGTTATCTACTTGCACATTGTTCAGAATCGACGTTGCAAAACGTCTGGTCTCTTCAGTTGTGCGGTAGTTAATCTTCAGTTTTTGGGAACGACGGCCACGAACATTGATGCCGCAGCGTCCAAGCACAACTTTATTTCTGTAAATACGCTGATGCCCATCTCCAACGATAAACAGATCATTCTCTTGCTCGGGAACAATTGCTCGAAGTAAAGAGAAAGCCTGACTTCCCATATCTTGAGCCTCATCTACAATTATTGATAAATAAGGCAATAAGACCTTCTGCTCTTTGATAATGTCAATGGCATCCAACATGGCATCATTCATATCCCGCAAGCGCTTACGGTTCATTTGGTTTCGGAATTCATCAAATACGGGCCATATTTTTGCACGCTGAATACGGCTCAATGGCGTTCCCCTGCCAACACGACTCACATTAAAATAGTCTGCTTTCGTTTTAATGGCATTAGGTTGAACAATATGTCGCCATTCCTCTTCATAGAAAGATTCAGGGAAGAAAGGCTCAGTTGGCGCTTGATCAATAGCATATTTCCAGCACTGCTTACGCTCACTATTCTCTTCGTAAACCACCTTGTAGTCGTAATTAAAACGCTTCAGAAATCGAGAAATCCATCCATCAATATTGGTAACCTCAATTTTCGCCAATTGTTCTTCACTGGCAATTTTCTTCAAGTTAGCCTTGATGTCAGAAGCTAGATTGCGGGTAAATGTGGTGAAAAGAACTTTCGTTTTAGCATCCGTGATCTGTTGAGCTAAATAAACAGCTCTATGCATCGCCACAACTGTTTTGCCCGTGCCTGCTCCGCCAAGAACTCGTGTAGGGCCTTTGGCCTCGCGAGTAACTAGCTTTCTTTGGCTTGGGTGTAAGAATACTCGCCACTTCTCAAGTGGAGCATTCAACATTTTCTGGAGCTCAAGGTCATCAGTAACCATGCGGAAGTTACGTTGAGATGATGTTCTTTCCAGAGCCGCTTCAAAGTCAGTTACATCTACAGTCTCGCCAAGTGACTCATTGTAGGTAGCAACCAGCTCATCGAAATCCTCGCCAGCCGCTAGCAAATAGAGAGGCTCATAAGCTTCAGAAGGTAATTTTTTCTCCAGCGACTCCAGCTCTCTTTCAGAGACAAGAGAAAGCACAGCATCTACAAAGTCACTAGGGACACCTAGAGCGAGTATTTGCTCTCGAGTGAAGTCCGCGAATAGTGCTTTTTGGATTTGAGTCTCAAGCGTTTCAACTCGCGGTTGTTCTACAACATTACTGATTTCTACTATCTGGATTGCACCAGTAGATGGATGAATAAGGCAGTCATGGCGTCTCGCCCAGTCATAAGCATCGTCATGATGAGCAACCCACATAAGCATGTAAAGGTTGCTTTTTTCGGGCTTCAACACGATTCCACGATAGGTTTGATCTATACGAACAGAGTGAACATTAGAACTTTTTGCATCGCGAATCTTTTCATAGTTAATGCCAGAGCTCGTAGGATTTTGGCGAAACTTACTGATAAATTCTTGAACTTTTTTCTGCTGCTGTTTAGGAATTCTCGCAAAAGACATCAGGAAGTCTCCTGCAATAGCTACCTTTGGCATTTCAACTGCTGTCATATTAGTTATTACCCATAAATTGTTTTATTTCCTGCAATGTCTGATCCGTCAATTCGCCAACTATCACTCGCCAACCTTCGCCTGCAAACTGCTCTTTAAATGCACCCATCTCAGGCAACAACACTGCAACTTTTTCTTCTAACCATGCAAGTTCAGCCTCTGCAATGATCTCTCCTTCCTCACTAACCAAAGAAAAACCAACCTCAGGAGCCGAAATATCATGCTCAATCATTGAGAAGGCAATGGACTCATCGATAACTTCCAGTTCAATCAGTTCAGCCCATTCATCAGGCAATGTTTGCAATCCGCTTATTTCAGCTTCGGGTTCAACATTTTGAGCTTTTATTACACGATTCACGCTACCACTTTCCAGTAACTTACGTGACGTAAAAGAAAAATCACTCATAAACTGAGCTAGGTTCACCAGCTTCCAATAACCATAAAGTGCTTGTTCATAGCCATCATCCTCTGGGTATCTATCATCAAAGCAAGCATGTAAGCGCGTCATTGCCTCGGCATACACAAAAGGTGTTTGGCCTTGCACTTTATTCGCTACCGCATTTATATAGACCTCAACTGGCATTACTGCCGCTAATTCAATGCTTCGTTGAGAAGTATTAATCGAGTCTAAAAGCCCACCAAAGAAATACGGAACATCCAAGCAAAGTTCGGGCAGTCTTGCTGAATCTGAATTCTCACGCATTTCATATTCAAACTTATTTTTCTTCGCGACGTCTTTAGATGCTGCTATTGCCAACCAATAGAAACTGTTCGCAAACATGGCTTGTTGGAACAAGGAAGATGTTGTTTGTGGGTCATGGAGATATCTTTTTAACAAAGAGAAGCTATTTTGATTCTCATAGCTGCTTCGTAACATTTGGTAGTTCTTTGTTAAGAGCCTGCTGTAATGCCCCTTTTGATCTTTAAGTGCAACATCCTGACGATTAAGGCCAATTACATCTTTGACATGCTTATCATCCGGCTTTGCTAAATCATTCCAGCAAAGTGTCCAAACGTTGTATTTTTGACTATCTAGAACTGCGTTGCGCTTCTCAGCATCATCATGAACGATGTTGTAGTGATGAACAAAACCGTCCAAATAGACTGCAATCGGTTTAACCTGCTTTAAATCAGATGACGGATATAAAATGAAGTCTGGACGTGTATCAATATACACCCCCTCTTTTTCTCCGAGATTTTCCTGAGGTACAAGATGCCAAGTAGCGTCATTGTTTAGCTTCGATGACACAATCCAAGCAGCTTTCCCTCTCAGGTACTCTTTAGTCACGACAAATTCAGAAACGCTTTGCTGTAGAGTCTCTACGAATAGCTTCTCTAATTCAGATTCAAGCATCTTATTGATTGAAATGTCAGACAATGAATTCACTTTTACCAATGCACTTTCATCGTCAAGTATCGATTTTAACAATCCGCGCGCATGCTCGCGAGAAATCGACCTCATCTTGCCACGATCTCTGTACGCATAGACGCATTGATAACATCCGTCTTTACCTTCGGAAGCACAGCCACAATGCTCGATAACTTCCAATGCTAGATTTAACAGCGACAATAAGTTAGCTGGCTCCTGCATGAGCTCTTTTAACGCACCGGTTCCACCAGGTACTGAGTCGTAAATAACCAAGTAATGTCGGTAGCTCTCACCTGCATCTTCAGGTTCACGGTAGATTGTGCCTTTGATATGTTCAACGCTACCTTTGAAATAGCGCTTCATGCCCAATTGCAATGCAGCACTTAAAGATGCCTCTGTGACTTGTCCATTGCCATATCCACTTACAGGCAGAAGAATACGAATAGCCTCTGATTCAAGCTGGCGATAAAGGAAAAGAAAATCTTCGTACTTTGCTTCCATTACCGTGCCACGGTATTTACAACTTATATCGTGGTTTTCAGGCCCTTTACCTTTTTGAACAAACCCACAATCTGCGCACACTTTGAAGCCGGATTTTTTCTTCTTTTCTCCAGCCACATAAAACTCGTTAGCCTCCTCGATTGGGCTACCAAAATTAATGTCACGCATGGCGACTTTGCGAATATATTCAAAGCCAAAAGGAATAGATTTGTTTTGGACTTGATAAGCAAATTCGACGTCTTCAGGCCTAAATGAGACTAGCATCTGCCTTTGGAAAAATGCGGGCGTCCTCGTGTCAGCATCATCCGTGATTTTCGAATCCCTAACACTAGATCGTGCATAAACCTGGCGCAGTTTAAGCATTCGCATTTTTTGCTCTGAATCTGACCAACCAGGGTGACCGCATTTAGGGCAAGTTGAGAACTGGTCACTCTCTAAAAGTTCACTGTGGTTGCAGTGGCTGCAAACCCTCCAAGTCTCTGGTTCAGAGACTTTCATATCAATCTGCTCTACTTCTACTTTATGCCCACCTGCATAAAAGTAATTGGTAGGAGCAAGTTCCGAAATAGCAGCCGCAGCAGGTCTCTCATATTCAAATGTAGATGTGACGTACTGGCTCTTACCATCTTCAAGTTCAATGGTGTCTTTTTTGCGCCAAAGAACTGAACGCAAAGTAATACCGGCTTCTGGGAATGCATAGTTAGGCAGCAAACCCTCATCTGTCATGAAGTTCAGCGTGCTTTTACCATTGATCTCTCTTAAAAGTGCTAGTAGAGCATTTCGTTCATTTTCGAACTCGCTAAGATCACTCGCGTAGTTTTGATCTTTAATAGGTGAAGACTTGAGCTTATCGATGCTTCGCTTTAACTTTTCTGCGCGATGTTTAAGAGATTTACGGTCTTTGACCAGCATCTCAAGCGCTTCCTGTATTTTCGGTGCCAATCCATACTCTTGACTCGAGCCAATAATAAACGTTTTAAGCTTGTCGTAGGAAGAAGGAGAAAGCGCATGGAAAACTTGGGTAAATTGCGTAAATAGTGATTCCTTCTCAGAATCTACAAAATCCAAGAAGTTGTATGGATATTGATCTCTTAGGCCCGCCTCTGTCGCGTCAAGCATCTGTTTCACACGTTTAGAAATGGCACTGCCATCGATACCCGTTTTGATCCAACGGTCCATACAGAAAGCCGTGAGTTGCCGTTCCAGAATTGCCGACGCATCAAGGAAAACACCAGGCGCGTTAACGCTGCCAGCCATCATTTCCACAGGCTCTTCAAAATAAAAGAGATCGTGCGGGTTACCTTCCGCAACTGTCATATTGAACGCATTACCGTCCTTTCGGCCAGCACGTCCGATTCTCTGCAAATAGTTAGCCTGCGCTGGGGGGACAGAACAAAGCAATACTGATGACAGGTCGCCAATATCAATACCCATCTCAAGGGTTGGGGTAGCCGACAACAGATTCACTGACCATGCATCGCCACCGTTAATGAACGCATTCTCAGTTTGTTCTCTCACTGTACGTTCAAGCAAACCAGTATGTTCAGCCGCATTGACTCGGCAAACTTGCGAGTGTGACCACTCTTTTTCTGGCAGCGACTTTTCTATGGAAAGATGACCAATACAAGACTCTCGCGAACAAGGTTGACCTTTCCAGTAATCAACTGAAGCCTCGGCTACAATCATTTGCTCCGAACAGGTATCACAACCCAAAGCAACCGTCGTAGTTGATAGCCTTAGAGCAGAAGGCTCTATCCCCCACACTTTGCAATGCTTCGCATCACACTCGCGAAGAATTCCTCCTCTTCTCAAGGCATCTAACGTGAGTTTGTAAATTGTTTGCGTATGATTGGCGATCATGATGTTGTCATGCTTACCAAAGCACTTTATTAACCAGTTCTGGTACCAGGAGTGCTTAGACTTGCTGCCAACGATCTGATCAAAACGCTTGTTTTTCTCAAACGTCAAAAAAGCTGGAGTTCTTGTTTTGTTACCCCAGTTAGGCATGTATTTTGATGTCTGTTTATCAATCTTGGTGAGATAATAGGTTTCTCCACCATCAGAGATATAACGACTAAGTGAGTCGTGAATAACAGCACCCTTGTGGCGCATCCTCTGAAGAACACCCAAGCAAAAATGAAGTACATCTTCATCATTGACACCATGTATTTCAGCACCCAGCTCATCAATCAACGCGGCGTGTAATCGTGACACCAATTCGATAAGGTGCTGACTGCATACATCGGTCGTATATTCACCCGTTTTTTCGAGTGTTCGCCCAAAAGATGCTCTCAATCCAAACTCACTGAATACTTCCCAATTTAAGCGTTTTTCAATCAGTGTGGGTAACAGGCTACCAGCAGGCAACGGTTTCCCACTTTCCACCATTTCGCGGTAGTCATTTAACCATTCCATATTCGGTGCAATAAACGTTGCTGCAAATGACTCGGAGCTGCCGCATTTATCTTTAGCTGCTTGCACTACTTTTTGCGCAAATTCGTAGAGACTCATTCCCTCTGCATGCTGGGCTACAGTTCCCATATGACCACGCATCATGAGCGGCCAAGTTCGAGACGCAAAGAAGCCGGCCCGGTGAGCGGCATCCTGTACAGAGTCAGAAAAAGTAATTAGCTTTTTGTTTTCATTGTATCGACTACTGTATAGCTGATTAATGGCTACTGCAGATAAGGTCGCAGACTGTGCACCAACAATAGAAAGTCCATTCTTACTTTGGCAGTAAGGGCAATCATTACTGAAATGGGGTCCTTTTTTCTCGCTAATTTTGACTAAGTCCGGCAAGAAAACCCTCACTAATTCCGAATGATCGCAATGTTTGCAACCCGCGGTTTGGGCGTCACTGTTTAAAGACAAACACTTTGTGCAAAGCCGCCTGATTTGGCCTTTGTTAGGAGTGTCTCTGTCTTCTTCAATAGGAAATGCGACTCGAACACTGTGATTACCACCGAAGAATAAGCGATAAAAAACATCCAGTTGACTATCCAGTTGTTCAACCTGTCCTTTGACAAAACCACCCCAGCCTGTGGCGTGACAATCTCGGCAATTAATGACGGGTAGAAATTTTTCCCTCATATCATCTGAGATATCATCACCAAAGTTTAAGTGAGGCTCTGGATTCACACTTGCGACAAGTCGACGCAGCTCTCGGAACCACAATTGATGGCGCACCTGCAGGAAAGGCAAAACAGGCCTTGGTTTACCTTCAGCCAATCTTTGTTCACGTTTATCATTCGCTTCTTCAACTGCATTTCGCGCAATAGAGACTAGAGAGCAAAAACTTTGTATGACAAGACCTGCATCGGCCTCTGAAATAGAAAAAGCAGAGCCGATATCAGAAGAAAGTGTACGAAATGAAGCGATTTTTCCATTCATCATTTGAAGCAAGGAATGGAAAAAACGATGGGAAACAATCGCTTTGCCAAGCTCAATTCGAGATAATCTTCCAGCATCACTTTCTATATCTTCAGGCAAATGAATATGCGCGTCAGGAAACCATACGTCCAGTTGCGCATTCAGGTACTCAACTTCCGTTAAATAGGCCGAAGCACACAACCTCTCTAGCTCATCAAAGCTTGGATAAGAGAAGTAATCTACTGAAGCACCTTTTAAGTATTCTTCGTAGAGATATCTGTCTTCTCTAACCACAGAGCTTTCATCAAATTTGCTATCAAAAATATTACTTGCATACTCAAGTAGAGATTCGACGTTGTCACCCACCGTTGCCGATGTCCCTACACAGGCGAAACCTTCATTATCAACTGATAGATGGTACTTTAAGCGACGAATCAAACAGGCTAAATCAGAACCCTGCGCGCCATCAAAAGTGTGCAGTTCATCCACGACGAGATACTTCAAGGTTCCTGGCTCATTGTGTTCCCAGAGACTTTGATCTTCAGGGCGCATCAACAAGTAATCCAGCATCTTGTAGTTAGTTAACAAGATATCGGGCGGATTCTTTCTCAAGTGATGCTTGCAGGTAATCACTTCCTGAGGCCCCATATTAGTTACCGCGGTATCCCGCTGCTCTCCACCAACAAAAAGCCCAACTTGTACGTTGCCTTGTAAATTCTTGTCTTTATATATAGTTGAAGCAAAACGCTTGGCCTGGTCAGTCGCCAATGCATTCATGGGATAGATAACTATCGCTTTAACGCCTTTGTTTTTTTGTCCCGCACAATAGTTGAGCAATGGGTAAAGAAAACACTCTGTCTTACCGGAACCTGTTCCGGTTGCTACCAAGGTAGGTTTTGGCATTTCAGTTGACAAGCGTTGATAAGCAATCGCTTGGTGCGCATAGGGAGGAAATGGCAATTCAAGATTTTCAAAAAAATCCAGTGGAAGATGACTTTGTCTGAATGGTAATTGGATCGAGAGATATGGCCCTTTCACCAGATTTTCTTGTTCACTCAGGAATCTATCCATCATTGAATGCCCCTCACTTTCGAAGTAAGGGTTATTCATGTTGAAAGCCGACTTAACGTACTTTCTTAAGCTTTTAACGACCTGTTCACTGACAACAGAAGGCAACATGTCTTTTTATCCTAATCTAGCTAACCGACTAATTTTATTGTTAAAGGAATCGATAAGACAGCTTAATTATGCAAAAGAATACTAGCTGTCGTGTTTTATAGCCAAGAACATTGAAAAATGAGTATCGGGACTCGGCTGTTTTAAGAGTAAATATGGAATAAAGGCCTCGTATAGAGGCCTTCTAACTACCGAATCCATGCAAACGCATGTTTTGTATCACTCAGAAACTCCTGCACACTGATGGCATACCAACCATTTTCATTGGCTTGCACAATATCACTGGCAGCAATTCCCACACCGAATTTACGGTTTGGCCATGCCAGTTCTAACAGGGCGACAATTTCCTGATTCGTGTTTTGAATATCGTACCCAGGCTCAGGCATTCTCACTTTCGCTTTTTGGCAGTGGTGCAACACACCATGTACCGCAGGGTCCGTAAACTCAAACACGTCATCCCAACTACCTAACTCTTCTGTCAGTGATTGTTCTCGACGTAAGCCTGCTATCAACTGTCTTACATCATGCATGACGTAAGATTCCTTCGCGGTCCTCTCTTTGCTCAAACAGTCGGCACATACCCCCACTAAATTTGACGGTGAGTTGTCATGCTTAATACCGTTGATATGATGAACATGGTAGTGGACCTTGTGCTTGCTTAGATCAACCCCGCACTGCTCACAGCAATATTTATGTTCGACTTTATATTTCGCACTGAGTTTGCCCCAATCGTCAGTAAAATCTTTACGCGTATCGCCAGACTTTCGTTGTGGCATGTGCGGGAAGAATGAGCTGTACGTTGAAAAGAAGCGCGCCATATCAAAGCCATTGAAAACTGCGTCTTTCTGCGCGGCATCACCCGTTGAGTAACCTTGATAATTCAAGGCTCTAATACA
This sequence comes from Enterovibrio gelatinilyticus, assembly GCF_028683095.1. Classification (GTDB taxonomy): domain Bacteria; phylum Pseudomonadota; class Gammaproteobacteria; order Enterobacterales; family Vibrionaceae; genus Enterovibrio; species Enterovibrio gelatinilyticus. The sequence continues at coordinate 205,987 of NZ_JAJUBC010000007.1, read as the reverse complement.
AGATTTGCACACATTGAGCCTAGCTCGCCCCTCAATGTCCCGCCCATCAATGTAGTGAGTACCAGTGATTAAGAACTCACCGCTCACATCATTCGTGACCACATATCTCTCAAAAAGTCCTTGGGTACGCATGCCTTTCAGCTTTGCGCAATCTGCAACATGGTATTTAGGGCCGCTTTTATCTGGATTATTAAGTGCCGCAACAACAGAGGTGCCAACATCCTGAATATACAGAAGTACCTGGCGCCCCTTGTAACTTAATAGGCCGGTGTCTGTATCAACATCTTTCAGTTCAACAATCTTGCCTTGACCCAATTCAATATCGATCGGGTCAATGTTGCTGGGGGTGTATTGCAAGTTAAACTGCCCAAGTTTGTCCGGCGGCATCATATCAATTGCCGCTTGCAGGGCTGCCATGTCAAAGGAGAGCTTCACTCCGCGCCCCCAAGGATTTTACGAATCTGCTCCTCAGCGTTTGTGATCACTCTAAAAGATACACGTCTTGAGCGTTGTGCTAATTCCACGCCATGTTTGTTCTTAAGAACCTTTGAGGACGAATAACCGACAGCTGCAACATACTGCTTCACCCATGAGTAGGTGAACGGGTCTTTGATCACTAAATCTAAATTCATCACATAACCCAACACCGCCCTTGTCCGTGACTGTGACAAATTCATGTTGTTGAAATATGCCTCGTAATCCGTTGAGTCGTGATTCCAGCGACTAGAGGTATGACCTTCGATTTTTATCTCTTGGATTGATGGCTTGTATTCATTAAGCACTTCCAAGTATCGAGGAAAGAAATCACTCAGAATCAATTCAAAGGTATTAGTAAGATCTGACTTACCATTGGCAAACAGAACATCGGGTGCTGTGAAATTCAAGCTCAGCGAATTACGATCAATCTCTGCGCCCCACTTTTCGAGGTCTTCAGAAAACTCCCTCACCAAAGCCAAATAAATCGCTTCTTGGGTTTTCTCGTAAGTCACTGCGACTTCTTTTATCTTGTCTCGCTCGTTCATCGCATCACGCATCAAGGCCACTGAGATGAACAAGAAGACCATCATCAGACCCGCCATCAGGTCTGATACGGACATCCAATGGTCACCGCCATCTGAGGCGGAAGACCTTTTCCCAAATACATTACTCATGCTTAGCTCGCCAATTTCGTTACGTTGCTAACCACGGCTTTCATTTCGTTGGTGAGTTTTCCATAATCACGCGTGAACTGTTGGGTAACGGTCGCCAAGCCTTGCCCCATTTCGTTGATGACACGGTTAATCTCCTGCTGCATCTGAAGGTCAAGTACTTCTACTTGCTTCTCAACGGCTTGGCCTGTTTGAGCAACGCTATCGATCACCTGCTCTTCCAAGCTTTCGAAAGTACGTTTCACTTCACGCACCTGCGCCTCAAACACTTCTTCCAGTACACCTTCAAGGCGATTTTGTAATTCCTTTATTCCCTGAACCATATGCTGTTGAGTCTGCTGCGTATTCTGGCCCAGATCCATATTCCCCTGGATAAGGATCTTCATGGTTGCTTCTGAGTTTTCTTTCAGATCAATGACCATCTCGCGCACGTTTTCGTTAAGGTCTTCCATGGTCAAGCGCAAGTGTTCTTTGATTTCTTCTGTTTGATAAGTCAAGTGATCAACAATGGACTGCAAACGGCCAGAAGCGTCGCCTACGTTGCTTGTAATTTCATCTGCACTTTGCGCAAGCTTGCCACCAATTTCCAGAGCACCTTGTTTTAGCTCATCTGACATAGCAACGGCACCAGCATCCATTTCATACTTAATCGTATTCAAGCTGCCATGTACGGTAGCAGAGTAACTGTCCAACGCGTTCGTGAAGTCTCTTCCGTACTGCTCAATAAGCGATTGTGACGCTTCGTTCATCTGCTCAAAAGTATCAACAGATTCCTCAACCGTGTGAGAGACCTTGCCTAGAACTTTTTCTGTGTTTTCAATCAAAGACTGGCCTACGAAATCAACCGTCTCCGTCACTTTCGAAGAGAAGGAATCCAGCGCGGAGCGCGTTTCATCTCTCGCGATCTCCAAATGCTCGTTAGCAGCTTTCAAGGTTTCTTTAGCTGAGGTCGTATATTGCTCGATGGTATTGTTGGTTTCAGTTGCAAGACGCTCAAACGTCGTGCTTGTGGCATCAACCGACGTTGTCACTTTGCCCATGCTATCTTCGACAGTAACAAGAAGCTGATTACCTGTTGACTCGATAGTCTTACTGATAGATTCGTTCATGTTGTTCAATGCCGAGCCCAGCTCTGTTGTCATGGTCTCAATACCTTGACCAGTAGACTGCGTAAACTGCTGAGTTGCCTGCTTCTGCTCATCACTGAAGCTTTCAATCATTGCCTTGGATTCAGCCAACATGGTTTCGTAATGTGCGGAAGCCGCATTCACTGAAGTACTGATCACCGACATGGTGTCATCCAGCTGGCGTTTAATTTCCGGCATCGCCTCCACCGCTTTATCGCGAAGGTCTTTGAATGCATCCAGACGCTGCTCTAACTCTGTAACCTGTCCATGTCCTAGCTCCATTACCGTGTGGAGTTTTTCCATGGTTTGAGGAATGCTTTCGGTGCGCTCACTGATATGGGCAACAGACTTCTCAGTAGACGAGATCGCGTCGACACCCAACTGATACTTGTGTGCCATCTCTTCGAGTTGCTGACGGTAGTTCTCCTGCCAATCGACCAGTTTTTTCACTGACTCGTCCAGACGCTTGAAGTTCTCACCAAACTGTTCGGTAAGGTTATTATTGAAGTCCACAATCACTTCTTTCAGCGCGTTGATAACCTGCTCAGTGGCTGATTTAGAGAGCATGTCGCCAAACTCATCCATTTTGATCCACAATCGCTCGCTGAATACCACATGTGACTGTCTCATCTGATCTAGGTGTTCCAAGCCTTGTTTGTTTTGCTTGTTGGCTTCCGTTAACCATGACTGGATAAACTTCATACCGTCGTTAAAGTCTGCCCTCATTAATCGAGTCTGAGATGTCATCGATGAGTCTTCATCACCACGAATTGATTCAACCAACGATTCTGAAACTTTTAGTTGTTGGCTCATCACAGCGTGAATTTCATCTGGCCCAACACCTTCTACAGCCATCTCTTTACTAGGGATGAACGGCTCAATAGCTTTGAACAATATGTTTGCGCACATGCCTACCAAACTGGTTAAAAAGGCCGTCTTCAAACCTGCCAAAAGCAACTCGATGCTGCCATCAATGTTTTGAGGGTCGAATTCCATCAAGCCAACAACAATACCAACAAATGTGCCCAAAATACCCAAAGAGGTCATTAGGTTAGGGGCACCACTTACAAACCCTTTTCCTTTGCCTTTTACCGCCATGAAAAAACTAGCAGCAAAGACAATGCCAATAAGGTAAATAAATAGATCTGAAAATGTGTTTGCAGATACAGAGGCAATAATGCCAGACAGAAATTCGCTCATTTTTTATACAGCATCATTTTGAATTATTTAAAGGGCAAACATTATATCGAGTGAGGAATAGATCAGAAGATAAATGTCAGAATTTAACCAGATAAAACATTATGAAAACATTTATGAAATAGACTTAATAAAAATTACCAAATGTTTTTCAAGGCATTCACTTCATAAGCTTATGAAGTAATGAATCGATACATTCACGAAGACAGAACATTTAAACGCTTGTCAGCTTGCCTTGTTAGCGTCCAGTAGTTAGCACAGATACATTTGATAACGGTCGCCCACTCTAAATCGGTCACATCCTTTCCAGTTAGGTCAATTGCATCAGTGCATAGAAATTCAATGTAACTCTCGCTGCTTAGCAGGTCGTTAATCATATCCTTCTGGTGCTCTATTGACTTGGCTATCTGATTAAATCCAATTAATGACTCTAGCTCGTTAGGTGTCTGACCCAATTCACGCCAAGCATACAAAAGTATTCCGCATTTGAGCGTTTCTGAGAGTACCTGCATTTCCTGCTTGTATTTCGCGCGGTCTTTTGCTGCTTTTAGAAATTTAGCCTCTTCTTCATCTCTCTGTAATTGAGTCAGTTCCTCTTGTCTCTTTAGGTCTGCTGATTCCTTTTTCTTTGCAGAAATCATGACACAAAGCACAACAAAAATAGCAATAAGAATAAGTAATTCCAATTTGTAACCTCTCATTTTTGGATGAATTTAAAACGCGACCGAGATTGGCCATATCTGGAAGTTAGAATATCAAATGATAATTTGTACAAGGTGTTTTTTAAGCTTATGAAGTATCACGTAGACAAGATTGAACATTGGCGCAAATCATAACCAACTATCGAACGCGGCGATGTGGCTTCACATACACTGTGGACCCATTTTTCAGGCGACGATAATGACCTGAAACGTATTGAACACCTTTGAAATTTTCACTATGGTCGTAGAAACTCGCTGCTCTTGAAGTGGTAAATGATGAGTAGTAAAAGTTTCGGTGTTTTTTTTCTGATACCTTTATAGCCTTTGAGTAATCCGCAGTATCTTTATCGAAATTATATTCAGGCCAACCAATAGTAAATGGGCCACCTTTAATATCACCATGAAACCTGATATTTTTATCGCCCTCACATAAATTATTTAACTTAGGCTTTCCATTGACAAATAAGAATTCCGGCCAATTAAGAACAAAGTCATTACCAATACCAACAGCATCGCAGCCAAATAAATAATCCGGCCATTCGATAATATACTCTTCATTACCTGGGAAACCGAAACTGTCCTTACGCATTGAATAATTCGGCCACGAAATTACAAACTCTCCACACTCCATTACATTTCGCTCACTATGGAGTTCAAAGTATCTAGGGAAACTAATAGTGAATTTTGAGACGTCCATCTACACTAGTCACCTTGAGGAATAGATGAAGCTGCTTTATAGATTAACAATTGAACTTCCTTAGTAAATATCTCCGACAGGAACACTTTCTCAAGGGTTTCGCAGAAGTCATTTTTATTTTCGCAGGTATACTCATCAACCTTGAGATGACGATACATCTCATCAGAAATGATTTTGACTCGTAAAGGGTAGTTATACCGTGAAAAGTAGAGCGTTATAACTCGAAAGGAATACAATCTTACATACTTACTTTCTAGGCGACATGTCGTTATGTTCTTGTCTCCCCTCTTGAAACAGCTTACATGAAGCTCTGCCAATCCTTGAGTCGCCTCACTAAAGGTTGAAATAGCATGTTTTAAAACATCATCAGGACTTTCTAAACTCATTAGCAACCTCAGAAATACAACAACCTACGAACAAAAAAGAAACCAGAGCACGTAGGCTCTGGTTTTCGCGGATTATATTAGAAGTCAGTGAATACAACCAACTTATATTTTTGTTATTTACTGCTTAAAACGACGCTCAAAATCGGCCCACACCACATCGTAGTCGCGTTCACGGTCACACTTGTCGAATGGGACGATGTATTCGATGGTGCGCTCTCCTGGGCCTGATGAAACTTATGAAAGAGCCGGAGCTTCAATACTCCGGCTGAAATGATTAATTACTAATCTGATTGGCAACGGACCTGTTTACATCACCAGAAGTGTGAGAAAAACCATCTGCTAAACTTGTTCAACAGCAAAACAATCAATTACATGTTCTGGAACCTGTTCTCTATCCCCAATTACTACAAGTTGTTTTCTAGGTCTCGAAACCGCCACGTATACGCTATTTCTATCAACCTGACTGTTCCAATCAACCCTTTCCATTCCGACAAGAACGACGGTATCAAACTCCAACCCTTTGATATTTTGAGGGCTCGAGAAATGGACCAAATATTTTTTGGATAAATCCACTCGTTCAGCGACATAAGATTGTCTGAAATTTTCAGCAGCGAGGACATCACGTAGTCGGCTTTCTAGTTCAACAGCCATCTCATTTGTTGGGCAAATGACGGCGATAGTTCTACCTCTAGGCAGCTTTTTAATCACCTGAACGACATCATCATCACAACTTTCGAACGTGTTATCGATAAACTCTTTAGCACCGCCAACTCTCGACAATCGGCGCATTTCATCAAGGTTAGAAATTGCCATTCTGCCATCATCTTGCACCAATGCTCGGAAAAGATGAGATGTCGCCAATAGCTGGGGCTGCTTTTCTTGGCGTTTATTTTCTTTCAATAAAACAGAATCGACACTGGTTTGATAAGGGAAACAACTTTGAATATTTCTCACTTTCCCACTAAGTAGCTGTTGTTGCATATCACCTACCATGGTGACCGCATTGTAATCTGGATGAGCTTGAGCCCCCATCAAGAAGATCTGGATTTCAGTGAAGTCCTGAACCTCATCAACAAACACTGAACGATAGTAGGTGGGCTCAGCCAGCCTTGAAGGTAAATTTTTAATTGTATCTATGTTAGCACTGCGACTCATAACATGAGCGAGAGCAAGGATAACGTCGATATCATGATCCGCCAGTTGCTTGTTATTGATGCGCTTAGCAGGCAGTGATACAGCTTCACCCGATTTTTCGGCTAACGCCAATGCTGCTGCATATAAATCAGAGAAATGCAGATTGTTAAAGAGTCGATTTTTAAGCTGCCTACGGAGCTCTTTAGCCAAAGTGGTTTTTGTTACACCCGCTTTTGCATTTTTTTCAAGCACAGCATGGAATGGGTTGCTCGTTAGCGCTGGACGAATCTGGCCTTCAACCTTAACCAAAAGCTCATTTTTTACAGCGTAAAAATCGATGTCTTCTTCTTCAACAATAAATACTGCATATCTCTTACCACCCTGCTCACATGAAAAATGCGGTACGGCGGATTTAGACACCTCATTATCTTTACTCTCAGACCATGCAATATCGCTTTGTGCCTCTTCAATGGTAACGCCAAATTGATCCTTTACGACATCACTAGAACGAATAAGGTTTTTTAGATCAGATGCATTAGAAACAACAAAGTTTTGAATTCTCTCTTGCTTGCTGTAGCGAATAAATGTCCCATTGACACTTCTAAGCTTTGACAACGCTTGCTTACGAGACTGAACTTTTTGCCACTTGCCTTTTCCAGTTGATATCCATTTACTCTGAGGATCAAACAGTTGATTTTCTAAACGTGAAATCACTGCATTTAGCTCTAGCACTATTTTATCCAGACCTAAAGCACTGGTATTACTTTGGATATGCTGGGCCAACATACTCACAGATTGTAAATAAACGTCTTTGCACATATCGACAAGTGCTGAGGCGTCTTCATAGGGGAGCTGTGGCGTCAAAACTAACGACTCTGGCATACGCAACGAACTGGCAACCTTTATCATTCGTTCAGCAATAACTTGTGTTGCATAGCCATCAACCAGCTTAAGCCACTCCATGGTGGTCTCTGAATCAAAAGAGTAATCAAGTGATGTCAGGTAGCGGTACTTTGATTGGGATGTCTGCTGATCTCCTGACTTCCGCGATGACCATTGTTCCACATCTCGCAGTTGTTGAAGATCATGCTGTAACTCTTTGTATTCACAGATGGGTAACTGCGCCAATCCAAGTTCGAGACATGTTGCTTTTAAATACTGCACCAACTCGCCCGTACGAACGAACCCCACACTACTTTCCTGAGAAAAGAAAGTGGTAGACTCAATGACTTGATCACTCGCACCATAAGCTGCATCACACAGTGTTTTTGCTCGCCCCAAAGCCGCACATGTCTTGCCTGACCCCGCAACCCCCTCGATAAGCATGGGTCCTTTAGAGACAGAGCTACACATTACGTCTAATTGCTCTTTCGTAGGATTCAAGTAGAAATAGTTACTCAAACCATAGTATTCATCAATCTGATCGTCCTCCATTGCGTTAACGGAGCGATAATCATCATCTTCACCTAACAACTCATTGGAGGAATCAAAATTTTCAAAAAAGTCGAAGCTTTCAAAGGTATCAAATTCAACACCGCTTTCTATTTCAGCGTTGTCATCATCTGTAGATGCTTGGTTGCTATCGGAAGATTGGTCTCTTGAAAACCAATTATTGAGCGACTTCGATAGGTTACTAACATGGAACATGTTTTCATCAGTGCTGTATAAATCTGGAAATACGCTCCTCTCCATACTTTTGTAGTTGAGAATGTTATCTTCTGCTTCCTGACCAAAAAATCGCGAAAGCGTTCGAACTTCTACGACTTCATAGGTTCCCCAAGCCGGACTCTTACCCTCAAACCCCAAATAAGCCTGACGGCATAAGTACCCCACTGGAGAAAGCGGTGTCGCCAAGTTGCCACTTGTCATCGCGAAATCGGAATTGGCCTGAGATACACGAAAAGAGAGCTTTCCTTCTTTCTCTGTTTCAACCGTAATGACTTTACCAACAGCGTGTCGCCTAAATTCTTCATAACCTTGAAGGCGGCGCTGGGCGTCAATGCCAAAAGCCCCCCGCTTGCGAAGTTCATCAATTTTGCTAATCATCTCTTCCAGTTGGCAAAGTTCCTGCTCTACTGCCCCCTTAGTTTCCTGAGCAGTAGATTCCGACACTTCATTCATTTGCGATGGCAATAGCCACTCTTGGCGCATTCTTTTTCCTCTCGGGTTCACAATCTGTTGGTCTTTTACGACGAATTCAGGCCCTGTAGAAACAGGGGAAGCAAAAAAAACCTTCTCAGATATATGTTACTGAGAAGGCCTCAAAGAATTAATTTTTACTGCTTAAAGCGACGCTTAAACTCGGCCCACACCACATCGTAGTCGCGTTCACGATCGCACTTGTCGAATGGAGCTACATATTCGATGGTACGCTCGACTGGGCCGCCTGGTTGGGTGTCATCCATATAGGTTTTGTAAACCTTGCCGGATTTCAGTTCGCGGATATCTTCCCAGCCCAGTTGCACGCTAGTGTCTGTCAGCGGTTCGGTTTCTGAGCCCAAACCTTGGGCACGATTATCATATACACCGTTTTCAATCGTGGTGGTAAAACCGTTTTTCTTATTGAACTTACGGTCTAAACCTATGCCGACCAAACCTTTTGATGCGGTAAACACAATACGTCCGGTTTGGTCGTACCAAGTATCGGCCTCGTACTGGCGCATCACTGGGAACTGAACACGGTAGATGGTTTTTAACTCTTCCAAGGTCATACCCAATGCCATTGCAACCAGCACATCAATTTCTACCAATGCTTGACGACGAGCGTAATCAGTGCGTAGTGCACAATCACGGTGCCATTTTGGGGTTAAGTTTTGGAAGAAACTGCTTGGAAGACGGGGATCGCTTTTTGCCCAAGTTTCATTTTTAAACTGCGCTTTAAAGCATTCACCCCACAACTCTTGATAAGCTGTTGTCAAAGATACCAAAGCTAAAGCACGAGAATGAATAGCTACTCGATAAATGTCATCAGAGAGCACCGGAAGCTGATTGATCAACGTTGTATTAGCATGCCCCATTCCCGTGCTTTTTACACGAAAATCAACTGGAATAGACAATGTCATACCAAAATAATCCAACAGGTCATCGTGCCGTTTAAATACCGTCCCTAAACATGTATTGATATGGGCAGCCCCCTTGGGAACTATTATAGATATCAGCGTCCTTTCACCTGACTGGCTCAACATCTCCCTATTAACGAAACGATAATAATCCGTCACCGGACGAGGCTCAGGCTTCTCTGCTGGATTAGCACCATTTGCTTGCCAAGCCGCCAAATCAGCCTCATCAATCCAAGGCAACTTCGGTGTTCGGCGCAGATATTCTTCGGCATCACACGCTGGTACATAGTTGGTGCGTGGGAGGTAGTTGTCTGGGATAGTTTGTAAATCAACCGTATCATAATGACCTTTCTCCGTGCAGATCGCTCTAGGTGTTTTGTAAATTGGAGCACCTACATAGAAATGAGGGCCTGACAATACCCACTCTGATGCATCATTAGGGAATTGAGTATCCCTTTTTATAGTTTTATCTTGCTGAGCATAAGTCTCATCAAACATCACTGTTGATGTATAGCTATTGAGTAGGTTGCTTAAACGTTTTGGCTGCTCCGCAAACTTTTCAAGTACTGAAATTAGCTGTGATGAATGTAAAGCAGGCAGACGTGCTTCAAGTGCAGGCGTTCCCTCTGAATCGTAGAGGGACGCAAATAGACTTAGTCTGTTCTCGTCAATTCTTAAGATACGCTCTTTATGGCCAGATTCATCCCAATCACCGTCATCATTTTTAATACCACCAACACTGCCATTCCCGTCATGCTCAAATGATAGTTCAATTGTTTTTGGCAAAAATAAATTTGCTATATTTAAAAACTGGGCCTTATCTTGCTTACATGACTTGAAGATATTCAAGCTATATTTATTACGATGACCAATTGGAAAAAGCATGTGTTGATTTTGGAACTGCGCATGAAGCTTTAACCTAGGATAGATTTCCGATCTTAATTTCCCGCCTTTAGGATCATCATAAACCCCTTCTGGATGTAAAAAACCACACATCGCTCGTCGCCCACCGATTCGCCATGCTTGAGGCAAGAAACATTTGAACAAGTTGGTCTGAATACCTTTCAGCTCTGGATAGTTGACCAAACCATTGAGGAAGTTTTGCGTAGCTGACGCTTCTTCATATTCAGAGAAATAGGCTTGCTCCAACGCAGGCATACGCAACAGCGTTTCTTCACGTAGCGTATTCAACTTGGATGCAGAGAACTTACGGAGCACAAATTGCGGCTCATAGTCACCCATAATGCCACCTTCTTGCCATTCCACTTTCAACCAAGGTGGGTTACCGAGGATCAGATCAAAACCGCCGTTGTCAGTGAAAATGTCAGCAAACTCAAGCTCCCAATGGAAGAATTTATAGCGCGCTGCTAATTCATCTACTTTACGCAAGCGTGGGAACACACCATACAGGAAGTCCTTATTGACTATTCCACCACGGCTGGTTGAAAACAGATCTTGGGTTTGTTGACTGCCTTCAGCGAACATCGCCATTTGGCCTGAACTTTCCTCGGTGACTACAGTTTCTGTCACTGTGTAGCCTTCCAGCACCTGTTCGATTTCACCCAGGTATTCGGCGCGGCTTGGCAGATCATTAGCGTTGTCGATTGGCCAGAACCAAAGTGCACACCAATAGTCCATCACCATTTTTAGTCGTGGGTAAACGGCAGAGCCTTCATGCTGAGATTTTTTCAGCAGTGCATCTTTACTGTGAGTTGAGCTTAACTGCTCTGAGTGTTCAGACTCTGGCCACACTTTTAGGCTATCTGTGACAATGTCACGCTCCTTGCGGCGCTGTACCGTATGCTCTTGCCACAATTCATCGATTTTGCTTGAGATGCGCAGCACTTGGGCTTTTTCATCTGGCGTGAACGATTTGACGAACTCTTTGCGCCAATTAGTGATGGTTTTGATTTCACTCTCTTTGAGCGATTTCACCACTTTATCGCTGTAGTCCGCCATGCCGTTGTCTGGCAGCAGGTAGTGGTACACCTCTTGGTCTTTACGTGAATCACTGTGACCTAAACGTTTTGGCTCTATGTTTAGCCAACTTGGGTCTTTGGCTTTTTTGTAAGCAAGATCGCCGGTTGAGAATACCTGACGGCGCGCACCAATCAGGGAGTTACCGTTATAGAGCTGATAACCAAACCAAGGCACAAACGCTTCATCACTAATGGCATTCAACCACAGTGACACTTCGGCCAGTTCTACCGCAATCGGGTTTAAATCGACGCCGTAGACGTTGTTGTCGGCAATGAACATTTTCACACGTTGCAGTTCACGGGTGTATTGCTCTTGTGGAATGCGTTTGTCTTCAGCAAGCTGTTTCAGTTCAAGGTACTTTTCAGCAAGTTGGTTGATCGCTTCGTTCAAGAACGCTGCGCTGCCCATTGCTGGCTCGCAAACTTTCAAGGTGAGGATCTTGTCTGCTTTTTCACTTGCGCTTTCAAGCGGTTCAATCTGCTCTTTGTACAGCTCTTTCAGTGCGTATTTCACCAAAGATTGTGTGAGTACTTCTGGCGTATAGTAAGAGGCCGATTTTTCGCGGTCGCGCCCTGCCATGCGGTAGATAAAGCTGCCGCGCTGGTGGCATTTCAGTGAACCGTCTTTGTTGAATACTTTTTCACCTTCTTTGTAGTCCGCAAGCTGCTCGGCAGTCACAAAGTAGCCTGTTTCCAGCTCGTTGACTTCTTCGTTTTCTTTCTTCACTTCGTACAAGTCAGTCTTAGCGAAGAAGCCACGGTAAGAAAGCAATGCCTCATACACCGCACCTAACTGGTTAATGCCAAGCTGCGCATAAGAAATTCGGCCACGACGCTTGCTTTTGCCTTTACCTGGACGGCTTAATGACATCAACTCAATAATGCGTTGCAGGGTTTCGTTGCGGAAGATCACTCGGCCTAAATACGGCATGCGTTCATTATCAAACAAGTGACTTTCTAGTTTACGGATGCTGAAGCTATGCACGAGCGACGAGTGGCTGGTTTCCGCAAACAGATCTTCATCGCGCTCGCCCTTCTTGTTGTCACGAGACGAGGTTTTCTTGCCACTGAAGCCGTTCGATACCAGACGGAATAGCATTTGTAAGCTGTCATGAATGTAGTGACCATTGCGAGATTCTTCGGTGGTGAGATCCACCATTTCCAATTCACGCAGTGCTTCAAGGCTGTAGCCTTTCAGATAGGTTTCCGAGTCTGTCGGCGCGTATTGCAGCTCTGGGCGGGCTTCAATGTAGAACAAGAACAGCATGCGGTACATATAGCGCAAACATTCCAAGCTCAACTGATTCGGATCGATATTGCTCTTACCTTCATAGGTGAAGCCCTTTTCAATCAGTTGCTTGGCCGCTTCATCACCCAATAGCTCAATTGATTCACGCAGCGCGTATTTGAGATCTTCAGACACGGCAAAAGCATGTTTGTACGAGCTTTCGTCGAGATTATCCAGCAGGTTTTGACCTTGCTCTGGGCAAATCGAATCTTTGTGCAGCAATGCTGCCGTGGCTTTTAGCGTATCGGCTTCTTTTCGACTAAGAATTTCTTCAATGTCAAAACGCAGCAGGCGGTTTTGCGCCCACTTAGTGCGGTCAAGCAGCAAGCACTGACGGTTACCGAGCAGAAGCACCCAGCGAGGGGGTTCTTGCGCGCTGAATACCTTCTTCGATACCAAATCTTGCCATGTCAGCGGTTCGCCCTGTGCGTTTTGCTTGAGTGCCTTTTGGCTTTCTTCGTTGACCGCTTCTAGCTGGCTTGCCAACAGCGGCAATGAGAGTGGATCAGCATCGTCGCCGGATTTGTCATGTGCTTCCACAATCCACAGTAATGGTTGCCCTTGTGTGTCTTGATAGGCGGATAATACCGGTAGCTCTGCGCCGTCAATCAATACGCTTGTAGGCTTCAGTACGTAGCCGAGCGCTTGCATGATTGGCGTCCAGCGACTGCGCTGGTTTGCCAGACGTTTGCTTTCACCCTTTACTGCTTTGTGCTGGTTTAGCTCACGGAAATACTCACCGGAATAACTGCGTAGCGCATCAAATGGCGTGCGGTAGCCTTTTGCTGGGTTGCCGCCTTTTTCACGATCAGCTCGCTCTGCTTCTCTGGCTTCGTGTTCTTTGTTTTGCCAGCCTTCCAGTACGCCGCGAATATCGCCAACAAAGATCTCACTGAGGTAGTGGTGAGAGTAAAAGTCGTTTTCGTTTGTAATTCCAACCAGTGCCATACTAATAACCCTCAGCGCCTGTTATTACTGCCACCAGCTGAATGTATGGTGTTTTTTCTGTTGTCATGGTGTCTTCAATCCAGTGCAGGTATTCATTGAACACTTGGTCAATTTCCCGTTCGCGTTGCGCTTTACGGTTTTGTACTAAAGTTTCGGCCTGTTTACTCTCACCAAAGTCGAGTTCGAGCTGACGCATTTGCTTACCTCGCAACGCCTCTAGCTTTTCCATTTGCTCGGACAGTTTCTTATCGAGCTCACGTTCAACATCGTCTCGAATGGATTGTAAGTACGGTAACGCTGCATCTATGGCACGACCCAATAATTCCTCTTGGCGTTCGTGACCACGTTCTCCGCCTTTGTTCGATAGCGTACTAATGTGGAAAGGATGCTTTTCAACGAAATCTTCAAAACGTTCGATGCCACTTAACTCGCCATCTTCAAAACTCACCACTAACCATGGGTTAATCACTGGGTGAGATTTGCGGTTTGGGAACAAGCCAGATAAAACAAAGTGATCTTCGTAGCTATCAAATTGTGCTGGCATTCGTAGTACAGGCGCTTGATGACGACCAAAAGCACTCATCATTTTGTCGCCAAGCCACTGTGCTACCGGGTTGATGGGCCATAGATATTGAATTGTCGGCCATGCGGTTTGTTCACCACGGCAGCGCACAATTTCGTGGTTGATGACGTTCAAATCATTACTTAAACGTAGGGTGTATTTATTTTCTTCCGTGGGCTGAATTTCAGGCGGCAGGAATTTGAAACGCTGGCGCAAATCTTTAGGCGCAAACAGCGATAACACACCTGTGCTATCGATCTCTGAGATGATGTTCTGACCTTGATGTTTAAGGTACTTCAATGCCTGTTGGCAGTACTCTAGGTCGTCACTGAAAAGACTGACCATCTCTTTCGCTTCTGATTGGTCTTCACTGATTGGAGACTCGTCAAAGAAACCGGCAAAAATATCGTCTTCATCGCTCTCGATATTTGAGTCATAGAAGTTCTCAAGGTATGCCGCTGCATCGAAGTCGTTTTCTTCGCTAAACATGACGTTTTCGACTTGGGCTTCTTCTTCTTCCTGCGAGTAAGAGCGGGTGAATTCTGAGCTGTCGCCGATGTTCTTCTGTGCCTGATCGTCTTTTTCAATCAGCACCTCCAGCACGCGCATATCACCGCGGATACGCTCGTTGTCACTTCGGGTAAGCAAGTAGCGGATCTGTGGTTGATGGGTTTGACCATAACGATCAATACGACCATTACGCTGTTGGAATACCATCAATGACCATGGCACATCGAAGTGAACCATTTTGTGGCTGAGGTGATGCAAGTTGATACCTTCCGACGCCACATCGGAACAGACCAACAAACGCAGTTTTGAGCTTTCTTTACCAAAGTCTTCGACCACTTGCATGATGTCAGTATCTGACATGCCACCATGAAGTTGAGCAATAGCCGCCTCACCTAGCTTTAGGTCTTCTTTCAGGTTTTGATAGAGGAAATCGAGTGTTTTCAAACTTTCAGTAAAGATGACCAGACGATCATCACCTTGGGTTTTCTTCCACTTCAGGTCTTTTATCACGGTGTCCAGCAAAGACTGGTACTTGCTGAAGCTTTGCTTGGTAACGTTTTTCAATGCCGCAGCGAGAGATTCCAACTCGCTGATGTCGTCGTAGAAATCTGGGTCGTTTTTCCTTTCCAGATTTTTAATGCGATTCTCTACTGTCGATAAGCAAGCCATTGGGCTAGAAAACAGTGCTTTTTCAAGTGTGACTTTAAAGAGGCGACTGCTCTTGCGGCCACTGTCCATACTTTTAAGCGATGCTGCGACAAGACGACGATAGACCTCTTCTTCTTCAAGGCTTGCCTTGGAATAGATTGACTGAATGTTGCGCTCAGGAAACTCGCCTTTCATCTGATCTTTGACGTCTTTCTTGAAACGACGAACGATCAGGTTTTTGTCTTTGAAGTCGTCATAGCTGTACTCGCTTGGGTTCGCGATTGCCGTTGCGTCCAGCATGTTCATTAAGCTGGCGAAGCTCTCTGGCTTACCGTCGTGCGGTGTTGCTGACAGCATCACTAAGCTATCACTTCGGCGGGAAAGCAGTTTAGCGAGTTTGCTGCGCTGAGAATGGGAGCCACGCTCTGCGACGTTGTGCGCTTCATCGATAACGATGATGTCCCAATAAGCCTGTTCAAGATAGTGACGGTATTCCACGTCTTGCTTGAGCGTATCAATAGAAATGATCGCCTTGTCATAGTAGTGGAATGGGTTGTGGTTGGTTGGGATGCGATTACGCACCTTCTGCAAGCCAGTTGAATCCAAACGCGTCAACGGAATGGAGAAACGGCTCCAAAACTCTTTCTGAAACTGGGTCAGCATGGATTTCACTGCCAGAACCAGGATACGCTTGCCCTTACCTCGACGGATAAGTTCAGACACCAGAATACCGGCTTCCAGCGTTTTACCTAAACCTACTGAGTCTGCAATTAAAATGCGGTGACGAGGTTGCTGCAGAACCATTTTTGTTGGGTCTAATTGGAATGGCAGTGGATCCATCGCCGCTTTGTGGCCCATGTGCACTTTTTCATCGGTCGGAACACGGCTGCGCAACATGCTTTCGATGTAGAGCTTAGACGCACTATAGCCCGGTGACTCATCTTCCATGAGCTTGGTATTTTTCGGGTCAAGGATTTCAACCTCGCCTTCTAGAGACGTAAGAAAGCGTCCTTCTTTCCCGCGGACTAACTCTGAAATACCTTCACAAGTAATAAGGTGGCCGCCATCTGAACTGTGGTCGACTTTTTGAATAACCCATTCCGCATCACGAATGACAATCCGCATTCCTGGCGCATAGTGCGTGTTAGTTTGTGACATGTTGTTCTCTGCTCAGCTAAACCGATGAACTCGATAGTTAGCTGCATATAGTAGGGAAGTTTGGGCAGGGCCTCCATGACGAAAACCCTGCTTTGTATCTATGTGATGAATTTACGTTCAGTTTTCGCGTTATTTAAAACCAACAATCATGTAGCTTGACATGCTGTCTGGTGCTACAAGGTCGTATTTCATCGCTGCTAGCTTTTCAGCCTGTCGCTCTTCTTCTTCATAGAAGTCAAAATTGTTGTAGCCATCCACTCGCCAGAAGCCAAGACCATAATCAAAAATGATGTAAGCGACTGTCCCATCCTCAAATTCAATTTCCAGCTCTCGGCCGTGGTCTACTTCACCGTGATGCCCTGCGAAGAAGCTGATCTCTCCCTCCCAGCTCTGTCCTAAATACCCTTCGTCTAAGAGAATACGGAGTACATTCTCCCTAGTGACGTTGTCACTCCAATCCTGAAAGACTCTCTGGGAGTAACCATCATGGCCTTCAAGGCTGTTCGCTGAAACCAAAAGTTTTGCATTCGCACAGTCGCCATACTCATTGATTTTAGTGAGCATCTCACCAAGCAGTCGCACTGTCGCAGGGCTCTTCAGGAAGCGGTCGTTATAAGTCACTCTTCGAATTTTTGCCAAGCTTTTAACTTTCTCAACGAACGCTGGATTGTTCTCTGACAGCGAAGACCATAAAGTTTCACCAAAGCTATCAATTGGGCCATCGAATTCTGTCGAAAACGTAATGCGGACGTCTGTTGCAGGGTTTGCCGGTTGCAGCAGCTCTAGTTGCACGGATGTGCCAACATTCGCGAGCGCACATTCAATTTGTTTTGCAGATACGGTCACGCCTTCCGACAACTGCCCCCAACCCTCAGACAAAGAAGTATTGACGCCTGACTCTGCTGCCCACTCGGTAAATTCCGAACCTTTGTCCAACCAGGCAATACGTTTGCCTCGATTAGCTTCCAGATATTTGGTATCGATGACTCGAATATCCACCACTTTTCGAGGAAGTTGCTGCAAGCCAGCAAGCTGTGATTTCACCGACTTATCTAGGCTATCAAGGTCATTCTGCGTCAACATTAATTGGACATTGCCATTGTTGTTAGCCGCATAACGAATGATATCTTCAAACAGCGGCCAGCGGTCCAATTGCCACTCGTCTGTATTCCCAGAGAGTAGAATGCCACAACGCAATACAGTGCCTTTTGACAACTCAAGTCTCAGCCTGTCGACCATTGATAGCGTCTCAAATACACTGTTTTCGCCGAGGTACTTTAAGTGGTCACTCAGTTCCAAGCGATTGACCATTTCCGCACTCACCCAACGCATCGCACCATTGTTGTCAAGCTTGTCAATGAAGAACTGGGTGTCATAGCTTAGCAAGCAGTTGTGACACGCCTTATCACACTTACAACGAAGCACATCTCTTGCTTTTTCAAATACGGCTTTCCAGCAATCCACGAGCTGAACTGCGTAACCCGCTCCACCTGCTGATTTGTCGAAGATAAACAGCGAGTACGTAAATTCACCACTCTCATCTTGTGCCTGCTGAACAGAAAGCCCCAGCTCTGAGGTTTCAATACCTAGATGGCGAGCTAAGCCTTCGCGCATCGCAACCACTAATGACCATGCCTCAGAGTCACTGCTCAAGGAAATACCATCGATATCTTTTAGCTGGATCTCGATAACATCAGTTTGCGCGCTGTAACCAAGTTGCAAGTCGGTAATGACACTGCCATGGCATAACTTCGCTTCTCGGCCATCTCCATCGTTCGTGGATTTGCCCCCGCGTAAACGATAGTGCGTGTTTTGAAGCTCAGGATTTACCAAAGTACGGGATTTTCTTCCCTCTTGAGACTGTGAATCAGTACGACCGCAGCTGAGGCAAACGGAATAACCTAGATCAAACTCGCCATTTGAGTAATGGTAAATTTCACCTTTGTTGCTGAAACGGTAGCGTCCCATTTTCGGGTCTGGAAGTGGTAACCACTGCGAAACCGGCAACAAAACTCGAGGTTGCTTAAATGGCATCTGCTTCGGTTGATTCACATCGTTATGGGTCTGATAGCGAATGTCTGTTGCAAAGCCAATGGGTTGTAAGTAACGGTTGATATCATCTTTCTTAAGCTTTTCACCGCAGTGCGTGCACGCTCTAGGCATTGTTTGCTGAGTCGCCCCTGCACCACACGAAGAACAGTGCCAGAAGAACGGCAAATGTTGGGAATCGCCTGTTAGCTCCTGCCCGCTTGCCAAAACCTTGCCTAGCATCACACCAGCACTTCGGTATACCTTGCCGCCCAGTACTACATCCGCACCTGGTGCATATTCTCTCAAGGCAGTCGGCAGATCTCGGCTTGGCATTGAAGCAAAACTGCGCGAACTCTTGCGTTCTTTCTCTGGTGCTGCAATCGATTTAGTATCAGCTTCAGCGATCTTTTTGAAGTTTAGATCTTCGATCGTTTGATAGTTAAAACTCACCACGCCCACAGGGAAACCATGGCCAGGCAAAAATGCCTTTGTCGCTAACGATGAGAACAAGTACTCCCCACGAAAATCGCGTAGCTGGAACAGCACGGCCTTTCCTGCTGGCGAGTTTTGCCAGTTCTTATCATCTTTTTTGAGTAGCTCGATGTTATCCAGCATGATCTGAAGCTGCTCTAACCAGCGCTCCTGAACGAACTCGATTGACTCAATGACTTTTGAGATAAGCATTTTTACAGGAAGATGTGCGAGCGCAGTTCCTTTAGCAATGCGTTCGGCACCTTTGGCCCAATCGCTCTTATTCCCTTCTTGAGAGAGGTCTTTTAACCAAAGTACAAACTTCTCACAATGGCTTACGTCACCCTCGAAGAACCACTCACAGTTAAGTTTTGTGGCATCGTTGGATTTTTGGTGAAGAAAACTGCCCAGTGCAAACGCATTGATATGACGCTGTGCAATGGCTTCACTCTCTAAACGTACCTGTGGTGGCTGACACGAGACAACAAACGGCCAAAGCGTGTTTTCGAACACTTCCATACCATGGGCGGTGTTTTTGCATAGTGTTACCGCTGCAGCAGCAGTTTCTCCACGACGACCGGCTCGACCAGCACGCTGTAGGTAGTTTGCTGGCGCAGGTGGCACATTGTTCATCGCAACAAGTGACATGCCACCGATGTCTACACCCATTTCCATGGTGGTAGAACAGTTAAGAACATTGACTTTGCCATCTTTAAACAAGGCTTCGTTGGATTTGTTAACCTCAGAGCTTTGTTGCGCGGAGTGCTCTTCCAGTCTGAACCAAGACTCCTTCGCCGCAATTCTGTCACTTCGGTTAGGCCACATGTTTTGTTCACGTGCTTCTAAAACCACAGGATTGCTTTCCAACCACGCTAATCGTTCGGACTTAGGAATGGTTGAATCGTCGTCATTTTTCCAATGTCTTTTTGGAATTGCAGGCATCTCAACTTGCGTTGCTTTAAAAAGATCTCGGATATCTTTATTTGGCAAGTACGGAGAATAACCACACAGCGTCACATCCAGTGCTTTTCGGGTATAAGGACAGATCCATACCTTTTTCGGTGCAGCAAAAACCACTTGTTCTTTCAGGTTCAGCTGATAACCGGACTCAAGCTCATGAAGCATAGGCTTGATAGCGTCCCACGCTTTGGACATCAATTCATTCACCGTATCGCGCCAAAATACGTCTTCTCCAATGATCTTTGGAAACGCCGCTATAAGTAGTTTGATGATCCGGTTGTAGCTCATTTTTCTGAATTTCGGCCATAGCAAATCACGACGCTGCTCTGCGACGTCAACGGCTGGACCTCGAATAATTTTTCTCGGGAAGCGAGCACCCATCCAACGCTGGTAGTGTTCGTTGTCGAAGAACACAGCACTGTTTTCACGAAGATAGAAATCGAGAATAATCTTTAAGAAGTTACGCCATTCCCCCACTTGAACATCAGGTTCAATGATCAGTTGTTTCCACTCATCTGGAACACTGATGATCTTTTCAAGTGCAGGATATTGAACCGATACCAAGCCTAAGCTTTCCAGTGACCAGGCTTTTTTAGGACGACGACCAAACTCTGTGTACAGGCAAAAATCCGCATATTGCTCTTTATCTAGGTCAAGACCTGATAGCTTGTTCAAGCGACCGCGCATTGTGTCAAAATCGGCGCGGCTATTGGCTAATTGTTGTGCCATTGCTTTCCACGGCAACATCAGCCCTGATGCTTTAGCTGTGCCTTTTAAAGCCTGTTGAAACGGCTCTAGGTACTCTGTTTTACCCCACATCGGCAACATTGATGGGAGCGATTCAAGCATCGTTCGCTCATTAGCAGGTACTTCTTCCCCATTGAGAAACTTCCTAATCACTGAGGCAATCATTGCTGTCATAGGCTGACTATCAAGTTCTTTGCAAAGCGGCTCAAGCTCGGAGATAAAGTTGTTACCATCCCCACTTGCAGATGGATCCGTCAGCTCATGATAAGTAAGCGTTCGAAGCGTATTTCGATCAGCATCTTGTTGTAGTCGCGCTGAAATTCGAGCAGTACCTTGACGAGAGTCTGTAAAAGTCAGAAGACGTTTACCCTTGCTTGGCCCCATACGTTGTTCTTTCTCTTCAGGAGCGGGAGAAAAATCCAGCATGGTAGGGATCATGTCACCTAAGAAGAAAGGGGCGCCAAGTCGGGCATATCGAAATAATCCGCCGTTCTTGGTTTCTTTTTCTCCACAACATCCACAGCGGAAATGGCTGCGAGTGTCTCCATCGTCGACTGATTGGATCGGTCGCAGCAAACCAATGTTTGTTGCACTTCCGTCCTTCGGGGACAGCAGACCAAAATTCGCGCTTTCAACACCTAGCTTGAAAGAGTCACCTCCTTCACCAATCATGCGCTCAAAGCCGCTGCCGCCAATTTCGTCATCGGCTTCGGATTCAGGCTGTTCGATATCAAGTACAAATTCATCTTCATCGAAATCCAAGACGCGAGGACGAATGTATGTATAGCCTTGATGTACCTTTTCTTCACACGCCAAATAAGACGTACCACAACCCTGACAGCTCACTAACTCAAATACGGGCGCACCACAGTCACATTGGTTTTTTAAGTCTGTGTAGACTTTCCCGAAGTGCCAATCTGTCGAGTTAAGCGTCTCATGCTTGTGCGAGCAATCCGAGTTGCTACAGGCCCAAAGCCCAGCAGTCGTTCGAAGATACGCATGCATACGAAGTGGCGTGAAGGCTTCCTCCTGCATCGCAAACGTCATGAGATCGAGAACTGACAAGACCTGCTGTTTGGTAATCAATGGCTCAATTGATTTTGCCACTCGATGCAATGTCGACAGTTGATAAGCCGGCATCGGCGTAAGTTGAAATTGCTCTAGTACCTTAGGCTCATTCGAGAATAGCTGACGCAATAGCCTAGTTAATGCGTAGGTACCCAACAGGGAGTAAAGTTCTTCTCTCGGAAGAGATTTGAAACGTTCAATCTCGCCGAATGGAAAATCAAGTTTGGCAACATCAATGGAAGGAAGTTTCGGAATGTCTCTATAACCCCTAACAATCTTCACTTTGTTATCAATTTCAGCCTCTTCAACGCCTGCTAATGCAGCTAAATACTTGGCAAGCGTTTTATTACCTTCGGGCGTGTCCTCTCCAATAGTTGCTGACGTTGCGATAAGCTGTACAGGAAAGTCTGTTCCTGGGCCTACACCGTAAGCTTGCATGACGCGGCGTAAAAGCAATGCCAGCTCTGCAGCTTGTGAACCAACATAGGTATGAGCCTCATCCAAAACGATGTATTTCAACATACCTTTTGATTGTTCAATCAATGGTTCATCTTCTTTACGGACCAGCATGTACTCCAGCATGGTGGCGTTCGTAACTAGAATTGAAGGCGGGTAATCCCACAACTCTTCCCTGCTAAGTACCTGTTCCGGATGATCCAGTTGTTTATCTTTCACTTTAGAGCGATAACGCTCTGTTTCGCCGTTAAACAAAGCAAAGCGAATATCACCATTGAAGTCTTTCGTCCACTTAGACAAACGCTCTTGCTGGCTGTTAATCAGGGCGTTAAGTGGGTACAAAAATAAAGCCTGAGTTCCGACCAGTTTGCTTTTACGCGTTTTTTGTTGGCGGACTAAATCTTCGAGAATTGGCACCATAAAACACTCGGTCTTGCCTGAACCCGTGCCGCTGCTGACTAGTGTCGACTTGCCCTCGTCCAGAATTGAATGCCAGGCGGTGAGCTGATGTTTAAAAGGTGCATCAATGCCTTTAAGCACTTCAACAAGGTGATCTGACAAAAGCCCGCCTTTCAGCGAAAGCATGGTTTCATCAGATTGCTGCCAAGGGAACATTGCTTCAAATACGGGATCAGCCATCAAGGCCCCTTCGGATCCAGGTGCCGATGACAGGGCGCTGCGAAGAAATGATGTTAACGCTTTACTTTTAAAAGCGTATTGGCTGACGACTGAACGCTCCGAACGTTTTTGTAGTTGTTCTAGTAGTGGAGCAAATTCTAGGTGTCTTTTCTGCGTCATTTATTTCACCAAGTTGTTTTGGAAATAGTTAAAAATTGGGCCAAAGTGCTCTGGTGCCTGTTGGTACGCTAAATCGAGCAATGGTTGAAGTTTTGCTAGCTGATTTGCTTTCTCCGCATCTAGCAACGTGAGTGCGGCCCATAGCATCACGTGATTCACTAAATTTTCCACTTCAATAGAATACTGTCGATTAAACCAACAACTTTTTACCGCTTTAGCGAGATCTGGATTAGAAGCCAAAGCACCGAAGTACATATCTTTGGTAAAGCCATCTATTCGGGCAAGATTGTCCACGAGTCGGATGAGATCCTGAATCGCATTGTGTACCTGAATATCTGTCGCGTTGCTCGCCAACTCAATGGGTTGACCGATAGTATTAGCCAAATATTCAAGAACGATATTTGCACCGCTACGAATACGCCAATCCCTTTGTGCGAGCGTTCTCAGAGGTAACTGCATCATTGCAAGCATTGGTACGCCAAAGCTGTGTTCGTTTTGGGTATCGAGAACAAGCTTCTCAATTGCAGCACGCCAGTCCTGCAGAGGTATACCACCCCACGTGAACCCAAGTTGGTTTTCTAAATTCCAGATTTGCTCATAGCTTCCTGTGAAAGAAGAGAGAAGCAGCAAATTAAGAAGGTGCTTATTATCTCGTTTCAATTCCTGAAGGATTGAAATGTTCTGTCCATCAAAGCTCTCTAATGAAGCCAGTGTGTTCAAAAGTTCATACCAAGCGTTCGAAGCAAATGAGCTTAGTTCTTGATCAACAAATGCTTTCGCGGCTTCTTTGTTATAGAGCGATTGGGACAGAAACGTGGGTTGTTCTACTGTGGTATTAAAGTTGTTAGCAATGATCTGGTTGGATACTATCGCCCCGTCTTTCTTACAATAAATCAGCCATGCTCCCTGTTTCCCAACCAAGTTGTGGAGGCTGATAAAGCCATTTTCTTCGATATTAAGCGCTAAAGGCTCAGCGTTCGGAGATGCCAAATTGCTGGCAAACGCAAAAACATCCTCGCTCAGGTTTTCAATTGATTCAGTCGTTAAGCAAATCCCACTTTCCAGTGAAGTCAGAAGCATGGGATATCGCCCCACGGTTATCACGCTTTCTCTGGTTCCAGCAGAAAAAGCACGCAACGAGATTGACTCTGTTGCGCTAGATGAAGCAAGTAAGCTTTGAATCGGACGCTGCATTGCGGCAAGAGAAAGCTCTTTTGTCCCCTCAGTGCCTTTCGCAATCATCGGAAACTTAATTTTTAGTAGGTTTGAGTTCGTTTGAGGATTTACCAAGTTAGTGGCTTTTTTTTCCGCTTCTACCCAGTACTTTTCATCATCACCATCAATTTGAACGCCTTCAGCTCTCATGCCGAAGAGTTGACCAATTGAAATAAGGCGACTTACTTGTTTACCCAGCCCCGTAAATCGGCTTCCCTTTGCTGGGAATGGAATGATAAGCTCAGCTGGCTCTGCATCTGGCCAAGTGATTTTCAGCTTTAAAGGCTGTTTATATAGAGATTTTGAAACCACAGAAAGATGAGATTCACCTTCAACACGGATACTCTCTGTTTCGTAAAACTCACCTTCATTGAGATCATCAACAGTCGCCGCATCAAATCCATAGAACTTAACTACGCCAGAACTTTCACTCCTTGGAACCAAGGTAATACTAGCGTCCTTTGGTAATACAATGCATTTAGAGCTGTAATTAACAACACCATCAACAATTTGACGGATTTCGACTTTGCCCAATGGTTTACGATCTGCATAGGAGAACCATTCTGGCTGTCCTGGTCGCAGCCGTCTCCATACCATCGCGTTAGTATCTAACCTCTTATAGTCCGTACCCCTGATTTGGTATACGACAGGCTCTCCAGTGAAAATTGGATATTTGCTTGTGACGTTCTTGAATGCTGTCCGTCCAAATACATAATGAGGTACGTCATCTTCAACCTGACCAGTTTTGATGTTGCATCGAACACCATCTTCCAGAGTGACAACATAGTCCCCCCTAACTGGCGTTAAGTACCTACTACAGCTGTCTATGATTTCAGGGATCCCAAAGTCACCGTCACTATCAAGCGTAATAAAGCTATTAGAAAGCGGGATTGCCAAATATACGACTGGTGACTTTGCAGAGAGGCTTCCACTACCCAATAGACGTAACCTTGTCATATCTTCATTGAGAGGCTCTAGTATCCAAGGAAGCTCATCTGACAGAGCTTCACCACCGACAGGTACATAGCTGCCTAGTTGAGCCCCTCCATCATATAGCTGAAAAGAAAATTCACTCAATGCACTTTGACCACTGATAATGTCATTGGCAGCTGCGTACTTTTCGATATTCCACATCTCATCATCATTTTTGGACAGCAAAGCGAGTGTTTTGGCTTCTCCGTCAAAAACGCAGCTGATAACTAATCGGCTAGCAGTGGTATTCGAACAAAGATTAAAATGATTCTCTAGTACCTTGCTTTTGACTTGCAAAGGCAACTTGAATGCTGTTTCACAAAACCATGTGTCCTCTTCTTTAACCCACTCGCGTTGTACTTTGATCGTGGTGCGGACACTAGACGACGCAGACGTGTCATTTGCAAAGACTGCTTTTGCTAATTCTTCAGCCTCTTTTTCTGAGAGGACAACTGGAAGCTGCTTGTACCACTGCGAATTACTGTCCTTAATTTTCGCGACAATATTCGTGCGATAAGCATCTGCTTCTGTTGCTTGTTGATGTAATACCGAGCAAAACTCGCCAGCAAGATTGAAAACAACATCGTTACGAAGTGAGGTTGGCAGATATTCGTCGTAACTAGAGGCAAGCTCATATCCGTCCACGCTCTTCTGAGTAGATTGGCGAAAAGCGTTCAAAACCTTTCTGAAGTAATTAACCAATGCTCCGTCATTTGCAGAAATCATTTTGAGTGGAAGGCCACCTTCCAGCACCAGAGTCAACAAATACGCGGGTTTGTTTCCTTTAGTCCGAAGTGGTCTTCTCCAAAACTTAAGGCCTTTTTCCGTTAGGTAGGTCAGTGTTGAATTCGTCAATGATGGCCAATCGAGAGCTTCCGTTATATCCGACCATTTAACATGGCCAGTTGTGTGGTTCCGACGCACCCACTCTGCACTGTAAAGACAGAATGCTTCATGAACATACATTGGTGCCCGCTTACCATACTTCATGAACCTGCTCTGTGCTTTGAGTAGTGCCTCAAGTTTTTCATATTGGGCATCATTGCAGCGATAGCGGTATAGCGGCACTCCACTTGGCAGGGAATGGCCGTTAATTTGAAAAACTTCACGTAACGTTGAATACAATGGGCTTGGAACCATTACCTAACCGAACCTTTTAAAATTGTTTACTTTAAGACACTTAAACTTGACTGAAACCTCTGGCCAATCCGCCTTGAAAAAGTCTCAGCAATCACGTAAATCTACTTGGAATGAAAGTGCGATTGGAAATCGTAAGCTTGTAAGAAAGAGATTCTTGGACAAGCAATTTTTGTTACGTCGTGTTTTAATTTCATTGTGGCAGGGTTAGCTCTTCATTTTATGGCTTTTCTACCATGGTTATGTGATCTTAACGTTGATCTATACGAAATTTCAGACAGATAAATTGCAGCAATTTGCGAGCTGCAGTTTATCTGCTCTTTAATCCACGCTTTATCTCGTCTTATGCAGCTTCAAGCCTCGAGATAATCGCTTCTAACGGCAGATCTTTTTCTTTGATCATGGCGACAACAGCTGCGACATCTTCGTCACGGTTGAGTGCCACCGCTTGGTTGATGTCGTCAATCAACGTCAAAGCCTGTGTTTTGGTCAGTTTTCGTAGCAAAGACACGCGGTTTGCTGTTGACATGCCCATGAGTTCCGTTGCTGAGTCTTTCTCAGTAGAGCAAACTTTTACGACTTCTGGTTGAACCTTTCTCTCTGGCTCAGCGTCTTGACGCTCTGCTTCAATGACCTCCGAAGTAACAAGTGTCGACGGCAAAGGTTGAGCGGTTTCTGTCATCAACTCTGTATTGGCTGCCGTGAGTAAGTATTTGTCTTTTTTCGCCAGTAAATCCGCGTAATACGCCATGGTTGGCATCATAAAGTTCAGGTGTTTAAGAATCCTGGCCTCAATCTCACGCATTTCTTTGGGTTTGATATAGCTCCCCTGCTTTCGGGCTTGCAGCGCAAACTTGATGGCATGTTTGGTAGCTTCCATCCGGAAATCAGTCACTTGAGAGACATTTTTTGCCGCCAACACGTTCGATTCTTCCTGTGTTTTCATCACATCCAGACGCGTTCTGAGCGATTTGACACAGGATTGAATCAGCTTGTCATGGCATTGGCGCTGAACGACAGCAGGAAGATGTATTGGCTTTTTCTCTTCTTCGACGGGGGCTAAGGATGCTTTTACTTCTCGCTTCACTTCCGCCATGAAGTTGTTGATGGACTTGCAATCCGACGGCGTTGAACCGGTATACAGCGGCTTTGGAACGCCATCTATCAATACTTTTAGGTGGTTGGTTTGCGTTCGTTCATAGGAAAAAGGTGTTTCAGAACCCAGGAAGTCGCTTAAAAATTTAATTACTCGTTTCTGATATTTGCTGTAATTGACTTGCTTACACATAACCGCTCCTAACGTGGCACTGTTCGTTTCGATAAGAGTGATAGTAAGGCAGCAGAATATTCGGGTGAGGTTTATAAGCTTGTAAAAAATATCCGTTTGGAATATATGGCACTCTGTGCTTAGGAAAACCTAATCTACTTGACTGGAAGATTAAGATGCAAAAATTCAATCAATTTGCGGAAACCATTAAACGTTTAGATTGTTTGAAGCCTGAGTGTGTTCATAACAGTGCTTTGCTGCTGGGAGAAAGCGGTAAACTATCCTGTTACTACTCTCCGTTTGAATATGTCAACAAAAACGCAAAAGTCGTGATTTGTGGCATGACGCCGGGGGCGCAGCAGTCTCAGATTGCTTTACTTGAAGCCCAGCAGCGCTTGTTCAATGGAGAGGATTTTGAGTCTATATTCAAAGGCACAAAGGAAACCGCCAGTTTCGCGGGCGCTATGCGCAAAAATTTAGTGAAAATGCTTGATGCAGTCGGTCTTCAAACTTGGCTAGACGTAAAAAGCTGTGAGGCGTTGTTTTCTTCTCTTAAAGGGCAAGTCCATTACACTTCTGCCCTTCGCTACCCTGTGTTTAATGATGGGAAAAACTACAGTGGTACGCCAAGTATGACGACTCATCCATTCTTACGAGAAATGCTCGACACCACACTTTCAGACGAGCTAAGCCAGCTGGCTTCTGACGCAATCTATATCCCATTGGGTGGCCAAGTAGAAAGTGCATTGTTGTATTTGGCCGATAAAGGGGTGATTAACCGCGAGCGCATCCTCACAGGCTTGCCACACCTTCGGGCGCAAATGCGGAACGAATCGCCTATTTTTGTGGTGATAAGGCCAGGGAAGCCCTTTCAACTAAAACTAACCCAAACCACATTGATACGCGTAAACAGGCGCTACTTCAACAAATTAGCCAGCTTTAATTCAACAGTAAGCAGCAGGTCTTTGGTGTCCTGCTGCTCTGTCTTGTCATTGTTTTACAGTAACGCTTCAAATGACTGTTAATGTCAGCTTGTTTGCACAAGCATTTACCCAATAACGCGTTTGAGCACCGTCTTTTTGGGACATGATTTCTATTGTCGATGCGGTCTGTTCAGGCAGCGCGGACTTTATCTTCTTGTTGATATACGACTTCAAAGGTTGCAGAAACTCCTTTTGCATCCCTTTGATTGAATGATGATTGCCTTCAGAAAAATCTTCTGGGGTCGAACCAAAACTTTCAAACACACGTGGATCGGACGCCATTTCTGAATATATCGCCAGAAAGCGGATACTGTGTTCGGGGTCATTATCAAAGTACCTGTCGACCACGACGCCTTGTTCACCTTTATCAAGCAGCCATAAATAGAACGCGAGTTCTTTTTGTGTCAGCGTAATCTCTACGCCCACAATCTCCAGTATTTTTGCGGCTCGATTGATCGTGACACTCAGGTTATCACTATGGCTAGCATTGAGTAGCCCTACCGACTGACTGAACGAGTAGTTCATCATGCTGTTGAGGAGTGATTTGTCGATGGAGTTTCGCATACGCACAAAGGGAATTTCCGCAAGCGTGACCGTTGCCTTACTGACATCCACTTCACCTTGCCCATTTTTGCCTGTTACCCATTTAGGCTCTTTGGTTGGGAACCAGAAGTCACGAACAAATTCGTATTCGTCATCAACGAATACGTGGCTCAAAGTGTCTTGCTCTCGCCCAAACAGTGACATGGCATAACCAAAATAGAACGCCATCGTTTTTCTGCCACCCGCTAGCGATGCATGGATAGCGCAGTTTTCATCTTGCGTCAGTGAGAACACTTTTCGGGTGATGAAATCGGCCATGTAGGTTTGATCTTCGATAGATTTGGCGTCATCAATCGGATTACCGTCATTATCTTCAATCAGCCAGATATGGCTTTCGTCTAGCACCACTGGCGGCAAATCGTACTCTTTGAATAGTGCTTGTAGATGACCGTCCCTAAACAGGCCATTCATTAAACTGGTTTTGGCGCTTTGCGTGGTGATGACAAAGACTTCATCAGGAAACGGTTTTCCGCTTTGGTGAATAGCGAATAAGGTTTCAGTGAGCACTTGTGGGCTTGCGCCTGTAGTGGCGAGAAGGATGTTTTTCATGCCGTAGTCAACTAGAGGTATTCTGAAGGGCATCAATTTTTGCATTAATCACCAAAGCAATCTACCTCTTGAACTTTTTCCTAAAAGTTAGCATTCGATGCCAAGTATATGCGCAGCAATCGATCACAAATGGATTACAGTTGAGAGAAACAAGAAAAACTTCACATTCCTTTAATTTAACATTTTAGCTTTATATCACTACAAAAGTGAAGCCACGCAAAATTTCACATTAAAAAAATCACCTCTAGCAGTATAATCAGCAGAAGATTAATTTACCGAAGTACCCCACTAATCAAGAGACTTAGCATTCTTGCAGCATGCGGCTTGATGACCCTTTAAGTATTCAAGGCGTTGGGTCTCATTTAAATTGTTAAGAGAAGGAAATATCATGGCTGGTCGTCGAGATCCAAATGAATACAAAATCATTGAAGCAGTACTCGGTTGGGACAACCGCCGGGGAGCTACTCGCCTAACCCCATTGGAAGGGCAAGGCTTTGACTGTGATATGCATATTGAATGCTCTAAAGACATTCGCAGTTTGCCAGTTGGTTCTGTTGTAAGACTTAAAGTTACCCTGAAAAACCCTAAAACAACTGAGCATCAACCTCATTTATATAGCTCTTACAAATGGTCGTATGAGCTGGTTAAGAAAAGTTAGTTTAAAGACGTTAACTGCCAGATATTACTATTCCTAAAATCTGGCAGATTGGCAGACAACGTTTAAGGCACGGATTTTCAAATCGTATCATTGCCTCCTTTGATAAGAATACCCAAATGCTAAAGCCTATTTCATTAGTCGGAGAACAACGGAAAGTTCTCTCACTCAACCACGAAGGTCCAATCCAGATTAAAGGTGCGGCGGGCAGCGGTAAAACTACCGTTGCGATTTATCGCGCATGTCACTTGATGAACACCCATGCAGATCTGTTTGAGCCCAGTAAAGTTGCTGTTTTTTCGTTCAACAAATCACTCTCTGCCTACCTCAAGGTTCTTGCCAATTCTTTAGGTGATTACGATTATTCCGACTTAACCGTCATTCACTTTCACAAGTGGGCCTATCACTTTCTTGAACAGCAGGGTTTCAAGCTAAATGGTCGGGTATTTGATGAAGACCAAGCCAAGTACAGACTGAGTGTAATAATAAATAAGATCAAAGACTCAGAACCTAGTTATGAACGTATTCTAAGCAAAAGGATTGAGTTCTACCTTGACGAAGTTTCCTGGTTAAAAGGAAAAAATATACTTTCACTGGAAGAATATCAGGAAACAAAGCGTTCCGGGCGAGGCACCACTGACCGAGTAACTTCATCAGATAAAATTGCATTGTGGGAAGTGTTTCAACAGTACCGACATTACATGCAAAGTAATGGCAAATATGACTTTGATGACTTTGCATTGTTGTGCCTTGATGTCATTGCTAAACAAGCTGAAAACTTTGGTCCGCATTTCACGCATATCGTCATCGACGAAGCGCAAGATTTAAGCAAGGCTCAAGTGTCTGTATTGTCAAAAATTGTATCCCCAACCACTAACAGCATTACGATCATCGCAGATGCTGCTCAACGCATATATAAAAGTGGCTTCGTTTGGAAGGAGGTCGGACTGAACGTACGAGGCTCTAGGACTATTGAGTTTAAGAAAAACTATCGAAATACAGCTGTTATTGCGAAAGCAGCGTTATCTCTTTTGGCACATGATAACGACACCGACGACTTTACAACAGTTGAGGTTGGTGACCGTGATGGAGAAAAAACACTTATTATCAGTGCATCAAACGAAAAGGATGAATTATCATCTGTACTTGAGCGGGTAAAAAACAAACATTTATCAAACAAAAACGAGTCCATCTGCCTGATACACAGGACACGACAAGGGGTAGTTAAATTAGGACAATTACTGCTTAAGAATGGCTTTAAAATTTCTAATATTTCGATGTCTGACAAAAATGGTTTTTCAGACGACTGCATTTATATCGCTACTATGCAGTCGGTAAAAGGACTAGAATTCGACCACGTTTTCCTGTGTTCACTTGAGAGTGAACTCTTACCTATTGCAGCTGGGTTCAGCGAACCTGATGATGATTTACACATATCAACTGAACGTCGCCTCCTATACACCTGCATGACCAGAGCCACACAAACGCTTACGCTTAGCTATTCGAACGCACCATCGAGGTTCCTATCTGAGATAAATAGCGAATTCGTCGATAGAGTCAACATATGAACATCGAACTTTACCTGAAACAACGTGGGATCATTTCGTTGTTTCATTTCACCACGATAGAAAACTATATGAGTATTTTGGAGCGTGGCCATATATATTCGCGTGCCAAAATTGAAGAGCTTAGATTAGCAAACGATGGCTATTATACAGCTGACTATACTGATTCCGTAGATAGGCATCGATTAGATGGCTTACCAACCCATATAAATTTGAGCATTTCACGCCCCAATTGGTATCTTCTGTGTAACTATATGAGAAGGCCTGAATCGCTTCACTTGGATTGGTGCATCCTCGAGCTAAATGTAGCCCCACTCCTATCTGAGCAAACTTTATTTTCCGTATGTAATGCTGCTTCAAATACAGCAAAGCACTATGGCATTAGAGGTGGTGTTAGTGGATTAAGTAATCTATTTGCTGATGAAGTTAAGACCCCAAGAAAAACGTGCACTCGTGTGGGGTTGCCATCCAATTTCACTACGGATATTCAAGCCGAGGCCCTCGTGTTCGAGGCAATATCTATCGAACACATAAGAACATGCCACCTCCCATCGGAAATTCTAATGGCGAGACATAAGAGTGCATTTAATCTTCTTGGGCTCAATAATCATCAATTTTCGGTGAATGATGATTTATTCAAAAATCCCATGCTCAGATGAGACTTTGTTGGACGGGTATAGAAGATGGAGTGTCAGATGAAATAGTCATCAATTGGCGATAGTAATCTGATGATGAAATCACCTCTTCAATCTTGCCTAGCCTTATAAATGCAAGATATAGGGCCACTGATCTAGCCTGGCAGTTAAAACTTTTAGCTGGATTAAATTCTATATCAGTAAATGCATCGTACTCCTTGATCTTTTCGACTAGGTGGGGGTTACGATGCAACGCATTGATATAGACCCAGTCATAGAAAAGTGTCTTGGGTTCTAAAGGCCAAATCCCCTCTTTTCCTTGAAAACCCACCATATCCCCCGAATCTTTGAGCCTGATATCTCTTTTCGCTTCCAATGGTGAAACTGCTAAAAGATCCTTGAACGGCCCTCCTCGCTCGAACATTTTTGAAGCCTGAAAAATGTTCTCAACCGCAATATCTTTCCCACTAGCTAAGGTGATCTTTAGATTGAATGCGCTCAATGCGACTCCAGTGTTGTCTTCACTTTTTGATGAAACTTCCAAAGGATTTTCGGCATAATTCAGTGCCTTAACCTGATAGTGCCAACTAGCGATTGATTTTTGTTTTTGAGACATGGAAAAGCCAGCATGCCAATCAAATTCAACATACTTTTCTTCAACATAAGGAAAGGAGTCAAGTGGGATATATAGAGGTCTAGTTGCCATTATCTTGTCCAGTTACGACCTTCATGTTTACTCCTTGACGACTAAAACTAATCAGGCACTCAATTAAGCCAGTAGTATATCTCCAAGAGCGTTTTTTCTCAGTAAAATTGTCTCGACCATAGCACGGTCGTCATTTATACCCCTGTTTTACCGAGACTTTCTGATTGAAAAGCACTATTGGCGCCATTGCTAATGGTCTGCTACATACAAAAAAGTAAACCTCAACATTGTTAAAGTTCAATGTTCACTAATTCAGCTCCTTCTACAGGTACAACATTTCTAACAATCTCGAAAAAGCACTGCTCAAGAGAACGACAACATCTACGCTCCTCCATTTGAATACTTGTGTAGCTGCATCTTTGAGAAGTTTTATGTTACCGACGATTTTTTAAACGTGCTTCCGTCTGTTTGAACAGATCGAAAGCACTTTAATTACAAAAAGATCACTTCTTGGTTAGGCTGCTTGGGTAACGGTGTAGGCCAGAGAAAAGAAGAGCTCTTCATCCAGAGTCGCATCTTCAGGGAGAACAAGTTCACTCCCCCCATTTTTTTCGATCGAAAATGGCAGAACCCAAAGCTTCAATTCTTCAGAGAAAGCAAAATGTCCCTGTATTGGAGAGTTAAATCTCTCCGTTTTGGGGTAAATCAGAACAAGCTTGCCCCTGCCTTTCAAATATTTCTGCCCATATGCAAACATCTGATAGAAATCAGCCTGGGACAAATCAAAGTCTTTGGTGCTTTGTGGGTTGATACGCTTCCATTTGGTATCAAGCACACAGAGCGGCACACCTTCCTTTTCAATCATCAAGTCGGGTTTCAGAATGAAAAGATCTCTCTGCTTGCTAGATTCGACATGATGCGTTACCAGTTTTTCATCACGCGCTTGGGTGTGAAGTGTTAGCCCATCTTTCAGCTGATTTCTGAGGGTTTTCGCCACAAATGCTTCGAACACTGATTCCATAGGGAAGAGGAGAGAAGGCGCATCTGCCAACCCTTTCATGCTAATTGGTGAGGAACCATCCAAAATAAGTTTCGCCCACGCTAGTGCAGGTTTGTAATGCTGCATACCACGATCAAGCTTCACGCTATCAAAGTCTTGTTTGGGATTGAAGCTTTTGGGCACTGCATCAAAAGCAAATAACAGTTCCCGCAGCAACTTCTGGTTACAGTGATCTCCGCAATAGCCTTGCACTGTAAGCATGGCGGTTTTCAACAGGCGGTTAACAGGCCGATTTTCTGCATACTCATCAAACTCACAGTAAAAGCGGTGCTTCGCGACAATGTTATGGCGAAGCTGACCTGACTTATTGAGCTTGCCTTTCTTGACCAGAAGGTTCTCTTCCTGGCCGACGTAATCACACTTTAGTCCCCGCTTCACAATGTGATTCACATCCTCTAAAAAACGGGAAATAAACACCTCAAGAAGCGGCATTTTTAGCGCTTTCAACCCTGCGTTATCAAGCTGAATATGGCGAAACTCACCCAATGCTTGCAACATAGTAAGAAGCGTTGAACGTACTTCTTCGTATGTCGTTTCACCAGAATCTGAATCCAATCCAGTTTTCGGTAACACCTCAATATGACGCCCAGACGGGACGAAAATCACACCAACGAAGTTTTGAACCTGAAGCAGCCTTCTACCGCGTTTTATAAGGGGTATCATAAGCTGGTTAAAGCCTGAATTATCCTCCGTTAAACAGCGTTCCTCCAGGTAGCAGAAGTCTGCATCAGGGATAACCGTGTATCCCTGTTGATCACCCTCATTCTTGTCTGAGCAGAGATAACCGAATTCAAACACAGTAGGTGGCATTACTGACATGGTTTAAATGACCTCAGCGGCTGTTTCATCTTGAGCAACAACAATCTCTTCATCCTTTGACGGATGGGCATACATGCGGCGATAAACCTCGGTATTCTGCCAAACAGGCTCATCAAAGGCCTTCAGCGAATACTGTGTCAGGGCTTCGCCGTATGGATTGATGTCATGATGCTTACCAAACAGCCCCTCAAGATCGTTGTTTTTGAATTGTTTCGTTTTGATCAGCTGCAGTTGCTCTCCGCGCTGGTTATCACCAAGCACCAAGCGAATTTTCTGCCAGTCTTCAAAGAAGTATTCTTGTAACAGTGGAATCACTTTATTCTGGAATACACTAACGAGGAGGCTAAACGCTTCTTGTTCCTTGTTCTCTTCCACCAAGTTTTTGACTGGCATAAAGAAAGCATGACCAAGGGTATGCTCGCGGTCATATAGAATTTCGATGCGTTTGTTCACGGTTTCAAGCAAGGCTTCAAGGTCAATGCCCTTTATCACTATGCCTTTCAAGATGCTAGGGTTTGGCATCATTTCAATAAAGTCAAAACGGCGTCGCAATGCCGTATCCATCATCGCCAGCGAACGGTCAGCAGTGTTCATGGTACCTATAATATAGAGGTTATCCGGCACAGTGAATTTGTCACCCGTGTATGGTAAAACCAATTCAATAGCCTCTACAGCACCTTGGCGTTTCGACGGTTCAATGAGTGTTATCAGCTCACCGAAAATCTTAGATATATTCCCGCGGTTGATTTCATCAATAACCAGCACATAGTTTTTGCGCTCAATGCGCACATCAGGCAAATCCGCGGTTAAGTTTTTCAGGTGGGCAATCAAGGCAGAATAATATGGGTTAAGCCCGCCGTTTATCACTCTCTCACCTTCAAAGATCGCTTTGAGCGCTTTCACGTTGAGTGAATGCGTGGAAATGCCTTGGTCTTTTTCAAAACGGATTGTTCCGTTGTCGACGTCAGTTACCGTAAAAAAGGTTCGTTTGGTATCAACTCTTACGCCTTCTTCATCTGACGCTAGCTGTTCCAGAAACTTCGTCCAACAACGCTCAAAGTTCTCGACGCTTTGGTTTGTTCTTGATTGTTGATGCTTCATGGCATCTTCGACGATCAACTTAAAAATGCCGTCTTTTTCGTAATACACCGCTTCGCCGTCGACAGTTTTGACGCTCAAACCTTCAACAAATTCTTCATATCCGTAACTTTGGTGGAAAGTGACAAAGCGGATACGTTTATCTGCGCAAAGTTCGGAATAAACTTCACGTAACTGCATGCGACGATTATCTTCGTTAGTCGCAGATGAACAAATCTCAACGTAACGAGCTGGCGCTGCAGCTTTCACGGCCGCTTCGATGGTGTGATAGGTTTTGCCTGTACCTGGTGGACCATAAAGGATTTGGTTTAGCGATGTGCAACCTTCAAATGTATCAAGCGAAACATCTGGTATTTTCTTAATTGTTGTAGCCTTTTCCTTTGCTACTTCCCAACATTGAGAGCCAAACGCTAGCAAATCTTGCCCCTTCCGCTCTTCTTCCAATTGACGATACATCTTGGGATAGGTTGTGCTTGTATTAGAGTCTGTAAGAACTTCCAACATCTGTTTTGAAAAGGTGTTTACCATACAAGGTTGTTGTTGATTTTGATAAAGGAAAGCAATTTTCCACTTAACCAATGGAGCAAAATCAATACTGTCAATCGTATCTAGATCACCCATATATGCAGCTTCAGCGACATCACAAAGCACCTTTTTCACATACTCGAAAGTACTTTGCTCATCATGTCCATATTTGGTGCGCCACGAATACACATCTCCATGCGCTATGCCGCCCTGCTCTTTCCCATCACGATTGCGCTTGTAGATACCAAACTTAGCTGACGTATTACCTTTAATTGAGCCAAGAGAACTGGTGCGTGTTTCAAGCCAATATGTAAACGTATCGTTATCGTTTACTGAAACATATTGCTCCAATGAAATGTCTTTAAGGGTAGTTAGCGGCCAGCGTTGGAGGAAATCATCCCATAGCTGCTGTCGATTGTTGTTATTCATTTTTTAACTAACCAATTGTTAAGTTGAATGTATTGATAGGTCACGAGTTGGTACGTCATTGCTCGCTAATAGCAGACCCGGTAAATCCTGACCCAACAAGGCTCGCATATATCACCCTCACGGCGATTTACTTGGGCCGACATATCCCCACAATGACGACAAATAAAAAGGGCATCTTCTTTCTTTACTAGATGGCTGACGGCTTTGATCATCAGAGGTGTTTCGGTTTTATCCGAAAAGGACTGAACAACGTATTGAGCAGGTACTGGTACGTGCCCATGCCATTCAGTCACATTCTTGTAAAAATGAATACCTGATTCATCATGCGCGAGCCCATTTGAATAACTTGATTCGTTGCAATCTAACCAAGGCGCATCGACACAGTGATATTTTCCTTCGTATTCAAGATATTGAAGCAGGCTAGGCCCATTGATAAATCTGGTGTCATGAGATTCTAGGCTAACGAGCCGAGCCAAATATCGGGGATCATTGATATAGACATCAGATTGGCACCATGCCGTCATCAT
The DNA here is from genome assembly GCF_028683095.1 of Enterovibrio gelatinilyticus. GTDB lineage: Bacteria > Pseudomonadota > Gammaproteobacteria > Enterobacterales > Vibrionaceae > Enterovibrio > Enterovibrio gelatinilyticus. The sequence continues at coordinate 168,229 of NZ_JAJUBC010000007.1, read as the reverse complement.
CCCTTTCAGCGTTTGAGCTAAACCTTTTGGTTTTATTCCCTGCTTCTCATACAGAGTAATGGTTTCTTTTCCACGCTCCGTAATGGTACGAACACACAGCGAAACACTCTCTCCTACATTTAGCTCGAAAAGCGCATCATCACTTAGGCTTAAACGGAATTTTGCGTGGTCTTCCCAGTATGTCGTCAGATTCTCAAACCGGAAATCATTCAAACCGCTCTCGTCATGATGAGATTTTTCGCCTAACGCCATTGACTGATAGTGGCGTAAAGGGTGTCGTATCAGTAAGCTTTCACCCAATTCTGGAAGATCCGTTAACGCAATCGCTCGACCATGTAGAAAGCGCATTACGGCTTCCAACGATCTGATGTCGCCAGTGATACTCAACTCACCATGTTCAATGAGTCTCAACACTATGGTTTCTCGTGTCAGCGTTTCGGTGCTCTCAGTTTCTGGCATACTTGATTCAGAAATCAGAGCAGCCATTCTATCAACCCACAGTGAAACGTCCCCCGTTTGAATAAAATGAGTCGTAATACCGTCATTGAAACGCTCCATCCGCACCAACTTAATCAACCAGCTTAAGCAGTCGCGAAGCGTCGCTGTTTTAATCCAGTCAGTGAAATCAAACTGAACCACAAAACATGGTTTGTTGAATGGCGCCTCATAATCAATCGGTAACATCAATCCGTACCGATATGCCATCTCATGCAGAGGGATACTCTCTGAAGGCAATTGCTGCAATTTCTGACGAAGTAAGTTGGAAAAACTCTTTAGTATGAGATTGCTCGGGCGCTCCAATAGCCAAGTGGCGGAGTCTTCTATGTGCTTTCGCCAAGCAAGACGTTCCAGCCATTGCGAGGGAATCCCACTCACTCCGTAATAGGCCCCTGCAAGCTGACCGAAAATAGCCGCTGTTGTGTCTGCATCCTCACCAAGATTGGCAGCAAGTAGCGCACCTTCTTTAAAGCTGTCACTGTTTAGGAAACACCAAAGCGCAGCCTCCAGTGAGTGCATAACAAAGCCCGAACCACGAATATCGTGACGCGGCTTTTCGGCAATGTCTTGACTGAGCACTTGGCGAATATCAGGGTGACAATCCGGGTGCAACATCAAATAGTCATCCAGCGTATCAGCCACAAAACAGTCTTTGTCTGGCAGATTTTCTTGATTCAACGCGCGATGGATCAGCAGTGCCATCACTTCGCAGGCCTGAATGCAGCGAATTTCCCCATGAGTTGTCAACGAACTTTGTGCAGCAGCTTCCATTGCCCTTTGTTCGCATTGATCACCGAAAAATACAGGTATTGGTGCCAAACGCATCAAACTGCCATTCCCCGCACTGTTTTCTGATGTAGAGCCTGATTTCGGGTCGCCCGTGGCTTCGAAACGCGCCAATGCATCACGTACTGTCATACCAATATCAAAGCAATGGCCAGTAACAGAGTTTTCCCCTTTGCGAAACCAGCGGATGTACCGCTCTGTTTGGTCACGCAAATCCATACCGCCTTTTTCAATTAAGCTGTCTGCCAAGCAAAGCATCATTGAGGTGTCATCAGTCCATTGCCCAGCCTCAAGCATAAACGGTCCACCTCCAACCATATCAGTCAACGGCGTGTAACTATCTTTGGCTTTAAATTCTAAGGTAGTGCCAAGTGCATCGCCCACCGCAAGCCCAAGCAGCGCGCCTTTTGCGCGCTCAGTTTTATACTTTTCTTTTTCGTTCACGTTTTACATCCAACACAAATAGGTTAAGCCGAGCACTCATCACTTATGCAGTCGCATTTTCCCAGTGCACCAGCGTGTCATCACTCACCGTTCCGATCCTCTTGGCTTCTCGAATAAAAACCCGTTGGAGATTCTGGGCCACAACCTTGTTACCAAGCAGGAAGAGACTGCGAATGATGCGTGTAATTCTTAGTTGGTTATGATTCTTGGGCTTAAGCCAGTCGTGGCTTTTTGGGATAAGCTCATCCCTGACAACAATGTCTTCGCCTCGACGTTCCAAACCGTAGTAGTCCAACATCAAATCGAGCGAGCGTAGATGAACGTTTCGCAATTCATCAGATGCGTTAAATGCGTCGATATCAACTTGCTCTACAAGCAGAGCGTGTTTGTTGAACTTGTGGCCATAATCGATGGGAAATAGCACTTGAATAAACTTGTGGTCATGTTCTAACCAAAAGTGGTTGTAGTTATGGATTTCAGAGATAAAGCGCCCGAACACATCTGGCTCGTTACCATTCATATATGACGCAATCTTGCTCACTGAAAACTGCCTTTAACATTGAGAATACGGTAATGTACCAACCGAAGAGTATTTGATGTTGGGACATCAGTATTGCTCTTCAGCTCGGCACACGCTTGGATTTCTACGTTACGCTGTATCGATACTGTCTCGCAGTTTTTAAGCTTATGATGCGAGCTTTATTGATTGGACTATCGCGTGTGCTTTCCGGTATCAGTTTAGGTGTGGGCTTTACTTCTAATTACGCGCCAGATCATCTTTTTATCTTGTTCGCGCAAGTTTCATGCTGTGCGATTAGTTGCGAAGCAATTTCTCTGTACATTTTTTTCTTAACGGTAACCCATCAATTTCAGATTTAATCATAAAAAAGGGGTCATTTTTGACACTTTCAATATCTGGTATTTTTTGGGCCCAAATTGGGCCCATATGAAATTTCATGGTGGATAGTGGATGTATTTTGTAGCTATAACAACTCAACAGACAACACTTAACTAATTGTATTTAATAATTATAAAATCAGATCTCGCATTTCCGAATTAGATAGGTCCATTGAGTTCTTATGTCTTGACATGGCAGGGGTCGGCAGTTCGAGTCTGCCTAGACGCACCAAGCTTTCCTAGAAACATGTAATGCGTCCGTAGCTCAGTTGGTTAGAGTACTGCCTTGACATGGCAGGGGTCGGCAGTTCGAGTCTGCCCGGACGCACCATTCCTTCCCTAACCAGGATGGAATCAGAATTTGGGTCTATAGCTCAGTTGGTTAGAGTACTGCCTTGACATGGCAGGGGTCGGCAGTTCGAGTCTGCCTAGACCCACCAAATTCCAATAATCGCACTCTCTTTTAGAGAATCCCAATCGCGATTATTCGGGCGATTAGCTCAGTTGGGAGAGCACCTCCCTTACAAGGAGGGGGTCACTGGTTCGAGCCCGGTATCGCCCACCACTTTCGTAAGAAACAAAAAAAGCCTGCTTTCGAGCAGGCTTTTTTTGTTTGTTCACTAACTTCGCTAATCCGACGAAATCTCACTTCAACAATCTGTTTGGGACCACTTTGGTGCCATCAAAAGAATCTACGTTTCCATTTGAATTCGTTGTTGGCCATTGACTACCCATCCGCTAAGGCGATATGAACATTTGGGTCACTACGGACTTTTTGCAACAAGCCCGTTCATACATCATTGCCCTTTTTTCGCCACAATTGATCATCAGTCTGCCCTCCTATGAGTGACTTCATTTGGTTTAATAACATTCGCCAGGACAATTAATCTCCCGGCAATCACAAAGCAAACATCATGATTCAAACCAAACCAACTTGGAGAGAAGTCCCAATTCAAACTCATTCAGGTTTCTAATCACTGGGCATCGGGAAGTTAGCTTCCTTGTTTCACACCCACTGGAGATGAAGTTATGCACAGACTTTTGAAAGTAATCTTATTTTTCACCGCAATAATGTCATTAAACGTTCAGGCTGCCATCATCGTTGTCAATTCAACGAATGGAGGCAGTGGAAGCACTTTATGCAGTTTGGCAGATGCTATTATCGCAGCGAACACTGGCGGTACTTCTGGTGGCTGTACACCTGGAAGCAATGGAGGCGACGAAATTCTCTTTGCCAGTAATTTGTCTAACAGCACAATACTGTTAAGCGCAGACTTACCAACAATCACGGATGAGCTGACCATCACCGGCCCTACAGGCAATAATACGATTACTGTCAGCGGGGATGACACCTATTCAATTTTTGTTGTTGAAGGAGTCACACTTAAAATATCGAATCTAGAATTGATTCACGGATTTGGCACTACTGCCAGTAATTACGGGTCAAGCGGAGGAGCGATAGCCGCCCTGTCTGGTGCAATTGTCACAGTAACTGACAGTAAACTCTTAAACAATTTTGCCGACGGGGATGGAGGGGCAATTCATGCAGAGTCATCTTCCTTTGTCCACTTGTCAAATTGCCTAGTATCAAACAACACAGCTCACTATGGTGGTGGCATATATGCCCATCAAGGCGCTCAACTAGAAATTGTTGATTGCACCTTTTCGGGCAACAGTGCATCCACGGTAAGCTCTGCTTTTGGAGGCGCTATTGCCGCCTTTGGTTGGTCATCACCAACCGGCATAAACATCCGCAACAGCCGTTTTTCAAGCAACTCAACTGTTGGTTATGGTGGCGCTATTTTTGCTGGTCCTGGCGTTGAGGCAAGTGTGATCGACAGTGTCTTTGAAGGGAACACTGCTCACACTGGAGGTGCCATTCGCATTCAGGCTGGGTCATCACAATTTACGTCACTAAGCGTTGCTCGAAGTGAATTCTCAAATAACCATGCCTGGGTTTATGCTGCGGCTGTTTACGCCGAGGGTAATGTTGTTTTCGATGCTATTAATAGCTCTTTTTCAAACAACCATGCCGGTGTTGAAGGTGGCGCTTTTTTCTTTTATTCCGGTACGGTGAATTTGAATACGATCATGGCATCAGGTAATCAATCCTCTACTGGGGGTGCGATGAGTGCTTGGGGGAGCTCAGTGTTCCCCAGCGTAATCAAACTAACCAGAAGTTTCTTATCGGAAAATAGTGCCAATATTGGCGGGGCAATCGTCGCCAAATATAATGCACACATCGTAGTCAGTGACAGTACGCTATCTACTAACAGTGCAGATATCCATGGTGGCGCGATCAAATCTGACATGAGCATTGTTGAATTAAGCAATAGTACGCTCTCAGGAAATCACTCTGGCATTGGAGGCGGGGCGTTTTATGCGAATAACAGCTCTGCAGTAAAAATAGACAACAGTACCTTTGCCGAGAACGATGGCGGTTCTCTATTTTCGTTTAATTCCTCGGGTAGTGTTTTAAGAAATACGGTCTTAGCTGGAGGTCATTGCGATTTAGATGGCAGTAGTAATGTCACGCTCACCGGCGGTGTACACATTGACGATGGAACGTGCAATGCTACCTTGGTTGGCCCTTCGCAGTTAGCCCCTCTCAGTTACAACGGTAGCGGTCCTATTCCCACTCATATGCCAATCCCAGGTAGCCCGTTAGTTGATCATGGTGTTGGAGGATCTGGTAGTAATCCAATAACAGATCAGCGTGGACATCCTCGTATTGTGGGTATCGCAGTGGATATCGGCTCGGTAGAACTGCCAGATCCTGCAGACAATTTTAACTAAGTGAACTTGTAATCTGACGGGTGTTATCTATCACAATGCGCACCCTAGCTGATTTGCTCGCAAGATTTAAATTGTGATGATTGTTGGGGAAGAAGCTAGCTTTTCTCGAAGCGGCATCTTCCCCACTCTAAATACAAATTCGTCTATTTTCCCTTATCTTCGAAGCTTCATCTGAATAGCCACCGACTCGGTAGACAACCTTAAGCCTTTCTATATATGACTTTTCGTAATTTACAGATTCCGCAATGAACATGAGCAACGAATGCACACCCGCTATCATCACGATTGGATGAACGGTTCTTTGTGTCTCTAGCTACTTTAGCTTTTTTCGATAATTAGCTGTTATACATCTATAGAAACGCTAGCGAATACCGCGATTAATCCCAGTTTTCACGCTTCCAAAATAGGTCGTTAAGCTGCGATATTTGTTTGTTTAATACTTTATTACCTTAACGGAACAATGTACTCATCCTGCCCTGCAACGAACTCATTAAAAACGTTAGAGTGATACACTTTGAAGCATCCAAGGCTTTTGGCGGTTGCACCACTCTTCATATAGCCCACTGATTTTTCCGCAGCTTTGACCATGAAAACAACAGTTTCAGAATACGGATCATGTATGATCTCGAATGTGTTTTCATCTTGAGTTAACTTATATTTCCCCCTTCCCATAAAAGACAGTGAGCGCTTTGAGTGCCCTAGATCGGTTGCTAATAAACTATTTGGTTCAATCGCAATGAGGCAGGAAACCAAACCATAGTCTTTAAGGCTATTTCGAGCTGCCATTGTTTCTACACTCAATGTTTGATTAGGAACCGAACACCCAGAAGATAGAGTCACTAGCATCATTACCACGAGAGCTTTCAAATTTGCAGTTCCCATCTATCCTCTTCCCTTCCTCTGCAAAATAAATCAAATCCAAACACTTGTTATCTATTCTGCGAAATAACACGTTCAAATCAATCTCCATTTATCCTGCTGCCTCGCAGGAAATCGCTTTGGCAGTGTTCAACAGGCTCGTTTTGGCAGCCTCAAATTGATGCTGCTTATCCATGATTTGTTCTGCGCCCGATATGTTGATAGCGGCGATGATTTTTCCGAGATAATCAGTAATGGGTACAGCAATGGCCGTTGCATTGTCAGAGCGTGAGAATGCGAAGCCTTGTTTCTTTTCTGTCGTAATAAGGTGTTTGAGTTCTGGCAGCGTTTGAGGATTAGGCCTTGCGTACATATCAAGCTGAATGGTTTGGTAGACCGCGCTCAATTCAATGTCGCTGAGTTGTTGCAGCAAGATGCGTCCCATCGCATTGGTATGGCACGGAAGCCTTGTCCCAAGTGGAATATTCACAGACAACCTTTGCGAGGCTTGGGCACGATAGATATACAGGGTTTCTAAACCGTCCCTCACCGACAAATGACAAGATATACTGGTTTCATCCCTTAGCCGTTGTAAGTGCGGAGCAGCAACATCGACCAAATTTTGCCCTGCAAGATACGAAAAACCACGAGACACCACTTGAGGGCCGATGGTATACGCATTTCTTGCTACTTTTCTCAGGTAGTTCTTATCAATCAAAGTTTGGACAATACGGTATATCGATGATTGGCTAACACCCAGTCTCTCAGCAAAGTCATGGGTGCTGAGTATTCGATGTTCCGCATCATACATTTCGATAATTTCCAGCCCTCTCGCGAGCGATTGAACTTGGTAGTCTGCCTTGCTCATGTTTTTCTCATCTGTAAATGGAATTTTCATATTTGAATAAAATATGTGGTTCTTTCGCTCCAATGTCCATCTTGATTGTTAATTTTATGTAATTTCACATATTAAGATGAACATATCGAGAGCAATCAAACAGGACGAAACATGCCAGACTCAAAGGAATTTATTCTCAAAGCAACGTGCGATGCATCAAGTGGCATTCTTGCCGCCGTCACTTCCTATCTGGCAGGTTTGAGTTGCTACATTTCTGAGTTGCATCAGTTTGATGATGAAGAAAACCAAAACTTTTTTATGCGTGCCGTCTGCCGCATTGAGTCTCCGGATGTGGATTTGGAGACCATCAAGGAAGGCTTTGAAGCACAAGTCAGTCGTTTCAACATGGATTGGCAGTTCTTTGATGCCGACGCCCCTACGCGTGTGTTGATCATGGTCAGTAAATTCGACCATTGCCTCAAAGATCTGTTGTACCGCCACGAAAATGGCGAATTGCCAATGGAAATCACTGCTGTGGTGTCCAACCATAAAGACCTGAGACCTATGGTGGAACGTGCAGGTATTCGCTTCATTTGGTTGCCCATGACCCCTGAAAATAAACCGCGCCAAGAAGCAGCGCTGCTGGACGTGATGGCAGAGACACAAACCGAGTTGGTCGTGCTCGCTCGCTACATGCAGATCCTGTCTGATGATCTGTGTAAGAAGCTGCATGGAAAAGCTATCAACATTCACCACTCTTTTCTGCCAAGCTTTAAGGGTGCGAAGCCCTATCACCAAGCACATGCTCGCGGCGTGAAATTGATTGGAGCGACGGCGCACTATGTCACGTCAGATCTCGATGAAGGACCGATTATTCAACAGAGTGTTCAACCCGTTGGTCACACCTATTCATCTGACAGGCTGGTTGCCGTTGGGCGCGATACTGAAACCATCGCCCTCGCACAAGCGGTTCGACTTCATTTAGAACACCGCGTCTTTATGTACGGAAATAAAACCGTTGTATTCCAATAATCGACAGAGGTAACCATGCAAGAAGAGTCGCCAGTAAAGGTTATCGATGGTCGGAAACTGTCTGATTTATTGCTTGAAGAAATGACGCAGGAAGTACAAGAACGGATGCAAGAAGGCTACCCGCAACCTGGGCTTGCCGTGGTATTAGTAGGCGAAGACCCTGCCAGCACCATTTATGTTCGTAACAAAATCAGATGCGCAGAAAAAGCGGGGTTGTTTTCGTTGGTAAAACGTCTTGATGCATCGTGTTCACAACAAACGCTCGATGATGTGGTCGTGGAGCTAAACGAACGTGAAGACATTCACGGTATTCTGGTGCAACTCCCCTTGCCCAAGCATCTTTCTGAAGAACGCATCATTAATCTTATCGACCCGACAAAAGACGTTGATGGGTTTCATCCCGTCAACGTGGGGCTTCTATCATCTGGGCAAGCCAAACTCGTTCCCTGCACGCCTCTAGGCTGTATGGAGATGCTTAAACGAGAAATGGGCGACCTAACAGGAAAACACGCTGTTGTGATTGGGCGTTCTAACATCGTTGGGAAGCCAATGGCTAACCTATTACTTCAAGCCAACTGCACCGTCAGTATTGTTCACTCTAAAACGATTGATGCTGCCGCGCTCTGCCGACAGGCCGATATTTTGGTGGCTGCGGTTGGCGTGGCTGAACTCGTTGATAAGAGCTGGGTGAAACCGGGCGCAGTGGTGATTGATGTTGGCATAAACGCCACTGAAGTCGACGGTAAGCGAAAGCTGGTCGGTGATGTCAATTTCGCTGATGTTGCAGATAAATGCCGTGCAATAACACCTGTGCCAGGTGGGGTTGGCCCAATGACCATCGCCTGCTTGATCAAAAACACGCTAACGGCAGCCAAGCAGCACGATATTTAGGCCTAAATGCAACCAGCCTAAATCAATCGACAATTTGCTATCTTCTTCCAAATAGCGATTAAACAGATTGTAACGAGGGAACGTACAGTGCCTTTTTCATTATTAAAATACGGTCTTAGTAACGATTATCCTTTTGAGAAGGACATGGACCTCCCCATCCAGACCGATCTCAAACGCCACTATGATGTGGTCATCATTGGTGGCGGCGGACACGGCGTCGCAACGGCGTATTACCTCGCGAAATATCACGGCATTACCAACGTCGCGATTTTGGAAAAGGGTTACCTTGGCGGCGGTAACACCGCACGAAACACCGCAGTTATTCGCTCAAACTACCTCACGTCCGAAGGTGTGAAGTTCTATAGCGAGTCAGTGAAGCTATTCCAAAACCTCTCGAATGAATTTGATTTCAACATCATGTACTCCTCTCGCGGACAGCTAACACTTGCCCACACTGATGCAACCGTTCGATCTTTCAGACAACGTACCGAAGTGAATAAGCATTTTGGTGGACGGACAGAACTCATCGACCCCCAACAAATTCGAGAGCTTGTCCCTACCCTCAACATGAACCCTGCGGATCTTCCTATTCTTGCAGGCCTTTGGCACATGGATGGCGCGACAGCAAGGCATGACGCCGTAGCCTGGGGCTACGCGAAAGGCGCAACACAACGTGGCGTTGAGTTACATCAACTGACGGAAGTAACCAACATCAACACCGAAAACGGAAAAGTCGTGTCGGTCGAGACCAACCGAGGAACCGTCGGCTGTGGTGCTGTGGTACAAGCCGTTGCAGGACACAGCTCGATTGTTGCTGCCATGGCGGGTTTTAGAATGCCGCTTACCAGTTATCCCCTGCAAGCCATGGTGACCACGCCCGTTAAACCTTTCCTCGACCCACTGGTCAGTTCTTCAGCCCTCCATTGCTATGTACAGCAAACGGGTCGAGGTGAAATTGTGTTCGGCGGAGGCTCCGATCCTTACCCGCTTTACAACACGCGCTCGACGCTTGATTTGAAAGAAAGCCTGATCGCCAGCGCGATAGAAATGTTCCCCTTCATGGCCAATTTCAAATTGCTGCGCCAATGGGCTGGCACAACGGACATGACCAGCGACTATAGCCCAATCATGGGGTTGAGCCCCGTCGACAATTACTACTTGGATGCAGGCTGGGGAACGTGGGGTTTTAAAGCCACGCCGATCTGCGGAAAATCCCTGGCAGAACTGGTGGCATCTGGCGGGAAAGTGCCAGATCTGATCGCACCGTTTGCTATGGACAGGTTTGATGCATTCCGACAAGTCAACGAAATGGGGGCCACGGCCGCGAGCCATTAGGAGTAGTGATATGAAGATAATGCCTTGTCCCTTGAACGGCCCAAGAAACATCAATGAATTTGTCTATGGCGGCGAAGTGAAAGCCATGCCCGACCATAAAAACTGCTCTGACAAAGCATGGGCGGAATATGTGTTCTATTCAGACAACACCATCAAAATCGTCAAAGAGTGGTGGTTTCACAGCGCCTCTGGCTATTGGTTTATTGCAGAACGACACACCGCCTCAGATGAGATTATTCGAACCTATGATCCCAGTGAAATATACAAAGAAAGAGTCACTTTCGACACGGATACTTCCGATGCTGATACACGCAAAGCTAACGCTATTGATGCTAAAAGCGGCGATGGGAAAGGAGCACAGCCATGATTGATAACCATCGATTGTCGCCGCCTATGGGCTCTTTGATTTCTCGCGACAGCACCGTTAGCTTTGAGTTTGAAGGAAAACAATATCTTGGCTATGAAGGCGACACCGTCGCCAGTGCCTTGATTGCAAACAACCAATGGCTGATGTCGCGCTCTTTCAAATATCACCGTCCTCGCGGGCCATTAACCATGGCGGGTCAAGATGCCAATACGCTGGTTCAACTTCCCGATGAAGCCAATGTGTTGGCAGATCGTGTCGATATTTCGCAAGCGCCAATGGTCATGGGCCAAAATTACAATGGTTCACTAGAAAATGACAAAGATGCTCTACTCGAAAAAGTCGGACGCTTTATGCCTGTCGGCTTTTACTATCGTGCGTTTTATAAGCCAAAAGGCATTTGGGACAAATGGGAACCACTGATCCGCAAAAAGGCAGGATTGGGGAAAGCGAACCTCCAGTTTGAACCCACCTACCATGACAAAGCTTATCTGTTCTGCGATGTGATGATTGTCGGCGCAGGCCCTGCCGGTTTGAATGCCGCCATTACCGCTGCACAAGGTGGTGCAGAGGTCTTGCTTGTTGATGAAAACAAGCAGTTGGGTGGCGCGCTCACCTATCACCGGTTCGACATCAACGGTGAAATAGCCGATGAAAAGCTTAACGCCCTTCGTTCTGCTGTCATCGACCATCCTAAGATCCGCGTATTGACGGACGCTGTATGTAACGCATGGTTCACCGACAACTACCTGCCCGTTCTTACTGGCAACCGCATGTACAAAGTCAGAGCGAAGCAGTGCATCGTGGCATCTGGCGAATTCGAGCAGCACGTCGTTTTCAGAAACAACGACCTTCCCGGTATTGTACTTTGCAGCGCCGCCATGCGCCTCATGAAGCATTATGCGATTAAACCGGGTAACACATCCGTGGTGTTAACTGGCAATGACGACGGTTACCTTGCAGCCATCGAACTCGCGCAACAAGGTGTAGATATCGCTTCCATCATCGATATGCGTAGAACCCAACGTTGCGCCGATTTAGTTAATGCCGTGCAGGGATTTGGGATCCCCGTGTTGCTGGGTGCGACGGTGTATGAAGCACAAGCCCGAAACAATCGCCTTTCCTCTGTCGAGGTCTATTCTCTCGATGAGAATGGCAACGTCGCGCAACGTATTTCTACCATCGAGTGCGATCTTCTCTGTGTGTCATCGGGTTACATGCCGACGTATCAATTGTTGTGTCAGGCAGGCGCGCAATTGACCTATAACGACACCTCCGCACGCTTTACACTCAAGAACCTGCCGGACAACCTCCATGTGGCGGGATCCGTAAATGGTATTCATGCACTCGGAAAAGTGTTGGCAGACGGCGAAAGTGCCGCCCAAACATGTTTAAGCAAAATCGGGTTGGCTGATGTGGCTGGTAACGTGATTAGCTGTGACCAAATCACAAACCTTCCTTGGCCCATCTTTCCCCACCCCAAAGGCAAAGACTTTGTCGATTTCGATGAAGACCTTCAATCTAAAGACATCATCAATGCAACGCGTTTGGGCTACCGTGACATTCAACTCGTTAAACGCTTTTCCACCGTGGGCATGGGGCCGTCTCAAGGCCGTCATTCAGCGCTTGCTACTGCACGTCTTGTGGCGGAATCCACAGGCAGAACTGTCAGTGAAACAGGCGTAACAACAGCACGTCCGCCCTTTATCCCAGAAAAACTGGCCTATCTTGCAGGCAGAATATTTAACCCTGTTCGGCTCACACCGATGCATGCAAGGCATGAAGCACTCGGTGCACAATTCATGCCTGCAGGCGCATGGCAACGTCCCGCTTATTATGGTGAACCAAGCAATCGTCATGCGCTGATCCAAGAGGAAGCACTAGCGGTTCGACAAAACGTCGGCATCATTGATGTGAGTACCCTCGGTGGCATTGAAGTTTGCGGTCCAGATGCGCCCGAATTTCTCAATCGCATGTATACCTTTGCCTTTGTTAAACAGCCAGTAGGGAAAACACGCTACGCCGTGTTAACCAATGAACAAGGCGTGGTCGTGGACGATGGCGTAGCGTGCCGAATAGCGGAAGATCATTACTATGTCACCGCCACCACCAGCGGTGTGGATGCGGTTTACCGCGAAATGAAAAAGTGGAACGCACAATGGCGATTAAATGTTGATATTGCCAACGTGACGTCTGCTTTTTCCGCCGTGAATATTGCTGGCCCTCTCGCTCGAAAAGTGCTTGAAAAAGTGTGTACTGATGTGGATTTCGCACCCGATGCGTTCCCGTATCTTTTTTACCGTGAAGGACACATTGATCGCATGCCCGTTCGACTAGCACGCGTAGGGTTTGTTGGCGAACTTGGCTATGAAATCCACATGCCAACCTTGTTCGCACTCAAAATTTGGGATTTGCTGATGTCAGCAGGCGAAGAATTTGGAATGCGCCCGTTCGGTGTCGAAGCGCAGCGTCTTCTTCGTCTCGAAAAAGGCCATATTATTGTTGGTCAAGATACCGACGGCATGTCGCACCCCGGCGAGTTGTCATTGGGATGGGCGATAGCCAAAGCCAAGCCATTTTATGTGGGGTCTCGATCTGTCGATATCGTCATGCAACGAGAACAAACCCGAAAATTGGTTGGTTTCAAACTGGATAAATCGTCGGCAAAGCCTGAAGAAGGCCATTTGGTGTTAGACAAAGCTGGTCACGATTCAAACATCACGGGCAATGTGACTTCCTGTGATTTTTCCTCAACGCTGGACGCATATATAGGTCTTGCATTTGTGGGTATCGATCAACAAGAACCCGGCACACTGTTCCCAATTCGTATCGATGGTAAGGAAGTGTGGCCAGAAGTCGTGCCTCTGCCCTTCTATGATCCAGATGGCGCACGCCAGGAGGTCAATTAGTATGTTTTCTTTTTTAATCAGTTCTCAACCAGAGCTAAGAGACAGCAGCATTGATCAAAATCACCAGTTGTCTTCCATCTCCTTCTACGATGCGACAACCTCAAACCGCATTGGATTCAGAGGAGAGCAAACCGCGTCATTTTTGACCGATCACCACATTGCGCTGCCCTCTAAACCAAACCAAGCAACGAGAATGGACAACGGCTTGTGGGTGTTAAGGCTTGGCTTCACTGAGTATTGGATCATTGATGTTAAGAACCAACATACCGATCTCATTCTCAGCATGGAAAAGTCAGCAACGAGCCATCAACAAGTAACACGCTTATACTGCCAACACAGTTCAGCGATGTTTGTTCTCACTGGCGATAGATGCCCACAGCTTTTTGCCAAAGTCTGTGCCGTGAACCTCCAACCAGACGCGTTTCCATCAGGGCACATCGCACAAACATCGGTAGCGCGTGTCTCATCTGTCGTGGTCAACGCATCTAATACCGATCTGAAGCAAACGCGTTTCCTCATTTTGAGTGATATTTCAAGTTCTGATTATTTATGGGATGCACTCGATGACGCGGCCCATGAGTTTCAATAACCGAATCCACATAGTAACTACTATTAAGGGACATCTGCGAAAAGGGACTCATTTAAGGACCGTATGAGTTGACCTATTAAACACAAAATCAGGTGTTTCCCGCTTAGGTATCGTCTTCAAGCAGTTTTATTTGGACGAACCATTGAGAGCAAATCACCCGATTTGAGTGACACATTCTAAAGGAGTATGTATGCCAACGATTACCATTTCGGAGATCCATGATGTTTGTAAAACTGCGCTAGAGAAGCATGGCGCTTTACCCTGGATCGCAGAATCTGTCGCGCTTGCTGTTGCAAAAAACGAATCCAGACAGAATCGAATCTGTGGGCTTTACTATCTACAGAGTTATTGTGAACAACTGGTATCGGGTCGTGTCTCTAAAGATGCAGAGCCTGTGATTACAACGCCAAAGTCTGGCGTGGTTCAGGTGGATGCCAAATTTGGTTTTGCGCAATCCGCGTTTGTTCGCGCATTTCCGACTGTCATGAATGCTGCTAAAGATAACGGTATTGCTGCACTGGCCATTGGCCACAGCCACACCTGTACATCACTCGGCTACTTTACAGAGCAAATTGCTCGCCGTGGTTTTATCGCCATTGGTTTTACCAACTCTTCGCCCATCGTTGCACCACCGGGTGGGAAAATTCGCACCATCGGCACCAACCCAGTCGCTTTCTCTGTACCAGACGGCGATGGCGGCATTGCAATGCAGTTTGACCAATCCACGACGGTTGTCGCTCTCGGCAAAATCACCATGGCGAAAGAAGCGGGAGAAAGCATTCCCGAAGGCTGGGCGCTAGATGAAGATGGCAACCCCACCACGGACCCACATAAAGCCTTGGCGGGTTCTTTGGTTTCAGCGGGCGGATATAAAGGTTGGGGATTTGGTTTAATGGCAGAACTGCTAACAGCAGGTCTCACAGGCGGTATTGCCTCTCAGTTTGTTAAACCGCTAAAAGCCACCAATGGCGACCCACACGATCTCGGTCAGTACTTTCTGGTGATTGACCCTGCAAACTCTGAATACTTCTACGAACGCTGCCAGCAAGTTGCAGATTTAGTTTCCCAAGACGAAGGAACCCGCCTACCGGGGCAATATATTAACGAGCTGACCGAAGTTGATGTGCCAGAGTCTTTGTGGGAACTAGCACTGCGATTATCTTCTGGTCCGCAGTAATCAGAATTTCCCGTATCCAAAATCAAGCCTCCTAATGGAGGTTTTTTATTACAACATCGCCGACTATCATATTCGGTATTCGAAAGTGGCCACTGTAGCTCTACCTCATATATCGTTCTTCTACTTCCTTGCCTTTTCACAAATTTATAGACGGTACCGGGAAGTACAAAAGGGATGTCTGTTCTATGCTAACTAATGTGATTCAATTTAGAGACACATAGACAATTGAGAGGCTTAACAATGCTGATGCCCCGTTCGATTAAACACAAGATTTCCCTAGCGATTGCCAGCATCATCATTATTGTCGCTGTTGTTCAATATCAACGGCAAGATCAACAATTGGTTAGCTATACAGAAGATTCGGTTAGCAGATTCATCGACTCCGTTGGAACAGCTAGTGCAAAAGGCATTCAGAACTGGATACAACCCCGCATTGAGATCATTCAAAGCGCAAAGCAATCCGACTTGGCTTTAGAGCCAGGCTCCACACTACCCGCTTATCTCAATCAAGCGCGCCTCTCTGGTGGATTTCAGTCTGTATATATCGGAACGGGTACTGGCGATATGATTCGTTACAACGGCAAGCCATCGAGTGAAGGCTATGACCCAAGGGAGAGACCTTGGTATATCGAAGCCATCAGCGCAACAGACCCTGTCATTACAGCGCCTTATAAAGACTCAGTGACTGGAGAATTGGTTGTCACTATAGCTCAGCAATACACGCGAACATCTGGCGAGCAAGCCGTGGTTGCGGGCGATATTAAAATCAAACAGCTCATCAACTATATCAACAGCATTAGTGGTGAGAATACGCAAGCCATGTTGCTCGATAACCACGCAACGCTGCTAGCAAGCGTCGATACATCGCTGCTGTTGACCAATGCCAGCGAAATGTCTCCTCAATTGACATCAGAAACTCTTCCGACACTTGCAGCCAACCCGATAGTCAGCGAACTGACCCTTGCCAATCGCCCTTATCTATTCAATATCACATCAATTGAAGGTACGCCGTGGTATTTAGCGGTTGCCATGAACCAAGAATACGCCTATCAAACGGTCGTCTCTAGCCGAACGGATTCGCTCATTTTCTCTCTCGTTCAGGTCATCCTTGTGATGGTGATCACCTTGTTTCTGGTCAGCAAACTGCTCAAACCTCTGTCCCAGGTTATGCGTGTGATGAAGAAACTGGCTAAAGGGGATCTCACCGCGCGAGTGGACGTGAATACCAATGATGAAATCAGTGTTATTGCACGAGGCATCAATGAGGTTGCACAAAATCTCCAAGACATCGTAGGTGGAATTTCAAACGCGACCGCGAATATATCTTCTGAAGTTAAAGACGTTAAAGCAAAAACCGTTGAGAATCACGACGTGCTAACCCATCACAAACAAGAAACCTTGCTTGTGGTTTCTCGCGTTGAGAGCATGAACTCAACGGTAGATACGGTTGCAAGCAGCGCGTCAGAAGCGTTAAGTTGCACGCAGAAAACCCATGAGCAAACCGCTGAATCAAAACAACAAGTCAGCCAATCAGTACAAAGCGTAAACGCCCTGCTTAGCGAAATAACCCTGATGGAGAACGACATTCAGACCATGAGTGACAATGCAGATAAGATAGCATCCGTACTCACGGTAATCGGTGACATTGCTGAACAAACTAATCTACTCGCCCTGAATGCCGCCATAGAGGCAGCAAGGGCGGGAGAACAAGGCCGCGGGTTCGCCGTTGTTGCAGATGAGGTACGAGCGCTTGCCAGCCGTACTCAACAAAGCACATCAGAAATCAATGATATGCTACAAAAACTCAACGAAGGTACTGTGAACGCGGTTCGAGCAATTGAAAATACGAAAAACAGTTGTCAAAAATCAGTTGAGCAGACCAATCTTGTTGATAGCAACTTAGATATCATGAGCACATCCGTAGAAGAAATAAACAACTTGAATAGCCATATTACTGAAATCACACAAACCCAGAGCCAAGCTTCAAATGAGATCAGCGAGAGCATTCATTCAATCAGCCAAATGGTAGACCGATTGGGTGAAAGTGGAGAAGCCACACTCGCCAATGTTCAAAAGTTGTCAGCATCAAATCAACAATTAACTTCTGCTATCTCTAAATTCAACATCTAGCCGTCACCCGCAATATTATCACCTCGTTGCTCTACTTCTCTCATACGGAGGATTAGAGCAACATGCCTTGCCATTTGCAGTTTTCATAGTTTGTATCCACCCATGTTCTGCATGCTTTTCTGCTTGAGAAAAACCAGTTGACGATGCAAAACGTCAAAAGTCATATTCACACTCGCTTCAGCCTCTATGCTATCAATCCTTTGAATAAAAAAGAGTTTTATCTACGCCCGATTAAAACCTTCTTTACAAAGCATTTTCTTGTTTCCAATTTGTCAGAAAAGCTCTACTATTGCGCCGTTTTGGGGAGTAGTCATTCCGTCGCGCTGTCGTCATCCCGTAGCTAATGCTACCGGCACGCGAGAATACAGTTTCACTGTATTTTGACGAGACCAACGCCATTTATTCGCTTATCTGCTTATAGCTGCGTGGTTGGTTAGGTGCTCCTTTTGCCCCCTATTCCTCCGCGCACCGGAGGTGTCATGTTCCTAAGTGAACTTTTCTCAGGTTACGAAGGCCTGTTAGTTCTTACCGTTTTGATGCTTGGCATCGACCTGCTTATCACTCGTGGAAAGATCAGTTTTCGCAGCGCCGCTATGTGGAGTGTGTTCTGGTTCTCCCTCGCGTTCGCATTTGCTGGTGCTATTTATCTATATTGGCCACATATGGCACCCGTCAGTGAACTGACAAACGGCGAAGCAGCCACCTCGTTTATCACGGGTTACTTGCTTGAAAAATCGCTGAGCGTCGATAACTTGTTTGTGTTCGCGTTGATCTTTGCACAGTTCAAAGTGCCTGAAAATCACGTTCCTCGTATATTAATGCTCGGTATTGTCGGCGCATTGGTATTGCGTGGCATTATGATTTCTCTGGGTGCGCCATTGATTGCGCAGTTCCACTTCGTGTTGTACCTGTTTGGTTTCTTCTTGATTTGGACTGGCGTACAAATGTGGCGTCAACATGGCGAAGAAAACGAGTCCTTCTCAGACAGCTTTGCGGTTAGATTGGTGAAACGCTTTTTGCGCGTTAGTCCTGATTACGATGGAAACAAGCTATTCACCCGCGATTCGCTAGGCATTCTTGCTACACCAATGCTGGTGGTAGTGATGGTGATTGCGATGACGGACGTGATGTTTGCACTGGATTCTATCCCTGCAATCTTTGCCGTTACTCAAGAACCCTACTTGGTCTTGGCTGCGAACGTATTTGCATTACTAGGTTTACGTTCTTTGTACTTCGTTCTCGGTGGCATGCTGACTAAGTTTGCGTATCTTCACCATACGCTTGCGTTCATGCTGTGCTTTATCGGTACGAAAATGCTACTGATTGAAACACCATTTGCTATCGCTACACCGGTTTCACTGGGCGTTATTTTGGCCTCCTTGACCGTTGGTATTGGTGCTTCTATTTGGAAACAGCGTCAACTTGAGAGAGTAGCTAGTTAACGCTAGCTAGGTCTTCACACATCAAAAAGGCACCCATGGGCTGTCTCTTGATCACAAGTCTTCGTGATTGAGAGACATTGCCAATTCGTAGCCTTCAAGGATGGTTTGTAACCTAGACCATCCTTCCCATAATACCTCTACGGAAGCTCGGCCTGTCCGCTTGGTATCTTTCGAACCGCCTAATCTGGCTAGACGATCGTATGCCCACTGCATATCCGGTGTCTGTTGAGGTAGCGGACCTCCCTCCATTTTCAGCCAAAGTAATTTCCAAGCTTTCTGACCCAATAGCGTTTCACAGCATTGTGTTTCCAACTCTGCTTTGTATTCCTTCATAAAGCGAAGCTGGAGTAAGCGTGTAGCGATAAAAGCCAGTAAGCCAATGCTTCTGCAAACACAGAGTTGAAAATCAACGAAGAGTTGGAAAAACAGGTTATTCACGCCGCCAAGTGGGTCTAAGAGACCTCAGGTGAAGGCAATATCGGTCCTTTCCAAGTCCTGCAATGGCCGGGCATGATGGAAACACCAGAACAAGATATGAACGTGATCAATAAAGCCCTCATGAGCGGCTTTGATGAAGCTGTCGATGATTTCATTGCCGCACGTGCAAGCGAAGGCGCAAACATGAAAGCACTGATCGAACAGCGCCTTGATGGAATTGCAGCAGAAGTCGTAAAAGTACGCGCTAAGATGCCTGAAATTCTAAATTGGCAACTTGAACGTCTTATCACCAAACTAGAAGAAGCCAAGATTGAGCTAGATGCGAATCGCGTTGAGCAAGTTAAATATTCATCTGTGTATTTTACTGAACGGGAAAATGCAGCGATTAGAGGTCTACACAAAGTCACTTGATGGGTAACAATTTGTAGACCTCTGAAATCATTTTGTCCATTTAGTTAACTAGGCCTAGTTTATGAAATTCGAATACTCAGAACTAGCTCATGTCAAATGGATTTTTTGGCTTGCCATCATGAAGTAGCTCAGATGCGATGGCTTTTACCTCACCCTGAACGTACGCCCAATACTCTGGGTTATCTAACGTCCTTTCTTTAATTTGTTTAGGGATAAAACGGCTCATTTCCATATTGAAGTCATTGTGTACCTCCTCTTCCGACATTAGCTTGGTTAACGCAGTAGAGAGCGCCTGTCGAAAGTCATCTATTTGCTTGTGTCGAGCGTTGAGTTTCTTTTCAACCAATATCTTTGATAAATCAATTCCGCGCTGCTTAATCCAAACAATATCCCAGATATCACGAGGTTTAATACGCCTTGTTCGATACGCTAACGCAATAAGCTTATCGGCCAGTATTTCTTGTAGTGACTGAACCGGAACCAAGATGCCTTCAGTCGGCACGACAATGTCATAGTGATTGATTAACGGACGCATTTCGATATCGAATGAGGGTATTGCACAGACGTCAATATGCATTTTTTGTCTTGGTAAATCAGGACGATTAGGCTCTTTCACGATACTAATCTTCCACGAAACGGTATCCCCTTGCTGCTCGCCAGAGGGCTTGTTTACCCAAACTTCAGTTTCATACTTATTTTGAATATAAGCCTTTATCTCGGACTCCAACCCCTCAAACTCAGATGGTTTGAAGTCATGACCACCGTTGAAATCAAGATCTTCTGACAACCTACTGCTGTTGTAACACATACGTAATGAGGTGCCGCCAATAAAGGTTAATCGCTGCATAACGCCTTGCTTGATCAGCACGTCCATAATGTCATGATGCAAGATCTCTTTTTCTATCACGGGCGTGACTGCTGCATAGTCAGGGTTTGACTGTACGATTTGGCGAATTTGTTGCTTCAGCATACTTTATCTCCTACACACTCCCCCATACTTAGCTCTCCAGCATATGTAGATTGCGACGGCAGTGCTTTAGATCGGCAACCGCTTGCTCTTTGAATGCGCGATACATTTTGATATCGGGGTCGTAATACAAATTAGGGGCGATTTGATCGACGGGCCTTTTAGTATGGGTAAGCTCGATCACACCATAAGGCGTATCAAAACACCCACTTCGACCTTTAGTTACCACCGTGACCCTGCCCATCACAATTTGCGAAATATCGCCGGTATGACTGAGCTGGCTTTCTAAGCTGATGTAATTCACTACGCCACTACGTAACTTTTTGATGATTTTATAAATGGCAGTCTCAGGCTCAGGGGGGGTAATCATACTTTCATAAAAACCTTTCACCACCCGTCTTAGCAAGCCCTTCTTTACGCAATCTGCTAGGAGTTTTCTGAAAGCAGGGTCACAGGACACACCCAACATAAAAGCCAGCTCAGTTGCACTGTGAACGCCTCCGCCAGCGCGAACCGCTTTCGCGAATACGTTTAGTAGCTCATCAGATTTCGCCATAGGTCTACGCTAAGTTACCAAATAAGTCACTTAGTGTAGACCTACTATTAGCCTTGCGCAAGGTGCAGGTCTACACAACATTACTTTATGGGTAACAACCTGTAGACCGAAAGGCGGGAATGCACTGTCTCTTGATCACAAGTCTTTGTGTATGCCTTGGGTCGCTGAGGTTTGCGTGCCCAAATTGACATTGCGCCCACTGTTCTGGATTTGTCATCTTCATAATAATCGCCTCGAATATTTAGCCCTAGACGATCTGATCACAGTGTGTGGAATGAGTTCAAAAAAAACCCCTGAGCGTTGCTCAGGGATTTGTGTATGAAAGACAGCCCATGGGTGCCTTTTTTAGTGCGTAGACTTTATCCACGGAGCGGCGCTAAAACTTACTGAGATAACCGCCCAACAAACCGCAGCCGATACCAAACAAAGCGCTGGAAAACGTACCTAACATCACGTACTCGGTGAACATGCGACTGCCATGATCTTTTAAATCGCCAAAGCGAAAAACGGATTTGGCGGCTAACACCAAGGCGACGCCGGGTAGTTGCCCCCACAGAACAAATGTCACGATAAGCATTCGCTCAAAATATCCAATGTATGCACCAGCGTCTTTTAGCGGTTTATTGCTCTCACTTGGCGCAGAATTCACGACTTCATCGGTCCAGTTTTGCAAGAGCATAGCAATGGCGGTTGATGTCGGTTTCATTGCTAATAGGTACGCAAAGGCCCAACAAAACAGTGTCCACCAATCTGTTTGTTCAAATGCCAGTTTTGCAGCAACTCTCTCTTCACTACCCACCACAAATAAAACCACCACAAGTAGCACAAATAAGTGCAGCAGTTGTTTGACGAACAAGTAGCGTAACCCGTCCGGTGACGAACGAAACCACACAGCGATAGCCACATTTGATAACCCGATACACAACGCCCCGACTAATGACCAAATCAAAGGAATGGCGAGCAAATAGAGGGCAATCAAAGACAGAACGCTTTCAATGATAACGGACAAAAAAACATGCCGTGCGCGACGTGTGACAACGGGAAAAAAGTAAAACTCTACACACACATGAACCACGGCCAATACCAATAGTATTGTTAGTACCATATTTAAGCCTCCCTGCCAGTGTTCCGATAACGTTTAAGCCGGTCAGCATACCATTTACACGTATCGTCAATGCGGCCGTAATTGGCTCGATTAATGATTCTTGTGAATGCGCTTCGAGTTATACCCAACGCCTTTGCAAGCTCTGCATGTTGCGCATTAGGCTGACGCATCCAAACCGATAACGCGAATGCCATTTTGGTTGTCAGCGGTGTGATATGGTCATCAAGTAGAGAAAGAACCATGTGAGCGTCGCGAGCAAAGTCTTCGTCATTAGAGGAAAACGCCAATCTCTGGTTTTTCATGGCATCTAGATGGCGGCCTGATAGCAAGAAAGCATCAGAGTTATTGGCCATTCTCACAGGGAGTTGACGCTCGCTGGTTGGTGCAACAGCCAATGATAAACGGGCATCTTCGCCAAGGCTCTTCAGGGCAATGCGAATCGTCAGTGCCATGTTCAAAAGGTGTTCGGGGGAGCGAGTGTAGAGCTGAAATGCATCGCCACGATAGATCTCCCCCATCGTGTCGCTGTCACTGGCATCGGAACCAGCGCCATCAGGTATCAGGGAGTTATTGTTCGCTTGATGACCGGTTTCATGCTGACGAAACTGAGAGAAACAGCTTTCCAATGTGGCTAAACAGCCTTGGCGTGTGGACTCGCTCATCTCTGTCGAGCCCACGAGGTCGCCAGTCATCACTCCCGCATAGTGTATGTATTGAGTTTTCATGCATACCTTGAGTTACATTAATTGGTAACATATCTAAATGTTACGCTTTATTGTAACTTTGTCAAAGGTTACATTTTATCCAATTCACTTTTATGACTGCGCAGCCTTTGCACCTTCATTGTTTGCGGACATTCCAGGTGAAGGCACTTGCTGTTCTGCACTTTCTAATCGCGCATAGAGTTCAGCAAAGTGCTGAGCAAGCTTATGTTGAGGCGCAAAATGAACGAGCGGCTTTTGATGATAGTGCGACTCTTTCATCTTCACAGATTGAGGAATAAATGGTTCCAGCAGAGGTAAACCGAGTTCTCGTACGCGTTCGATAATCTGAGCGGGGAATTTCGCCTGCGCGTTAAACATATTTACGACCACCCCTTCGAGCGCCAAATTACGATTGTGATCGTCGCGAAGCTCCGCGAGGTTATCCATTAAGGTCAACAACGCCTGATGAGAAAATGTATCACAATCAAAAGGTATGAGCAGATTATGCGCCGCGATTAGACCCGCTTTGCTGTAGAAATTTAAATTTGGCGGCGTATCAATATATATCCGCTCATATTCACTCTCTAGTTCGTCGAGTGCTTCACGCAGTTTGTATATTTTATAGCGACGCTCTAACTCAGGCTCAAGAGCCGCAAGACGCGGGCTAGAAGGAATGATATCGAGATTTTCATAAGCGGTGGGCTGAGGAAATTGCTTAATCGGCGTCGAAACAGAAAACCATGACACGGTTTGGTCAAACAAGTCCGCCACCGTTTTGTCATTCTTGGCATTAATATCAATACCTAGGTAATGGCTACTGTTACCTTGAATATCTAAATCTATCAGCAGTGTTTTCTTACCACTGGCAGCACTGAGCGCTGCGAGGTTGACCGATATACTGGATTTACCAACACCGCCTTTTTGATTGAATATGATCCGTCTCATGATCTCTTCCTTTGTAAATAATAAAGAAGCACGACCACGAACTGTGCATATCTTCTAAAGATATCAGTTTGTTAAAGCAGAAAAATGAAGATAGCTCTCGATTAGCAGGATTCAGGTTCGGCCATAACAAAAAAGCCACCCGATTAAGATGGCTTTCAAAACGGAGATGCTAAGGGACGTCAGGATTTCCCTAACATTCGCTTAAGCGTAGCGTCTTTGTCGATAATATGGTGTTTTAAGGCACCCAGTACATGTAACGCCAACGTGACAATCACAATGTTGGCAAGGACTTCATGGGTCGTGTGGCCGATCTGCCCCAGCAGTTCATTCTTCTCGCCAGCAGTAATGAGAGTGAAACCAAAAACCCCCACATCACGCCCACCACCAATCGACATGGCTATCCCTGAAATGGGCATCAATAACGTGGCGAGTAGAAGTAAATGATGAACCCCAGCCGCGATTTTTTCCTGCCATCTCGGCGAGCCAGGAATAGAAGATATTGCACCTTCCTTAAAGCGCCATAACAAACGGGATGCCGCTAACACGAGAACCAATACGCCAAAGGATTTATGCAGACCGATAAGTTCTCCCTTTTCTGGGCCTTTCGGTAAATCTTCCACGTACAAGCCAAATGCTAGAACGGCGATAAAACTGATTGCAACTAACCAATGAAAGAAGATCGTCTGCTTGGATAATGATGACGAATTACTCATCGGTAAATCTCCTTATAAAGTAAAAGCTAATAAACGGTCATATTTTGCGCTCGCACTGGTCACTAATCAATCGCACCAACGTAAATTTAAGTAAAATATGAAAATACGTTGACCACCTCAAAAACCTAGACAACACCCTTCTGAACAATTGCCCTATTTATTCAAATGTGAGAGCCAGTTTGAACACCTAACGTCGTACAAAATGCCATACTTCCCTATTGTTAATTTGGTCTGATGGAGCTTTATCGATGAGTTTACGCATGCACTGGTCATTAATTTCTGTGGCCTTTTTCGCCTTTATTATTGCGTTTTCCTATCCCGTTTTTGCAAACACTGAGTCAATGCAAGCCACCTCAGAAGATCAAAATGCGGCTTCTGAAAAAATTGAAGACCGCATACTGGCGATTCATCAGGAACTCACGAAGTTGGTTTCTATGCAGAACCAAGTAGATGGCGAAGACAAGCTCGCAATGCAGCTTCAAATGTTTCAGAAAAATGAGCAACTGCGTGCCCTCATTGCCTCAAGCATAAACCGTGACGACGTAGCGAAGCCCTTTCTTATCAAACAGGTAAAACAGCAACAAGTTTATGCCAACGAAGCTATTCAATATCTGATCAAACGTTCATCAAGCCTTTCCCAGAAATTAAATGACGCCAAGAATGAAGAGGTCTTCGGTTTACTAGCAGAGTATGAAGAATCACGTAAATATCTAGATAGTATGTATGAAGAGCTATCACAAAACGTAGCATGGCTGAAAGAGCTCAACGCACTCGCCCCCCACGAAGAAGACAACTTAAAGCAAGAAGTTTCCCAACGTTCTGAACAACTCGCTGCAAATATCGAGTATCTAAGGCAACAGTTGAATGCTGAAGATGCGCAGCTAAAAGTTGCCCCTGAAGCAGAAAAAGCCAACCTTCAACTCAGTAAACTAGTCACTCAACGTCGAATGAGCATCACAACCGACAGCCTTAAGGTGATGATTGACCTGTCAGACGCTGAAGGGATCCCGACTGCTGAGTACAAACGATTATATTTTGAAGTGACAGGCAGCGTAACGCAGGATCTGCTTAGTGGCGATGTACTGCTCTCCATCGTAAAGACCTGGTCTAGCAAATTTTGGGGATGGTTACTCGAGAATGCGCCGCAGCACATTTTTCAACTCCTTGTCTTTTTAATCATTCTTTTTATTGCGCGCTTCATCGCCAATATTGCTCGAAAAGTGGTTAAGCGTGCCGTTGCCTCAAAGAACCTCAACTTTTCGTTACTCATGCAAGAGTTCTTCATTTCCATGTCTGGCAAGGGCGTGTGGTTTATAGGTATCCTGATCGCCTTGTCACAAGTGGGTTTGAACCTCACCCCAATTCTCACCGGTTTCGGTATTGCTGGTGTCATTATCGGTTTTGCGCTGCAAGATACGTTATCGAATTTCGCGGCGGGCATGATGCTGCTGATCTATCGCCCATTCGATGTCGGTGATTATGTTGCCGCAGGGGGGGTCGAAGGCAAGGTTAGCCACATGAGTTTGGTCAACACGACGATTAAAACCTTTGATAATCAAATCATCATCGTGCCTAACAGCAAGATTTGGGGAGATGTTATCAAGAACGTCACCCATGAACGCGTTCGACGCGTCGATATGGTATTTGGCGTCAGCTATAGCGATAGCATCCCCCACGTTGAAGACGTACTCAATGACATTGTGACAAACCACCCTGCTGTTCTTCGAGCTCCAGAACCCATGATCAAAGTTCATGTGCTCAATAACTCTTCTGTGGATTTTATTGTTCGCCCTTGGGTAAAAACAGACGACTATTGGGATGTGTACTGGGACGTCACGCGGGAGGTGAAAATCCGCTTCGACAAGGAAGGAATTTCTATTCCATTCCCACAACAAGATGTGCATCTACATATGCAAAATGATCACGCACTCCCTTCGCAACCCAAAGACGGTTAATACGCTTTAAGTCCGTAAGGCGAATGAAACGATCAAAAAAGGGAGCATATTCGCTCCCTTTTCTCTAACTTTTGATTTTTGACTTTGGCCTTTGGCTCAGTATTCTTTGTCGTTTGTATCACTCAAAAAGCGTCGTGCGTTGATGCACCACGTCTAAGTTCTGGATGTAATTTGCACTCTTCTTAAGCAAGAACTAAGCGGTATTTTTCACTTTTGACTCTGCAATGTTATTCAGCAGACTGTTGTTTTCCATGATGTATTCACAATCACTTTGCTCAACAACCTCAAAGCCCAATCGTATATACAAATCTCGAGCCGGATTGGTTTTTATCACGCTTAACCTTATGCGAGATGCAGATTCACTTGCAGAGCTCAACAATCGTTCAAGCACGGTATAACCGATGCCTCGGTTCTGGTAGTCAGGGTGCACTTGCAACTGAACGAGGTACCACTGATTTTGGTCTTCGATAAATTCCGCTTTGAATAAGCCAACTGGGATGTCACTCACCGTGATGATTTCCGCGCAGTCAAACTTATAGTTAATGCGCGTTAAATGAGCTTCATCAGAGGTTGGCATACCCGCCGCTTCAAGATACTGCTGCATGGTTAGCTTTCGCAGCGACATAAGAAACGAAATATCACTGTTTAGCGCTTTTCTTAACCGGATATCCATGACGATCACTTCCTTTCGCGAATCAAGCAGATTGAGTGAAGTCGGGGGAATCCTCTGGTTTCAACGGTACGACGGGGGCAGGAGTCGGTTCAGTTTCTTCTGGCTTGGTCAGCACTTCATCAGCTTTCTTTTCTGCTTCCTCTATGATTTCACTGCCCTTTTCTTTGCTCTTATTCCAAAGGTCACTACTTTTTTCTTTGGCACTGTCCCATAAATCAGAACTACCTTCTTCTGCTTTATCAATCAGTTCACCGCTCTTCTCTTTCGTTGCATCCCACGCACTGCCGCCTGCGTCTTTCGCTGAATCCCACGCTTCTGCCGCTGACTCTTTTGCTTTATCCCAGCTACTTTCTTCCGCATTCGCCGCTATGGGCAAACACAATAGCAAGGTAAATAAAATCGATGTGATTTTCATATTCATGCTCCTATCCTTTGGTGACACCAAGCCTCTATCTTACTGTGTGTTCGAAATACGGCATGCTAATACAGACCGCAACGACACCTAAAAGTGTCCTTTAATGCAATGACAAATGTAATACTACACATGGTCACAGTTCAAGCAACAATAAAACAGCGTTCATAATTATTCAAGATAGACGATAAACCAAGCTTTCGTTGCACCTCCAAACACAAAAACGCCATCGATGGATGGCGTTGATGTCGGTGAACTAAACAAACAAGCTCGCGCAGAAGTTAATCGCTATCAGGCACCGAGCGCTTCGCAGGACCGTCATACGTCCACAGTAAGTCTCGAGGGATTGGGCCTTTGTTTCTGCCACCTTGTTGTGTCTGCTCCCAAGCGTGCGCCAGTATTCCTACTGAACGAGATAAACAAAACAACCCTCTGGCAAGCTCAGGAGCAACACCAAGTTCTGCGTAAATCACAGCCGTTGCCCCATCAATGTTCATCGGGATTTTCTTCCCTTTCTCCTGTTCAAGTTGTAATTCGACTTGTTGAGCTATCGCCAAATAACGCCCTTCTACCACACCATCCGTTTTCGTGCCTTCTACCACCGCCATTAAACGCGGTGCTCTTGGATCGACAGGATGGAAACGGTGGCCAAAACCGGGGATGAACTTACCGAACAGCTCGCGCTGTTTCTCAAGCCCTTTTTGCGTAGCAACGACAACATCAACACCATCATTTTTCGCAATGTCATCAATCATTTGATACAAGGCCATGGCCTGCTCACCCGCACCGCCATGCACATCGCCCAACACATTCACCGCAGACGCCATCGCATTGTTCAAACCAACGCCACAGGTTGCTGCCATGCGCGCAATCGCAATACTTGGCGCTTGTGGGCCATGATCAACGGCGGACATTAACGCGGCATCGAGCAATTTCGCTTTTTCTGGCGAAGGCAGAGAACCTTGCGTCATCAACCAAATCATTTGGGTAAAGCTGACGTTGCCAATGAGATCTTCTATCGGATACCCGTAATAGCCAATCTCCCCCGGCGTCATATCGATAATGTCTGTACGCCACCAATCAGCAACCGCTTTTTCTGGGCCGTTAGTCGGTCGTCGAATACTCATACTGCGCCCTCTGCTCGAAACGTTTTAATGTCGTCATCGCTAAACCCGAGCTCAGAGAGAATATCAGCGCTGTGTTCACCCAATTGGGGTGGCGGCGATTCCACTTTAGGGCGTTTTCCATCCACAAGAAAACCCGTCCTAACGATATGAACATCTCTTCTTATACCGTCCACGTCATCAAATGTCCCTTCGAAATCACGTTGTTTTACTTGCTCTAGATTTAGAGCCTGCGGCACAGTGAGCACGCGCCCTGCAGGCACGCCAATGGCATTGAGCTTTTGTTCCCAGACTTCGGCAGAATCCGTTGAAAACGCATCTTCAAGAATCTCTGTCAACACAGCGCGATGTTTGAGCCTTGCTTGTCGCTCGTTGAATCGCGGATCAACTTTTAACTCTGCTCGCCCTAACAAATCACAAATGGCTTCGAACTGTTCCTGCTTATTCGCAGCAATATTAATGAGACCATCACCAGTTTTAAAAGCGCCTGAAGGGCTTGCCGTCACATTGTCATTGCCCATAGGCTGAGGTTCACGACCTGCGACGAGGAAGTTAGATACAGCCCAGCCCATCGTCGCGAGCGTTGACTCCAGCATGGACACATCAATAAAGCAGCCCTTACCAGTGTGTGCCCTCCCTGCCAATGCAGAAGAAATCGCAAAGGCCGCGGTAATTCCACCAATGGTATCGGCAATGGGATAACCAACACGGTAAGGTGCATTATCCGGTGCGCCGGTTATTGACATCACACCCGACATGCCTTGAATAATTTGGTCATACGCTGGCAAATTTTTCATGGGGCCATCAGCGCCATAACCCGAAATCGCGCAGTAAATCAGCTTGGGATTTACGGATTTCAACACATCGTAATCAAGCCCCAAACGCGCCATGACACCCGGTCGGAAGTTCTCCACTAACACATCAGCAGATTCAACCAGCTTTTTGAGCACGGCTTTGCCGTCAGGGTGTTTGAGATTGACGGTGATAGAACGTTTTCCTGAGTTTTGAGCGAGAAAGGAAATGCCCATTTTCTCGCGGTTTAAATCCGCATCGGCACCCAATTGACGCGCAAGATCCCCACTGTGGGGGACCTCCACTTTTATGACTTCCGCACCTAAATGCGCCAACTGATGGCAGGCGAATGGGCCTGCCAGTACGTTGGTTAAATCCAGTACCCTAAAGCATGACAATGCATCGTGCATGCGTCCTCCTAACCGTCATTACGATCGACTTGTGCTTTATTAGGCTGCAGTTTGATACCGACCCCCATTTTGTCGAGCACGCGTCGAATCAGGGGCAGCAACAATACAAAGATTGAAATACACATAATGGTTAGCGTTAACGGACGATCCCACAGGAAGCTCAAACTGCCATCAGAGATAATCAATGCGCGACTCAGGTTGTTTTCCATAATGCCACCCAGTATGAAGCCAAGTAGCATTGGCGCCATTGGGAAGTCGAGCAACTTAAGGAATATCGCCACCACAGTAATCAACACCATCATATTGATATCGAAAGTGTTGAAACTCACCAAGTACACACCGGTGATGGAGAAGAACAAAATCAACGGGATCAAGATGGGGCGCGGAATGGCCAACAAGCGCGAAATGTACGGAATCAGTGGGAGGTTCAGGATCAATAACACCAAGTTACCGAAGTACATGGATATAATCACCGACCAGAACACATCAGGATTATCAATAAACAAACGTGGCCCCGGCTGAATACCATAGGCAATCAACGCACCCAGCATGATAGCCGTTGTGCCTGAGCCAGGAATTCCCAAGGTTAACAAGGGCACAAATGAACCTGTGGATGCTGCGTTGTTTGCTGACTCTGGTGCTGCCAATCCGCGCAGTGCACCTTTACCAAATTTCTCTTTCAGACGCTTTGGCGCGAGGTTACGTTCAAGCCCATAAGCAAGGAATGACGCAATCGTCGCGCCTGCCCCCGGCAAAACACCGACGATAAAGCCGAAGATCGAAGAACGCGCCACGGTCGGTGCCACTTCTTTTACTTCTTCTTTTGACAGTTTCATGCTGCCGAGCGCCGCCATGTCCATGTCCGCTTCTTTTTCTTTGTGCTGCCCTTTCATCACTGTGGTGACAACTTCTGCCAATGCAAACGTCGCCATCGCGAGCAATAAGAAACTGATGCCATCCACCAAATCGATATTGTTAAAAGTAAATCGCGGTGCGCCTGTTATCGCATCCGTACCAATCGTGGCAATCATCAATCCAAATACAGTCATCGCCATGGCTTTCAACACTTGGCCTTTGCCCGCAAAGGCAGAAACGGCGGTAAGACCGAGGATCATCAGTGCAAAGTAGTCAGAAGATTGAAAACTGAGTGAAACCGAGGCCAAAGCAGGCGCCGCGAAAAGCAGGATAATTGCACCAATCGTGCCGCCAGTGAACGACGAGTACGCCGCCAACGCTAACGCTTTACCTGCTTGGCGTTGTTGCGCCATTGGGTAGCCATCAAACGCAGTAACAACCGTGCTTGCACAACCTGGCGCGTTAATCAGGATGGAAGACGTAGAGCCCCCAAATACCGCACCGTAATACACACCCGCCATCAAGATGATGCCAGACGCAGGATCAAGGCCGTAAGTAATTGGGATCATTAACGCAACCGCAGAAATAGGGCCAAGACCCGGCAGCATGCCAATGAAGGTGCCAGCGAAACAGCCAACGACGACCATCATGAGGTTGAACGGCATTAAGGCAGTGCCTAAGCCGGTTGAGATTCCTTCCCACATCTTCTTAACCTCCTAAAACTTGTGTAAAGAAGCGACCCGGTGCGAGATAGATATCCAACAACTTCGCAAGAATAAACCAGATGCCGACAGCAAAAGGCACGGATGCAATGAACAGCATTTTTGGACGGCGTTCACCAAGGATCCAATATCCGCCCACCAAAAACAGAATCGTCGACAACATAAAGCCCACCCATTCAAGGGCGAAAGCAAAAATCATAATCAGGATGAGAAGCTTCGCCACCAGCAAGAAATCAAGCCCAGCCACAGAGAGCTTGCTAGCAACGTCTCGACGCGCCGTCACCAACATTAAAAATCCTAGAATTCCGCCCAACCAAGATAGGAAGATAGGCAGAGTTTGCGCATTAAACGGTTCATATTCATCGCCAGGAAACATTGGTATTTCACGCGCATAAACACCGTATGCCACTGAAAGACAGAGAAAGACGAGACCACCGATATGGTCTTTAGTGACAACCATCTGACACTCCTTGATACAACAACAAACGAGCAAGCCCGTCAGAAATAAGAACGCCGAGTCCTAGGCCTAGTGCTAAGAACCCGGCGTGTTTTTCATGATTAACGTAGGAAACCAAGTTCCTTCATCAAACTGCCCACTTCTTGTTCTTGACCTTCAAGGAAGGTAACGAACTCAGCACGTGGTTTGAAGATTTCAGTCCAACCATTGCGGTCACGAACTTCCACCCATTCATCAGTTGTGTACATTTTCTCGAGCGTTTGTGCGTATTCATCCGCTTGGGCATCAGACAAACCAGGCGCACCGAAGAAACCACGCCAGTTAACAAAGCTCGCGTCATAACCTTGTTCTTTCAAGGTCGGTACATCTGGTGCAGCAGGAGAACGCTCATCGCTGGTGATAGCAAGAATGCGTACTTCACCTGCATTTTTCAGCGCCAATGCTTCACTAAAGCCTGTAGAAAGCACTTGAGTTTCACCAGAAAGCATACCCGCCATGGCTTTACCGCCCGCATCATACGCCACGTATTTCACACGTTTAGGATCACCGCCTGCCGCTTTAAATGCCATCGCAGCAACGAGGTGGTCCATGCCACCACGTGATGAACCGCCAGCAACTGCCACTGAGCGAGGGTTTTCGTTATAGTCAGCCACGATTTCTTTGAAGCTGTTGTACTTAGAATCTTTAGGCACAACAAAAGCGGCGTAATCGCCAATCGTCGCGGCAATAGGTGTCAAATCGCGGAAAGATTGTGGGAAAACTTTAGAAAGAGAGCGAATGACAATAGGCGTTGAATTAACCATTAACGTGTTGTCTGATTGCTCCGCAACTTCAATCAAGTGTGCAATCGCTTTACCACCGCCACCACCAGACATGTTTTCGTAAGATACCGTTTCTACTAAGCCAGATTTAGACAGGGCTTCACCCGTACCACGAGCAGTACCATCCCAGCCACCACCAGCACCGCCTGGAATGAGGAAGTGAACTTCTTCTACCGCAGCCGAAGCTACACCCGCCGTCATTGCAGATGTCAGCGCAATCGCAGCAACGATAGCGCGCTTTTTAGCGAACAATTTTGAAAACATACATATTTCCTTGTGTCGTTCCGTCCTTTGGACGCGTTAATTATTCTTGTCTTAATTGACTGTTGTCCTACCCATTCAACCTATTAACTGATCGGCCACTTGGAAACCTTGTGGATTTAATGTTTTTTTAAACTATAAAAAGCATTATGTTCATATTGTTCACTTGCGTGACAGACCACAAAGAATCATCATTTCAACAAGATAGATAATGCCGCTACCATTAAGTTATAAGGTTGTTATCAAGGCGCATTCAAATCTATGTTTTCACTTCGCTCTCTCAAGCTCAAAACCCGCATGATGCTCATCTTGGGCCTGATGGCCCTGCTACAAACTGGATTGATTGGCTTATTTGCATTGGGATACCTCAGCCATTCTCTGGATGAGCAAATCGGCCAACGCGCCCTACACGTTGCAAAGACCATCGCCGCTATACCCGAAGTCGTTGACGCTGTAGATAACCGTGACAGCGAATTCCTGCAAACGCTGACTCTCGAACTCGCCGACATCAACGATGCGCGCTTCGTGGTGATAGGAGATAGAAACGGGATTCGACTTGCACACCCTTCATGGAAACGTTTGGGAAAACCCATGTATGACGATGATGGTGATTACAACGAGCCCGCCCTTCTCTATGGAAAACCTTACATCCAAAAGGCGATAGGAAGCCTTGGCGCATCCGTACGCGGAAAAGCGCCAATCTTTGATGCGAGCCACGAGAACGTCATTGGTATTATTTCTGTCGGCTTTATGCTCGACACTGTGGAAGGCATTATCGACAGGTACAGAAACACCCTGTACATGGTGATCGTACTGAGTTTCGGCTTGAGCGTGCTCACTGGGCTTTGGTTTGCCTCACACTTCAAGAAGGCGATTTTTGGGCTGGAGCCAGAGCAAATTGGACGCCTCTTTCAGGAACGAAACGCAACGCTAGAGTCTATTAGAGAAGGGATTATCGCAGTGAACGGCGAAGGCAACATCACCACGTTCAACCGTGCTGCCATAGATACCTTAGGGTTGGATGCCAATACCAAACTTACAGGGCGCCCCATCGAAGAAGTGCTTCCCGACAGCCGTTTAATGGATGTACTTCGAACGGGCACACCACAAATCGACAAAGACGTATGGCTGCAAGACAGAAACCTTATCGTCAATCGTCTTCCTGTGCTGCAAGATGGTAGCATTACTGGGGTTGTATCAAGCTTTAGGCGCAAAGACGAGCTTGATGCAATCAGTAAAAAACTCAGTCAAATCGAGCAATATGCTGATACATTGCGCAGCCAATCCCACGAGTATTCGAACAAACTTCACACCATTGCAGGCTTAATCGAACTTGGCGCGAACGACGAAGCCCTGGCGTTGATTGGTCAAGAAACCCAAAGCCACCAAGCCTTAATTCAACTGCTTGTGGAAGCTGTCCCTGATCCTATCCTCGCAGGGTGTATGCTGGGCAAATACAACCGAGCCAAGGAGCTGGGGTTGCACCTAGAAATTGACCCAGAAAGCAGCATGAAGGAGATTCCTGATCACATCCCTCGAGAAGAGATCGTGAGCATTATAGGTAACTTGATAGACAATGCCTTAGAAGCCACATTGAAAAATCAACGTACCGATGTACGACTATCAATGACAGACTTGGGAAATGATCTGATTTTCGAAATTGAAGATGAAGGCTCCGGTATCCCAGAGCATGAGCAAGATAGCATTTTTCGTAAAGGCGTCACGACGAAACAAGGCGAAGGACATGGATTTGGACTTCATCTTGTCGAGAAACTACTGCAAAAGCTGGGGGGCACTATTTTGCTCGAACCCACAGTTCACAAAGGAAGTCGCTTCACCGTATACATTCCCAAAGCTAGGGCGACGATCAACAACTAAAATAACGTAACGTACGAGAAACTAGGAAAAAAGGATAATGCTGTACCTATGACTCAAAGTATCCGCGTTGTTATCGCTGAAGATGACGTTCAAATCGCTGAGATTCAAAAACGCTTCCTAGACCGTATTGACGGTGTAGAACTCGTCGGTATCGCCCATTCATTGGAGGATGCTGAAGACCTCGTTGAAGTATTTAAACCAGAACTGCTGTTGTTAGATAATCATTTCCCAAAAGGAACAGGGCTAGATTTACTGCGAAAACTACGGGCCAACAACTGCGCCACAGATGTCATTCTCATCACCGCAGCCAAAGAAGTTGATACGCTAAGAGAAGCCCTTCGCAGTGGCGTTTTCTACTACATTCTCAAACCCTTAGTGTTTGAGCGCTTGCAAGAAGTCATTGGACAATATGCTGCCCACCTAGAGAAACTTAGAGCGATGGAATCGCTTGCCCAAACGGATGTCGACACACTTCTTCCGCAACGAATGACGTCCGTACCAACGGTCGATAATTCCACCAGCAACAATCTCCCGCGTCTCCCGAAAGGCATTGACGTTATTACGCTCGATAAAATTCGCGCCGTGTTTGCTGACTTAGAGGGCTCGCTCAATGCTGAAGAAGTGGGCAACTTAATTGGTGCAAGCCGCACAACTGCACGTCGCTACCTCGAATATATGGTTAGCACGTTAGAGCTAGAAGCGCAGGTTAACTATGGCAGTGTCGGACGACCCGAAAGGCGTTACATTGGTGTGAGCTAAGTGGGTGTGAACTAAATAGGTATGAACTAAACTGGGAAGCAGTAGCGATAAAACGTTGTTGGCCATTGCCAAGTGATAAAAAAAATCACCGCCAATGCCATATCAAACAGCAACGACAGTGATTATCACTTTCCAGGCTAGATCGGCTCGTTAAACCGTCACACCTGCTTTAATGCCTTTCGGGTTGGCACCATATATATTGTCTTCGTGACTGTCCTGCACGAGGAAAACCAGCATCACAATGGCACCAACCAAAGGGATTAAAACAATCAACTGCCACCAACCACTTCGTCCAGTATCATGAAGCCTTCTGGCTGTCAGACTGATACTTGGGATAAGCAAGACCAAAGAGAAGATCAAAGATAGAAACACACTCCCCAAGATTTGATCAACAATAGTGAGAGCAATAGAGAAAATCAGATAGAACAGGATAAACATCCAATACTCTTTTCTTCTCGCTCTCCCAGAAAATACTGCAAAGTTTTTTAGTGCTAATAAGAAATAGCTCATCACCAACCTCCGTGTCGTTAACGACTTTTTTAGTAAATGTATAAATCCCAAAACCACATACAACTGATTTAGCATGTGATTTTGGGGATGATACCAACACGTCGCTAAGACTTTCTGACCAAGAATTGGGAATTAGTCGTATTTGTGCTAGAGACACAATGCAACTGACAAACCCAATAATAACTGGATTCGCAAAGGCGATGATATGCGTGTGGCTAAGTGGCCTTAGTGCGTTTATGTGAGGCAGTTTGTAGAAATGAACGCCAAAATATTCAGTTATAGTGCGTTAAGATGAATTGTCTCGCCTTGTCTTACCGTGCGGTTTAAGCTGGTTTCACGATTCATTAGGAACCAATCTCATGACCGCCACCCGCTCAGTGACAACGTCACTACCAAGTACCTTTAGACACAGAGATTTTCTCGCATTCCACCAACGTGACAAAACGGAATTAGCAGAGAAAGTGGACGGTAACCTACTTCGTAAAGGCATGCTGATTAATGGTGTAACTTGTTGTTTGAGTCTGGAACTAAATGATGACTACGCACGACTAGAACTCGATGCCGATGCGGAGACACCTCCGCTTGATAACGCATCACTAATGTCGCTACTCATACACATGTTAGGGCTCAATCAAGATATCGAGACCTTTGAAAGCCAGTACCATTCCCACCCTGAGATTTCTCGCTTGCTGGCACATCATAGCGGCTTAAGGATTCCCCAAACAGTCACGCCCTTTGAAGCGATTACTTGGGCGATTACAGGGCAACTGATCAGCGTGGAAGCGGCAGTTTCCATTCGTCGACGACTCATAGAAACGACGGGTAAGCCACACAGTAGTGGCATTTGGTGTTCTCCAGACCCAAATACGCTCGCCGCGACAGACATTGATACCTATCGCAGCTGTGGGTATTCCAATAGTAAAGCCACGACCATTCAGCGTGTTGCCCAAATGCTGGTAGATAATGAACTCGATCTATCCCTAAGCGCTAACCCCCTCGCCGTCTCACGAGACCTTCTTTCCATTAAAGGCGTTGGCCCTTGGACTGTCAGTTATACCTTGCTGCGAGGCTTTGGCTATTTGGATGGCTCATTACATGGCGATGTAGCGGTACGAAGAAACCTGCAACAGTTGCTTGACTGTGACGAAAAACCTTCAGAAAAGGAAACGCAGGCTTGGCTTAATGACTTTTCACCGTGGCGTGCTTTAGTCGCCGCGCACCTATGGGCCATGCAATCTGAGCAAGGATACTGACACTTTGGTCATAAAACGTTGTTGATGAAGAGCTTGAATCGTATAAAACGCTAACGATTTGGTTGTGAAAGCAGCAGTCAAACTGTTAGATAGGTCACAGTTGCGGAAGGTAAGCCGTCAATGCGGTATCCTCGCGCCCTTCATACCGTGACTTGAAAGAAAACTATGCACTACAAAAATATGCTCGGGTATCGTTACCCTAAAGGCCCTTTCGCCATGATCAGCGTTTACAGCTTCACTGGCGCTGCTGTGGTCACCTCAACGGTATTCTCACTCCTGCTTTTCCTCTCGATAGATGACAGCCCAATGATGAAGGCACTATTTGGTACCTTGGCGATCATCTTTGAGGCAGGTAAGTTTTACGCGTGGTACGAATTTGGAGAGCGACGAGCTCATCGTAATTATGTGGGTTCGTTTACTGCGCTGACTTTCTACCTTGTACTTGCTGCGATTTCGATTGGCGGAAGTGTGGGCGGTATCAATAGCGCCACAAACAAAGCGCAAAGTGTTATCGCGATTGAACAAGCTAAAGTCGATGCGTACAACCGACAAATCGAGGCGATAGAAAAACAAATTGACTTGAACAACCTCGCTGCAGAAAAGTACATTCAAATGGAACGTATCGCGACTGGCGTGACTCGTATACAGGCTCAAAATAATAAGCTGAGAGAAGAGCAAATTCGACTGGCGGGAGAACGTGATTCACTTCCTCCTGTTGCTCAAGGTTCTGCTATTGGACTTATCGACAGTCTCGCGGATGCATTTCAGGTTTCTCAGCAAACTGCTCAATTTGGTTTGGTGGTTTTCCTGTCGATCTTATTGGATCTTTTCGCTGCATTCTTTGTCGGCGTGATTGGTGAAGAAACGCGCTTCCGCCGCTTCTACCGACATCACGCTGAAATCGATATCACACCGGACAACATTGTTCAGCCGATGGGATATTTGGAACACAGAACGGATTTCGATCTTGTCGTTAATCAAGACAGCCAAAAAAATGAACAAGAAGAATCAGCGCTGACGTTGGCACAACGTGTCGAAGCTGCGGTGAAAGGCGGTGTGATCACTTGTTCAAAGAAAGCTGTCTGTAAGCATTTTTTGTTAACAAATGATGATGTGGATGCCTTGTTCGAGACAATGGTGAATGACGGGGTGCTCGCGAAGAAGGCCAACCATCATTACTACTTGTGCGCTTAGCAACTTACTCATGCCATCTGTTTGATATTTACGATTCTCCCACAGTTCAGACTAATCAAAAAGCGCCATATAGGCGCTTTTTTGTTGCTGATAGAAATAGTCGAGAGTCTCAACTCAAACTTTTGGATCCTCAGCGGCAACTGCCTCGCTGTCAGAGACGGAAGTCGAGTTCTCAGCAGGTTTTACCTTGGCTTCGTCTGGTTTAATGGTATCGATAACCATGCGTAAGTCATCAATCAGGCTCTCATCAGACGCCTTTTTAGCCTCTAGTGTCACCACTTGCGCAGACAGCACATCCACTTGCTGCTCAGTATTCGACAAGTCACTGTTCACCTCTTCCAACTTCGCCATCAGTTCCATCAATTGAGGATCCACGTCCGGCTTGTTTTTGAGCGACTTTACCAAAGTCTCTGCTTGTCCTGCCAACAAATCTGTCTGTTGCTTAATAGGTTTGTTTCTTAAATCTTGTTGGTCGAGCGCCTGAGAGATACGATGAATTTGATTCTCCAACGCTAAGATTAAAGGTTCAAATTTCCCATCGTTCACGCTCTTAAACCGCTTCACTTCCAAACCCATATGCTTAAGGTGATCCAGTTCGAAGTTAACCAAGAAAACAGCTTCTTCTATCACGTCTTCAGCTCTAGGCTCAGCAGACACCGTCGCTGCCGCTTGATCTAACGCCGCATTCGCTTTTGCATAACTGATTGGAGCGATGGATCTGAACCCTTCTTTACGCAACAGCGCTAACTCTTTCTGCAGTGGCTCTATGTTTCGCTTGAGTACAACTGCCACCTCTAAAGATTTGGCATTCTTCAAAAACCGAACCTGCTTAAGTTGTGCATCATCTAAATCGTTGTCTGCGACATAGACAAAAAGCGATCGGTACTCTTTCGCTATCCGCTTATAACGAGAGGAAAATACCTCTTCAGCACCAATAGCGTCGAGATACGCCATTTCAGTGATGGCTTCAGCCAGAAGATCATCAGCAGTCTGTTTAAGGGTTAATAACTCCGCATGCAACGCAGCGACCTCTCCTAGTCGTTTATCGAACACCTCTGCATAAGTGCCAGACGAAAAGAGAGAATAGCTTTCAGTCGCTTTTTCTGGGTCTGCGTCAAAATCCGCATAGACATCTACAGCCTCTTCCCACGCATCGAACAAATCATCGACGAGATCACTGCTGTATAAGCGAAACGATTGACTCTCCTCCATCTTACGTAGCCATTGAGTGTAATCCGACTTGGCTTTTTCAAAGATTTGAAGCGTGTTTGTACTCTGCTGTTGTGCCTGGTTGGTCTCACTCGCAATTTGAGCGGGTTCTGACGTTGATTGACAGGCTGTTAGCGACATAGCCAAAGCAATGCTCAACCCCGATATTGTGATGTTTTTCATAGGTTTTCCCTTAATTGGTCACTGCCACTGAAAATTTGTAATTTTTTTAGTAGAACCAATGCACGACACATCAAAAAAACATGATCCGTATTCAATCAGCACTAACCCAAGTTCGATTGCTGGTTCATATCTAAAAATCTAGTTCAACAGAGAAATAGGCCGAATGATTGTTAGTGACAAAGATCACATTAAGGTTTGTAAGTGATACACCATGAAGTTCGGTAATTTGTACGACTTAAATTGCACTAAAACGCGAGAAGATTAAGTCAAATTTGATAAATTCACAGCAATAATAAATACGGAATATATAGCGTTATTTTGTTTTTAATTTGCTAGATAATCGTCACGCTAAAAATAAAATCATCAATGTATATTAATTCCAATCAGCCAAGTCACACTAAACAAGGGAAATGCAGAAATACAAACTAAACAATGACGACACAAGATAGCAACAAAATACACCAGAATAATTAAACAAGTGCGCATATATGAATCTATTATTGTTCAAATTATAATATATAACTTTTAGTGATATTGAATTAATTCATATAACCAAGTTGCTGTCATATCATCCTCTCCTCATGAGAATAGGGGTATGACGCTGGCACGTAGTCACAAAGAACACGATAGGAAATAAATCATTACCTTTATTTAGCCCGCTATTATCATTAAGGATTTTAAAAATGGCCTTAAGCGTTATATTAAACCTAACAATATTCACTGGACTTATCTATTTCCTCTATAGACTCCAATCACAGCATGTTCCTTTTACCAAGCGCGTATTTGCTGGCTTAGGGTTGGGGGTTGTATTTGGTGGTCTACTACAACTTTATTACGGTGCAGGTTCCGATATTATTAAAGCAAGCATTGATTATTTCGACATCGTCGGGAAAGGCTATGTAAAGCTTTTGCAAATGATCATTATACCTTTGGTGATGGTGTCCATTATTTCGGCCATTCTTAAGCTCAAGGGCGGCTCTTCTGTCGGAAAAATCAGTGGCATGAGCATTGGCGTGTTGGTACTCACAACCATGATTGCTGCACTGGTGGGTATAGGCTGGTCTCTGATGTTTGGCCTTACCGCCGACGGCTTAACGGCTGGCGCAGCCGAAGTCGCTCGTGGTCAATCTTTAGAAACCAATCTCGGCCGAGTAGAATCTCTCTCTTTTGCCAATATGATCCTTGAGTTTATTCCTGCGAATCCATTCCTCGACATGACTGGTGCGCGCAAAACATCAACGATTGCAGTGGTTATCTTCTCTATCTTTATCGGTATCGCAGCAACAGGTATCGCCAAGAAACAGCCTGACGTATTTGCGTCGTTCGAGCACTTTATTACAGTGGCAAAATCCATTGTAATGCGCATGGTTACCTTGGTTCTTCGTCTTACGCCTTTCGGTGTTCTGGCACTGATGACCAAAGTCATTTCAGGCTCGAACTACGCTGATATTGTCAACTTGGCTAACTTCGTGATTGCCTCTTACGGCGCACTGTTCACCATGTTTGCTATTCACTTAGGGATTATTGCTTTAATCGGCCTTAACCCAATTCGTCATTTCAAAAAAATCATCCCAGTACTGACCTTTGCATTTACATCTCGCAGCAGCGCTGCTTCGATTCCGATGAACGTGCAGACTCAAGAAAAAGCATTGGGGATTCCGAACGGAATAGCGAACTTCGCAGCATCATTTGGTTCAACCATTGGTCAGAACGGTTGCGCGGGCATCTACCCTGCGATGTTGGCTGTGATGATCGCACCAACAGTCGGTGTGAACCCTCTCGATATCGGCTTCCTCGTGACGCTCATCGCTATCATCACTATTAGTTCATTTGGTGTGGCTGGCATCGGTGGTGGCGCAACATTCGCAGCATTGATTGTGCTGTCTGCACTCGACTTCCCTGTCGCGTTAGCGGGCCTGTTGATTTCTATCGAGCCACTAATTGATATGGGTCGTACCGCTCTGAATGTATCAGGGTCAATTACCGCAGGTTCGGTCACCAGTAAATTGATGGGACAAACTGACATGGCGGTGTTTAATGATGACAAACCATTAAATCTAGATGGTGAAGACGCCACAGCCTAATCAATAACACCTTTAATATTTGGGGGCTTTCGCCCCCATTTCTAGTTTTGGGCGAATTGCCCACGAGGAAAGCAACATGAATATCATCATTATTGGCGGGGAAGCTGCAGGCATGAGCGCTGCAGCAAAAGCACGACGTGTAAACCCAGACGCAACCATCACTGTATACGAAGCGTCTGAGATTATTTCTTTTGGTGCATGTGGATTACCCTATTTCGTCGCAGGCGAATTCAACGACAGTGGATTTATGTCGGAATTTACCCCAGCGCAATTCGCTGAGCGTGGCGTCAACGTTAAAACCGGTCATCGCGTGAATAAAGTTGATGCTGACAATAAGAAGCTTGAAGTTACACACCAACACGAAACCTTCATTGTCCACTACGACAGACTAATGATTGCAACAGGAGCCAGTGAAGTATTGCCGCCCGTTGAAGGCTTAAATAAAGCAGGTGT
The DNA here is from genome assembly GCF_028683095.1 of Enterovibrio gelatinilyticus. GTDB lineage: Bacteria > Pseudomonadota > Gammaproteobacteria > Enterobacterales > Vibrionaceae > Enterovibrio > Enterovibrio gelatinilyticus. The sequence goes on along the minus strand of NZ_JAJUBC010000007.1, from coordinate 125,399 downwards.
GCATGCCTTACGTGTGATGAAAGATGGCCTATCACTCAAATCAGCGATTGAAGATGAAAATTGCCAGCATGTCACCATCATAGGTTCAGGCTTCATTGGGCTTGAAGTTGCAGAAGCCATGATCCATCAGGGTAAACAAGTTCGCTTGATCGAACGCGCGGAACGATTAATCCCAGACGCATTCGATGCAGAAATCAGTGTACATATTCATGCCGAACTTGAAAAAGCTGGCGTAGAAATTCTAACGTCCGAATCACTCATGGCAATCGCAGGCGACGAAGCCGTCTCTGGTATTGTTACTGACAAAGGCGAATACACCACCGATCTTGTTGTCGTGTGCACAGGCGTTAAGCCCAACACGGCATTTCTCAAAGAAACAGGCATTGATACCTTAACCAATGGCGCGATTAAAACCGACTCAACCGGACGCACTTCCCTTCCAGACGTATGGGCGGCAGGAGATTGTGCCGCGATTTGGCACTCAGTATCACAGCGTCATCAATACATTCCGCTAGCAACGGGTGCCAATAAAATGGGTCGCCTTGTCGGTGACAACATCGCGCAAGTGGATGGCGAGCCTTTGCAGTTTCCTGGCTCTATCGGCACCAGCTGTGTTCGCGTTCTCGGCTTAGAAGCAGGCCGAACCGGGTTGTCTGAGCGCGAAGCGAATGAGGCAGGTTTCAACACGAAAAGCATCACTATTAAAGACAAATGCCACACCAACTACTGTGCAGGGCAATCTGATATGCACATGAAGCTAGTGTATGAAGCCGATACCAAACGTATATTGGGCGCACAGTTGATCGGCTACAAAGGTGCAGTACATCGAATTGATGCAATGGCTGTCGCCATTACCATGGGTGTGACCACCAGCCAACTTGGCATGATGGACTTCGCATATGCACCGCCGTTTTCACGAACATGGGACATCATGAACGTCGCTGGCAATGTCGCAAAATAAGACAAGCTAAGCGCGCATAGTGCAGTGACATCGCTTTACTGGCTAGCATCCTCGTTAGCCAGTAAAGCCGCTGACCTTTCATTGAGATCTCTAATCAGCCAACTCACTTGCTAGCCAGATCATTACCCCGCATAAAAGCGACCTACCACCTCATCGCACTAGACATAAACTCAACTGCAACTCGCGCCCAACAATTCCCGTATTCGTTCAAAATAATGGACACTTCACACAATGGGTTCATTTTTGCCACTTATCAAAATGAGCGGCCTCTTCATATTGCTCTCCTCCTATGACGTCGTTAGTCTAATGCTAAGACGCTCTCGGTTTAACAATGGAAGCCAATGATGGATCAGATCAAAAACCTCTCTTTGCTCTCTGCGATGTGTGAAAACGTGAACAGTGCAATCACTGTGACTAACCCCGCCACAGGCCATGTCCTCGGTTATGTTCCCTCTCATTCCCGCGAAACGATTGAAAATGTGATAGCCAAAGCCGAAATCGCGCAAAGATCATGGGCAAAAACAACCGCTAAACAGCGTGCCGATATCTTGATGAGCTGGTATCAATTACTCATGGATAACCAAGAAGATCTAGCGAGGATCATGACCCTTGAGCAGGGAAAGCCGCTTGCGGAATCACGTGGTGAAGTGGCTTATGGCGCGTCGTTTGTTCAATGGTTTGCTGAAGAAGCTAAACGTGCTTACGGCGAAACCATTCCAACACCATCATCTGACCGTCGCATTATGACCATCACACAACCTGTCGGTGTCGCCGCGGCTATCACGCCTTGGAATTTCCCCATTGCGATGATCACACGAAAAGCCGCGCCCGCGATTGCTGCAGGTTGCAGTTTCATTGCTAAACCCGCAGCGCAAACACCGTTGAGCGCTTATGCAGTCACCGAATTGGCACGCCAAGCGGGACTCCCTGAGGGTCTACTCAATATTGTCACCAGCGACGATGCGGTAATGGTAGGTGAATTGTTTTGTAGCAGCGACAAGATCAACAAAATCTCATTTACAGGTTCAACAAATGTTGGGCGTATTCTAATGCGACAAAGTGCGGAGAGCGTTAAACGCGTTTCCATGGAGCTGGGGGGCAATGCGCCGTTTATCGTGTTTGATGATGCGGATATCGACTTAGCCGTGAAAGGCGCGATTGCTTCGAAATTCCGAAACGCAGGGCAAACCTGCGTCTGTGCGAATCGCTTTTATGTACACGATGCTGTTTATGACAAGTTTGTCGAGAAATTCGCAGCAGAAGTCGCCACACTGACTGTAGGTAATGGTATTGATAATGGCGTAAACGTAGGCCCATTGATTGATGCGAATGCCAAGAACAAAGTGCAACGCTTAGTAGAAGAAGCGGTGGCACAGGGCGCAACAATCAGTATCGGAGGCGAAGATTTAGACGGACAATTCTTCACGCCCACCGTACTCACTCATGTTCAACACAGTATGAGTATTGTACAGGAAGAGATTTTCGGCCCCATTGCCCCCGTTATCCGTTTTCATGATGATGCTTCACTCATTGAGATGGCGAACGACACCATTTACGGACTCGCGAGTTATTTTTACAGCAAAGACATCAACCGTATTTTTGCCGTCGCCGAAGCACTCGATTACGGCATGGTCGGCGTCAACGAAGGGGTTATCTCGACAGAAGTTGCCCCCTTTGGCGGAGTAAAACAATCGGGTATTGGTCGTGAAGGCGCAAGACAAGGGCTAGATGAATACCTCAATACCAAATACATCTGCCTTGGAGGCATGTGACTTTCTTGCCCTCCTTTCTAAAGACGTGATTCCATTGAACAACAAAAGGCAGAGCCATCAAGTTCTGCCTTTTCACTCGCAACCTTTGTGAAACCTTTTCATGCACTTTTTACCGTACGTTATTCACCCAAAATTAACGCACGCCTATGTGTTCGAGGTCTGTTACTATGCAGATCGCATAAAAATTCTACAAACGAACTTTTCTGTCGAAGGATGTTTCCTTTAATGTGAAGCGTGACAGTGTATTTTCGTGCCACAGTGCGACACTACGACCCATCAATATGAACACTAAGGTAAAACGATGTCTGATGTACCTTCTACTGCCGTTGAGGTAGTTACTACCGCCCAAACCGTTGCTGAATCTTCCGGTCCTATCTGGCCATACGTGGTTGGTGGTATCGCTCTCGTAATCGCAGCGGGTTACTGGGGTTTTAAACGCATTAATCGCCCTTCTTTCATCATTAAGCAGATCCGCCGACGCAATCTAAAAGCAATGAAAAAACAAGGCGTTGAAAGCTCAGATGCAACCGTCGATTTGGACAAGCTTCTGTCTGCGATTGAAGAGCACGCCATTGAAAAGAACATGACAGGTTCTGACATGGTGAAACTACTGGCACCATTGAACGACACTAATCGCATGAAATCTGCGAAAGACATGTACCTAACCATGCAGCACATCGCTCGTGATATCGGTAACACACGTCTAGCGGGTGAGTTCAAAACCAAATCAACGGGAGTGAAATCCAATTCTAAGTTGATGGCGGGTTTGTTTAAGCGCGCAGGTATCTAATTTTTGTGCTGGCAATGAGAGTATGCATTGCCAGCAATTCCCTCTCTTCATTTCTTTCTCTTTCCGTCTTTATCTTTCCGCCTTTATCTCTCTTCATTCCTATCTTTTAGGCCTTGAGCTTCAATAAACTCAAACAAGCACCACCTAGCCTCAAATTCGGCCCCTATTACTTTTGTAGTTACAGCGCTATTTCAACGTCGCTTTCACACCGATAATTTTATATGCCGGTGTACCACGAACTAATGTTTCTCTTGCAAACACGGTTTCGCAATGTGGGCAGGTGCAAGGCCGCTCAGTGTAGTCCACCACGATCCGCTCTTTGAAACATTTCACCAACGCTCCTTTGCCGCCCTTCTTGTATTTAAACAGCAAGGTTTTGCACTTTCCACACACGATATCGACAGATCGAGTTGGCAGCTTTTTATTGGGTTTTGACATAGTTACCTCGGTCAGTGTTAGCGAACATCATAAGTCAAAATGAACACTAGACTAAAGTCTTACACGAGTGGAACAGCGGGAAAAAAACTGAGACGGTGTTTGGATTTACACATCGTTGTTAACAAAAAACTCACAAGCTCGGCTATTCTTTCGTTGCTCAATGATTACTCTCAGAAGCCGTGTGACGTCGTCTACACATCTGATTGCCGCGAACACCAGGGGCTGTTGATCTTTGGTGATGATTTTTGCAGCAGTTTGTGGCGGCTTTATGCAAGGAAGAGGCTTCGATGTGTAGCTGGCCTACATGAGAAGTCGATAACGCAGGAGAAAGTCGCCACAAACGCTGCCCGAAGGGTTCTGCTAAAAGCATTTTATGCTTTGTTGAGGCGTATTTGCTTAGAATGACTAGGCGGCACACACCTCGCCTCGCCTAAAATGCTTTTAGCTAGAACATAACTTAACCACCAAAGATGAACAGCCCCTAAGGACATTTTAACATTGGAGAGTTGTATGAAAATCAAAACACTGATTAAAACACTTTCACTATCGACTGCAATTGTGCTGACTGGCGTCAACAGTGCAGCAGCAGAAGACCGTGATTACATCTTGGCGACAGCATCGACGGGCGGAACCTATTACCCAGTTGGCGTTGCTTTGGCAACACTCAGCAAAGTGAAGCTTGCTCCTAAATACGACTTCTCTCTGTCTGCCATCAGTTCTGCGGGTTCTGGTGAGAACATTAAATTGCTACGAGAAAACGAAGCACAGTTTGCCATTCTGCAAGGTCTGTATGGCGCATGGGCGTGGTCTGGTGAAGGTAAACTCAAGCAATCCGGACCTCAGAAAGAATTACGTTCAGTCTCAATGCTTTGGCAAAACGTAGAACACTTTGTCGTTAAAAGTGATAACGCAAAAACGGGCACCATTGCTGACATGAATAACATGGACGGCAAAAAGTTTTCTATCGGTAAAAAGAACTCAGGCACCGAAGGCTCAGGGTTGCAAATCTTGGGTGGCTTAGGTGTTGATACGGAGAAATTAGACTTCGCTTACCTTGGTTATGGAGCGAGTGCCGATGCCATGCAAAACGGCACTGTTGATGGCATGAACACCCCTGCGGGTGTGCCCGTGAGTGCTGTTACTCGCGCATTTGCAGCGATGGGCGATAAGATAACCATTCTCAATTTTACTGACGAACAAATGAAAGAAGCCAACGGTGGTTACAACCTTTGGACGCGCTTTGTCATCGAGCCAAACACTTATCCTGGTCAAACCAAAGCGGTTGAAACAGTTGCACAACCTAACTTTCTTGCGGTTCGCAGCGACATTACAGATGACGATGTCTATCTTTTGACCAAAACAATTTATGAAAACTTGGCGTTTTTGAATGGCATCCATAAGGCCACTAAAGCGATGGCACTCGAAAAAGCGATCAATGGTTTGCCAGTTCCGCTGCATCCAGGCGCAGCACGCTTCTACAAGGAGCAAGGGATAGAGATCCCAACACACCTCATTGCTAAGTAATTGAAGACGCGCTGACCTTAGGGTCAGCGCGTTTTGTCCATATTGATTCGCATGATGTTCTGTGCCCCATGCCATGCCCTTTTGCATTGTGATCTCCGTGAGACTCTGTACATACGGGCCGTAACTTCAAAGTACGTCGTGCAAGCAAGATGCACGTTTGAGGAAACATGACTAACCCACCCAGCAACGCCAATCACTCATCCGATAACGACAAGTCTCTGTCTCAATTCGAATTAACCCAACGAACTGATTTTCCGTTGCTAACACGATGCGTCACGCTGATTGGTGTTGTCATCTCGTTGGTACACATCTGGTTTAATACGCTCGCCACATTGCCTGAACTTTGGGTATCTGCCGCGCACTTTGCCGGTTTTTCTGTCATGTGCGCTCTGACCTATCCCGCTGCTGCAAGATGGCGAAAAAGTAAATTCGCACTCATCATCGACATTGGTATTGCCATTGCTGCCGTTGCCTGTCTGATTTATATCATTGTGAGTGAAGATGCGCTGTACGAGCGAGGTGTCACCTTCGTCATGACCGATTGGGTATTCTCAGTCGTTGCTATCTTGATTGCGTTAGAGTTGATTCGACGCACCATGGGTTGGTTTATTCCCTGTTTAATACTGGTCGCCCTCACCTATGTTGTTTGGTGGGGCAGTTGGATAGACGGTATTTTTTCATTCCCAGGCCTTTCTGCTGAAACCATGCTGTACCGCGCTTTTTATAGTTCCGAGGGCATGTTTGGTCCAATTTCGCGGATCTCATGGAGCTATGTCTTCATGTTTATTCTATTTGGCGCTTTCTTGGTTAAATCCGGTGCGGGTGACTACATCATCAACGTTTCTCGAGCGGCGGCGGGTAAGATCATTGGTGGGCCCGGTTTTGTCGCCGTAATGGGCTCGGGGTTGATGGGGTCGGTGTCAGGTTCAAGTGTGGCAAATACGGTGTCCACGGGTGTTATTACCATTCCATTAATGAAGAAAGCCGGATTTCCTCCCAAGTTTGCCGCTGGCGTTGAGGCAGCAGCATCAACAGGTGGGCAACTCATGCCGCCCGTTATGGGCGCTGGCGCATTTATCATGGCCTCCTACACTCAAATTCCTTATGTCGAAATCATCGCTGTTTCATTTGCCCCTGCATTAATCTATTTCCTGTCCGTCGCATTTTTCGTTCGCGTTGAAGCCAAGCGTTCTGGCGTTCATCAAGTGGAAACCGAAACACAGTCGATGCTATCGGTGTTGGCGTCAGGCTGGCATTACCTGATCCCGCTCGTTGTGCTGGTTACATTGTTGGTTCAAGACTTCACACCTACTTACGCCGCCGGTATTTCAATTATTTCTGTGGTCGTCGCTTCATGGCTTTCTCCAAACAGAATGGGCTTTTCAGACATTGTCGACGCCCTAGCCCAGGGGTCCCGAAACATGGCCACCACGGCGGTGTTATTAACAGGGATTGGTTTAGTCGTGAATGTCATCAGTACAACGGGGATTGGTAATACTTTCTCTATCATGATCAACGATTGGGCTGGCGGCAGTTTGTTCATCATGTTGGTTTTAGTCGCTGTTGCATCGTTAATTCTAGGTATGGGATTACCGGTCACTGCGTCATACATTGTCCTCGGCACCCTGTCAGCGCCTGCCATATACGGCTTGATTGCAGAACAACAATTGTTAGAACTGCTGACAACGGGGCAATTGCCCGAAGAAGCCAAAACCATTTTCATGTTGGTCGCACCTGAACAACTGGCTGCGCTTGGTTCTCCCATGAATTTTGAAGCGGCTATCGACCTACTTGGCAAGGTACCCGATGATTTTAAAGCCACCTTGTTGGAGCAAGGTTTGGGGGCAACCACTGTCGGCTTAGCCTTGTTGGCTGCACACCTGATTATTTTCTGGTTGTCACAAGACAGTAATGTCACGCCGCCTGTCTGCCTAACCGCCTTTGCGGCTGCAACCATTGCTAAAACACCGCCCATGGCGACAGGCTTTAAAGCATGGAAAATTGCCAAGGGGCTTTATCTAGTGCCGCTTTTGATGGCGTATACGCCACTCGTTTCTGGCGATTTTCAGCAAGTGCTCTTCGTGACCATATTTGCCGTGATTGGCACATGGGCCTTGGTAGGAGGTCTTGAGGGCTACTTAGAAGGCCCTCTAGGATGGCCATTGCGAGTGCTCGCATTTGCATTAGCAGGGCTTATGATGTGGCCGGGACTGGGTCTGATGGTTCCACTGGTCAGTGCTTTAGTCTTCCTAAGTTTGGTTGGCTACACCTATAGAAAAGCCGCGATATAACACGATTAACTCAATACTTGCCGACAATTCGAGGGTTGTTTGCAAAATACCAGTTTCGAAATATTAGACGCTGACCGGCAGATATTAAACGTTAAATACTAAAAGTTAGACACGAAAAGTCAGATACAAAAAAGCGCCTCATTGAAGGCGCTTTATATACGAAAAAACATGGATATTCCTGTGTTTAGACGATCACTCATCTTTCAATACGAAACTATCCATTAAGCCCACCATACGACCAATTTCTGGCTTGGTAATCGTATCATTCGCGCCTAAATCTAACGCTTTTTTACGGTTATCGTCACTCATCAGAGAAGAGAACATCACAATGGGCATGATTTTGAATTCTTCGATTTCCCTTAACTGTTTGACCAGATACATCCCATCCATTTTGGGCATTTCGACGTCACTTACCACACCATCAACGAACTCTGAAATCGGGACATTCTCTTCAGAACACAAACGAACAAATTCAGTGAGTGAGTCTAAAGCTTCTTGACCATCTTTCGCAGTGATAACGTTGTAACCCGCCGAACGAAGGGTGTTTTCAATCAAACGACGAATGAATGCGGAATCATCCACCACCATGATGGTTTTCGCTTCACGTTTGGCCACCATCGCGTCATCAATCACAACGCGTTTATCTTTAGTGACATCGTATTTTTCCATGCTGAGTTCGGGGTTGATGTCAGCAATGATTTTTTCAAAATCCAAGATCATGATCAGATTGGAATCCTGCCGCACAACCGCGACCACACAATCTTGATCTGATGCTTCAAGGAATGAACTCGGAGACTCGACTTCTTCCCACGATATTCTGTGTATACGGCTCACGCTATCAACCAGAAAGCCGTTAGACATGCGGTTAAAGTCGGTAACAATCACCACTTTAGTATCAACAGCGTTATGTGTTGGAACGCCGAGCCATCCCGCCAAATCGACGAGAGGAATGAGCTTCCCTCTTAAGGAGAATACGCCAAGTACGTTGGGCTGCGCGTTGGGATAGTCTGTCGTGCTTGGCACACGAATAACCTCGCGTACTTTGGCAACATTGATGCCATAAAAACATAGCTTTTTGGTACCATCTGGCTGTGTCTTTTCAAGCCGAAATTCAATGATTTCCAGCTCGTTGGTTCCGCTTTCTGTCAGGATCGCTGTTTTTTGTTCTGTGCTCATGCCAAGTCCCGATTCTTTTAGAGGCTAAACTTACAATGTCCTCTATCAGCATAGTCTCAATATGAAAACAATCGACTCGGCGTTGCATTTAATTGCTGAGTTTTTAACAAATTGCCCTTTGTGCTAATCCAATTTGAAAACCTGTTGCTCATAAAGCGCTGACACCACTTCACTGGTTTGCGCACCTGAAATGAGATTCAAACCCGTACTCGACAGATCCATATTCTGCATAGTGATATGCTGTGTATCGTCACCTGAAGTTACCGTTAGGTTTATGCTGCCATCAAGGCCCACTGACGCTTGATCGAAATATGGCAACAAATCCCCACTGGTTGGTGAGGTGCCAAGATCTGGCAAGAGTTGCGAAATATCGAGCTTATCGTCTCCTAACGTAAAATCTGTCACCACATCTGTATTCGCAGGAGCACTTAACGATGCCTCCAACCAAACAAATATGTCGTCGCCCTCTCCACCAGTCAATATATCATCGCCTTGCCCAGCTTGAAGCGTATCGTTACCGTCCATACCGAACAGGCTTTCTCCTGCTGACTGCGCCACCAACTGATCATTATCTCCAGTGCCCACATTAGCGCCCAAATGTACGTTTCCACGATTAAGTACTGCAGTGATCAAATCAGTTTGAGACATCCCTGAAGATGCCTCATTCACCAACACATCTAAACCAATACCTGTCAGTACAATCTCTTGCAGTACGTCACCACCCACCAGCACATTCAGTTGGGCATTACCATTCGATTCAGTCAGTGATAAATGTTGAGTCAAATCTGAAATACTCGCGATATTACTGACACTAAGCGCCGCACTGAGGTCGATGACATTCGTCGCTGGGTTGAAGTCTTCAATGGTGTCGATAGCAGGATCACCGGCTGAGCCGAAGTCCGCACTCGACCAGACAAATCTGTCTTGACCGCTGTTCCCTTCACCTTTCTGTCCTCCCCAAAGCGTATCATCGCCCGCACCACCAGTGAGAATGTCAGCCCCCAACCCTCCAATGAGTGTATCGCTATTGTTCCCGCCAACGAGAGACGCCGCCTCATTACCTGATATCACCAGATTTTCTAGCGTATTGTCTTGTGCGGTAATAGGCCCATCTGCAGGGTCAACCACGTTTATCGACACGCTTAAGCTTGCAGATTCAGCACTTTCTCCAAGTGTTGTGGTTGAAATGGCAACAATATCAATGTTCGACGCTGATGCCGCGCCCCCAATCACATGCAACTGGCTTAGCTCATCCGCTGTCAGTGTGAGCACGCCCCCAGACGGGCCAATACCTATTGCTGAGCCTTCCGAATCAACGAATGTCAAAGACGAAGGAATATTTCTAATTTCTATTGCGAGCGTTTCAGAAGGGTCAGTCAACGCAGCGGCTAGCCCTAACAGAGGAATGATCGTAGACAGGCTACCAGCGACCGATGCCGTTTGCGCCGTATTCAGTATGAGAGTTGGGATATCAGGTTTCGGCTGAACGTTCACTGTTATTGACTCAGTATCCGTGAGTGCCCCACCGCTGCCGGTGTTTCCGTTATCATTCACCGTCACAGTAATGTTGTCTTGCCCCGAGAAGTTGGTGTCTCCCGTGTAGGTGATATGCGTAGCAAGTACTTGGTTAATCGCGGTAATGTCACCCTTCAACGTCATGCTGCCAGATCCAGCCCCCGTGATGGTCACGCCTGATGGAATGGGAGATGACAGAGACAGATTGATGGTGCCATTTTCTGCACTTAGTCGAACAGTGATCTCACTGCCGCTTGCATCGTTAACATCGACATCTTTGACTTGGATGGACTCAATCAATACCGGTATTTCTTCTTCAGCATGCTGAATAGATGCGGGAACTGTCAGGTCAGGGGAATCATTGACTGGCGATACTGACACGTCGATCACTTGGTTAACCCACAGTCCACTTTCCGCCTCAACGCCGTTATCAACAGCCCGTATGGATACTTCAAGTTGTCCATTCCAATTCAATTCGTTGGCATCACCAGGCGTAAACGTCAAACTCGATAACGTCGTTTGATCAGCAATAACCACCCAACTTCCATCAGGTTGCTTTTGTACCGAACTACCCGTTGATACCCCAGATGGCAAACTAATTGTTGAGCTATCAGGGACATTAGTCAGAACCACCTTGATGGTCTCTGGCGCATTTTCAGTCACAGATAAACCTGTACCATCATACGTACCCGCATTGTCGATAACGCTGATATCGAGCGGAAGAAGGATGTTCTCATCCTCACTGCCAGATACGGACGTGGTGATATCAGCATCGATGCCATCACCAATGGGATTTACGTCAACCGTGACAGTGGTTGAATGCATTTTGGGTATCGTTAATTCATCTTCTTTAGCGTACACCTCAAGTACGACGGTCATTGAGCCGCTAAAATTTTTCGGCGGAACAAAGACTATCTGGTCAAAATCGAGAGATGTACTTCCTGCAGGAACACTGACCGTCCACTCTCCGTTCCCACTGTTCTGTACAAGCTGACTGCCCGTCGAAATCAATTTAAAGTCATCAGGCACACCGATTAACTTCGCTGAGACTATCTGCTCAGAACCGTCTGTATCGTTAAGTTCGGCAATCACACCCGTCAACGGAATATTTTCATCTTCCGTCCCAGAAATAGGTTCGCTAACGCCATCAAAGGTCACAGGATCGTTCACAGGCAATACCTTGAAAGATACCTGTGTAGTGATGGTATCGGTAGCCGTTGAATCCGCTCCCCCCGTATCGTCATTTTCCACAGTATCGATAACCGTGGTATCCATGGTCACAGTGACTTGCCCACTAAAATCTTCGACGGGTTTGAAGTGAATGCTGCCAAGATCGTCCCTGCTCACCGTAATACTACTTTGCGGGTTAGTGCCGTCTGCGTTGACGAAAAAGCCAACATCGGTGTCGACCTTCAACACCACATTGCTGATAGTTTCAACGCCTTTAGTCGGGTCAGTATCCGTATCGACAAGCTGGGTGGAAAAATCCAATTCGATAATGCCATCTTCCAATGCTTGATTTTCAACAGGCACCCACTCAGCACTTTCACTAACAGGTTGCTTATCGCTATTTAACCCATTGGTTTCAATAACGTCGACTGAGGTTGTAATACCGTCCACGACGGGAGTGACCAACACTGAAAGACTGGCATCGGTTTCTTGGGTATCGCCGCTCACTTTGTCCGTGGTTACCAGCTTCACAGGCAGCACAAAATCCCCTGCAAAGTGTTTCGGAAGATTCAGAGCAATACCCGACAAATCCACGGTACCGTCTGCTGCAACATCTACATTGGCGACGTATTCGCTGGTTTCGTAGTTGAATTCCATACCAGAAACCGTTGCGCCCGCCCCAGACAATGCGGCGCTACTGATGACCAATGTCAGTTCATCCGACCCTGCATTCGCCGGCGCGACTTGAATCAAAGACTCAAGCTGTGTGCCGAGGTTTATCTGGGTATCCTCAATACCCGTGATAGGTTGGTCAGTCACCGAAATAACGCCTGCTTCTTGAGCGCTTGCTACACTCCCTGTGAAGTCCATCTCAATGACAATAGGGCTTTGCTCAACTTGACGACTCACATCGTTTTCCCCTGCGTCACCTTGGTCTTGTACCAACGCTGTGACGCTGATAAATACGGGGGAAGTAATGGGTTTGGTCGTTGAGATCGCCAAGTTATCAAGATCACTTTTAGGGATAGTCCAACTGCCATCCCCATTGTTGATACCACCTTGAATGTAGAACTGATCGAAGTAGGCTTGGTCTGCGGCGGTAAATGGTGTGCCGTTCGCATCTTGAACAAAACTTATCACGACTTGCGTAATCACCTCGGCACTCGTTCCGTCGGTGTTAATACCTTCTGGCGTAACAAACGCTAGCCTATGATCATCGGACGCTAGAGAGATAGTACCACTGCCATTATCAGTAATGGGCTGAACGACGGGCTCATTGCCATCGAGCAAGGTCACCTTACCATCGTCTTCTACCGCGGCAACAATACGAACATCCAGCGTACCCGTGATCGTGGCGGAATCCGTCGCACTCGAGTCACTATCCGATTGCTCAACCGTTAACGTAACGGACAAATTCAGATTTTCATCTTCATCAACATTCTCTGGCGCTTTCAAGAATAAATCTGCACCACTCAATAATGCTGCAATTTGCGATGTGTTCAAAACCGCACTTCCACCAGAAAACGTTAGCGGTGACGTGTCGCCCGCAATGGTTAAGGTGTAACCCGCAGTGAGTGCTTCTGATGCAATGTTAAACGTGATGCCGGTGATGGCTTCGTTATTATCAGTAAAACCCTGATCGACCTCGGGGCGCCAATTCACGACAATGTTTGTGTCTTCAGTCCCTTGGCTGTCCAACGTATAATTAACGGCGTCAATCTTTGGCTCTATATGAACGATCACATCTTTGTCGACAGCACGAGAATCCCCATCGTCTTCTGTCACCACAACCGTCACGGTCAATGTTATGTCGTCTGTACTGCCTTTAGGTGGAACCAGTTTTATGTCAGACAATCCATCAACTTTAGCTTGGTACTGGGGTTGTCCATTGTCATCCACCCCCGCATAAACAAGGTTAATCGCATTATTGTTGGTGTCTAGGAGGGTGACGCCTTCAGGAATATTCGTCACCAAAGACGTTAACGTCTCGGAATTATCCCCGGGTAATGATGTCCCATCTTCTCCGGACGCAAGCGTGAATGACAGCGCCACTGAACTGTCTTCTTCAATGGTTGTTTCGATACCCGTATCCACGCCATTTTCAATGATGGGATGCCAAATATCACCCAAATCGGCACTGATCACCGGCACATCAGCGACCCCTTTCAATGCAATCGGCAGTGTTTTAGCACCGGTTTCGAATAACTCGATTTCTGTCTGCGTGACGCCTTGGGCGTTAGTGACAATGGCGGTATCTTTGACAACCCCAGTGACGCTTAGGGAAAAATCGACGTTACTCTGCGGTGGTGGCAATAAGCGCAATCCACCGATATCGTTGTACGCAATTTCGTAAACACCCTCTTGGTCATCGACTTCTGTATCATCAGCAAGCAAAAGTTTGGCACCAATTGGAAGGCCACTAATTCGAACAAACAAGGCTTCAGAGCCATCTAAATCAACCGTACTTGTCAGGCTAATGTGTGAAGACAAGTTAATTAGCTCATCTTCTTCACCGCTGACGCGAGTGATTTTTAACGTCGTGCTATCAGCAACTGGACTCACCGCGATAGTTACCGTTTGTGACACAGATTCTGCTGTTTGTTTAGCGTTAACAAAATTGGCCGTTTCTACGCTTTGAGCCGTCACAGTCAGAGTGATGTCTCCTGAAAAGTTTACATTTGGCTTCACCACGACGTCATTAATGTCTGCCGATGACACCTCATACTGACCATTGTTGGCGGAAAGCGTCTCCCCATTAAGGACTAGAGAACCTTGCCCACTTTCAAACGACAAAAAATAGCGTAATGTTTCAGAACCATCCGTGTCTTGCAGTTCAGCATTCAGACTTAGTGCCGCACCGTCGCTGTCTTCTTCAATGGCGTAGTAGAGCACGGTACTTTCATCCCACTGCGGAACATCTGCAATACCTTCTACGGTGATGGTAAACGTTTGACTCGCTAACTGTCGCTCGGTACCGTCCGTGTTTTCCACATAACCCGTCGCCGTAAACGTGGGCACGCCAGATGAAGCCGAATAGTCTTGATCGGGCACAAATGTCACGCCATTTAATGTCCAAATCTGACTATTTGTATCAGGCACAAACACGTTGCTCGGCAAAACGATTTGGTTCCCCGTGACAGCCAAAATCGTTCCGTTTGCATAGAAGCTACCGTGAGCGTTGGCGGGTAGCTTGACCACAACCCGACTAACACCCTCACCTTGATCGCTATCTCCAATATCAATAGACATCTCGATTGGGATTCCATCAGCGGGATTGGCAACAACATCATCATCAGGGTCACCTTGTCGCCCTTGGTCTTCAATTCCGGCGGCATTGTTTACGACCAACTGCGGCGAACCATCAAGAACAGTGATTTCGGTTGACCCAATGACAACATCGCCATCGCCGTCGACAATTTCATAGGTAAACGTTTCAGTGATCCGATTGTTTTCCGCTCCACTGTGATCCACGTCTTCTGCTGCGGAGAACCTCATGTTACCGTTACTTTGTACCTCTAAGGTGCCAAGTACCTGACCACCCACGCCCTGCGTCACCGTAAAGAAATTCTTAACACCCGGTGTCAATTCATGTTGCTCGCCATTCACCGTGACGGTCTCAACGGTGGCACCATCAGCACCGCGATTTCGTAACGGAATGACTGCCACCTTCCTCGAAGCATCGCCTTCAGTCGTCACCAGCTCCGCACCACCCACACCGACGCCATCAGTTTCAAGCGAGAGAGGAACATCGTCCAACACACTCACCATGATATTACTGGCAGCAGTATCGCCATCACTGTCGGTCACGACAAAAGGAAAGCTGATGGCGAGGCTGTTATTTCCCTCGCCACGAGGGTGATCGAGCGCGCCGAGTAGCGCAAAGGTGTACGTACCATCAGCAAATACGGTCAAGGTAAACACGGGGCGTGATTCAGCCGAGCCGGAATATATTTTGGTGCCATTGCTGTCACTGGCTAACGAGAGAACGACCGGCTCACCGTGGGAACTCAGAGGGATATTGTTGCCTGAAGAATCCTGACTATTATTGCTATTTTGTGATGAGAACGCCGAGATATCCAATGATATATCTTTGATGCTATCACTGCCGGAATCAAGCACGAGCGTTCCTGTCGCAGTATCTTGATCGTTTCCTATGCCGCCAGGGGTTGTGCCCGCATTGTTCTTATTTTCATCCGATCCATTGGTATTGATATCGCTCTCTTCGACTGACAAAGGCGGAGCTTCTGTGATGGAAGGTGACTCACCATCAGTGATCACAAACTCGATAGAACCCAACGAGTGCAACGTGTCGCCATCTGTGTCATTGGTTTGAAGTTCAACCGTGAAGATGATCTTATCGCCGCTAAATTCGACAAAATCGTTAGCTTTGTCGTCAGGAAGATGATCTAAGGGCTTATAAAGCGTCAACAGCGTTGTGACGTCGACAGAGAATCCATCGCTGTTTTGCACCCCAGTTAGCGATATCGTCATGACCAATTCATTATTGGCTTTGCCTGTCAGCGTAGCGGTTGATTCGTCATAGGTGAACACGACCGAGTCACCACTGCTAGTGAGCACGGCATTGAGGTCAGATATCAGTTTAGCGACCACAAGGCTGTCAATTTGAACGTCAGAAGGCAAGAGCCTATCATCCGTCGCCGTCAGCTTTACCGTCACCGAGGACTCATCTGGGTAACCAACTTCCACCCCTTCGGGTGTTAAATCTGGCTCGGTCATTTCCACCGTGCCTAGCACGTCTGCTGAACCTGCAACGCCATCGCTATCATTCAAGGTCACGGTAAATTCACCCGACACACTATCGTTATCAGTGTCGACCACACGTACGCCTATCGGCAGAACAATTGCGCCGTCGCCTTGGTCAATGGCGTAGCGCTGTTCAACGGTATAATTGCCGGTAAGCTCACCTTCTGCGTTCACATCCAAGGTGATAATCAATATGTCAGTATCATTGGCTGGCGTTGACGTACTGGACAAGGAAGGGTCATCGAAGTACACCCGAATGGTGTCAATATCTCCAGAAAAAGGGCTGGGCGAATAAGCGGTTTGATAGCCGCTAGCAGTCAAGCTCTCAAGTAACGCCTCTAGCCCGGGAGGTGCGAATAACGCTATCGATTTAACGGCGTCTGAGCCTTGTGTTAGGCCAAGACTCACCTGTTGAGATTGATTTAGTTCCCCAATAACGGGATCAGTCATGCTGACGTTATCGGGGGAAAGACTAGGCACGTTACCGTCGAGAATGGTGACTTTGAACGTACCTACCACTGAATCGCCATCAGAATCAGTGACTCTTGCTCCCAAAGTGAGCGCAACAGTTTCGCTATCAGGCTGGTCGATCGCTTGTGACAACGTCACGGAATACTGTTCTGTGTTGGGTGTGAATGCTATGGCTAGAACCGTCACGAATTCATCATTGTCATTTTGATAGCCCACAACAATGTCATTCGATGTGCCATTGATATCCGACGGTTCTGACTGTAACGTCAATTCATTGCCGTTGCTGGTCAGCGACGCAATGCTGTTAAAGAACGCTGTCGGTAATTCCCAAACAACTGATTGAATACGGTCACTGCCAGTTTCAAGGCCGAGCTCTCCCATCACAGTGTTTGCCGGTGCATCAAAGCTCGGGTCTGTCACATCTACATCCGTGACTTTGATCGTTGGAGATTGACCATCAACCACTGAATACGTCACATCGATCGGTGCTTCAAGTAAATCGTTATCTGAATCCCGCATTTGAAGTTCAAATTGAATTTCAAAGGACTCCACCAACTCAGATTGTTCGTTGGTGGAAGAAACCAACTTTACCCATTTCGTATTGCTAAACACCGCTTGGTTCGTTTCATCTAGCGGCTGAAACACCTCCAATGAAGAACGAACGTTAATGCCTGTCGCCCCTGCCCCTGCTTCCGAGTCAGCTGTTAAGGTAAATGTCACAACATCTAAGATGCCATTGGGTTCAGTAGAGTCTGGTTGCGTGCCTCGAAGCACAATCACATTGGGCTCAGTACCTGCCTGAATAGCAAAGTTGATCGGTTCACCGTTTGAGCTGAGAAGGTTCAACTCACTGAGTAGCCCCAACACGCCATCGGTGTCTTCCAAATTTGCGATAAACATGGTTGAGGGAATCAGTTTGTCTGAGCCCGCTTCGAGTGTAATTGAACCGCTAGCAACTTGACCTTCCGTGCCTGCATTGCCCTCCACTACCTCAAAGTCCCCAGATATTACCGCCGCCTTTCCACTAGCATTAGTTCCATCATTCAAACTTACAGTGAACTGGCCTGTTGTAGTATCGCCATCTCGATCAACAGCAATAACAGACACAGGAATAACCTCTGAATCTGACGCTGACAATTGGTCGATCGACGCACTCTGTGTCAGCACGTAGCCGTAGCGACTAATATTGTCTGCTGAGCTAGGGAGCGCCACCAGATCAATGGCGAATACAACCTGGGTAGGATCCGAATCTAGCGTGACTGAGATTCGCGAAGCACTAATTGTATAATTTGTTCCCTCCCCATTACTTGTGATGCTTTCAAGTTGCGCAACTAGCTCAGGCGTGGAAATAAAACTCACGCTTGCTAACAGATCGCTATTGGTACCCACATTGAGTGGAATTGGCTCTGAAACATAGTCCAAAAAGTTTTCATTGTGGGTAGTGTTATCAGGGTTAACCGCTGGATTTGCACCATCTTCAATAGCGATATTCACTGTGATGGGTTCGTCCAAGGGTCTGCCTGCAGCATCTTCACCCTGCACAGGCACAGAAATGTCGATGGTATTGCCGCTGATGGTGACCAAGCCACTGTCGTTGCCCGCAATATGATCGAGTGGCCCGTCAAGCGTGATAGTGACGGTTAATTCAACGTTACGGCCAGAAGATTCGGCGGACACTGCAATGGTCACAATCGCGACGCCATCCACCTCGCCCACAATGGTTTTCCCGTCATCAGACACCCGATAACTTATTGCTTTCCCATTGCTTGTTGTGTCGTTGGCTAGTTCAGCAACAAGGGCCGAAAGTGCGTCAGATTCAATAACAAAACTGTCAGCCAAAAGTGGTAAAGAACTAGCGGGGATCAACACAGACGAGGTTGCCGTGGTGGGGTAACCGCTTATTGAATCAACGGGTGTAAGGTCGCCCTCGGCAATGGTTAAGCGAATACTTTCACCACCAACTGGAGGCACGTTGGGAGGATTGTCTTCTTGGAGCAGTATTTCAGAAGGTGGTGTGTAGCTCGTAGCAAAGCCAGCTTCAACTAACACACTGGTGTAGTCGTACTGAATGACAGCAAATCCACCAATGGACGAGCTCAATGCGCCCCCTGCTGCTGGTTCTTCGAAACTCTGTGATGGATCCGCACCCGCTAAAATGGCTTGTTGCAGCGCTGAAATCTCGTCCTCTAACAACGCAATGGCCTGGGTGTTCTGTTGAACATTGATGTTACCAATCAAACCAACTACATCAACGCCACGGTCGTTAATTAGTGTGCACGTGGAACAGGGTTCGTGAACCAATACTGGCTCTCCGTTAACCATCATAACGTATGATGCTTTAGGCTCAGCAAGAATGATATCTCCAGATCCCGCCGTTTCCGAAACCGGTGTAGGAATCGCTACGCCATTTTTAATGACGTAAACTTGGCCACCAGTAACAGAAAGCTGGACATTTTCACCATCAGAGCCAATAACTCGGCTCTCCCTTACTTTTTCTGCCATATCTCACCACCTGAACCATATATAGCGGGCACTTCAGAGTCAGAGAGCCAACATCTTCACTATTGAATAGGAAAGGCGCCTTAACGTGAAAAACAAACAAGGAAAATAGCCTTTGAACAAAGCAATACATACGGATGCATTGATTTAAGACCGTTCTTATCAAAATCGCGTATTTAAGAGAGTTTGGTTGTTAGTTACTTGTCTCCACCTGTCTCATTTGCAATATAAATGCGATAAAACCACCCTTTGGGGGTCAAATTACCTCCAACATGCCCTATTTTTGACTTTACGAGAAAACACTTTATTTCTCGCTACTTGTAATGAAGAAGACAGCCAATCTTTTAGAGCAATCGTGGTGCTCAGTCTGTTAGCAAAATTGGATTTCTGTCTCCAAGGTAAATGCTTTTCCACGACATTTACCCATTGCCTTTTTTACCGATTTATTGACGGTCTCAAACGCTTTTTTGAGGAAACATTCATGAAGCAACGTATCAGTGATAAGTGTTCGCCAACTATTCACACTGCTCAATCCGCGGCTAAAGTGACGACATCAAAAATTCATTTGCTGCTTGTGGCAGCAACCGCATTGAGTGCACCTCAATTTGTACAAGCTCAATCTCTAGAACAAGCTGTCGCAGCGACGCTGTCTCAAAATCCCGTCATCAGGGAGGCATACAACGAATTCAAAACTCGCGAAGCAGATATCGATGCTTCGCAAGGAGAATATTTACCCTCTGTTGACCTTGAAGCAGGGATTGGATATTCGGATTATGACAGTGACAACACAAAGGGGACGTTCCATCCTCGAGACGTTCGAATTAACTTGCGTCAATTGATTTGGGATGGCGCAATCACCTATAACGACATTAAGCGGACCAAATCTGAAGCTGAGGCACAACGTTTTCAACTGCTTGCAGATGCTCAAGATACTGCGTTAAGTGTGACTGAGGCCTATCTGGAGGTCATTCGGACAGAAGCCATATTGGATCTGTCTAAGCGCAACGTTGAAACCCTTGAAGATATACATGCTGACATTAAGCGCCGAACGGACTCAGGCATTAGCTCGACCGCCGATTTGTCTCAAGCAGAAGGACGTGTTGCACAAGCTCACACTAACTTACTTTCCGCCCAAAGCAATCACGATGACACAATCATTGAGTTCGAACGCATTGTTGGTGAATCGCCCCAAGGGCTCGTCACCCCCGAGATAGATACGCTGTTTGTTCCTGGCTCTCTGGTTGAAGCACTAAAAATCGCTAAAGAGAACAACCCAGTCATTAAAGTGGCTGTTAATGACGTCGACGCCGCACGCTCCCAATATGAGCAAGCCAAAGGAGATTTCTACCCTACATTCACCATTGAAGCCTCTCAAGAGTGGGGGGAAGAACTCGATGGAACACCCGGTGACACTGATGAGTTCCAAGCCATGTTGCGAATGCGTTATAACCTGTTCAACGGCGGTACGGATGCTGCCCAGTCTCGCAGCGCTGCCTATCAAATCAACAAAGCAAAGAGCATCAGAAACAACGCCCATCGGCTACTCGATGAAAGCACCCGCCTGGCTTGGACAGCAAAAGAACTATCTGAAAACCAAACCAAGTTTTTAGAGCAGCATGTTGACTCAGCAGCTAAAACACTCAATGCGTATGAAAAACAATATTTGATCGGCCGCCGAACATTGCTTGATCTGTTGAATACAGAAAACGAATTGTTCGATGCTAGGAAATCTTACATTGATGCAAAATATACAGGGATCTTCGCGAAGTACCGCGTGCTCAATGCTACCGGCTTACTGCTTTCTGAGATGCGTGTAGCAACCCCTGAAGAATGGCAAACGTCCGTCTACGGTAAGGAAGGAGAGGATAAATGATGAACGTTGTATGGCCGAGAAAGGCCAAGTTCGCCGAACAGTTAAGCTTCAAACAATTGAGTGCTAAATTAATGGTTAAGGTCGCCCTTTTTGCGACCATAAGTGTAGGTGGTTTACTGTCAGGATGCTCAACATCAGCCCCCCAGCCTCCAGTTGCAGAGCAAAACGCCGACCTTTTTGATATGGACAGCGATGGTGTCATCAATGCACGAGATGAGTGTGAATCAACACCACAAGGCGCGATAATCAATAATGTAGGATGCTCTGAATTCATAGAAACAGAAGCTAGAGATGATTTACACGTTCTTTTTTCTAACAACTCAGTGAAAATCCCACCTAGCTTTGATGGCGAAGTAACAGAGCTCGCCCGTTTTATGACGACGTTTCCTCACACTTTAGTTCAGTTAAAAGGCTATGCCAGCCCGTCAGGGAGTGATGAACTTAACTTGGCGTTGTCAACAAAGCGAGCGCAAAGCATAAAAGCGGCACTTGTGAGAAAAGGCATTGCCAGCTCCCGAATCACTATCACAGGGTTTGGTGAAAATAACCCCATATCCGCCCCCTCTGTACAACAAACCGAAATACTCAGTCGGCGTGTCACTGCAAGTGTCACCAACACTGAAATGCGCGTTATCAACAAGTGGACTATCTATACGTCTTCGCCAGCAAAATAACCAAACGCTGGTACTCCGACGCCATAGGTAAAAAGAGTAAGGGTGTCGTGTCGGTATAAGATTTTTAAGCAACAAGAGTAAACCCCAGAGCGAACTGTCTTTGGGGTATATTTCAACGTCTAACCATTGGGCTTTCGAATCAGCACCATAGCTCGAAGCGAACTCAGTCCGGTGGAACCAGCATCGTTAAGCTGTTTGGGTATTTGTGGTGCGGGAAGCATAGAAAAACAGAAATAGCGCACGAGAAGAGTTTGTCAGTCATGTAAAGTCGTTGAGAGGGAAATTAATCATCTCCCGTCCATTACCACCAAAGAAAAATGTCTCTGTTTATAACACAACCGAACATTCACTAATGTCTAGTGAAAAACGATCGGATCAACAGTTCCTTGATTCGTTGGTAATACCAATAACAGCCAAAAGTCGATATCCGTTTCAGTACATTTTTCGGCAGACACACTGATCACGCCTTTGCACCTTTTCCCTCCGGGCTGTTCCAGTTTAGCGCCGGGTAGCTTCATCGCTTGCTGTAAGCATTCTTGACCCACAACAAACTGCAAACCTTCTGTATCGACAATGCTAAACAACCTGCCATGCTGATAGAAATACACTTTTTCATTATCGACTTCTTCACGAATGCCTGACATGCCTAACAATGCATGTCGCACTGAGTTTGATAACTGATCGACGCTCACGATAATACCTCTGCCCGTTTGCCTTGACTCAATACTAAAGAAAGCAGCCTCATATTTAAGCCCATGACTAATACATTAGGTCTAAAACCGTAAAAAAGGCTGACAACCAACTTGAACAAGACTTATACATTGCCTCATATTTATAAGCAGCGGCAGGAAAAAGGTAGTAAGCCTAAGCATTAGTCTGGCGACTCTGTATGCAGTACAAATAGATAGTTATGCCCAACCAAAGCACCATGCTTACTAGGCTCGGCAACTTGATCTCGCACACATTTCATTTCTTAGTTTGTTTGACTTTAGGGATGCTGCACTACGCTTTAGTAATGAGACAGATTTATCGTGTGTAATCCTAGCCGGTTAATTTTGTTTCACATGACCATTTCCAAGTTCATCATTTCACCGGGAGGTGCCTGACCTAACTTAATCATTCGCCAAACTTGTTCGAATCCATCATCGTTTTTAAGGAGAAACGACATGAAAGGGCTCATTTGGTTCAGAAACGACTTACGACTGGCAGATAACCCCGCATTGGTCGCACTCTCCCGGCGCTGCACGCATGCGCTAATGGTCTATGTAATAGATCCCGCTTGGTTAAAACCATCACGATACCAATCACGGCACTTAGGAAGATTCAGAGAGGAATTTCTGTATCAGTCTTTGCGAGCACTGGAAAGGGAACTCAAAAAACGTAAGCAACGTCTCGTCGTGAAAGTAGGTAATCCTTTAGAGGTTATCCCAGCATTGTGTAAACAACACCAAATTGACTACGTCGGAATCACCGATCACCCCGGCGTATATGAAAGGCAACAAGCCGCCTATTTACAACAGACCCTTCGTTGTGAAGTCAGTGTGAGTGAGAGTTTCACCCTACTCCTTCGTAATCAACTGCCTTTCGAAAAAGCCAATTTCCCTGCGTCATTCTCCCAGTTCCGAAAACACCTAGAACAGCAAAATACCTTACCGTGCATTCCAATCTGCGCGCCAGAATCATTACCGGCAGTCATTCAAGAGCGACGGGATATTTGGGGAGGTCAGGAATTTGTTTATGACCTCACGCCCTACCATGGCGGTGAAGACTCAGCGATGGTGCAACTTAATCAATACTTTTGGAAATCTCAAGGTCTTAAAAATTATAGGAAGACACGTAACGGCTTAGACGGGTGGCAGTTTTCTTCTCGACTTTCAGCATGGCTTGCCAATGGATCTATTTCTGCTCGCATGGTGGCAGCTGAACTTGATAATTATGAATATCGACATGGCCGAGATGAATCCTCTCAAACCATGTTTGCCGAATTGCTCTGGCGGGAATATTTCCAGTGGATGATGCACTACCACGGTGCCCGCATGTTCGCGTTTGATGGCATCCAGAAAAAACGCCCACTCACCACTTTCTACTGTGAGAAGTACAAATCTTGGGAACAGGGAACCACTGACTACCCCATCGTCAATGCCTGCATGAGACAGCTTAATCAAACCGGATATATGTCAAACAGAGGACGTCAAATCGTTGCTAGCTGCCTAGTTAACGAACTTGGGGTAGATTGGCGATTTGGAGCAGCGTATTTTGAGCAGCAACTCATTGATTTTGATGTCGCAGCCAATTATGGAAATTGGCAATATCTGGCAGGCGTCGGCGCTGATCCGCGCGGACAACGCCACTTCAACTTAGAAGAACAAACCAAAGCCTATGACCCGGATGGCAGTTTTGTTTCTCGCTGGGCAGAATCCTCTCCATCAGAAAGCCTGCTTAAATTTTAGTTAAAGTGTCACATGGGCTCATTCGACCATGCTTAACTCCCTTTGTTTTACAAAGAGAGTTAAGCGAATCATTCAAGGATCTCAATCACCCTATCACTCACACGTTCAGAAAAGATCAGTGAGGTGTGCGTCAACGGGAAGATTTCGTGGCTTGTCATGCCTTCAATCTTTGTTTCTTCCAACAGCACCGTACCGTCTGATGGTTGTCCGTGTAGCAATATTGTCGCAGGGCCAATCGACAAGTCACCCGCCAGGCTATATAGCGCGGCTTTTGATGACCAAGATGGTATCTCGTCAGGCAATAAATATTTGGTTGCCTGATCAAACATCACATCACCTACCCCAATGTTTTTAAAGAATGCGGCAACTTGAGATCCGTTATGTGGTGTCCCTAACGTGACCACCGTTTTAACATGATGGCTCATTTCGCTCTGACATTCTAAGTAGGTTCTCGCCATCACTCCCCCCATAGAATGAGCAACAATGGCAACGTCATCGCCATCAATATAAGCATCGATAGCTTTAAACATCTCTTCCAAATCAGGCGCGACAGTTCTATAGCCAAGATTCAGAACCTCATGCCCTGCACGCTCAAGTCTTTTTTCCAGCGGAAGCATGACCACGTTATGCATATAGAGGCCATGTAATAAAATGATTTTCATATAAAAACATTTCCTTATTGGGACTTCGTCGCTCGATGCTCATCATAAACTATCTTCTCATTTCAAAGATGAGACGTACTCTACAGCGATTGAATGCTTATTTTTAATGCGTGCTGTATGTCTATACCCAAGCACATCTCTCTGAATCCTGCATCTTCAGGAGACTTGGGTATACGAACAATCGAATAAACTCGACCTATTCGCTATTCACTCAGCTAGGAGAATATGCATGTCCATGACCAAAGCACTGATCGTTCTTTTCATCCCAGTCCTTTTCGCTCTGAACGCCACCGCTGAAGATATTACCGATGCCACTGCAGGCCAAAAGGCCGAAATTGTCGAAAAAGCCAGAGTACAAGAGATTAAAGATGCCGCTACCGACGTTGAAAATGAAGCGGTTTTATTGGTAGACGAGGCGAAAAAGAAACTCGACAGCGAAGAGGCTGATGATACCAAGAAATAATGCGTAACTAAGGCCAGAGATCACAGGGGTTTAGCCTTGCATATTGAACCTAGCGTTGAGTGGTTTCCTCGTACAAACAACGCTAGTAAAAAAATAGCGACCCACAGGTCGCTATTTTGTCAAAACAAAAACGATGACTTAGAAGATCATATGCGCCACACCAGCAATAACAGGCAGTGTCACCAGAGTACGTAGAATGAAGATCATCACCAGTTCCCAAGCTTTAACTGGGATCTTACTGCCTAATAGAAGCGCACCCACCTCTGACATGTAAATCAACTGCGTCACAGACAAGGTTGCCACCACGAAACGCGTCATTTCATTGTCGATATTTGCAGCCAGTACCGCAGGGAGAAACATGTCTGCAATACCTACCAGCATGGTTTCAGACGCAGCTACCGCTTCTGGGATTTGCAGCAGTTCAAGCAAAGGAACAAACGGCATACCAAGGATGGTGAAGATTGGCGTGTACTCAGCGATAATAAGCGCCGAAGTACCAATTGCCATAACTACCGGCAGCACACCAAGGACCATATCTGCCGCGTTCTGAAGACCTTCTTTCAATACGTCGCTCAGTGAACGAATGTGAGAAGCACGTTCAACTGCTGATTTCATACCGTAAGAAAACAGCGTTTCACCTTCTGGCAATGCTTCGTGCTCAAGCACTTTCTCTTCGCCGTTAATTAGCGTGTTCTTTTTCCAACATAGTGGTGGTAAACGAGGTACCACGATAGCTGCCACAAATCCTGCCAAACAAACAGTGATGTAGAAAGGAACGAACATGTGTTCCAGATTCACCTGTGCAATCACAACCAAACTGAAGCTAATTGACACCACAGAGAAGGTAGTTCCCACCACTGCTGCTTCACGCTCAGTATAGTAACCTTGTTCATACTGCTTACTAGACATCAATATCGCGACACTGCCATCCCCCAACCATGAGCTTGCGCAGTCAACCGCAGAACGACCAGGAAGACCAAACAACGGACGCATAATACGCGTCATGAATGTACCAATCAGTTCCAATAAACCGAAGTTGGTCAGTAATGGTAGAAACAAACCCGCAAATACAAACACGGACAACAATGTTGGAAGTAAATCGCCCATCACAAAGCCGCCGGTTGCACCACCGATGACATGCTCTGGACCAAACCCAAAGAACGCCATGGTGACAAAGGTTGCACCAAGCAAGCGTACGACTAGCCAAAAAGGGGTCGGTAAGAATAGGCCAGTAAGAAATTTAGATTTCGTCACAAATGTAGGTTTTATCGCAAGAGCCAGCAATGAACCGAACGCGCTAATGAGAATAATTGACGTCACAACAATCGGAGCAGATTGGCCCAACAGACCCAGCATTGATTTTGCCAATACCGCGATAGGAATGGTAAACCCACCGTTGATCATCACGGGTGTCATAAAGAGAAGGACACCAAGGAGTGAAGGAATTAGGAACATCAACAGATTCCGTGTCGATGAAGATGTTGTTGGCAAGTCTTGAGTTTTCTGCATGGCGATACTTCCTGAGCGATGCGATGAACGAAATAGATATTCACAATATGTGACTAATTGAGCGCAAGATTAATTTAACTCCTCACGCATGTAAACCATAATTAGTCACTTATATTGAATAAATCATCCAAATTAGCTCAATTGACCAAACATCATCCAATTTCTGTGTGTTTTTAGTCTCCATATTGTTAAATGAATGTGAAATGCACTATAAGGCCAAGAGGTAATATCAACGAGTTAACGGGAAATAGAGTGGTGTTTTGGAGAGAGGCACATGAACACATTAATGAATAACTATCCAATCTTTCGATCGATACGGGCATATTCAGACAGCACCCATTGTCCGAAATCATCCATTAAGGCAACCACGGCACGTTTCTTTACAGGTTTTCGTTGTATGAGATAGAAAAGACGTTCAATTTCCACGTTTTTCTCGGGATAAGAAACCAGAAACACATCAGCACAAATCTGCAGATCATGTTCCCATCGCCCCTCTTTACTGGCGACCAGCCCAAACGCAGCCTTTATCAGTCGCTTCGCGGCTTCTTCAGCGGCATCGAGTTGCGAGCCCCACTTGGTTGCGACCGCCACTTTTTGGCGGAGATCTTTGAGCTTTCCAGCAAGATCATCATTCATCGCCTTAGACACTTCCCAACTGACCTCAAAATGACCAAAGCTATCTGCAAGGTTGTCGCCACTCATGCAAAGCGCACAGTGTTTGAGAAAGAAGCCCCACTTGAATATATTCACAAGCGCCGTAACATCTTTCAAAGGAACGACGTCAAACTCTACTCGCTTTACAACGTCACTAGACTGCTCAATACGCCAACGAATCGTATTCAACGATGTGTATTCTTGTACATTTAGCGCTCGAGATGTCACCAAGGTAAATTCAAAGTCTGCACTGCTACCGGCACAACGTTGCGCTACATCGCCAGAGATATAAATGCTATGCAGCGTATGACCAAGTAAACCGCCAATCTGACGCACAGCCGCCGCTATTGGTTCAACATAGTCTGTTTGCAATGGCGTTTTTCTGTCTATCTCTGCCAGCAGTCCACTGCGCGGTTTTACCTTGTACAAGCCAATCACCTTTTTTACTTATCTAGTAAAGCTATTTTAGAACGAGTTCCTTTCCCATGCACCTTGAAACATAGCCATGTTCAGCGTTAATTTCCCATAAAAACTGAATCTTAGAACGATTTTTGAGCAACCATCCCAACAAGTTGGGCATGTCGATATGTACACCGTCCCCTTTCTATCAATCACCGCCTCCCTGTCAATCAATCACCGCTGCCATTCAATAATCACTACCGTTCTCACGATGCAGTGAATTTACGCCAGCAAACTCAAGGTCCTTATTCAGTGAGAATAAGGAGGATTCACGCGCGGCAGTATTTTGAATACATCATCACTCGAGGTTTACAATAGTCATCATTACATGGCAGCCAACAAAACCCACCTTTTGGTAGTCTCTGAATCCTGCATTTTCAGAGGCCATCAGTGCGAGTTTACTGACGCCATGCTCGGTGTTATCCCTTTTTGATGGAGATCACTACATCGGCAAAGGGACGCCTAGATCATAACGTCCGTAAACCTCGCTGAATCCTGCATTTTCAGGTTGTTTGGGTATACAATGCTGCCGTTACTATTATTTTGGAATAACTATGACCGCTTCCCTTCTTTCTATCGACGAAACACTAGAAACCGCGTTCGACATTTTCTATGAAATGGCTGAAGACAACCTAGATTACGACGATCTTCTCGCCTATCAAGAACGCTTTGATGAAGATGGCGCAGCCATTGTGGTTGAAGCAAGTTCTGATTGGGAAGAACAGGTCGGTTTTGACGTTGACCGAGAAGCCTTTGTCGAAGTGCGTATTGGCCTTGCCAATGAAGATGAACTTAATGATGTATTGGTTCGAATGCTTGTTAGCCGAGACCCTGAACAAAAGTTCTGTCACCTGCTATGGAAGCGCGCTGCATAATTTCAGGCAGCGAATACGCAAGAAATAAGGCCTGCATTGCAGGCCTTATTTACTCATATTACATTCAATTCAACACAACTCAGTGTGGAGACGCAGGGAATTTGAATTCTTTACCTGCATCGAAGTTACGCGGTAATTTGTGCGCGATCCCTTTGTGGCAATCAATACAAGTTTGACCCGCCTCTTCCGCTCGATCATGAACTGACGCTGCGACTGTTTTCTGAGAGCTAAAATCCATGAATTCGAAGTTATGACAGTTTCGACATTCTTGAGAGTCATTGGCTTTCATTCGGTTCCACTCGCGCGTTGCCATTTCAAGTCGATGATCTTCAAATTTTTGCGGTGTCGCGACAATACCAAATGCCTTCGCATACAATTCCTTACTCGCCTGAATCTTACGAATCATCTTCGGCCCCCATTCCTTCGGAACGTGGCAATCAGGGCAAGTGGCTCTTACGCCACTTCGGTTAGTGTAGTGAATAGTACCGACATACTCTTGGTACACGTTGTCTTGCATTTCATGACAACCAATACAGAATTCTTCTCTGTTGGTCATTTCCATGCCGGTGTTGAAGCCACCCCAGAAGATAATGCCCGAAACAAAGCCCAAAATAAGGATGGTACCGATAGCAAAATGACTCGGTGTTCTGAACCATTTCCAACTTTTTGTAATGAACCCCGGTAGTTTCATTGGCTCCCCCTACTGACCGAACTTGCCAGCAGGAACAAAATCGTTCTCCACCAACGCTTCAGTCTGTGCCTGTGGTACATGGCACTGAAGACAGAAATAACGACGTGCTGACACTTGAGTCAGTACCTTGTTGTCACGATCCATAAAGTGCGTAGGGCTCACGCGAGGCGCACCAGTTTTACGGTAAACATCCACATCGTGGCACTGCAAGCATGCATTATTAGATTGGTTAATCTGATAACCATCCACTGCGTGAGGAACCATAGGTGGCTGATTGACATAGTTCAAAGCAAAGCGGTCTTGATTTTTCGGTACCACTTTAATTTTCGGCAAACTGTTGTTTTCACCGATATCTTGGTCGCCTCGCAATGACGTGACCTGTGCAAACGCCATGGTGCTCACGAATGCAGCGAGTAACAGTGACAAGGTGATTTTCTTTTTCATGTTCGGATCCTTTCGAATCAAATCATTCTGCTCATTGCGTGTTGCTAGCTATCCACCAACAACACGCGCTATTTTGGCTTATTAGACAGCGTCGCCAATCAGGCTTTAACGATCTTAACTGCGCACTTTTTGTAGTCGGTTTCTTTTGATAATGGGTCAGTCGCATCGAGCGTTAGCTTGTTCACGAGTTGTCCAGCATCAAAGAACGGCATAAACACCAAACCTTCTGGTACGCGGTTACGACCACGAGTTTCTACATGCGTTGTCACTTCACCACGGCGTGATACCACTTTCACCGCATCACCTCTGCGAAGGCCACGTTTCTTCGCATCCAATGGGTGCATAAACACCACCGCATCAGGGAAAGCTTTGTATAACTCAGGAACACGACGAGTCATTGTGCCTGTGTGCCAATGCTCAAGAACACGCCCAGTTGATAGCCAAAGATCAAAGTCTGCATCCGGCTCTTCCGCTGCGGGCTCGTAAGGCAGTGCAAATATCACCGCTTTCTTGTCAGGCTTACCGTAGAACGAGAACCCTTCACCCGCTTTCACATACGGGTCGTGCCCTTCGGCATAGCGCCACAATGTTTCTTTGCCATCTACAACAGGCCAACGAAGGCCACGTTCTTTGTGGTAAGTTTCGAAAGGTGCAAGGTCATGCGCTTTACCGCGACCAAATGCTGCATATTCTTCGAACAGACCTTTTTGGATGTAGAAACCCGCGGCCTCTGCATCGTCATTCAAGCGGCCTTCAGGGATTTCATCCAAGCCGAATTCATTAACTTGTCCATTGGCGAACAA
The DNA here is from genome assembly GCF_028683095.1 of Enterovibrio gelatinilyticus. Taxonomy (GTDB): domain Bacteria; phylum Pseudomonadota; class Gammaproteobacteria; order Enterobacterales; family Vibrionaceae; genus Enterovibrio; species Enterovibrio gelatinilyticus. The sequence continues at coordinate 94,471 of NZ_JAJUBC010000007.1, read as the reverse complement.
AATGTCGAACAAGGTCTTATCTTGGAAATCAGGTTGTTTCGCCAACAAGTCTGCTGGCCATACATCTGCAACCTTGATGCGTCGAGAAAGCTCAACCAATTGCCATAGATCAGACTTCGCTTCACCTGGCGCTTTCACTTGTTGATACCAAAACTGAGTACGACGCTCTGCGTTACCGTAAGCCCCTTCTTTCTCAACCCACATTGCGGTCGGCAGAATCAAATCTGATGCCATCGCCGTGACAGTTGGGTAAGGGTCTGACGTAATGATGAAGTTTCGAGGGTCTCGGTAACCCGGTAAACGTTCTTCGTTAATGTTCGGGCCAGCTTGCATGTTGTTGTTACACATCACCCAATACACATTGAGTTTGCCGTCTTTCAACATACGATCTTGTAGTACCGCGTGATAACCCGGCTTCGGTGGAATGGTGCCTTCAGGCAGTTTCCATTTCGTTTCTGCAAACTCTCGGTGTTTAGGGTTCATCACCACCATGTCTGCTGGCAAACGGTGTGCAAATGTGCCCACTTCACGCGCTGTACCGCAGGCTGAAGGTTGGCCTGTTAACGAGAACGGACCACAGCCCGGCTTTGAAATCTTGCCCGTGAGCAAGTGAATGTTGTAGCAAAGGTTGTTAGCCCAAACACCACGAGTGTGCTGGTTAAAGCCCATTGTCCAGTAGGAAACCACATTCACTTTTGGATCGGCGTACAACTCGGCAAGCGCTACAAGCTGGTCTTCTGGAACACCAGAGAGCTTGGAGACGGATTCCACATCATAATCCGCTACGAACTTCGCAAATGCATCGAAGTCGATAGGATCCGACGCACCACTTCCCGCATTCTTGGCATTTTGCTCAAGAGGGTTTGTCGGGCGCAAACCATAACCAATGTCAGTGGCACCTTGGCGGAAGTTAACGTGTTTCGCGATAAAGTCTTTGTCGACTTTGTCGTTTTGAATGATGTAGTTCGCGATGTAGTTCAGAATCGCCAAATCGGTTTGCGGCGTGAAAATAATGCCGTTGTCAGCAAGTTCAAAACTGCGATGTTCATAAGTAGAAAGCACAGCGACTTTAACATGCTCAGCAGACAATCGGCGGTCAGCCAAGCGCGACCACAAGATTGGGTGCATTTCTGCCATGTTTGAGCCCCAAAGCACGAACGCGTCAGCTTGCTCAAGGTCATCGTAACAGCCCATTGGCTCATCCATACCAAAGGTACGCATGAAGCCAACGACCGCAGATGCCATACAGTGACGCGCATTCGGGTCGATGTTATTGGTCAGAAAACCCGCTTTCATTAATTTGGCAGCGGCGTAGCCCTCCCACACTGTCCATTGGCCTGAACCAAACATACCTACTGTCGTGGGGCCATTTTCTTGAATAGCCGTCGTGAATTTTTCCGCCATCAAATCGAGCGCTTCATCCCAGCTTACTGGCGTAAATTCACCTTCTTTGTCATAAACGCCGTCTTTCTTACGCAGCAAAGGCTGAGTCAGACGATCTTTGCCATACATGATTTTTGGAAGAAAGTAGCCTTTAACGCAGCTCAAACCGCGGTTAACCGGTGCTTCAGGGTCACCCTGAGACGCTACAATGCGTCCATTTTGCGTACCCAGTAAAATGCCACACCCTGTACCACAAAAACGACACGGTGCTTTGTCCCACGTGACTTCAGCATCCTTACCTGCAGCGTGTGCAACTGCCGCTGGAAGCGTGATACCAGCAGCACTAGCAGCTGCAGCTGCCGCATTCGCTTTCAGAAACTTTCTGCGTGTCAGTTTCATTCTTCGACTCCTTCAACACTATGTTCAGGTGATTCATTTTCAACCTGATGAAAAACCAAGGTTGCCGCGAGCACTCCCGGCAACCCCTTAATCTGTTCAAAAATATCTAGCAGCGCCCCGCGACTTTCGCCTTCTACCACCACGACCAACTTTCCCGTCTCATTGGTGGCAGGCACTTCGGTACCAGGCAAAGCTTCAATGCTGGTTTTCACTGTTGCAGTCTGATCTGCCGCTGCGTGAACAACGAGGCTAGTAACGTGATATTCATTCATGCTTGTTGTTGCTCCATGGTGATTGCATTGGTTGGGCAAGGCGCAATACACGCACCACATCCCGTGCAATCTTTAACGTTAATTTCTGGTTGGGCGACGCTTCCTAATCGGTGCTGAAAGCGAATGGCGCGTTCGTCACAGGCATCGTGGCAGCTGCGACATTCAATGTTCTTTTGCGCTAAACAGTTTTCATCAATAGAAACATACTGCTGCCATGGGGGTTCAGTGTTGGGATGAAACAAACCCTCGGGGCATGAGTCAGCACAAGCAAAGCAAAATGTGCACTCTCCGTGATTAAAGTCGATCGTTGGGAACCCGCCATCTCCTGAAACAATAATTTGTTCTTCACAAGCGCGCTCACACTCACCACATCGCGTACAATGGTCAGTAAACGCTCCTATGTCTTTGATCCAAGGGAGCGATTGTTGTTGAGCCATTTTTGCGCTTCGGAGAAAAAAGCGTCGTCGTTGATCGACCATCCAAGTGTTCCGCAAATGTTACATGCAGTGACTATAGCCACAATCTGATGCTTTCACGGTAAAGAATTAAGTGAAGGGGTCACATACCTCTAAGGGGGTAGATCGGGGGTAGGATTGCGCTAGATCAATTATTTCATGGTGCACACGTCACATTATTAAGCTCGGGTAGGAAAATAGACTTATCATGACGAACAGCAATAAAGAGATTGAAGTGAAACAGTCAGTTACCACCACAGTAGCACGTGCTCTGTTGGTCATATTGCTGTTAGCCGTCCTCATTACTGGTTTTTCTATCATTACGCTAGCGTCTAGCCTCAATGATGCCTCAGCCATTAACACGGCAGGCTCCTTGCGAATGCAAAGCTATCGCGTTGCCTATGACATTGTGGTGGATTCACCTTTACTGCCAGAGCATGTTCAATCCTTCGAGTATTCCTTACTCTCTCCAGAACTTTTACTATTGGACAACCCGGCGGTTCCCACAAGCATTCGACAGCAATACGATGAGTTGATTACACGCTGGATGCAACTGAGACCCGAGCTGTTAGGATCAGACCGTGCGTTCTATCTTGAACAGGTAGGTCTATTTGTTAACAACATAGACAGATTCGTATTTGAACTTCAGAAGCACTCAGAGGACAAGCTTCAAGCTTTGGCAATTTCGGGTAGCATTGGTTTAGGGTTAATACTCGCCACCGTCTTGTTTTTAATTCAATACACGCAACGCCGTATCGTTCAACCCCTAAATACACTTGTTAGAGCTAGCCAACAAATACAACGCAGAGATTTCGACGTTGTCTTACCTCCCACTCGAAGCAACGAACTTGGTGTGTTATCAAACAGCTTCTCGTCAATGGCAAGTGAGCTCAAAAATTTGTATGCCGATCTCGAATCAAAAATTGAATCGAAAACGCAAAAATTAACCAAAGCTAATCTTTCTTTGAATGTTCTTTATAAGTGCTCGACACTACTTTCATCTAGCCAGCTAACTCGCACTATCTTCGAAAACATTTTGGAGACTTCCTTGAACGCAGGCGGAATGACAGCACTAAAACTGGATGTTCACCATCCAAATGAATCCCATTGGGGCGTTTCAGTGGGCGATGCCAAAGAGACTGCATGGCACACATTGCCTCTGCTGCATGACAACGAAGTTCTCGGTTCACTGGATTGGCAAGGTGATAACACCTTAGTAGATAGCGCATTGCTGGAGAGCATCGCAGCAATATTGGCTCGCGGTGTGCGATATAAACATGCGCAGAAGCAAGCAATGCATTTAGCTGTCATGGAAGAACGTGCGACCTTGGCTCGTGAACTACACGACTCCATTGCTCAATCGCTCTCTTATCTGAAAATTCAAACCAGCATACTCAAACGACATCTAAAAAATGCTAACGCACCAGATTGCGAACCTATCGCTGATGACATCAGTGAACAATTGCGAGTGACTTATGACCAACTGAGGGAGTTGCTCACGGCATTTAGGTTATCGTTATCAAACAGTGACTTTCGCCTTGCGCTGGAAGAAATGATATCAACTCTGCAAGGTCAGACAACAGCGAGTATCAACGTCTCGTCTTCTATTGACACCGTTTCCATGACGGTTGAGTATCAGATGCATGTGTTACAGATCATTCGTGAAGCCTGTGTCAATGCGATTAAGCACGCCAATGCCACCACTATCACCGTACAATGTCGACAAATGGGTCAGCGAGTTTATGTCGAGATATCAGATAATGGCATTGGTTTTGATCTTCAAGAAGAAAAGCCAAATCATTATGGCCTACAAATCATGCAAGAACGCTCAAAAATGTTATGTGGTGATATAGAATTCCTTTCTGCGCCTGCACAAGGATGCCGTGTATTACTTAGTTTTAACCAGATCTAGGGGATAAAGATGTCTGAGTGGAACGTGCTGCTCGTGGATGACCACCCGCTAATGCGCAAGGGCATATCACAGCTACTCAAGTTTGAGCCTGAATTTTCCAACATTACAGAGGCAAGTAATGGCGCGGATGCCATTGCAGAAGTGTCTCGGTGTGAACCTGATTTAATTGTCCTAGATCTCAACATGAAAGGGTTATCAGGCTTGGACACATTGAAAGCCCTGAGATCGGAAGGATGCACAGCAACGATCATCATTCTCACCGTATCAGACAACCCCAATGATATTCACGCCATCGTAGAAGCAGGCGGTGACGGGTATTTGCTCAAAGACAGTGAACCTGAAGAGTTGATTGATAAGCTAAAAGCGGCAATGACGGGACAAAAAGCATTTAGTGAACAAGTCACAGCATTACTCTCAAGCAGTAAAGAACATGTGTCACCTTTTCAGCAACTGACAGAACGTGAACTAGAAATATTGCAACAAGTGGCAAAAGGGTTTCGAAACAAGCAAATTGGTGAAAACCTCTATATTTCGGAATCAACAGTGAAGGTTCACCTGAAAAATTTGCTTAAAAAGCTAGGTGTCGATTCTAGGGTCGCCGCCACCGTTTTGTATTTAGAGAATGAAGCGCAAAGTTGACCATTTTGGGTCAGCCGCGCTCATCTATGAGTGTTTAGTACTTTCATTGCGTATTTCACACAAAAGGGAGAAGCACATGTGCTTCTCCCTTTTTCATCGTAAAACGATTCGCGACTATAACTATAGCGACTAAACGTTGTTAAAAAATATCTACGCCATTTATTGTCACGTCTTCCGCGTCTGTCCAAATGGTGATCGTACGGTCAAGGGTATCGTGTTCAATCACAAACGCATTTAATTCGCCAACTTCAGCCGCTGACAAACCCAATGTACTGATCATATCAGCACTGATTGGCGCATTGACGGTACCTGTCGCATTGTAGCTCCAAGGGACACCAGAAAGGTTTAAGGTGTCGTTGCCACCACCAAGGTGTGCGATAAATCCGTCCCAATCATCAGGTGTACCTAAATCTTCACCAAATGGGATATCAGACTCAGCCCAAATTGCATTGGGATTAATGGTGACGGTTTGGTCTCCCTCATCCCCAATCACAGCTTCAATTTGTGCCATCACGTTACCCGTGATTGATGAATCCGTTTGGTATGCAACGCCAGTGAAGTCTACGTGAGTGTCACCAGTGACCAACATTTGATCAAAACCTTGGTCTCCCAGATACATTTGCTTGTTGACCATTTCTCCACTGCTGTTTTCTACCGATAGGCCAACGAAGTCATCTTCACCGAAGATAAATACATCATCACCTTTGCTTCCACGATATTCATCAACACCAGTACCACCGTCGATTCTCACGTCACTGCCTGGACCACCATTTAAGAAGTCATCACCAGCATCGCCGTAAAGTTCATCTTTACCTGGGCCACCAAAAATAGTGTCATTACCGTCACCACCATGAACAACGTCATCACCCTTTTGGCCGTAAAGAATATCGTCACCTACGCCGCCAAAAATAGTGTCATTGTCATCGCCACCAAAGATGGTGTCGTTACCTTCTTCACCATAGATGGTGTCAGCATCACTTTCTTCAACAACTTGTGTTGCGTTCACTTTCATGACGACATCGTTGTAGTCTTTGTCGCCAAGACACCACAAATCTTCCCAGCAAGAATTTTCACCCGAGTTAATTTCATGATCCAAACGGTCGCCATTTTTACCCGTTTCGGATACATAGCCCGCAGATGTGAGGCTGCCCTGGCTAAAGACTGGGCTACCGCTAGCAAAGCTCAATGTAACCTCGCCTTCGTTAAAGCCTGCGGTGTCGCCATCTGGAATAATGAATAGACCAATGCGCGCTGCGCCATCAACATCAATGACAGCTTGTGCCGCTGAGTCCAACTTAGCGTTATCAGCCATCACATAGGCAGCTAGGACGTTGCCACTGGCATCCAACACGTAGTAACCCACGCTGTTGCTGTATGCTGCACTCGAAGTAATACTTGATAGGTCTAGCGTGACAGCGTCACCATTACTCACATCCCAGTAACCATCAGCACCACGATCTAGCTCGATGGTCTGACTCGCGATTTTACCACCATAAATCGTGTCATCGCCGGTGCCGCCATGAATTTCATCATCGCCCCACTGACCATGGATGGTGTCGTTACCCGCACCACCATCAATGTAGTCTTCGTCATTATTGACCTGCGTAGTCTCTTCAGAGATCTCTGAATAATCAAGACCATTGATGTTGGCATAAGAATTCGGCACAAGAGACAATTGCGTTGATTCCGTAATTTCAGGACCACTCAATTGCAACAACAGGTTGCCGTTCTCACTGAGGTTATTGTAATGATGTCCGTTACCATCAAGGTCAACATCAATAATGGCAAACTCATAAATATTGCCGTCGGTATCGCAATACTTCAGGGTGTAATCAAGATTAACAGGATACTCAACACCATCGATCGTCACAGTCTGCGTGCTATCGTCAGAATACTCGTTGCAATAGTTGTCGCCATTCAATGTGCCGTCATCATCTTGGAACGTCACCTTGGTAGAACTACCATCGAACGACAAGTTAGGAGGGAAGCAGAAAGTGTGGAACTCACCACCTGAAGGCATGGTGAAGTCATTCCCCATCTGAAATACGTTAACACAAGGGTCATCATTGAAATTCGGGGATGCCGTATTACCGTAGATCACGTCATCACCGTCACCACCGTGAAGTGAATCTTGACCATTGTTACCTTCGATATAGTCATCACCACCTTGACCATACACGGTATCATCACCGTCGCCGCCATAGATCTCATCATCACCACCCTCGCTCGGATCAACGGTCTCTGGTGATGTGAAAGACGAATAATCTAGGCTACTGATGTTGTGATAAGAGTTGGGAACGAGTGAAAGCTGAGTGCTACTTGTGATCTCTGGGCCATCCAATTGGATTAAGATCTTGCCGTTTTCACCAACATTGTTGTAGTGGTTACCCGTGTTGTCTTCATCGATATCGACCACGGCAAACGTGTAAATATTGCCTGAAGAGTCAGTGTATTTAAGGCCATAGTCCACGTTAACACCGACTTCCTGACCACCAATTTCCACAGTTTGGGTTTGGTCATCAGAATACTCATTACAATTGTCATCGCCATTAAGTTGGCCATCATTATCGTTAAAGGTAACGTTGGTGGTAGAACCTTCGAAGTTTAGCGTAGGGGGGAAACAGAACGTATGAAACTCGCCACTCGAAGCCGTAAAGTCTTCACCTAAAACGAACACAGCCCCTGTTGAACCGTTTCCGTTAGAAGAACCTACATCACCATATATGACATCGTCGCCACCTCTACCTTCGATATAATCATCTCCCAAGGTGCCGTTGAGTGTGTCAGCGTTGCCAGTACCTATGATATTTGCCATTGTTTTGTCCTCTATGTGCTCACCAAAGCTAGAGGCAGCTCAGCCATCTCTTTTACTGTTGAGAGCAATAGAGATCCGAAACTTTCCGTCCCTGCCTCACAACAGGTTTGGCTTTTTTCTCCGAAATTGTTGTAGTAATAACTGCTCGTTAAGTGGCGCATACAGCATCTACGATGGCAATAGAACCTCGGGATAACGCCGCCTTAATACTCTCCCAGATTCCTAGATTGGTTGCACAGGAGCAATACCGCATACGGTATTTAATGGGAATATCAGGCCACGTTTTGGGCAGAATCTAACTAGGACTTAAAAAAAGATGGGATAGTATGAGAAACAGACGAGTTGAGATGCAGTACTGATGACTGATTTGAGCATGAATGGGGCCTATTTTTGTGGCCTTTTCTTCTTTTACCGTACAGCATGTTTTTGAGAGGGCTATGTCAGATAGCCCTCTCCATGCCTAGTAGTTTATGCAATAACCGCCGGTTTTTCTGTCAGCGTTTCGTCAATTTGCTGTGAACCTTCTGCACCATGCATCCAGCTTACAAGCTTATTGGAGCAAAGGATTAACATCAAACCAGCAACCGCTGATGTGATCGCAATGCCACTGAAAATGGCCAATGGACCAGCGTCACCAACGTGACTGCCAACAAAGCCCGCTACATAGTTAGCCACGGCATTTGCACAGAACCAAGTCCCCATCATCACCGACATCAAACGCAGTGGCGCAAGTTTAGTAATGAGAGACAAACCAATCGGTGACAAACAAAGCTCACCCAACGTATGGAAGAAGTATGCACCAACCAGCCACCACATGGACGCCTTGACGGACATATCACCACCTTGTTGAAGTGCCGCACCCACCATGCAGACAAAGCCTAGTGATAAAAAGCCCATAGCCATAGCAAACTTAATCGGAGACCCTGGTTCACTTGCGCCTAGTCGACGCCAGAAAACGGCCAGCAAAGGCGCCATAATAATAATGAACATTGGGTTCAAAGACTGGAACCAAGCCGCAGGTACTTCAAAGCTACCTAGCATGCGGTTCGTGTAGTCCTGAGAATATATATTCATCAGGCCGCCCGCTTGCTCAAATCCCGCCCAGAAAATGATCACAAACAAGCTCATCACAACAATGACTTTAAGACGATCACGCTCAATCTTGGTTAAAGGTTGCTTTTCGGTCGATCCCGATTGGCGGCGTTGTTTAACCGCCGCTGGCTCAACACCAATAGCGCCTAGAAGGCGATTTGCAAACAGCAATTGCACGACCAGCGACAGCAGCATACCGATACCGGCACACAGGAAACCTGCTTTCCAGCCATAATGGATAGATGCCGTGCCTGCAATAATACCCGCCAACAATGAACCTAAGTTGATACCCATGTAGAAGATAGTGAATGCACCGTCTCGTCGGTTGTCACCTTCCCCGTACAATTGACCCACCATGGTAGAAATGTTCGGTTTGAACAAGCCGTTACCCACGATCAAGAAACCCAAACCAACATAAAATGCTTGCAACTCAAATGGATCAATAACGCTATTCGGCAATGCCAGTGTGAACTGACCGATAGCCATCAATGCACCACCGATGATGATTGATCGACGTTGACCAAGAAAATTATCAGCAAGCCACCCACCCAAAACAGGTGTCAGGTAAACCAAGCCTGTATAGATGCCGTAAAGGTTCAGTGCGTCTTGCGTTGTCCAACCCAAACCGCCATTGATTGTTTTATCAGTGAGGTAAAGCACCAAGATGGCGCGCATTGCGTAGAAAGAGAAACGTTCCCATAATTCTGTGCCGCACAGAAGGAACAAGCCGCGAGGATGACCCAGCCAATCTGACTGTCTGTTTGAATTCATTGAGTGTTTACCGCCTATCTGATTATCTCAGCGGGAGTGAATATGGATCTCCTTTTCCTCTCAGACTCCGCTACAGGGCGTACAGACTGCACCAATTTGACATGTGTCGCAATAATTCATGAAAAATATTTCACGCTACAGTGTGTGGACATTAACGGACAGTTGAATCTAAACGTAAAAAAACAGGACATCCAATAAGATGTCCCGCCTTAAAATTCAAAAAGTTACATTATAGCTAAGCCGTAACAGGTAAGTCGGGAACCACTGTTCTATTGCGGCACAAGAGAAGGCCTAGTCCTGATAACACTGCCATTGTGAGTAGTATTGCACCAAGTGAAAACTGGTCGTTGACGTTCATCTTCGCTGCCAACAACGTAAAGAACCCTGCTGCCATGTTTTGCACACCACCTAACACTGCACCAGCAGTTCCGGCATGTCTAGGAAACGGAGACAATGCCCCCGTGGTTGCGGCAGGAAACAAAAGTCCCGCTCCCATGAAATAGACAGACGCACCACCAATCAGGCTTTCAACAGTCACTGAGCCGTCATAACCCGGCACAAAAACAACCAATGCGCCGATCATCAAAATCACTGATCCTACAATCAACACCGCTCCGGCTGACAAGCGACGTTCAATCACGGTAGATAACCAGGAGCCGAGCATAAATCCAGGTAATGGTAAGACAAACAACAAACTCACCGTTGTTGCACTAAGCCCTAGCGTACTTCCAAGCAGTACACCTGCCGCAGCTTCGAACACAGCAATACCCGAAAATACCGCAATCAAACAAATCAGGTACCCCTGAAACTTTCGATTGCTCATCACGTAGTGGTAGCTCTTCAGCACAGAATCGTTACGACGGGCTTCAGGAGGTAATGTTTCTTGAAAACTCACAGACATGATGAGGAACACGACTGCCGCTAACACAAAAAGAAACACATAGCTGGCCTGCCACTGGAAGTACACGCTCAAATAGCCTCCCAACACGGGGGCGATTAATGGCGAAAATATGAGACCAACGCTGACCAAGCTGTTTGCGCGGTGAAGACGACTACCTTCGAAACAATCTCGAGTGAGAGTTCGTGCCATCGCGCCACCACTGCCAATACCTGCACCTTGAATCACACTGCCCACGAGGAACCAGTGAAAACTCGGTGCCGCTAGCGTAACAACCGTACCCACCAGATAAATGGCCAACCCCATTAGAATAATCGGCTTACGTCCGAAGCGATCAGATAGAGGGCCATAAACAAACTGTGAAAGACCATAAGGGATCAGATAACACGCCATCACGGCCTGAAGCATAGCCGGAGACACTTGAAAATCTTCAGCCATCAATGCCATTGACGGAATGTACATAGTTTGTGTCATTTGACCGACGGCAGCCAAAATGATCACCATCAGTAGAATTTTTGATATAGGTGTTGTCGCAGACATTACCCACTTCCCCTAGCAAGCTAAATAAACAAGTTTCTTTAATGCGAACCAGAGAACTAAAAGATGATATTTCGGAAGAAATTCAGAGGATCTAGGCGCTGTCGCTATTTTTTTGCAGATAGTAGTCGCGACAGACACATGAAACAATATAAATAACGTGTTTCACACACGATAAGAAATTATCTTAAGGATTAGTTTTTCTAATGTTAGTTTCTTTTTTAACCAGCCTTCTGTTTTGCCCTGCTTAGAAATTAAATATAAAAAAGCAGCGCGATGCGCTGCTCTTCTTTGCCAGACTGGTCTCGACAACCAGGCTATATCTACATATCAATCAATCGATAATTTATGCTGTCCATGTGACACTTTGGCTTTCAAGTACTTCTTATTGCCGTCTTTAAGATGCGCTTGTGTACCAATCACTGCTTCTAACGAGATCCCGTAATCTTGTATCTCTTTAATTTTTTTAGGGTTGTTAGTAATCAAACGAATGGTCATGACATCCAACGCTTTCAGCATGTCTGCCGCATCTTCAAAGTTACGTAAATCATCAGCAAAACCCAGATGATTATTGGCTTCATAAGTATTCATACCTTGGCTTTGCAGCTCATAAGCATCCAACTTATTATAAAGACCAATACCGCGACCTTCTTGGCGAAGATAAAGCAGTACACCGCCTTGTTCGCCCATTTTTTGGATTGTCTCTTCAAGTTGTTCGCCGCAATCGCAGCGCGAAGAATGAAACACATCACCCGTGAGACATTCTGAGTGCATGCGTACAAGCGGCGCACCTTGCTGCTGATCGACACTATTGAAGATAATCGCGACGTGCTCTTGATTTGAGTTCAAACCATCAAATGACAGGATTTCAGCGGGAATATTGCTCCCAACACCAACATTCAGTGGGACTCTTGCTCTAATTTTTGCCATCGACTGTAATTCTCTGTTTTTCCGACATTAGCGGAATATGTACTACCCTATACAATGACATCGATCTCCATGAATTGTTATAATGTAACATTGCTATCGATGAAACGGGCAATCGTAACAGATGTGCTACGAATCTGCCAATACCTCAGCGCAGACGCCTGATTACGACCGCCGGGTTTCCCGCCACTACAGCAAAAGGTTCAATATCACCATCAACAACAGAACCCGATTCAACCACCACGCCCTCTCCGATTGAAACACCCGCTTTGATCACACTATTGCCACCGATAACAACGTTGTTACCAATAATGATAGGTAACGAAATTTCGTGTTCCCCATTTTGGACGTCAAGAGGCAACAAACTTTGCGTAATCGAATAGATACCAACCCCTGGCCCTATCAACACGTTGTTGCCAATTTCAATGTGTCCGCTGTCGATAAGCGTGCAATTAGGACCAAAGGCGACATTACTCCCTACTCGGACGTTCATGCCGTATGTGCAAGTAAAAGGCGCTTCTACCGCAACGCCTTGGCCGCGTTGAGCAAACAGCTTAGTCACCACCATGTCTTGGGCTTTGTCGTCAGCAGGGTCAATCATATTGAGTTGCTGACAGAGCCGACGTGACGCGTAGCGAAATTGTGTTAGCTCTGCATCGGCGGGACTGTAGGGCTTGCCTTGCTGCATTTTTTCAAATTCGGTCAATCGTTCATCCTTGATATCGGCAGAGTCTTTTCACTCAGACCCCGAGTTAACAGATACTTCCGTTTAGGCAATACCGATCTGTGTATTCCTTTACTTTAGCCGTTCACAGACGAAACATCATTCAGTACAGCCGCATATTCATCAATAAAACGACGCCCTGCGACCAAACCATCTTGATAGTCATGCTCTAGTTGATAGGGCTTGCTTAACAATGGGCTACTCAAAAGTGGTTCGCTGGGAGAAATCTGAATTAACTCGGCCCGATGTGGCGGATGGGACATAAACTGAATAGCGTCCTGATAACTGTGAAAATGCTTAGTCATCATTTCTAAAACGTCACTGGATAGCTTTTGACCCGACATGGCGTGCAAACGATAGATTGTGTCTCCGCCGTAAAGCCATCGTCCCCCATTACGATGCGTCGTCTTGGGCATCATCTCTTTGATTTTTTCCCAAAGTGGCTCTGGGGTATTTTCTTTGTAACGCTGTTTAACTTCTTCTAACCGTTGAGAGAGTTGTTGATGGAACTCAGACAATCGCTCAAATCGATCATCCATGTTTAAACGCGCCAAGTATTCTGGTAAACGCGTTTCCACACGGCCTCGAATGTTCTCGATAATGGTTGAACTAATGTGTGATTTATCCTGAACAACGGGCTCCGTTCTGATCACGACAATCACATCGGCGCCACGGTTAAAAGCTTCTCTCGCTGGAATTGCGCTACTGACGCCACCATCTACATAATATTGATCGCCAAGTTTTACACTGTTTGGGTAAAGCATGGGGATTGCACACGTCGCGGTGAGTACGTCCATCCAATCGTTTTCAAACAAACGAAAATAGTCTGGCTCTAAAGTCTGAGTATTGGTGGCGCACGCGTAAGCATGTCGATTGACGAGTACATTCTTCGCTTTCTCGATATCTAATCCGAGAGAATGTGTTGGCCCCATAATCTCTAGCGCCCAATCGAGATCCATAAACTGTTGACGCCTGACGTATTTCAACAAGTTAAAGAAACGATCTTGCGTCGTATACTCTGTGATAAATCTACGCCCAAAGCCGCGCTGTCGAGTGAGATAGGATGAAATATTCAGTGCACCCGCAGAGGTACCGATATACATTTCAAATGGGTCAAAACCCGCATCAAGAAAGCTATCAAGCACACCTGAAGTATATATGCCACGCTGGCCTCCACCTTGGGCAACAAGCGCAACTCGGCGCTTTCTGCCAGAGGAATGCACTGCATGACAAAGGTTAGATTCTGAGGAAGAATGAAGAAATGACGGTAACGGGTTGTCTTTAGGGATCTGCACAATAACCTCTGAAAAGAAGTTTTATACCCACACGATAAGAAGTGATAAAAACGATGATAGCGCTAGTACGATGAAATCCCTCGGTTTAACTCAGATTAGAGATATACTTTCATTCTAACGCCCGTTGCGCTCGCTTAACACGACGGCACTCGCTTGTTTGGATATATTCAAGTAGTGCAATTATACCTAGCCCCAATGCCACAGGGCTAACTATTTCTGGGACGAGTGGCTAGGAAAAGACGATTGCTACTGTGGCAAACGTGATGATTCCGGCCAGTGCAGTGAATGCAGTCGCCAATGCAATTTTAAGGTTAATATCCATTCTGCTTCTCCTTGCCAACATGAATTCCGATAACACATGCTTTACACATTTTTAATGTATTCAGTTTAACAGCGCAACCCAGAATATTCACAACCCCATCTCAGATCGTCTTTCATTTGTGTCAATTGTTTCAATTTGTGACGCATTGCAAAGTACTGCCGTTAAAAGCCTGAGCAGCATATATCTCTAAAAGCAGCCACCGCAATCAGACCCGATGAAACATTTCGTGACACACAGTGTGATTGAATATTCATTCATTTAAGGAAGCATATATGTTGGGCAAAAATCGATTTTGACCCATGATAAAACACCAAAACCATTAACATCGTATTAACTGATAGTTTTCTTAAAGCATAGCGATGACACTGACCTTTAATTGCTTTTATATGAAGTGATTAAATCGATTACATCGCAATAAATTTAAAGTAACTCACCACTAATATTGCCAAAAAATGGCATTTAAACTTGTTATTTAACCAAACAGGAAACAAATACGAGCCAAACCTCAATTTTTGTTCAAAATTACGCCAATCAAACCAGTTCACCAAATCGCAACTTTCTACTAACAGTGGCTTTAACTGCAGTTTAATACACTGCCAATACATTAGTTACATTATCGATAAGACCAATCAACACATACTATTCCACACTATTGAGTGCATATCAGAACAAACATAACCGATCTGCTCTATTGATTTACCTATTACCAGTGCTTAATCTGCCAATAACCGAGCCAGCAGATGATTGTTTTGCATAGAGCCGCGGGATACAAACACAATATCGTTGAAACACCAGTGCTGAGACCTTGGGCTTACAACGAAGAGAAAACCCAAAGGTAACAGCACGTAAAACACCGCCTCCAAACGTTAAGGTCAACCTTAGCGCAACGAGGATAGATGGACGGGTGTTTTCAACAACAAGGAGATGTTATGAAAAGAGAACAATGGGGTTCACGCGCAGGTTTTATCCTTGCGGCTGTGGGCTCAGCAATCGGATTAGGGAACATTTGGCGCTTCCCATACATGGCTTATGAAAACGGCGGTGGCGCATTTTTTGTTCCTTACCTTTTTGCCATGCTGACCGCTGGTATTCCGTTTATGATCATGGAGTTTGGCCTTGGTCATAAGCTTCGTGGTTCATCTCCGGTGGTTTTTTCAAAGCTAAACACTAAGTTTGAATGGCTAGGTTGGTTCCAAGTAGGTATTGCAGCAACGATCGCGGTTTACTATGTCGCGGTAATAGGCTGGGCGATGTCCTATGTTGGCTTTGCAGTTGACCAAAGCTGGGGCACAGACACCAACGCCTTCTTCTTTAGCGAATACTTAAAACTAGGTGACAACTCTCCAAGTAACCTAGGCGACTGGCAGCTTCACATCGCACTTCCAATGGCACTCGCGTGGGCAATCACCTTCGCCGCTGTGTTTACCGGTGTTAAGGGCGGCATTGAGCGTGCAAGCAAGATCATGATGCCCTTGCTGTTTATCATGGTGCTACTACTTGTCGCTCGCGTTGCATTCCTGCCTGGTGCCGTTGACGGTCTGAACTACTTGTTTACGCCTGATTTCAGCAAGCTAACTGATGCCAAAGTATGGTCTGCGGCTTATGGCCAGATTTTCTTCACACTCTCTGTCGGCTTCGCAATCATGCTGGCCTACTCGAGCTACCTACCGAAAAAATCTGATGTCACCAACAACGCCTTCATGACGGTATTAATCAACTGTGGTTTCTCTATCCTTGCGGGTGTGTTGATCTTCTCTATCTTAGGTTACATGGCGCTAGAGCAAGGGAAAGCGGTCACTGAAGTGGTTAGTGGTGGTGTTGGCTTGGCGTTCGTAACGTTGCCACAAGCGATTAACCTCCTTCCTGTTCCATATATCCTAGGCCCTGTATTCTTCTTGGCGTTGGTAGTTGCAGGTCTGAGCTCGCACATCTCGATCATTGAAGCGGTAACTTCAGCCATCATCGACAAACTGAATGTTAGCCGCAAAGTTGCAGCAACGGCTGTATGTGGTATTGGTGCATTTGTTTCGATGGCATTCGCAACAAATGGCGGCCTATTACTACTGGACCTCGTTGATTACTTCATGAACAACGTTGCCTTGCTGGCAAGCTGCTTGATTGAGTTAGTCATTATCGGCTGGCTGATCAAAGTCTCTGACATTCGAGCATACGTGAATAAAGTCTCTGAATTCTCAGTGGGCGCTTGGTTAGAAGTGTGTGTTCGCTTTATTAGCCCGTTAATGCTGGCTTGGATTGTAGGCACAAACTTGGTGAACACTTTCAACGAAGGGTACGGCGGCTACGCTCAAAGCGATTTGTTGATGCTTGGATGGGGTTTGACTGCATTGTTAGCTGTCATCGGTATCATCATCAATGTTGTTTCATCACCAGCTAAGGACACTGCAGAAGCACAGGAGGCTAACGCATGACGACAAGTGCAATCATTATGATGCTAATTGGTTTTGGCATCACTTGGGGTGGTGCTGCTTATTGTATTCGAATAGCAATGAAAGCAGATAAATAACCCCCTCTTAGAATAAACAAAACCCGGCTGATGCCGGGTTTTTTATTTATCTCTACTTGGGTCACTTCTTGGGTTTCGATGGAGCATTTCGCGCTTGTCTGTTTAACACGCGCCAAGACCAACTTAGAAACTATTGATGATGATCTTATTCTCCTCAAGCATATTGCTAAGCACATCCTGACCAGTAGAGCTCACAGGCATGTCAAATGCGCCTGCCAAATCGGCCAAAGACATATTGCTAAAGGTGACTTGTTGATCGACCGCCTCACCCTCTGATGCTAATGACAATGTCGCTTCGTTCTCTTCATTATTTTCGAGAGAAACTAGGTAGCTGCCGAGATCTTCGCTTTCAACCGTATCTAGCAAGTCACTGAAGTCCAACAAATCGAGTGATGGTGAGTAGTCCATAATGACATCGACAGTGCCTTCGCCTGCATGCTCTTTCAAGAACACAAAGGTATCTGAACCCTCTCCGCCAAACATATCATCAGACCCCGCGCCGCCTGATACCAAATCATCGCCCAGACCAGCATCAATCAAGTCGTTGCCACCAAACCCATAGATTTCATTGTCGTCACTATGACCAACGAGAACATTGTCTCCAGCTGTTCCCTCAATGACGTTATCGCCCGTTAAGTCATGGAGGTTATCGTCCACCTCTTCACCGGCCAAGATATCGAAAGAAGCATCTGCGACATCACCTATGTCGTTTTCAAGCTTCAGGTCAAAATGCTCTAAGGCTTCGTCCACTGCTGCCCCAGTCGTGAGGTGGTAAGCGTATTCACCTTCACTATGACGTTCGTCATCTTGACCAAACACCGTCAGTTCACCGTGCTCAGTTTGAATCACCACCGTCGAATTAGAAATTTCATAAATGGTGTCATCAATCTCTATTGTCTTAATATGCCAATGACCAACGGTATTTTCTTCGCTAAGTAGGTTACCCGTGGCAAGAAAACCACCATCAAGTTGCGCCACAATACCTTGCTCTTCTACCGCCATGACATTGTCGACACTCAACATATCGTCGAAATCGTCGTCACTCACAAACTCAAGGTTGCTCTCGGTGATATCTCCCACATCAACGTTTTGTAAGCGAAGTGAGTTACCCCCGATTGACAACACGGCATCAGCACCGTCTTGCGTCAACCCTAACGCAGCCAGAGACAACATCCCGAGCGAACGAGGGATAACAATCTTGTCATCTCGCGTGCTGAAGTCGATGACGGTGTCATTACCTTTGCCGTCATAAACGACGGTGTTATTCCCGCTACCCAATTCAATGCTGTTCGTCCCTTCGCCACCATACGCAATATCACTGCCGCTGCTGCCGTAGAGTACATCGTCACCATTGCCACCGAGCATCAAATCGTCACCGCTGCCGCCATTGATATTGTCACGACCATTACCGCCCACCAGCGTGTCGTTATCGTTAGCACCGGACAATGTGTCATTTCCATCCCCGCCGAAGACGACGTCATCGCCATTGCTACCAGACAATGTGTCATTGCCTTTTCCGCCTTTAACGATGTCGTTTCCTTCACCGCCATAGGCAACATCGTTACCGTCACCACCGAGAATGTTATCGTTGCCTTCGGCACCATATAACGTATCAGCACCAACGCCACCTTTCAGGGTATCGTTGCCTTCTCCGCCTTGGAGTTCATCGTTTCCTTGGCCACCAAACAAGATGTCATTACCGTCATCACCATGCAGCACATCACGCCCTGCACCGCCATACAGTATGTCACTACCCTCACCGCCATCGAGATCATCAGCACCACGACCGCCAAACAGGGTGTCGTTACCCGCTTCGCCTTCTAAATCATCACTGCCCGCTGCGCCATACAGACTATCATTCCCTGTTCCGCCTCTGAGATGATCGTTGCCAAGTCCACCATATAAAGCGTCATCACCAGCATCTCCTTTGACATAATCATCGCCTTTGCCGCCGTATACGCTGTCGTCGTCCGAACCGCCGTACATTTTATCGGCACCATTGCCGCCATACAGCTGATCGTTTCCACTACCGCCATACACTTTATCAGCGCCTGAACCGCCATAAGCGACGTCTTCACCGTTACCGCCTTGCAGAATATCGCTACCGATACCGCCGTAAAGGGAGTCGTCATCTGAGCCGCCGTTGAGTTCGTCATTGCCGCGACCACCAGTGAGGGTGTCGTTACCCGTTTCACCGTTTAGAACGTCGCTACCTTTGCCGCCCGTTAATGCGTCGTCACCCTTACCACCGCTGATTTGGTCGTTACCTAAACCACCGAACAGAGAATCGTTTCCATCATCACCGGATAACGAGTCGTGACCTTTGCCACCATAAAGCGTATCGTCGTCATCGCCGCCATTGAGCGTGTCAGCACCAATTCCACCGTTTAGTACGTCGCTGCCTTCACCACCTTGCAATTGGTCATTGCCACGACCGCCAATAAGCTCGTCGTCACCAATACCGCCATCCAGCACATCAGCGCCTTTACCGCCGTTTAATACGTCGCTGCCTTCGCCGCCTTGCAGTTGGTCATTGCCACGACCGCCGATAAGTTCGTCGTCCCCAATACCACCATCAAGTACATCAGCGCCTTTGCCGCCGTTTAATACATCACTACCTTCGCCGCCCTGCAGTTGGTCGTTGCCAAAGCCGCCAAACAGTTCATCATCTCCATCGCCGCCTTCGAGCACGTCTGCGCCTTTGCCGCCATTTAAGACATCATTATCGTCTCCGCCATTGAGGGTATCCGCACCCAAACCACCGTTTAGGACGTCTCGACCTTCTCCACCTTGCAGTTCGTCATTGCCACGACCACCATTGAGTTGATCGTCGCCAACACCACCATCAAGGACATCAGCACCAAAGCCGCCGTTCAATACATCGTTGCCAGCGCCGCCTTGCAACTCATCATTGCCGCGTCCACCACCCAAGGTGTCATCGCCTAAGCCACCATCAAGATAATCAGCGCCTTTTCCACCGTTAAGTTGATCGTCGCCCGTCTCACCATAAATAGTGTCATTGCCTTTGCCGCCATGAATGACATCGGCATTGCCGGTAAATTCGTATTCAACACCATCGACACTTACCGTTTCGTAAACTTGTGTAATCGAAACGCTATCAATCAATGCGCCGAAACTGTCCGACTTCCCTTCGCCTTGCAAGGTAACCGTTATATCGTCAGTGCCTTCCGGAACCACGAACAAGGCATCAAAAGACAAGTAACTCTCGTTAGACTGGTTGTTGTCGAAATATTGGGTATAGATGACGTTATCATCTTGATCTGTGATGGTCACAGAGAAAGGGCTAGTTTCGGTATCACCGCCTTTGTAGCGGTTTGCGTAGTCGAAACTTAACTCAAGAGGCGTATCTTGATTTTCCGCCACTGGTGTTACGTTGATCGTTTGTTGAACCGTCGCATTTTGTGTGGAATCCAGTTCCATAACAGTGTTGCTGTTAGAGTTGGCTGGACCACCACCGAAGCCACCTTGCTGAAGTTCAACTTTGACATTGTCAGGTGTCGTCCATCCAGCCGCTTCGTCAAACAGTCCCCATCGAGCACGAGAGTCATCACCCCATGCTTCGAAATCACCGTTAAATGTCATATTTTCTCCGCGGGTAGCACTATCGCCTTTATCCCCGTAGAGAACATCATTCCCGTTGCCACCGTTTATGGTGTCGTTTCCTAAACCACCTTTGGCTTCGTCTGCACCATTGCCACCGAACAGTGAATCATCGCCAGCATCGCCTTTGAGGTAGTCGTTTCCTTTACCACCAATAACGGTATCGTTACCATCACCACCAAACAATTGGTCGGCACCTTTGCCACCATTTAACGTATCTTCACCTTCTGCGCCATATAGGCTGTCTTGGCCTTTGCCACCAATGAGGGAGTCATTACCTTCTCCGCCTTGCAGCAAATCATTACCTGAACCGCCGTTTAGCAAGTCGTCGCCATCACCGCCATAAAGACTGTCTGCACCGCTGCCGCCGTATAGCGAATCTTCGCCGGTGCCACCTTGCAGTTCATCATTTCCTCGACCGCCTCTCAGAACATCGTCGCCGCTGCCGCCATTGAGATCATCGTCTCCGCGTGCGCCGATTAAGGTGTCGTCACCTTCTTCGCCATAAATGGTGTCATCGCCTTGGCCACCATTTAGAGTGTCATTGTCTGTACTCACCACAGTTTGAACCGCAGAAACCGTCAACAGCACGTCGTCGTAATCACGATCGCCAAGTCCCCAAAGGTCTTCCCAACCGGAGGTTTCACCATCGAAGCGTTCGTGGTCTCCGCCATCACCATTTAGCCCTTCGTTCGATACAAAAACATTGGTGCTCACACCATCTTGAACGACTTGTGGAGGACTAGACACTAAATCGAGCTCAACGGGACCGTTGTCATAGCCTCGATTAAAACCATTGGGCACAAGGAACAGCCCAACGGAAGTGGCATTCAAGGCTGGCGTAATAGACACGGAGGCTTCGGACACCTCTTTTACGTTATCAGCGAGAATCTGGGCTTCAATAACCAAACCATTGTCATCGACCACGTAATAGCCCAAGCTACTTTTGAACCCCGCTGAACTAGCGATATTGCTGAGTTCGAGCTTTATGGGACCATCACCTTGAACATTAAACAAGCTACTGTCTGCTTCGTGAGTTAAAGCAATATCAGATGACGAAGGGCTATTGCCGCTTCCATTCCCCATGATGACGTCATCACCCTTACCGCCAGTGATAACATCATTACCTAGACCGCCATTTATTGTGTCATTGGACGCAGTACCCTGAATCACATCATCGGTCTGTGTTCCGTTTACAACTTCATCTGCCATTGAAACCACCTAAATCTCACCACAACACTTTCTCGCTGTGTAAAACCTAGTCGCATTGTACAAATGTTCCAAATATGCAATATGAGTCTTAATTTAGGGACTGGATAAGGAATGACGATCTAACAAAATAGCCACTTTAACCAATTGAAATATATTTACATTTCAAGATTTAAATCTGGCGTATCGATAGCTGGTCAGACAACATGTAAGATTTTAGACAGACAAATTCATATTCGGACCGTCAGTAAAATAGACAATATTCGGATTTATCCAGACACGTTGTCAGTGTCATTAACCGTTGAACCAGTCAATAGAGAGACGCTTCTCTTCTGTATCGGAAGAATTATGATAATGGAATTAGATTTCTCACCGTAATTGCACTTAATCAGCTCTTGATTAACGATACCCAAACTACTGACTAAACAATGCAGGGCTCAATGAGTGCAATCTATGCTCATCAGGGAATTTGATACCCTTTACCCCATCAAATTCGGCGTTTGACGCTAGCGCTAATCCTTATTCTCTAAGATAATATTGGGCTTATATAGAAGAATAAGAGGAATGACTTTCATGGTTAATCAGAAGCGGATTTTAGTGGTGGATGACGATTTAGAAATCCGCGAACTGCTTCAGGAGTATTTGTCCAAATCCGGTTATAACGTCACGACGGCGCAAAATGGACAAGAAATGAAAGCCAAGCTCGCTGTTCAATACCCCGATCTTATCCTTCTTGACGTCATGCTACCGGGAGATGACGGCTTTACGCTTTGCAAATATGTTCGTCAAGACTCGAGCGTACCTATCATCATGCTGACGGCAGTGTCTGATGAAACCGATCAAATTATCGGCTTAGAACTCGGTGCCGATGACTATATCGCTAAACCTTTTAGCCCAAGACAGCTAATAGCAAGGATCCGCGCCCTACTTCGTCGTACACAGCAGCTACAAGAAACGACTATGTCAAAACCCAAAGCGATTCGCTTTGCGCAATGGCGTCTCGACCCCGTCACTCAGCGACTAAATCACCAAGTCACTGGTCAAGATGTAGAAATGACCTCGGCTGATTTTGCCCTACTTATGCTGTTCATTGAAAACCCTAATGCCATGCTTGATCGCAATGCAATTTCCAATGCGACACGCGGGCGAGAGGCGCAACCACAAGAGCGTGGTATCGATGTGCAGGTGAGCCGACTTCGTCAGCGCCTCAAAGATAACGGACGCCAGTCCACCATTATCAAGACAGTGCGCGGAACAGGCTATATTTTCGTCGCAGATATTACCTATGAATCTTAAGCAATATTTCTGGCCGCGTTCGCTATTGTCGCGAACGCTAATTTTGACTGTTCTATCTGTGATCCTTGCGCAGAGTATTGCCAGTTTTTTTTGGTATACCCAATCAAAGCAGCGGGAAGTTGACGGATTGAAAGCCGCGTCAGAAAGCATGGCGCAAATGTTCGCTTCAACGACGACGTTCTTCCAATCTTTGCCTGTTGAATATCGTCATATCGCATTGGATCAATTGCGGAACATGGGTGGCGCTCGCTTTTTCGTTTCATTTAATACAGAAGAAATCGACATTGAGCCTGTCGAAGAAAGTCTGGCAAAAAGAGAAGCCGTAAAGACTATCCAAACCGTACTACAAAAAGAGCTACCCACAGTTGACGC
This sequence comes from Enterovibrio gelatinilyticus, assembly GCF_028683095.1. Classification (GTDB taxonomy): domain Bacteria; phylum Pseudomonadota; class Gammaproteobacteria; order Enterobacterales; family Vibrionaceae; genus Enterovibrio; species Enterovibrio gelatinilyticus. The sequence goes on along the minus strand of NZ_JAJUBC010000007.1, from coordinate 71,008 downwards.
TATTCACGTAGAGTTTTCTCGTCCTGAAACACTTCGCGTGTTAAATAACAGCTTACTGCTCTCTGATCTTCCAAAGTCTTGGGCGCATCATACGTTGAGCCTAGAACCGCTAAACCCTCCCATTTTGGTCGTACAAATCGAGTTGGATGAATCGCAGTGGGTTTACATTGCCGCTGTTTTACCTGCCCCATACATTACGTTAGAAAATGATTTGGTGAATGCCGATCAAATCGTATTCCTGTTTGCAATTACCACCCTATTGCTGGTGTTTACCTTCACTTTAATACGCAATCAGACCCGCCCGCTTAAACGCCTCGCGCAAGCGGCGAACAGACTCAGCACCGATATTGAGCAGCCAGAATTAGTCGAAGAAGGGGCAAGCGAAATCACCACAGTGACTCGTGCGTTCAACCTGATGCAAATGCGATTGCAACGCTACATGCATGATAGAGAAAAGCTGTTTGGCGCTATTTCTCATGATTTGAAGACACCGATCACTCGGCTACGACTCCGCGCAGAATTAATCGACGACGAAGTTCAAGCAGCCAAAATCAATAAGGATTTGGATGAGCTAGAAATCATGGTTAAAGGCGCATTACAGACGGTAAAAGATACCGATATTCACGAGAACGTCACCCAAATTGATGTATTGCAAATCATCACCAGTATCGCGGAAATCCACAATCAACAACGCCAACGCGTGATCATTCGCGGCGAGCAAAGTCGACCATTTAGTTGCAAACCACTCGCTTTTAAACGATGCCTGACTAACCTCATCGATAACGGCGTGAAATATGGCGACGAAGTCCTTGTCTATATTCATGACAGCGAAAAATCTCTCGATATTACGCTAATGGACAACGGTCCCGGTATCCCAACTGAATACTTAAAGAAAGTGTTCGATCCCTACTTCCGTCTTCATACTGATTTACATGGAACAGGATTAGGTTTGGGTATCGCCAAGAACATCATTCGCGCCCACGGTGGCGAATTGATTTTATCTAACAGAAACATTGGGGGGCTTCAAATTGACATTGCGTTCCCTAAAGTCGATCAATAAAAGTGACGCTATGAACATTGTATCCATTTTGCTCTCGCTGAGCTTAAGCGTCCCAGTGTTTGCCATTGCAGCAGACACTCAAAGCACAAGCGAAAACACAAACGGTAGTGAAATCGAGGTCCTTCACTGGTGGACCAGCGGTGGTGAAGCCCTAGCCGTCAAAGAACTAAAAGACATGATGAAAGAGCAAGGCCACAACTGGAAGGACTTCGCCGTTCCAGGACGTGCAGGAGCAAGTGCGATCAATACCCTTCGAATTCGCACACTTTCAGGCAACCCGCCCGATGTAGCACAAATAAAAGGTCCTGAAATTCAAGAATGGGGCGCTCAGGGTTTTCTCACCAATATCGATGACGTTGCTGAACAGCAAAGCTGGAGCGAATTACTTCCTCGCCGAGTATCGGACTATCTCAAAGTCGATGGTCACTATGTTGCTGTCCCTTTCAATATTCACCGAGTCAATTGGCTATGGGCAAATCGCAAGGTGTTTGAAGAAGTAGGCGCAGCGCTGCCACAAACGCTAGATGAATTCTTTGTCGCCGCTGAAAAAATCAAAGCTGCTGGCTATATCCCTCTCGCGCTAGGCAACGAAGCTTGGCAAGAAGCGACGTTATTTGAATCCATTGCACTTGCCATCATGGGTACCGATGATTTTCGACGCGCATTTTCCGAGCATAATTCCGAACTGCTTACTGGCTCTAAAATGCGTGAAACCTTGCTAACGCTTCGGAGAATGAAGCAATACACAGATGCAAACAGTCCTGGTAGAAGCTGGAGTGACACCACTTCGCTCGTTATCGAAGGTAAGGCTGCCATGCAGATAATGGGTGATTGGGCAAAGGGCGAGTTTTTAGCAGCCGACAAAATCGCAGGAAAAGATTTCGTCTGTTTGCCGGCGCCTGGAACCGCTAATCAGTTTTCATTCAATATCGACAGCTTCGTATTTTTTAACAAAGACAACCCACAAACCATTGCCTCTCAAAAAGAGTTAGCGACGCTAATCCTTGATCCGGAGTTTCAGAGAGAATTTAACCAAAACAAAGGGTCAATTCCTGTACGTGTTGATATCGACATGCAGAACTTCGATGATTGTGCACAAGACGCCATGCAAGCCTTCCTGCGTGCCGCTGCGACCGACAACCTTGTTGCAAGTCTTTCGCACAACATGGCCATTGGGCGCGCTTCCCAAATCGCGCTCTTTGATGTCATCTCCCGCTTTTACAACAACGACAACGTCGATATCGACGAAACGCTTCGCCACGTTCGCGCTGCTGTTCTTGCTGACAAACTATAACGAATTCCTTCACTGTCGCAGACATCACCTCGGTGTCTGCCATCCGTTCTCGTTGTATACCCAATCAACCTGGAGATGCAGGATTAAGGTTGTTTGGGTGTATATCTCTTTACCTAACTAAGCTTCCAAATTTTGAGAAAGCCTTCTTATCTGATGTAAATTTAATCTGTTGTGTGGTTTGCGATCATGACACTCCGCCTTTCGAGTGCTATAACAAAATTGCAACAATTTGCTCGTATGCTCACCTATTACTGCTCGTTCGAGCAGTCAGGACGTTAATACAGATAGAACAAGAATTGCAACTATTCCGACAGACAAGGAGTTCTACATGAAGTTAAGTCAATTGGCAGCATTCACCTCTGTTTCACTCATGCTCGCTGCCCCATCCTATGCAGCAACTGAGATTGAATGGTGGCACGCAATGGGCGGAAACCTAGGCGAAAAAGTGAATGAGATTGCTGACAAATTTAACGCAAGCCAAACGGAATTCGTGGTTAAGCCAGTTTACAAAGGCAACTACACAGAAACCATGACGGGCGCAGTTGCGGCATTTCGTGCCAAACAACAACCTGAAATCGTGCAGGTGTTTGAAGTGGGTACGGCGACAATGATGTCGGCCAAAGGGGCAATTTACCCAGTATACGAACTGATGAAAGACACAGAAACGCCGTTCGATTCATCCGAATACCTTTCATCCGTAGCAGGTTATTACACAGACACCGATGGCAACATGCTATCTATGCCATTTAACAGCTCGACCCCTGTGCTTTATTACAACAAAGATTTGTTTGCTAAAGCCGGTGTCACCCCGCCAAAAACGTGGGAAGAGATGGGCGACGTTGCTAAAAAGCTACGTGATAACGGCGTAACGTGTGGCTTCACCACAGGTTGGCAATCATGGGTTCAAATCGAAAACTTCGGTGCGCGCCACAACCAACCTATTGCCACTGCAGACAACGGTTTCAGCAGCACTGATGCAAAACTGCAGATCAACAACAAGCCGTTTGTTAAGCACATCAACCAATTGGCTGAATGGCAAAAAGACGGCACGTTCAAATACGGTGGCCGCCGTTCAGACAGCGCACCATTGTTCTACAGCGGCGAATGTGCAATGTACATGAACTCGTCAGCGTCTTACGCGGGTATCAAGGGTAACGTTGATGGCTTCGAATTTGGCGTATCGCAACTGCCTTACTACGAATCTGAAATCAAGAACCCTCAAAACTCCATCATTGGCGGCGCGACCTTGTGGGTATTACAAGGCCACGACAAGAAAGACTATGAAGGCGTAGCGGAATTCTTCAAGTTCATGTCGAGCAGTGATATTCAGGCTGATTGGCACCAATTCACGGGTTACCTACCAATCACGCATGCTGCTTACAAGCAAAGCAAGAAAGAAGGGTTCTACGACAAAAACCCAGGTACCGACGTCGCCATCACGCAGATGACATCTGTCGAGCCTACGCCAGCATCGAAAGGTATCCGTCTTGGTAACTTCGTACAAATCCGTGATGTGATCAACGAAGAACTCGAGAACGTTTGGTCTGGCGAAGCAACGGCGCAAGAAGCCTTAGACAAAGCAGTACAGCGCAGTAATGTATTACTCGCTAAGTTTGCTAAAGCAAACAAATAATCCTCGAACGTAACGCTGAACTCATAACAGCGTCAGTTCTTAACTTGGCTAGTTAAAGTAATCAGACGGAGGGCGGGTCCGCCCCCCTCCTTCATGGAAGAGATGCAGATAGCTTATGGATAACAAACCCGTTTTCCAAAACACCCTACTGCCACTCATGCTCCTCGCTCCACAATTAATCATCACCTTTGTGTTCTTTTTGTGGCCGGCAGGACAAGCAGTTTGGCAATCAACCTTGCTAGAAGACCCTTTTGGTTTAAACACTGAATTTGTTGGGCTTAGTAATTTCTTCGAACTGTTTGAAGACAGCACGTATTTTGAAACCTTTGGCACCACACTATTCTTCAGCTTCGCTGTCGCCGTGCTCGCGCTAAGTGTCTCTTTGTTGCTGGCCGTGATGGCTGACCATGTCATCAAAGGCGCAACGACCTATAAAACCCTATTAATTTGGCCTTACGCGGTCGCCCCAGCCGTTGCTGGTGTCCTTTGGTTGTTCATGTTCAACCCTACCGTTGGCGTGCTTGCCCATGCGCTTTCTGCCATGGGGGTGGAATGGAACCCCTTCATCAATGGCAGTCACGGCATGACCATGGTGGTTATCGCCGCAACATGGAAGCAGATCAGTTACAACTTCTTGTTTTTCTTGGCTGGCCTTCAATCCATTCCTCGCTCACTGATTGAAGCGGGTGCGATTGACGGTGCAGGCCCAGCGAAACGCTTCTTCACCATTATTTTTCCACTGCTATCTCCAACATCGTTCTTCTTGTTGGTTATCAATTTGGTTTACGCCTTCTTCGATACCTTTGGCGTTATCCACGCGATGACACAAGGCGGCCCAGGCAGTTCAACCACCACCTTGGTCTATAAGGTGTACTCAGATGGCTTTGTTGGCTTGAACTTAGGTTCTTCAGCGGCACAGTCTGTTCTGCTCATGATCTTGGTGGGTATTTTGACCGTGATTCAGTTCCGTTACGTTGAGAAGAAGGTGGCTTACTGATGGTAGAAAGACGACCCCTACTCACCTTTTTCAGCCACTTTGTGCTGATTGCTGGCGTGCTGATTGTTGCGCTGCCCGTTTGGTTGGCACTGACCGCTGCAACGCACGACAGTAAAGAATTCGTCAGTGGCATGACACCGCTATGGTTTGGCGACCGTGGCCTTGATGTGTTCATTGAAGTCTTCACCGAAGGCACATCGCGTGAGCTTGATATCACGGTTGCGGGCATGTTGTGGAACTCGACCTTAATGGCGCTGGGCATTGCCTTCGGCAAGTTGTCGATCTCCATCCTGTCAGCCTATGCCGTGGTGTATTTCCGCTTTCCTGGCCGTATGTTGGCGTTTTGGGTGATTTTCATGACCCTCATGCTGCCTGTTGAAGTACGGATCATGCCGACATTTCAGGTCATTGCTGATCTCAGCATGCTTAACACCATGTCAGGACTCACCATACCTTTGATTGCGAGTGCTACCGCTACCTTCTTGTTCCGCCAGTTCTTTTTGACCGTGCCTGGTGAACTGCTCGAAGCGGCGCGAATTGACGGCGCAGGCCCTATCAAGTTCTTCTTTGATATTTTGCTTCCGCTTTCACGCACTAACATCGCAGCCTTGTTTGTTATCACCTTTATCTACGGTTGGAACCAGTACCTCTGGCCACTGTTGATCACCACTGATGATAACTACTACACCATCGTAATGAGTATTCAGCGCATGTTGGCGGTGGGCGATGGCGAAGTGGAATGGAACAGAGTGATGGCAACCACCTTGATGGCGATGGTGCCCCCCGTATTAGTGGTACTTGGTATGCAAAGACTCTTCGTGAAAGGTCTTGTAGAAACAGAAAAATAAACACCAATTATCCGGTAGATAGAAATCTTTCACACAGAGGATGCGTGAATGGCAACAGTAACACTCGATCAAATAAGCAAAGTTTACCCAAACGGGTTCAAAGCAATTCATGGCGTGGACTTAGCCATCAATGATGGTGAGATGATTGTCCTCGTCGGCCCAAGTGGTTGTGGAAAATCAACCCTACTACGCATGATTGCAGGCTTAGAAACCATTTCTGGCGGTACGCTTTCCATTGATGAACAACGCGTGAATGAGCGGGAACCGGGCGAGCGAGATATCGCCATGGTGTTCCAAAACTACGCATTGTACCCACACATGACCGTCTTCAATAACATGGCCTATGGCTTGCGTAACCGTGGTGTACCGAAAGATGAAATTGAAAAGACAGTCAACGACGTTGCACAGATGCTCGAACTCGACCACCTACTAAAACGACGACCTTCCCAGTTGTCTGGTGGTCAACGTCAACGTGTCGCTATGGGGCGTGCGATTGTTCGTCGTCCAAAGGCTTTCTTGTTCGATGAGCCACTGTCGAACCTTGATGCCAAGCTACGTGTTCAAATGCGCCTTGAAATCAAAAAGCTTCAGCGCAACCTCAATACCACGGCGGTATACGTTACGCACGATCAGGTTGAAGCCATGACATTGGCTGATCGCCTCGTTGTGCTTAATGGTGGTGACGTTGAACAAATCGGAACACCGCTTGAGGTCTACGATAAGCCCGCGTCTCTGTTCGTGGCGACATTTATTGGCAGCCCATCAATGAATATTGTGCCCGGCGCAATCAAAGACGGGCAGCTTGTATTTGAGAATGGCGATTGCGTGAAACCACTGGACGTCGCTGATAGAGAATTGCTCATCGGTTTACGCCCTGAGCATCTTCAAATTGCTGATAATCCAGCGAATAAACAACTGTCTATGGATGTCATTCTGACAGAGTCTTTAGGTGCTGACTTACTGGTTTACGGCAATGTATCTGGTACTGAGCATCAAATCACACTGCGAGTGGAAGGACATATTGTGGTTGAAGATGGCGCTACGCTGCCGTTAACCATAGATTCACACAATGTGCACCTGTTCGACAAAGACACTGAGAAAGCACTCAGAGTGTAATCTTTTTTCAGTCCATATAACGGATTGTAATCACTCAGCCTAGGCGCGTTCATCCTCTGAATCGTCTAGGCTGAAACGAAAATTCGTAACCTCCAAGCGCCCACTCTCTCGATGTCATAACCGTTTTACCTTCAATCTGAGCTTCCTGAGGTCAATGACTCTGATCTGATGACAATTTCCCTTTAAAACCTCGTCAAAGCCATGGGTTAATCACGATTTTTTCTCAGTGAAACATGCACCTTGAGGTCATTTGGGTATACCATTACCATAACAACAATAAAAATATGCCGTTCTGCAATGGCTATATACTTCGATCAAAAAGGATTTGCGATATGAGTCGTTCTGCCCTGCTTCTTCTTGCCACTCTTCTTCCCGGCATTGCCGTCGCCAAAGACATCAATCAAATTGATCCTGCATGTGCGACTCAGAAATATGAAAACTACGTCAACGCGTCGATTTCTTGGTACGAAAACTTGGTAGATTTAACCATTAAGAAAGACCCAAGTTTAGAAGGCGTTGCTAACTGGTTTCTTGAAGGCCGACGCAATCACTTTACCCTGAATAACGAAGCGTTTGATTACTACATTGCAAACGACCCGAGTAAACTAAACCTCGACGCACCCGTTGAATCGTGGTTGAACTTGACGCAAGAAGACATAAAAGCACTGAGCCACTCACAAGGTGAACTTGCCGAAGCGGCAAAGAAAGTGTTTGAGTTCCGTCAAAGCAAAGCCCATGAAGGTAACTATGACCTGCGTTCTGCACTCGCTGATCTACTCAGTCATCCAAAAGAAATTGAAGTACCGCTAGAACGTTATAACAGTGAGATGCAAGCATTGTCCCAGACTCAATGTGACAAAAAAGCATAGTCGCTATCGCCAACAGGCAGTTCGGCACGGACTGCCTTAGTTTTTGACGATCGCGACCTCATCTACCTACTGACAACTAGAAAGAACAATCTCCAAGTTGCATGACTCTCGTCGTGTCTCATCGATACATATTGTTCGGCGTCGCGTAAGCTAACCCCACCCAACTTCGAGAAAGCATTCCTGATATGGTCATTGAGACAAAGAAGGCAAAAGCATCACTAGAAAGCCTTCACCGTATTTTTACTGTACCTGAAGCCCCAAACTCCACTTTGGGAACGATTGAACAGGCGATCTCGCAGAACTTAAATCGTTTCCTGCAAGACCACATCATTGCCACCGAATATTCACTGACGGAAATAGAAAAAGACTTCTGTAACGCCAACGTACCAGAACAGCCGTCTTTTGTTTCTGACCACACAGAGTTTTTACTCGACAAACTGGTCGCGCAATCTGTACACACTTCTTCGCCGCGATTTATTGGGCACATGACCTCAGCATTACCCTACTTTTTGATGCCACTCTCTAAGATCATGATTGCGCTCAATCAGAACACGGTGAAAATCGAAACATCAAAAGCATTCACGCCTCTAGAGCGTCAAGTGTTGGGCATGCTTCATAACCTTATTTATCAGCAAGATGATGCATTCTATGATAGCTGGATGCACAGTGCTGAGCACTCGCTTGGCGCATTCTGCTCTGGCGGCACCATCGCAAACATTACTGCGCTTTGGGTCGCTCGAAATGCTGCCCTAAAATCAGATGGCGCTTTTAAAGGTGTCGCTGAGGAAGGATTGTTTCGCGCCATGAAACATTATGGTTACGAGGATCTCGCCATTCTTGTCTCCGAACGCGGGCATTATTCGTTAAAGAAATCTGCCGATGTTCTGGGCATTGGTCGTGAATCTCTTATTGCGATTCCTACCGACGAAAACAACCGTATTCGTATCGATAAGCTTGAAGAAACTGTCGCATTACTCAAGAAGAAAAACATCAAGCCATTTGCGCTAATTGGTGTTGCTGGAACAACTGAAACGGGCAACATTGACCCGCTAGATGCCATGGCAGATATCGCCGAACGCGAAGGTATGCACTTTCACGTTGATGCCGCTTGGGGAGGAGCAAGCCTGCTTTCGAACACGCAACGTCCAAAGCTCAAAGGCATTGAGCGTGCAGACTCCGTCACCATTGACGCTCACAAACAAATGTATGTGCCCATGGGTGCTGGCATGGTGATATTCAAAGACCCATCGTTGGTTTCAGCTATTGAGCATCACGCTGATTACATTTTACGTAAGGGCTCAAAAGATCTCGGCAGCCATACCCTTGAGGGGTCACGTGGTGGCATGGCAATGCTGCTGTTTGCAAGCCTCAACATCATTGGTCGTCAAGGTTACGAATTGTTGATTGACCAAAGCGTCGAAAAAGCCGAGTACTTTTCCAACCTAGTCTCGCAGCAGTCTGATTTTGAGATCATCAGCAAACCCGAGTTGTGCTTACTGACCTATCGCTACGTTCCTGAATCTGTAAAGCAAGCCTACGCCATTGCCACATCAAACCAAAAAGATACGCTTCATGAACAATTGAATGCGTTGACGGTTTTCATTCAAAAACGACAGCGAGAAGCGGGTCAGAACTTTGTATCACGTACCACATTAACGCCCACTCATCTTGATGGGCGGTCGACGCATGTATTCCGTGTGGTACTCGCCAACCCGCTTACCACAAAAGACATTTTGCAAGATGTGCTTGATGAGCAACGTTGTATCGCGAAGCAAAGTACTCTTGTCTATCCCGAGCTGATGGCGTTAGCAAATAGCATTCTCCTCGCTGACGCCCCTATAACTCAGGCACTAACCACTGAGTAAAATACCAAGCCCCAAGAAACTGCTATTCGCAGTTTCTTGGTTTTGCGATTGTTAACTCACTGAAATAACATCCCAATATTCGCCTGGTTGCTACGCTTAAACACGACAGTGTTTAAGCAACAGATGATGAGGTGACAATGCCAGCATTGGGATTTGAATTAAAAGCGTTAGATGTTTTCGTCGCAACGGCAAAGATTGGCAATATGACTGCCGCCGCCGCACAGCTCAATATGTCCCAATCCGCTGTTTCTCAGATCCTTTCACAACTTGAATCCAACCTCGGAGTCAAACTGCTCGACCGCAGCGTTCGCCCCGTCGAACTCACCGTGGCAGGGCGTTACTTCTATGACCAATCCGTTCATTTACTCGATCAGGCATACAAAACTCAGCATGAGGTGACGAAAGGGAGTTTTGATCGCCTTCATTTGGTAAGAATTGCCATGGTGGACTCACTCGCCGCAACTGTCGGGCAGCCTCTGATTGAGGTAGTGAAAAAGCACACCGAGAATTGGACCATGATGACGGGCTACTCACATCTCCACCAGCAAGGGTTACTGAGTCGTAGTATTGATATTATCATTTCTGATGATGTACTCGAAAAACAAGATAACCTTAGGCGCTGCCAAATACTCAAAGAGCCCTTCGTACTTGTCATTCCTCGTGGCTTCCACGAGAGATTCCCAGATTTATGCACGTCATTACCCGCTCTTAGCAGACATTTAGACATGGTTAGATACAGTCAACAAAGTCTTATTAGTCAGTCAATTGAGACTTATCTTCACCAGCAGGGCTTGGATGTGCCGGACCGCATGCAACTCGACAACACCTATGCGGTGCTATCTGCAGTGGCACAAGGTTTAGGTTGGGCTCTCACTACGCCATTGTGCCTCATGCAAGGTGAGTTGTTTCGTCAGCAAATCACCTGTCTGCCACTTCCTGAAAAAGACACATTTTTCCGCTACTTAACACTCATCGCTCGACGCAATGAGCTGGGTGATTTACCGGAAACGCTTGCCCACGACAGCTGCAAAATACTCAGAGACCACTACTTAAATAAAATACGCCAAGCTCATCCATGGTTGGATGGGAAAATCCGCATCGGGCGTTACTCTGCAGTGTGATCACGATCGTTACTATTAGCAATCCTTATAGTATTGCCTCACTTTCCGTGATTGTTGTGGCAGTTTTTTTGCTTCATCTCCTACCTTAATTTCATTAGATCGTTACCGAACGCCAGACTATGAAACTGGAAACGGTGCTTCTGGGTGCGTCAACTATCGTTGATCAGTGAATGTTATTTAGTGCGATAGCCAAAGGTTTCAATACAAGGAGCGGCAATGGAAGCGCGGGAAGTAAAATCAGCCGAGGATGCAAAGCGCATTGTTGAAGAAAGAAAGCTGACTCATGTGAAAGTGGGAGTGTTTGACAACGATGGTGTCATGCGTGGCAAGTACATGTCTAAAGACAAGTTCTTTTCCTCTCTAGATGGCGGCTTCGCCTTCTGCGATGTGGTGCTGGGCTGGGATGTCAAAGACCAATTGTATGACAATGTGAAATTCACAGGCTGGCACACAGGATACCCTGATGCCCCTGCTCGAATTTTGCCAGAAACGTGTCGTGATGTGCTGGACGAAGATGGCATGGTGATGTTCATTGCCGAGTTTGCAGGTGCAGCTGAAGCAGTTTGCCCACGCGCCACACTGCGACGCGTACTCGATAAAGCCTCTGAAATGGGATTTGATGCGTTTGCGGCCCTAGAATACGAATTTTTTATCTTCGACGAAACGCCACACTCCGCACGAGAGAAAGGGTACCGTAACCTCAAAACCATTACGCCAGATTGGTTTGGCTATTCCATGATCCGCAACTCCACCTATTCTGGGTTGTATAAAGCTATTCTCGCCATGAGCGAATCCATGGACTTTCCCATTGAGGGCATCCACTCCGAGACGGGCCCTGGTGTAATTGAAGCCGCGTTAGCCTATGACTCAGCGCTCAATGCCGCTGACAAAGCAGCCCTGTTTAAAACTTACATGAAAGTGCTCGCACAGAAAAACGACATGATGGCGACCTTCATGGCGAAATGGAGCAATGACTACCCCGGCCAAAGCGGGCACATTCACGTCTCTTTACGTGACAAACAAACAGGAAAGAATGCATTTTATGCGCCAGACGCAGAGCTGAACATGAGCGACATACAGCGTCATTTCCTCGCAGGTCAGCAACGTCTCATGCCACAGTTTTTGTGCATGATTGCGCCATCAATTAACAGTTATTCCCGAATGATCCCCGGCTTCTGGGCGCCGACTGATGCTACGTGGGGTGTGGAAAATCGCACCACATCACTTCGCGTTATCCCAGGATCTGAAAAATCTCAACGTATTGAATATCGCCTCGGTGCGGCAGATGCTAACCCCTACCTCGCCCTTGCTGCTGCGCTGGCTTCAGGTCTTTACGGTATCGAGCACAAACTCGAACCTCATGACCGAATCATCGGTAACGCATACGAAATGACGCATCCCGAGGAGCTTCAACTGCCTCGCACCTTGTGGGAGGCCGCACAATCGTTCAAACAATCCGAAGCCGCGAAGGCCATGCTCGGTGATGCTTTTGTTGAACACTATGCCGCATCAAGAGAATGGGAAGAACGAGAGTTCCGTAAGCATGTGACGGATTGGGAATTAGACCGCTACTTCGAAATTATTTAGGTGGGAAACATGGAACGTTTTCAAACAATCACACCCGTTGATGGTTCAGTGTATGTCGAGCGTCCTTACGCGACAGCCAACGTCATCAATCTTACGCTGGAAAAAGCACAGACCGCGCAAACACATTGGCAAGCATTGCCTCTTGAAGCACGCCAAGCCATTTGCACAAAGGCCGTGGAATGTTTCGTGGCAAACCAAGATGCCATTGGTGAAGAAGTCACATGGATGATGGGCCGACCAATGGCTTACACCAAAGGAGAAGTCGCTGGTTTTGTAGAGCGTGCTACACACATGATTAATATTGCGCCCGAGGCGCTAGCACCAATCATGTTACCCGAGAAACAAGGTTTTCGCCGATACATCAAACGTGTTCCCCTTGGAACTGTCTTCGTCGTTGCGCCTTGGAACTACCCATACCTTACTGCCGTGAATGCCATCGTTCCTGCATTGTTGGCGGGCAATACAGTGATCCTCAAACATTCTGCTCAAACACCACTTTGCGCAGAACGTATGGTTGCTGCCTTTGTTGAGGCAGGCATTCCAGAGGATGTTTTTCAATATCTGCATTTATCTCATGCAGACACAGAAAGCGTTATGCAACACCACAGCATTCGCCATGTCGCTTTCACAGGGTCAGTTCCTGGCGGTGCAATGGTTGAACGTGCCGTTGCAGGTCGATTTATCGGTACAGGTCTAGAGCTTGGCGGCAAAGACCCTGCGTACATTCGCCAAGACGCTGAGATCAAGAATGCTGTGGAAACCGTCATTGATGGTGCGTTTTTCAATTCAGGGCAGTCTTGTTGTGGCATGGAACGTTTATATGTACATGAAGATGTCTACGACGATGTCGTCAATCAGTCCATTGAACTGGTTAAACAGTACAAACTCGGTCGCCCAGATAATCCAGAGACTTCTTTAGGCCCGCTAGTTCGTACTGCATCTGCAGACTTCGTGCGCGCTCAAACACAAGAGGCGATCAATCAAGGCGCTAAAGCCCTGATCGACCCGCATCACTTTCCTGCCGATCAACCCAATACGCCGTACCTTGCCCCTCAGTTACTGGTCAATGTCACTCATGCTATGCGTGTGATGACCGAAGAAACCTTCGGTCCACTACTCGGTATCCAAAAAGTGAAAGATGACGATGAAGCACTTCGCTTAATGAATGACAGCGAGTTTGGTCTGACAGCGGCAATCTTTACCCAAGACGAGGCACGAGGAGAGCAACTGGCAGAGCGGGTTGAGGCTGGTACCGTGTTTCTTAATCGCTGTGATTACCTCGATCCTGCGCTTGCTTGGGTGGGTATCAAAAACAGTGGACGCGGTTGCACACTGTCCCAAGTTGGCTTTGAACAATTGACACGTCCCAAATCTTTTCACTTTAAGCGCGTTTAGGAGCAAACCATGAGCCTTTCTTCTTGGAACTACCCCACAGCCATGGTCGCGGGTGAAGGTGCAATCTCGCAACTCCCTGATGCATGTCACAATCTCGGTATGCGTCGGCCATTACTGGTGACGGATCCTGGTATCGCGGCATTACCGATGACCAATCAAATCATTGAGTTATGTCAGCAATCAGGCATTGAACCGACCCTGTTCAGTGACGTGCAAGGCAATCCGACTGGCCAAAATGTAGAAGCAGGAAATCGTGCATTTGTTGGCGGCGAACATGATGGCGTTATTGCGCTCGGTGGCGGCTCAGCACTAGATTGCGCCAAGGCCATTGCATTGTCCGCGCAACAGACACGTTCGCTTTGGGATTTCGAAGATGTCGGCGACAACTGGACGCTGGCCAATGAAGACAAAATTGCGCCAGTTATTGCTATACCAACCACTGCAGGTACGGGTTCTGAAGTGGGTCGCGCCTCAGTCATCACCAACGAGCACGAGAAGCGAAAAATCATCATTTTTCACCCAGCTATGGTGCCGCTAAAAGTTATCCTCGACCCCACACTGACAGTCGGTTTGCCAGCCGCTATCACGGCGGCAACTGGCATGGATGCCCTCTCACATAATCTCGAAGGTCTGTGCTCTCCGTTCTATCACCCAATGGCTGAAGGGATCGCAATAGAAGGCATTCGACTTATCAAGCACAACTTGCCAACCGCCGTCGACAATGGCGCAGACATAGATGCACGAACGCAAATGCTCGTCGCATCAAGCATGGGCGCAACGGCTTTTCAAAAAGGGCTGGGGGCGATGCACGCCATCGCTCATAGTCTTGGCGCTTTATATAACAGTCATCATGGCTTACTCAACGCTATTTTGATGCCCTATGTGCTCAACGCCAATCGCGATCAAATCGAAGACAAAATGACACGACTTGCTCGGTACCTTGATTTAGATATTCAAGGAACCGGTACAGATACCGTGCTGGCTTGGGTATTAGCGCTGAGAAAATCGGTTGGCATACCGCATACATTGGGTGAAATCGGCATTACTGAATCAGACGCCGAACTGGTGGGCATAATGGCGCTGAACGACCCTTCAGCGGGCGGTAACCCGATTTCATTCACCGCGAAGCAATACAGCCAGTTGTTCTCAGATGCTGTAAATGGCAACGGCGTGTAGTGGGGACGACGTATGCAGGTTGGCATTTTACTTTGCGATGATGTGAAAACAGAGCTTCAAGCGACACATCAGAACTATTCAAACATGTTCGCCGCGATTCTATTTCGCGAAGATCCAGAATTGTCGTTGCACTTCTATCGGGTGATTGACGGAGAATATCCGCAGCAAATCGACGAGTGCGATGGGTACATTATTTCAGGGAGTCGCTACAGCGTGTACGACGACCTGCCATGGATAAATAGGTTCGAAGCCTTTGTTCGCACTCTGTACGCTGAAGGCAAGCCGACTGTCGGTATTTGCTTTGGCCATCAGATGATGGCGCGAGCGCTAGGTGGGGAGGTCCGCCGATCAGAACGTGGCTGGGGTGTTGGTATCGCCACCAGCGAAATCAAAGCCAATGCTGATTGGCTGGATCCTGATACAAGAAAATTCTCATTGGTCGTCAGCCATCAAGATCAAGTGAGTCGTTTACCCAAGCACGGAAAAAACCTAGCAGGAAGTGAATTTTGTCCCATTGGTATGTTCACCGTAGACAATCACTTTCTTGCCATTCAAGGACACCCCGAATTCAGCCGCGCGTATTCTTTCGATCTCATGGAAACTCGGCGTGACCGTATTCCCGAAGCCGTTATCGATAAAGGTCAGGCATCACTGACTCATACACCTGATAGCGGCAATGTCACCAAATGGCTACTGAATTTCTTGCGCCAAGCTACGCGCAATTAACTCCGAAACTAATGATCATCATAAGGATATGATTCATGGACTCTACCCGCGATGAAGCCGATGAGACACTGAAGTATCTGCCCTCACCGCTAGCAGGCTATGTCAGGTTTGTAGAAACGATTAACTACTATGTAGGCCGTTTCGCTATGTACCTCATTTTTCTCATGCTTGGCATCCTCGTTTATTCCTCTGTCACCAAAACCTTTTTCTTTCCGTCACTTTGGACATTGGAAATGGCGCAGTTTGTCATGGTTGCTTACTACATGCTGGGGGGCCCCTATTCCATGCAACTCAATAGCCATGTCCGCATGGATTTAGTGTATGGAAATTGGTCACCGCGAACCAAGGCAATGGTTGACACTGTTACCGTCCTCTTTCTGTTTATCTATCTCGCCGTGTTGCTTTACGGCGGTATTTCCAGCACCACTTACGCCTTGGAATATGGCGAACGTAGCTATTCCGCTTGGCGACCTTATATGTCTCCTATCAAAATTATCATGTGCGTCAGCATCTTCCTTATGATCCTTCAAGCGACGGCCGTCATGCTCAAAGATATCGCGAAATTACGTGCACCTCTTGATCCGCCAGCGAGTTCAGCAGAAGGAGATGCACAATGAGCTATGAGTTGATCGCACTGCTAATGTTCTCCTCCATGATGTTGATGTTGCTAACAGGCCAACGCGTCTTTGCCGCCATAGGCTCTGTCGCCGTTATCGCTTCATTATTGCTTTGGGGCGATGGCGGCTCAGAAATCGCATTCGGCGCCGCAATGAAACTCATGAAGTGGTACCCACTGCTTACCCTACCCCTGTTCATCTACATGGGTTACATGCTGTCAGAATCCGGTATTGCCGAAGATCTCTACAAAATGTTCCACGTTTGGATGGGGCCGATTCACGGCGGGTTAGCTATTGGGACAATTCTCTTGATGGTGGCCGTCTCCGCCATGAATGGCTTAAGTGTGGCGGGCATGGCTATCGGTGCCAGTATCGCCCTTCCCGAGCTGCTTCGGCGAGGCTATGACAAAATCATGGTCACAGGGGTCATTCAGGCGGGTAGCTCTCTTGGGATACTCGTACCTCCCAGTGTGGTACTGGTGCTCTATGGCATGATCGCGAGACAACCCGTTGGGCAATTATGGTTAGCTGGCGTGTTCCCCGGCTTGCTCATGGCGTTCATGTTCGTCATGTATATCGTCATACGTTGTAAACTTCAGCCACAACTTGGCCCTGCGCTGTCAGAAGAAGAACGTAACGTCCCCTTCTCTGAAAAACTCAAGCTACTGCGTGCAGGTGTACTTCCTCTTGGGATCTTTTTCTCAATGACTGGCCTGTTCCTCATGGGCGTAACCAGCTTGGTCGAAAGCTCCGCTGTCGGTGCGCTCGCTGCGACGGTCGCCGCCATAATCAAGCGTCGCATGACAAAACAAGTGATCGAAAACACACTGCGAAAAACCCTCGCCATTAGCTGTATGTTCATGTGGATTATTCTGGCAGCACTGTGTTTTGGTGCAGTATTCGACGGGCTAGGTGCAGTCAAAGCGATTGAAGCCTTATTCGTCGACAGGTTGGGGCTCACGCCTTGGGAAGTACTGATTCTGATGCAGCTTTCTTATCTCATCATGGGCACATTTCTCGACGATACCGCCATGCTGGTCATCGTCGCGCCGCTTTATGTTCCCTTGGTCAAATTACTTGGCTTCGACCTCATTTGGTATGGCGTGCTCTACACCATTACCTGCCAAATTGCCTATATGACGCCGCCATTTGGTTACAACCTCTTCTTGATGAGGGCAATGGCGCCTCCAGAAGTCTCGTTGACTGATATATACCGTTCCATTATTCCGTTTGTACTCATCATGATGGGCGCGCTTGTCATCGTGATGGTTTTCCCACAAGTCGCCTTGTGGCTGCCAGAATGGCATTACAGCCGATAGCTGGCAAAAGAACCTAGACTCAAAAGTAAGACGAGCAAGGTGTAATACCAATTGGATTAAGTAGGTGGTCATAAATTTGCGCCGGGAAAATCGTCAAGAGCAAGGAAGATATTGCAGTAAGTAGTTATTCTACCTACAAAATATCTGACGCCGTTATTGTCGATTTTAACCAGCAAGAATGACCGAATATTTAATCAGATTGGTATAACACCGAGACACGTAAACCAAACGATGTAGCGTCAAACAGTGCAACATCAAACCTATATGTGAAAAGGACACCGCTATGAGTAATAGACGCGATTTTTTGAAAAAAGCAGGGATCGTCGGTGCGGGTAGTGCGACCGCCATCATGGGCGCACCCGCCGTTGTTTCTGCCAAAGAGCCGATTCGTTGGCGTTTGCAAACATATGCTGGCCCCGCTCTTGCCGAACACGTCATTAAGCCAGCCGTGGATGCATTCAACATTGCTGCCAATGGCGAGATGGTGATCGAGTTGTATTTCGCCGACCAGCTTGTTCCAACAGGCGAGTTGTTCCGCGCAATGCAAAAAGGAACCATCGACGCCGTACAAAGTGACGATGACTCGATTGCTGCCCCGGTAGATATCTCCGTATTTGGTGGTTATTTCCCTTTCGCAACCCGTTATAGTCTTGATGTGCCAGTTTTGTTTGAAGAATATGGCTTGAAGGAAATTTGGAAAGAAGCCTACGATGAAGTTAAAGGTGTGACTTGGCTAAGCGCAGGCTCTTGGGACCCTTGCCATTTCGCCACCGTTGATCCAATCAATAGTCTCGCAGATCTCAAAGGCAAACGTATTTTCACCTTCCCAACTGCAGGCCGATTCCTATCACGATTCGGTGTTATTCCAGTCACCTTGCCATGGGAAGATGTAGAAGTGGCGGTTCAAACTGGCGAACTTGATGGCATAGCATGGTCAGGCATTACCGAAGACTACACAGTCGGCTGGGCAGATGTCACTAACTACTTCTTAACCAACAATATTTCTGGCGCTTGGTGCGGGTCATTCTTCGCAAACTCTGAACGTTGGGATGCCCTACCAGAACACTTAAAAGTGCTGTTCAACATGATGATGGATACATCTCACTACTATCGTCAGCATTGGTACTGGGGCGGCGAGGCAAAACTTAGAACTCAGGGCACCAAAATGCAGCTCACCACGATTCCAGACGAAGAGTGGCGACAAGTGGAGCTGGAAGCGTATAAATTCTGGGATGAAGTGGCAGAAACAAGCCCACGCAACAAACGGGTGGTAGAAGTATTCAAAGAGTATGCGGCTGTGATGGAGAAAGCGGGTAAGCCGTATCGTAATTCCTAGTCAAAGACGGTGAACGAAAAAAGCGGCTGATGATTGCCGCTTTTTCTTTGCCTGAAGCAAATCACAAACGACAGAAATGAAAAAAACCAGCGTCAATAGGCCAATACCGACACTGGTTTTCCTCGAGTTTTGCTAGCGGCTTTAGAGTTCCGCCCTCTCATTTATTTCCTTCAGCTTACAAACTAAAAACAGAAAGAAATGAAAGTCTTGTGGTTCAGAATCAGTCGATAAGTGGCGGCCTGCATTACTGACTGATTTTGAACACAGGGCTAATTTAGTATCTGATGAATAAGAAAACTGTGAGGTCTATAAAAAGTTCCTTTATCTTTTAAATAGATGCGTAAAAAATGCGACCCACCTAAAAAAGTGGAACTAGGCTAACAATAAAATACAACAATCAGTTCATTCCTATTTCACAAAGTTTGTGGCACATTCCGCACGACCTAATTGATAAACTCGTTTTTCACGAATGGTTCGGCGGGTTTCATTCCACTGATGAATTATTGCAGCGCGATCAACACCTCTGCCCACTTCATTAAACAGAAAACGGTCAACCGTGTGATTGAACGCCTCGAGATCCATCTTCTCTTGATAAACGACACCCATATATTCAAATGCCCACATTTTCTCTTTGGCACTCCCCACCACAGTAAATCGTTGCAACGTATCCAACGCCGCTTCGTATTCGCAATCAATCACTTGCTGCTCAACGGATACCAGCTTTCCATGTACACCGTAAGTCGGTATATATGAACATGCAGTCAATACTAACAACGCCATGGCGGCAAAAAATGCGGTTCTCATTCTAAGTCCCTTTATCTATTCATTTTTAACTAGCGGCAACGTACAAAATAACTGCAAGTATCGCGCCATTCCGGTGGGATTCTATTATCAGCATCGCTCAACTCTGTTCACAAAATGTCCGCAACACACCACCAAGGGGTGCCAAACATAGATAAACTCCGACAAATGAACAGAAAGGCACTTCCAAACAATCCAAATGACATGAATGATTACTCGTTACTACACGAATATCGGCTTAATTAGCATCAACTAGCAGTCGTAAAAGCGCACACGCGTTGCTTACCTTATTGAATATGAACAAAAAAAGCAGAAGCGTTTCCGCTTATGCTTTTTCATAAAATGAACACTTTCAACCAGTAAGCCTTAACGAAGAAGGCAAACGTAATGAGAGTTATGGGCGCGTACCCAACTTCACCGTACCGTTTTGGTCAAACATGGCTACCTGCTTGTTCTTACGACCAATAAGCAAGGGCTTGTCATCGTAAAACAGAAAGTTCTTCCAGTACTTTTTGAACATGCCCCAGCGCGTTTCTATGATGTTACTTTTCTCATAGCAAAAATAGACAACGGCGTTGTCCTCCCAAGGGAAATGCGCAATGAATGCCTCAGGCAAATCCGCTTCATCTTCCCAAGCCTTTTGCCAGTTAACATCACCTTCCCACACACTTTGCATCACAGGCCAATCACCTTTACCAAAATGGTCTGGTGTCGGGCTTTCATTGCTAATGAAATCTCGCCATAACTGCGCACCACGTGCTTCTGCCATTGGCTTAATTTCCGTGTAATCTTCGGGGGCAACAGGCATAGACTGATGCGTGAAAATCCACTTACGCTTGTAATCTTCAAAGGGAATGTAATTCATAGCTCTCTCAGATTGCAGGGCAATTAACCTGCAAACATGTAACCTTCACCATGCACAGTAATAAACAACTGTGGTTTCTTAGGTTCTGCTTCTATTTTATTTCTTAAGCGACGAACCAGCACATCAACGGTGCGGTCATTTGGTGCGTCGACACGATGGCTAATCAAGTTGAGAAGGCGTTCTCGACTCAACACTCGACTAGGGTTTGCCGTAAAAGCCACTAGCATTTCATATTCAGCTTTAGTCAGCTTTACTGCGTCGTACTTATTGCTTAACGCGCGTCGATCAATATCAAATGTCCAACCGTTGAAGTTAACGATTTTATCATTTTCTCGAGGCAAACTCTCGACATCCGACGCTTTGTTGTTGCGAGATATCCGCCACAGCAAATTTCTGACCCTAACTAACAACTCACGCAATTCAAGAGGCTTGGTGAAGTAATCATCCGCCCCCATCTCTAAACCAACAATGCGATCGATGCTGTCGGTACGCGCCGTGACCAAAATAATACCCACATCAGATTTACTGCGTAGATCTCGTGTCAGCATTAACCCGTCTTCACCCGGCAAATTGATATCGAGTAAAACGAGATCAATATGCTGGTCATTCATAACTTTGTGCATTTCCCTGCCGTCAGCGGCCTGACTGACACTATATCCTTGTTTTTCGAAGTATCCGCTTATCA
Source organism: Enterovibrio gelatinilyticus (assembly GCF_028683095.1). Classification (GTDB taxonomy): domain Bacteria; phylum Pseudomonadota; class Gammaproteobacteria; order Enterobacterales; family Vibrionaceae; genus Enterovibrio; species Enterovibrio gelatinilyticus. The sequence continues at coordinate 49,698 of NZ_JAJUBC010000007.1, read as the reverse complement.
TTGTGCGAGTAACAACTTCGTCATCTACGACCAAAATGTGATAGCTCAACGCAATCCTGTTCACAATTCGTCACTAAGGCGCGCACTGTAACAGTAAATGGGTGATGAAATTTGATTTATCTCACGGTTTTTTCAGTTTTTTACACACTCAAGCTGATGATTTCAAAAAGGCAAAAATTAAGGTTTTGCGAGTTACATTGCAAAACCTCAATTTTTTAAGCATTTAGAAGCACATAGCTAGCACACCTCAGCACTCTTTCTGACGCTATTCACAATCTTTCACAACTTGATCCTGACCGTTCATTTTGGTGCGTAACCATATTCACATCCAACCGTTACTATGCGCCACTCGAAATAACGCATCAAAAACACGTAGCTAAAGTGCGCTGGTTTGCTTTCCTAACACGGTTCAGGGAATGACCCATCACTAACTACAAGAACATTATGGGTGTATCCATTTTATGAAAAAGCTATTGCAAAAGCTGATGAAACCAAGCCGCAAGTATCCAATTATTGCGTTGGTACTGATCGGTGCCATCATTGCGATCGCAGGTGTGGTCACGATGAACAAAACCTTTGAGGTGTTCTCGTCGACTGAATTCTGTACGTCGTGCCATACCATGCAGCAGAACTACGAAGAATATAAACAATCTGTCCACTTCAGCAATGCCAAGGGTATTCGTGCTGAGTGTGTTGACTGCCACCAGCCAAAAGATTTCACAGGCAAGGTATGGCGTAAAATGGGCGCAGTGACAGACCTTTATCACCACTTCATCACTGGCAAGATCGATACGCCTGAAAAATTCGAAGAGCACCGGCTCGAGCTCGCCCAAAAAGTCTGGGATCGCATGGCTGACGAGAACTACAAAACCTGTACGACTTGTCACTCATACGACGCTATGGATCACAGCAAACAATCTGTTCAAGCGATGAAAGAGATGATCCCTGCTGCGAAAGAAAACATGGCGTGTGTGGAATGTCATAAAGGTATTGCCCACGAACTGCCAAACATGGCGGGTGGTTTCCGTAAGACATTCGAAACCTTGACCGCATCTGCAACCGTTCCTGCTGGTGCTAAAAAGCTGTTCTCAATCGAAGAGAAAAGCCTGTTCGCGACCGCTGATGCGAACGGCAAAGTAGAAGGTCAACTGCTTCCTGCGTCTGAAATCGATGTTATTGCTGAAGAAGGCGACATGCTGAAAGTTCGCATCCAAGGCTGGATCGAAACCAACGGCAAAGGCCGCGTCATGACCGAGTACATGGGTAAACGTGTATTCAAGGCAACCATTCGTGGAGACGTTAAAACAACTGAAACTGTAATTTCAGAAGAAGTTGACCAAGCGACCAACATCGCTTGGAAACAAGTCGCGGTTAACGCCTACGTGACCAAAGACGGCCTGATTGACAGCATTGATCCTGTTTGGGATTACGCGTCTGAAATGTACTCGTCTTCTTGTAACTCTTGTCACGCAGCCCCTGCTCCAGGCCACTTCACCGCTAACGGCTGGATTTCGAGCCTGAAAGCAATGAGTGCATATTACCGCCTGAGCAAAACCGAAGAGCGCACCCTGCTGAAGTATCTGCAGAACCATGGTAGCGACACGGGTGGTGCTGGCGCGCACTAATCTGCCGCAGCGATAAAAAGAATAAACAATGGACAGGTGCTCAAGTGCCTGTCCAATTCAACTTTAAACGAATAAGGATTCCTACATGGCGACTGAAAAACTACAAGGCATTACCCGCCGTCGTTTTCTCTCTGGCATGTTAACCGCAAGTGCGGGTGCTGTTATCGGTGGTAGCTTACTAGCACCACGCTCTGCAATGGCAGCGACTGACGCGAAAAACACCTTCTCAGGTGACGTGATCCACGGCTCACACTGGGGTGCTTTCCGCGCGAAAGTAGAAAATGGCATTTGGGTAGACACCGTCCCGTTTGAGCACGACCCGCACCCAACAGCAATGCTTAACGCTGTTCGCGAAGTGGTTTACAACCCATCTCGCGTTAAATACCCAATGGTGCGCCTTGACTGGCTGAAACACGGTTGGAAATCTGACACATCACAACGTGGTGATAACCGCTTTGTACGTGTGCCATGGTCTCAAGCGTTGGACTTCCTCCACCACGAGTTGGAGCGTGTTCAAACCACTTATGGCCCTAGTGCTCTGTACGCAGGTAACACGGGTTGGCAATCAGTTGGCAAGCTCAACGTTGCTGGTACCATGATGCATCGTGCGATTGGTTTGCATGGTACTTTCCTTGCGAAGATGGGCGACTACTCAACAGGTTCAGCGCAAGTGGTATTGCCATATGTTGCTGGTGCAATGGAAGTTTACGAACAACAAACTTCATGGCCTGTCGTACTGGAAAACACCAAAAACATCGTGATCTGGGGTAACGACCCTGTTAAGAACCTGCAAGTTGGTTGGCAGATTCCAGACCACAGCGTTTATGGCTACTACCAGCAATTGGCTGAGAAAGTTAAATCTGGCGACATCAAGGTATTCCACGTTGACCCAGTAAAAACCTCTTCTTATAAATTCTTCGGTGGCAAACAGATTGCGGTTAACCCACAAACTGACGTGCCATTGATGCTAGCTATTGCGTACACGCTATACACAGAGAAATTGCACGATGAGCAATTCTTGGCAGACTACACCACAGGCTTTGACAAGTTCTTGCCTTACCTGTTGGGTGAAAAAGACGGCGTAGCAAAAACACCAGAATGGGCAGAGAAAATCTGTGGCATTCCTGCTGATGATATCCGAGATCTTGCACGCACCATGGCAAGTGGTCGCACGCAAATCATGGCTGGCTGGTGTTTGCAACGTATGCAGCACGGCGAACAGTACGCATGGATGATCGTTGTTGTTTCAGCAATGCTAGGTCAAATTGGTCTACCTGGCGGTGGTTTCGGCTTCGGCTGGCACTATAACGATGCAGGTACCGTGACCTCTGCTGGCCCTCTTATGTCTGGTTTCAACTCTGTCACTGGCGTTGACCCAATCCATAACGGTAGCTACAACGGTTACTCAAGCTATATCCCAATCGCACGTATTGTAGATTGCCTTGAAAACCCAGGTGAAACCATTGATTTCAATGGTCAGAAAGTGAAATTTCCGCACATTAAAATGGCAATTTCATGTGGTAGTAACCTATTCCACCAGCACCAAGACCGTAACCGCATGATCAAGGCGTGGCGTAAGCTAGAAACTTATGTGTCTATTGACCATCAGTGGACAGCAAGTTGCCGTTTTGCAGATATCGTTCTGCCAGCAACGACAACTTACGAGCGAAATGACATTGAGTCATTTGGTAACCACTCAAACAAAGGCATTATTGCGATGAAACAAATCGTAGAGCCAATGTTTGAAGCGAAAGATGACTTTGATATTTTCCGTGAGCTTTGCACCCGTTACGATCGCGAAGAAGCGTTCACTGGCGGCAAAACCAAAATGGAATGGATCGAAGAGATCTACAACGGTGCGCGTTTGCAAGGCCGTGGTATCGGCGTTCGTATGCCAAACTTCGTTAAGTTCTGGGAAGAAGAGCAATTCATTTCGTTCCCTGAAGGCACAGAGTGGGTTCGCCACCAAGCGTTCCGTAACGAACCAGATTTGGAGCCATTGGGTACTGCATCTGGCTTAATCGAAATCTACTGTAAAACAATCGCCGATATGGGTTACGACGACTGTCAAGGTCACCCAATGTGGTTCGAGAAAGTAGAACGTAGCCATGGTGGTCCTAAGTCAAACAGCTACCCGCTTCACATGCAAAGCTGTCACCCGAACTACCGTTTGCACTCGCAACTGTGTTCATCAGACGCTTTCCGTAACACCTATGCGGTTGCGGGTCGCGAGCCTTGCTACATCAGCTCAGCGGATGCAAAAGTGCGCGGTATTGTGTCTGGCGACCTTGTTCGCGTGTTTAACGACCGTGGTCAAGTGCTAGCAGGCGCAGTGGTGACTGACGACTATAAAGCGGGCGTATGTCGTATTGAAGAAGGCGCATGGTATGCCCCTCTTGAAGGCGGTAAGCCAGGCACGCTTTGTACCTACGGCGATCCAAACGTATTGACTGTAGATATCGGCACATCGAAGCTCGCTCAAGCTACCTCTGCGCACACTGCATTGGTTGAGATCGAGAAGTTCACAGGTAAAATTCCAGCGGTTACTGGCTTTAGCGGCCCAACCTCTGTGGATGATGTGAACCCACTGTTCCCAGCGATGGATATCGCATAAGAGACAGAGTGAAGAAAAAGGGCAGCTTAGCTGCCCTTTTTTACTCCATATTCTATACACTTATACTCTTACACATTTGTACTCTCTCTGCCCTTCCCTAACGACGGAATGACAATGAAAGAATTTAACGCCATCAACGAACAACGCGCCGAGTTTTACTGGTGGATGTCTTCTCTGTTTGCTAATGAGCTGACCCAAGAAGATCTCATCAACTATCAAGGTAGCAGCATGGATAGTTACTATTCCGCGCTCGCCATGACCGATGAATTGAAAGCCCCAATCGCAGGTTTTCGTAGCGCACTAGCCGCATTAAAATTGCGCGAAGACGCGCAATTGGAACTCGCGGCTGATTTTTGTGGTTTGTTCCTTAGCACCCCAAAAACGGGCGCATTGCCTTATGCCTCCATGTACATCGGCGAGACTGGTTTGCTCAACGACAAACCTGCGCAAGAGATGGGTCAATGGATGGAGAAATATGGCATCGCTCAACGAAAAGACTTCAATGAGCCCTTTGACCATCTTGCTGTCGTCCTCGATTTCATGGGTAACTTGGTCATTCTTGCGAACAAAGAGACCGAAGAAGACAAACAAGAAGCCTTGATGCAAGAGCAACAGGTTTTCTTAGAAACCATGGTTACCCCATGGTTAGGCAGCTTCCAGAAGTCGCTTGAACAATTCGATGGCTTTGGCTTTTATAAAGCGTCTGGCGTGCTCCTCAACGCATTTGTCGCATTAGACCTCTCGTTCCTAAAAGGCGAATAGCGTCCTACTCCCGAAACCAAAAAGCCGGGCTTGCCCGGTTTTTTCATTTTTTAGAGATAGAAAGTGAAAATCGTAGCGATTTCGCAAGCTTGATACGCATCAAGCTTATGCGAGTCGCTTCAATTGAATAATTGCGACTGCGTCCATGAGCCAGTAAACTGTGAACGCAAGCGATTGGCATTGAGAAATTGCTGAAAAATCTCTTTCACAGCAACAAGGTCATAACACCTAGTGTTGTGTCGATGGAATGGTTTTTGGCGTGCTCAATGTGACATTTTGAGCCGATCTTTAGTAGCTTTAGGTGGCAAGGTCACTCCAACTCGTTTCGAACGATTCGCCGCTTTCCGTGTAAGACGAATCATAAGAGAACATGCTTGAACCAGCATAATGTTCACATCGTCAGTGCTAATGAACGTTCATCAGAATAAAGAGTCACGATTTAAGCTGATTCTTTTAATCAACGGCAAACAACCGACATGTGTTCTAGCACTACCTATTACGATGCAAGATAAAGAAAGCATGTATGCACTTCAAAAACGTGCTTTCACACATTGATACGAAACGGTCGAGAAAATGGAAACCTGTTTCGTCGAACCCAGTACGCCGCTCCTCGTTAGCGGCGTAAACATGTAAGGCAGCCAGCATTTCTCATGCTGCCGATGAAAATGATAAGAAGAATACCAAATGGCAACGATTAAAGACGTCGCACGCATGGCCGGAGTATCAACCACAACGGTTTCTCACGTGATCAACAAAACACGTTTTGTCGCAGAGAATACGACCAAAAAAGTTTGGGCTGCGGTGGATGACCTAAATTACGCACCCAGTGCTGTTGCGCGTAGTTTGAAATGCAACTCAACACGCACCATTGGCATGCTTGTTACCAAATCAACAAACCCATTCTTTGCGGAAGTTGTTCATGGCGTAGAAGAGTACTGTTACAAAGAGGGCTATACACTGATCCTATGTAACACAGAAGGCAACCTCGCCAAGCAGCGCGACTATTTACGCATGTTGGCAGAAAAGCGTGTCGATGGTTTGCTGGTAATGTGTTCAGACCTCAATGAGGAACTGCTTGCCCTTCTTGAGAGAAAGCAAGATTTGCCAATGGTCGTGATGGATTGGGGAACGCAGCACGTCAACACTGACTGCATTCAAGACAATGCAGAACTCGGTGGGTATATTGCGACGAAATACTTTATTGATAACGGCCATACGAAAATTGGTTGTATGTCAGGCCAATTGGATAAGCTAACCTGCCAAACACGACTTGCCGGTTTCCGCAAAGCGCTGGCAGAAGCTGGACTACAAGAAAATCCAGATTGGATTGTAGATGCAGATTTCGAATGCGACACAGCGGTAGAAGCAGCAAACAAATTGTTAGCACTTGATGAGCGTCCAACGGCACTATTTTGCTTTAACGACATTATGGCATTGGCAGCAATCAGTACATTCCGCCAAGCGGGTCTAGACGTACCAAACGACATCTCGATCATTGGCTACGACAATATCGATTTGGCTGCATTTTTCTCGCCACCACTAACGACGATCCATCAGCCCAAAAACCGCTTGGGTAAAACGGCAATCAAATTATTGTTGGAACGTTTAGCGAACAAAGAAAACAAGCAACAGATTTTCGTTATGCAGCCTGAACTGATTATTCGTAATTCAGTGAAAAATCTAAACGCCGAATAGTTTTAACACACAAAGTTCATCAATAGCCCGCCATTTTTGGCGGGCTATTTTTTTATGTGACAAGAAAATTTAACAAAATCTTCTCATTATTGAGATCCAGCTCAATAAGCATAGTTTGTCTAGTTTTCTAGTGCTAATCTTTAACTCAATTAAAAAATGACCGCTTTGGTTAAAATGGCTTCAATTACAAAGAGAACCTGATATTTTCATTCATATCAATAAGACTCTATCTGAAGCAAGATCACATTTTTTGAGACTAGCAATAACGACAATATGATGCGATTCAGTTAAGCTAATAGTCGTCAAGAAAAAGGCAAACCACAGCGAAAGCGTGGGACGCAAAGCTTCCGGCCTCACAGCACACAAAAATTTTGTGTTGGTGGTAGCGGAGTTACCGATGACGTTAGCATTCATACACCGAAATTACTTTTCGGTACATTGACAATTCTCTGAATTAGCTTTGCTACGTTGCTCCTTGACCGCTCATCCAGGAACGGAACGTAATGATTGAGAATAAGTCACATGGATAAACCAACACTAAAAAACACGTTAAAATTCTTCGAATGTCTGGGCAAAATCAAATCGCGTTCTATGTTTGGCGGGTTTGGTGTCTTTTGCGACGAGACAATGTTCGCCTTGGTCGTCAACGACCAACTTCATCTTCGCGCTGGTCAAGCGAATGAAGCCGATTTCATTAAACTTTCGATGACGCCCTACGTCTACAAGAAACGTGGCTTCCCTGTCACAACAAAATACTATGCCATACCAGAAACGTTGTGGGATCAATCAGAGGTTCTGATGAATTATGCGAATATTGCGTATGCCATCGCCAAAGATGATCAACAAGAAAAGAAGACTGCGGCGCCAACGCGTATCAAAGATTTGCCAAACCTAAGACTTGCGACAGAACGTATGCTGAAAAAAGCAGGAATCGATTCTGTTGAGCAATTGCAAACTGAAGGTGCCGTAAGGGCTTATCAAGCTCTACAAAAGTCACATAGCGATACGCTAAGTCTAGAACTTCTTTGGGCGCTAGAAGGCGCAATTGAAGGTAAACACTGGTCTGTCGTCTCTCCTCAGAGACGCGATGAACTGTTAGAAACACTAAGACAGTAAAAATTTCATTATTTCGCCCTGTCGGTACCCTAAAGTGAACAATCAAGGGATCGACTGGGCGAATCTATCTTCGCCCAGTCTTTCAGTTTCACCACTCTCTCGAATTCGCCTCTCACACCGCACTAAGCGCATTTCATACCGTATCTTCACAAACAACCAATCATCTACCCCAATATTACGTTCAATTCTTTCAGTTAATCGAAAAGAACATCATGTTCCATTGCTTATAGGCCATGCTTCTAACGAGCTTTTTATCTATAAATAAGCAATTATCACAAATCTCATTTTAAGGCTGCCAAAAAACCAATAATCCCATTTATGCGACATTCGTCACGTTTATTATGCTAAATGCATCTAGTTGACTATCTTTGGTTGGAATTTTGAACTAAGCCAAAAGAGTAGATAGATGAATGGCAACAATAAGATGCATTACAGCAGACCCTATCCAGACCAAATTGACAGGATCTTTAGAGACCATTTTCGTAAGTGGCCTCGACGTTTTAAGTGGGCAGTGTTTTTCTGCTTCTTATTGCCGATCTCATTTTACGCAGCGCTTGTCGACGGAATGTTTGCGCCGTCATTTCTTTCAGTATTAGTGATCGTCTTTATTAGCATTAATGCTGTTGTCATCCTCTGGGGCTTGAGGCTCAATAGCTTTGCACAAAGATACTGGCACCGTAACTATCACATCGTTGGTGCTACAACACTTGCCGTGGTTCCTTTGTCATTGTTAGCCATTCAATATTCGAAATACTGCTTATAACCACCTCTTTTATCACTTTCTCTCGGTGACCATTTCTGCTCGTTCCCGTTTTTCGCTCTGAGCACCGCTATCATTCCAATACGCAATTCGCAATATAACCACTATAAATCAATAAATTAAATGAAATCTCAAATCCAAACCTCGACAACTCTCGTACTAGATTCGAAAAAATTGATGAAGAGTGTAATGAAATCCCAAATTTGCAGGTCTTTATTTCTTAGCAAAAGCACTGAAACCCAAAACACAACTTGCTGCATATTTCGAATTTTGATTGGGCCTATTGTGGTCACAGTCTTGGCAAATAAACGCAATAATTCATTGAGATAAGCCATTCAATAACAATGACGTTATACACTTAAGCTAAGGATGGGCAGTGAGCATGTTCTCACTGAACAAGCACTTTCAAATTGCTTAAGTCATTTGGCGATGGTGCCCGAGATTCGGAACACTGATTTGCAGTAAGTGACTCATAAAGGAATACAGATGAATAAACAGAAGTTAGGCATTATCTTTATCATCGCAGCCATATTTATTGCGTGGTTTGCCTTTGATTTAGGGGCGCTTTTTACACTTGAAAATGCAAAAGCACAGCATGAGTCTCTCAAAGACAGCATTTCACAAAACTTCTTAACTGCCAGCGTTGTCTACTTCTTGGTATACATCGCCATGACCGCCCTCTCATTGCCAGGCGCAGCCATTGCGACTTTGCTTGGGGCTGCACTTTTTGGCTTTTGGTGGGCATTGCTTCTGGTTTCTTTTGCAAGCTCCATCGGTGCCACACTGGCTTTCCTCGTCAGCCGTTTCTTGCTGAAAGATTCTGTTCAAAACAAATTTGGCAACAAACTTACAACCATTAACGAAGGCGTCGAAAATGATGGTCCTTTCTATCTACTGACACTTCGTTTGATTCCCGTCTTCCCATTCTTCCTTATTAATCTGCTGATGGGTCTAACCCCTATCCGCACATTGACCTTCTATGTTGTCAGCCAAATCGGCATGCTTCCGGGCACAGCGGTATACATCAATGCTGGTACGCAACTCGCCCAAATTGATTCACTAAGCGGCATTGTGTCTCCCGGCGTACTGCTTTCACTTGTGCTACTTGGTCTGTTCCCCGTTATTGCAAAGGTTATTATGAACTTCATTCAAAAGCGCCGTGTTTACGCGAAATGGCAAAAACCCGTGACTTACGATCGTAACCTCATCGCTATCGGTGCCGGTGCTGGCGGATTGGTAACGACTTACATTGGCGCAGCAGTGAAGGCGAAAGTCACGCTGATTGAAAAACACAAAATGGGCGGAGACTGTCTAAACACGGGCTGCGTGCCATCTAAAGCGTTGATTCGCGCGGGACACTCAGTGCACGAAATCAAACGTGCCAGTGAGTTCGGCGTCACTGTTGGCGAGCCTAGCGTGAACTTCAAAGAGGTTATGGGCCGCGTTCATCAAGTGATTGCGGATATTGAGCCCCATGATTCAGTCGACCGTTACACAAAGCTTGGTGTGGAGTGTATTCAAGGAGAAGCGAAAATCCTTTCGCCTTGGGAAGTCGAAGTGAATGGGGAGCGGCTTACAACCAAAAACATCGTAATTGCCACTGGAGCGCGGCCATTAGTTCCGGGCATTCCTGGACTCGCTGACGTTAGCTACCTCACTTCAGACAACGTATGGGAACTGGAAGAGTTACCCAAGAAACTGCTGGTATTAGGTGGTGGCCCTATTGGCGCTGAACTGGCACAAAGTTTCTCTCGTCTAGGCTCCGATGTTACCTTGGTCGAAATGGCTGACCAACTGTTGATCCGTGAAGATGCCGATGCCGCAGCGTTGGTTGTTAAAGGCTTAACGGAAGATGGCGTTAATATCTTGCTTGGTCACAAAGCCACTCGCTTTGAAAAAGACGGCGACATTCAACGCGCTTATCTTGATAAGAGTGGCGAAGAAATCGTGGTGGAATTTGACCATGTCATGCTCGCGCTAGGGCGCGTTGCCAACACCAAAGGCTTTGGCCTTGAAGACATCGGTGTTGAGTTAACAGATCGCGGCACAGTAAAAGTGAACGACTATCTGCAAACCAATTATCCAAATATCTTTGCTGTTGGCGATGTAGCTGGCCCGTTCCAGTTAACACACGCTGCAGGCCACCAAGCATGGTATGCCGCTGTAAATGCCTTGTTTGGCGACTTCAAGAAGTTCAAAGCTGATTATTCTGTGATGCCTGCGGCAACTTACACCGCACCAGAAGTTGCACGTGTAGGCATCAATGAAAAAGAAGCCATCGCACAAGGCATCGAATATGAAGTGGCACACTACGGTATAGACGACCTAGATCGCGCGATTGCTGACGGCGAAGACCACGGTTTTATCAAAGTCATCACACCAAAAGGCAAAGACAAAATACTAGGCGCCACCATTGTCGGTTCGCATGCTGGCGACTTACTCGCAGAATTCACACTCGCCATGCGCCATGGGCTGGGTCTGAACAAAATTCTTGGTACGGTTCACCCTTACCCCACCATGAGTGAAGCCACAAAGTACACTGCAGGCGTTTGGAAACAAAACAACGCGCCACAAGGATTACTGGCATGGGTCGAGAAATTCCACGCTTGGATGCGTAACGCGCCAAAAAACAATCGCGCTTAATTGACATTAAGGAAGACAATTAACCATGAATTACTTATCAATCGCCGCTGCATGTGCACTCAGTGTTAGTTCTGTCAGCATCGCAGCTGACCTCTCAAACTGGGAACAGATTGAAAAAGATGCCAATGGACAAACGGTTTACTTCAACGCATGGGGGGGCAGCCAAGAAATCAATGCTTACTTACGCTGGGCTGGTGACACACTTAACGAACGTTACGGCGTCACGCTTGAGCATGTGAAGGTGTCAGACATTGCAGAAACCGTTAACCGCTTGGTTGCGGAGAAAGCCGCTGGTAAAATCGAAGGCGGCAGTGTGGATATGGTATGGATCAATGGTGAAAACTTTAAATCGATGAAATCCAATGGACTGCTATTTGGCCCGTTTGCCGAACAGCTACCAAACTGGTCAATTGTCGATAAGTCACTTCCAGTCACCGCTGACTTTACTGAGCCAACGAATGGCTTAGAAGCGCCTTGGGGTGTCGGCCAACTTGTCTTTATTCATGATGAAAAGACCCTAGCAAATCCACCGAGATCCTTTGTAGAAATGCTGAGTTTGGCGAAAGCGAATCCGGGTAAAATCGCCTATCCAAAACCACCGCAATTTCATGGCACCAGTTTTTTGAAAGCGGCTCTGCTTGAACTCGCAACAGACAGTGATCCACTTTACGTCCCTGTTGATGAAGCACGTTTTGGTGAGATCACTGCGCCACTCTGGGCTTACTTAGATGAGCTCCACCCCGTCGCTTGGCGCAATGGTAAACAATTCCCTGCCGGTAGTGCAGAAACCATGCAACTGTTAGACGACAGTGAGCTACTACTCGCCATTACATTTAATCCAAACGCGGCGGAAACTGCGGTTAAAAACGGCACACTCGCGCCTTCAGCAAAGACCTTTGCGTTTGATAAAGGTGCGCTTTCAAACATTCACTACATGGGTGTGCCTTGGAATGCCAACGCCAAAGAAGGAGCATTAGTCGCGATTAACTTCCTCATGAGTGAAGAAGCACAAGCCCGCAAGGCAAACAGCGATGTATGGGGAGATCCCGCCGTGGTGACACTGTCGAGTGTTGGCAGTAAACCCCTGTTTAAATCGCAACCTGAACCACATCCGAGCTGGCAAGTTGCGTTAGAAAAAGCATGGCTCGAGCGCTACGGCCAATAATGGTAATGTGCTATACATCACCATTAGTTAAGGGGTAAGCATGTTACGTCTGCTGTACGTTATGACGCTGACAGTATGTTGTTTACCCTTAATTCCTGGGCTTGGTGGTGTGTTACTTTCTGCCACCAGCTACCTTCCCGTTCTAGGATTAACCGAACCAAACCTTGATGGTTGGCGCGCCATGCTGGCATGGCCTGGTAGCCTTAATGCACTTCAACTGTCGGTTGTTTCTGGTGTCACCGCCACATTGCTGGCAGTAACAATCACATTTTTAATTCTTCAGCGTTGTTGGGGGACGCGTGGTTGGAATCGCATTGAAAAATGGCTTTCGCCGCTACTTGCCATGCCTCACGTGGCGTTTGCTATTGGGTTCGCCCTAACATTCGCGCCATCTGGTTGGCTGTTTCGTTTCTTTGCTTTATTTACGCAAGAATCAACGCCCTATACATGGTCATTAGTTCAAGACAGCAATGGCTTCGGGCTAATTATTGCGTTGGCAATCAAAGAAACCCCGTTTCTGTTACTAATGAGCCTATCGGTGTTGCGTCAAATGCAAGTCGACCGCTTATTGGCTGCTTCACAAAGTTTGGGATATAACCGCAGTGCGGCATGGCTAAAAGTCGTGTTACCGCAATGGCTGCCCAAAATGCGCTTCCCTATTTATGCGGTACTCGCTTACGGCTTATCAGTGGTAGACGTCGCCATGATCCTCGGTCCTTCCACTCCATCCACATTTGCTGTACTGGTCTGGCAATGGTTCAACGACCCTGACTTACTTGAACTTCCTCGTGCTGCCGCCGGTGCGATTACCCTATTCATATTATGTTTCGGTGTTTTGTCAGTGTATCGCTTGTTCGAATATGTGCTGATTTGTCGTTGGCAGAATTGGCAGTTCAGCGGCAGCAAAGCATTCAACCTACCGGGAAAGCACTGGTTCAAATTGATCGCCATTGTGCCATTTCTCATGATCCCTGTTTTACTGGTTTGGTCTTTCGCCCTGCGTTGGCGTTTTCCCGACATTTGGCCATCACGTCTTAGTATGCGTTTCTGGGAGCAAGAGTCTTCAAACCTTCTAGAACTGGCCGCCAACAGTTTGATATTGGGGTTGGTCTCCGCCACTGTCGCGCTGATTTTTTCCATTGGCTGCTTAGAGCATCGAGACAGATACCACAAATCATTGCCACAACTCGTGATCGCAATTCCTATGCTGATCCCGCAGCTTTCAATCCTGTTTGGCATACAAATCGCCATTTATATGTTACCCGGTCAATGGCATGTCCCTGCCACCATTTGGGCGCATATTCTGTTTGCCTTTCCATATGTGTATTTAGCGTTAGATGGCCCTTGGCGTTCTTTCGATCAGCGCCTGACCCAAACAGCACGAAGCTTAGGCCAGAGTGCAACAAAAGCGTGGTGGTCGGTAAAGTTACCGATCGTGCTACCTGCGATTTTGCTTGCGTGGGCGGTAGGCCTTAGTGTGAGTTTTTCTCAATATTTGCCCACACAACTATTGGGCGCCGGCCGCATTACCACTTTAACCACAGAAGCAGTTAGCCTTGCAAGCGGGCAAGACCGTCGCATCAGTGCGGTTTATGGCTTGATACAAGCCTTCTTACCACTCGTATTCTTTTGCTTTGCATTGGCAGCAAGCCGCTTTGCCGACCCACGTAGACGTATTGCAAAACGCGCCCCAAAAAGAGAAATAATGAATGAGTTTGTCCGTACAAAACCTGACTATAAAGTCTAAACAAGCGACCTTGTTGACCAATATGTCCTTCGAGGTTGAGAATGGCAATATTCTCTCGGTCATGGGGCCAAGCGGATGCGGAAAATCAACCTTGTTGAGTGCGATTGCAGGACATTTGTCACCAGAATTCGAATGCGAAGGAGACATTCAAGTCAGTCATAAAAGTGTGCTGACTTTGCCTGCTGAAAAACGGGCAGTCGGTATCTTGTTTCAAGACGATCTGCTTTTTCCTCACCTCAGTGTTTGGCAAAACCTAGCTTTTGGTTTGCCCTCCACAATGTCCGCGCCAGAAAAAAAGGCACGTTCATTAGCAACATTAGAAGACATTGAGTTGGCCGATATTGCCTACAAAGCGCCGGACCAAATTTCAGGTGGGCAGCGGGCACGAATAAGCCTCATGCGTACCCTACTTTCGCACCCTAACGTTATTTTGCTTGATGAGCCATTTAGTAAGCTCGACAAGCCGCTTCGAAAGTCCTTTCGAGCCTTTGTATTTCAGCAAATCAGAAACCGGAATATCGCCGCCGTCATGGTGACCCACGATGAAGATGACGTACCACCTGAAAGCATATTGCTTAACTGGCCGATAGCATCAAATGAGTTATCCACCGACGAGCGTCAATCGGAGCAAAAACATGCTTGATCGTTACGCAATTCCCATCATTCGATGGCCGCTTAAACAAGCGGCAAAACTGCCAGATAAAATCGGTTGTTCAGCCAATCAGGTCACTGTGGTCGGTTTTCTTATTGGTTTGCTCGCGTTGCCTGCTATCGCTATGGAGCACTATTGGCTTGGGTTATTATTTATCGCGTTGAATCGTATATTTGATGGGCTTGACGGTGCATTGGCTCGGCGACAAGGGATCACCGATGCGGGCGGATTTCTCGATATCACCCTCGATTTCTTGTTCTATGCCATGGTTCCATTTGCTTTTGCATTGGCTAACCCTGAACAAAATGCTGTGGCTGCGACCTTCTTGGTATTTTCATTCATGGGAACGGGTTCTAGCTTCCTGGCATTTGCGGTGATGGCAAGCAAGCGCAACATTGAAAACCCCGTTTATAAAAGCAAGTCGCTTTATTACATCGGTGGGTTAACCGAAGGAACAGAAACCATAGGCTGTTTCGTGCTGTTCTGTTTATTCCCCGGCTACTTTGCAGAAATCGCTTGGACCTTTGGCGCATTGTGTTGGGTGACAACAGCAACTCGGGTTTGGGCGGGATATCAAACATTGAAAGTAGAAAACAGCGACAAATAGTCAAGCAACACGCTTCAAAAAGAACCAGACAGAACATTTGATAGTGGTTCGCACCCGCACTATTTGTTTTGATGCTCAGTACGAACAACACAACGCTATGACTGCTTTGCTACAACTCTATTAATGGCAAATGCCAGCGACTCGACATCCACTTGACCAAAGAAGCGATAGCGCCCTTCGTCAAATATCCACGCTGGGCTGCCCGGTACTTTATCCGTTTCAGCACGCTTGATGTCGCCATAAACAGTGGCCAATGCATACCCACTTTGCAGACATTCCATTACGTCTGGCACCGCCAAATGCAGGTCAGAAAGCACATCTTTCATCACACCAAAATGGCTAATGTCTCGGGCATCGCAAAAAAAAGCTTCACGCAGAGCACGTTCAACGTCATGCGCCTCTTTCTCCCCCGCAACATACGCTACCGCTTTAACGGCTTGGTGTGGCATCAGTGAACTGGTTGGGCGCACTTTTCGCCAAAGGTCAGGGTGAACATCTAAACCATCAAAACGTGCCATCAATCGCTCAGTGATTTCAGCGTATTTCATGTAGCCTTTGTCACCCTCTCCTAACGCGCGCATGCGCTCCGGCACGTTTCCGTATAAATCTAAACAATGGTGTTTCCATTCCACATTGTCATCACAAAGTGGCATCACTTGATCGTTATGTTGTTGGCCGACCCAACCCCAAAAACAAAGCAAGTCGCTATAAAAGTTGATAGTTACCGTCATGTTCAATTTGTCCTTTTCATTGCGTACTTACTTCGAAGTGGTTTACCTATCCGATGGCTTCGGTTTACCCATTCTTCACTGAACTTTTCTCAATAGTTGACGGAAAATATCGTCTGACATACCGTCTTTCATCGCATCAATTTGCTGCCACATTTTCATAAAACGCTCTGGCTTTTGGTCCCATTGCGTACGACGAGATACCCGCTCTTTCATCAACCCTGTCACCGCATTCACGTTACTGTTTTTGTGCTGTGCATTGATGAGATACTGGATAAGAATGTCTTGTTGCGCATGGCTTCCCCCAAGAACAGAAAGGCTGTAACGCTGAGGGTGCATTATCTTTGCTGCGATGTCGTACTCCTTAGCCTCATAAGCCGATATACCTGAAATTAACTCTTGAGCAATCGACGTTTCATTGGTGTATCTGGTTTTGCTCCAATCTGACAGCGAAGCATGAAGTTGTGACAGTTGAAAGGCATTGCCCGATCGATTCAGTATCATCGCGGTATGCAGTTCAGTGAAAAGATAGAGGTAATCACCAACGGAATCTTTAACCCCTTGATAAAGACGATCCCATCGATTGCCAACATCAACGCCCACGAACTCAAGGCGTTTAAGCAAGGAGGCGCCGTTTTGTACACTGAGATAAAACGATGACGCTTCTGGGTAGATATATTCGTCAAACAAAGACAGCACTTTATTGACGTGGCCTTGCTCTAAATAAAACAATCCGAGATGCCACCAGATATGACCGACAAATGCGTTGTGTGTTGGTAAGTCATTTTGTCTCGCCTCAATCCAGGCGATGCCTTCATCGGTTCTCGCATTCATTTCCAGCACATGTGCCATCGAGTGTACTGCCCACATATCAGATGGGTTTATTTCAACAGCGCGACGCGCATATTTCTCAGCGAGCGAATATTCCCCCACCTCTTCGAGCGCGAAGCTGAAAGCACCAATGAAGTATCCATATCCAGGGGTATTTTCAGTCCAATGAGGCGCAATTTTCGCGGCGGTGTCCACCAAGCGTTGGCGCTCACCCATCCAAAACAAATTCCCCGTTGATTGGCGAAATGCGAGTAAATCCAGTGGCCATTCATTCAAAATATCAGCCCAAATTTCCACTGATTTTTTAATATCGCCTTGTGCATAAGCCGCCAGCGCCAACACATGCTTCCTCTCCCTTGGCGTAGAGGCAATGCTGATAGTACGATTTTCAATAAACGTCAGCGGAATACTGCTCAGTGCCCCAAAGCGCCCTTCACTGGCGATGCTGTACCCCTTTAACACCCATGCCATCAAAAAGTTTGGATACGACGCTAACAATGCATCGACCTTTGCCAATCCATTGGGTCGATAATCGAAATTCCATGCCAATGCTTCTTCATATATCGCAATACCTTCTTGATCGGTTCCTGAATATAAAAGACCTCGACTGTCTTTTTGCATGGTATTTATCTCCTTATCTCGTGCGTCCTGTGCATTTCAATCTTGTTTTATAAAGACGCTTTAGCCACTGACTTAACGTTCGTTGAGCATAAGCAGCAGTTAGGGCGCAATCAACGCAGCATAAATTGGCGGGTAAGAAAGAAATTGTTTATCGGGGGGAAGAAATAACGAAACCTGTAAAGCGATACGCGCTCACAACCCCCACATTAGGATCGCAAGGGTTCTGAACAAAGCTCTGAACGCGAAAAGCCAGTCATAAGACTGGCTTCAAAAGGTATGTGTTCAGCAAAGTGATAGAATGCGGGAAGACTATTCTTCGCCAGATTCCGCCTGCAAACGACGCTCTTTCCGTAAACGCGCTTCTTCCATCACAGCATTAATTTCCGCCATGAGTCCATCAACATCAGCGTCACTGCCATCGTCGACAAATACACCTGTCAGTTCTGTGTTTGGTGTAAGGTCACCCGCTTCGTAAAGCGCCCACATTTCTTTGGCGTATTGCGTACCAATCAACTCTGGCGCGTATTGGCCGTAATAGCTGGTCATGTTGTTCACGTCACGCTCAAGCATCCACTTCGCGTTATTATTTGCCGATGCATCCACTGCTTGTGGCAAATCGATAATAACAGGGCCGAGGTGATCAACCAGAACATTAAATTCTGACAAGTCGCCGTGAATGATACCCACGCAAAGCATGCGAACCACATCTTTGATCACCGTGGCATGATCTCTCAATGCTTGCTCTTTCGTTAGCGTCACATCGTTTAAGCGTGGCGCAACACTGCCTTGGTCATCAGTGACGAGTTCCATCAATAGCACGCCATCAACGCAACCGTATGGTGTAGGTACACGAACACCCGCAGCTGACAGCGCATACAAAGCATCAACTTCTGCGTTCTGCCACACTTTCTCTGCTTCTTCTCGTCCGAACTTCGAACCTTTCGACATCGCACGCTCTCGGCGACTGTCACGGACTTTACGTCCTTCTCGATAAGCAGCGGCCTTTTTAAAGCTGCGCTGGTCGATCTCTTTATACACTTTGGCGCAGCAAATGTTTCCATTGCTCGAAACAACAAAAACGTCAGCTTCTTTGCCACTCATTAGCTGAGAAATCACTTCATCAACCATGCCATCTTCGACCAATGGCAGTAACCTTGTCGGTATTTTCATTACACCTTCGTACGTGATTAAACCTAGTGATTTTGTATTAGCGACAATACATTTTCCGGCACAATAATTGTCATCGCGGCATAAGTAAAGAAACATACGCTGCAGTACACAGATAGGCAGTTTAACAGTGCAAAAACTGATTCGCTGCATTAATAACAAGCGCAACCATCACTACTCAACAATATGGCATCAAAACATCAGCTTCTATGACCAATGTGCACTTTTTACTAAATACAGAGCAAAAGACAGACAATTGTCCAAAACGCTTTCGGCTACACTATTTCACACGTTCTTCTGCCCGCTGTCAGAACAGCGCTTACAAAAGTTAATAGGTGCACGTTAGTGAAGGGAATCGAAGCAATGAGTAAAGAACGCAAGCAATGGATTCATGACCTTTTAAAAAAAGGTATCGAAAATGGCGATGCTGAAGCCGTCGCTGTCGTGGACGAATCTCAATATGTTCAACATAATCCACTAACAAAAGAAGGCGGCATAGGTTTGGCCGAATTGTTTGCTCGCCTTGCTTTGACCAATCCCCATGTGGAAATCATTCGCATTTTCTCAGACGGCGATTACATTTTTGCCCATACCGAATACGATTTCAGCAGCGAGAAGATTTGCTTCGAAGTTTTTCGTTTTGAAGGAAACAAAACCGTTGAACATTGGGACAACCTCCAACTTCGACAACCCCCAAATGCTTCAGGCCACTCAATGATCGATGGCGTTACTGACGTTACCGACTTGCCTCAGACAGAAGCAAACAGACAAACCATCAGTCACTTTGTCGACAACGTTTTGATCAACAAAAACATTGAAGCGCTCACAGACTATATAGACGCAACCAATTACCGCGAACACAGCCCAGAATTAAGTGACGATGTGCAGTTGCTGAAAGCAGCATTAGGCACAGCGGACAATCCTTCCACCCTTCATTATGAAACCCATCACCGTACCCTTGCCGAAGGCAATTTCGTGTTATCCGTTTGCGAAGGTTTTCGTGCAGGGGAACACACCGCTTTCTACGATCTGTTCAGGCTAGAAAATGGCAAAATTGTAGAGCATTGGGACACCGTAGAAACCGTCCCGCCCCGTAAAGAGTGGAACAACGACAATGGTAAATTCTAAACATCCACCCTCTCTTGACCTTGCAGACAGGCTGTGGAGTATGTCTTGAAGTTGTCACCCATGCGTCATGAGTTCGTCGCATTTAACAAGCTACCATAACGACAACGTTGATCATTTATGCAATACTTTGCGTAGTGATAGTACATCTAGTATGTAGAGAGGTGTGGTATGTTTTCACTATTTAAGAGAGACCCAACCAAGAAACTGCGTGAGCAATACAACGATAAGCTAGAGCGTGCGATGCAAGCGCAACGCAATGGTGACATCAGTGCTTATTCCTTTATCCACGCAGAGGCTGAAGATCTTTGGCGAGAAATAGAACGCATCGAAAGCAACGCCAAATAACGTTTTCAATTCACCTTTTCAGCCCATATTCATCCTAAAAGCCATTGATTCGATCAATGGCTTTTCTTTGTGTCGTCCAGTTATCTCCGTCATGTTAAGCTCTCGAATATTAACCACTGCTTAATAGAACGTCATGCTTAGAGATTGCGATTTAAACCTTCTTACTGTTTTTGACTCAGTCATGACTCTGGGCTCGGTTGCCAAAGCTGCCGACAAACTCAACATGACATCCGCCGCTGTCAGCCAGAATTTATCCCGATTGCGCGAGCACATTGGAGAGCCACTATTCATTCGCCAAGGGCGCGGTATTCAACCGACACAATTGGCGATCAATATGCACAAACATATTGCAGAAGGATTGAGTGCCATTCGATTTGGCCTAGAGGCAAACACATCATTTGACCCAGCAACCAGCACAAGAGAATTTATGTTAGGCGGTCACGCTTACTTTGATCTTGCAGTGCTTCCACAGTTATTACGAAGACTCAATGAGATAGCGCCAGGTATCACCGTAAATCTGACGCCTTACGAAGACAATCACTTCACACCAAGTCAGGTTCTCAGTGAAAGAGATGTTGATTTATTCCTCTCTTCTTTACCAATCAGTCACCCTTCGATTATTACCGAGAAAGTGTCGGAGGAAGTGCTTGTCGTCACCTATGCAAAAGACCACCCTAGGCTAAAAGGGAAAATCACGCTCCAACAGTTTTTTGCTGAAAAACACACTGCACTTACCAGCCGTCGCTTTGGTAGCTTTATGTTTTCTAACCTAATTGATAAGCCATTGCCAGCACGTAAAGTGCATTATCAAAGCGATTCCATGCTCAACTTAATGGCAACAGCAGCGATGACCGATTTACTGTGTTTTACGCCAAAACGTCTAGCCGATCTATGGGCAGAAAAACTAGGGCTGAGCGTACAAACTCTGCCGTTCGAAATCCGTCCCGTCCCAACATTTGTGTGTTAGCACCAAGCTAAACAACATGACGAAGGCATCACTTGGCTTCGCCAACAGATTGAAGAAATCCTTACCAACTATTAAGCGAGGCTTAACAATAGATTATTGAAGCACGAATCGTTCCCACACGCCTGTTTCCTTATAGTGAATCTCGTTTCCTGTTCTATTAGTGAAGAAAGCGAGATCACAATGAAAACAACATTCAAACCGACGTTAATCGCATTGTTAGTTGCAGCTGTTAGTATTCCTGCCGTTGCCCACACGTTCACACCAAACACCAAAGCGCCGACGGCAACCACACAAGCCTTCGCCACAGAGCAACGTGCCACTCTTCCTTTCTCAGACAAGAAGGATTTTGAGTTAGTCGAAAAAGGATTTATCGCGCAGCAAGAAAATCTAGAAATTAAAGATGCCAACGGAAAAGTCGTATGGGAGCTCGGTAACTATGAGTTCCTGCTTGAAGGTAAAGACTACGACAGCATTCACCCAAGCCTCCAACGCCAAGCACAACTAAACATGCACCACGGTTTATACAAAGTCACCGACCGCATTTACCAAGTCCGCGGCTATGACCTTGCAAACATTACCTTTGTTCAAGGTGATACTGGTTGGATCGTCTTCGATCCACTCACCGTGCCAGCGACCGCAAAAGCCGCGCTGGATTTCGTGAACAAAGAACTTGGCGAACGCCCAGTAAAAGCCGTGGTATACAGCCACGCGCACGCTGATCACTTTGGCGGCGTAAAAGGTATCGTGACACAAGAACAAGCTGACAGCGGTGAAGTCGCTATTATCGCGCCTCGCGGTTTCTTGCATCACGCTGTCGCGGAAAACGTGCTAGCAGGCAATGCAATGTCTCGCCGCGTGACCTACCAATACGGTAACGCTTTGGAAAAAGCGGCAACAGGCCAAGTGGATGCAGCCATCGGCAAAGGTGTAGCGCAGGGTGAAATCAGCCTGATCGCACCAACTACAGTGATTGTCGAAGAAGTCGAAACCAAAACTATCGACGGCATCACCATGGAGTTCCAAAATACACCGGGTACCGAGTCTCCAGCTGAAATGAACACCTACTTCCCGCAATTCGATGCGCTGTGGATGGCGGAAAATACCGTAGGCGGTCTGCACAATGTCTATACGCTACGCGGCGCAGAAGTGCGTGATGCCAAAGCATGGAGCAAGTACATCAATGAATCCATTCATATGTACGGCGACAAATCTGACGTGATGTTCGCATCGCACAGTTGGCCACGCTGGGGCGAAGAAGAGATCAATCACTTCCTTCGTAAACAACGTGACATGTATGGCTACATTCATGACCAAGCGCTTCGCATGGCAAACCACGGCGTTACCATCAACGAAATTCAAGATGAGTTCTATGTGCCAGACGTACTTGCGAATGAATGGTACAACCGTGGCTATCACGGCAGTTACCACCGCAACGCGAAAGCAGTGATCAACAAATACTTGGGTTACTTTGACATGAACCCAGCAACGTTGCGCCCTCTATCGCCAGCCGATGCTGCACCAAAGTATGTTGAAGCTATGGGTGGTATCGAAAATGTCATCAGTGTAGGGCAAAAAGCCTTTAACAGCGGCGATTACCGTTGGTGTGCCGAGATTGTCGATAAGGCTGTATTCGCAGAGCCAACCAATAAGAAAGCACGTTTCCTGCAAGCTGATTGTTTAGAGCAATTGGGCTACCAAAGTGAATCTGCGGGAGAGCGAAACACCTACCTAATGGGCGCATTTGAGCTTCGTAACGGCACGCCGAAAGGTGACGCAACCAAAACTGCGAGTGCTGACATGGTGGTCGCTATGGATACCGAGCTGTTCTTGGATTACCTCGGCGTGCGTTTGAACGGCATGAAAGCGGCCAACGTGGATTACACCATCAACTTTGTACTGCCTGACGTGAATGAAACCTTCTTGGTAGAGCTAGAAAACGCGCACTTGAACAACCTCGAAGGTGTGCAATCTGAAAACCCAGACATGACGCTCACCATAAACCGTTCAGAGCTTAACAAAGTCCTGATGGGCACTACCAGTATCTCTGAGTTAGTGAAAGCGGGTAAAGCAAATGTCGAGGGTAACGGTAAAGCCCTAACCGATATCGCAGGCATGATGGACAGCTTTGATTTCTGGTTCAACATCATCGAACCGAAAAAGTAATCACTACACGCTAATCAAGAAAACAGGCTTTACTAACGCCTTATTCAGCAAAACCTCCTCATCTAGGGGAGGTTTTTTTTCCGCTTCCCCTCCCCTTTATCGATAAGAACTACGCGCTATCTCAACACGATGTATGGCTTATTATTCCTTGGCGTAATGACACCAAGACAAAAGTGGGGTGAGATCAATTGAACGCGCTTAAATATCGAAAAATTCGAGGGAATTATTGCGACTGACTTCGATTTCCTATGTAATTCGCGCGCGCAATATCGCGCTTTATCAATATACCCAAGCAACCTGAACACCCAACCATCCTGAAGGTGCAGGATTCAGCGAGCTTTACTGATATTATGCTTTCGGAAAACACGACATAAATGAAAAAAACCTTTGTTATCGCAGCGACCTCTAGCCTGCTTTTCTCTGCCTCTGTGCATGCTGAACAATTCTTGAACATCTACAACTGGTCAGAATATCTTCCACAACAACTGATCGAACAGTTCACCAAAGAAACCAACATCAAGGTCAATTACTCTACGTTTGAGAGTAATGAAACCATGTACGCCAAGTTGAAATTACTCAATGCAAAAGGCTATGACTTAGTAGTGCCTTCCACGTATTACGTTTCTTTGCTGGCACAAGAAAACCTGCTGCACGAATTAGACAAAAGCAAAATCGCTGCTTTTACCAATCTTGATGCATCTATCCTTAACCAACCGTTTGACGCAGAAAACCGCTACTCTCTCCCGTACATGTGGGGCAGCACTGGCTTGGGTTATAACGCAGATATGGTAGATGGAAAAGACGTTAAGCGTTGGGCTGACCTTTGGAAAGATGAATTCGCAGGTCAGTTGATTTTGACTGATGATGTACGCGATGTGTTCGGTATGGCACTGATCATGAATGGTCACAGCGTAAACAGCCGCGATGAAAATGAAATTCGCCAAGCGTATGACAAACTAAAAGCGCTGAAGCCAAACGTCACCTTGTTTAACTCAGATGCGCCGCACACGCCGCTCATCATGGGTGAAGTGAATGTTGGCATGCAGTGGAACGGTACAGCATACCGCGCAACGGTTGAAAATCCTTCCATCCACTATGTTTACCCAGAAGAAGGCACCATTTTCTGGATGGATAACATCGTCATTCCAAAACATGCTGAAAACAAAGACGCGGCTTACGCCTTCATCAACTTCCTGATGAAACCGGAAAACCAAGCGGTGTTAGTGAAAGAGATTGGCTATGCAGTTCCAAACCTTGGCGCACTTAACCATCTGCCTGACGAGCTGAGAAACAGTGACGTGATCTTCCCTCCTAAAGAGGTTAAAGACAAAGGTCAATTCCTGTCAGACATTGGTGATGCCGTGTCTATCTACAATCAGTACTGGCTGGAGCTAAAAAGATAATGAAGGTCATTTACAGCGAGAAGCAAAAGCTTCACCAAGTAAAATACGAATTCCTTGGTGGTGAACCCACCGCGTGCTTTGAAAAGCCAGAGCGTGCCGACATGGTACTCAACGCCATAAACAGCAATGGTGGCTACGACGTTATCGAGCCAAAAACGTTTGGCATCGACCCTATGCTGTGGGTTCACACGCCAGATTACGTCGAGTTTCTTCAAAACGCATGGAACGAGTGGGAAGCAACCTACGGCTCAGAGCGTGATGCCTCGCCTTACTGCTTTGTTCCTGCTCGCCACCTTCGCAACCGCGTGCCGAAAGACATTGAAGGTAAACTGGGCTATTACAGCTTTGACATGACCGCAGCCATCACCAAAACCAGTTTTGAAGCCATTTCATCGGCGGTAGATTGCGCCCTGACAGGTGTTGAAGCTCTGATAAGTGGCGAGAAAGCCGCATTCGCATTGTGTCGTCCACCCGGCCACCATGCCGCGCCAGATCTGATGGGCGGTTACTGCTACATCAACAATGCCGCCATTGCCGCAGAAGGCTTACGCCGACAAGGGCACGTGAAAGTTGCGATTCTTGATATCGACTATCACCACGGTAACGGCACCCAGAGCATTTTCTACGACCGTGACGATGTGCTTTTCGTATCGATTCATGGTGACCCAGATTACGATTACCCGCACTACTTAGGCTTTAATGATGAACACGGCGAAGGCAAAGGTGAAGGCTTCAACCTCAACCTGCCATTGCCACAAGGTAAAACCGATTGGTCTTTGTATCGCCCTGCGCTTGAAACCGCTATCGAGCGAATTCGCCGCTTTGGCGCGGAGTCTCTCGTGATTTCATTGGGCATGGACACGTATGAGCACGATCCAATCAGCCACTTCAAGCTAAAGCTTGAAGACTACCTGAACATCGGTGAGATGCTGGGCGAGCTTGGTTTACCAACCCTGTTTGTGTTTGAAGGCGGATACGCCGTTGACGATCTAGGCCATAATACGGTTGCTGTGTTAAACGGGTTTAAATCCACCTACTAACTGCAGATAACTCAAACTAAAAAGCCTCACGAAAGTGTGAGGCTTTATGCGAATCTAGCTTTGCTTTGCGTCAAAGGCGTTGAGATTCGACGAGGTATCAATCATTAAACTGCACCTAAATATCAAACTCCACCTAATTATCAAAAAGCAGGTGACCAGCGTCACTGCCATCAGGATATTGTCCGGTCCACTTGCCTACTTTTTCCCCTGCACGATAAACACCCGTCCACATCGCGGTTTTACTTTTTTCAGGAATAATGGTTTGCCATTCCCCCTCTTCCTTGCCGTCCACGAAGTGGCCTTTTGACCAAAGTGTGCCGTCATCCCTGTATGATTCTGACAGGCCATGCTGAATACCGTTGTCATAGGTGTCCAATCGGTCTAACCCACCCAAACGGTAGTATTTTTTAACTTCACCATGGTATTCGCCCTTCTTGTTATAGTTAAAGACGCGCTTACCATCCCAGTCATGCTCCCAATAACCGTATTTTTCACCCTCAAAATACTCGCCCTGTTCAATGATTTCACCAAACTGTGTCACCGAAAACTTGCCATGCTTAACACCATGTTTATAGTGCTGCTTCCTTGCTTTATGATCCACAAGTTGAGTGAAATACAGGTTGTGGTATTTGCCATCAATGCTCTCTGTGCGATGAGTTAGCTCGCCTTCGTCAAAAAACTCAGTCAGCTTCCAAGCCTTACTTTCATCTTCCTGAAGCCTTGCCGTGACAACACCCTTTCGATATCGATATTCATCACTGATACGTTCGCCGTTTTCATTAAAACTCACAGAAAGATCGAAGGTTTTCTCGCCTTGTTGATTGAATTCTTTTTTCGCGATCAAACGACTGTCAGCATTGTATTCATAAAGGGTCTCAACAACATCACTCTGCTGATGAAATACACGCTGCTCACCCACTTTCTTTCCATCCATATAATGATAGATTTTCGTGGTATTTCCGACTTCGTCATACTCAGTTGAAACGCCGTGCAGTTCGCCAGCAACAAAGTGTTGCTCAGAAGACAGTTGGCCATCGGCATACCAGCTCAACGTCACGCCATGCTCTACATTGTTCTTGTAGTTTTGCTGTTGAATTTTGTTCCCGGCTTTGTCGTACCGATTAAACACACCTTCATACTGACTAAATGCGGATTGACCTTCACTCTTTAGCTGACCGTCAAAATAGTACGCTCGGTATTTTCCATGCCGCTGATCATGTTGAAAGTTCATCTCGTAATTGACATTGCCATTTGGGTAGTAATTAAACATTGGCCCATGCTGCTCTCCATCCAGCCATGTGGTCAAAGACCTGACAGAACCGTCATACTGATAGCTGATACTTTCACCCGTTTGTTTTCCATTCAGCATTTCAAATTTTTCAGACACATGACCATTTGAATAAAAGACCTTTTGCGTCCCATTCAAAACACCGTTCACATAGTGTTGTTCTTTTTTCAAATCGCCTGAAGAGTATGTCTGCTTCAATCCGTGTTCTTTGCCTTCACTATTTTTGTGTCCCTTAGATTTAATCACCCCTTTCCACGTATAGTACTCATAGTCTCCAACGACGTTCCCTTTCGCAGGCTCTTTGCCGTTAAACCCGCCGTTAAAGTAGACAGTGTCGTATTCAACAAAATAGACAACCGCAGGCCACTTTTTGTCTTGCTCCGTAAGTGGCTCCGTCATGTAGTACGTGGCTTTCTTATCACCCGTCACTGCCTTTAAATTGGCATCAAGTAATACTCGTTCTGCAAAAGCGGGTGAAATCATGCTCAATGATAAAATCATGAGTGAAATTAGAGTAAAAAAGCGCATCAATCCCTCGTTTATGCTTTTGACTAAATGGGTTTAACATTGAAAATGGCACCCTTTTGGGTGCCAAGATATTGCACGTGCTATGTCTATGGTTACTTGTCGTCACTAAACAGGAATGACGACGAGTCGTCTTCGTCATTGCTCCGCACATATTTACCCATGTCATAACTTTGCGTCTGGTAAATATCGCCATCGGTTCCATAAGTGTCGACATCGCCATCCAGCTCATCATCGACATAACGCTCAACGCGTTTTACATTGCCGCTTTCGCCAAAGTAATAGAATGCTCCTTGCTTACGACCTTGAATATCAAACTGCTGACGCCCCAACTCATAACCTACCTCTGAGTGCGCAAACCACTTTCCGACTTTATTGCCCTGTTGATATTCTCCAGACCAAAGCACAACATCGTACTCATAGTCTTCTTGATGTTGCCATTGGCCGTCTCTTTCACCGGCAACATAATTCCCCTTAGCGAGCAACATGCCTTGGTTGTTATAGTTTTCGGTCAAGCCATGACGTTTGCCATCGAGGTAATGCTCCGACGTGGTTTGCTGACCACTCGCGTTCACCTGGGTCAGTTCGCCATGTAATTGGCCTTTGCGGTTGTAGTTCTCCGTGCGTACGGTGCCATCGAAGTGCATGACCCAAGCACCGCTTTTCTTACCCTGATGGTAAGTGCCACTTTCAACTGGTTCACCCTTTGGCGAAACAACAAGGCGCTTGCCATGGCGGATCCCATGCTTGTAATGAGTCGTTTCTATGTTGTTGGTGTAGACATCCAATTGGATAAAAGCCTTGTTTCGCTTACCGTTGACCTCTTCCGAGCGACGAGTTAGCTGGCCATTGTTGTCGAAGCGCTCTTCGAGCTCCCACTTCTTCTGAGCATTTGTTTGAATACGCGAAATCAGCACACCGTCGCGATATTTCTTCTCATCGCTGATTTCTCTTTGGTTGGGGTAAGAGGCAACATATTCGTAGGTCAATTCACCATCCTTATTGAATCGCGTTTTAGACTTAACGTTGCCGTTATTGTTGATAATGGACTCTTCTTGCACCGCATCAACTTGGTCGAAATACGTTCGCTGAGTGCCTCTCTGCAATCCTTTAACAAGGTTGTTGGTGCGTTTTAAGTTGCCGGACTCGTAATAGTGAGTCACTGCGCCATGTTGTTTTCCATCACGGTAACTTTCCTCAAAACGCAACTTACCTTCGATGTGCCACCCGCGAACAACACCATGTTTCTTCCCTCTTTGGTATGGGGTTTCTAGGTACAAGAAGCCATTCTCGTTGTAGGAGTAGCCCAGCCCCTCTGTCTTATCATCAACATAATTGACGCGATGCGAAACTTGCCCGTTTTTATAGTAACTGGCGTATTCACCATGCACTTTGTCCATCTTGTAGTTGACGCTGTAACTCATCGCACCATTTGGGTAGTAATACAATTGAAGGCCATCTGATTTCCCATTAACAAAATGAAAGCGATGCGACACCGTTCCATCTTCGAAGTAATGGATGTTCTCACCCTCTTTGATACCGTTTCGGTTTGTATATTCTTCTTCAACGCTACCATCTAGATAGAAGCTTCGATTGATTCCGTGCCTTTTCCCCGCGAGAAAATCAGCTTCTTCAATTAACACACCGTTTTCGTTATATAAGCGCGTTAACCCTTCATACTGTCCTTTTTCGTTGCGGCTACCCGTTGTCAGCAAGTTGCCGTTTTCCCGATAAATTTTGTAGGCTCCCACGGATTTCCCCGTAGAAATATCAGCGCTGTTAAGCGTCCCTTCAAAATTGAGTATTTCTCCACCCTGAAAGTAGACGTTAACAGGCCATACGCCATCTCGTTCAGCCAGAGGTTCAGCGAGGTAATAACTGGCTTGAGATTCAGTTTTTACGATATTCCAATCGTCATCAAGCCATACTGGGGCAGCCCAAGCAACCGACACACTTAACAACGAAACGAGAGGAAGTATATGCTTCAGTATTGATTGCATCGTCTTACCCTTTCTTGATCGGTGGAAGCTTAGTGACAAAGGATTTCTCTAACGGTTCACCTTCAACCTTGAAGTGCTCAATGCGAGAAATCTTGCCTGACATTTTGATGTAGGTTCCATCAAAAAGAGCCTCTGAAAGCGGGCTATCATCGACAGTCACCGCCTTGCCATATCGATCGATGGGTGACAATGGTTCACCATGTTTATTGTAAATTCGGTATCCGCTGATGAACTGTTTCACTGATTGCTGATGGTCAAAATCGACCACCTTACTCACATCAATCAGCCAAGGAAATGGACTCGGGGCAAGCGCCATTTCTTCCCATGACGGTGTTCCTTCACACGATAAACGTGTTGTAACTTCCATGTCATAGAAATAGCGTCGTATGCCATCTGGCGTCGTCAGTTGGTACGCAGTCGTGTTGTCTTCAATCTTGTTCGGCCCACCCGCTACGTCATTGCTGGTTTTTGGTTGCGGTTTCCACACCAAAGGATGACCGTTAACGTTCGGCGTATTATCAATACTTAACTGGCACACGTTCTCCCATACATAAGGCAGTGCAACGACCGCGTTGTGAGGAGATTCGGTCGCAATGTGCAGGTCATTATTAAAATCAAACGTTGATTCTTGCTCGCTTGACGCTGCAAGGTCTTCCGCGTCAAACAAATAATTCTCTGAAGGCACTAGACCCATAGGCGGCATTTCAGCACTGGACAAGAACCACGCTTGATCCCAAAAAACCACTTCGCGAGAAAAGCTCGGGGTCTCACTTTGACTATGCACAGTGAAGGTCACTTCAGTTGGGGCTGAAAAGAGCTTCACTGCAATAGCATTCTGTTGGAGAACTGAGTTTCCTAAGAAGCTAAGCATTTGTTTTGAACTCGGTGCCAACCATGACGGGAGGTTCGGATCTGATGGGAAGCTCATTTGACCTTGAAGTCCACCAACAGTTAACGCTAATCGGCTATTAGCCGTATTGGTATATTCAAGTCGATACTCATTATGTGTACCTGTAACCAAGGTGGCAGTAAGCGTTATCTCTCCCAACTGGAACGTTTGTGTTTTCCCACCTGTCCACGGCACGTTGTAACGCGCTTCCGATACGTTGTAGTAATCAACGTAGGCAGCAACGGTTTCCAGATCATTTAGCTCTCGCTCGATCTGCCACCCCAAGGGCTGAATATGCGCTGAGACATTCATCCCTTCATCAATGAATTGTTGATCTAGCGGTGCAGAAAATTTCACCTTGGTAGGTTGACCGTCGATATAACCTCTAACATCGCGAAATGCGATTCGCCCGATCTGTTGCTGTTTAGCTATGTCCGTCGGGTAAGCAAGGCGAAAACCCGCATCTTCTTCAAGTAGCATACCGCGAGGATAAGGTAGAACATCTTCCGCAGTCAGCATCTCGTTTGTTGGCTGCCCCTCTGGTAACGGAAAAATATCAAACCAATGCTGTTCGTCATCGTAATAGGTGTTGTAAAAAATCTCAGCGAAAGTCCCTACCGATTCATCTTCAGGATGCATAGCAAAAGCGAATTGTGTCATTTTGGTTTTGCCATAAACCTCTACGGGAATATTCATCACAAGCAGCATCTGTTCTAACCAGCCGGTAGCACGATTAATTTCGACTTGACCAAACAGCTGTTTTTCTAAGACGTTCTGCTCTACCGAAGAAGCCTCTGTGCCTCTAGAAGACATTGTTGCAAACACCGCTTTTTCAGAAACACTCTGAACCGTCAATGTGACAGGAACGCCTTTAAAGTTCGTTAATTGCACTTCGCTGCCAACTTTAACCGGAATGGATTGGATGAACCCCGGCGCGTTAATGGTTGATTGCAAGCTGTTCATCAAAATCTGACCACCTCGCTTAACAAACGACTCCCACTGTTCTCTATTTCTTGCTGTAAAATCGGTCAGTTCTCCGCTTTCCGAATTCAGCGAAACATCAAAGCCAGCGCTAAATATTGTCTGTATCTGTGGGTTACGTTTAGACGAATCGACACTTGAAAAACCCGAACGCCCTGTCGAAAATTGCAAGTGCTCAGGAGTAACATGCAAGCTCAGAGCATCTCCCGTTTGTTCCACTTTATAGTGAAGTAAACTCTCACTGAGCATCACTGTTTCAGGGTTAGTCGCCACATCGCGGGTGGTATGTGCATATGCCCAATAGCGTTTTTCATCACCGATTTCTGGGGAAAAAGTGACAGATTCACCACATGCTGTTAGGAATAAAACCATTGGTAGGAAAAGAGTTCTAAAACTATTATTCAGGTACATCCATATATTCCAAAATAAATAAAACTGTAGGTAGGTAAGTACAACAAAGGCGATTGGCACATCACCTAGTAATGTCTAAGATCAAACTGTTTTTTCTCGCTGTATTTGCCATGTAAACTATTCATGTTTAATTCAAGAAGCAGGTAACCTTTGTCAACACCCTCTCTTCTAGCGCGCGCTATATTTACACCACAACATATTGATTTAAAGCTCAATTCTATATTTCTGCGCCGACTTCAAATATTGAACTGCACGCATATGCAACTCACGTTTTCATGATAATAAACAATAAAAAAGCCGCCCCGAAGGGCGGCAAATTTGTATCATTTTATTTCAGCGTGAGTAATTACAGAACGAAGCCTGCAAAGATAAAGCCGAAGATAATACTAAACACCATGCTCAATAGACCCGGGATCATAAAGCTGTGGTTAAAGATGTACTTACCAATCTTGGTTGTTCCCGTGCGGTCAAAGTCGATAGACGCAATGATTGGGCCATAGTTAGGAATGAAGAAGTAACCGTTCACTGCCACAAACGTCGCAATAATTACTTCCACTGGCAACTCAAGCGCAATAGCAACGGGCACCAACACCGCAGTGGTTGCGCCTTGGCTGTTTACCATCACGGATAAACCAAACAGCGCAAAAGCAAATGTCCACGGTGCCATTTCAACAAGACCTGACACCGTTTCTTTCACGACATCGCCATGACCCGCGATAAACGTATCACCCAGCCATGCAATACCGAAGATTGCCACGATCGCGCGCATACCCGCATGGAACACCGAACCTTGCGTGATTTCATTACCATCAGGCTTACAAATCAAAATGATCAACGCACCCATTGATAACATGATGATTTCAATGGTGTGTGCCATGCCCATCGCCGAGCCATTAAACTGAGGGCGAAGTGCAGGGAACGCCCCCATGATGACCACAGCCAATGCACCAAATAAGAACAGGCCAACGGCGGTTTTCGCTTCTTTTTTAACAACGATTTCCGCCACTTCAACATCTTGTTCCATCTCGTGACGGAATGCAGGATCTTGCATACGACGTTGGTATTCAGGGTCGTCTTTCAGTTCTTTACCTAGCTTGTTCACGATGACACAAGCAGATGCTAAACCAAGGAACGTACCTGGAATCGTGATAGCCAGTACTTGTGCAAGGGTAATGCCTTGAGGCTCAAGGAACGCCACCAAAGCAACAACGGCAGCGGCAATTGGGCTCGCTACAATCGCAAACTGCGAAGCGATAACCGCCATACCCAACGGGCGTTCAGGACGAATACCGCTGCGACGGCTAACTTCAGCAATAACAGGCAGCACGGAATACGCTACGTGGCCAGTACCAGCAAGGAAGGTAAATAGATAGGTAACAAGTGGCGCGATAAAAGTGATGTGACGAGGATTTTTGCGCAAAATGCTTGAAGCAATCTTGATGAGGTAATCTAAGCCACCTGACGCTTGCATTGCTGCCGCAGCCGCCACAACCGCCATGATCATTAGCATGACATCAATAGGTGGGCTCGTAGGTTGAAGACCAAAGCCGAAACTCAGGATGGCAAGACCAACACCACCCAATACACCTAGACCAATCCCGCCGATGCGAGCACCAATTAAGATACAACCGAGAACAATGAAAAACTCGATGAAAAACACATCAAACTCCTTGATGACAACGTTATTATTAACGCGCAAATCATAGATATTTATTCTCGCGAATTATCGAATTAACATCACAGAAGATGGTCAAATTTTGAATGTAAATACCTTAACTTCAATAATTTAGAGTGACATCTAGTTTTACGGAGTTTCCGAAACGTAATGCGATCAAAAAAGAGTAAAAGATGTAACACGGAAGTGGTTCTTGCTTTCCTATTGCTGGTATTGACGGATGTATTGGAGGAAAGCTTAAAGGAGATATCTCAGGAGGCACTAAACATCTTGAACGGATTTTGCTTAGAATTGAGCATATGCAGGATGGCATCACACCAGCCCAATCAATGCGAATGGTGCTAATGATGCTTAAAGTGCTCGTCGTGCTAATGGCGATTTGTATGTCGTTTTCATGTCAAAAACGATCCCAATAGGCAGATCCATTTCCTAGCTTCTCGACAATGAAATCTAAAAACACTCTAACCTTCGCAGGTAAATAATGTCGCTCTGGGTACACTGCATAGAGATGTTTATGCGGCATGTTATAGCCTTGGAATAGTGCGACCAACTCGCCCCGTTGAATGGCATCTCCTGCAATGAATGTCGGGAGCCGTGATACACCCAGCCCAGCGATCACCGCGTCGCGAACCGCGGCAATATTATTCACGCGGTAGTTTCCCGCCACTTTTATCTTACACACCTCTCCGTTCTCAGACGTAAACTGCCATAGGGATGCGTTGCTGGAATAGCTATAGATAAGACAGTTGAGATCCACCAATTGATGCGGTGTCATCAACTGTGCCTGATGCTTTTCATAAAACGTTGGAGAAACACATACAACACTGTGCAATGGCACCAAACGACGCGCCACTAACGTCGAATCTGATAAATCTCCGCCTGTTCGTATCGCTAAATCAAATCCCTGCTCAACAAGATTCACCTCACGGTCATCCAGAATAATATCGATGTCTAATTGAGGATATTGCTCAAGAAACACAGGAATCAGCGGGGCAATGTGCAATTGCCCAATCGTCATCGGCAACAGGATTTTCAATAGCCCTTTGGGTTCGCCTTGCATTTCACTCACTGCATCTTCGGCTTGCTGTGCCGCCCGATTGGCCTGAGCGGCATATTGATAATATCGCTCCCCAGCTTCCGTCAGGCTCAATTTTCTCGTTGTGCGATGGAACAATCGCGCTCCGAGTTGCGCCTCTAACTGAGTGATACGCTTACTCACCGCCGATTTAGAAATACCCAGCATTTGTGCAGCACGAGAGAAGCCTTCACTGTCCGCAACAGCAACAAAAATCGGGATCGCATTAATCGTATCCAAAGACCTACCCACACTATTGTTGAGAAAAACTCAACTAAGAGTCTACATGTAACCGTATTGTTAATGCAACGTGATGAATCTAAAGTTTGACCATCCACTGAGAACATACCAGCAGCAAATTGGAGATACCTATGGTGCGCTTAGAACATATCAATTTAGTGATGGAAGACATTCAACCCACATTGGCATTCTTACTCACTGCGTTTCCACAATGGCGAGTGCGTGGCGAAGGCGATATGACATGGGGATCGGGAGACAACGTCTCCAAGCGTCATTGGCTGCATGTCGGCGACGATGATTATTACCTGACGCTAAACGACAGTGCCGTTGGCCAAATTCGCAGTGTTAAAGGCATCGAACCAGGCGTAGCACATATCGGTTTTGCAGTAGATGACCTACAGAGCATCATTGACCGCTTATCACTCAAAGGCTTTAGCGTAGATATCAAAGGCCGCGACCACCCTTTCCGTCAAACCGTGTATTACAACGATCCCGCAGGCTTTCAGTTTGAGTTTATTCAATACAGCAGTGAAAAGCCTTCAGAGAAAAACATGTATGGCGGCGAAAGTGGTGAGCTTGAAAAGAAACAGACAAACAAAATAACAACCAACGCATAAATAGAGGTAGAACAGCATGGACAACCAACAAGTCGACACCCTAGTACGAAACTTATACCAAGCCGTCGACAATAAAGACGTCGATTATTTGAATACCGCACTGAGCGAGCACAGCCGTTTTCGTCTCGGGAACTACCCTGAAGTGACGAACAAAGCGAAGATTTTGGAGGGAAATAGTCAGTTTTTTTCCAGCATAGAATCCATGAAACACACCATCGATGACATTATGTTTCAAGGTTCAGTTAAAACCGATTCTACCCGTATCAGTTGTTTTGGCACCGTAGACTATGTCAGGTTAGATGGTAGCGAGTACTCAGCCGTTTTCTCTACATTTCTCGATGTGAAAAATGGCTTGATTGAGGACTATTTAGTTTTTGCAGACATTTCAGGTTTATAAAACGCACGTAAAAACCGAGGTTTGTGTCGTACTCGGTTTTCCTATTGTCTATCTGCTATTTCTGTTTCCACTCACTCGTTCACAGAGTGGGCTGCGA
This sequence comes from Enterovibrio gelatinilyticus, assembly GCF_028683095.1. Taxonomy (GTDB): domain Bacteria; phylum Pseudomonadota; class Gammaproteobacteria; order Enterobacterales; family Vibrionaceae; genus Enterovibrio; species Enterovibrio gelatinilyticus. The sequence goes on along the minus strand of NZ_JAJUBC010000007.1, from coordinate 13,724 downwards.
ATTAGATACCAACCAAAGACTTTTTGAGTGTTTCAATGGATTGAACGCCAAGGTTTGTGCTCACCCAACTAAACCCATCTTCTTCGAATCGAGGAAATATGTGTAAGTGATAATGCCCAAGATCGTTAAACGCCCCATTGTTCTGCATGAAGGTAATGCCATCAGGTGAATACAAGTTCTCGATACGTTCGTAAAGGTCTTTTGCCACACGTTGAATTTCTTCGTTTATATAGTCAGGTAATTCAATAAACGTTTGGTAAGGTCGAGTTGGGGCAATCAAAAGATGACCCACGTTGATTGGCTCATGATCTGCGAAAGCGATCACATCTGGAGACTCGTACACAATCACCGCGTCTAATTCTCTCGCCACAATTTGTTCAATGATTTTCATTTCCACCACCGTATAAAAGATGCCGTAACACCTTTTTTTATATCAATACTTTTAAAAACTTGTGTTTGAAAACAGGTTTTCAACGGCCTGACATTCTCAAAACAGTCACACAATAACGTACAAAAACATTAGCAGTTTATAGCTTTTGCGACACCGCTTCCGCTTTCGAATGTGTGAGACTTGAGCTGTAAATTTCTCACCGTCAGCAGTCCCTTACTGCATCCATTTTGAACGCTGACGAGCAAAGAGAAATGACAAAACGTGCAAACTTCACTCGTCAAAAGTACGAGATTTTGAATCCCCTAATCGATTCAATCTAAAGAAAAGTGACACGTACAAAAGTATCTATAAAAAGGAAAGCGGCGGAATGAAATTACATCAGCTTGCAAGTCTCGTCAGTGTGCTCGTAGCAACAACAATTATCGGAGGTTGTGGTGGCGGCGGCGGTTCAGAGCCTGAAACGTCTTCACCATCAGACCCTTCATCCCCTGAAACACCGGTTGAATCAAGTGCCTCATTAACAGGCGTATTCATCGACTCCCCCGTAGAAGGCCTGCCCTATACAACGTCGTCTGGAGAAAAAGGTTCAACAAACGCCCTAGGTGAGTTTTCTTACAACGACGATGATATGATTTCATTCACGTTGGCAGGTATCCAATTCCCTGAAGTTGAAGCTTCCGGTGTTCTCACACCGTTTGATCTTGTTAGTAACTTCAACACCCGAAACCCAACGACCTCAAATCTATTAAGGTTGCTTCAATCGCTTGATGACGACGGTGATATATCCCAAACGATCAGCCTCGACACCGACAAAATTAACTCCATCCAACAAGCCGGTCTTTCCTACCAAGATCTCACATTATCAGCGCTAGAATTTGAAGATTTGCTCACCTCACATGCCTTGTTTGGGTTACCCGATGAAAGCGCTTTAATTTCGGCGAATCAAGCTTTTGAGCACTTCGAGAAAACGCTTTCAGAGTCCAAGATTATTGATACAGACAATGACGGTATTCCAAACGCTACTGACCCTGACGACGATAACGATGGTATAGAAGACAGTCGCGACCATTTCGCTTGGGACAAAGATGAGAGTCAGGACTTTGATTTGGATTTCATTGGTGATAACGCTGACACCGATGATGACAATGATGGCGTACTAGACACAGAAGATACCGAGGCGAATTTTGCTTTTACTGCGACATCACTTGAGAGTGGTTTTACATTTACCGCATTTGATTCGTCCACAGGACGACTCTTCGCAACGGATTATCAACGCCAACAGCTAAAAGCATTTTCTTTATCTTCCGCAAAAGAAATAAGTGTTGTGGAATTTGATGAAAAACCGAGCTACCTATTTTTTGAGCCAACGAGTAAACGCATATACATCTCGTTGCATTCCCCTGGAAATCGTCACTCTGGCAGCATCGCCGTCGTCGACCCAGATACTTTCGAGATCATTAATGTTTTCGATGTTGATATCCAACCAGGAGAAATAGCAGCAAGAGAAGATGGCTTAGTTGTCGTCAACTCAGGTTCGTCAGCTAGGACAAACCTTTACAACGCTGAAAATGGAGAACTGGTCGATAGCGAGTCATCAGTCTTTGGTGGCACTATCGCCATATCTAAAGACGGTAATTGGCTTTACATCGGAGACTCAGGCGGCTCCGATAGAACATTAGACAAGTATGCATTGTCAGCATCTGGCATCACACCAGCAGGCAGTTACGTCGCTCGTGACAAAGAAGCTATTGCAGATAAAATCTGGCTTTCACCGGACGGCAGTTTTGTTATTACAAAAGCAGGGGTAATCCTCGACACAGAAGACTTATCAGTGCTTGGCTCGCTACCAGACGTCGTATTCATAAACGATATCCACTTCGATGAAGAGCGTGATTTTATATATGTCACCAAATTTGGTGGCTCCATCTTAGTCGTAAACGCCAAAAGCCTGAGCGTAGTCCCAGACAGCGAAATAGATGGAATTTATGAAAAAACGTTCACCGTTGATGACCTTATCTATTTGGTAGACATCGACTATCTCAATGAACAACTTACCATCAATAAATTTACCCATCCTTGCTTAGATTGTGTTGATAATCAAAAACCTGTAGCTCAGTTTGCTTACTCTCCTGAAAACGGCACCACGCGGGATGAATACACCTTTGATGCATCAGACAGCTATGATCCAGACGCCAATCAAACACTTCTCTACCGCTGGGATTTAGGTGGAGATGGAAACTGGGAAACTGAGTATTCATCGTCTCCTGAATTCAAACATTCATTTTTGACAGCAACGACTGAAACCATCGTCCTTCAAGTCATCGATAATTTTGGATTAACTGATACGAAAAAAATCGTTATCGAAGTAATGTCTGGTGTTGATACTGGTGTTGAAATAACCAACAGCACGGCAAATCAGCTGGACTTTTCTCCCGCACACATTATCGCGGATCCCCAAAGAAACAGAGCTTATCTATCTGACAAAGAGGGAAAACGTCTCTATGTCATCAACCCCATTACTGGCATGTCAGAACGGTATTTTGAATTCGACTATATGCCTGAACGAATGGCGCTTTCGCCTGACGGTTCACAACTTTATGTAGCGCTTCTAACTCAAGAGCATGACCAATATTGGCATGAAGAAGATCAAGCGGGCTTCATTACCACCTTCGACTTGGAACAGCTTGCAAGGGTCAATATTTTTGAAGTACCCGTTGACCCCTTTGATATCGTGGCCACTTCATACGACCGTCTAGTGGTATCAACAGGCTCTGGGCAATATGGCAGTATTTTCCTGCTTGATGCCTCGACAGGAGAGACCATCAGCAATAGCTATATTGCTGAGCGAGCTAAATTATCGGTTTCAAAAAACGAAAGTTATATATTCGCTACGGATGCACAAAAGCGAGATGTAGGCATACAAATATTCTCTTTGAATGAAACAAGCATCCTAAACATCGGCAGTTTTGGATATTCTGGCAATTACCCTGACGCTGCGGAAACTTGGGTTTCCCCTGATGGTGTGTATCTCATTACCTCTAAAGGGGACATATACAACATTAACGAAACAGAGCTTTTTGCTGAACTTGGCGTTGAAGCAAAGCACATCAGTTTTGACGCTGAACAAAATACATTTAGCTTGGTGTCGCCTGAAGGAACTGTAAATTACTATAACCTCTCTACCTTTCAACCAGTTGCGGTATTGAATGATGCCAATGCTGAATTCGCAACATTTTTCCGAGACCAGGTATTGGTCGTCGAGCAATCAGTCGATGGTTCAACCTCCTTTGGAGTTACCGCACACCCGTGTCTGAACTGTGCGCCAAACACAGCCCCAGTAGCAGACTATTCATACTCTCCAACTGCCGGGACGGTGGAAGATACTTTCGTCTTTGACGCAAGCCCAAGTTCTGATGTTGAAGACCAAGAATCACTGCTTTATCGATGGGATGTAGGCTCTGACGGAACATGGGAGACAGAGTTATCGAACCAGAAAACGTTTAACCATGTTTTTTCTAGTACTGGAAATTTCTCCGTCACACTAGAAGTAATGGATCCGAGTGGACTCAGTTCTACTCGAACCATTGATCTCGTTGTTAGAGACCTTCCTGATCTTGGTGTTTTGGTGGAAGACAGCCAAAGCTTCCAGATAGACTTCAACATTACTGACTTTGAGATTGATGCTACGAGAAACAAAGCCTATTTTTCAGACATAGAAGCAAAGCGACTTTATGTCGTCGATCTTCAGACTGGTTCTACCGAAAAATACTTCGAGTTTGACCAAATGCCTGAACGAATGGCGCTGTCACCTGATGGAAAAACTCTTTATCTTGCATTGCTGACTCAACAGCACAGTTCATATTGGTGGGAGGCTGACCAGAATGGTTTCATCGCAATATTCGACCTAGAGCAGATGGCTAAAGTTCATACCTATGAAGTGAAAACCGATCCATTTGATTTAGTCGTCAATCAACAAGGGAAGTTAATTGTTACTTCTGGGTCAGGCCAATGGACAGATATTTATGCACTTGATGGCTTATCGGGGAAAGTACTAGGATCAGCGTCCATTAGGCAACGTTCTCATCTTTCACTTCATCCTTCGGGGGATTACGTATTCGCAGCAGATACTGACTTGAGCCCTTCAGACTTTGAAAAGTTTGATATTTCAGGTGAAGCGATCGTTTCATTGGGTGATTCGCCTTACCATGGTTCGTACAATATCGGCGGTAAAGTTTGGGTATATCCAAATGGAGACTTTCTGATTTCGGCTGGAGGAGACATTTTCCTGACTTCGGATATGACTCATTATGCCAAGCTACCCAATACTAGTGGTGAAATCGTAGACGTAGCTTTCGACACAGCAAACAACGCACTTTTTGTGCTCAAAAGTGACGGTTCAATCCAACTTTACAACTTCGAAAGCAACGGGTTCATTCAAAATCTTTCAATCAATGAAGTCGATTTACTAGCGTTTACAAACGGACAATTATTAACGTTGTCGGCAGTAGATAGTACTCTGTACTTTGCAGAAAACCCTTGCGCAGATTGCGGTGCTAACACTCCGCCAACAGCAGGACTTACTTACTCGTCCACCTCCGACACCACAAATAGCCTATTTACTTTTGATGCAAGCTCAAGCACTGATAATGAAGATGGACACTCACTTTTATATCGATGGGACATAGACAACGATGGCCAGTGGGATACCCAATACAATACCGACGCTCTACTAGAGAGAAGATATAGCACCGCTGGCTCGAAAACGATTATATTGGAAGTCAAAGACTCCTCAGGCTCAACGGACGTTACCTCAATTACCGTTGATGTCTTGTTTGAAAATGACTTCGGGGTTCAGTTTTCTGAAGCCCACTTGCCTTACGAGCTACCTTTTAAATCTACTGCAATTCAATATGACGATATCCACAATATTGCCTATATCTCAGACTTCCTAGCTAAAAAGCTATACCTCGTTAATATGCAAACAGGGTTAACAGAAAAGTATTTTGAGTTTGAACATAAGCCAGAGCGAATGGCACTTTCTCCGGATGGACAAACACTATTCGTTTCATTGGTAACTGAAAACCACAGCTCATACTGGTGGAATGAAGAACAATCTGGCTATATCGCTGTATTCGACACGGCTCAACAAGCTAAGATCAACACTTATGTTATCCCGATTGATCCCTATGATTTAGTGGTCAATCAACATGGGAAGCTCATAGTTTCGTCTGGTTCGGGTCAATGGACCAGCATTTATGCGTTTGACTCGTTATCAGGTAGTTTGCTTGGTTCATCATCTATTAGGCAAAGATCCAGACTATCCCTTCACCCAGATGGAGAAATTGTATTTGCTGCAGATACAGATCTTTCGCCGTCTGATTTTGAAAAGTTCGATATTTCCGGTGAGGGAATCAGTTACATAGGGCAACTCTCCTACCACGGTGATTACAACATTGCAGGGAATGTTTGGGTGTTACCAAACGGGGAAAACGTTTTGGCTAGAGGTGGTTTCCTGTTTACCGCTGAAACAATGACATTCGTTCAAAGCCTATTTGAGCAAACCGAGTTCATCCTAGACTTGAGCTTTAATTCTGACAACCTGAATGCATACATGTTGACGACCAATTCCTATGCGTCAACTCCTTACCAGCTTTATGAGTTTAATTTAGAAAGCTTTGAGTTGACGAATGCAACAGAAGCCAACTCTGCAGGCAAGCTCATAAACACCCCTTCAAGTTTGTTTGGTGCAGTGGATAATGAAGATGGTACGACTAGCCTCATCACTTTTACCTTCGACTAAATACTTATAAATCTGATCCAAAAGGCGAACCTAGGTTCGCCTTTTCTCGCTCTCACGCATCTGGCTGCAGCAAGCAGTAATTCAGATATATCAATTTGCTACTCCACCCCACACGCCCCAAGCACTACATTCACGACATGCTCGATGTTGTCGTCGATATCCTTCCCCTCTGGGATGGCACGCATTTCGAAGACTTGTGGCCATAAGAACATACCGTTGAACAGGCTCGAATAGGTGTTGGTGAAAAGCTCGGGTGTCATGTTGCTGAGTTTGCCTGCTTCTATGCCACCGGCAAACCACCCGGCTAGTGCTTTGGCGTTATAGAGCTTGGTGATAATGGCTTGGCCCATGTCAGGCTGGCGAAGAAACTCGATCAGGATGACGCGTGTCAGCGGAATACCGTAGTAGTGATAGAGAATATCGACTTCCTTTCGGCTAATCGCTTTTAACTGTTCATACGCGCTGATTTCAGGGTCAAACGGATAGCTAGCCTTTTCCTGTACAGACTCTTGAATAATGGTCAGTACAGATTCAAACAACACCTCTTTACTTTCAAAATGGCGATATAGCGTGCGCTTAGACACTTCTGCCGAGGTGCAGACCCTGTCCATGTTTGCTGCGATAAAACCATATCGAATGAATTCTTCCTTCGCCGCGTTGATGATGGCCAGACGTTTTTGTTCCGAGCGTGTCATACATATCTCCATTTACCGATACAAGAACTTTAGCAACACAGTCGAAAATAGTACACTTTAGAGTTTACTTGTTATGAAAACTAGTTAATATTGAGGTGAATTTCACTTCTTGGCAATGTTTTAGCCAGAATAGAAAGAAAACACAACGGTTAAACAGTGATCGCGTCGATCGCCGTTTTTATGAAGAAAAAGGTGACCATGGTTTCTAAAAAGTCTACGTTGGCAACTTTCAAAGCCAATACCCTCGCCGCAAGTATCGCGTTCTCTGTGCTTTTATTGAGTGGATGTGGAGAAAATGAGGTTCAGCAAGTTGCTGCCCCTGTGATTAAGCCAGCCCTTACCGAATTGGTGTCAGCGCGTGGCAGTGATGAACTGAGTTTCAATGGCGTGATCCGCGCAGCGGAACGAGCTGATTTGGCATTCCGTATCGGCGGACGCCTGACAGAAGTATTCGTGAAAGAAGGCGACCAAGTTAAAGAAGGCCAAGTATTGGCAGAGCTCGATGCGCGTGATGCCAAAACCGCGTTAGCATCTGCCAAGCTCGAACTCAAAAACACCGAAGTCGAGTACCGTCGTGCCAAAGCGATATACGACAAGAGCCAAGCCATCTCTAAAAGCGATTTGGACGCCATTACGACACGCTATGACTTAGAAAAAAACCGTGTTGAAGATGCCACTCGCCAACTTGAATACACCGAACTGAAGGCCCCGTTTGATGGGATTATTGGCCGTAAAATGGTCGACAACCACATTCAAATTCAAGCCAACGAAACCATTGTTGCTTTGCATGATTTAAGCGATTTGGAAGTTGTGATCAACATCCCTCATAAAGTGATGCTTTCTGGCATAGATCAGACCAAAGCCTTTGCCGAACTGTCTTCGATTCCTGGGCAAAAATTCCCACTTGTTCTTCGCACCTATGCCACCGAAGCCGACCCTGTTACCCAAACCTACCCTGTTGTTTTGGGCTTTGAGGATTTGAAAGGTTTTCGCGCTTTACCTGGCATGGCCGTAAAAGTTGTCCCTGCTGATGAAGAAAAGGCAGAAACCAACGCACAAACTATCACTGTGCCACTGACTGCTGTCGTTCCTGACAATCAAGGCAAGCAATTTGTGTGGGTGATCAACGCTGACAACAAAGCCGAAAAACGCTTTATCGAGGTCGGCGCACTAAGCAAAAATCGCATCGTGGTGAAAAGTCATCTTGCGCAAGGAGAGCGTGTGGTGATCGCGGGAGTGTCGAGCATTCGTGATGGGTTAGAAGTGCGTCCTTACACCGATGACAAGAACGGAGAGTAATTGATGGACTTAGCTCGTATTACCATAGCCAAACGCACCAGCGTTTGGGTATTGATTGCCCTCACTCTGATCGGCGGCTACATCAGTTACTTAAACCTCGGGCGCTTTGAAGATCCCGAGTTCGTTATACGTCAGGCCGTGATCAACACGCCTTACTCTGGCGCAACGGCACAAGAAGTATCAGACGAAGTTACGGACCTGATTGAAGGCGCAGTGCAATCCCTTCAAGAACTCAAAGAAGTGAAATCTGTGTCGAAACAAGGCATGTCAGAGGTCACGGTTGAGATCAAACTCGAGTTCGCCAAAGACGCGGCGGATTTGCAGCAGGTATGGGACAAACTGCGCCGCAAGATTTCTGATGTGCAGCGACAGCTCCCTCCCGGTGCTGGTCCTTCTATCGTCAACGATGATTTTGCTGATGTGTATGCCCTCTTCTTTGCCGTCACGGGTGAAGGGTTTACCCACAAGCAACTGCAAGATTACGTCGATACCTTGCGCCGTAATTTAGTGCTGGTGCCAGGCGTTGCCAAAACCGCCACGTTAGCCGAACAACAAGAAACCATCTTTGTTGAGATCTCTAGCGAGCGCCTAGCAAAGTTCGGCGTATCAGCCGATAAAGTTTACGACGTGCTGCAAAAGCAGAACATGGTGACCGTGGCAGGCAGCATCGAAACCGACGTCATGCGTATTCCGGTCATCCCCAGTTCAAGCATTGAATCGATAGCAGACTTGAAGAACCTGCAAATCGCCGTCGGTAACAACAACACCGTGCTGCGTTTGGGCGACATAGCTGACGTAACCCGTGGCTACAAAGAGCCGTCTTCCATGCTGATGCGTTACAACGGTGAGCGTGCCATTGGGTTTGGTATCTCCAATGTCACCGGCGGTAACGTCGTCGACATGGGTGATGCCGTGAAAGCGCGCATTGCTGAACTCGACAACCAGCGCCCATTGGGCATGGAACTGCACGTTATTTCGATGCAATCCGACTCGGTGCGTGACTCTGTTACCAACTTCATTGATAACCTGATTGCCGCAATCGCCATTGTGTTTGTGGTATTGCTGCTGTTCATGGGTGTGCGATCTGGTGTGATCATCGGCTTCGTGTTGCTACTGACGGTGGCGGGTACATTGTGTGTGATGCTGATTGAAGACATCGCCATGCAGCGTATTTCATTGGGAGCATTGATCATCGCGCTGGGCATGTTGGTGGATAACGCCATCGTGGTGACAGACGGTATTCTGGTGCGCTTCCAGCAGAACCCAGATGAAGACCGTGAAACCATCGTGTCAGAGGTGGTGAATGCCACCAAATGGCCACTGCTTGGCGGCACGGTCGTCGGTATCTGTGCGTTCAGTGCGATTGGTCTATCCCCGTCGGACATGGGTGAATACGCGGGCTCCCTGTTCTGGGTGATCTTGTATTCCATGTTCCTCAGCTGGGTGTTTGCCGTCACCATCACGCCGATGCTTTGCTTGGATTTCCTCAAAGTCAAAGCTGCAAAAACAGAGCAAAAGCCTGGCCGCATTGTTACCGCATACAAGATCTTACTTCATTGGTTACTGACGCACCGCGCATTGAGCACACTTATTCTGCTTGGCACCCTCGCCACCGCAATATGGAGCGCACAATTTGTGCCAGCGGGCTTTATGCCTGAATCACAACGTGCGCAGTTTGTGGTAGATGTTTACTTGCCGCAAGGCTCTGACATCAAGCGAACCGAAGCGCTGGTTGCAAACATTGAGAAAGACGTTCAAGCCAAAGAAGGCATCACCAATATTTCTAGCTTCATTGGCGGTGGCGGTTTGCGTTTCATGCTGACATACGCCCCAGAACCGCGTAATCCAAGCTATGGTCAATTGCTGATCGACATCGACGATTACAAGAAAATCGCGCCATTGTTGGGTGAACTGCAACACGATCTTTCCGTGAAATACCCAGATGCGTCTATCAAGGTATGGAAATTCATGCTCGGTCGCGGGGGCGGCAAGAAAATTGAAGCTGGCTTTACCGGCCCAAACAGCGCCGTGTTGCGTGAACTGGCTGAAAAAGCCAAAACCATCATGATAAACAACCCGAACCTGATTGCGGTTCAAGACGATTGGCGTCAACAAGTGCCTGTGCTTCGCCCTGTGTATTCAGCAGAAGACGCACAACGCTATGGTTTGACGACACAAGATATCAACCAAGCCATTGCACAGACTTTGTCGGGTCGTAATGTTGGTGCATTCCGTGAAGGCGACGATTTGATTCCGATTGTGGTGCGCTCACCAGAATCGGAACGTAACCACCAGCGCGCGATTGAAAACACGGAAGTGTTTAGCCACGCTGCTGGTAGTTTTATTCCTCTGAGCCAAGTCGTCGAATCGGTCAATGTGGTGTATCAAGATGACATGCTTCGTCGAACTGATCGCACGCCAACCATTCTGGTGCAAGCAGATCCAGCTCCGGGCGTGTTAACGGCAGATGCGTTTAACAATGTGCGTACGGAAATCGAAGCGCTCGAACTGCCTGCGGGTTATTCCCTGAAATGGTATGGCGAGTACAAAGCGTCAAAAGACGCGAACGAAGGCTTGGCGATTTCTGCGCCATACGGCTTTGCCGCGATGATTTTGGCGGTCATCTTTATGTTCAACGCCATTCGTCAGCCATTGGTGATTTGGCTAACTGCCCCGCTCGCCATCATTGGTGTGACGGTCGGTTTGATCATCTTCCAAACGCCGTTTGAGTTTATGGCGATACTCGGCTTCTTGAGCCTGATCGGGATGATGGTGAAAAACGCCATTGTATTGGTCGACCAAGCCGACGTAGAAATCAAAGACGGTAAAACCGCTTACCACGCGATTATCGACGCTGCTCTCAGCCGCGCAAGGCCAGTATTGCTGGGCGCATTAACCACCATCTTAGGTGTCGCCCCCCTCTTGGTAGACCCGTTCTTCAAGAGTATGGCCGTCACCATCATGTTTGGTCTGCTGTTCGCAACCATCCTGACCTTGGTGGTTATCCCGCTTTTCTATGCGATTTTCTTTCGAGTGAAGGTGGAAGCGGTTTAGGCATTAAAGCTGAAAAATAGAAAGCAAAACGCCACGTGAAAGCGTGGCGTTTTTGTAGGTGCTTAAAACTTGGCTACTTTACTTAAAAGTGTGTTGGGGAGCTGATTTTTTTAGGGATCAAGTTGTTCAATTTACTGTACTATCAACAGTGTCAATGCACAGTATGCAATGCTGTTTAAATGAACAGCATTACGAATATAGTGAAAAAAAGCACAATTTTGGTCGGGAGGCCTGATTTTGGACCAAGCGGCAAGTTGCCAGCGAATAAGTTGTCAGCACTAACCAAACAAACAGAGAGTAGCATTAATTGCCTGATAATATAGACAACAAAGCCAAGTGTGCGGATGAGATTGATCGTGCAGCAATAGATCAAATCTTTGAATCTACATTGCAAATAAGTAATCAATGCTTTGAGTATAAAAAGTTATGTGTGACAGTTTTGGGGGTAATCGTTGCAGCACTGCTGAAAATTGATACTCCTACAAGCTTTACAACCATAGCTATCGTCGTGATGGTTATTGGAATTGGCTTTTGGCTATGTGATGCAATCGCATACTTCTATCAAAAAAAGAATCGAAGTGTAATGGATAAAATTACTCATAAGATTCAAGACAGACATTTGATTGAGTGCACAGATGAGCCATCAAAACCAGTTTGTTGGTATGCTGCTATTTTAAACATCTCGATGGTGCTCTATATGTACATATCACTTAGTTGCATTATAGTGTTGCTTTACGATAATTGGCCAAAATTAACTGCGTATTTTGTAAAGTGAAAGTCTTTGTTAGTTATACAGTTAGGGATTCTCTAGTAACTAAAGAGTTACTAGAACGACTTAGTAACATGTTAGTAGCGTTCAGTGAACCCTATATAGATTTACTCCATAATGATTCTTTAGATAAACAAGCCCGAGTGAAAGATGAATTGATAAACTCTGATGTAATTCTACTCCTTGAAAGCGACGCTATTTCCGATTCCCCATGGGTTCAGTGGGAAATCGAAACTGCAACAAGTCTAGGAATAGTTGTAAAACCGATTTGCATTAGAAATCAGTCGCTAAATCAAAGAAGTATTCAGGCACTAATTGAGTCCAAGAGGGCCAATCAATTTAAGAGTGATTCCTAACGCTTGGGATTTTTGATTCTAATATGAGTTCAGTGTTTACGGTGGTAAGGTTGATTTTCGTGTTAACGTTACTCACTCCTTAATTGGGCCACATGGATCCCCCCCGTTCGGCAAACATCCGCAATACATTCTGAGATATGTTTTGGACTGCCGCTCTACAACACCGCAAAAGAATTGAGAAGACATAGAACCTTCGGTTTTGATTAAGACAACTAAGTGGGGCAAATCCGTATGAGAGGGGATTCATGTCATTCGTTAGGCGACATGAGTAGTAATGCTGGGTGCAACCAGTTTTAGTTTAAGTAAATAGGATAGTTATGGATAAGCGTTATCAGGTCTTTGTGAGTTCTACCTATGTTGACCTTAAAGACGAAAGGCAAAGTGTGCTCCAAACATTGATGGAGATGGATTGCATTCCTGCTGGGATGGAGCTATTTCCAGCGGCGGATGAAGAGCAGTGGGAATTCATTAAAAAAATAATTGATGACTGTGACTATTACTTACTAATAATTGGAGGTCGTTATGGTTCAACCGCTGACGACGGACTTAGCTATACAGAAAAAGAGTTTGATTATGCTGTAAGTAAAGGTATTAAGGTAATTGCGTTATTGCATAAATCACCAGATGAATTACCAAGGGCTAAATCAGAAAATGATGAAAGAAATTATCAAAAACTGCAAGAGTTTCGCGACAAAGTAGGTGACGGTCGTTTAATTCGTTTTTGGGATAGTCCAGAACAGTTACCCGGTCTTGTCTCACTGAGTTTAAACAAAACCATGAAAATGTTTCCTGCAATCGGCTGGGTACGAGCAGATTCAACAGCTTCACCTGAGTTACTAGCTGAAATAAATGAGTTGAGAAAAGAAAATAGTAGATTAAGCATCCAGCTAGCAGAAAGTAACTCTCACTCATCGCTAATTCCTGAAAAAGAGCTAGCTAACCTTGATAGCAATATAATGCTTAAAGGTGATTATAGTATTTATGCAAAAAGCTTTAACCACAATACTCAATATGCTAATTGGTCTAAAGAAACCACCTGGGAAGAGCTTTTTAGTACCATATCACCATTCTTAATCGATAGCCCATATGAAACCTCTATTAGTAAGTTTATTGCGTCTCACTATAGTAATACAGATACAAATGATTACAATATTAGTAGTCTACTAGTTGATACGCAGGTGCTATTTACTATTCGCATTCAGTTTGTTGCTCTAAATCTAATCTCTATTAATAACGACGATGCAGTCTCTAAGTGGGAGTTGACAGAGTTTGGCTCTAGAAAAATGTTGGAAAGTAGAGTCGTGAGAAAAAGTGAAAAGGGTAATAAGTAACGGGTGATGGGGGTGATGGGGGTGATGGG
>NZ_JAJUBC010000069.1 GCF_028683095.1 Enterovibrio gelatinilyticus | reverse complement strand
GTCCCAGAATTGGTCCCAGCAATTGCATAAAACCACTAACTAAAAAAGCGCCTTTAAGGCGCTTTCGTCACAGTGAGCAGCTGTTAAATCGGCTCACCATTTATGGAAGCGCTGGTTATTTGTCGAACAGATCGATAAGTTTCACCATCTTCCCACTCTCTAAATCGAGTAGACATCAAGGTTATTCCATTTCCCTCACCTACATAAGAAACATAGGTAGCCTCTGACGTAAAGTCAGGTGCCGTAGTGACCGTTTTTTCTTCGAACTTACAGGTTTTATAAACGGTACCATTAAGAGTGATTGATTCCTTACCTATAAATTTCGTCGCAACATCCACAGTGGTGTCCCTTTGTCCTACACCATCGATGAAATATCTTGCCGTGATGCTATCCAAGCTAATTTCGTTGCCTTCATCGACGTCATAACTCATTTTCCATCCTGATGGCAAGTATTGCTCCTCATAGGTACTACTTCCAATTTCTTCTTTATATCCAAAGTGTGTTTTTGATTTCTCGTCATCATCATATTGCGTGTATTCGTAAAAACCATCTTCTTCTTGAGACGTAAAATTACCATCGCCGTCAAAATAACGATAAAGTGATAACGACTGAATAACACCGTCATTACCAGAATAAGAAACGATACTCTCATTTATTATATGATAACCATAATAACCCCATTCCGCGTCATCTAAGCTCTTTTCTTCTTCAGAGGGTAGCGTGCTGACTGATCGAATAGCATAATCATAAGTCACTGTGGTGCCCACTTGACCACGTTGAGGGTTATAACACGATGAGGCGTTTGAAAGTGACGCGCCTTCCGCGCCCGTGCCTCCGCTATCGCTACTTCCCCCGCCGCCGCCACAAGCCGAGATAACGAAACCAAGCGCTATCGCACTTCCTTGCTTTATAAACTTCATTCCTTTTCCTTATTATTACAGCCAACTTCTCCTCGAAATTACAATGAAAATGGTTTACACACCTGTATCGGCTTTAATAACAACAATAAAACAGTTTAATTCACCATAATTCGTAAGCAAAATAGTCACAATATGGACAATATTTCACCTGAGATAATTAACGATTACTGTATGAAAACATCTACGCAGAACGTTTGTGAACAACATAAAATACCGCCGAACACTTCGACCTTTCAACTTACACATAATACACCACCAATAAACACCTTCATCTCAGCTTTCACCTTGTTCTAAAAACCAATCAAACCATGACTTAAAATAAACAAGGGACAATTAAACAAAATCAAAAAGGGAGCCAATTGGCTCCCTTTTATTTTGTAGCTAGATTAACTTACTTAAACAAATTTATTACTTGCTGAAGTATATGTTATCCAAATACACATCCACAGACTCATTCCCATCAGCTCTTGAAGCAGTGATTACAATTTGTGCTATCGCATTTCGTGATAAATCACCATTTGCACTTGCACTTGTAAAGTCGCTCAAAGGAATAGCAAGCGTAACGACATCTTCACTTGTAGGCGTACTTGTGTATTGAATCGCACTCGTTTCACCTGCACCACCGGAATGATTAGACAACTTAATATTTACCACTTGCCCTGCTAACAAAGAATCCACTTTGTATTGCATATTGAAAGTAGTAAAACTTGTCGCATCAAATGCGGCTGATGAGAAATCAATGCCGGCAAATACTTGACCAGCTCCAACATTCATCACTTTTGCAGGACTACCATCCAATGTGCCATCTACGATTCGGCTCGATGAGTCACCCCAGTTAGGACCCCATTCATTAACCGTGATATC
>NZ_JAJUBC010000068.1 GCF_028683095.1 Enterovibrio gelatinilyticus | reverse complement strand
GGCCAAGTTCAAAGGTAGAGACATGGGTGAAGAATTTACCACCCGAAACACTGTCCAGATTGTTTCTTAGTTTGAGCAATAAGAAGTATGACACTTGGCGCGCAGCTCCCAATACCAGCTATGTGCCAGAGTTCTTAGAGAAAGATGTCAAAGTGCTTCAAAATGAGGTAGTAAAAGCTCAGGCTATCGTGAAAATCATGGAATGGATCTACCCTAAAGATGACAAGGACAAAGATACAAGGTGCTCTCAGTTTGAAAAATCTTTGATACTAATGGAGGGCAATTTGGAAAGCGCGCAAAGTCGTCTTGAGAGATGCCGACGATTTGCAGAAGGCTGGAGTACATTAGCTGATTTCATTTCCAACCTTGATACAGTGGGGCTAAATGTAGAATCAAAAGAAAGTGCAGAAGATGTAAAGAGAAACTTCAATTCATTAGCTCCTAAATTGTGCTCGAGAATGAACCTGTATGTGAATGAAAAAAGCCATATGGCAATTGTGAAAGATGTCGTTCTATATAGAGAGTTTTCCCGGGAGGACTACAGTGAGTTATCAGAAAAAATAAAAAACGCTCCTAGCTGGAAAGAGAAAAAATGGGAAATTTTATGACTATTAAAAGAAAGCATATTTTTATGGGCGTATTTATTCTTATTGCCACATACATTGCAATTGAAAGCTACCCCAGTGGCTTTCAGCGAAAAATTGCCGAAGGTCCAAGTTTTCTACAAGAGCAACTATCTTCATATACAGAAGATGACACGGTTAATAGTGATCCCTATGCTGCCAGTCGATATCGTCCAGAAGATTCACTGTATGCTCCACTATTAGCCATCCAATATGGCGACAAAGAGAAAGCGGAAACTCTACTAGCACCTTTAGTAGAAAAAGGCGATTCAGAAGCCATGTTTTGGTTAGCAGAAATCACCTACGGACAAAGTATATATTCAGGGGGTACTGCAGGCGAATTGTTTACAAAATCAGCCAAACTCGGCAACCCATACGCGGCAATTAGATTAGACAGTAGAGACATTGAATGTACTCAATACATAGGATATCACTGCAGTGAAGAATGGGGAGAAAAGGGTAGAGTCATACTGAAAAAATTGGCTGAGACTGGTGATGCCAGAGCTGGATATGCTCTTTTTCACCATGATGTGATGTTAAAAGGTGGTAACAGAACGGCTGTAAGCGAAGAAAGTTTTAACGTTCTGGCAAAAGCGGCTGTTGATGGTGTAAAGGATCATTATTATTATCCGCTCATGGAGCTAGCAAGTCTATATCGTCAAAGCTACAGCTACCCCATTTGGGTAAGCAGCAGTGATACAGATGACAATACTCAAGTCTTGTCTGAAAAGAACAGAAAAATTTTAAAAAACCTGTATAAGCTAGCAGCAAAAAATAATGATGCATATGCTATTAATCTAAATTTATATTTTGCAAGCAATGGTGAAAATGCAGTTATTGACGAAGACTATACTGATGGCCAAATCCTACGGACATTAACCCTGTTCAGTAAAGTATATAAATATGGACCTGCATTTGCTAGAAAAGCTGAATTAAATAGATCAGCGCTGGTGCAAGGAGCAGCATGGGCAATGGTTGATGATTTTAACCGTAGTGACAGTAGCTTTGATTATGGTAGACAATTTCAGAGATATGAATATGTCATAACAAACGAGTTCAATCTGAAATTCTTAGATGACTCGGAGCTTGAAAAAGCACGTGAAGTTTCCAAAGAGCTGCAGAAAACATTAACGCCAGTCATCTACCTCGATGAAAACCAAACTGATATTCTCTAATCATCGTCGTCTTGACTTAAATCCTTGAGTACAGACGACGAATTCAGCTCACCCCAACAACTTCCCCTTAATCCCATTGAACACCGCCAGCACCCTATCGTGGGCTGGCTTGTGGTCGGCGATAAACGACAAACACGCCAAAGCACTTTCATCATAATCTTTG
>NZ_JAJUBC010000067.1 GCF_028683095.1 Enterovibrio gelatinilyticus | reverse complement strand
TTGGAATGTGTTTTTTGGCGAAATTCATTAGATCAAAAGGGTCGATGCGCGTCCTTCTCATTGTTTAGAAAAGAGATTTTGAGGGGATTCGCTAGCGACAGGTGTTAGCTTCTATTTGAAGCACTTTACGTAATATTGGTGACAATGTCCTGTACTTTTGCGCCTGATATGCGATTCAAGTCCCCGACACTACTACCAGTACCTTTTGCATTTATGTGTTCCTACGCCATCATAAGCAATCATTATCACGTGGTTTACATATTAATAGTAATAGAGGGAAAACACTGTCAATGTATGAAGTGGCGGAGCAGAGTGTTATATTATCTCTAGTAAGCTATTATATATTGACAAAATGCGATGCTTGTTTTTTTTATGATTCTTTTCTTTTTGAATGAAGTGATCTATATCTTTTATGTCGCAATATTTTTTATCCAGCCTTGTCTCTTTTTTTAATAGGAGTTCAATATTTTCCGGTTTGGTTTGATGGGTTAGGTTATGTGATTTTGTTATTATTTCTTTTAACATACACCTTCTTTCTTTTTTGTTATAGAATCCGTATCCATCTTCTTTTTCCAAGTAAAATGATTTTAATTCATTGTTAAGGCTGTCAAGATAGATATCTTCTATGTATTCATTTATCCATGCATCTCTGTATTCGATATTTTCGTTTATAAACTCTAATATAATTATTCTCTGAGCTTGAGAGATATAAAATATTTTCTCCTCAAAGCTTCCTTTGTAGGATTTAATGTCGACGATTGACATTATCTCTTTACTCCGTGACGTCAATTATTTTATTTTGATGTGTTTTTACAAAATTCATCGTTCTTTCATAAAGATCTGAGTGCTTTGACTTCAATAATGTCAGATTTAAAACGACATTATCAGATTGCTCAAGGTGTTTATTTAAGGACTCAAAAAATTTCCTTTCGGTTCTAGTCGGCTTTAAAGATAGTTGCCTTATCATACCTTCATTAATTTCACTACCAAAGTCGTCAAATGTTTGCCCCTTGTAAGGGCCAGATATAGATACAAAATCTCCTTTGGAAGCGTCTAGACTTTGTCTCTGATATCTTTCAAAAAAGCCGAACATATCTTCAATTTTATACGCTGTCAATGCTTCTTTATTACGATATCCACCAATGTCTGGATCGAATGCTAACTGTTTTATTCTCGCTTCTGGATCATTTTTTCTAAGTGATTTTATCTCATTTATTTTCTGTAGTGTTTGCTGACCGTCTTCAGTTGGGCAGTTTCCTTCACTCTGGATCAATCCCGTTGGGTCTATCCACCTAGTTGGATTCTTAACATATTGGTAGCTATTTAGGCCGCCAGCTAATCCAATAGGGTCAGATGTTATAAACCTACCTGTCGCTGGGCTATAGTAGCGATGTCGGTTGTAATGTAGGCCGCTTTCTTCATCAAAATACTGCCCTTGAAAGCGCAAGTTGCTGGTGACTTTCTCTGTCCGCTTTAAGGCTAAGTTGCCATACGCTTTATAGTCTACGGACCAGACAACTTCTCCCGATACGCTCGTAATTTCTAGTGGGGTACCGAGCTGATAAAAATAGGTCTGTTGGTTGTTAGCCCCTTCACCATCTATCAGAGCTAAAGGACGGAAGCTACGATATTCATAGAGGTAGGTTTGGTAGTGTTCGACATTGTCGGTTTCTACCAATAATTTGTCGGCCTGTCAGATAAAATCCGTAGAGCTTGTGTTGCCAGCTCTATCAGTGATGGATTTGGAAATCCTTCGCCCAAACGCGTCATATTGATAGGAAGCTTTTGAGCCATCGGGTTTTTCCAGCTGAATGAGCCTGTGTTGACAGTCATAGGTCTAACTGGAAAAGAGCTGCCACCTTTTCCTCTTGCTTCCAGTGTTAGCCTGCCAGATTCATCGTACTGATAATGGCTGTCTCCCTGAAATGGCGATTTTTAAAGTGACTGATGAGATGGACGCTCCCAAATACGGCGTCATGCGCCAAACTGAGATTGCGACAAA
>NZ_JAJUBC010000066.1 GCF_028683095.1 Enterovibrio gelatinilyticus | reverse complement strand
TACCACAACGGAAGAACTGCCACAGGAAGTGTTGGATGCGCAGGCGGCGGTAGAAGCGGCGCAAGCTGCTTATGACCAATCGCTTGAAGCGTTCAAGGCAGCGAAAGGTCGGGACAAGAAAGCAGCGCACGACGCACTGAAAGTCGCGCAAAGCAATCTCGAAGCTGCAGAAGCTGCGCTTTATCAAGCGATGGTAGACGCGGGCCTTGACCCAGGCGGTAACGGAAATGGCGGCGGTGGTTCAGGTGGCGGCTCAGGTGGTGGCGGTAATGGCTCCATCAACTTTGAAGCCAAACAGTTCTATTACCATGGCGATCACCTTGGTAGCTCCAGCTACATCACGGACATCGACGGTGAAGTCTACGAGCACCTTGAGTACTTCCCATTCGGTGAAACCTGGGTTCACGAGAAGAGCAATACTCAGCTGACGCCATATTACTTCACGGGTAAAGAGCTGGATGAGACGACAGGGCTGTACTACTTCGGTGCGCGTTACTATGACCCGCGGACGAGTGTGTGGCAGAGCCCGGATCCGATACTTGGGGAGTATATACCAAAGCCAAATTTCGATTTTGAAAACAGCCTATCTTTACCTGGTGAAGGGGGCATATTTAATGCGGCTAATTTGGGCCTATACAGTTATGGCCACAATAATCCGATTAAGAAATTAGATACTGATGGCAATGAAGCCACAACTGTTGGTGCCAGACTAGCTTTAGCTGGGGCATTTGCTGCTGCTGATGGTCCTGTACCAGTTGGGGATGTTATCGCAGCAGGTATCTTGATAAGTATTTTGTTTATTCCCAACGATACGCAAGTTGCCCCAGTTCAGCGTGCAGTCCCAATATCTACGACCGATGCTACGACTATCACTGATGTGCAAAGGAGAGACAGTACGACTGGTTCCTACACGATAGAGTTCGCAAGTGGCAGTCGATATCATGGAAAGGGACCAGTAAGAAGAATGCTTGAATCGGGGGCTTATAGAGCCACAGCAAATGGTACGGTTCCAATTGCGTTTGATTGGACACCTGCTGATAGTGACAGGGAGGCTTTTAAAGATGAGTACAGAAGAATGCAGACTGACTCTATTCCGTTTGTGTATGATGAAGGTAAAGACAACCCCATTAACTTTAATATCAGACAAAGTCCAGGTAAGGCGTACTGTTTGGCTGATGGAGACTGCTAGTGGCAACAAATATATATATGGTTAACTCTCAAAATTCTGTGGCATTGATTTTTGCAGATGAGGCGGAAGTCGAGGCTATGATTGAGTCTCAAAATAAAAACCCGTTTTTAAAAGAAGAGCGAAGAATTGAGTACATACTTCTAGGAAATACAGTAGAAAATATTTCGATTGAATTTGATAAGGTTGATACGTTTTCAGTTTCGAAGTTAGCAAGCTGCAATGATGTTGATTTTCATTTTTTGCAGGATCTGGAACTTGATACATTATCTGTTCAAAACACCGATTTTCTACTAAACAAAACACTACCAGACTCTATCAATTCTAAGAAGCTGGTGATTGGGTGTTTAGTAGAAAGTCATTTTAATCTCGATCCTTTCTCTAATATTGAAAGCATGGAGATTTTATCGTGGTCAGATAAAACCATGTTTGAAGGTGTTTCTAACACTAAGAGTCTCACAGTGTGGGGGGTGAATACGAAGAAAAGTCCGGTTCTCTCATTTGCCCCTAGTTTTCCGAAATTAGAGTCGCTAACAATAAATAAGTCAAATGCTATTAACTTATCTGGCATTTCTTTACTTAGAGAACTAAGGTGTTTATCAGTTTCATATGCGCCTAGGTTGGCTAATATAGGAGATCTGGAAGATCTTGATAGGCTAGAAATGGTTTCATTCGAAAAGTGCGGCCGGATTTTTGATTTCACATGTTTAGCTAACCTAAATAGGCTGATGGAGATTAAAGTCTTAGATTGCAAAGAGATAAAAACAGTCGAATTTATAAAAAACCTTCCTTGTTTAAAGACTTTTACATTGCTTAAAACTAAGGTGCTAGATGACAGTGAGAATCTAATAAGTTTAATCGAAGGTTAGTTTTAAAGATAACAATAACAGG
>NZ_JAJUBC010000065.1 GCF_028683095.1 Enterovibrio gelatinilyticus | reverse complement strand
CCAACGTTAGAACATCAAGCATACAAGGGTGGTATTTCAAGATTGCCTCCACACCATCTAGCGACGATGCTTCAAAGGCTCCCACCTATCCTACACATGTAGGGTCAATGTTCAGTGCCAAGCTGTAGTAAAGGTTCACGGGGTCTTTCCGTCTAGCCGCGGGTACACAGCATCTTCACTGCGATTTCAATTTCACTGAGTCTCGGGTGGAGACAGCGTGGCCATCATTACGCCATTCGTGCAGGTCGGAACTTACCCGACAAGGAATTTCGCTACCTTAGGACCGTTATAGTTACGGCCGCCGTTTACCGGGGCTTCGATCAAGAGCTTCTCCGAAGATAACCCCATCAATTAACCTTCCGGCACCGGGCAGGCGTCACACCGTATACGTCATCTTTCGATTTTGCACAGTGCTATGTTTTTAATAAACAGTTGCAGCCACCTGGTATCTGCGACTGCCTCTAGCTCCATCCGCAAGGGACTTCACCGGAGGCAGCGTACCTTCTCCCGAAGTTACGGTACCATTTTGCCTAGTTCCTTCACCCGAGTTCTCTCAAGCGCCTTGGTATTCTCTACCCGACCACCTGTGTCGGTTTGGGGTACGATTCCTTACAATCTGAAGCTTAGAGGCTTTTCCCGGAAGCATGGCATCAATGACTTCACTACCGTAGTAGCTCGACATCGTGTCTCAGCATATAGGGAACCGGATTTGCCTAATCCCCCTGCCTACGCACTTGAACCTCGACAACCGTCGCGAGGCCCACCTAGCCTTCTCCGTCCCCCCATCGCAATTGTAAGAAGTACGGGAATATTAACCCGTTTCCCATCGACTACGCCTTTCGGCCTCGCCTTAGGGGTCGACTTACCCTGCCCCGATTAACGTTGGACAGGAACCCTTGGTCTTCCGGCGAGGAGGTTTTTCACCCCCTTTATCGTTACTCATGTCAGCATTCGCACTTCTGATACCTCCAGCAAACCTTACAGTTCACCTTCAACGGCTTACAGAACGCTCCCCTACCCAACAACTCCGAAGAGTTGATGCCGCAGCTTCGGTGTATCGCTTAGCCCCGTTACATCTTCCGCGCAGGCCGACTCGACCAGTGAGCTATTACGCTTTCTTTAAATGATGGCTGCTTCTAAGCCAACATCCTGGCTGTCTGAGCCTTCCCACATCGTTTCCCACTTAGCGATAACTTTGGGACCTTAGCTGGCGGTCTGGGTTGTTTCCCTCTTCACGACGGACGTTAGCACCCGCCGTGTGTCTCCCGGATAGTACTTACTGGTATTCGGAGTTTGCAAAGGGTTGGTAAGTCGGGATGACCCCCTAGCCTTAACAGTGCTCTACCCCCAGTAGTATTCGTCCGAGGCTCTACCTAAATAGATTTCGGGGAGAACCAGCTATCTCCGAGTTTGATTGGCCTTTCACCCCTAGCCACAAGTCATCCGCTAATTTTTCAACATTAGTCGGTTCGGTCCTCCAATTGATGTTACTCAATCTTCAACCTGCCCATGGCTAGATCACTCGGTTTCGGGTCTACTCCTAGCAACTTATTCGCCCAGTTAAGACTCGGTTTCCCTACGGCTCCCCTATTCGGTTAACCTTGCTACTAAAAGTAAGTCGCTGACCCATTATACAAAAGGTACGCAGTCACCCCACGAAGAGGCTCCCACTGCTTGTACGTACACGGTTTCAGGTTCTATTTCACTCCCCTCACAGGGGTTCTTTTCGCCTTTCCCTCACGGTACTGGTTCACTATCGGTCAGTCAGGAGTATTTAGCCTTGGAGGATGGTCCCCCCATGTTCAGACAAGATAACACGTGTCCCGTCCTACTCGTTTTCACGATAAAAGCATTGTCGTGTACGGGGCTATCACCCTGTATCGCTACCCTTTCCAGAGTATTCCACTAACACTTAAACCGCTTAAGGGCTAATCCGGGGTCGCTCGCCGCTACTGCCGGAATCTCAATTGATTTCTTTTCCTTCGGGTACTTAGATGTTTCAGTTCCCCGAGTTCGCCTCATACAGCTATGTATTCACTGCATGATACGTGCTTATGCACGTGGGTTTCCCCATTCGGAAATCGTAGACTCAAGTGGCTGTTACTGCCTTATCTACGCTTATCGCAAGTTACTACGTCCTTCATCGCCTCTGACTGCCAAGGCATCCACCGTGTACGCTTAGTCACTTAACCATACAACCCCAAGAGGTCTT
>NZ_JAJUBC010000064.1 GCF_028683095.1 Enterovibrio gelatinilyticus | reverse complement strand
GTAAGCGGTTAATGAACCGGTGAAGTCCTACTCGATGCCACTGAGATCAACATTCCACGGCATCAGATCCGTCATATCATCGGTAAGCGAACGCGTCGGCAACGCTGTAAACAGATGCCGGAAGTAATAATACGGATTGATGTCATTGGCTCGACACGTCATCACCAGACTGTACAGATTGGCACTGGCTTTCGCTCCACCGACTGAGGTTGAGAACATCCAGTTTTTTCGGCCTGTCGTGAACGGCCGGATATCCCGCTCCGTCACATTATTGTCAATGCTGATGTGGCCATCATCAAGGAAGGTCAGCAGCTTGGGCCACTGATTTTGGGCGTAGCTTATCGCTTTACCCAATGCACCTTTGGGTAACACATGCTGACTATCTAGCCACGCTTTAAAATCATTCAGAATGGGCAGACTTTCTTGCACTCTAAGCTGTTGGCGTGCTTCAGCAGACAGTCCTTTCGCTCGCTTTTCAATACCGTAAAGTTTGCCGATGAAGGTCAGGGCTTTCTCCGGTTTCCCTGCTTTCGTTGACGGTGACGCTTTTTGCGCGTCGGTAAATTTACGGCGGACATGCGCCATGCAGGCGGCTTGTGTCACGTCTTTCAGTGTGTCGTAAGCACTATAACCATCTGATAGCAGATAGCCGGTGTAATCACCGAGGAACTCACGCACACAGGCGCCCGCTCGACTGGGTTGATACGCGTAAATAACCACGGGGTGTTCCGTGTACTCGCCACTGCGATAAACCCACATGTAGGATTTGGATTGTGCTTGTTTGTCTTCCTCTCTGAGCACTTGCACCGTGGTTTCATCCGCGCAGATGAGTATTTCTTGTAAGAGCTGCGCTTTCATCGTATCGATGATGACCTGCACTTTGCTGCCAAGCTGTACACACCAGTTGGCCAAAGTGGCGCGGCTGATATCGATGCCGGAGCGGTTGAGGATATCAACCTGACGGTAAAGCGGCAGTGCATCTACGTATTTGGCGGTGACCACGGCAGCAAAGGCCTCCGCACTGCCGAGGCTTTTGGGGATCATGCTCGCTGGCTTCGGTGCGGTGATGACCTTGCTGGTCTCTGCCGTCTGCTCGCACTGACGGCAGGCATATTTGGTGCGCTCATGGCGGATCACACTGACTCGCTGTGGCAGGATTTTCAACGTTTCACTGACTTCTTTGCCGCATTCATGCAAGGGCGCATCACAACAGTCGCAATATGGGGCATTGAGGGTGTGGATTTGCACTTCACGTTCAAGGTCGGCGGGCAACGGTTTTCGACCCGTCTTACCGCGTTCGGTGGAAGGCTTGGGCAACGCATTCTGTTGCTCGGCTTCGTTGAACGTCCCTTTGGCGACTTTTTCGCTTTGGGAGGCGAAGCGCTTGGATTTACTGAGATTGAGTTGCTCAACCAGTAATTGCACTTGGGTTTTCAGGGCAGCGACTTCCTCCTCTTTGGCCTGCAACAAGGCATCTTTGGCAAGAAGCATGGCTTTAAGTTTTTCAATATCATCGGGAAAGTCGGTCATTGGGCATCATTTTACAGCACTGAATGATGCCCAGTGTGACGTCTAAAACGGATCGTTCAAGCGCAATATGACGATCAGTATCAAGCGTCACACTTCTAGCCCACTGAGGGGGCGATGGGCTTTGTTGTTCTCCAGTGATAATCCAGATAGCAGCCAATAAAGCTGGGGCTTGCTGATGGCAATAACGCCGAGAGGATTGGGATGTGGCCACTTGAAGGTTCCTTTTTCCAATCGACGATAGTAAAGCCAAAAACCGTTGGTATCCCAAAAGAGGATTTTGAGTTTATCTCGTCCCCGATTACAGAAGATAAACCAGGCTTCGCTGAACGGATCCATTTCAAGCTGCTCGGCGACAATCAGCGACAGGCCATCGATAGACTTTCGCATGTCGGTGACACCGGAGACCAGAAAGACCTTGCCAGAGGGGGTCATTGCAAGGCATCCACCCAGTGTTTGATCTGAGCGGCACTCAGTGTTGTTGGTAACTCAGCGCGAATACCATTGGCAAAGGTAATGATCACCGACTCAGCTTGCGTATCGTCATGTTCATTGAAAATGATAGGCTGAAGTGTCTGCGTCGCGTCAGGAGAACGCAATCGCTTAGACCAATAGTAGAAGGTTTGATAACTGATGCCGCTGTCTGCACAGAATTGCTTGATGGATAGCGGGCTTTGTTTTTGTTGCTCAACAACTGCTGCCCAATGGGCGCGTTTTTGCTCTTGGTTCATAGTGCCTCCGATGAAAAAGGCACTATGTCAAAGCACGTGTATTATTGGTATGTGGGGTTTATTAACCGCTTAC
>NZ_JAJUBC010000063.1 GCF_028683095.1 Enterovibrio gelatinilyticus | reverse complement strand
TCTGGGCTTGTCCGTTGAAGCAGGCGGGCATTCTACTGATTGAGCCGTTAACGTCAAGCGTTTATTTTCAATCAAGTTTTAAGCCGTTTTCGCCATACTGATTGGGTAGGTAGCACTTGAATCATGTGCCGCTCTCCGTGTCAGTGAGGCCGCATTATAGAGACTGAGATCACATTGGCAAGGCTTTTTATCTGTTTTTATTCCGACTGAACACAATTCAACCTAAACTTTAAAAAACACAACAAATTGCAACATTAGATAGGCGTCACATTCACTTACTGGCAATAACACTTCAATAACCGTAATATCGAACCGACAATTGTATTTATTTTAGTCAGCATTGATTTCGATCCTTCATGCTATTTCTTCTAACCGACTTTTAAATTTAATGATTATGAAAACATCTATTAGTTTGTTAATTACCGCTGCCATTGCTTTGATTGGCTTTTTTATCCTTAACAGTTCACAAACTGTGATTACAAGTAACGGGGCATCATTTGCTCTAGGCGCTATTTCTGTTGGTATTGCCCTTTCTCTTCTTTCTACTAAGTCTGCGGGTGAAAGTTCATCTGAACTACCAACTTCTACAAATAGTAAAACCATCTATGTCGGCAACCTGCCATATCGCGCTAATGAAAACGACGTAAAGGAACTCTTTGCCAAACATGGTGAAGTATTTGCAGTTCGTTTAATGAAAGACAAGCGCACGGGTAAGCGTCGAGGTTTTGGCTTTGTTGTAATGGCAGCAGCCGATTCACCTGAAGCGATAGAAGCACTTAACAATGCAGAATATGGTGACCGAACGTTGAAGGTACGTGAAGCTAACGATCCTAGAAAATCGGAGCGCGCTTGATCGGTGAGAAGCCAAGCTTCTTCATTTCTTGATTCAACGCGACTTCATCTTCAACGGCAGCACTGCTGAAAACAGAGTGCAGCAACTGACGATTAAAGGAGGCCTTTTGGTCTCCTTCTTCATTTAGTAAGCCATTCACTCTACTCGCAATGGCTTGCCCGGAATCAATAACGACACAATCGCTTCCCATAACCAGCTCGATCTCCCGCTTTAATAGCGGAAAGTGCGTACAACCCAATACGATGCAATCCACGTGATTAACGAACGGTGCCAATATTGTTGAAAGTGTCGATGGGTTAACAGGAACCCCTCTTAGCTTTGCTTCTCCCATTTGCACAAGCTCGGTAGAGCCAACCATAGTCACTTGGCAGTAAGGGGCAAAATCTCGAACGAGCTGCTGGGTATAGTCACGCTTCACGGTTGCAGGTGTGGCCAATAGGCCGATTCGTTTGCTTTGACTGATCGCTGCCGCGGGCTTGATGGCAGGAACAACCCCCACCACAGGAATTGACAGTCTTTCACGTAGTGGAGGAAGAACAATGGTGCTTGCGGTATTACATGCAATCACGACCAAGGCGATATCATGCTCTGCACACAGTGTAGAGACCATGCCACATACACGGCTCACCAATACATCGTCGGCTAACTCCCCGTAGGGAAATGCTGCGTTGTCAAACGCATAGATAATGTGCTGCTCAGGCATTGTTTTCGCTATTTCTTTAAAGACGGATAAACCTCCGACGCCAGAGTCAAAAATCAGCACACTTTTCACTATCATTACCTTTTCTATGGTTTTCGTCGCAATGATACGTTGTGAACGCAGTCTTTTAAATCTCCGGTTCACTCAGTCGGTAAATCTGATGATGAAAACGCCCTTCCAACACCCACTTATCCACTTCCACCGCTAAAGGCCAAGAAAAGCACGGTGCATCGGTAACTAATGTATGAAACTCACCATCCTCACCACAAGGATCACAGCTCTGTGGTAATTCGCCTAACAATTGATGCTCATAAAGACGGCCCAAAAATACTGAATTAAGCTGGGAGGTATCTATTGTCGTAAGGTGAGTCACGATACCTTCTTCTATTATCTCGTTAGCCAATCTAACACTCGATTGCCCTAACAAAGGGAAAACACATTCCCATCCTTGCGGCTCAATATAGCTTCGGCGATATGCTTCTATGCCGTTACAAAACATGTCTCCAAATGCGACTGCGTCAATTTCAAGACCACTATCTTTTATACCTTCAATAATAGCTTGTTGATAAACATGGTTTGGCGGGAACACTTGTTCTAATTCGATAAGCACTAAAGGTAAGCCAATGCTCTTAGCTTGCGCCTTGACGATATCGATTGGCGTAGCTTGAAAAGGCACTTCCCCATTCACATACGACGTATATAAACCGACGACTTCATAATCAGGATTTTGTTGAAGCCGACAAAGTGTGAGCGTTGAATCTTTACCCGAAGACCAGCTGACAATAACCCGTTTTTTCATGTTTACTTCCAAAAGAAAAGCCGCCTGAT
>NZ_JAJUBC010000062.1 GCF_028683095.1 Enterovibrio gelatinilyticus | reverse complement strand
CCACCACGGACGCTGTATCCAAAGCACTTCATTTGAACAAGAAGTTACTTTAGGTGGATAGAATGAACATTTGCACTAGTCTACTTGAACTAGCATGTGAGCGAACAGGCATCGATATGATGCGTGCTCAAGCTGAATTTAATGATTTTTCTGAAAAATTACAGATACCAGATGACCTTAGAGGCTTCATTATTTTCATGGATGCCATTGTAGATGTCTTGGCAAAATCCGGCGATGTAACTTGCAATAACTTGGGGCTCTCGCAGGAGTTTTACACAGGATTGGTTGATGCACTTAGGCACCCAGACTTTATCCAAAATAGAAACATGTTGAAAAACAGCATGAAGAAAGGCTGGTGTGAAGATAAACCAATTTATGCGCTGCTTTTTTCCTACGGCAAATACCAGAGTAAGGATGGGCATCCGCAAATCGTCGCTGCATTTCTCCTTCAGTACTTTTACATTCAGTCTCATAAATCATTGTTAGATTTTGCCGGTTCAACGGAAGAAAAACGGTTGATGGAATCCTGTTCGGCTTTTCGTCTTCTGATGTCAAATTGTGATCAGTTTGTCTCCGCCAGATACTTACATTGTCAGAGCCGAGAAATAGCGAATTCACTTGAAGAGCACCGACAACAAGCCCCCAACCTAGCGGACCATCACAAAGACTATATGTCTAAATTGTCGCGTTTTTTTGCGTCCGAATGGATAGAATCGAAAAGCCATAGTGGGCGGCGCAATCAATCAGGGATAAGAAAAAAATCGATAAGAAAACAAGAATCTATCCCTGGTGAACCTGACTTTCTCATTCATTTCAACTCAGCGAATATGAGTCAACATGTTGGAACGGACTCTGAGCCTGATGACTTCATGTTGATACCGAGCATTGTCGAAGATATCTCTATGAAGGAAAGAGGGAAGTCGGAACTTCCTGTAGTTTCGAATATCAGAAGCAAATTGAGAAAAAGAGCGTTGAAAACTTCTGTCTCTCAGAAAGTAAAGAGAAGGTTTAATCCATCTTTGACTGCAACCCAGATTATGGCACCTGGATGCTTGGCTATGATGCTAGATGATATTCAAAATCTTTCCCTTTCAAGTGGGAAAATACAGCAGGTGCCGAAGCCCGTTATCGCGCTGACAATGTATATTTCGCTTGTGTTGGGCAAGCCAATTGAAGATGTAAAACAGCTTTATATTACCAATCAAAGAGGACTGAATGGGATCTGGGTGGATGACAGTGGAGACTGGTGGCTAAGCTTCGCCGTGAAATCAACGGTAAAAGCCTCGAGCTTACCTGCAGATCCGTCTTTATTTCTTCCAGTTTCTGATCGGGTTAATTGGCGCTGTCCAGTAAGTATTAGGGGTTATGTAGAGCGGGTTCACGGTAATGAGGATCAAATATCTTCAAGTACTGCACTTATACCAGAGCAGTATTGGGAACAAATTGAACACGCTTGCCGAAGATGGTTGAAGCAGCGGGGCAAGCGCACAAACATCAGCATTAACTGCAATATGATCAGCGAGTTTCTGAAAAACTATATTCTCGCCACCGAGGATATTGATTTAACAGTATTGGACTTTTCGTTTGGTAACTTGTCGATACTGACGCGTTCTACCCGTCATTACAGCTATTACCGACTGGATGAGTTATCGCTCCAATTGAATCAGTTATGGCTGAAAATTTCTGACTGGATGGGGTGCAATAGCACACTCCCCGGCGATTTGTTTCACTGGGAGGCCAAAAATAAGTGTTCTGGTGTCGGAAGCCCATATATTCCAACCCTTACCGCCCACAAGCGTCTCGTAGAAGGGCTGGTGCAAAAGGTTGAATCACTGAAGCCGACAAGAACGAGTTCACTACAATCCATAGTTGATCACCATAACGCTTTCGCAGCGTATGTTGCTTTTTTGCTGCTCCATGCGACGGGCTATAGAGCGATATATAACCCGCTTCCAACATTGTCTCTCACATTTAAAGATCAAGGGATGATGGTTATAAGTGATAAAGACAACACTGATTACTCCCACACCCGTCTTATCTGCATGCCGACTATGCTGGGCAATCAGCTTGAGTACTATCGAAGCCATCTCTCTAAGCTCAAAACTTATCTGATCGGTCTGGATTGGGAACTTGGTCTGAGTCTATCAAGATGGCTACGAACGACTTCTGATGACAGCAATATTTATCAAGCAGAAGAATGGTTTAAGAAACACAAAAACACAAGAACTGACCCCGGCCCATTGTTTTATATTGACCTGAAAGGGGATAGGGCGATGCCGAAAGTGCTTTCTCCCACTTGGTTAATGTCTCACATACCTCCCGACTTTAAGGTCAACATGGGACGGCACATCATGAGAACGTATCTGATAAATAAGCGATGCCGGGCTGAGCTGATAAATTTTCAAATGGGTCATTGGTTGGCGGGGCAAGCATTTCTTAGTCAGCAGTCTGCGTTTGATCTCTCAATGGTCAAAATTGAGTTAGTCCCTGTCTTGGATCAAATGCTCAAGGAGCAAGGATGGAGGGCTCTTTCATCACATCTACGTTGAGTCCTGCGTTCGCGGATTACTGCAAAGAGAAAGTGAAAGTCGGATTTCAAAAGCTGGAAGAAACCGAGCTGTGTGATTTGACGTATCGATTTTATGAGCGCTATGTATCATCGCTTGTGGTTGAAAATAATAAGGTTACCAAAGACAGCATTGTTGAGGTCATAAGAGGTTTTTCGTCGACGTTAGATATCAAGAAAATACAA
>NZ_JAJUBC010000061.1 GCF_028683095.1 Enterovibrio gelatinilyticus | reverse complement strand
CGGCTTTTAAAGCGACTTTCCCAGAAGTGTCCGGTGCATTTGTCTTCTCGGTTGGCTTGCGAGGCAATGTGTTGATTGATTAAACGCATAAACCAGCTGACTGAAACAAGACTTTCACGCCACTCTTTAATCACCTCATTGCATCGTTCACTTTCTGCTTTCGACAGTTTATCACCCTGCATAAAGTGTCGAACTAACACTGGCCCATGATGAAAAGCAAGCCAACGATCAACAACCTCAACATCTGACAGCGTTTTTACCTTTTCAACATTGATATGCAACACCACATGATAGTGATTACTCATGATGGCGTACGCACAAACGTCGATACAAAACGAACCAGCCAGCGCAAGCAGACGCTTTTCAATCCAAGCTCGACGATGTTCGTAACTTTGTTGCGCTTGCTCATCATAGCCACAAAGAAATGACCGGCGAATGCAGCGAGAAACGCAGTGATAATAAGGCGTTGCTTCAATGTTGATGAGAGATGAACGGGCTTTTGTCATTGAAATTTAAAATGGGTAGCAACTGAACAATATGAAAAGCATATCTTTATGGAGTCATCCATTCACCTTTGCCATTCACCTTTGGGTTCGAAAGCACTAGGACATGAAACTAATAAGGTTGCGGTTTTCTTAGGGTGTGTGTCCCACTTGTTTCTACCGAAGGCTAGTCTGCACAACTTTAATGGTAAACGGCGATACAACAGCGAACCGCTTTTTTGTTGATAAAACCAACGTGGTATGTGGTTTAGATTTGCTGCTTAAATGTAAGTGAAATTACAGCGTATAACGTCGGATTAAGGAGTAAGAAACTCACCTCTCAACCAAAATTGACAGGCTAAATCACAAAAGCAGGTATAACCCGACAAACCCGACGTTTGGTGTCTCGATTTAAGTCATTGTTAAATATAGTCTTATACAGCAATAACTTCTATTTCTTTTTTTATTCTCTTTGACGCTAAATATGGTGAGTTTTGCGATAAACTGAAAACAGTTGTGCCAGTTGAAATTAAAATTAAAACAATGGATTTTATCGTTGTTATGGAATCCAATTCGGTAGCAAACACCATTACGAGTATAATGCTTATCGATAATAGAAACGAAATAATAGCAACAAGATAATTATAGTAAATGCCTAATTTCTCGTGCCATTTCTCACTTCTAATATATGCGTTATTTTCTTCATCCAACTTCAGATAAGGCAAGGATCTTCTAATGGTTATCCAACTTATTCTATGTGAGGTTGAATTATGAAGGTCAATATATGCATCACGCAGTGTTTTTTCTGCATATATTCCAGTTGCCACTTTGAAATAATGAGTATCTCTCTGTTCCTTCACGACCTCTAAACAGTTAGTTGAATAAGAATTTGAAGAAATGTAAGACTCCAACCTCTCTAATCTTTTGTTTTCTTTTCGTTCGAGAAAATTGAAGATGTGTGAATAATCTCTATTAAAAACAAACCACGCTAGAACTAAAACCAAAATTAAGAAACCAGACGGAGTTTGTACTACCTCCGTAATAGCATCAATCAGTTCTGGTATGCTTTTTATCACTTCTGTTGTGTTTGTTAGCTGATTTTTACCTTCCATGGAATCCTCTAGAGATTTAACGTTCGAATAACGGGCGTTTACTAGCCCAAACTGATTGAAGCGCCTTAATCACAGCGTTTGTATGTAAAAACGCGCCAAGAGTAAACGTCCACGTTCATTCGCTTGTTATAGTCGCTGTTGTAATCTATCGAATTCCAATAGTTCTTGGCGGTGTTCGATACTTAATATATTGACAAATATAATCATAAACTGCTGATAGCTTGACCAAATGGAAGACTTAAAGAAATCTACCAATTCATGCATCTTAAACTCATGAACACACTCTCCATAACATAAATCACTAACTATGAATTTTCCTTTTTCAGTCTTGAAAGAGCCAGCTTCTCTGATGACACCAAAGTTAGGATGCGTCCACTTCGACTTTTTACGATAAAGCTCGTTAAGCAGCAATTCATGATTGTGTGCATCAGTTTCCGTTATGAGTTCTGCATAGTTAGCTGAAATGATTTTTCTGCACTTAGAGTGGCTCGGAGCTACAGAATTTCGAAACCATGCTTGTAAATCATTATGCTCACCCTTTTCAGATTGAATTTTAAAGCACTGTGCAACGTCCAATGTTTCATCGATTTCCCTGATGATTGAACCTGCATACCAAAACCCTTGAGAGAGCAGTTCCGCAGCTCCTTTAAGTAAACCGATAGCCCTAGAAAGTAGTAGGTAACAAGCTAGCTCCCAAGACTCGTTTTCGCAATCGTTGATTTCTGATTGGTATTCCCTATGTAGTACTTCTAAACGGTCTATCCAGCTTTTATATGTTTCAAGCATATTTATTCTTGAATGATTAAGCCTTTCGCGTTCATCTGTACTTAGGACACGCTCTTTGTGCTCATTCTCTACGGCTATCGAGTTGACTAACGCTTGGTAATAATCAGGCTTTTGTGAGCAAGTGGATATGTAACTCCGTGGGATCGCAGAAATACCCCTGTAGTTTACTTTTACTTCAACACTATCTTCTTTTACCCACTGTAGAATCTTGGTCTCCAAGATGCCAAGAGCTGTAGCAGCATCGCCAACAGGTATTAATATTTCACTTTTCGCCAAGTAACCCACCTTAGAATATAACGTCAGCATAACGGGCGTTTACTAGCCCAAACCTATTGAAACGCCTGAATCACAGCGTTTCTTTGAAAAAATGCGCCACGAGTAAACGCCCCGTTAATGCTCTTGTTAGGTATTTTGTGTGATAATACATAGAGATAATCATACAGAGGTGAGAACGTGACTCCAACCAACAAAAGAAAGCTATCGATGTGGTTCTACAATTGGTTGCAATGCTGCTGTGCTATCGTCCCAAAAACCGTATCTGAATTATCAAAAAGTCTCATTATTTTAGCGGTTTCATCGTTGATCACCTTCCAG
>NZ_JAJUBC010000060.1 GCF_028683095.1 Enterovibrio gelatinilyticus | reverse complement strand
TCGAATAACGGGCGTTTACTAGCCTAAGCTGAGTGAAGCACCTAAATCACAGCGTTTCTATGAAAAAATGCGCCACGAGTAAACGTCCCTGTTTATTTGCTTGTTAGCATACTTTTAGAGCACTGACGAATCAGTGACACCATTTCACTTGCCATTGGATTTGTAGACATTTTTAAACCGTCAATAATACCCTGTATATTCTCGTCAGGCTGATTTTGGCTCACTTTCCATTTGCCCTCGAGTGATCCCACTTGCACTTCAATACCTACGACAGCTGTCTGTAGCTTTTCAATAAAGTCACTAGGTGCATCAGAGATTGACCAAGGAAAATCAAATTGAGCTTCTTGTTCATCAGTTAGAGTTTCAAGTATTTGATAAACAGCCTGTGGCTCATGAACATATTTAATGTCACCTTTTGCATGAACCACAACGTAATTCCACGTAGGTACAGCACGACCATGTTTGGCTTTTGTCGGATAGTAACTAGGGGAAATATAGCTATGTGCGCCATTAAAGATAACCAGCACTTTCGAGTGCTCTTCGACCATATTCCAGAAGGGGTTAGCTTTAGCGATATGACTTTTCAGTACAATACCATTTTCTGTACTTTCAACTGACACAGGCAAATGAACAACCTCAATACCAGCACCAATTTGGGCGACTAACGTTGCAAATGGATAGTCACACATGACAGAGATGATTTCGTCAATATTATCTTGCTTGAACTTTGCAGGGATAAACACCGAACCTCCTTGTATGCTAACGTCGTTTTAAGGGGCGAAAAACATTAGCTTCACGCAATAAAGCCACCGTAAACGCCATAAGTTGATATAACAAAATTTGCGGAGATGTTTTGCGTCCGCCTTCAAAACCTTTGTTATAAAGCTGCCACCCTATCTGTTTGACTAGCCGAACCTCGCCTTTTGCCTTTGCAAGCAGCCCCTGGGATGCTTGGTCTTTTCTGGCCATTGATGGCTTGTTTGCAACACTTTCAATGGTGAGCGGCGATCCAAAACCAAACCGCTTTTTTGTTGAGAAAACCACCGTGATTTGTGGTTCAAATTTGCTGCTTACATGTAAGTAAAATTACAGCGTATAACGTCGTTTTAAGGGGCGAAAAACATTAGCTTCACGCAATAAATCCACCTTAAACGCCATAAATTGATATAACAAAATTTGCGGAGATGTTTTGCGTCCGCCTTCAAAACCTTTGTTATAAAGCTGCCACCCAATCTGTTTGAATAGCCGAACCTCGCCTTTTGCCTTTGCAAGCAGCCCTTGGGATGCTTGGTCTTTTCTGGCCATTGATGGCTTGTTTGCAACACTTTCAATGGTGAGCGGCGATCCCAAAACCAAACCGCTTTTTTGTTGAGAAAACCACTGTGGTTTGGCGCTCAAAGTCGCTGCTTACATGTAAGTAAAATTACAGCGTATAACGCTGTGATAACGGGCACTTGCCCGCACTAAACCTGACCAAACCTATGTATTCACAACACTTTCTAAGCGCTTCGAGATTGGCAAGGTGTCCCGTTGATGACCTTGTTAGCCGCTGATTCTTCATACTATCGCGGCTTTGCCGCCAACACCCAACGAACGTGCCATTTTGTGAATGCCACTGCAGCCTTAAAGACAAAACCACTCAATAAAACCACAAGCGTTGAATTCAACTTAGCAAAGATAGCCGCATGATTTTGCATCGAGTGTGGGATTGGTTTGATGAGCGTTTTCAGATTAAACAGCCTGCGACGAAGAGAGGAATTGCCTAGCCAAACATCGCAAACTAAATACTGAGAAGAATTGACGGATAACGTTGTGATAACGGGCACTTGCCCGCCCTAAACCTGACCAAACCAATGTATTCACAACACTTCCTAAGCGCTTCGAGATTGGCAAGGTGTCCCGTTCATGACCTTGTTAGCCGCTGATTCTTCATACTATCGCGGCTTTGCCGCCAACACCCAACGAACGCGCCATTTTGTGAGTTCAACTGCGACCATAAAGACAAAATCACTCGATAAAACCATGCGTATTCAATTCAACTTAGCAAAGATAGCCGCATGATTTTGCATGGAGTTTGGGATTGGTTTGATGAGACTTTTGGATTTAAACAACCTGCGACGAAGAGAGGAATTGCCTAGCCAAACATCGCAAACTAAATACTGAGAAGAATTGACGGATAACGTTGTGATAACGGGCACTTGCTCGCACTGAACCTGACCAAACCTATGTATTCACTACACTTTCTAAGCGCTTCGAGATTGGCAAGGTGTCCCGTTCATGACCTTGTTAGCCGCTGAATATTCATACTATCGCGGCTTTGCCGCCAACACCCAACGAACGCGCCATTTTGTGAGTTCAACTGCGACCATAAAAACAAAATCACTCGATAAAACCAAAGGCATTGAATTCAACTTAGCAAAGATAGCCGCATGATTTTGCATCGAGTTTGGGATTGGTTTGACGAGGGTTTTGAGGTTAAACAACCTGTAACGAAGAGAGGAAATAGCTAATCAAACATCGCAAACTAAACACTGGGAAGAACTGACGGATAACGTTAGCATAACGGGCGTTTACTAGCCCAAACTGATTGAAACGGCTAAATCACATAAGATAAAAGCGCCACCAGTAAACGTCCCTCGTTCATGCTCTTGTTATACGCCAATTCACCAAGCCCCTTTTTATATCAGTTCAAAAGCTGGACACGGTGTTCCTTGATGATACTTCAACTGCCAGCAAGTACCTGTAAAAGCCCAAATTGAACAACGCTTAGCGTAGTCGCTGATTTCACCTGTCGGAGCGACTGAAGCAGACTCATATTTAAGAAGCTGAACCGAAGGTGCTAGTTGAACACATACATAATTCTGCGAATGAACTCTGCAGTCTGTAGGCTCCTCTGAGCTCATCATTTTAACGATTGAAGCGAAGTCAAAACTGACTCCTGACTTACCGACTTCAGAAAAACTAGGATGGATCAATCGCTCAACATCAGCTCGACTTTGACGAACTTCATACCGATGAAGCTCGGTTTCTTGTTCAACTAAAATATCCACTTGTTCTCCTGAACTGACAAGGTATATAACGCTGTGATAACGGGCACTTGCCCGCACTGAATCTGACCAAGCCAATGTATTCACTCTACTTTCTAAGCGCTTCGAGATTGGCAAGGTGTCCCGTTCATGACCTTGTTAGCCGCTGAACATTCATACTATCGCGGCTCTGCCGCCAACACCCAAAGAACGCACCATTTTGTGAATTCAACTGTGGCCTTAAAGGCAAAATCACTCGATAAAACCGAAGGCATTGAATTCAACTTAGCAAAGATAGCCACATGATTTTGCATCGAGTTTGGGATTGGTTTGATGAGGGTTTTGAGGTTAAACAGCCAGCAACGAAAAGAGGAATTGCTTAGCCAAACATCACAAACTAAATACTGAGAATAATTGACGGATAACGCTGTGATAACGGGCACTTGCCCGCACTAAACCTGACCAACCCAATATATTCACACAACTTTCTAAGCGCTTCGAGATTGGCAAGGTGTCCCGTTCATGACCTTGTTAGCCGCTGAACATTCATACTATCGCGGCTTCGCCGCCAACACCCAACGAACGCGCCATTTTGTGAATTCTACTGCAGCCTTAAAGACAAAATCACGCGATAAAACCAAAGGCATTGAATTCAACTTATCAAAGATAGCCACATGATTTTGCATCGAGTTTGGATTCGTTTGATGAGCGTTTTCAGATTAAACAGCCTGCGACGAAGAAAGGAAATAGCTAACCAAACATCGCAAACTAAACAATGAGAAGAACTGACGGATAACGCTGTGATAACGGGCACTTGACCGCACTAAACCCGACCAAGCCAATGTATTCACACCATTTTCTAAGCGCTTCGAGATTGGCAAGGTGTCCCGTTCATGA
>NZ_JAJUBC010000006.1 GCF_028683095.1 Enterovibrio gelatinilyticus | reverse complement strand
AGGAAAAGCAGTTCCGTTGATTAATTTACTCGTGCCTGTTTTATTCAACCTCAGAGAATCTCGGCTAAACAACTGATGGAAAATTCCTTCTAGGACTCTAGGACTCTAGGACTCTAGGACTCTAGGACCTCAGCTCTTGTCATTCCCCTTTATTTCCATAATGCCGCTCGTAAACCCCTGGTGGCATTTGGCTTATTTGGTATTCAATCATCCCATCAAAGGCTGTTAGCAGGGGCTGATAGCGCAGGGTGTCGCCTGTCATTGCTGAAAGGGCGTGATACCCAGCCTCGACAGTCGATAACCCACCTTCAACTGGCGATTTTCGAATGCGGTAATTTCCTTCGCTAATGTCATCGAGCTTCACCGCAGGTAAGTCATGTAAGTTGCGCGAAAGCTGATACATCTTAAATGCTTTTCGCCATGTGCCGTCGAGTAATATGATACCTCGCGTTTTATGGCTAACCGCTTGCCAGCAAGAGACGGAGGTCGCGTTATCGGACGGGTAGAGCAAAGCAAAGTCGGTGTTGTCTTGTGCCAGCATGGCGTTAAGTTCGGCATGTTCAGAAAAGTCCTCTCCCACGAACAATACGCAATTGGGAAGAGACAACGACAGAATACGCGCGGTGCCAATGGGCTGATTCACTTCTGAAGGGTGTTGAAGCACGATGACGGGCACTTCACTGTCAATGCGTGAAATGAAGTGGCAGATACAGGCCTTATTGGCTTTCCCGCAATGTTCGCAATATCGACTGGCTTTCTTATTCATTACCACGGTACGCTATAACTAAATGAAATCTCGAGCGTTGGAGACACGATTGTCAGTTTCTCGAATATTGGTTCTTTTGGTTGTGATTACCTTGTTCGCACAGGTTCCCGTTGTTCATCAGGCATTGGTTTGGGATCGCCTTGATATACACGCAGGCCAGTGGTGGCGAATCGTAACAGGAAACCTCACTCACACCAATGCTATCCATATGATGATGAATTTAGCTGCGCTTTTTGTGTTGGTGTGGCTTCATCGTGCCTACTATTCATCGCGTGCCTTAATCATGATGCTCGCCAGTATGATGCTCGTCATCGGGCTGGTGATGTTTCTCAGTCCATTTGATTGGTATGCAGGGCTTTCTGGCGTGTTGCATGGGTTGTTTGTGTTTGGTGTCGTTAGAGACATTCAAAACAAGGTGCCGCTGGGATGGTTGATGTTGATGGGGGTGGCAATCAAGCTGGTATATGAAGCCTATACGGGTGGCGACTCCATGACTGCGGCGTTGATTGAAGCAGGGGTGGCGTATCAAGCTCACTGGGCTGGGGCTGCTGTAGGCTTAATTTTCGCGTTAGTATGGAAACAGAGTGGAAGTGAAAATATTCAGGACCTAGGACCTAGGACCTAGGACCTAGGACCGCTTTCCAGCGATCCCAAGTCTTTATGAGCAATCGATATTACTGACTATACGTCGATAAGAAACGCTCAAAACGCCCAATCGCGAGTTCCAAATCGTCAACGCGTGGCAAAGTCACAATGCGGAAATGGTCCGGTTTAGGCCAGTTAAAGCCCGTGCCATGCACCATCAATACTTTTTCCTGCATCAGGAAATCCAGCATCATTTTTTCATCGTCGTAGATTTTATAGCGCTTGGTATCAATTTTCGGGAACAGATAGAGTGCGCCTTTCGGTTTGACACAACTTACGCCTGGAATTTGATTGAGTAATTCGTGCGCTTTGTCTCGCTGCTCAAGCAGACGACCACCCGGCAGAATTAGCTCATTAATGCTCTGATAGCCGCCTAATGCTGTCTGAATCGCGTGTTGCATTGGCACGTTGGCACACAAACGCATTGAAGACAGCATCTCCAATCCAGCAATGTAGCTTTTTGCTTTGTGAAGTGGCCCAGAGAGGATCATCCAGCCAGAGCGGAAACCACATACGCGGTATGATTTTGACAGACCGCTAAAGGTGACACAGAAGACATCAGGTGCCAGTGGCGCTATGGAGTGATGTTGAGCACCGTCATAAAGAATCTTGTCGTAGATCTCGTCTGAGAAAATAATCAGATTATGCTGACGTGCGATCTCCGCAACCTCAAGCAGGAAATCACGGCTATATACCGCACCTGTTGGGTTGTTTGGGTTAATCAGCACAATGCCTTTGGTTTTCGGTGTGATCTTGGCTTTGATGTCAGCCAAGTCTGGATACCAATCTGATTCTTCGTCACACATATAGTGAACAGGGTTACCGCCGGAAAGCGACACGGCTGCCGTCCACAGCGGGTAATCCGGTGATGGAACCAGCAATTCGTCTCCGCTATTTAGTAATGCCTGCATGGACATGACGATCAGTTCGGACACGCCGTTACCTAGGTAAACATCTTCCACATCCAAATCGAGCATGCCGCGTTTTTGGTAGTGCTGAACGACGGCTTTACGGGCAGAGTAAATTCCTTTGGAATCACAATAGCCTTGAGACGTTGGCAAGTTGCGGATCACATCAACCAGAATTTCATCCGGTGCATCAAAGCCAAATGGGGCTGGGTTGCCGATGTTCAGTTTTAGAATTTTGTGGCCTTCTTCTTCGAGGCGCTTAGCCTGTTTCATCACTGGACCACGAATGTCGTAACAGACATTATCCAGCTTGTTCGACATCCCGATATCTTGCATCATGATTCCTGAGCGTAAATTTTGTTATTTGCAGTAAATTACACTAACGAAAGGGGTTATATAAGTAGCTAATAGTAAAAAGCAGCGAAAAGGAGAGAAATCAATGATTAAATCCTGTTTAACCCAGACGTTATGCTAGAACATTCGATTTTCATCATAAACAATAAGGTTGTAGAATAGCTTTCCAACAGGAAATATTATCGAGTTTGTCGCGAATTACCGGTTGTTGGTGTAAAAATCGCCACTTGGGTGATGTTTTGCACGATTAACACGCGTGAAGTGTGTGAGCGCAGGTCGCGGCGGGGTTGGACCCGCTATGAATCCAAGCATATTTCGGTTGCTTGAGTGTCGTTAGCAAACAGCAATACCCAAGGAATCGGGCACTTTGTGAGAATTTAGTGAGGTTAGTGTGACCGATTTAAACCAAGCGATAGCCCAGCTTGTTGATTCCTTGTCGACGTTATCTCCGATCCCTCATCAATTAAGGGTGTCTTTTTCTTGGTCCGATTCGGTCGACCCGATCGAGTGGCTGGATGCCCAACCGAT
Organism: Enterovibrio gelatinilyticus; assembly: GCF_028683095.1. GTDB lineage: Bacteria > Pseudomonadota > Gammaproteobacteria > Enterobacterales > Vibrionaceae > Enterovibrio > Enterovibrio gelatinilyticus. Next base: position 225,673 of record NZ_JAJUBC010000006.1, on the reverse strand, counting down.
ATTTCCCAAATTCTATTGGCAAACGCGTGATACCCGCGATGAAGTGCTAGTGCTTGGTCAAGTGAAGACATTTACTGATCCGCTCGCTGCCGAAACCGTGCTTGCGTCTGGTCAGCGTATATGGGGTGGCCGCTCTTTTGATGGCCGAACTGAGCGCAATCAGCGCTGCTTGCAATCTTTCTTCTTCTTGCCTCAAATCGAGATCGTGCGTCAGGGTGAGGCATGGTCCATTACGGTGAATTTTGGCGATGACCTCCTTAAAACGCAGGCCGCACTGTCAAAGTTGACGCTAGTTCCTCCCCCGTTGTCACCGCCTGAATGTCATATTATCTCTACTGAACATTCCCCGTCTTACCCGCAATGGTCAAACATGATCGATCGTGCCCTGACTCAGATCGATCAGACTGAGCTGCAAAAGGTGGTACTCGCGAGAAAGACGTCTTTGTCTTTAGATAGAACGGTCTCAGCGGCGCAGTTGCTAAAAGCAAGCCGTGATCAGAACAGCGCAAACTTTCATTTTATGTTGGCGTTGGACGCCAAGCATTGCTTCGTGGGCTCGACGCCAGAGCGCCTGTTTCATCGTCGGGCTCAAGCATTATCGACGGAAGCATTAGCAGGCACGATTGGCCGTGGAGCTAGCTCAGAAGACGATTTGGCATTGGCGCAGTGGCTGTTGAATGACAGTAAAAACGCGTATGAGAACCGTCTGGTGGTGGACGACATTTCCGCTCGTCTTACTGATTACTGTGAAACGCTGGCGGTTGAAGAGACGCCGCACCTTGTGCGTTTGCGAAAAGTGCAGCACCTAAAACGTGCGATTGACGCGGTGCTCAACCCTGATGTGACAAGCTCTGCCTTGCTAGATAGCTTGCAACCGACTGCTGCCATTGCTGGGTTGCCTCGCGAGAGCGCGGTTTCGTTTATTGTTGAAAATGAACCGTTTGTTCGTGGTTGGTATAGCGGCTCGGTCGGGTATCTTGGTACACAGCAAAGCGAGTTTTGTGTGGCGATACGAAGCGCGTTGATGATGGGCGATGCGCTGCATCTTTTTGCAGGGGCGGGTATCGTTCCGGGATCCGATGCCCTCAGTGAGTGGCATGAACTCGACAGAAAAGTATCGACCTTGCTTAGTCTTCTAAAACCGCTTCCGGATTCTACGCGCGAGAAAAAAGCAGGATAATCCTTTTGATGGCAAATCATACCGAACTAAACAAAGCCTCTTTAAACCAAGCACAACTAAACCAAGCACAGCTAAGCAAAGCACCGCTAAGTCAAGCGACATTAAACCGCATTTGGTCTCGCCTTGTGCTGACTTCGTTGGTTCGCTCTGGTGTGGTAGATATCTGTATTGCTCCGGGTTCACGTTCTACGCCGCTCACGCTTGAGGCGGAGCGTCTTAAACGTCACAACCCCAATATTACTCTCCATACACATTTCGATGAACGCGGTTTAGGCTTCTTGGCATTGGGTCTTGCGAAAGCTTCTCAGCGGCCTGTTGCCGTGATTGTCACTTCAGGTACTGCGGTCGCCAACTTGTTGCCTGCCGTGGCCGAAAGTCGGCTGACTCGTGAAAAGCTCGTGCTGTTAACGGCTGACCGACCCGCTGAGTTGATCCAATGTGGTGCGAATCAAGCGATCGGACAAAAAGCCATTTTTGGCGAGCATGCCGACCAGTTCTGTGATTTACCGTCTCCGAGCGAAACGATAGCGCCGACTTGGCTGTTGTCGCTATTGAGTGAATCCTTGCATCATCAGGCGGAAAGCGGCGGTAGCTTGCATGTCAATTGTCCGTTCCCTGAGCCTTTGTACGGTGACATGGATGATGCAAGTCATTATCTCGCCCCTGTTTTGCCATGGCTTAACAGTGATAAGCCTTATTTGACGCTGACCAAGATGTCGCCATGCTTGGATGATGTGAAAGCCCAATGGCAAAACAGGGTCAGTCAGAAAGGCGTATTGATCGCAGGTCGCATGACGCAAGACGATCGACGCACTGTCCAAATGCTTGCTGATCAATTGGGTTGGCCGTTATTGACTGATCCGCAAGCAGGAAAAGGCTCGGACTATTCAGGATTTGATGTTTGGTTACAGAATCCGGCCTGTGCAGAATGGCTCAAACACGCGGATTGTATTGTGCAATTTGGCAGTCGTTTGGTGTCTAAGCGCTTAGGTCAGTTTATTTCATCGTTTGTCGGCGATTATTGGCTGGTGGATGATCATCAAGGTCGACTTGACCCTTACCATCAGTCGGCATATCGCATTATTGCCTCACCTTCTGTAGTGGCAGACACCTTGATTCAATGCACATGCCAAATGAACCTGCCCCAACCTGTGAATGATTGGGCGAGAGACTTAGCGAGTGTCAGCCAACAGGTTATGGCGTTACTTCATGAGCAATGCCACTCCTCTTCTGGTGTGTCTGAACTTGCCTTTGCCACCGACGTTGCCGATTGGATAACACCTGATTGCGACGTGTTTATTGGCAACAGTATGGCGATTCGTTTACTGGACATGTGCGCTTGTTTGCCGGATGTGGCAGTGTTTGCAAATCGCGGCGCGTCGGGTATCGATGGCTTGATTGCGTCAGCGGCGGGTGTTCAGCGAACACGTCAAAAACCCATGTTATGTCTGCTTGGGGATACCTCTGCGCTGTATGATTTGAACAGTTTGGCGCTATTGGCAAACAATCCTCAACCGCTAGTGTTGGTTGTGATTAACAATAATGGTGGCGGCATTTTCGATATGTTACCTGTACCGGAAGCAGAGAAAGACACTTACTATCGCATGCCTCATGGCGTTGAATTCTCCCATGCTGCTGCCATGTTTGGGCTGAGGTATGCCAACCCGTCTATGTTGAAGCAAGCACGTCAGGTTTGTCTCGAAGCAATGAATCAAACGGGCACGACGGTGATTGAGTTGACAGTGCCAGCAGGCGAGTGTGGTCGCGACTTGAAAGCCCTTTTTGAAACCGTCCGTCATGCCAACCTGTTGTAGCCAATTGTCGGCTCGCCTTTCTGGGGCTAAAGACCGACCCGCTGTTGTGTTTCTTCATGGCTTGCTAGGTTCAGGCAAAGACTGGCAAGGCGTGGTTGATATTCTCGAACAAGACTTTACGTGTTTGACGATCGATCTTCCTGGGCACGGTGAAAGTAAAAACGTCTGTGTGAAAGGTGTTGGGGAGACCGACGGCTTTGAAGATACGGGCAAGTTAGTGATTCAAGCGATTCAATCCCATCTCAATCAACCTTTTTGGCTCGTTGGATATTCCCTCGGCGCACGAATTGGCATGTATATGTGTGCTTTTCAGCGCTATGCGTTGGCGCGAGGCAAGGCCAACTTACAGGGGCTTATCATTGAAAGCGGTCATACTGGTTTGCCCGTGAATGAACGTGGCGCGAGATTAGAAAACGATGAGCGATGGGCGCGGCGATTTGCTGATGAACCTATGGTTGATGTGCTTCAAGACTGGTATCAACAAGCGGTATTTTCTTCACTAAATCATGAGCAAAAACAAAGTTTGGTGACCATTCGCAGTGATAACCTCGGGACTGAAGTAGCCAGCATGTTGCGTGCCACATCTTTGGCAAAGCAGCCATTGCTGATTGAGCCCCTCAGAACGAGCGGCCTGCCTCTTTATTATTTTTGTGGCGAAAATGACCCCAAATTTGGTGCGCTAGCAATGCATTCGGGATTTGAATTTCTCACTATTCCAGACGCTGGGCACAATATTCACGCTGAACAGGCCACCCTGTATAGCCAGCACGTAAAACGGCTGATCAATAAATTAACGAATTAATGGAAGCATTATGGCGATTACAACAGGTTTAACCGAACAGGAACTCTATGCATCGGTAGAGTGGAACGACTGCTCTGAAGGCTATGAAGATATTCTTTTTCATAAGTCTGTTGACGGGATTGCCCGTATTACGATTAACCGCCCGGAAGTGCGTAATGCATTTCGTCCGCAAACCGTCAACGAGATGATTAAAGCACTTGCTGACGCGCGTTATGACGAAAAAGTGGGCGTGATTGTCCTGACAGGCCAAGGCGAGTATGCGTTTTGTTCTGGCGGTGACCAGAAAATTCGTGGCGACTACGGTGGCTACCGTGACGACCAAGGTACTCACCACCTCAACGTGTTAGATTTCCAACGTCAAATCCGTACTTGTCCAAAACCTGTGATTGCCGCTGTGGCCGGTTATGCTGTGGGTGGTGGTCATGTGCTGCACATGATGTGTGACTTAACGATTGCGGCTGACAACGCTCAGTTTGGTCAAACAGGCCCGAAAGTCGGTTCTTTTGACGGCGGTTGGGGCGCGTCTTACATGGCACGCATCGTGGGTCAGAAAAAAGCCCGTGAAATTTGGTTCTTATGCCGTTTCTACGATGCGCAAGAAGCGTTGGACATGGGACTGGTTAACCATGTTGTGCCTTATGCGGAACTGGAACGTGAAACTGTGCGTTGGTGTCGTGAAGTGTTGCAACACAGCCCAATGGCGCTGCGTTGTTTGAAAGCGGCGTTGAATGCTGATTGTGATGGTCAAGCTGGTCTCCAAGAATTGGCAGGCAATGCAACCATGATGTTCTACATGACGGAAGAAGGTCAGGAAGGGCGCAACGCATTTAATGAAAAGCGTCGTCCTGACTTCGATAAATTCCCACGTAACCCTTAATGAGCAAGGCAATGAGACGCGCGACGGTTTATCGCTATGCTTTGCCAATGGACAGTGGTGTGATATTGCGTCACACCCGTCTTGCCACTCGTGATGGGTTTATTGTCGAGTTGCATCAAGATGGAAAGCAAGGGCGTGGTGAAATCGCGCCTTTACCCGAGTTCAGCCAAGAAACCGCGGATGATGCTGCTGCACAAATTGAGCACGTACTGTCAGATTGGCTTGATGACAAGTTGATCGATTGGGATGCGCTGTGTCCATCGGTTGCTTTTGGTATCACTATGGCTTTGGCTGAACTGAACGGCGAACTTCCAGCACAAGGCAATTTTCTTGCCGCACCGTTGTGTTGCGGTGATCCCGATGAGTTGGTGCAAAAACTGGCTGAGATGCCGGGCGAGAAAGTGGCCAAGATCAAAGTTGGGATGTATGAAGCGATTCGTGACGGCATGGTCGTGAATATGTTTCTTGAGGCAATCCCTGATCTTAAGCTACGCCTTGATGCCAACCGCCAGTGGACGCCAACTAAAGCTCGCCAGTTCGCCAACTATGTGAGCCCTGCATTTCGCTCTCGTATCGTTTTTTTGGAAGAACCTTGCCAAACACCTGCAGAGAGTTTGCTGTTTGCACATGATACTGGCATTGCGATAGCGTGGGATGAAACCGTGCGTGATGATGACTTCGCGCTGAGTGCACAAAATGGCTTAAGTGCGGTGGTGATTAAACCTATGCTGGTGGGCAGTGTGCAAAAGGTTCAAGATCTTGTCGCACAAGCACACGCATTGGGGATGGATGCGGTCATAAGTTCCAGCCTTGAATCAAGCTTTGGGCTTAATCAATTAGCACGTCTTGCTCAATGGCTAACGCCGGGTACTCTGCCAGGTTTAGACACGGTGGATTTATTTGGTGCGCAACTTGAAATACCGTGGCCTCACTGTTCTTTGCCGCTGGTATCGTTGACTGACTGCGAAGTGACATGGCACCACTCAAACCAATAAGTTTTTCACAATGGCCGTGGCATCACTGGATGGATGTGCATCCGGATGAGACGGCGATTCGTTGTGACCGCCAAAACATTAGTTGGCAACAGCTGTGCAGCGACATTGATGGCGTTGAGTTCGATCCTACTCTGTCAAACTCGTCCCTCGTTGCCATTCTCAGTGAAAACCATTACGACACTTTGGTGCAGATGCTAGCGGCGTGGCAACAGGGTTTTGCAACTTTGATGCTAAACCCTGCGTTTTCAGCGTCTGCGCGTTGTGAAATCTTCGAACGTGTTGGTATCGAGGGGTTTATTGACCCATCAAGTGATTTATTAAACGATGCACGAAATGATTCATTGAACCAGCCAGCGTTTTCTACTTGTTTTCGGCAACCCTCATTACCTTCCACTTCCAGAGCCACCGGCTATGATCCCCAGCGTTGTTTGACATTAACGTTAACCTCTGGCTCCAGCGGTTCGCCCAAAGCCGTGACGCACTCTGCCGACAATCACTTGGCTAGTGCGACGGGGCTATTCTCACTCATGCCTTTTGAATCCACCGATTGCTGGTTGTTATCCCTGCCTTTGTTTCACATTTCCGGCCTTGCGATTGTGTGGCGTTGGCTGGCAAAAGGCGCGACGTTAAAAGTTGCTGATACTTCGGGTGACAATCTGATTAACGCGCTGAACGGAGCAACTCACGCCTCGTTAGTGCCGACACAATTGACGCGTTTGGTAGAAGCCGCAAAGCCAACGAGTTTGCATTCGGTCTTGTTGGGTGGCGCGGTGATCCCTCAAGCTTTAGTCGATCGTGCTGAGCAACAAGGTATTGGTTGCTGGTGTGGGTACGGTATGACAGAAATGGCTTCCACCATTACCGCCAAACGCGCTAACGGCGCATTCTCTGTCGGCGCAACCTTGCCATTTCGACAATTGATGCTGTCGGATCAAGACGAAGTGTGGGTGAAAGGGGAAACGCTATCGGCAGGGTACATGGTTGATCGTGCGCTAGTGCCATTGGCTCAAGATTGGTTTCAGACCAAGGATAAGGGCTCATGGGCATCAGAACGCAACGATCTGATGATCATTGGTCGTCTCGATAACATGTTTATCTGCGGGGGAGAAAACGTGCAACCAGAAACGGTAGAGCGTTTATTAGGTCGCTTTGAAGGCATATCGCAACTGTTTATCGTGCCATTGGCGGATACAAGGTGGGGCTACATACCGGTCGCACTTGTTGAGGGTGATACTGATACTGAGGCATTTTTGACATGGTCAAAGACGCGGGTGCCAGCCTATCAATGTCCAAAGGCTGTATTTCCGCTACCCAGCCATTTGCTGTCAGGGGGGATCAAAATCTCTCGTCAGGCACTTTCGGAATGGCTGCATGAACAGATCCATTCACTCCGCAATACCTCAGAATCTAACTGACCTCTCCACGTAACGCTTTTACTGCATTAAACAATCGTTCTGATGAGGCTTCATTCGGTAAGACAGGCGAACCAGCTTCAATGATGACATTGGAGCGACAGCACCTAGGTAGCTTCAGTAAAGCGCGTCCGCCTTCTCGGCTAAAGTAGCTTCCCCATAAGCCTTTTAACGCAATGGGGATAACCGGGACGGGCGTTTGCTTGAGGATCAAGTCAATACCACGCTTGAACGGGATCATTTCTCCGTCCGAGGTCAGTTGCCCTTCTGGGAAAATACACACCAATTCCCCTTCTTCCAGCTGTTCTTTGATTTGATTAAGCGCACTGCGGATCGAGCCACTGCTGAGTTTGATAGGGATTACACGACTGGCTTTGAAAAAATAGTGCAGCACGGGAAGGTGGTAATAGTCTTCGTCCATGACAAAACGAATAGGACGAGGGCAGGCGCCCGCAAGTAGCAAGGCATCCACGTAGCTTACGTGATTACTCACCAACAACGCTCCGCCTTTTTCAGGAATGTGCTGCAAATTTTGATGCTTCACGCGATAAACACTATGACTGAGTAGCCAAACGATAAAGCGCAGCGCGAAAACGGGCACTTGTTTACCGACATATAACGCCACAACGAGATTCATGACGGATAGCGTCAAAAAGAAAGCGGGAATACTCAGTTCAGCAACACCAAGCAACACAATGGCGAGTATGGCACTGACGACCATGAATAAGGCGTTGTAGATATTGTTCGCGGCGATAACTTGTGAGCGCTCACTTTCCGCTGAGCGACTTTGCATCATGGCGTAGAGTGGCACAATGAAGATACCACCAAATATGCCAATGAATAGCAGGTCGACAAATACCCACCAAAGCGAGGGTTCGGATATGAATTCGACAAACGAGTGAGTGGTGGGCGCGATGTGTGGCGTTGAGAGCATGAGGTGAGCGCCAAATATCGTCAAGCCTAACGCTCCAATCGGAACGATACCCGGTTCAATACGATGACATGACAGCTTGTCGCACAGGAGCGAGCCAAGGGCGATGCCAATAGAAAACAGAGTCAACAAAAAAGAGACTGAGGCTTCATTGCCTCCTAAGTAGATCTTGGCGTAATTGGGAAACTGTGTGAGGTAACTTGCACCCAAAAACCAAAACCAACTGATCCCAAGAATGGATTGCAGTACGACTTTGTCTTTGTGGGCAATCGCTAACGTGGTTTTCATTTGACGGATAGGAGAAAATTTCACCTTTAGCGAAGGGTTGCCTGCACTGGCTTCAGGAATATAGCGCGCACTAAGGTAACCGAGGACAGCAAAAAGCACCACCGAGGCCGCTGCGAGCAGTTTAGCGTCGTGTTGGTTAGCAATAACCCCAGCAACGATGGTGCCGAGCAGAATAGCTAAGAAGGTGCCTGTTTCGACCAGTGCGTTACCCGAAATCAGTTCGTTCGGTTTCAATGTTTGTGGGAGCAATGCGTATTTGACGGGGCCAAAAAACGCCGATTGCGTGCCCATTAAAAACAGTAAAAAAAGCAGCAACATGTAGCTTTCGTAGATAAACGCGATCGCCGCCACGCTCATAATGACGATTTCGACTAGCTTAACGACGCGGATAAATTGGGACTTTTCGTACTTATCGGCGAGCTCACCAGCAAACGCGGAAAAGAGAAAAAAAGGAAGGATGAACAAACCCGCGGCGAGGTTGATAAAGAGGTTGGTACTCATACCCAAGGCGCTAGGGGCGGCAAAAGCAACCAGAATTAGCAGGACATTCTTGTAGACGTTGTCATTAAATGCACCGAGTGCTTGCGTGACAAAGTAGGGCAGAAAGCGTTTTTGAGCTAACAGGGCTGATTGCTTCGACATGGAATCTTCTTAAACGGAACCGTTTGAAATAATTAGGCTTCAACCCAGCTAGAGAGATATCCCGTAAGTAGGTTTTCTATCAATTTACCACCGTCGACATGAGCGTCAGTAAAAAGCTTGTCATCCACACTCAAAAGGGTAATACCATGGACGCCAGCCCAAAGTACACGACTGGCTTCGACAACTTTTTCATCACTTTTGTTAGGTGAAAGTTGGCGAAGCAGCGCTTCTAGCAAGCCCGTCATGTTTTGAATTCTGTCGCTATGCCATTCCGGCATTTTGTCGCCTTGCATCGTGTGTTCAAACACGAGTTGCCAACGGTTAGGGTTGGCAGCGGCGAAATCTAGATACAGGTGCGCCAGTGAAAAGAGCGCCTCTTTGGGTGAAGTTGCGTGAGCCAGCTTGTCTTGGGCTTGTTGATGAAGATCATCCAAGGTGCGTGCGACAATATGAAGAAGCAGTATGTTGTAACTGCCAAAGACGTTCACCAAGGTGCTTGGGACGTAGCCGATCATGCCGGCAATTTTTCGAAGGCTGAGAGATTGGTAAGGAGCGGATGCGAGATATTCTTCAACACAACGAAGTGTTAACTCTACCAATTCTTCGCGACTGTGGTCGTTTCTGCGGGCCATTACATCGTGCTGCAAAATAGTGAACAATGTTCGATATTCTAGGAGTGCCTTAATTAAAGGGCAAGTAATGTGCCTCTCAGTTTGAAGATATATACTTAAGCAACTTGAAGATGCTTGCTGAGAGGCATAGGGAATATTAAGAGAAACGTTTGGCGTTTTTGATAGACACTTGGTCGTTTAGTGTCCAAAAGTCATAAATCAATCCGATCAGGAAAAATCCACCCGTAAACAGGTAAAGAATACCGGTAAGCCATTTCCCCATGTACATGCGGTGAACACCGAATAAACCAAGAAATGTGAGCAAAATCCAAGCGACGGAATAGTCATACTGCCCAGTGTTAAAGCGAAGGTCGGCTTCGCGATCCATCGATGGGATCAGGAATAAGTCGATGAGCCACCCAATGCCGAATAGACCCAAGGTAAACAACCAAATGGTGCCCGTCACAGGCTTTCCGTAATAAAAACGGTGTGCACCAAGGAAACCAAAAATCCAAAGTATGTAACCGATAACTTTGCTATGCGTGTCGTTCATAAAACCTCCCCTTGAACAGTTAAGCGGCGAGAGTGTAAATCAACTGTCGCGCAAAGTGACTGATATAAATCGTATTCAGCCACATTTTTTTTCGAAGTCGCTAAAAGAAGAATACTCACTCGCAAAAAATGGGCTGTCTGTGCGGAAAAAGATAAACGATTAGTAACATTTTCCGGGAGGACATGGATTGACTTTATTTGCGATCAGCTTAGCATGAACTTATGTTACGCTTTGTGCGTAGTCTTGAAACTGAACGTAAAGGTTTGCAATGAAACGTTTTTTTGGATTGTTCGCGCTGATGTTTGTGATGGTGGTTTCTGCCCCGCACGCTGAAGCGAAAAAATTTGGTGGCGGGAAATCTTTCGGCAAGAGCTTTAAGACAGCGCCTGCGCCTAAATCTCAACCAACCAACACAAATTCTATCAACAAGCAAAATGACCCGTCTGCTGCGGCGAAATCGTCGTCTAAAAAAGGCATGCTGGGTGGCTTGATGGGCGGCTTATTAGCGGGTGGTCTGATTGCTGCGATGTTTGGTGGTGCATTTGATGGTTTCCAGATGATGGACTTCCTGATCATCGCTGTGATTGCATTTGTGCTGTTTAAGATCTTCAAGAGCATGATGGCTGCGAAAAGTGGCGCAATGAACCAGCCCAATCGTCAGGCTTATGCGGGTAACAGTTCGCAAAAAAGCGATGGCTACTACCATGAGCAACCGCAGTTCCGTGAGTCGACAGCAACGTCTTCTACCGGTGGTGGTTTTGGTGCCGTTAACAATGATGTTCCGTTTAACTTCCCACCTAACTTCGACATGGCAGGTTTCGTAAACGGTTCTCGTGAGCACTATCGTATTCTGCAAGGTGCATGGAATCATAACCAACTTGAAACGATTCAAGAGTATGTGACGCCTGAGCTTTACAATGACTTGTCTGAAGAGCGCCGTAAGCTTGAAGGCGAGCAGCACACTGAAGTGATGTATGTGGACGCAGAGATTGTTCGTGCGGACTACGACAACCAACGCGCCCAACTGAGCCTGCAGTTCAGTGGTCGCTACCGTGATGGTCATGAAGGTGTTGAAGAAGATATCACTGACATCTGGCACTTGGAGCGTGACATGACGCAAGCCAATGCGCCTTGGTTGATTGTTGGAATTCAAGCCTAAGGTTTGTCGCCCATGAGTAGATAAATGTCTGCTCGTGAAAGGCCGCAAAGACCTGTAGACATGAAAAGCAGCTGTTTGTCAGCTGCTTTTTTATTACTCGTAGTCTGTTTCTGTCAGCCTACACATTGGCGTCTTGGCGTCGCGTTCAATCCGCCCTGACTGCTATTTTCACTCAGCCCCCCAGATAGACACAGCTCGTCATCATGCTATTCCACAATATCCCGAGATGTTCTCACCATAAACACGGGAAGTATGCGTGCTGGGAGACATCAATGTTGTTGATGTTTGACGTTAAATATTCTCGTTCGCATATTTGTTGTGACACGGTTAGAGTGTCAAGAAACGCATTCTTGTGGAGTAATAGCGTGAACGCACTGCGAACTCGAACCCATCTTCTGATTGCCATGGCTTTTATCATGGCAATGACCTTTTCTGTTTGGAATGTTCTTCTCAATAATTTTGTCATTGAGAAAGCGGCTTTCACGGGCAAAGAAATTGGTATTTTGCAAAGCCTTCGAGAAGTGCCCGGCTTTCTCGCATTTACGGCGATATATTTGCTGCTTTGGTTTCGCGAGCAGACCTTTGCGATCCTATTTTTGGCTGTAATGTGTGTAGGCGTGGCAGTAACGGGATGGTTTCCTAGCGAGTGGGGGCTTTATCTCACTACCGTGGTGATGTCGATAGGGTTCCACTACTTTGAAACCGTCAACCAGTCATTAACCTTACAATGGGTTGATAAGGATAAAAGTGCGCATTTCATGGGGCAAGTGTTGGCATGGAAAGGTGCGGCTAGCCTGATTGCCTATGGCACCGTCTGGCTGATGATGGAATGGCTCGGGGCAGACTATAACCTTGTCTATATGTTGTTTGGCTTCTTTGGTCTTTGTGCGGTGCTGTTTCTATGGTTCTTTTTCCCGTCTTTTGAATCTCCGCATGTGCAAACGCGCAAACTGATTTTGCGTCAGCGTTACTGGTTGTACTACAGCCTGACGTTTCTCAGTGGTGCAAGACGACAAATCTTCATCGTGTTCGCTGGCTTTATGATGGTTGAGAAGTTTGGCTATTCTGTGGGTGAAGTCAGTTTACTGTTCATTATTAACTACCTCTTCAATATGCTATTTGCCACTAAAATCGGTTCATGGATAGGACGAGTCGGAGAGCGTAGAGCGTTGACGGTGGAGTACATTGGCTTGGCGATTGTGTTTACCAGTTATGCCTTTGTAGAGAACGCTCAAATGGCAGGTGCGCTTTATGTCATTGACCATTTGTTCTTCGCGATGGCGATTGCAATAAAAACGTATTTCCAGAAGATAGCGGACCCACAAGACATTGCTTCTACGGCTGGTGTGAGTTTTACCATCAACCATATTGCGGCGGTTGTGATCCCTGCGGCGCTAGGTTTGGTGTGGTTGTATTCACCGACAGCTGTTTTCTTGGTGGGGACAGGACTGGCGATATGTTCTTTGATTTTGTCTCGCTTTATACCAACGACACCAGATGCGGGTAACGAAGTACGATTTTTCAGCGCGAAGCACGCTCAAGATGTGGCATAAATCAAAATTCTGGCGATTTACCGATATTTGAATACATTGATCGACCAGTTCTTGATCTCGGCACAGATTACTGTCCGTTTGAAGGTCTATATTGACTCAACTGATTGATTGTAAATGATTGCGGGAGGCCTTATGCCATTTACCTCTGAAATGCTTGAAGAAATGAATGTTCTGGTGAAGTTTACGCTTTCAACAGATATGGCTGGAATCAAGGTCCACAGCGATGCCGATCCTATTCTTGTTGCTGCGACTGAGCGACTTTATGAGAAGAAGTTGGTGACAGCAAAAGATGGTGGGTACTTGACGTCTATCGGGCGCGATGCTGTTGAGCATGCGAAAGAAGCGTTGCGCATTCTAAGGTCTGAGCCTCAGTAAGCGCTTCTGATTACGGTTTCTAATGACTTAGCGTCGAAACCATTTTTCTGAACATATAAATACCACATAAATATCAAAGGGAGCCCGAAGGCTCCCTTTTTCGTAAGTCACAAATCCTGTGAGACTAAACGTTGGGTATTACCAAACGTCTTTGTCGATCTCTTTATCGAGTTTCGGGAATTGAGTACGGTCGAAAGTCGGAGTTTTACCGGCTTTACGTTGTGCCTCGTAGTCTTTCAACAGGGCAAATGCCACACCCGATAGGCCTAAGATGGCCACCAAGTTGATGATTGCCATCATACCCATGGACAAGTCGGCAAAGGCCCATACCGTTGGTAGGTCAACAACAGCACCCACCACAACCATTGCAAGTACCGCAACGCGATAGATATTTATCGCCAGTTTGCTTTTGAAGATGTACTCGATGTTTGATTCGCCATAAGAGTAGTTGGCAATCAAAGAGGTAAAGGCAAATAGCAGAATGGCAATGGCAATGAAGCCTGCGCCCCAAGGGCCTACTTCGGTGACCAGCGCCGCTTGCGTTAGCGCGATTCCTGTCACACCACTTTCAGTGTCTAACATGCCTGATAGCAAGATAATAGACGCTGTCGCGGTACAGATGACGATCGTGTCAATAAACACGCCCAGCATTTGCACATAGCCTTGTGCTGCCGGGTGGTTTGGACGCGTAGATGCAGTTGCAGCAGCATTTGGCGCAGAACCCATACCGGCTTCGTTCGAGAACAAACCGCGTTTAATACCTTGCATCATTGCAGCACCAATGGCACCGCCAGCCGCTTGCTCAAAGCCCAGCGCACTTTTGACGATGGTTGCAAAGATTTCAGGCAGAACGCCGATATTAATCGCAATCACGTAAACGGCAACAATCAGGTAGCCGATTGCCATGAATGGCACAACCAGTTCTGCAACGCGTGCGACTGAGCGCATACCGCCAAAGATAATAGGCGCCACACCAACAGCAAGGATAATACCGACCCAAGTGTTATCAGTGCCAAACGCAGTGTTCATAGCAGCGGCAATAGAATTTGATTGAACACCGTTAAATGCTAAGCCAAACGCCACGATCAAGCATATTGCAAATGCAATACCTAACCAACGTTGACCTAAGCCTTTCTCGATATAATAAGCGGGACCGCCGCGGAAGGTGTTGTCATCGTGATTCACTTTGTACGCTTGCGCCAAAGTAGATTCGATGAAGCTGGTGGACATGCCGACAAGCGCTGTCACCCACATCCAAAATACTGCACCAGGACCACCAAGGTAGATAGCGACGGCAACGCCTGCCATATTACCCGTGCCTACGCGTGCAGCAAGGCTTGTACTAAATGCTTGGAATGAAGATATACCACCATTAGCGCCTTGGCGGCTGTCTTTGATGAGGGAGAACATGTGCCCAAATGAGCGGAATTGAATGAAACCAGTGCGAAGCGTGAAGTAGATACCTGCACCGATCAATAGGTAAATCAGTACGCTTCCCCATAGTAAGCCATTCCCGGCATCAACAAAGGAAACGAATCGTTCTTTTAGTTCCATCATAACAAACTCTACTGTCGTCAAAAATAAATAGGCAGCGGAGTGATAAGGAGGTGACAAGGGTTTTGAAACATCCTTTCCAGCTCGCTACCCCGAGTGCATAAACGTCACTCTGGCGACGCTTCCTTGCAGAGATTCTTGGTCCGTAGCGGTGCGCGTCTGTTGCGCTATCTCCAAATCCTTTTGAGCATATCCCTACGGCCAGCTTAACTAATGAGCTAAAGCGCAATAGATACAAAGCGGCAGGATAATACTTCACATTCGGTGATTGAGCATCAGAAAATTTCAATATTTGGTCACTATTCAACCAAATGAGGAGGTTTTGTGGTTAAAAAGCAACACAAATGATAACACTGATTAACATGGGGAGGTTGGTGTGACTTTTATATCATTCTTGTGCGCTGTCAGCGACGTGTTGCTAACAGCAGCTGTGTATGAGTGAAGGCAATCCGGGGGAGGGTAGAACGCTAGTTGTTTTGATCTTGTGCTTTCTTCTCGAAATCAGCCCTAACGATATCTAGTGCCTTCAATACGGTTTCTGGAGCGACCTTATTGCTTTCAAGCAAATAGATAAGATCGACGGCGAGTTTGATGTCGTCAGGGGCTTGCTCTAATCCAGTTTTGCTCATCTCTATTATGTTCCGCTAAGTGGGTAGTATGTCTGTAAGGCTGAAAGCACTAGCTCAGCATGAAGCGGAACGAGCGTCTCTTGGTCGGTACGATACCCCCCTCCAATCACTGCGGCAACGGGAATTTGATGGTCTTGGCATGCAGAGAATACCGCTTGGTCTCGCTGACCAATGCCAGATTGGCAGACTGATAGATAACCCAGTTCATCATCCACGTGAATATCTACCCCAGCATCATAGATCACCATGTCAGGTTGGTGTTGGGCGAGAGCGATAGTCAGACAGGGCAAAAACTCGCGCAGGTAACTGTCACTGTCTGTGCCAATAGGTAAGGGTAAGTCGATATCCGATTCAGGCTTACGAGAGGGAAAATTCTTATCACAATGTACAGACAAGGTGATGATGTCAGATCTGTTTTTTGCTAGCGCTGCTGTCCCATCGCCTTGATGGACATCGCAATCCACAATCATGACTTTTTCAATATGCGGATATGACAAGGCGTGATTTGCGGCAAGAATCAAATCGTTGAATAGGCAAAAGCCGCTACCAAAATCATAATGGGCATGGTGATAGCCTCCCGTAAGATGAATAGCGACACCGTGTTCAATGGCTTTATCCACGGTTAGTGTCGTCCCTCCAAGGGAAGTCAGTGATCGATGTATTAAGTTTTTGCTCCAAGGAAATCCGATACGACGCATTTTCACCAGTGGAAGCTCACCCGACATCAGTGCATTGACATAGTCAGGGTCATGAATAGATTTTAACGTGTCACTGTTCAACAACGTAGGTTCGAACGTTTCAACTGGCCAGCGCTCACTATCAATGTGAGTTTTGAGCAATTGGTACTTTTGAAGCGGGTAACGGTGCCCGTCTGGTAGCGGAAAATTGGAATAAATCGGATGATAAATAACAGGTAACATCATATAGGTAGCTACCCTTTCTTTTCTCTAAAAGTAATACGCGCTTCGATTTTCTTTTTCGATTCACGGCAACGCGCTAATCGGCTTTCTGCCACTAACAAACTTTTTTGCGCGTGCTGTTGCTGCGCAATGGTCTGACTATGTGCCATGTTGGATTCGGCATCGCGAACCATATCGGCAAGGCGTCGTTCCCACTCTTGATGTTGAGCAAGCTCTTGATATAGCTGGCCCGTTGATGTGCCAAATTTTGGGGCAAAGCTCCTTTCTTTTTGACGAATGGATACGGTGGCAATCTCTCGTTGCAGCGCACTGACTTGGTTTACTAGGCGCTCACAAAGATGTTCGGCGCGCATGGCAGAGAGTTTGCCGCTCGATTGCTCTCGCTCCAAGGTGTCGACCACACTTTTAGATTCGGCAACGCATGGGGTAAGCAAGCGAGCAAGGCAGTTAAACAATCGCTCATCGAAAAGCGGCTTGATGCCTTCTCCTCGGCGTCTATCAATCTCTGCAGCTTGTAATCCTAACGCGTGGAGTTGTTCTTTTATTGGGGATAAATCCATGACAATTCTCAATCGAAAATGGCAGACTAAAACCACGCATCAATAGCGAGTTTTACTGACAGTATCACGACAACGGTGATGAACACAGGGCGAATAAAAGCGCTACCAAAACGGATGGCGGAGTGTGCGCCAATGTAGGCGCCAGCCATTAGGCACACGCCCATGGTTAAGCCAATAGCCCAATTCACATGTCCCAAAATAATAAATGTAACAAGAGAGGTGATGTTGCTGGTGAAATTCATGGCTTTTGCCAAACCGGATGACAGCAGCATATTCATCTTGTACATCGACATTGATGAGACCACCCAAAATGCCCCGGTTCCTGGCCCTACCACGCCATCATAAAAACCTAGTGATAATCCTTGTCCCCACTGTTTGGTGTTGAGTTTAGGGTCATCTTTTGGCAGTCGATGATTTTCCACTTTTGATGGAGGGCGACAGATTGTATAAATAGCAATGATAAGGATGATCAGAGGCAGTCCTTTTTCAAGCCATACCGTACTGATGACGTCTACCAATAAGGTACCGAGAACGGCGCCAATCAATGTTGCAAAGAACGCGTGTCGCCAAAATGAGGGAGAAAAAAGTTTTTTTCGATAGTACGTAACGGCGGCTGTTGATGAGGCGAATGTTGCAGCGAGCTTGTTGGTACCCAAAGCAATGTGTGGTGGTAAGCCAATAGAAAGCAATGCAGGAACGGTTAACATACCGCCTCCGCCAGCCACTGCGTCAATAAAGCCCGCGGCAAATGCCACCATGGCCAGAATGGCGATGGTGGAAGGTTCAAGAATTTCAAGCATGAAAGTTGGGCTCAATAAGGGTGGTTAATATTCAATGACACGTTTGAATGGCGGTAAAGCATCAAGCAGTGATTTACCGTAGCGACGGTTAACAACGCGTCGATCTAGCAAGACGACACGACCAGAATCACTCTCTTTGCGTAGCAATCTACCTGCTGATTGTATTAGTTTTTTACTCGCTTCAGGAACAGAAATTTGCAAAAACGGATTCCCGCCTTTTCTTTCTATATATTCAGCATGTGCCTCTTCCACTGGAGATGTCGGTACTGCAAAGGGAATTTTGGTGATAATCAAATTTGTGAGCTGGTCACCGGGTAAATCCAAACCTTCGGAAAAGCTCCCTGTTCCAAAGAGAATGCTGACTTTGCCGTCCTTACAACAGCGTCTATGTGCATCAAGGGTGACAGTGCGAGAGGCTTCTCCTTGTATATGGAGGTGCCAACCATTCTTTTTGATTTGGGCTCGCATTTTCTCGGCCACTTGGTTCATCTGCCAATAGGAAGAGAAAAGGACAAGACTGGCGGTTTGCCCCTCTAAGTATTCCAATAAGACACTAGGCAGCATATCTGTAAACCCGTCTTGTTGGGGTTCAAACGGCAATGATGGAACAACTAATCGTGCGTTTTCTTGGTAATCAAATGGAGAGGGAAGAGCCAAAAAGCGCGTACCATCGTTCTCATCGAGTCCCACTTGACGACAAAAATAGCTAAATGAATTGAGTGCTCGGAGTGTGGCTGACATAAGCCCAACCCCAGCCGCTCGTGACCAAAGCAATTGATCAAGACGCCAGCCGATTTCCAGCGGGGAAACATGTACCACCAAATCGTTTTCGCGTTCGGGACATTGTTGTATCCACCGCGCTAGCGGTGCACCCTTGTCTGAATTTGGCTGCGCCATTAAGGTCCATACTTTTTCGAGATTTTCCATTCGCTGAAGGAAGAAAGCGGACTCTGCTAGCAAGGGGTCGGCGATGCGTGAACTGATCTCCCCATCTTTTAAACGCTCTGAGACTAAATCGTGAAGCTTTGCTTGGGATTGATGGGCTTTTTTTACGGCTTTTTGTAGCTCTTTCGCTTCGGTGATGAGGCTTTCTGGTAGTTCTCCATCTTCAAATCGATAGATACCATCTTTGCTTAAGGGAAGCGATTTCAGCATTTCGCGTACAGAGCGCAAGCCAGGTATGAGAACTTGAATACCTGACTGAAGCGCATCAAGAAAACGGCTACTGCGTTTGATGTCGCCTGCATTCGCAAGTTTAGACGCGGATTGATTGAGTTTCTCCAACCAAGACGCCGCGCCAATCAAACTGGCGGAGGCGGCAGAAAAATCACGAGCAACAATAGGAAGGTGATGTGCCTCATCTATCATGTACAGCGCTTGTTCGGGCTCGGGGAGTATTACGCCACCGCCGAGTTCGAGGTCTGCCATGAGTAGGCTGTGGTTGGCCACCACAACATCGGCTTTGTCGAGAAACTCTCGGGCTTTCGCAAAAGGGCAGCCTCGGTGTGCGCTGAGCCCTGAATGACAGGTGTGTTTATCTGAGACAATGCTCATCCAAACGGTGTCGGGAATGGCTTTGGGCCAGTTGTCTCTATCGCCATCCCATTTTCCGCGAGAATAGGCTTTGTACATATCGTTGATTAAATCGATATCAGACTTTTTAGGTTTTTTTTCAAAAAGTGCTTGTTGCCCAAAGCCCTCTGCACTTGCTGCTCCCGCCAGTTTCTCACCACAACAATAGCGTTGACGGCCTTTAGCCAGAACAAAACTAAACTCTTTCGGAACAATACGTCTAAACAACGGCAAGTCTTTTTCGACTAACTGCTCCTGCAACGCGACAGTCGCGGTTGAGATCACCACTTTTTTATTATTGTTTAATGCAAAAGGTATGGCCCCCATTAGGTAAGCCATTGACTTTCCGATCCCCGTCCCAGCTTCTGCAACCATGATTCTGCGTTTTGGGTTGTACTCGCCCGCAAGGGTTTTTGCCAACTCAGCTACGAGATAATTTTGCGCCTTCCTTGGAATAAAATTCTGCAACTGAGCTTTCAAATTCTCGTAGCTGCAACGGATGTCTTTTTTAACTGATGGACTAAGCATGGAGGACACATAAAGGTAACGGGAACCGCATTATATCACGGTCGGAGAATGTGAATGAGTTCAAGTATTCGATGATTAGTTTTTTGTTTTGAGATTTAGATCACGAATATGAGTTGAACTAATATTAGCTATCACTATGAAAAACATAGTTAATGCCATTCACTGCATGAATGAGGTGTTGGCGATATATTATCCTGTAATTTAGATTATATTTGCTATATTTCAGTTTAAAATACTGATTGAGTAATGCGATCAAGTTTGCAGAAATTTTACATTTCCATTTAATTACCGTGATGTCACTCGAGGGTGTTTGCCTATATATCTGTATTTAAATGCTTTTTTGTTTTTTTGATATTGTTTTTTGTGGATTTGACAGATTTTAGATTTCTCTGCACTCTAAGTTTCGAAGTTAAAGCGTATTTGTTGCAGGGTTTTTGTGACGCTGTGACAAGTACAAATATAAAAGGGATCCTGGAACAGGAATTCCATTCTAATAAAGAAAAGGCAGTGGATTAACATGAAAAAGACAATTCTAGCTATGGCAGTTCCAGCTCTTCTGGTTGCAGGCGCAGCAAACGCAAGTGTAAACCTGTACGATGCAGACGGTGTTGTTGTAGATATGTCAGGTGCAGCAGAGATTCAATTCTACAAAGGCTACAATAAGTCTAACGATGCGTACCTGCGCATTGACGATGCTGACCTAATTTTTACTACTACTATTGCAGTAACTGATAGCCTCGACGCTGTTGCTGGTATGGGCTTCAAATATGAAGGCGATACAAATGACACTGGCGGCGTAGAGAGCGATGAGCTTTACGTTGGTCTTGGTGGTGATTTCGGTACATTGACGTTTGGTCGTCAATTGCTGATCTCTGACGATGCTGGCAACCAAAAAGATTACGAGCTTGGTACTGAGCAAATCGATTTTGTTAAAACAAGCGGCGCGCAAGTAATCAAGTACGTTTACGACAACGGCATGTTCTATGCGGGCGCGAACGTTGATTTGGACAACGATATCAGCGAAGGCACAGACGGTCGTTCGATTGTTGGTGGTCGTGTTGGTGTTCGTTTTGACGCTCTAGATGCTCGTGTATACCTGTACGATGGTGAGAATCTAAGTGGCAAAATTAATGGCACTGCATACACTCTAGACACGTCTGGCTTCAACGCAGAATTGGACTACGCAATCAGCGATGCTTTCGATGTTGCAGTGAGCTACGGTCAAGTTGAATACAAAGTTGTTAGCAGCTCTCTGAAATCTGATGTTGATGTATTTGGTATTTCTGGTGGCTACCAGTTGGATGAAGCGACTTCATTTGCTGTTGGTTATGACATCATTGATGCAGATGGTAAAGGTGGCGTTGCTGACGCGAAAAGCGACAGCTTGTATGCAAACGTTACTTACAAACTGCACAGCAATGCAAAAGTATATGCTGAAGTGGGTGTTACCGATGAAGAAGTTGGTGGTGCTGACGTAGATACTGACACTGGTTACGTGTTGGGTATGGAAGTTAAATTCTAAGAATTCCTTAGAAGAAAAAATATTGAAGCCGCCTTTTTGGCGGCTTTTTCTGTCGGGAGAGTTTTAAATGAAATTGCTGTTCATCGGGCTACTTGCATTATCTGGTGTTGTTAATGCCGCTGAAATTACTGCAAAAAATGGCGTTGAGTTTCTGGTTGTTGATGGTAAGGACGTCAAGAAAATTTCAAGTGATGCCGATAAGAGGTTGGAGTTATCTCCGGGTCGTCACCAGCTTGTTGCTCGATATGACGATGAAGTGAAACGTGGTTCTAAAAACGTCATATTCACGTCGAAGCCCTATGTTTTTGATTTAGACGTGACCAATGAGAACGTAGTGTTGAACGTCCCAAAGTTTAGATTTGAAAGCCAGGCTATAGCTTTTTTCAGGAATCCTGAGTGGGTGCTTGAGAATGTATCTACGGGCAAGACAACTTTCATTTCAAGCACCTTAATGACAGGGAGTGGCTTCGGTGCTTTTAACAATATGGAGCAAGTCGTTGCCGATTATAATCGCCAAAATGGGATCATCATTGAAGGCGGTGAAGCAAAAGATTTAGAAGAGGTTTTGGTTAGCGTTGATAAGAAAGGCAACGTTGATATCAAGGGTGATACAGTTACACAGCTAAAACTTTGGTATACAAAAGCAACCAACGAAGAGAAGAAAGCATTCAAGCGTTGGATGATAGAACAGGACTTTTAATTTTAATATCAAGGATGGTTGTATGAAGCATTGGGCTGTATTGGTTCTTCCTCTCGTATTGGGTGGGTGTCAAAACTCACTGGTAAATAGTTTGCCAGCGTCTGATTATCAGGGAAAAGTTTCTGATGGGCTAAACCAACAACTGTTAGCTTTGAATGATGCCCCAATGCAGTCTTCTCGAGGTGCAACGACGCACTTTATTTATGAAGAAGATAAGGCTTTGCTTACCATTGTAGAAAAACTTCGTAGTAATCGTTGGTATTGGAACATGAACAAAAGTGATGTTGCAGACGATATTAAACTTTATACCTGCGAACAATTTGGTGATGCTATTGACGAAGGGTTGGGCGTACGTACTTGGTTCGTCAATGGCTTTGTTACCGATGTCATTTCTAAAGGTGACTGTAATGAGTAGAAGCCTCTAAAAAGAGGCTCTTACATGGTGGTAGTGATTGTGATTACGACACTCTTCGCAACGCAGTTCAGCAGGATCTTTCTGCAAATCTTCTAAAGCAATGCCCTCTTCGCAGTCTGCACAGAGCCCATAGAGACCTGTGTGGATTGCACAAAGTGCCGCATCAATTTTCTCAAGGCGTAAGCCATCTTCATGCAGAGAGTCACTTTCTCTTCTGCATAGTTTAATCAGATGTGCGGTAGGCACATTTGATACATCTAATCCGGTTAGTGTTATTAACGCATCTTCCAATCTGCTACGAACGGTTTCTTTCTCATTTATGAGCTTTTTTTGTAGCTGTGCTACGATTTCTATATCAAGCATGGTGATGTCTCGGTGTGCGTTATCAGCCAAGTAGTGTAGCTAATCACGATGTTCATGCTCTGATATATATCAAGACAACGCCGATAAACCCTGATGTTTGTCGGTATTTAGCGCGGTAGTAAACGGGTATATTGTCAGGCCACTCAATACATTTTGAAGTTGAAAGGATGCAAACGATGGATGAGAACTATAAAGACCCGTTTAACGCCGTATATTTTCTGGGAATGGTTGCTGTGCTGTTGATTCCAACATTACCAGCGACCCTGACCTGGATTGGCATGCTGAGCAGATAATCTGCAAGCAGGGGGAAGCGTGCAACTCTCTTTAAAACGATTTCTACTGATTGTTATTGGATGGATATCTGTGGTTTTAGGGGTATTGGGTATCTTCCTCCCGTTACTGCCAACAACGCCTTTTATGTTGTTAGCAAGTGCTTGCTTCATGCGTGGTTCACCTCGGATCGCTGCGTGGCTTCATCAACACCCGACGTTTGGGCCCATCATTTGTAATTGGAATGAGCACCGCGCGATTGATCGTAAAATTAAGCGACGTGCTAATGTTTTCATCGTATTGAGCTTCACCCTTTCTGTCGCAGTCGTTCCTGAACTTTGGCATAAATGCATGTTGATTGTGATGGCCTGCGTGCTTTTAACGTGGTTTAACCGTTTGCGTGAAATCGAACCTGTTGCCCACGTCCCCGAAAATACATAACATGGCGGTTTCGTCCCCGTTGTCTGGCGGAGCGTCATGGCATATTGCAATGCACTCAAGCTCTGGACTTATGTAATGGGACATACACGACTTCCTGATTATTCTGGAAGCCACTTATCGTGGTGAGCAGTTATTATGAGCCAAGACAAAATCGCATTTATCAAAGACAGCATCAAAAGCATTCCTGATTATCCTAAGCCAGGCATTATTTTCCGAGACATCACCAGCTTGATGGAAAATGCAGAAGCCTATCAAACAACGATTGCACTGTTGGTTGAAAAGTATCGTGATCAAGGTTTCACAAAAATTGTCGGTACAGAGGCTCGTGGCTTCTTGTTTGGTGCGCCTCTTGCACTTGAATTAGGCGTAGGTTTTGTGCCTGTTCGTAAGCCGGGCAAACTTCCTCGCGAAGTGATCAGTGAAAGCTATGAGTTGGAATACGGTGTAGATACCTTAGAAATTCATGTCGATGCGATTCAATCGGGTGACAAAGTGCTAATGGTTGACGACTTGTTGGCAACGGGCGGTACCATTGAAGCGACGACGAAACTTATCCGTCGCTTAGGTGGTGAAGTGGCTCATGCTGCATTCATTATTAACCTGCCAGAGATTGGCGGAGAAGCGCGTCTTGAAGCGCTAGGTTTGGATGTTTACAGCTTGTGCGAGTTTGACGGTCACTAATTGCCCGATTGAACCTGTATTGAGAGAAGAGCGTGATCGTCAGGATCGCGCTCTTTTTGTGTCTGTGCTAGGATTGCGGAAGATTATCGCCAGAATTTACAACGCATGAGTTATCAGGTATTAGCCCGAAAATGGCGTCCGCATCAGTTTCGTGATGTGGTCGGCCAATCACACGTTCTGACTGCGTTGGCTAACGCGTTAGATCATAATCGATTGCACCACGCTTACTTGTTTAGCGGTACGCGAGGTGTGGGTAAAACAACGATTGCCCGCATCTTTGCAAAGGGACTGAACTGTGAGCAGGGTGTAACTTCTACCCCGTGTGGTGTTTGTTCGACGTGTCAGGAAATTGATCAAGGACGCTTTGTCGATCTCATGGAGATTGATGCTGCGTCACGCACCAAGGTCGAAGATACACGCGACTTACTTGATAACGTTCAATACAAGCCTGCCCGTGGACGCTACAAAGTCTATTTGATAGACGAAGTGCACATGCTGTCTCGACACAGTTTCAATGCGTTGCTAAAAACGCTGGAAGAGCCGCCTGAGTACGTTAAATTCCTGCTCGCAACGACCGATCCTCAAAAGCTTCCCGTGACCATTCTGTCTCGTTGTCTTCAGTTTCATCTGAAGCACCTTGACGGAACTCAGATCAAAGATCAGCTAACACATGTGTTAGAGCAAGAAGCAGTGCCTGCCGAGCCACGAGCGCTGTCGCTGATTGCACGTGCAGCCGAAGGCAGTATGCGTGATGCGCTGTCTCTTACCGATCAGGCAATTGCACTCGGCAATGGGTCAGTGATCGAACAGCAAGTCACCGAAATGCTTGGAACGCTGAGCACGGATCAAGCGCTTCTTTTGTTGGAGGCACTTGCTGAAGGCAATGCTGATCATGTGATGCAGTGTTTGACGCATCTAGCAGAAGTGGGTGTTGAGTGGGACGGGTTGCTAAAAGAAATCGCGTCACAGCTTCATCGTGTTGCAATGGCACAAGCGTTGCCAGAATCTGTTGATGCATCATCACCGGATGCCGAGCGCGTGTTGCTCTTGGCGCAAACGCTGTCTCCGCAAGATGTTCAATTGTTCTACCAAATCACATTGCAAGGCCGTCAGGATTTGCCGTACGCACCGGATGGGCGTGCAGGTTTAGAGATGGTGCTGCTTCGATTACTGGCGTTTCGACCAGTCACTTCGTCACAGTTTGAGCCTTCGACGATAGCCGTGCCAGCGACAGAACCGACAATCCAAGGTTCTGTTTCGCCGTCTGCTCCTGCTTCCGCTGCACATAATCCAGCGCAAGACCGATTGGCATCATTAAAAGCGCAAGTCGCATCGAGCAGAACGCCACAGCCTGCACCTGCACAGCCGCCGTTGGCACCTGTGCCTCAAACCGCGCCAACAAATATCGTTGAACCTCTGGAGGCTAAAGCGCCCGTGCAAACAGGGGCAACGCAACATCAAACGGTATCGCAACCACAAGTGCCGCAGTATCAAGAAGACCCGCAACTGTCATCGCACTTAGCGGCGATGGAGCAAGATGCTCAGCGAGAATATGACCTAGATGTCTATCACCCTCAGGGGCAAGACTCTGCAGGTATGTCGTCTCAACAGTCCCAGCCGCAGAGCAATGCCTCTCAAACACCGGCATCATCGAATTCTGCGACACAAGGCGGTTCGTCAGCGGGGAATTTGTTGGCCGCTCGAAACATGCTAAGAAGTCGTGTTCGTCAGCAAGAGGGCCAATCGCCAAAAAAGGGTAAATCGGTATCGGCTGGCAGCGATTCGCTGTCAGTGATGGAAAGGATCGCGGCAAAACATAAACCCGCCGATCCAACAAAGTTCCAGGCTGCGTCGATGCCGACAACTGATCTGAATGTGGGTGATGATGCGTATCGTTGGAAGCCGACCAAGCTTACGCCTGTGGCCGAAAAAGTCGTTATCACTCCAGAAAAGATCAAACGAGCACTGGCACATGAACGCACGCCGGAAATGCGCGAAAAGCTGGAAAAAGAATCGATAGAGCAAGATACTTGGAGTCAAATCGCTAATGCGCTTGATGTTCCTCGTCTTGTGAAGCAAATGGCACTCAATGCGTCGATGGAACAAGAGGGTCAACAGATCCATCTTTCATTGCGCGCTGAGCAAGAGCATTTGAACACTGAAAAATCACACTCGGTGCTTTGCGAAGCATTGAGTGAGCAGCTTGGGTATACCGTCACTCTTTCTGTTGAAGTGGGAGTGAAAGGAACGACGCCATTGGAATGGCGAGACAAGCTGTATACAGAGAAATTGACTCAGGCGAGTCAGAATTTGACTGAGGATCCAAATGTTCTCTTTATTTGCCAACGTTTTTCGGCAGAGATTGATGAAGAAAGCATTCGACCAATATAACCCCCTAAGAGGCCGTTAATCTCGATACGAATTCTTTGCCATGCACGCGTTGTCTTGTCTGAATGCAAGTGTGGCTTTGAGCTAAGAAAGAGAAACCGTAAGGTAAACGGCCCACAGTGAAAAGAGAGAAAATTATGTTTGGTAAAGGCGGAATGGGCAACCTGATGAAGCAAGCGCAGCAAATGCAAGAGCGCATGCAGAAGATGCAGGAAGAAATTGCAAACATGGAAGTGACCGGTGAAGCAGGCGCAGGCCTTGTTAAAATCACCATCACTGGCAGCCACAGCGTTCGTCGTGTTGAGATCGATGAAAGCCTGATGGAAGACGAAAAAGACATGCTGGAAGACTTGATTGCGGCAGCATTCAATGACGCGGCGCGTCGTGTAGAAGAAGCACAAAAAGAAAAAATGGGCGATGTGACTGGCGGCATGCAGATGCCACCAGGCTTTAAAATGCCTTTCTAACGATTATCGTTACGTATTATGCGTACAAGCCAACTGCTTGAACAATTGATGGAGTCACTACGTTGTCTGCCGGGTGTAGGCCCGAAATCAGCCCAACGTATGGCGTTTCATCTTCTACAGCGCAATCGACAGGGCGGTGTGAGGCTTTCCGAAGCTCTACAATCCGCAATGACTGACATTGGGCATTGTGGTAAATGTCGTACTTTCACGGAAGAAGAAGAGTGCGCAATTTGTACAAACCCTCGTCGTCAGGAGAATGGTCAAATTTGTGTGGTCGAAAGTCCTGCTGATATTGCAGCGATTGAAGCGACAGGCCAATACTCAGGACGCTACTTTGTGTTGATGGGTCACCTTTCTCCACTCGATGGTATCGGCCCATCTGACATCGGTTTGGATTTGCTGGAAAAACGATTGGCGAAAGAATCAATTTCTGAGCTTATTTTGGCAACTAATCCAACCGTTGAAGGCGAAGCCACTGCGCATTACATCAGTGAGTTATGCGTTGAACATGAGGTTGTTGCTAGCCGAATTGCTCATGGCGTGCCGATGGGCGGAGAGCTGGAACTCGTGGATGGCACCACGCTTTCCCATTCTATTATCGGCAGGCATCGCTTAGGTTGATACTTATATCAATCGGATTGAGCGCAGTTAGCATGGCTCCAATTAAAATGGCCGCTTCATTGAAGCGGCCATTTTTTAGTTTTTTTGTCGAGATTAACGATTACGACGATTTACTGTAAAGCACCATGGAACCGTGATTTAAGCTAGTAAGGAGCAACGAACCATCGTTTAGCACATCGATGCGGCGAACTTTTTCTGCCCCCAAGCGATAGAAGGTACGAACCAGCGTCAGATCTTCTTCAGAAAACTCTGTGGTATCACCAGTGGTGACATCTTTGATTTCGCCGAGCTTGAGTTTGAGATAACCGCCACTGACTTCCCACTCCCCAGATTCAGAAACCGACATCACGACTTGAATGTTGTCTGACTCATTCTTCAATATGATCTGAGTGTCTCGTGAGTATGTGTTATCTGGCAGAAATACCATGTTGCTGTTTTGTTCGGTCGTCGTAAGACCCGTTACATCGCGGTAAGACGACTCTTCAATGTAATTGATGGTACGAGAATTCCAGTGTTTAGATAGCAGCAAATTTGCTGTTCTAAAATCTTCGCCAAGATATACCCAGCAACTCCCTAACAGGGAAAGAAGTAATAGAACAAAAGGGGCAAGACGCTTGATTTGGTCTCTTCTTCGGGTTGTATTCATTAACGACATAACGTGTGACTCTCCTCTTGGCTCGTCAGCAGAACGTAGGTGAGGTTATCGTCCGCGTCGCTTGCACTGTGTATGTAGTTTAATGAGATTTGGTTATCTTGACCGCCTGTCACAATCACTTCATCCAATTCACTGCTCTGGCCATAGAAGCTGATGTATTTTGCAACGCAACGTTCAATCACTGGCTTCCACTGACCAATACGCGCGTTTGTGACGGGGACATAAACAGGGACAGATTGGACGTTGAGGATCTCGTGAAAAGCTTCAGATTTTGGCGTTGAATAAAAACTGAAAGCAAGGGGAACGAGTAGGGCCAAAATTAATGCCGCCCAAGACCCTAAAGGAGTTTTAAATAGGTTTGCAGTAGGTTCTTGTTGTGGACTGTGGTTTGGCGCCTCCGCGGGTTCATCGACTGAGGACTGTGCTGGCGCTGAAGGCATAGCTTCATTATTTTCCACCACGTCAGCAGGTTGCTCAACCACGATAGTTTCGACCAACACTGGTTCGTCAACATTCGGTATATCGACAACCATTTGGTCATCGTACGCTTCGACAGAGCAAATTACCTGATAACCGCGCTTAGGAACGGTTTTTACAACCATTGGGTTTTTTGTAGAATCTTTTAGGGCTTTTCTCAGCGTTGAAATAGATTGTGTGAGGCTAGAGTCATCAACTTCAAAGCCTTGTTTCCGCCAAACATAGTCATGGATGCGGTTACGGGTCACGATAGCGTGTGGCTCTTCGATGAGAACCATAAGCACTCGGCACTCGTTACTGCCCAATCGGACCAGGTCATCATTTTCATGAAGGTCGATCAATGAGCTTTCACTGGGAGAAAAGACAAAACGCTCTCCCAAAAGGTAACGATTCGATTTATTGATCATTCGATATTTTTTAACCTGCGCGAATTTCAAACTATTTAGGTGGAAAATGTCTGAACTAGAACGAAATTGAAGGAGATTATACTCGAATTGAGAAAAAGACCTCAAGAAATCAAAAAATGAAATTTAGGACTTGAAAAGCCTCGTTCTGACCCTATTTAGAAAGAGCATACCCAAGTAACTTGTGGGGTACCCAGATTAGGTTGCTTCGGTATATATCTAATAGAGCTAAATATTTGTTTGGAGTCACAATGAGCGATCAAGCCACACAACAACAAAAAGAAACACGCGGTTTTCAGTCTGAAGTAAAGCAACTGCTGCACCTCATGATCCACTCACTCTATTCCAACAAAGAGATCTTTTTACGTGAATTGATCTCAAACGCATCTGATGCAGCAGATAAACTGCGTTTTAAAGCGCTGTCTGATTCCGCTTTGTACGAGAGTGATGGTGATCTACGCGTTCGCCTAAGCGTTAACAAAGAAGCTGGCACCTTAACCATTGAAGACAATGGTATCGGTATGACGCGTGAAGACGTGATCGAGAATTTGGGAACAATTGCAAAATCCGGCACCGCGGACTTCTTCAAACAGCTTTCTGATGACCAAACCAAAGACAGCCAGCTCATTGGTCAGTTTGGTGTAGGTTTCTATTCTGCGTTTATCGTTGCCGATAAAGTGTCAGTAACGACTCGCGCTGCAGGCGCAGATAGCGCTGAAGCCACATTGTGGGAGTCGGCAGGCGAAGGCGATTACACCATTGAAGGTGTCACTAAAGAAACGCGCGGTACGTCTATCACATTGCACCTTCGTGAAGATGACAAAGAGTTCCTTGATGAATGGCGTCTTCGTGACGTTATCGGAAAATACTCTGACCATATCGGCATTCCGGTTGAAATGTGGACCAAGGAGCGCGATGAAGAAGGCAATGAAACGGATGTTGGCAAGTGGGAGAAAATAAACAAGGCGCAAGCGCTTTGGACCCGAGCTAAATCAGACATCAACGAAGAAGAATACAAAGAGTTTTATAAACATCTGTCGCATGATTTTGCTGATCCACTTCAGTGGAGCCATAACCGTGTGGAAGGTAAGAATGATTACACCAGCTTGCTGTATATCCCATCCAAAGCCCCTTGGGATATGTTCAATCGCGACCACAAACACGGCCTGAAGTTGTATGTTCAGCGAGTGTTTATCATGGATGACGCTGCGCAATTCATGCCGAACTACCTTCGTTTCATTCGTGGTTTGATTGACTCTAACGATCTGCCGCTGAACGTGTCTCGTGAAATTTTGCAAGACAACAAAGTGACGCAAACCTTGCGTAATGCGTGTACGAAACGCGTATTGACCATGCTTGAGCGTTTGGCCAATAACGATGCTGAAAAATACCAAAGCTTCTGGAAAGAATTTGGTCTGGTGTTAAAAGAAGGCCCAGCAGAAGACCACGCTAACAGAGAAAAAGTCGCGGGCTTGTTGCGCTTTGCGTCTTCTACCACCGACAGCAGTGAGCAGACAGTATCGTTGGCTGACTACGTTTCTCGCATGAAAGAAGGGCAAGATAAGATCTACTTCTTAACAGCAGACAGCTATCAGGCGGCGAAAAATAGCCCTCACCTTGAGCAGTTTAAAGCCAAAGGCATCGAAGTTGTTTTGATGTATGACCGCATCGATGAGTGGCTAATGAGCTATTTGCCTGAGTTTGATGGTAAGCAGTTCCAAGCCATCACAAAAGCCGATTTGGATTTGAGTAAGTTTGAAGACGACGCTGAGAAAGAAAAGCGTGAAGAAACGCAGAAAGCGTTTGAATCGGTTGTTGAACGCACGAAAACGTACCTTGGTGAGCGCGTCAAAGATGTTCGCACCACCTTCAAACTATCGGGAACGCCTGCAGTTGTGGTGACTGACGAGTTTGAAATGGGTACGCAGATGGCGAAGTTGTTAGCGGCTGCAGGCCAGCAAGCTCCGGAAGTGAAGTACATCTTCGAGCTTAATCCCGAACATGCGCTGATCAAGCAAATGGCCGATGAAGCCGACGAAGCGGTATTTGGGCGCTGGGTGGAAATGCTACTTGGCCAAGCGATGCTTGCTGAGCGCGGTTCCATCGAAGATCCATCTCAGTTTTTGACTGCGGTGAATCAACTTCTGACTAAAGGCTAATTGCAGCCGATTCGTCGATAGATAAATATGAATCAATGAAGTAAGCCCAGCCGAGTTGCTGGGCTTACTTATGTCCTATACCTAAATTCCCTTGTCGTACGTGCTGCACGGTTTGTTGTGGTACAGAGTGGTAAATGTCAGTGCAATCAGCCTTTAGTGGGAAACCGCTCGAAACGTGCTCTGACGTACTAAAACACAGGACGTGAGGTTGTTTAGGTATCCATAACCGTGTATGTTTCAGGTTTTTGCGAAACGCCAAAGTAAAGAAAGGGGATAACTATGCGCATCATTCTTCTGGGTGCTCCAGGTGCAGGTAAAGGCACACAAGCTCAATTCATCATGGAAAAATACGGAATTCCACAAATTTCTACTGGTGATATGCTGCGTGCTGCAATTAAAGCCGGCACTGAAATGGGCAAACAGGCGAAAGCAGTTATCGACGCAGGTAAGTTGGTATCTGACGATATCATTCTGGGTTTGGTAAAAGAGCGCATCGCGCAGGAAGATTGTGCGAAAGGCTTCTTGTTAGATGGCTTCCCACGCACGATTCCTCAGGCTGATGGCCTAAAAGAAATCGGTGTAAACGTTGACTACGTTCTGGAATTTGACGTTGCTGACAGCGTGATCGTTGAGCGCATGAGTGGTCGTCGTGCTCACCTAGCATCAGGTCGTACTTACCATGTTGTTTACAACCCACCAAAAGTGGAAGGTAAAGATGACGAGACGGGTGAAGATTTGGTGGTTCGTGATGACGACAAGGCAGAAACTGTTTTGGCTCGTCTAGGCGTTTACCATGAGCAAACGTCACCGTTGATTGCTTACTACCAAAAAGAAGCAGAAGCGGGCAACACTCAGTACCTGAAATTCGACGGTACCCAGCAAGTGTCTGACGTTAGCGCTGCAATCGAGAAAGCACTAGGTTAATTCCTACTTTTCGATGCAAAAAGGGCAATCTTAGGGTTGCCCTTTTTTGATCTATTTATTCAGCAGCCAAGTATTGAGATGTTGATGTTTTATGTCGAAAAAGCGCGACTTAACACTCAGTGTTTATCACGCTTTGCCTTTGCTGAGAAACCCGCTAATCTTCGCAAAGACATTTTAGTAATAATGCTCTTGTTAAAGCAGGTTTAAATGGAAAATAACAAAAATAATGTTGGCGTGTTGCTAGCGAATTTAGGGACACCCGAAGCGCCAACAGCAAAAGCAGTCAGTACTTTTCTAAGCGAATTTCTTCATGACCAGCGTGTTGTAGATATGACTCGCTGGCTTTGGTGTCCTTTACTGCACGGTATTATCCTTCCCGTTCGTTCGCCTAAAGTGGCAAAACTTTATCAAAGTGTATGGATGGATGAGGGTTCACCGTTGATGGTGCATTCAAAGCGCCAACAAGTCGCCCTTGAAAAAGTGCTGGGTATTCCCGTTGAAATTGGCATGACCTATGGTGCGCCGAGTTTGGCATCGGCGGTAAGTCAATTGCAAGAAAGGGGTTGCGATAAAATTTTGGTGTTGCCGCTTTACCCGCAGTACTCTCGAACCACAACAGCGGCAGTGTTTGATAAGCTGGCGAAATCACTAAAGGATCAGCCAGTGATCCCTGAATTTCGTTTTGTGAATCACTATTACAGTGAAGCCAGCTATATCGATGCGCTAGCGCAATCGATAGAAAGCCATTGGGAACTGAACGGCAAGCCAGACATGTTGGTGTGTTCTTATCATGGCATTCCTAAGCGCTATGCTGATAACGGAGACCCATATCGAGAACATTGCCATGAAACGACAGAACGTTTGATTGCTCGATTAGACGCTGACGTGAAAATAAAGACGACATTCCAATCGCGTTTCGGTCGCGAAGAGTGGCTACAACCCTATACTGATAAAACACTAGAGAAACTGCCAAGCGAAGGCGTTAAGCGTCTTGATGTTATCTCTCCTGCTTTTTCGGCTGATTGCCTCGAAACATTGGAAGAGATTGCGGAACAATGTCATGAGAGCTTTATTGAGGCGGGCGGTGAAGAGTTTCGTTTTATTCCGTGCTTGAATGATTCCCCTGCACACATCGACATGATGCGTCAGTTAGTGGAACGTCACACCCAGGCTTGGTAGGGTTCAATTGAGAGATTGTTGAGTTTCTATCGCACCAATTTGTACGCTGGATGTTCCCACTTTAAATTTGTGTGATAGAATTCTCATTTTCGCCCCCAACAACGACGCATCGAATCATGAAATTCCCAGGCCAACGTAAGTCTAAGCATTATTTCCCTGTACATGCCCGTGATCCCTTGCTTGTCCAAGCGAGTGAACAACGTAAGCTAAAACGCCCTCATGTTATTGGTATTGATCAGACCCTAGTTGATATCGAAGCTAAGGTTGATGATGCGTTTTTGGCTAAGTATGAATTGAGTAAAGGCCATTCATTAGTGATTGATGACAAGCGCGCCGAAGCCTTGTATCAAGAACTAAAAGAAAACAACATGATTAGCCACGAGTTTGCAGGGGGTACGATTGGTAACACACTGCACAACTACTCGACGTTGGCCGATGATAAATCAATATTGCTTGGTGTGATGAGCCGCGATATTACAATCGGTAGCTATTCATACCGCTATTTGTGTAATACATCTAGCCGTATGGATCTGAATTACCTCCAAGCGGTTCAAGGGCCAATCGGCCGTTGCTACGCCCTTATTAGCGAAGAAGGTGAACGAACTTTTGCGATCAGCGAAGGCTTGATGAACCAACTGTCGCCAGAATCTATTCCTGAACACATTTTCAAAAACGCCTCCGCATTGGTGCTGACCGCTTACCTAGTACGTTGTAAAGAGGGCGATCCTATGCCTGAAGCAACGATGAAAGCGATCGAGTACGCGAAAAAATATGACGTGCCAGTGGTTATGACCATGGGTACAAAATACGTGATCCAGAATAACCCACAATGGTGGCGTGAATTCCTGGCAGAGCACGTATCAGTGGTCGCCATGAATGAAGAAGAAGCAGAAGCACTGACGGGTGAGTCAGATCCGCTTCTTGCCGCAGACAAAGCCCTTGAGTGGGTCGACATGGTGCTTTGTACCGCAGGACCTATTGGTCTATACATGGCGGGTTACACCGAAGACAGTGCGAAGCGTGAAACAACGTTGCCATTGTTACCGGGCCCAATTGCAGAATTCA
Organism: Enterovibrio gelatinilyticus; assembly: GCF_028683095.1. GTDB lineage: Bacteria > Pseudomonadota > Gammaproteobacteria > Enterobacterales > Vibrionaceae > Enterovibrio > Enterovibrio gelatinilyticus. The sequence goes on along the minus strand of NZ_JAJUBC010000006.1, from coordinate 191,187 downwards.
ACATGTACGAATTCAGCCGCCCAATGATGAAAAGAGATTGCGACACCCCGTCCAAGGTATATTCGCATATTGCCCCATACATGGGTGGCCCAGAGCGCATCAAAAACACCAACGGTGCTGGTGATGGCGCACTGTCAGCCGTGCTTCACGATATGTCAGCAAACCGTTACCACCGTGATAACGTGCCAAACTCTAGCAAGCACAGTTTCCAATACCTGACTTACAGCTCGTTCTCGCAAGTGTGTAAGTACGCTAACCGTGTAAGCTATGAAGTATTGGCACAGCATTCCCCGCGTTTATCGCGTGGTCTTCCTGAGAGGGAAGATTCGTTAGAAGAGGCTTACTGGGAACGCTAATCTCTTCGTCCTTGGCTCCGATACTGCGTTGGCTGAGCTCACTGGCTCCGGTCACTTAGTGAACTAAGCTCCCAGAGATCCGTTTGCTTGACGCCTTGTCTCAGCACCAATGACATTGAGATTTCTCAGACATAAAAAAACCGCCGTTATGGCGGTTTTTTTATTGCTGCTAAGTTAGCTTTTTCACCCAAGCAGTAGTTGCGCGAACCAAGGTGTGAAACAGTACATCGAAGGATGCTTTGGGCTGGTGGACGGGGTCGTCTATATCACCTTGACCAATCCATTGCCCTAAAAGCATTGTTTTGCCTCTTGATCCAGGAGAAAGCAGAGCGACTTCATCGACGTGTTCGTGTGACATCACTAAGATTAAGTCAAACTGACCGCATAATTCTGGAGTGAGTTGCCGAGCAGAATGCCCTGAGATGTCAAAGCCATGCTCTGCACACACTCCTTGAGAGTGTTGGTGTGCTCTCGCATTCAACAAATTGCTAGACGCAACCATGGTACCGGCTGATTCGATGACGTGATTAGGTAGATTCGCTTTCAGCAGTGCCTCTGCGACCGGTGATCGGCAGATGTTAGCAGTACAAACAACGAGAATACGATCAAACATGCTCAGTGCTCTCGACATAGTGTTTGCTGCGTTGAGATGAACCTATTGTTACCAATTTACCTGTTGCCGGTAAGACCGCACTCGCGTTGGCGAGGAACAGAATCAATATAAATGTCAGCGCGTTGGCCATGGGCTGAAGATTAAAATCGACACTAATGTGGATAAGCATCCCTATGATAGACATGATGCAACCTAGTGCGATCCCTTTCATTGTTTTACTGTGTCGTGTTCTGATTGTTGAAAAGGCACGCCATAAAGCGTAAAGCACGACAATACCTAGCAGAAGTGTCGCCGGAATACCCGCTTCAACCATAAATTGAATATAGTCATTATGCGCGTGGTCGTAGAATCCAATGTCTGCTTTTGAATACATCGGAAAAATTGTATAAAAGCTTGCCATGCCCGTCCCTGTGAAAGGGAAGTCCTTAATAATATCAAGCGACCAAATGACGACTTGGTCTCGAGACTCCGCACCGAGAGAGGTTTCGACGAGACGTTGTTTGACATTCTCTAGACCAAACAACGCGCCAACAACGATAGTGTCTATCGCAATAACACTGCCAACCAAAGCGGTTAACGCGCGAGGTTTGTTCTTATAAAAAACAAGCGCGATGATCCCACCGATAGCGGTCGCTGCGAAAAAAGCCGTATTTCCCATGCGAGAGCGTGTCATGACGAGCGCGATAACCATGATAACGAGACACAAACGTATGTACATTTTCCGGCTTAAAATACCTTCTAATAGCCGTTTTATGAAGACAAAGCGCGAGTCAGAAGGACTAGTGTGTAGTTGAGTAGCAATTAAACCTAAGCCCATACATAATGCCATCATGAGATAATTGGCTAAGTGGTTTTTATAGACAAATGAGCCTGTTGCAATCCCTTTCTCGGTAAAGCCAAATACTGGACTTTCTGTAATATCAAGCAGGACCACCATTGCTGCATAGAAAGCTTGCAGAGTGCCGCTTATCACGATTATCAACACCACTTGCTTAAGTCGCTTGCTCGAATTAACGAGAAAAATGGCATTAAAAACCAGCATGGTGTAGGCAATGCCTTTAAATAGCGAAGCTAACGTCATTCGCGAATCTAAGGAAATAAACCCTTCTGGCGCACCGACAAGCTGGTATATTTCAGCGCTTTTGCTTGAAAGGATCGATAACCATTCCCAGTGTATTGGTAGTGTTTGAACAAACACCCACAGTTGAAATGTCATGAGACCGAAAAGCAGTGTTTTGTATTGCTTTAGTGGTTCAAAAGGTAGGTTTCCACGATAAGCGATAATCAGCATTATCGATTGAAGTGCTATCCATATTTCGGCTATAGACCAAGCCCAGTCCCTGTTGCTACCAAGCGGAATTGGCAACCAAACTATAAGTGCAAGAAGGGAGTAGAAAGAGAGTTTTTCAAACGTTGCCATACAAATCGCTCAGAATGCGAATACAAAAAAAGCCCAACAAGTGATGGGCTTTAAAAACAAATACCGAGAGCATATCGGTTAATTTGGTGAGATGACATTCTCACCACCGCCACCTTGGCCACCCACTGCCGGAGCAGAAGGGGGAGCAGGGCCGACTGCAGCAGTTTGTATACCTGCAGCGGTCGCTTCTGCGATTTGAGTCGGATCGACCCCTGCCAACAGAGCGGCAGTCGTAATGTTTTCGCTTGCAACTCCTGCATCACGTGCAACTTGCGCGATTTCCAATGCGCTATCCGGCGCCGCTGTCATTGCTGCTTGAACTGCCAACTGAGGGTCGACCCCTTCAATGTCCAACAAAAGCGTTAAAATTTCGACAGCAAGCTCTGCATTCTCAAACAAGACGCTTTGGTAAGTTTCCTCAGTCGGAACATCACCAAGTTGCGACACGATAGCGTCACGTTGTTCGTCACTTTCGAATGCAAATGCCATCGAAGACAAGGCTAAGGTTGTCACACCAAAAATGGTGGTTGTAATTTTCATGATTATTCCTTGAAAGTGGTTTCAAGAGTCTGATTTAAAGACTATATCAAAGTTAAGATGATAAAAAGTGGGTATGGCGATACTAGAAAAACGCAATCAGCGAAACGCTTTTGTTTTTGAATGAACCGTCGCAATTGCGCTGCAAAAAAATGTACCAGAAAGCAAACCAAAAACGTTAACGGTCATATCTAGCCACGAGAACTGACGTGAAGGAATGAGTGACTGTAATGACTCATCTGCGACGAGCAGCATCAAAACGAAAAGGGTAGGAAGTGGCAATCCAAAACAACGGTTACTTTTAGATGTAAGTCGGCAAAGTATGCCTAAGAAAAAAGAACCACAAAGATGGAGATAGATAGCACCACCTATCATGATTTCAGCTTCTCGGACTTGGTCTCCCAAAATATCTGCAGATTTTAGAACCGAGGCACTGCCAAAAATAACCACGAAAACGACGAGTATGGACAAAGGGACTTTAGAAACATTAGCCACAAGCTTGCACCTTAATCCTATTAAACGCCAACAGGTTGCACATGCGTTGTTTGCCTTCTGAGTATGTGATCATGGTGTTTAGCGCGTTACGATATCGCCAACCGTTTGCTAGAGAAATGAGCTGCCGAGAGGCATCAACTCTATTTTCCAACTGCATGGATTCCCAATTAGAAAAGGCTCTGTCAATCAACATAAGATGGCTTGATAGTGAAAAAGGCCCAAAGAGAGATGCGAAAGAGCGAAGTCTTTCTGCATCCGTCGGAGTTTCTGCAAGCTTGACCAATTCTACATATGTATTTGACCAAGTGGGTCTGATATGTGTGCTTGACGTTAACAATGCGACAAAATCTAGAGAATTTTTCATGTCATCATTTATGTAGGACAGCCATTGGTTGAGCAAGACAAAGTTATTTACACTGGACGCAGTAGTTTTTGAACCATTCGGGTTAAAATTACCTAACTTTACGTCATTGGGTCGTAAAACTGGATTGGGATTATTGGAAAAATAGTTGAGCCTTGACGTGATAGCACTCGTTGTAAGTGCACTATGAAACGCAGTATAGCTTGAATACAATAAAAATAGGGACAGAAATATGAATGCAATGTTTAAAAAGTTAGGTTTCATAAAATATAGTATATCTTCATGTGAAGGAGTAGTAATCACTTTAAGGAAGAAGTAAGCCCTTATCGAAACAAGGGATAAGGTGGTGTGTTAATAGCCAGTTATATATCGGCTATATTTCGGGGCTAATTTTTTTATGAGAATGGCAATGGCAATACAACAAACCATTATCGAGAACAAAAGAATGGAATATGTAAGCCAACTTCCATTGTCAAATCCAAGATCTGTTTTTTTATTTAACATGCCCAACGCCCATGCAAAGTAAATATGTAAAAAATAGATTGAAAAGCTGGTTGATGCGATTAAAGTGACAGCTTTGCTGTTAATGTTGTCATATCTCTTCAGATATGTCATAAGAAATAAGCAAAGTAACAGTTTCTGTATGTAGATGAGATCTATTCCGGAAAGCACCATGGCAGATTTATGATAATTTCCGCTGTGACCAGAAATGGTTTGTATGAAAGCTAAAAGAAGAACAGAAATAAATAATTGTGGCTCTATTCTATTTAATGCTTTAGTGCATTTCTCATAGTGAACAGAGCAAAATATCCCAGTCAAATAAACAGGTGTGTAATATACTAAGTGTTGAATTATAGATATATTATCAATTGGTCGGTGAATAAATATAGCCACAATAGTCAAGGCTGTAATAATAAAAATTTGAGTAACGACATTAAGGTATGCAAACTTTCGATGCAGTGGAGCCATGGAGAATAGCACCATAGCAAATGGGATATACCAATATGCTGCCATAAACCGGCCTGTTGCATAGTATTTTAATGCTGGAATGATATAAAAGTTGATCAAACCATCACCTTGTGGGTAAAAAAAACCACCCCAGTCTTGCTTAAAACTAAGAACATGATAAACAAGTGGGATAAAGCCAAGAATGACATATGGAAAAAAAACGTATTTTATCTTGTTGCTGTAAAATTTCTTGAAATTATAATTTCGGCAAAATACGTGAAAAAACAAAAAGCCAGATATGAAAACGAATAGGGAAGTTCCGCCTGCTACTAAATTTCGAAAAAAAACACTGCCGAAGTTGTCAAACTGAATCCCAGCGGCATTATACAAATGAGCTGCAACAATGAATACAATCGCGATAACTCTAAAATAAGTAAATGAATTTAAGTGCATGTTATATCCAAGGAAGGCGGAATGAACCGCCTTTGGTATATTAAAATTAACGGCTATTTTAATGTGCTATTTCGATAGGAATTATTTACTTCCCAACTATTAAGTGCTTGCTGTGGTAAAGAACCATCTTGTTCAATGTTAGTTTGATGATAAGAATGTTGGTTCCATATGCGAGTAGCTCCCTTCCAAGGGAGGTCATCTGAGGTGGCACCAAACACTCTAACACCTTTATGGGTGTTCCATTTGGAACTAAAGTCATTTGCTACGAAGATCAATTCGGCGTTATTGTCACCTTCTAGATCGGCAACAATAGGATATTCCCAAAGCGTACTGGTGGAGTTAGCTGTTTCAAACAATATTTTTCCAGTTAGTGAATCTAAAATGCCTACTTGGTTATGATCTTGATAGATAACTTCATCACGACCATCTCCGTTGAAATCGAAAGCAGTTACACCAACCTTCCCGCTACCTGAATCATCAATGCCAATTTCCCATATGAGATCGCCTGCCGCATTTAGCATCACCAACTTTTCATATCCTGAGTAAGCTATTCCAGGTTTACCTGAAGTAAGAAAAGCTCCGATAGTCTGTGCACCACCACCATTAGACGATATGTTCCGTTTTTCCCATTTAACAGATCCGTCGTGATCTAACAGTGCTAACGTCTGATAAGTCGCAAACGTACCTGGTATGGAGACGATTATTTCTGGCTCTGCATCTTGGTCGAGGTTAGCCACAACAGAGAACCATGCGGCATCATGACCTTCGTATGACCAGATTTCGTTACCTGATGCATCATAGAGGATGCCATTTGCAACAAAGTTTAGAATTTTGTCGCCATCTGCATCAAATACTGAATAGTCGGCTTTCCAGCTATCAAGAGTGTAAAGTAAGCCAGAAGAATAATTGTAAACGGACGTACCCGTTAGGATCTCAGCAACACCATCTCCATCAAGATCAGCAATGCTTACATTTCCAACTTTGTTATCAATTTTGGGAAAGATTTTTTTAGTGTTTCCATCGTTACTAACAACGCGGATTTCATTTACAGACTTGTCAGAAACCACGATATCAACATAACCATCGCTGTCTAAATCTGCCAACGCGGGTGTAAATCGGGGGTCAGAGTATATCGGACCGTTTTCGTAGTCCCAAAGTTCTTTACCATCGATTCCACTAAGCGCTCGTACTATGCCAGGCTTGGTGTATTGACTTCCTGCGAAAGTAACCACGATGACATCAGCGATATCAGAGCTATCGATTTTACCGTCGGTATTATCATCATTCAGTTGTGCGACCAGAGGTGTCCCCATTACTTGGTCGTATTCTGGTTTAAAAGTGCTGTTTTGCCAGTGCCACTTCAACTCGGCGTTTATCGGGTTTGGTTCTTTGCTTGGAAGGTTACCGTTAAACGGCAGGTAGCCTAGAGACATAGATCCCTTCCAACTATTCGCTATAATTCCAACATTGGACGAACCGGACGGAGCAGTTATGTCTGCTTTTGGTGCTAAGACCATACCTTCCAAAGCAACCCCAGAAATGTTTAACGAGGTTGCTTCGTACAAATTGAAGATGGTTTGCTGTCTGGTAAGAGCGAAGTCACTGAGACTGATATTACTTAGCGGTGCGAAATTTTGCTTGTTTCCACTAATGTTTACTAGCACAGTCGCGGTTTCGGGAACGCATTCAAGGGCGAGAGTATGGGCTTTTTCAAGTTGAGTTCCGTTAAGATTGAAAACTTGGAAATCACTGCTGCAGTCACCCTCCAGGTATATACCTCCCCATTGATAAGCCACCGTACCAACATTCTCTTTCTCGCTCAGGTCTAATGACAGGGCGCGATGAGCATCTTTTAGTTGATTAAAGTCGATTGGGAGTACTGCTGAACCAGAAATCGAACTGCCAGCGTCGAGGCCTGAGTATATGGTTTGCGATACTTGCGAAATATCACCACCAACGATGATGCTACCTTTATATACGCGCCCGGATTGGTAAGACAGGTCACCACCAACAATCAATGAATTATCTTCTGGAGGAAATTCATTGTAGCCATGCATGATACTATAACCATTGAAATAGGCATCTTTTCCTATGGCAATAGGCCCATCACTAGAGGAGTGAGGGGACGTGAAATCTTCAAAAACAAGTGCACTGTATTCTGTTGGAAGTGCGATAATCTTAGAGCTAAATATCATAAGTATTAAGCAAAATGTCTTTTTCATTAGTTTTCCTTGAATAGACAAATATGAAGTAAGCCTATTAAACATAGATATGAGACTACAATAGACCATATGACTGATAGTTATTTGCTTGAGAACCTTTCTTTCATAAGTAGTAATGCATACTTTGAATTTGTTACCAAGTATCGCTTCCACATACGACGAGGTTCTTGAAATACACGGTATAGCCACTCTAAACCAGCCTCTTGCATCCATGTTGGAGCGCGACTGACTTTTCCAGCGACCACATCGAAAGTGCCACCTACACCCATAACGAAATCTACACCAAGCTGATCTTTCCACTTATTAATGAAATTTTCTTTTTTAGGTGAGGTTATCGCAACGAAAAGTAGTTTTGCACCTGACTCTCTGATCTTATTCACAACCTCTTGTTCATTATGCCAAAAGTAACCGTCATGAAATCCAGCGATATTGAGGTCAGGGTACATTTCAAGGAGTTTTTTGTTCGTTGTAGAGACGACCTCTTGCGTTGCACCTAACAAGAAAATAGGAAAGCCCCGATATACGCTCATCTCCAATAACTGATGAAATAGGTCTATTCCTGCCACGCGTTCTGGTACTGTGTGCCCTAAAAATCTTGCTCCGAAAACGACACCCATGCCATCGATATTAATCACATCACATTCTCTGACGGATTCAGCTAATGTGGGATTTTTTCGCATGTTAACGATCTTTGCGACGTTAACGACAACATGCTGAATAAATTCGCCCTTGATAATTTTTGATTCAATATGAGAAACAGTGTCGGACATTGTTGAAATATCCATAGGAGTTTCTAAGAATTCAATACGTTTCATAAACAGCCCGAAATGATATTAGTTAGTGATTGAGAAAAAAATAATAAACAGAAGTTATTCAGCAGTGATTTTGTATGGTTGATTTTTATGGAGTGCTATATGGACTTTACGCCAATAAAATCAGAGCTTTAATTGTCAAGGAGTATGAGGTTTTTTATAATGGATGGCTAAAATCGATAACAGTAAACCGACAATTTTACAATGACTGCTGAATTATTTAGGTTCAGTTTTATTTATATAGTTAGATGTTTCACTATTAAAGAAAGATAAAGAATAATAAACCCATGCTTGCGTCCATCGAAGATAATCGACGTTGTTTGTGAACAATTTATTCTTTTGGTAAATAAAACGTTGCTTACGAGGTAAATATAAAGTATCGAATGAACGATAGATGATTTTTTTAGCTAGATCTATATCGTCTTGGGTTCTACCAACTTTCAATAATGTGATTATTGCCTGCGAGACACTATGCATATCAAGAGGATAACGATTGTTGTTATAATATTTGGCTGTCCCATCTTGCTCGAACAAGTGCTGCTTGTAGTAATCGAGTCCTTTTTCTATTGATGCTTGGAATTCTTGAGTACTAAGCGCATCGCTCAGCATCCAAAGTGCTTCTAAGTTATAGCCAGTGTGAAATCCGTCTATAAACTGATGATGGTGGCGGGAACCATAGACCCATGATCCATCGTTACTTTGCTCTTTTATCGATTGCCTTGCAGCTTTTAGTGCTAATTCCTTGTAGCTATCGTTACCGGTTAACGAGGCTACCTTCGCAACCCATGCAGCTCCCCAAAGGCTTGCATTGTGAACAAACGCTTCTTCACCAGGAATATAGGCAAAGAATTGGCGGCCTTCATGCTCAGTGTATAAATGCTTGACTATGAAATGAGCACTATCTAAAGCTGGCTCCAGGTATTTTGTGTTTTCAGTTACCTGACTTAATGCATACAGAGCCTGCGCTACATAGATCGTCGTAATAACATTTGGTTTGCCTTTGGGAACGAAGAAAGCGCGAGCATTCCAATCGAAATGATATCCCCAACAACTGTGTTGCCAAATGGCCACATCACTTTGCTTGGTTAACAACCAATCGGCTAGATGAGTCGCCTCGGCTAAGTATATTTTATCACCTGTTGCTTTATAGTTTTCTAGCAAGCCCAAAATAAATAAACCGATGCCCTTTGGATTTCGCTTAGGTCTAATACCAAATAAAGGGCGCAGGTTTATCGCTAGACGTTTGTGTAGTTGTGTCCATGCAAGACCAAAAAATCCTTTTTTTAATCTAGGGAATAGAGAGAAAAATACACTGTTTAGGCCATCGAAAGGATCGTATCCGGAGAAATCGTTTTTCTTTGCTTGATTCATTATTATTGTAGGGATATGGTTTTGTAATTGTTGTCTAGATTTCATACGTCCAATAGCTCTTTATAGATAGAATCTAATTTAGGGAAAACTGCCTTCTTACTGAATGAATTGCCAAATTTTAAATGGGCGGATTGAGAAAATTCTGCGTTGGTCTGGCGATTATCAATGAGGAGTTGTAAATGAGATGCAAGAGTATCAATATCACCGGGTTGAACTAGAAGGCCTTCCAAGCCGTGTTCAATAGCGTCTGGGATACCACCTGCTGTCGAAGCTACAATAGGGACTCTTGCAGACATTGCCTCTATGACACCCATTGGAAAGCCTTCATTGTAACTAGGCAAACAATATATATCCGCTTTACTTAACCACGTTTCTTTTTCCTTACCTGATATCCAACCAAGAAAATCAACATTGTTAGATATCCCCAAAGAAGCTACCTGATGTTTGAATTCTGCGATATCTCCATCACCTCCTAAAGCTAATCGAGCATGAGGGATATCTTTCAAAACAATCGAAAAAGCATCAATCAGATCCTTAACTCCTTTTCTTTTTCCGAGCCGACCAAGAAATAGTATTAACCCTTGCTCTGCATGAGACCGATCAATTTCCAATGAACTAACGGAATTGTAAACAACCCGGGCTTTACTTGGATTGTCAATAATGGTTTTCATCCATGATAACCATTGACTTGACAATACAATAACGACATCACTCAGATTGAATGTTTGCCTAATGCGTAACTGTTTATTGGCGTTGCATTCACAAACATAAAAATTTTGAAACTCTGCTCCATGAAGGTGGAGAACAACCTTTGCATTATATAATTTTGCCAATCGAACAAATAGAGACTTTCTGAAATAACTTCCTCTCGATGCCATGTGTATATGGACAATACCAACATTGTAGAAAGAGAGAAGATAGGTCAATTTAAACACTGCGGTAGCAAATAAAAATAGCTTATTTGCACCAAAAAATAGTGATTTATTCGTATGTGAGGTGACAAATTTCATATCCCACTTCTGAAAAAAACCATCATTTAATACATTCAGTACTGTTGCAATCCCGCCCATCTCCTGCATACCTGTAGCAACAGTGATGTTAATCATACGTTTCACAGTGATTCCTCAATAGTGCAAATTGCTTGGCGAGTCTTCCCATTCTTGGTCTTCTGTATTTTTTCAACTATTTTTACCGATATTTCCATTGACTTACCTAAGCGGGCTTTTGTGTTATTAATTAATATCTGCTGTTGCTTATCATCAAAGATTAAGGGGTCGACGACTGCTTCGACTTCTATATGGTTCCATACACTTTGCAAGAACTGTGTTGCTAACAGGCCTTCCACACCTTTCGGTATATGGTTCAATATGTGAACTCTTTGTCCATCTTCTCCAATTAGGTAGTCTCCGATGCGACCTTCGATCCGATCTATGATGGGGAAGACACGCCCACAAGGACATTGCTTTTCATCAGAAAGATATACATAGTCGCCGGTTCGGTAGCGAATAAGTGGTTGAAGATCATTATTGAAATTAGTGCCAACAATTTCATGTCGGCCATTTCCAACATCAATAAGTTCTACGTGAGAGTAATCACTGATTATATGATAACGACCATGTTCGCAATTTCCGATGGCTGCTACTCGCTCAAAGAGGCCATACCAGTCGAAAACTTTACATTTAAATCGCTTCTCTAGAAGTTGTCTGTCTTCGCTACTTAAGGACTCAGAAGAGGTTACGATTGATTTGAGGTTTCCTGGGTAGTATTGATCATTAACTTCCAAATATTTCGCTAATGTAACAATAGAGGATGGGTATGCCTGTATAATATCTACGCCATAATTCACCATTGCATCAATATATTTTTTCAAGTTCTTCGGTGACATATGAAAAGAAGATAGCATTATGATTTTTTCAAACCAAGAATAACGCCAAAAAGGTCCTTCTTTTTGGTCTGGTGGCACTATCATGTCACCACGGATCCATGCTCGTTTATCGCCAGCTTTAAATCCTGCCCAGTTAAGATGTCGAGCTACAAACGCTTGCTCTCGAATCACTGAGGTCATATCTTGTCTAATAACTAATGGTGTGCCCGTTGTACCGCTTGTTGCTCCAGAGACGATAACACCGCGATGATTGTCAGATAAGAAATTATCTGCATGTTCTCTAATCTCCACTTTACTTATTATTGGGAAATCAGCAAGATTATAAGTTGTTGATACCATGGTGCGTTTGTAAAATGGAACGTGTTTTGTGGCTTGTACCAATGTATGAGTTAATTGAGTATCAACAAACGATCTCATTACAGATGCATCGAATTCATTCTTTTGAATATCGTTTAAAAGAATGAATTGATCCTTTCCCTCTCTTAATATTTTTCTAATCAATGCTCTACAAGATAATAATCCATTTTGGATAGGGATAGGTGATTTTTGATATATGTTTTTCGTAAACATTTCAGTCCTTATTTGTGGACATATATGGAGCTATGTCATCCAGGTAACTTTCATTTTTTAAAATGTCATATTCTAAATCGTGAATGTTCCCAATGATTTTGGCAGGTATTCCTCCAACAATGGATCCACTTGGAACACTTTTAGTGACAACTGAGTTAGGTGCAATAATAACCTTATTTCCTATCTCAACAGGCCCAACAATGACTGAGCCAGGGCCTAGAAAAACATCATTACCTATATTTGGTACTTTTTTATAAGGGCCTTTGCCAACGATTTTACAGCCAATACCAATTCGGCATCGTTGACCTAGTTTTGCATTATCAATAATAACGACGCCGATCCCTTTTACTACCAAAAATGAATCTTTCCCAATATCTGCTGTTGGAGGTAATTTTGAATTGTATAGTACAAAAATTAATAGTTGAATGATTTTTGGTAGAAAAGGAACTTTCTTTAAGTGAAGCCATCGTGCTATGCGATAGAAAAAAATTGCGTTTGGCATAAGTATCTCTTCAAATTTTAAGAATTTAGTGGAGAGTCTAAATCTTAACTTTTTCGCGTAATCTAAAACAAAGGTATAAGGCAGAGAACATAAAAAGTAATGCAGGTGTTTTTGTTGAAAGAGAGTTGTTTGATATAGAAACAATTAAAAAAGTTAAGATAGATAAGAAAGCAAGGCCACGAGCTTTTATTGCAAGAGAAAATAGAGTTATTAATAACATTGAAAGTAAAGGTAGCGTTCCGATAAGACCAAATTTATATATCCATGCAATAATAAAATTTTCTATCACAGAGATCCCTAAGTATAACTCAATGGCACTTTGTAAATTATTCGATGCTCCCCAAAACCACTCACTAGGTGAGAGTTGATCCAATAAGTAAAATACCGTGAATCTTGCTGAGGCACTTCCATCAATATGCAGTTTACTCATTATCCTTTCTGATATCCCGCTTTCTATAAGAGCAATGCCAACAAAAATGCTTGAAAAGTAAAATAGACAAAGCATGGCCGCTAATCGCTGCTTGCTTATTTTAATTCCTTGAGTGAAAAATCGAAATACGTAAGGAACACAAGCAATGGATGATGATAGCAACAAAACCCCTATTGCAGCGCGTCCACCGAAGGCAAACATAGCCAATAAAATCATGGCAAGATAGATAACAATAGGGATGCAAGTTTTATTGAAAAGTAATAACGTTAGACCAGCGGTAATAAATGCATTATTTAACGGGTGGGTTAATAATGCAGTTGAACGAAAGTAAGAAAATGATGAAAATTCAACATCAACAAGGTGCGATCTGGTTATAAATTCAAATACAGCAAGGGTGGAGTTAAACAGAAGAAGCCCAGCGATTAGAGACAATAATCGTTGGCATTCTTCTGTATTTAATCGAGACAGCAATAGCAAAAATAACAAAGGTGTAAGGAAGGTGTCGATAATATAAGCCATACCCGATGTACCATAGCGGAACAAACCATAAAGTATGACAAAACTCACCATGGTGACAGAGAATAGCCAAGGTTTTGCTAACGTATTTAAATAAAATAGTTGTTCTTTCATTCCTTCTTTTAAGGTAAATAATCCAATCGTTAGCAGTATAATGTAGGAGTAAATATGTATTTTTAATAAGGGAGTTCCTCCTTCAGATACGTACTGTATTCCCATGCCTTCAAGCATATAACCGCCTAAAAAGAAGGCGAGCATGATAACTGCTGAGCAAATAAAATAGGGTCTAAGCATTTTCTTTACTTATTTTATCTTTAACCAATCTTCTTGAACCCATCAAATTCATTGCTAATGAGGATAGTGCAAACATAGGGATACCCACAGCGATTGAAATAGCGATTTGTAACGCATCAGATATTGCCCAAAGAGGTGTTTGTCGGATTAAGCTCAGGGTAAGAGCCATCCCTCCTGATGCAACTAAAATTTTTATTAATTCACTATTTATCAAATATTTATGTCCTGCTTTTTTTGCGAATACAAAAGACATTACTAAAGCAATTACGTTACATATGAGTGATGCATAGGCTGCACCATATAAGCCTAAACTAGGTAGTAAGACAAAGAGCATGGTGACATTCAAAGAGAGTGATGCACCTAATATAAAAGGTAATATATTGGTGCGAGAGGCAAACTGTAAACCATGATCGATGTAATGCATTCTTAAGTTAAAAATAAAAGCCGAGGAGGCTAATATCCAAAAAATAGGTATTCCTGCTGAAAGGTATGATTCCCCCAAAAATAATCGAATTAAAGGTTCTGCAATAAAACATAATCCAATCAGCGCGGGAAGAGAGATAGTTAACATCATCGCTTGATAGCGTTGGTGTGCATTGAAAAGTTGAGCTTTATCATCGGCTTTACGCGCAAGGTCAGGGTAGAGAGGAAGCGCGACAACCATGAATACGAGCGCCATCAAACCAAGTAACATATTTGATAGTGCTGAGTAAACCCCTGCATCGGTATACCCTAATTGGTCGGCAATAAAAAAACGGTCAATACGTGATCCAGCAACCCCAATTAAGCCAGAAACCATGAGAGGTAATCCATAACTAACCAAGGTAGATATGGCGGGTTTTGCTTGGTTGAGTGAAGCTCTAGATGGTAAAAACCATACTAGGGGAAGTGATACAAAATAGCTTAGCGTTAAGCCAAATGTGGCACTGTCTACTGATGGAGAATATTCAAGTAATAGCCAAGTGAATGTCATTGAAAGGATTGATTGTAAGGCTGTTGCTCTTCGGTATTGAGATACGCGATCATTAAGTCTGGCCATTTCTTGGAAATAAATGAAAAAAGACTTAATCACCAGTAATCCAAGTAGCGAGGTTAAATTAAGCCAAGTTACCCCTTCAAAAAAAGCAAATAAAGCCAGAGTGAAAAGAATACTGATAGGAAGAAATAATCCAACAATACCTGAAAAAACAACACTAGCGTAAAGGGGTTTATCTGTTTTATCCGCCCCTGGATAATGTCGAATTAATGCGGTATTTAGCCATTGGGAATAAACCGTTCTTGTGATTTCTACTAGTACCAAATATACGGATAAAACACCGTAAGCCTCAACGCCTAGGTGACGGGTTTGTAAAGCAATTAAGACAAATACACTCAGTGCTGAAGCGATTTGTACCGGAGCATAATGAAGTAAGGTTTTAAGCATTTAATAGCGTCTTATAAATATGGAAATATTGCTTATTCACCGCATTGACGGAAAATTCATATTTTAAGGCATTACAATCCACTTCTGGAAGCTTGTCGATAAAAGACATTGCCTGAGAAAGTGATGCGTCTTCTTGGGTTGGGTCTATGATGCAGGTGCCGATAGAGGTAAAAAAGTCGGGGCGCTCTGCGATAATGCCAACGGAGCTCGAGATTAAAGGCAGGCCACTGGCTAACATTTCAAGAGGAGCAAGCCCAAAGGTTTCCTCTGAAGACAGAAAGATACCCACGTCTGATTGTGCATATAACGTGATGATTTCATCTGTATTTTTACTCCCTGTAAATGTGATGTATTGTTCTGTTTTTTCTTGCTTCACAAGGTCTTTTAATTCTTCACCATATTGGTTGTCTACCACTGGGCCAATTATCGTTAATTCAATATTAAGCCCTTGTCGATGCATACGAGAGACGAGCTTAATAACCGCATCAATGCGCTTTTTTCGGCTGAGCAATGCACAGGTCACTAACTTAATTTTTGAGGTGTTAAGCCGATGATTGTTTGTAAAGTATGCTGGATTTACTGGATTACTAATAATTGATACTGGGGTATGCACATGTTTTTGCAGTTCAGATTTAAGCAGATCTCCAACGCAAGTGTATTGGTCAACATAAAAGTCACACAACCAAGGAAGGAGCTTTGCGTAAAGTAGGTCGTTTAAAAATGAGACAGGTTTACGCCCTATTTTTTTATAACTATGTAAAGTCGATACTGTTTTTATCCCTCGAATACCAAGCAACCAAGGTGCTAAATGGGAATGTACGATATCAGGCTTAAAAGTTCTTATTTCTTTTTTTATACGCATAAGATTATTTAAAAGGCTTGGTACTTTTACTACTTTTATTTTACCTTGAATAGGAATGTGTAAAATATCGATATTTGGTGATAAAGAAGCAATGGGGGTAATTACATTGACCTTAGATTTCGGGTCAAAAGCTAATATGCGAATTTGATACCCATTATACTCAGCTTCCGCTAAATCTTTTAATATGATTTGGCATACGGAATCAACACCACCGGTTGTGCTAGAACCAAACTTTAAAGTGGACACTGGTACGATTAACAGTATTTTTTTCATAATAGTATCTGCAGATGGTGATGATTTATTCTATTCGGAGTGTGAATTCAGTGTGAAGGTATATTTTCACAGAAAATACACCTTACCACTATTTTCTTAGATAATACCGCGAGTATCAATAACAACCTTTGTCGTAAACTGAATTTTATCCGCTGCTTTAAATTGTTTGTGATCAACAAGAACAACAATGATGTTGGCTTTTTCTAGCGCGGTTTCAAGCGTTACTTGCTCAACGCCCGCATGCACTAAGCTTTCAGGTAGTGAGTGAACATTGGGTTCGACAGCAAAGATCTGCCCAATATTTTTACTCGCTAATTCTTCAACGACTTGCAGCGCAGGACTTTCACGTAGATCATCAATATCCGCTTTAAATGCCAAGCCTAAACAAGCAATTACAGGGCGTTTAAATTCATCTGCTGCTTTCGAGATTTGATCAATCACATAGTGAGGTTTTGCATCATTGGTTAAGCGAGCTTGGCGAATGATGTTTGCATCCTCAGGGCAGCTGTCTACGATAAACCAAGGGTCAACGGCGATACAATGGCCACCTACACCAGGTCCTGGGTTTAGAATGTTTACCCTTGGGTGGCGGTTTGCTAGTTTGATTAGCTCCCATACGTTAATTTTTAGTTTGTCACTGATAACAGAAAGCTCATTGGCGAAAGCGATGTTCACATCACGGAATGAGTTTTCTGTTAGTTTTGCCATTTCTGCAGTACGAGCATTAGTGATAATGCACTCGCCACGAACAAAGGTTTGGTATAGCTCAACGGCTTTTTCACTACAGGCTTTTGACATGCCTCCAATAACCCGGTCATTAGCGATTAGTTCCTGTAATACATAGCCTGGGAGTACGCGTTCTGGGCAATGTGCAACCTTGATGTCTGCGCTGTCCCCCGTATCTTGTGGAAAGCTTAAATCTGGACGAGCTTCTTTTAACCATGCAGATAGTTTTTCTGTTGCGCCAACTGGAGAGGTAGACTCAAGAATAATTAGGTTGCCTTTTTCCAATACAGGTGCAATTGCTTTTGCCGCAGCTTCAATGTATTTAAGATCTGGGGCATTCCCTTCCTTAAATGGGGTAGGTACCGCAATCATGAAGGCTTCTGCAGGTTCCGGGGTAGTAGTTGCACGTAAATTTCCAGTGGTAACAACACCACGAACGACAATATCTAGGTCCGGTTCTACAATGTGAATGTTACCTTGGTTGATGGTATCTACCGCGTGTTGGTTAACATCAACACCGATGACCTCAATACCACGAGAGGCGATGACTGCGGCAGTTGGTAACCCAATATACCCGAGGCCAATGACAGACACTTTTTTAAAGGACATAACAGCTCCTCAAAGGCATACCTTTATCGGGTATGCGTTTCGATTTTATTAATAGTTAAAATGGGAATTAGATTCTGGGGTAATACAAGGCTATATATAGGGGCTAAATGAGTATGCTATGAACTTAGGCAAAGTTTTCTTTGAGTTTCTCTATAATTCGGTTGCATGCATGCCCATCGCCATAAGGATTATGTGCTCTGCTCATTTTCTGGTATTCAACGTTGTCGATTAACAAGTTTTCTACGGCGTATACGATTCTTTGCTTATCTGTACCAACAAGTTTGACCGTACCAGCCTCTAATGCCTCTGGGCGTTCTGTTGTATCTCTCATGACCAGAACTGGTTTGCCTAATGAAGGGGCTTCTTCTTGAATGCCGCCGGAATCGGTGAGAATGATGTGGGCTTTGTTCATCAGATACACAAAAGGCAGATACTCTTGCGGGTCAATCAGGTGAATATTGTCGATACCTTTTAGGATTCTATTAACTGGTTCTTGTACATTTGGGTTTAAATGTACGGGATAGATAATTTGGCTCTCTGGGTGGCGAATCGCGATCTCTGCGAGAGCTTCACAAATTCGTTCGAATCCACCGCCAAAGCTTTCTCGGCGGTGCCCTGTAACAAGAATCATTTTTTTAGTACTATCAATTTGAGGAAACACTGCCGCCAATGTATCAATCAGATCCTGGTCATTCTCTAGCTTTTCTTTAACAAGAAACAATGCATCAATAACGGTATTTCCTGTGATGGAAATATTCTTAGCGTCGACACCTTCGGCGAGTAAGTTCTTTTCTGATGTTTTTGTTGGTGCGAAGTGAAGTGTTGTTATTGCACCAGTCAGTTTACGGTTTCCTTCCTCCGGCCAGGGCGAGTAGATATTGCCTGTACGCAGCCCAGCTTCTACATGCCCTACGGCAATTTGTTGGAAGTAAGCAGCTAAGCTCGCCGACAGTGTTGTCGCCGTATCACCATGCACTAGGACAATATTGGGCTGGAAGGACTCCAGCACAGGTTTTAGGCCGGAAAGAATATTGCCAGTCACCTCATATAGTGACTGTCCTGGCTTCATTACATTCAAGTCAAAGTCAGGTGTGATTTCAAATAAATCAAGAACCTGATCGAGCATCTCGCGATGTTGTGCCGTCACACACACTTTTGCCTCAATACCCTCTGCTTCACTGAGTTTGTGAACCAGTGGTGCCATTTTTATCGCCTCAGGGCGTGTGCCAAAGACAGTGAGTACCTTGATTTTAGCCGTCATATGCTTTCCTTAGCTTTCCATATTTCCGTACGCATAGCGAGAATACTCAGAGTAAGTATGCGTACCTTTCTTTGTCTGAGGAACTTGGTTTATTACGACGCCATCAATAGATATTTGGTGCCTAGTGAACAGTGACATGGTGTGCTTATATACTGATTTGCTTGTGCTATTGGCTTTTAGAATGAGCACAATACCCTTGGTAAACCTACCGACGATAAATGCATCTTTAACCGGCAGAATCGGCGGCGTATCGAATATGACGCGATCGTACTTTTCGGCAAGTTCTTCGATGAGCTTTTGAAATGAAACGCTGCTTAGAAGTTCTTGTGGATTGGCAACAATTAACCCAGCTGACAGAACGTCTAGATTGGTTCCCTCAATGTTCGTAATGCAATCATTGGGTGATGCATTCATAACTAAAATATTGGTCAGACCCGGATGGCTATTTGAGAGTCCAAAGCGCATTCCCACTGAAGGTTTCCTTAGATCACAATCAACTATTAAAACCTTTTCGATACTTGCAAAAGATTGTGCGAGATTGACAGCTGTTGTTGTTTTACCTTCACCAGGTACGGAAGAAGATAGTGCGATAAATTTCCTTTCAGTCTTCGGCATACTCAGGTAAAGCGATGTTCGGATTGAGTCAATGGATTCTTGAAATGCAGCAAACTTAGAGTTGTTAAAAACGGAAGCATCGATATGATTACGTTTATATTCCCTTGCTTTAACCAAAGGGAGTGTACCAGTGGGTAATAATCCAAGTTTGTTCTCAAAATCTCTTGCAGAAGAGATTGTGTTGTTGAATGCATCCAAACAAATAATCAGTACGCAAGCAAAACCCATACTAGCGACTAATGCGATTACTACGATGAGCTTTCGATTCGGTTTAAATGGGTTTTGTGGGATAAGTGCGTGGTCGCTGAAACGTGCGTTTGCCGAACTGAAATCACTGGTTGCAGAGGTCTCTTTTTGGCGAGTCAAGAATAAGTCATATAATTTGGCGTTGCTCTCGACTTCTCGTTTAAGTGCATCGTATTCACTTTTAACAACACTCAAGGATTGAAACTCTTCTTTTTTACTTAACAGCTCTCGTTTAAGGAGTGTTTCTAGCTCCAGCGCACTGGTAAGATCTTTTTCAACACCGTTGATGAGTTTATAGACGAGGTTTTCCGCTCGGCGTTGAACCGACTTTAGCCTGGCGTTGGCTTGAATCAGTTTGTCGTGTTTTGGGCCATAGCGCTTTGATAATTGACTGACTTCTTTTTCAGCTTCTGACTCTGACTTCCTGATGTCACGAACTTGTGGATGATTCGATATCAGAGCGTTAGCGCTTAGAGTTGCGATATCTGCGTTCGGATTGTTTTTTAGTGCGTTATATAGTGCTTGGGTTTTTGTTCTTCGGTCGGTAGCCTCTGAGATTCTATCAGTCAGATTTTCAAGCTCGTTACTTGCTAAGGCTGCAATACCGCTATCATCAATAAGCTCTTGACGCTGGAGAAATTGAACCAATGCTTGTTCAGATGAATTTAGATTTCGTTTGAGCTCTGCCAGACGCTCGTTCAGCCATCCATTTGCTTTATCGGTGGCAAGAAGCTTGGATTCCAAGTTATTTTCAATAAACGCATATCCCACAGCATTCGCGATTTCGGCGGCAAGTTTTGGATCTTTCGAATCAAAAGAGATATTAACCAGCTGTGTTTTTCGAATCGGTGATATTGTTAGTCTAGATTTAAATGTTTTCAATACTTTTAGGGTTGTTGTTTCTTTCTCAATGTTAGGGTCAATTGCCTTATCGGTATTAGATGTAAAGAAAGAGTCAATGACTGGGTGAGTGCGCAACCAGTCTTTGATTTGTTCTCTGAAGCCAGGCTCATTGTTTATAGCGATTGATGGGTTAAACTCCTCAATCTGATTCAGGTGCAACTTGTCGATAACGCGCTGCGCGACTTGATTCGACTTTAGTATCTCAAATTGTGTGAGATAGTATTCATTTGCTCGGCTATCAATTCCCACTACTTCTTCAATAGAAATAGCTTTAGCTTGATGTGACTCAATAAGTAGCGTCGCAGTTGCACGATATGTAGGAGTGATCGATAAAGCAATAAGAGCTGCAATCGCTGTACAAAGAAATGTAAATAATGATATGGACAGCCAGCGTTTTCTGACCAAGTGAATATAATATCCAATATCAATCAATTGTTCTGGTTTTGTTGAGTTTTCATTGGAGTGGGATGACATTATTTAATCCATTATAAATGCACTACATATACTCTCTCAATGGTGAGATTTCTAAATCTGTGTTTTACGTGTTTGGGTGAGATTTTCGTGATTTACTTTTTAAAATTACATTTCTTATATGTGAATAATTAATCATTTTAATAAAGATTCTTACTTCTAGAAGAAGCTTTGTTCTATCACAATAATGTCTCCTGGAGAGATCATGTGAGAAAGGCTCACCTTATTTTTAGGAATGTTTTTATCTTCTCGTGTAATATAGATGCTTTTTCTGGCGGCTCTCTCCGTAAAACCTCCGGCAAGAGCAATCGCCTTATCTACGGTGAGACCAGGTTGGTACTCATAGCCACCAGGTTTTTTAATTTCACCGTTTACAAAGATACTCCTGAATCCAACGATACCGACACGAATTTTGGGAGAGACTAAATAATCTCCTTTAAGGCCTTTGATGATTTCTGCCTTGAGTTGCTCAGTCGTTTTTCCAATTGCTATTAATTGGCCGAGATAGGGGTAGTCAAATTCTCCACTGCTATCGATATATAACTCATCAATGGTTAATTCCTCTTCGCCATATACTACGATTTGTATCTTGTCACCTGCGCCAATGGTGTAGTCGTTACTACTTGCGAAGGCACTGAAAGGAAAAGTGAGGATAAATATGAACGTGATAAGTAAGCGATAGATATGTGTCATATGAACAGTAGCCCTTTCAATAATCAGAAGATCAAGTTAGTACCGAGATACCAAACATTTTGGCTGTATCGGTTTGTTTCAATCGACGAGTCGTTGTCTTCATAACGCCAACCTACTCTTATTTCAGTGTCTTCTCTGAACTCATAACCGAGGTTGAAAGAGGCCGCAATCAGGTCGTCTTCTCTCGTGCTTTGTGAATAATCATCGTCGACGCTGTTCAACGCCAAATCGCTGTATACGTTTGTTAGCCAGAAGTGCTTCCAACTCGCGCCAAAACTCGTCTGATTAATAAAGTTGTTGCCTTGATCGGGGTCGATAGCACTTTGTGCAGCGGAAATGGAGATCATTGAATAGGTTAGTGGTTCCCAGGTTAAATCTAAGTCCCAACTGAAACCGTTAAAGTCTTCTCTGGTTTCATCTTCGTAGTTCTTGTCTTGTATACCTAATCTGAGCTTTCCGGTTGTCTTTCCGGTAATGTCCCATTTCGCACCGACTAAATAGTAGGCATCCAGATTATTCTGTGATTGACCATTGTTAGGGTCGCCGAGTTTATATTGACGGTCAGCCAAGTCCACTTCGACCAGTAGGTCGGTGGCCGGAAATACTTTGTAGTAGAAGGCAAGTGAGCCCGCCACTTCATCGTAATCTTTGAATCTTGTGCTGAGTGCGACAAATCCAGGAGCCGTGAGGTCTCGGTAGTTCTCGTAAACCTTGTTTTCGTATCTAAGGTTTGATTCAATGCGACCCGTTGAATCTTCGGCACCATATACGTGGGTTACGTTTGCATTGTGTAGGGCGTATCTTACTGGCTCTGTTGCGATTGTGGTTAGCTCATCACCAGCCAAGATCCCTGTCCCTCTGGCTTCGTGAGATTTTTCATAGGTGTAATTTATGCCAAACCCACTTCGTTGGCTTACTTGTATGAAGTTATTAGTGGTTAGTGTGTGGTCAAGGAAATCATCTTCGTCGCTGTCAAAATAAGTCCCGGAAGCCAATAGGTAGGCAATTTGATACTCGTTGCCATTTCGGTCTGATTCAAACATGATTCCAGGACTGACAATCAAAGCGTTAGACGATTCTGGGCTTTCCGAAGATGAATATCGACCAACGTTGTCGTTGTGCTCTAGATAGGCATTAAAAAGAGGAGTGACCTTGATACCCGATTCAGTCGAAAATCCATTATCTTCGTTTGCAATTGCTAAACTGCTGTAACTCAGCAACGCCACAGTGATCAGTGTTTTCTTAGGGCAATTCATTACTATTCCTTTAGTAGGCAGTCTTTCCGGTAAAGCCTTTAAATATGGTTTTAAATATAATTTTTAGGTCGAGCCATGTTGACCATGACTGAATGTATTTGAGGTCAAACTCGACACGCTTCTGCATTTTTTCTAGCGTATCCGTTTCACCTCGATAGCCGTTGACTTGGGCAAGCCCTGTAATACCGGGCTTTACTTTGTGTCTGAGCATGTAGCGGTCGACAATGGTGCGATATTCTTCGTTGTGTGCGACTGCATGAGGGCGGGGCCCAACGATAGACATACGACCCTGTAGTACATTGAAAAACTGAGGAAGCTCATCCAAAGATGTTTTACGGATAAATGCACCAAAAGGGGTAATTCTCGGGTCTCCTTTCGTTGCTTGTTTAACGACGCTTCCATTATCCATGGTGCTCATTGAGCGAAACTTCCAAACTTTGATAGGGCGTCCATCCAGCCCGTATCTTAGTTGCTTAAAAATAACTGGACCAGGTGATGAAAGTTTCACGCCAAGCGCAACAGTTAAAAGTACAGGGCTGATTAGTAAAATAATCAAAAACGCTAATACAATATCTTGTGTTCTTTTAAACCAACCGTCAGTTCCATAGAAAGGGGTGTCATGAATACTGATAGTCGGTATGTTTCCGATCGCACTTATACGAGACTGAATTAAGTTATAAACAAAGAAATCGGGGATCAGGTAGGTGTTTGCTGTCGTGTCTGAAAAAGCATTAAGATATTTTGTAATTCGCTCATTTGCTTTTAATGGCATTGAAATGTAGATGTGTTGAATGACACCTTTTTTTGCCATTTCGAGTGCAGAGACCACACTTCCTTTAAAAGGGGCTGGTAAGTCGTCGATGTCTAACCGGCTCAATTCTCTATCATCATAAAACCCGACAACTTTAATGCCTATCTCTGGATGGTTTCGTATTTCGTTAGCAAGCTTAATCCCATTATCAGTCACTCCCACTATTATTGCTTCTTTTCGGTTGTAACCGTAATCACGAAGCTTTCTAAGAGTCTGTTTTGCAATGTATCGCCAGGTTATCAATAGTACTGGCGTAACAATTAGCCATGACCCTATTACTACCCTTGAATAACTCGTGCTAGTTTTGGTGAAAAATGTGATTGCAGTAAGTAAGGTGATTGTGAGTAACCAAGCTTTGCCAATGCTTAGTGCTTCATCTTTGAAATTATAAACACGCCAAGAACGATAAAGGTCATTTTTTTCTGCTATTAGTAAATAGGCCAATATTGAGTAGATTGTTAATAGTAGGCTGTTTTTTTCGAAGTGACCAATATATCCATATGAGATTATATAAAGAGAGATGGAAATAATGATGCAGTCAATGGCTCTGTAGAAAACGTGTAATCCACCATAGTTACTGTGCAACTTTAGAGCTGTATCCATTTTCTTCTATCCTTAGATAAAGTAACGATGGTAATTTGCACGATTATCTACGCTACCGCCCTTGAGTGTCGTCCCCAAAATACGATTCATGCAACAGTTTATATTGATAGTTTTGATATTAATGCGGAGTTGCAGTTTATAAATTCTCTGCAATTCACGAGCGTCAGGATATTAGCACTTGGAGGCGTGGGCTTTGTATTGGAATTAACTTTCAGAATCAACAATAGATAAATCCTACGTGACACCACACATTGGGATGTAAATAAGATGTCTGTTAATAAGTAATGTGCGGTGTGGGTTTACTTAGGGGGTGATTATTTGGAATGTAAAACTTAAGCGTGTGAACAAGCCCTCATTGAGAATTGAGAATATCGCAACTTACATCTTTTATTGCGTTATGCCAAAACAGCCTGATGATTTTAGATTTCAGAGCCCCTCATAACGTCCCTTTAGCTGACTTTACGACAATATGCATAGTCTTGTTCTACGTTGATGAACTGAACGAGTTAGGTAAAGGGAAGCTTTAATCAATGCGTCTTTTAAGTTCCCGCATCCTGTATCTTGAAGCACTTGAGGTTTTACAAAGTAGTTGATGTGTAAAAGATGGGGGGCGGAAGGGTAGGATGTGATAGATAACAAAAAAAGAGCCGTCTGAGTTGTCTCAGCGGCTCTATTTCAATGAAAGCAAATTCTACTTACTTTGGGCATAAGCTTCGTTGTGTACTGCCGCTACTGCGCGACCTGAAGGGTCTGCTGCATTTTTGAAGCTCTCATCCCACTCGATGGCTTTCGCGCTTGAACAAGCGATTGACGGGCCACCAGGTACACATTCCGCAGCACTTGGAAGTGGGAACAACTCTTCAAAGATTTCACGGTATGCGTAACCTTCTTTCGTAGTTGGTGTGTTGTAAGGGAAACGGAACTGTGCAGTTTCCATCTGTTGATCAGTCACTTTTTCTTCTGCGACGGCTTTCAACGTATCAATCCAGTTGTAGCCAACGCCGTCTGAGAACTGCTCTTTTTGGCGCCATGCGATAGAAGCAGGCAGGTAGTGTTCGAAACACTCGCGCAAAATGTGTTTTTCCATTTTGCCGTTACCACACATCTTATC
This sequence comes from Enterovibrio gelatinilyticus, assembly GCF_028683095.1. GTDB lineage: Bacteria > Pseudomonadota > Gammaproteobacteria > Enterobacterales > Vibrionaceae > Enterovibrio > Enterovibrio gelatinilyticus. The sequence goes on along the minus strand of NZ_JAJUBC010000006.1, from coordinate 165,539 downwards.
TTCTGGGTTCAAGCGCATTGCAACATCGATAAACTCTTTATCGAGGAAAGGTACGCGACCTTCTACACCCCATGCCGCCAGCGATTTGTTTGCACGTGCACAGTCAAACATGTTCAATGCGAGTAGTTTACGAACGGTTTCTTCGTGGAACTCCTTCGCGTTTGGCGCTTTGTGGAAGTACAAGTAGCCGCCAAAGATTTCATCAGCACCTTCGCCAGACAGTACCATCTTGATGCCCATCGCTTTGATCTTACGGCCCATCAAGTACATTGGCGTTGATGCGCGAATGGTGGTGACGTCGTAAGTTTCGATGTGGTAAATCACATCACGAATAGCATCCAAACCTTCTTGGATGGTGTAGGTCATCTCGTGGTGAACTGTGCCAATTTGGTCTGCCACTTCACGCGCAGCTTTCAAATCAGGCGCACCTTCAAGGCCAACGGCAAATGAGTGCAGTTGAGGCCACCAAGCTTCTGACTGACCATCGTCTTCGACGCGCATTGCAGCATAACGTTTTGCAACTGCTGAAGTGATTGATGAGTCCAAACCACCCGATAGCAAAACACCATAAGGCACGTCAGTCATTAACTGGCGCTTCACCGCGTCTTCTAATGCTTTCGTGAGATCTTCTTTACTGGTGGAGTTGCCTTGAACTGCCGCGTATTCGTTCCAGTCGCGAACGTAGTAACGGTATGGTTCAGCATCGCCAGAGCATAGGTAAGAACCTGGAGGAAACTCACTGATGGTTTTGCACACTGGCACGAGTGCTTTCATTTCTGATGCTACATAAAAGTTTCCGTGCTCATCGTGACCTTGGTACAGCGGAATAATACCAATGTGGTCGCGACCAACGAGGTAGGTGTCTTTCTCTTCATCGTAAAGAACGAAAGCGAAAATACCGTTTAGTTCTTCTAGAAGGTCTGCACCCATATCTTGGTATAGCGCGAGAATAACTTCACAATCGGAATCGGTTTGAAAGTCGTACTTGCCTTCGTAGCGAGCACGAATTTCTTTGTGGTTGTAGATTTCGCCGTTAACCGCGAGGATGTGTTTTTTATCTGGGCTGTAAAGCGGTTGAGCACCACTGTTCAAGCCAACAATCGCAAGACGCTCATGCGCAAGAATTGCGTTGTCTGAAGAGTAAATACCTGACCAGTCAGGGCCACGATGGCGCAGTTTTTTAGACATTTCTAGCGCTGACTGACGAAGCGCGGTTGCATCTGACTTAATATCCAGAATGCCAAATACAGAACACATAAATCCCTCTCTTACTTCCCTTTACGACGGTGTGTGCGTCATTAAAATTTCTGTTGCCTCCAATTTGCCAATTTGAAGGAAAAAAGCAACCAGTTATGGAGAAAAAAATAACAAACTCGACATGTGTTTTAATCTCATTCACCAAATTGGAGGTTTTGGTGAATGAAATGTAGTTGCTGGTTGTTTATTGACCAGCTTTCGAGGGCGAATTATTAAAACCCTTTGGATAACTAAAGCAATTGATCTTTCACGTGACGAGCAAAACCGGACCCTGCTTCGTTATAGATGTTGTAGGCTTCATTTACGCCTAGTGCCTTAAGCTGTTCGAGTTCATCGACATACTTGGCAATGGCGGCCACTTTACCTTCAAAGCCCATTTGGTTGATTTGTTCCATTGCAATCGTATTCGCTTGGCTGTTTGGCATCGCAAGTAAGATGAGCTCAATGTGGCGTGAAGATGTCACACGAGACCAAAAATCAGGATCCGTTGCATCGCCGTGAATGACATTCCGATTGTTGGCACAATGACTTGCAACAGACTCTTCACGCGTTTCTATCCCAAGCACTTTCGATGGGATGTCCTTGGCGATCTCGTCATACGCGCCGCTTCCGATCCGTCCCATGCCGAGAATCAGCACCGACGCGTCACCTAGGTCGATTAACTGATCGTTACGGTGGATTCGTTCAGGTGAAGGGTCGCTAAAACGTGAAGACATTGTCGAATAAATTTTGTGGCTGAACGTATTTAGTGGCGCAGAAAGCACAAAAGAAAGGGATACGGCAATGGCGATCGCCACCAAAATGTTCCCAGGCATGATGCCCATTTGATAAGCAATGCCCCCGACAATTAAACCAAATTCACTGTAATTAAAAAGGGTTAAGGACGCGAATAGCGAGGTGCGAACACGAAACTTGAAGCCATTGAAGATAACGTAGTAGAGCAGACCTTTCAGGGGCAACAATACTAGCAGTAATAGGGCTATCATTAATCCTTGCAACGTTGGCTGCTCAGATAAACCGATATTGAGGAAGAAACAAACCAGAAAGAGTTCTTTTAAGTTAAACAGCGATTTGGCCATTTCAGATGCACGGGAGTGTCCCGCCATCATCATCCCAAGAATCAAGGCGCCGAGATCTGCTTTCATTCCTACTGCATCAAAGAAACCTGCCCCTACTACCAGTGCGAGGAATATGGCGTAGAGCACCAACACTTCTCCGTGGTCGACGCGATCTAGCAGTTTGAAAAGGAGAGGGCGTAGTAATGGAAGCGCAAACAAAAGAAGGGCTTCGATGCCCGGTATTTTACCGGATGCTACCGTCATAAAGATAACAGCGAAGATATCTTGCATGATGAGAATGCCGATAGCGAGTGTGCCGTAGGTAGCATTCATTTCACCTTTTTCTTGCAGTGCTTTAATCGCAAAAACCGTACTGGAGAAAGAGAGTGCAAAGGCGATAAGTACGATGTCATTGGTGGCAAGATCGGAAAATGCGGAAAGACCAAGCGCCTTAAAGCCTAATAAGCAGACAGAAAATAGGGCGGTTGTCAGCACATTATGCAGTGAAGCGCCAAGCCAGATCTCTTTATTAAGCAGAGATTTAACATCAAGTTTTAAGCCAATACAAAAGAGAAGCAGTGTGACGCCCAAATCGGCCAGTGATTGGATTAATGGTGTGGATGTGAATCCCACAGCATGCAAGACAAAGCCCGCAATCAAAAAACCGACGAGCGGAGGCATATGACAGCGAAGCATGAGTAAACCGCTGACAAATGCGACGGCTATGATGACGAGATCCATAAGTTTGGTAGTTTCCTTGCGTATAAATGCCGCTTTAAAGCAGTTGCTGAGTGAGAGCAACGGTTTTATTAAAAGAAATAGAGGAAATTCTTAAGATTATGATAAAACAAAGGCAACACAGTTAACCAGTGTTGCCTTTGCAATTAGACACTAAGCGGACACAAATTGTGTAACAGGCTTAGTCTTCTAGAAGTTTTTGAAGCAAAAGACCATTTAGCATTGCGCGTTTAACAAGGGCAAAAGCGCCGAGCGTTGGCGTCGATGATAAACCAGCAGCGACTATTGGAAGCTGTTGATGGAATGCACGCAATGACTGGTTCTCTACGCAGCGCTGAATCGCGGGGAATACCACGCTCTTCGCTTCAGTTATCTCACCTGAAATGACCACTTGTTGTGGATTGAACAGGTTGATGGTCATCGCAATGGCTTTACCTAGGTGATTGCCTACCTTGACCAAGACTTGGCGTGCTAGTTCATCACCAGCGACTGCAGCACGACAGATATCAGACACATCAAGGTCTTTTTTGCCTTGCAGCATACTTTCGTGGCCCTGAGCCAGTAGTTGCTGTGCGTGTTCAATGATAGCGGGGTTGGAGGCCACGGTTTCTAAGCAGCCAAAGTTACCGCATTGGCATTTTTTACCGAGTGGATCAATCTGAATGTGACCGATTTCGCCCACGTTGCGGTTATAACCGAGAAACACCTGACCATTGACGATAATACCAGCGCCAGCACCGTTATGAACGCTCACGAGTAGCGTGTCATAGTAATTTTTACTAACCCCGAAATAATGTTCAGCTAATGCTTGGCCTCGGGTGTCATTCCCGATGTAACACTGCACACCAAACTCATCGCGAATTAAGTCGCTGAGAGGCAATTTGTCGATAGCAATATGTGGCATGTATTCAACAATGCCGCTTTCTGCATCGACAAGGCCAGGAAGGGAAATAGCGACAGCAATCAGTTCTTTGACAAAGTCTTGCTGTGTTGCGAGGAAGGTGTGAAGGTGGTAGAGAAGACCTTCAATCAGCGTTTCTTGATTTGGGTACAGGAATGGTTCTTCATGTTCGGCAAGCACTTTTCCTGACAAGTCGAACAGCGTGATCTCGATGCGTTCACGTCCAAGACGGACTGCTAAAGAGTGGAAAGGGGCGCATTCGGTGGTCAACGAAATAGCTCGTCGACCTCCGGTGGACGCTTGTTGCGCGACCTCTTTGATTAAGCCGCGCTCAAGCAACTGGCGGGTGATTTTGGTAACACTTGCTGGGGCAAGACTACTTACGTCAGCAATTTGGATTCGAGAAATCGGACCTTGTTGGTCGATGAGTCGATAAACGGCGGCACCGTTTAACTGTTTAACCAGATCTACGTTACCAATTTGTCCGCCTGTCATAAATGTCCTAATTCAATGTGTATTCGCCGTTAACTACAGTCGCTTTGACATTGAAATCGCGATCAAACACGGTCAGATTAGCGACATATCCATTCTTGATAGCCCCTAGCTTGTCATCCATACCGATTGCACGTGCTGGATACAAGGTTGCCATGCGGACCACTTCATCCAAAGCGATGCCTACATGTTCGACAGAGTTCTGTACTGCTTCAATCATGGTCAATGCCGAACCGCCAAGTGTGCCATTCTCATCAACACACTTACCATCACGGTAATATACTTTCTTGCCTACAAAAATAAAGTGATCCATGTCTGCTCCTGCTGGCGCTGCTGCGTCAGTTACAAGAATCAGTTTCTCACCTTTCAATTTTTGAGCAATTCGCACGTTTGCATAGTCAACATGAAAACCGTCAACAATAACGCCTGTGTATACTTCAGGGGTGTCGTAAATCGCACCAACCATACCTGGCTCGCGACCTGCAATGGGTGTCATTGCGTTAAACAGATGTGTTGCGAACGTAATACCGGCCTTGAAGCCTGCACGTGCTTCAACATAGCTCGCGTTCGTGTGACCAGCGGAAACAACGATACCTGCATCTGCCAATTGGCGAATGTGTGCAGCCGGCGTTAGCTCGGGCGCTAGGGTCACTTTGGTCACAACATCAGCATTTTCGGTGATGAAATCGATCATCGCATCGTCTGAACGACGGATGAAATCAACACTGTGAATGCCTTTCTTAGCGACGTTGAGGTATGGACCTTCTAGGTGCAGACCCAACGCTTGATGTTGGTATTGTTCTTGATAATCGCGAATTGCACTGACAGATGCCTTCATGTCTTCATCAGAAGACGTGATCAATGTAGGCAGAAAACTGGTGCAGCCAGATTTTAGATTCGCTAAATGCATAGTGCGGATCGTATCTGCAGTCACTTCATCGTTGAACATAACACCGCCACAACCATTAAGCTGTAGGTCGATGAAGCCAGGGCTTAGGTAAGCGCCGTCTAAAGAACGGGTTTCAATGCCTTCTGGCAATTCCTTTTCTGGACAAACGTTCTGGATCAAGCCGTCATTCACGATGACAGCATGATTATCCAGCACTTCGCTACCAGTAAAAATTCGGCAGTTAGTCAGTGCGTACATGAATGTTTCCTTACCTTAAAGGTTTTTGATGTTTTCAGCTTCTAGCTCTTGGAAGTACTTAACCGTCTTCACTTTCAGCTCAGCAGTCGAAGGTTCGTCACAAACCATCAGTGCTTTAGGGTGCAATTGAAGCGCAGACACTGTCCATAGGTGATTCACCGAACCTTCAACCGCAGCTTGCAGAGCCAAAGCTTTGTTGTGGCCAGTGATCAGAATCATCACTTCTTGAGCGTCAAGCAATGTACCAACACCAATCGTCAATGCATGTTTTGGCACTTGATTGATATCGTTATCAAAGAAACGAGAGTTAGCAATTCGAGTGTCTTCAGTCAAGGTTTTGATACGAGTACGTGAAGAAAGTGACGATGCTGGTTCATTGAATGCAATGTGACCATCGTTGCCAATACCACCCATGAACAGGTTGATCTTGCCGTACGATTTAATTTTATCTTCGTAACGCTGGCATTCAGCTTCGTGATTATCAGTGTTGCCGTTCAGCAAGTTGATATTTTCTTCTTTAATATCAATGTGATTGAAGAAGTTGTTGTACATGAAGCTACGGTAAGATTCTGGGTGGTCAGCAGGGATGCCACAGTACTCATCCATGTTGAACGTCACAACGTTTTTGAAGCTTACTTCGCCTTGCTTATGAAGGTTAATCAGTTGTTTATACGTGTTCAGTGGGGTGCCACCAGTCGGCAAACCCAGAACAAACGGACGATCTTCGGTTGGAGCGAATTTGTTAATAGTATCAACAATATGGCGTGCTGACCAAAAGCCTACTTCATGTGCGGTTTGTAATGGGATAAGTCTCACGGTACACCTCTTAATTAATTCAAATTCAGACTATACAGCATAGTGGTTCTGTATCTTAGTTTTCATCATAAAATAAGTTTTATGAGGGCGCTAGCAAAAAACAGGATTACGTATCGTTTTGAGTGACAAAAATCACAATTGCACCTGTTTTAATTTGCGGGGCGAAATTAATGGAATAAACTCCACCTGACTCACATTGGATAGTAAAAAAAGTCCCATGTTGTCATTACAACTCTGAGAAAGAACCACTATAGGGGGAACACAGGTGAATATTCTCGGTTATTTCCAAAAAGTAGGTAAGGCGTTGATGGTACCAGTTGCCACTCTTCCTGCCGCTGCAATTCTAATGGGTGTTGGTTACTTCATTGACCCGAATGGTTGGGGCGCAAACAGCGTTCTAGCTGCATTCTTGATCAAAGCGGGTGCCGCAATCATTGATAACATGTCTTGGCTGTTTGCTGTAGGTGTTGCCTACGGTATGTCTAAAGACAAAGATGGCGCTGCTGCTCTTGCAGGTCTAGTGGGTATGTACGTTGTTACAACGCTACTGTCTCCAGGTGCTGTTGCTCAAATCCAAAACATTGATCCAAGTGCTGTTCCAGCGGCTTTCGGTAAGATCCAGAACCAATTCGTTGGTATCTTGGTCGGTATCATGTCTGCAGAACTGTACAACCGTTTCTCTCACGTAGAACTGCACAAAGCATTGGCGTTCTTCTCGGGTAAACGTCTGGTTCCAATCGTTACCTCATTTGCTGCAATCATTGTATCTTTCATCCTGATGTACGTATGGCCAACTGTTTACGGTGGTCTAGTTAACTTCGGTGAAGGCATCCAAGGTATGGGCGAATTGGGTGCAGGTATCTACGCATTCTTTAACCGTCTTCTTATCCCTGTTGGTCTGCACCACGCTCTGAACTCAGTATTCTGGTTCGACGTTGCAGGCATTAACGATATTCCTAACTTCCTGGGTGGCGCTAAGTCTCTAGCTGAAGGTACTGCAACTGTTGGTGTAACAGGTATGTACCAAGCGGGCTTCTTCCCAATCATGATGTTCGGTCTACCAGGTGCAGCGCTAGCTATCTACCACACTGCTAAGCCTGAGAACAAAGAGAAAGTAGCATCTATTATGATCGCTGCTGGTTTCGCATCGTTCTTCACTGGTGTAACTGAACCACTAGAATTCTCGTTCATGTTCCTAGCACCAGGTCTGTACGTATTGCACGCATTGTTGACGGGTATCTCTGTATACATCGCAGCATCTATGCAGTGGATTGCAGGCTTCGGCTTCTCAGCAGGTCTTGTTGACATGTTCTTGTCAACGCGTAACCCACTTGCTGTTAACTGGTACATGCTTATTGTTCAAGGTTTCGTGTTTGCAGGTATCTACTACGCTGTGTTCCGTACCGCGATCGTTAAGTTCAACCTGAAAACTCCTGGCCGTGAAGATCTTGATGAAGACGCACCGTCAAACGGCGTTGAAGGTTCTAAAGAGACCGGTATTCTGGCTCGCCAATACTTGAAAGCGCTAGGTGGTCATGACAACCTAACGACTATCGATGCATGTATTACTCGTCTTCGCTTGACTGTTAAAGACGGCGCTCAGATTGATGAGAAAACACTGAAAGCACTAGGTGCGATGGGTGTTGTTAAATTGGGTACAAATAACCTGCAGGTTATTCTGGGTCCATTGGCAGAAATCGTAGCTGGCGAAATGAAAAAAGTTGGCACGACTGAAGATTTGTCTGAAATCAAACTGCCATAATTAAGAAATACTGACTAAATAGTCAATATAGCCGGCCCTTAGCGGGGTCGGCTTTTTTTGGGCCAAATTTGGCCAAATTCGTAGGGTAAATAGAAATGAAAAAGACATTTAAGATGGGAATCTTATCTGTAGCGGTTGCTGCAGGTCTTGCAGGTTGTGGTGCTTTGCCTTCAGGTGCAGCACAACAGGCTACTGTGGATGCATTAGCGGCTCAATTGGACATCAGCTACGCAGTTGAAACCAATCATGGTGCTCAAGAAGGCTTAACCTGTCAGGATATGGGTGCAGAGTGGGCATCTTGTAACAAGGTTACAATGACCATTGTTAACGACGGCGACGCTGTTACTGCTAATGATTGGAAAATCTATCTGCACAGCATCCGTGTGTTTTTGGATGTAGCAAACGAAGACTTCACCATCGAACATTTGACCGGTGATCTTTATGTTCTAACTCCAACGCAATCTTTTGATGGTTTCGCAGCAGGCGAGACGGTTGAAATTCCCCTGATTGCAGAATACTGGCAGTTGTTTGAAACTGACTTTATGCCGCGTGCTTATGTAGTTGCTGGTGACGCAACACCAAAGACGATTGCATCGCTAGATACTGAAAACGTTGATGCATTTGTGGCTGAAATTGATGGCAACAAATGGAAGCGTACCCCTGAAGACAATAACATCCTAGCGACAGCAGCCTCCCGCTTTGCGAAAAACAGCGACGTTGCTCAGCTGTCTGATGGCGCTATTGAAGCTTCTATCATTCCAACGCCTCTAAAAACTAAACAAATGCGTGGCGCTTTACATGTTGCTGCGGGTTTTGCATTGAACAACACGGCATTGAATGATGAGCAGTTAGCAGCATTTGAAGATCGTGCAGCGCTGCTGGGTGTGAACGTGGAAGGCGACATCGACCTTAACGTGAACCTAGATGCGAATGCATTTAGCGGCGAAGAAGCAGTGTCTGGCGCTTACAAGCTTGTTGTAAATGCTGCTGGCGTTGAGATTGTTGGTTATGACAGCGTGGGTGCGTTCTACGGCCTGCAATCTTTGCTTGCACTGATGGATAAAGACGACAGCGGTATGCTGCCGTGGGTTGCTATTGAAGATGCCCCTCGTTTTGAATACCGCGGTGTGATGGTTGATGTGGCGCGTAACTTCCATTCGAAAGAAGCCATGCTGCGCACTATCGATCAAATGGCGGCATACAAGCTGAATAAACTTCACCTTCACCTTACCGATGATGAGGGTTGGCGCTTAGAGATCCCTGGTCTTCCGGAACTGACTGACGTGGGTGCAAACCGTTGTCACGATCTGTCTGAAACCTCTTGTTTGTTGCCGCAACTGGGTTCTGGCCCGACAACAGATAATTTTGGTTCGGGTTTCTTCTCGAAAGCGGATTACTTAGAAATTCTGCATCATGCAAAAGCGCGTGGTATCGAAGTGATCCCTGAAATCGATATGCCAGCCCACTCACGAGCTGCTGTTGTTTCGATGGAAGCGCGTTACACCAAATATGCCGCTCAAGGCGATCTGACGAAAGCAGAAGAGTTCCGTTTGATGGATCCATTGGATACATCGAACGTGACGACTGTTCAGTTCTACGATAAGCGCAGCTTCATCAACCCATGCATGGATTCGTCTCTGAACTTTGTGGACAAAGTGATTACAGAAGTGAAAGCCATGCACGCGGAAGCAGGTATGCCGCTATCAACGTGGCACTTTGGCGGTGATGAAGCGAAAAACATTAAGCTGAATGCCGGCTTCCAAGATCTTAATGCAGCAGAGCCTGTTTCATGGAAAGGTAACATTGACCTTAGCCAGCAACATAAGCCATTTGCGAAATCACCTGTTTGTCAAAAAGCGATTGCTGACGGTGTAGCTGCTGATTTCGGTCATCTACCAAGCTACTTTGCAGAGCAAGTGAGTGAAGTAGTCGCTAAGCATGGCATTGAAAACTTCCAAGCTTGGCAAGATGGTCTGAAATACTCTAAAGATGCATCAGCATTTGAAACAGACAACGTGCGTGTGAATTTCTGGGACGTTCTTTACTGGGGCGGTGACGCATCAGCGTATGAGTGGGCAAATAAAGGGTATGACGTGATTGTGTCTAACCCAGACTACGTCTACATGGACATGCCATATGAAGTGGATCCAAAAGAGCGCGGCTACTACTGGGCAACGCGTGCAACGGATACACGCAAGATGTTTGGCTTTGCACCTGAGAACTTGCCTCAGAACGCGGAAACCTCTGTAGACCGTGATGGTAACGGCTTCAATGGTAAAGGCACTGTTGAGTCTAAAGGTATCCACGGTCTGTCAGCACAGCTTTGGAGTGAAACCGTTCGTACCGATGAACAGTATGAGTTCATGGTATTCCCTCGTGTGATTGCCGCAGCAGAGCGAGCATGGCACAAGGCGGATTGGGAACTTGATTATCAAGTCGGTAAAGCGTTTAACCTTGAAACTAGCTACGTGAACAAAGACGCTCAGCTACAAGACTGGACGCGTTTTGCGAATGTGATGGGTCAACGTGAGATGGTGAAACTGGACGCAGCGGGTATTCAATACCGTATTCCTGTTCCTGGTGCGGTGATTGAAGCAGGTAAACTGCACATGAACATCAGCATGCCAGGTCTGCCACTTCAGTACTCTGTTGATGGCGGTCAATCATGGACTGACTACTCTTCGCCGGTGGAACTGTCTGACTCGAAGAATGTGAAAGTACGTGCATTGAGTGCTGACAAGCAACGTGAAGGTCGTTCAGTGTCTCTATAACGACACTCAAAGACTCAGAAGCCCGCTATATGCGGGCTTTTTTTTCGTCTCGACGTTCTGTTGTGGTTGAGTAAATAGCCGTGATCGTGGATCATTGGCGTAATTTCAGGTAGTTCTTCCTACGAGGTATTTTTTGATGAGTGAGTCTGAGGCTCGTCCAACCAACTTTATCCGTCAAATCATTGATAAAGATTTGGCTGGTGGTGTTCACACAACAGTTCATACGCGTTTCCCACCGGAGCCGAATGGTTACCTTCACATTGGTCACGCAAAGTCGATCTGTTTGAATTTTGGTATTGCTAAAGACTACCAGGGTCAATGTAACCTGCGTTTCGACGATACTAACCCAGAAAAAGAAGACATCGAATTTGTTGAATCTATCAAAAGCGATGTGAACTGGTTGGGTTTTGATTGGAGCGGCGAAGTTTGTTATTCGTCTGGTTACTTCGATCGTCTGCACGGTTACGCGGTTGAATTGATCGAGAAAGGTTTGGCTTATGTTGAAGAGCTAAGCCCAGATGAGATCCGTGAATACCGCGGTACGCTAACAGCGCCAGGTAAGCATAGCCCTTACCGTGACCGTACTGTGGAAGAGAACTTAGCACTGTTCGACAAGATGAAGAACGGTGAGTTCGCAGAAGGTAAAGCGTGTCTGCGTGCGAAAATTGATATGGCTTCGCCATTCATGGTGATGCGTGATCCGGTATTGTATCGTGTACGTTTCGCACACCATCACCAAACGGGTGATAAATGGTGTATTTACCCAATGTACGACTTCACGCACTGTATCTCTGATGCGATAGAAGGCATTACACATAGCCTGTGTACGTTGGAGTTCCAAGATAACCGTCGTCTTTACGATTGGGTATTGGATAACATCACCATTGAGTGCCAACCACGTCAGTACGAGTTCAGTCGCCTGAATCTTGAATACACAGTGATGTCTAAGCGTAAGTTGAGTCAGCTTGTGAGCGAGAACTTGGTAAACGGTTGGGATGACCCACGTATGCCTACGATTTCTGGCTTGCGTCGCCGCGGTTATACGCCTGCTGCGATTCGTGAATTCTGTAAGCGCATTGGTGTGACTAAGCAAGAAAACACGATTGAAATGAGCTCACTAGAGTCATGTATTCGTGATGACTTGAATGAAAATGCCCCGCGCGCGATGGCAGTTCTAGATCCAATCAAATTGGTGATTGAGAACTTTGACGGTGACATTGAGCATTTGTCTGCACCGAATCATCCAAACAAACCAGAGATGGGTGAGCGTAGTATTCCGTTTAGCCGTGAGATCTGGATTGAAGCGGAAGATTTCCGTGAAGAAGCAAACAAGAAGTACAAGCGCCTAGTGCTAGGTAAAGAAGTACGCCTGCGTAATGCTTACTTCGTGAAAGCTGAGCGTTGTGACAAAGATGCCGATGGTAAAGTAACAACGGTTTACTGCACTTACGATCCTGAAACCTTGGGTAAAGACCCAGCAGACGGCCGTAAAGCGAAAGGCGTTATTCACTGGGTATCTGCGGATGCGGGTGTACCTGCTGAGATTCGTTTGTACGATCGTTTGTTCACATTGCCGAACCCTGGCGCTGCAGATGATTTCGCGGCAACTATTAACCCTGAATCACTGACAGTAGTTCAAGGTTATGTTGAGCCAAGCCTAAAAGCAGCAGTTGCCGAGCAAGGTTACCAGTTTGAGCGTATGGGGTATTTCTGTGTTGATCGTAAAGATAGCACTGACGATGCGCTGGTATTTAACCGTACCGTAGGTCTTCGTGACACGTGGGCAAAAATTGACGGGTAATTAAGTCCCGTAAACAAAAACCGGAGCAGATGCTCCGGTTTTTTTATGTTTATCGTTCAGTGACAAACGACTGAAACGGTATTGTTGAGACTATCTAGCGTCATGAAGGCTATCGTCTGTCTTGCAATCACCTTCGATACAGTGTCCGTAGAGATACAAACTGTGGTTGGTGAGGCGAACGTTATATCGAGTCGCGATTTCTTTCTGACGTGTTTCAATCACATCATCAGTAAATTCAATTACTTTGCCACAATCTAGACAAACCAAGTGGTCGTGGTGATGCTGTGTCGCAAGTTCAAAGACTGACTTACCACCTTCAAAGTGGTGGCGCGTGACAATGCCTGCATCATCGAATTGGTTTAAGACACGGTAAACGGTCGCAAGGCCAATTTCCTCACCAATATCGATGAGTTTCTTATACAAGTCTTCGGCGCTGATGTGCTGACAGTCCGGTTGTTGCAGGACTTCTAGGATTTTTAGTCGAGGCAACGTGACTTTCAGTCCTGCGTCTTTCAGTGCCTTGTTATTATCTGACATCCGGTTCTTCCTACGTAATTGCTTTTCCCTGTGTATTTATGAGAACGGGAAAAATTGTTTGTTAGCGTAACAAATGTGGTACGGCCTCGCTAGTGCATGTCGATAAATAACTGACCTAATTGGTTGGTTTTGCGGCTTGTTGTTCGGAAACAAAAATGGCACGATAAACTGGTTAGACCAGAAAGGGAATTACTGTGTACAAATACTATAAACCAGGGATCGTTAAATTTGCTCTCAACTGCTGGCCGCCGTTTTGGGGCGCAGGGATTAAGATTATCGAAATCAGTGATGACTTTCGTTTTGTTCGTATCCGATTGAAACTACGCTGGTGGAATAAGAACGCAAACCGTACCCAGTATGGCGGCAGCATTTTTTCCATGACAGATCCTACTTATGCTTTGATGTTGATGGGGATACTCGGTGAGAGGTACTTTGTTTGGGACAAAGAAGCCGATATCAATTTCATTAAGCCTGGCGCTTCTGATTTGTTTGCTGAGTTTGTGATCCCAGAAGAAACGATCACGTCGATCCAGCGTGCAACGGCAAATGGCGACAAGGTGTTCCCCGAATTTGTCGTCAATGTGTTAGATGCAAATGGGGAAGTGGTGAGCCGAGTAAGGCGAGTTCTATACGTGCGTAAGAAGCCCAAATATCGTGATAAGCCAGAGGTACAGTCATAAAAAAACGCGCCATCGGGCGCGTTTTTCTGCTGATTGGAAAGATTAACCTTCCAATTCTGCCAAACACATTTCTTCATGGATTTGTTTAACCCATGTTTCAACACGTTGCGCAGTCAGCTCTGGTTGGCGGTCTTCATCGACACACAAACCGACGAAGTGGTTGTCATCAACCAAGGCTTTTGAAGCTTCAAATTCATAGCCTTCAGTTGGCCAATGACCAATGATAGTGCCACCCTTCGTTTCAACGATGTCACGAATGGTGCCCATCGCATCACAGAAATACTCTGCGTAGTCTTCCTGATCACCACAACCAAAGACGGCAACGAGTTTGGTTGAGAAATCAACTTGCTCAAGCTCTGGGAAGAAATCATCCCAGTCACACTGTGCTTCACCGTAATACCAAGTTGGGATACCGAGTAATAGCAGATCGAAGTTGTCGATGTCTTCTTTGCTGCTTTTTGCAATATCCTGAACATGGACCAGTTGTTTGCCCAGTTGTTTTTGAATCATCTTGGCGATAGCTTCAGTGTTACCTGTATCGCTGCCAAAGAAGAGACCTACGCTCGCCATAATAGAGAATACCTGTTTTCTGTTAGTCGAGATGCAATATACACATCTCACATTCTAAAGTGTAGAAGAAGGGGAAGCCTTCTTGCTGCTAACGGTAAAGCCCAAGCAATCAGCCTATGCCTGCACCTTCCCAGAACAACTGGATCACGCCTTTGGTAATAAAACCAGCGCATCCTAAGAAAAGTACCAGCCAAACTATACGTCGGCCAAATGGTGGTACGTTTCCTTCGTTTAATACATCCTTGATTGCCATGCCGATGAAAAAGAAGATAGCTGCAAAAAGCAGATCAAGCCCTATCTTTTCGAGCAATTCAAAGTGCTCGTACAGCATTTCCCTCTCCTTTCGGAAACTATTTCGTGGCGCACTATATCACAACTCAGATGCGTCTGTTAACGCTCTGACTTTGTTAAAAAGCGAGTGATCACACGCGCTACTGCGTCAGGTTTTTCTGCATGTAACCAGTGGCCAGTATTGGCAATAACGTGCGCTTTTGCCTGCGGAAATTGGCGTTCTATTTCTTCACGGTGTGCTGCTGAAATATAGTCAGAGTCTGCACCTTTCAAAAAGAGAGTGTCACCATGGTAGTGACCACTGGCTGGCCACCCAGTGATATCGTCATAGTTTCTTTCCAAAGCATCGACATTAAAGCGCCATTCAAATTCGCCATTGTCTTGCTTAGCTAGTGATTTCAGCAAGAACTGTCTCACGCCTGGCTCTAGGATATGATCCGAAAGGATCGCTTCCGCTGCTTTTCTGCTGGTGATTGGCGAGCGCATAGATGCATTCAAACCCGCGAGTACGGCATCATGTCGGCGTTCTTGATAGGCCACTGGCGCGATATCCATGACAACTAATTGATCTATCATCTCAGGGTGAGAGATCGCGAGCATCATGGCGACTTTCCCGCCCATTGAATGACCGACGACAGAAGCGCGGTCAAGCCCTTGTTGCGTCATAAAGTCTTTGACTGCATTTGCTTGCGAAATATAGTCGACGCTCTGTGAGCGAGGGGATTGGCCATGGTTCGGCAAGTCAACTTGATAGACTGTGTAATGCTCGGCCAAAACGCGAGCAAGACCGCCCAGATTGTCCAAGCTACCAAAAAGTCCATGGATCAAGAGCAAAGGTCTTCCTTCCCCTTGGATCTTGTAGTTTAAAAACACCGTTGTTTTCTCTCAATATGAATCGTTTGCCGTAGAGTATACCTTTCTAACTCTGTATAATCGCCCTGTTGAATTGTAATTAGGACACGATGATCAAACGATGAAGACAATTGAGGTTGATGAAGAGCTATACCGGTACATTGCCAGCCAAACACATCACATTGGTGAAAGTGCATCGGATATCCTGCGCCGCTTATTGATGGCACCGCAGATGGATCAACAACCCGTTGCGACTTTGACTCCCGCGAATAAGCCTAAGGGAATTGTTGTCAGCAAAGATGCGGGAAAACAAGACTCTGTGGATCGCGTGAAAGAAATGCGTTCATTGTTGATCTCTGACGAGTTTGCCGCGCAAGAAAGAGCGATTGGCCGCTTTATGTTGGTTCTATCAGCACTTTATCGTATTGACGGACAAGGATTTGCAGAAGCAACTGCATTGAAAGGCCGCACGCGAGTTTACTTTGCTGATAATGAGCAAACGCTTCTTGAAAGTGGTAAAACCACCAAGCCTAAGCATATTCCGACCACGCCTTTTTGGGTGATCACCAATACGAATACCGGTCGTAAGCGCCAGATGGTTGAGCAGCTGATGACTAAAATGGGTTTTGCGAGCGACATTACAGAAAAAGTCGTTGGTGAGATCTAAATATCGCACTTAGTACCAGTAACATACTGATTGTGAATAGTTAAGATTAAATAGAGGCTCTGTCATTGACGAGCCTTTTTGTATTTTTAGAATTTAGATTTCCGGAAAGGATGCGAACACATGGCGAGCTTCGAACGTGCAGGGCAACGTGCCCAGCAACAAGATCTGCATAATATTCCTCTACTGGTGTCGAACTATTTCCAGTTGACGCCAGATCCAACTAACTCAGCGCACAACGTTGAGTTTGGTACGTCTGGTCATCGCGGAAGCGCAGACAAATCTACGTTTAACCAACATCATATTCTTGCTATCGCCCAAGCGATTGCCGATGTGCGTTCAGAGCAAGGGTTCACTGGCCCACTGTTTGTTGGTAAAGACACGCATGCCTTGTCTGAGCCTGCGTTTTGCTCTGTGGTAGAAGTACTGATTGCCAATGGCGTGAGTGTTGTCGCTCAAGAGCACGGTGGCTATACGCCTACTCCGGGTATTTCGTACGCCATTTTGGAACACAACAAAGCCAATGCGCATCAAGCGGATGGTATTGTTATCACGCCGTCGCACAACCCTCCTCAGGACGGTGGTATTAAGTACAACCCTCCGCATGGTGGACCTGCTGAAGGTGAGTTGACGAAAGCTATCGAGCAACGCGCAAACGCATATATTGCAGCAGGTCTTGAGGGCATTCGCCGAGTTAGCTATCACGATGCTACCTCAAGTGCATTGTTTGTTGAGGCCGATCTCGTTATGCCTTATGTGCGCGAATTGGGTCAGGTTGTTGATATTGAAGCGATCAAAAAAGCAAACCTTCATATTGGTGTGGATCCGCTAGGTGGTTCAGGTATTGATTACTGGAAAGCGATCGCTGCTTACTATGATCTAGATATCACCCTTGTTAACGATGATATCGATCCCTCGTTTCGTTTTATGTCGCTAGATAAAGACGGTGTGATCCGCATGGACTGTTCATCGCCATCTGCGATGGCGGGTCTATTGGCCTACAAAGATCAGTATGATCTAGCATTTGGCAACGACCCAGATTTCGACCGCCACGGTATTGTGACGCCATCAGGCCTGATGAACCCAAACCATTACCTTGCTGTTTGCATCGACTATCTCTATCAGCATCGTCCTCAGTGGAACGAAGGTGTTGGTGTGGGCAAAACCTTGGTATCGAGTGCCATCATCGACAAAGTGGTTGAGAGCCTAGGTCGCAAACTGTGTGAAGTACCCGTTGGCTTCAAATGGTTTGTTGATGGCTTGTACAGTGGCGAGTTGGGCTTCGGCGGTGAAGAAAGCGCAGGTGCTTCTTTCCTTCGTATGGATGGTACGCCATGGTCAACTGACAAAGATGGTATTCTTCTTTGTCTGCTTGCTGCGGAAATTACGGCAGTAACGGGTAAAAACCCTCAGCAGTACTACGACGAGTTGGCTGCGAAATTTGGTGCGTCTTGCTATGCACGTATTCAAGCACCGGCAAACACTCAGCAAAAAGCGGTGTTGAGCAAACTGTCTTCAGAGATGGTGACTGCAGAAACATTAGCGGGTGATGTGATCACTGCGAAACTTACTCACGCTTCTGGAAATGGTCAAGCGATCGGTGGGCTGAAAGTGGTGACTGCATACGGTTGGTTTGCGGCACGTCCATCCGGTACTGAAGACATCTATAAGATTTACTGCGAGAGCTTTAAAGGTGAAGAGCATCTTTGCCAGATACAAAATGAAGCACAGAAAATCGTGAGTGATGTGTTTAAAGCTGCTGGACTATAAGTTTAAGCCATTAAACCGTTAGGACTCATTGATAAGGGCCACCGATAGCCGGTGGCTTTTTTAATGGCAGTTTGGCCAAGATTCGGGAACCACAAACCAGCGTTTACCATTTTCATCGATGATGTGCTGAGCGCGAACGAGAGGAAGCTCGAGTGCAAACGGTTCGAGTTCATCGAATCGAGGGGCTTCCAGCCATTGGTGACGTTGTAAGTGGTAAAAACGTAAGTCTTCAGGGAGTTGGCTAGGCCAGCACCAATATCCAGAGACCGATTCAGCAGTGACTGAAGGAAATGGGATTTCAGGCTCTAGGATGAACGGATTGGTGTATAGACGTCCTTGCATCAATAATTTTCTATGCTTGATCGGTAGCTCAGGGTACTGAGTTTGATAGGCTTCAGATTCCGAAAGTTGCAGTTGCTGGTGCGCCATTTTTTCATATTTCTTTGCTAGCGTGTCTTTTGCATTGGGCCCGTGCCAATCAGTGCCAAATGCTAAGTAGAACTTGATAGCGACCTCCCAATGCTCTAGCTCTCCAGCTGGATTTTTCACTACAAAGTCAATGGCTCCCAGTGTTCGACCATCTTTGGTGACTTGGATTTCTTCTGTGACGAGTTGGTACTTAGGGTGAGATTCAATACATTGACATACCAGCCATTGATAATAAAAGCCAATGCGATGCCCACCTGTATAGCCAGGCCAGATTGCGGGTACTAAACCAGACCAAAAATCGTCATCAAATGAATGGGAAGACATTTGCACTATTGGCGGTGCGCTGGATATCCATTCTATGTCTCGGGTGACTTGTGCTTCATCGGCAAACATCACGAGTTTCCATAAGGTATTGACTGTGTGTGAATAAACAGCTTATCGGAATGTCGGTTCACCTGCACGTCAATGGTAGGTAGAATGGCCAAAAGTTATCGCTCGATTAAGGATTAAACATGAACAACCTAGCACTTGAAGCCATTCTTAATGAGTTTTTGAAACCCAATTTGATTAAAGATTACTGCCCTAATGGGTTACAAGTTGAAGGGAAGCCTGAGATCAAAAAAATCGTTACTGGCGTGACGGCTTCACAAGCATTAGTTGATGCTGCTATTGAACAGGGTGCTGATGCAGTATTGGTTCATCATGGCTATTTTTGGCGTGGAGAGCCTGAACCCATTCGGGGCATGAAGTATCGTCGTATCAAGGCGCTGGTGGAGAATGGAATTAACCTCTATGCATATCATTTGCCGTTGGATGTACATCCGGACGTCGGTAATAACGCGCAGTTAGCCCGATTATTGGGTATTGATGAATGTGGGGGGTTAGAAGATGGTAATCCACGTTCAGTGGCTGTTTGGGGTGAGCTTCCTGAGCCGTTGTCTGCGAGTGAGTTTGCATCTCTTCTTGAGAAAAAATTGGGCAGAAGACCATTGTTTATTGATGGTGGGCAAAAAGGTCAGATCAAACGCGTTGGCTGGTGCACCGGTGGTGGACAAGATTATATTGATTTAGCGGCGAGCAAAGGAATGGATGCGTTTGTGTCCGGTGAGGTGTCAGAAAGAACGACTTTTTCTGCAAGAGAGCAGGGATTACATTATTTTGGTGCGGGTCATCACGCTACAGAGCGTTATGGTATTAAGGCATTGGGAGAGTGGTTGTCGGAACATCACCAGATGGATGTCACCTTTATTGACATCTATAATCCCGTATAGTGCTCTAAAGAATAGAGGCGCTTGAATCACAACTCTCTGTGATTCAAGCGCAAAAAAAACGCCGCATCAAGCGGCGTTTTTTGTTAGCAATGACGACTAATCAATCACGATCTTTCATTGGTTGAAAATCGCGTTGGTCATAGCCCGTGTACAGCTGACGCGGACGACCGATACGGTTTTGAGGGTCGCTATGCATTTCATTCCAATGTGCAATCCAACCGATGGTACGAGACATCGCAAAAATCACGGTGAACATCGAAACTGGAATACCGATAGCCTTCAGGATAATGCCTGAGTAGAAATCGACATTCGGGTACAGCTTCCTCTCGATAAAGTACGGGTCAGAAAGCGCAATGCGTTCTAGTTCCATCGCAACGTCCAACAATGGGTCGTTGATATTCAGCTCATCAAGAACGTCATGACATGCTTGGTTCATTACCGTTGCACGTGGGTCGTGGTTTTTGTATACGCGGTGACCGAAGCCCATCAAACGGAACGGGTCTTCTTTGTCTTTCGCACGCTCAATGAACTCTGGAATATTTTCGACCGTGCCGATTTCTTCCAGCATCTTCAGACATGCTTCGTTTGCACCGCCATGAGCAGGGCCCCAAAGTGATGCAATACCTGCCGCGATACATGCGAATGGGTTAGCACCAGAAGAACCTGCGAGACGAACCGTCGATGTTGATGCATTTTGTTCGTGGTCAGCATGTAGTGTGAAGATCTTATCCATTGCACGAGCAACAACCGGATTGACTTCATACTCTTCACAAGGCGTTGCGAACATCATGTGTAGGAAGTTCTCGGCGTAATCCAAATCATTTCTTGGGTAAATGAAAGGTTGGCCTAAAGAGTACTTGTAACACATGGCTGCTAGCGTCGGCATTTTTGATAGCAGACGATATGCAGTGATTTCACGGTGCTCATCGTTATTAATGTCGAGTGAGTCGTGATAGAACGCAGCGAGGGCACCGACCACACCAACCATAACAGCCATAGGGTGTGCGTCACGACGGAAGCCATGGAAGAAGCTCGCAATTTGCTCGTGCACCATAGTGTGACGAGTAACAATCTTACGAAACTCTTCGTATTGCTTGCGGGTTGGGACTTCCCCATACAGAAGGATATAACAGACTTCTAAATAATCAGCGTTATTGGCTAGTTGATCAATTGGGAAGCCTCGGTGCAATAGAACGCCAGCGTCACCATCAATATACGTAATTTGTGACTCACACGACGCTGTTGCAACAAAACCTGGGTCAAACGTGAAATAACCATTTGCGCCCAAAGCACGTACGTCGACAACTTCTGGGCCGACTGTGCCCCCTTTGATCGGCAGTTCGATAGGTGCTTTCCCTTCAATATTGAGGGTAGCTTTCTTATCTGCCATAACATTCTCCTTTGTTATTATATAATCCTATCCCGGATACGGACCCCGTTGTTGTACCGATCGCTGCATTAGATGTCAATTTACAGAAGTGATCTTTGTCGGGTGTGCGGAAGTATCAAAAATATGTGCGTATTAAGTTAATGCTCTGTTTCGGGATTTCCGTCAATTTTATTGGTTTGTGTTTAAATGTTACGGGGCATATACTCTGCGGCAGGTCTCTGGATATTACATAATGCCGGGGCGTTTCGGGGCTCAAATCGATATTTTCTCTGCGTAAAACGGAGCTTGATCTGCAGTTAATAGCAGAAGCCTTCGTAAAACGTAATTAAAGATGTTGCAGGTCTGGCGCGATCGCGAAATGTAAATTCAGAGAGTGTTATAACAATAATTGCTCAATGGAGCTGAGTGGGCCATATCGTGAAAGTAACAAAGCCAAGACCGGTAAACCTCGACCTTCAGACCATACGCTTCCCCATCACAGCGATAGCGTCTATCGTGCACCGTGTATCAGGTGTTATCACCTTCGTTTCGGTCGCCATCCTTCTTTGGTTATTAAGCCTGTCACTATCTTCTCCTAGCGGCTTCGACGCTGCAGCAGACATTGTCGATAGTTTTTTTGCCAAGTTCATCCTGTGGGGCATCTTGACTGCACTCGCATATCACATTGTCGGTGGCATTCGTCACTTGCTGATGGATATGAAGTACTTTGAAGAACTCGAATCAGGAAACATGAGCGCGAAAGTCGCATTCGGCATCACTGCAGTGCTGTCTGTTTTAGCGTGGGGGTTAGTATGGTAGGACATGTATCTTCTTTCGGCAAAAACGGTGTTCACGATTTTATCTTGATCCGTGCTACTGCCATTATCATGACGCTTTACACCTTTTACATGGTGGGATTTTTTGCGTTCGGCCCTGAGCTAACTTATTTGAGTTGGGTGGAATTCTGGGGTCAGACAAGCAATAAAGTCTTTACTATGCTAGCGCTGGTTTGCGTGCTTATCCATGCGTGGATTGGCATGTGGCAAGTGTTGACAGATTACATTAAGCCGACACTGCTTCGTGCACTGATGCAGTTTGGCATCGTCGCCTTGCTTTTTGTCTACCTGTTGACTGGCTTTTTCGTTTTGTGGGGTGTGTAAGTGAGTATTCCAGTAAGAGAATTTGACGCAATCGTCATCGGTGCGGGTGGCGCAGGTATGCGTGCCGCACTTCAAATTTCTGAGCAAGGCCTTTCCTGTGCTTTGCTTTCAAAGGTTTTTCCAACACGTTCGCATACAGTGTCTGCGCAAGGTGGTATCACCGTTGCTTTGGGTAACTCCCACGAAGATAACTGGGAATGGCACATGTATGACACCGTTAAAGGGTCTGATTACATTGGCGACCAAAATGCGATCGAGTACATGTGTAAAACAGGTCCTCAGTCAGTTATCGAGCTCGAGAAAATGGGCCTACCGTTTTCACGTTTCGAAGACGGCAGCATCTACCAACGCCCATTTGGTGGTCAGTCAAAAGCATTCGGTGGTGAGCAAGCTGCTCGTACCGCTGCTGCTGCCGACCGTACGGGTCACGCCTTGCTTCACACGCTGTACCAACAGAACATCAAAAACAAAACAACGATTTTTTCTGAGTGGTATGCATTAGATCTTGTGAAAAACCAAGACGGTGCCGTGGTTGGCGCTACAGCGATGGACATGGAAAGTGGCGAAATTTGTTACTTCAAGGCCAAAGCAACAGTTCTAGCCACTGGTGGTGCGGGTCGAATCTATCAATCGACAACGAATGCTCACATCAATACTGGCGATGGTGTTGGTATGGCGCTACGTGCTGGCGTACCAATGCAAGACATGGAAATGTGGCAATTCCACCCAACAGGCATTGCTGGCGCGGGTGTTCTCGTTACCGAAGGTTGTCGTGGTGAAGGTGGTTACCTCTTGAACAAAGACGGCGAGCGCTTCATGGAGCGTTATGCACCAAACGCCAAAGACCTTGCAGGTCGTGACGTTGTTGCACGTTCAATGATGGTAGAGATTCGCGAAGGTCGAGGCTGTGATGGTCCTTGGGGTCCTCACCTTAAGCTTAAACTCGATCACTTGGGTAAAGACGTACTTGAAGCGCGTCTGCCGGGTATTCTTGAGTTGTCTCGTACCTTTGCTCACGTTGACCCAATCAAAGAACCGATTCCTGTTATCCCAACGTGTCACTACATGATGGGCGGCATTCCTACTCAGATTTCAGGACAAGCGATTAAACAAGACCCGAATGGCAACGACGTTGAAATTCAAGGTTTGTTTGCATGTGGTGAGATTGCGAGCGTCTCTGTTCACGGTGCAAACCGTTTGGGTGGTAACTCGTTGCTTGATTTGGTGGTATTTGGTCGTGCAACAGGTCTACACCTTGGCGAAACGCTGGCTGCACAAGCTGAAGCACGCGATGCGTCTGAGTCTGATATTGAAGCCTCTTTGGCTCGCGTAAATCGTTGGAACTCAACGCAGAAAGGCGAAGACCCAGTTCAAATTCGTAAAGACCTTCAGTCATGCATGCAAAATAACTTCTCGGTATTCCGTGAAGGTGATGCGATGGCGAAAGGTTTAGAAGAACTTAAAGTTATCCGTGAGCGTCTTAAAGAAGCACGCTTGGATGACACATCAAGCGAATTCAACACCCAACGTGTTGAGTGTCTAGAGCTTGATAACTTGATGGAAACTGCGTTCTCAACCGCTGTTGCGGCGAACTACCGTACAGAGAGCCGTGGTGCACATGCTCGTTTTGATTTCCAAGAGCGTGATGATGATAACTGGCTATGCCACACCATCTACAACCCTGAAACCGAAGCGATGACTAAGCGTGATGTCAACATGGAACCGATCCATCGTGATACGTTCCCGCCTAAAGCGCGTACTTACTAAGGGAGGTAGATAATCATGAAGCTGAATTTTTCTGTATACCGTTACAACCCAGACGTAGATGACGTGCCGCACATGAAAGGGTACACCCTTGAAGTGCCTGAAGGCTCGGACATGATGGTGCTTGACGCGCTAATTTTGCTCAAAGAGCAAGACCCGTCGCTTTCATTCCGTCGCTCATGCCGTGAAGGTGTTTGTGGCTCGGATGGTATAAACATGAATGGCAAGAATGGCCTCGCATGTATTACGCCATTGTCAGCGTTGACTGACAAATCTAGCATTGTGATCCGTCCTTTGCCGGGTTTGCCTGTGGTTCGTGACTTGGTTGTTGATATGGCGCAGTTCTATCAAAACTATGAACGTGTTAAGCCGTATTTGATTAACGAGAGCGTTCCTCCGGCTCGCGAGAACTTACAATCGCCGGAAGATCGCGCCCACCTTGATGGACTCTACGAATGTATTATGTGTGCATGTTGTAGTACGTCATGTCCGTCATTTTGGTGGAACCCAGACAAGTTTGTTGGACCTGCAGGACTACTTGCTGCATATCGCTGGTTGATTGACAGCCGTGATACGGCGACTGATGATCGTTTATCCGATCTGGACGACGCTTTTAGCGTTTTCCGTTGCCATAGCATAATGAACTGTGTAAATGTTTGTCCTAAAGGATTAAACCCAACAAAAGCAATAGGCCACATTCGCTCAATGCTACTTAAACGCGCAGTGTGATACTGGCTTCTGTACCTACACAAATCAAAAATTTAGGCTCCTCGAAAGAGGAGCTTAAAAGGAACGCCGGCTAACCCCCGGTCGTAGCAATAGTTAACTAAGTGGTTAAGGGATAACAATGCAAAATGGCGTGATGAAGGCTTGGTTAGAGTCTTCTCATTTGGCTGGCGCCAATGCAACTTACGTAGAAGACCTCTACGAACTGTACCTCAGTGACCCCGAGTCTGTAGATAGCGAATGGCGCGCAGTGTTCCAACAACTGCCTGCTGTGAATGGCAACGCACCAGAGCAACCCCACTCACGAGTTCGTGAATACTTCCGAAGGCTAGCAACCGAGACAGCGCATTATAGTGCCTCAGTCAGTGATCCGGATGTCGACGCAAAACAAGTTAAAGTATTGCAGTTAATCAATGCTTATCGTTTTCGTGGACACCAACAAGCAACATTGGACCCATTAGGTATTTGGCAACGTGAACGCGTTCCAGATCTGGATCCTTCCTTTCACTCTCTCACCCAAGAAGATTTCGAAGAGACTTTCAATGTAGGTTCTTTTGCCATTGGGCAAGAGAGCATGAAACTTGCCGATCTTTATAATGCGTTGAACAAGACCTATTGTGGGTCGATTGGCGCAGAATACATGCACATTACTGACACCGATGAAAAACGTTGGCTTCAACAGCGCTTGGAATCTGTTGTCGGTCAGCCCGAGTTTTCAGACGACGAGAAAATGACGTTGCTTGAAGAATTAACGGCTGCGGAAGGTTTGGAGCGCTACTTAGGTGCCAAATTCCCGGGTGCGAAACGCTTCTCTCTAGAAGGCGGTGATGCGCTTATCCCTATGGTGAAAGAAATTATTCGCCAAGCGGGAGCGAACGGCGCTCGTGAAGTTGTCGTCGGTATGGCTCACCGTGGTCGTCTGAATATGCTGGTTAACGTTCTCGGTAAAAAACCGTCAGAACTGTTTGACGAGTTTGCAGGCAAGCATGGCGAATCATGGGGTACGGGTGATGTGAAATATCACCAAGGTTTCTCTTGTGACTTTGCAACCCCTGGTGGTGATGTTCACTTGGTGATGGCGTTTAACCCATCGCATCTTGAGATCGTTAACCCAGTTGTTATTGGTTCAGTTCGAGCTCGTCAAGATCGTTTAGGCGATAAAGACGGTTCGACTGTATTACCAATTACAATCCATGGTGACTCAGCGATTGCAGGTCAGGGCGTTGTTCAAGAAACGTTCAACATGTCACAAGCTCGCGGTTTCCGCGTGGGTGGCACGATTCGCATCGTCGTGAATAACCAGATTGGTTTTACAACGTCCAACCCGAACGATACGCGCTCGACGCAGTATTGTACGGACATCGCAAAAATGGTTCAGGCTCCGATCCTGCACGTGAATGCTGATGATCCAGAGGCTGTCGCGTTTGTTTCTCGCCTCGCGTTAGATTATCGGAATACCTTTAAACGTGATGTTGTAATTGATTTGGTCTGCTACCGCCGCCATGGTCACAATGAAGCTGATGAGCCGAATGCAACTCAGCCTCTGATGTACCAAAAAATCAAAAAGCACCCAACGCCACGTAAAATTTATGCAGATGTGCTGGTTGATCAAAATGTTGCTGACCTAGAAAAAGCGACTTATCTCATCAATGAATATCGCGATGCACTTGATCGTGGTGAGCATGTTACAAAAGAGTATCGCCCTATGGCGTTGCACTCTGTGGATTGGTCTCCTTACCTAGGGCATGACTGGACTGTTGAATGGCCGAATACGTTCGACATGAAACGCCTAGTTGAGCTTGGTCATCGTGTTACCCAATACCCAGAAAGTCATAAGCTTCATAGCCGAGTTAGCAAACTTAATAACGATCGTATTTCGATGGTTAACGGTGAAAAAGCCTTGGATTGGGGTATGGCAGAAACTCTTGCTTATGCAACGATTGTCGATGAAGGCAAACGCATTCGTATCAGTGGTCAAGACGCAGGCCGTGGCACATTCTTCCACCGTCACGCTGTGCTGCACAATCAAACTGACGCAAGCACCTATATCCCGCTTTCCAATGTTCATGACAAACAAGGCCCATTCCAAGTGTTTGACTCTGTTTTGTCTGAAGAAGCGGTATTGGCGTTTGAATATGGCTATACCACCGCAGAGCCAGGCGGCTTGACGGTTTGGGAAGCACAGTTTGGTGACTTCGCAAACGGTGCTCAAGTTGTTATCGACCAATTTATTAGTTCTGGTGAGCAGAAATGGGGCCGCATGTGTGGTTTAACCATGTTGCTACCGCACGGATATGAAGGTCAGGGCCCAGAGCATTCATCTGCTCGCTTAGAGCGTTACTTGCAGCTTTGTGCAGAGCAAAATATGCAAGTGTGTGTGCCGTCTACGCCTGCACAGATTTACCACATGATTCGTCGCCAAGTGCTTCGCCCTATGCGTCGTCCACTTGTTGTGATGTCTCCAAAATCATTGTTGCGTCATCCATTGTGTACTTCGTCACTAGAAGATCTTGCTGAGGGGAATTTCCAAAGTGCGATTGGTGAAGTAGATGATCTGGATGCAGCTGCAGTGAAACGTGTGGTTCTGTGTTCAGGTAAGGTTTACTACGACCTGCTAGAAACCAGACGCAAAGAAGAAATTAAAGATGTCGCCATTGTGCGTATTGAGCAGCTATACCCGTTCCCGAAAGAGGACTTGCAAGCTGTGATTAGCCAATTTGTGAATGCAAAAGACTTTGTGTGGTGCCAAGAAGAGCCTCAAAACCAAGGCGCTTGGTATAGTAGCCAGCACAATTTCCGATTGGCCATTCCGGCGGATGCCACGTTGAGTTATGCGGGACGCGCAGCGTCTGCATCGCCTGCTGTTGGTTACATGTCTGTGCATTTAAAACAACAAAAAGCGTTGATAGAAGACGCGCTTACCTTGAATTAAGAACTAGAAAATTAAGGAAAAAAACGATATGACAATCGAAATTCTGGTTCCCGACCTACCTGAGTCTGTTGCAGATGCGACAGTTGCAACTTGGCACAAAAAACCAGGCGACGCCGTTTCACGCGACGAAGTTTTGGTCGACATCGAGACCGATAAAGTGGTTCTTGAAGTGCCTGCACCTGAAGATGGCGTGTTGGAAGCTATTATTGAAGAAGAAGGCGCCACGGTGCTTTCAAAGCAGCTTATCGCTAAGTTAAAGGCGGGCGCTGTTGCTGGTGAGCCTACACAGGATGTTCCAGCATCTTCTGAATCATCGCCAGACAAACGCCACACGGCCGCGCTGACTGACGAGCAAAATGACGCACTTAGCCCAGCTGTACGTCGCCTACTTGCAGAGAACAATCTGAACCCTGACCAAGTTAAAGGCACAGGTGTTGGCGGTCGTATCACCCGTGAAGATATTGATGCGTTCTTGAAAAATGGTTCTGCTGCTCCGGCGGCGGCTGCCCCTGCTCAAGTGAAAGACGAAACGCCATCATTGGGTCACCGCAGCGAAAAACGTGTCCCTATGACACGTCTTCGCAAGCGTGTTGCTGAGCGTTTGCTTGAAGCGAAGAACAGCACTGCGATGCTAACAACGTTTAACGAAGTGAACATGAAGCCAATCATGGACATTCGTAAGCAGTACAAAGATGTGTTTGAAGAGCGTCATGGTATCCGTCTTGGTTTCATGTCTTTCTACGTGAAAGCCGTGGTTGAAGCGTTAAAACGCTACCCAGAAGTCAACGCATCTATCGATGGTGAAGAAATCGTTTACCATAACTTCTTTGATGTCAGCATGGCTGTTTCAACGCCACGTGGTCTGGTAACCCCAGTTCTTCGTGACTGTGATCGTCTTGGCTTGGCAGACATCGAAAAGGGCATCAAAGAGTTAGCTATTAAAGGTCGTGACGGAAAATTAACTGTCGAAGATCTGACTGGCGGTAATTTCACGATTACTAACGGTGGCGTATTTGGTTCGCTGATGTCTACCCCGATCATCAACCCACCACAAGCTGCTATTCTTGGTATGCACAAGATCCAAGACCGTCCTATGGCGGTTGATGGTAAGGTTGAAATCCTTCCTATGATGTACCTTGCTCTTTCTTATGATCACCGCTTGATCGACGGACGCGAGTCCGTGGGTTTCTTGGTTACCATTAAAGAGCTTTTAGAAGACCCAACGCGTTTGCTGCTTGACGTATAAGTAGTCCGGCTTCTGTCGGTAACAGGGGACATGACGTCCCCTGTGTGGAAAGCAAATTAGACCTATAAAATGGAAAATAGACACGGATAGAACATCATGAATCTGCACGAATATCAGTCAAAACAGCTGTTTGCTGAATACGGGCTGCCTGTATCAGAAGGGTATGCTTGTGACACTCCTCAAGAAGCAGCCGAAGCTGCTGACAAGATTGGCGGCGACAAATGGGTCGTTAAATGCCAAGTACACGCTGGTGGCCGCGGTAAAGCGGGCGGCGTAAAGCTTGTTAGCGACAAAGAAGAAATTAAAGCGTTTGCACATGACTGGCTGGGTAAAAACCTAGTAACTTATCAAACAGATGCAAATGGCCAACCTGTAAGCAAGATTTTGGTTGAAGAGTGCACAGATATTGCTAAAGAGCTTTATTTGGGCGCGGTTGTAGACCGTGGCACACGTCGCGTTGTTTTCATGGCATCTACTGAAGGTGGTGTGGAAATCGAGAAAGTTGCGGAAGAAACGCCGGAGCTTATCCACAAAGCTGCCATCGATCCATTGGTTGGTCCTCAGCCATACCAAGGCCGTCAACTTGCATTCAAACTAGGTTTGCAAGGCGATCAGATCAAGCAGTTCACCAAAATTTTCATGGGTATCGCTCAGTTGTTCATCGAGCGTGACGTTGCGCTTGTTGAAGTTAACCCATTGGTTATCACTGACCAAGGAAACTTGCACTGCCTAGACGCAAAACTGACTATCGACAGCAACGCTGTATACCGTCAGCCAAAAGTACGTGAAATGCACGATCCTAGCCAAGATGATGCTCGTGAAGCGCACGCAGCTCAGTGGGAACTGAACTACGTGGCACTAGACGGCAGCATTGGCTGTATGGTTAACGGTGCTGGCCTTGCAATGGGTACGATGGATATCGTAAACCTGCACGGCGGTAGCCCTGCAAACTTCTTGGATGTTGGTGGCGGCGCGACGAAAGAGCGTGTAACAGAAGCATTCAAAATCATCCTATCTGACGATAATGTAAAAGCCGTTTTGGTGAACATCTTCGGCGGTATTGTACGTTGTGACCTGATTGCAGACGGCATCATTGGTGCGGTTGAAGAGGTAGGCGTTAAGGTACCTGTTGTTGTTCGCCTTGAAGGTAACAACGCAGAACTTGGAACTCAAAAATTGGCCGATAGCGGCCTGAACATTATTGCTGCGACCTCACTGACTGAAGCAGCTGATAAAGTTGTTGCTGCAGCGGAGGGCAAATAATGTCTGTTTTGATCAATAAAGATACCAAAGTTATTTGCCAAGGTTTTACCGGTGGTCAAGGTACGTTCCACTCTGAGCAAGCGCTTGAGTACGGTACGCAAATGGTAGGTGGTGTTTCTCCTGGTAAAGGCGGCACAACACACCTAGGTCTTCCTGTGTTCAACACAGTGGCTGAAGCAGTAGAAGCGACGGGTGCGACTGCATCTGTTATCTACGTTCCAGCACCATTCTGTAAAGATGCAATCCTAGAAGCTATCGATGCAGGCGTTGAGCTTATTGTGACTATCACTGAAGGTATTCCTACTTTGGACATGCTAGAAGTGAAAGTGAAGCTAGATCAAGCTGGCGTTCGTATGATTGGTCCTAACTGCCCAGGCGTTATCACACCAGGCGAATGTAAAATCGGTATCATGCCGGGTCACATTCATAAGCCGGGCAAAGTGGGCATCGTATCGCGCTCAGGTACGTTGACTTATGAAGCTGTTAAGCAAACGACTGATGAAGGTTTCGGCCAATCTACTTGTGTAGGTATTGGTGGTGACCCAATCCCAGGTTCTAACTTCATCGACATTTTAGAAATGTTCGAAAAGGATCCTGCGACTGAAGCGATCGTTATGATCGGTGAAATCGGTGGTACTGCAGAAGAAGAAGCTGCTGCTTACATCAAAGACAACGTCACTAAGCCTGTTGTTTCTTACATTGCTGGCGTTACCGCACCTCCAGGTAAGCGCATGGGTCACGCTGGTGCGATCATCTCTGGTGGTAAAGGTACTGCGGAAGACAAATTCGCAGCACTTGAAGCGGCTGGTGTGAAAACAGTTAAGAGCCTTGCTGACATCGGCAAAGCACTGCGCGAGAGCACTGGCTGGTAATATTACGAGCACGCTATCTTCGGATAAGCTGAAAGTTCGGATACGCTGAAAGATAAAAACCGCTCTTTAGAGCGGTTTTTTTGTGTTTTGAGCCTAGTAGTTAGGTTGATGAGTGATGAAATTTATTCAACCTGTTTGCGAAACTGACTGAGAAAGAAAAGAAGCCCTGCAACAACGACAACAGAAGGACCTGCGGGCGTGTCTTTGAACCACGAAAGGGCAATGCCTCCGACGACAGATATCATGCCTATACCACTGGCTAGCATCGCCATTTGCTCGGGGCTGACAGCAAAGCGTCGTGCGGTGGCGGCAGGGATGATCATGAGCGAGGTAATAATCAACGCACCAACGAACTTCATGGCAATGGCAATGACGAGTCCAACCATTAACATTAAGATAAGCTTCAAACGGTCAACGTTGTACCCATCGACACGTGCCATGTCTTCATTCACTGTAATCGCAAGTAAAGGTCGCCATAGCAGATAAAGCGCGATGGATACAAAAGCGCAACCTGCAGCAATTAGGCTAAGGTCAGCAAAGGTCACTGATAGCAAATCACCGAACAGGTACGACATAAGGTCGACGCGTAAATCATCAACGAAACTGATAGAAACCAATCCGAGTGAAAGGGAGGTATGCGCAATGATCCCGAGTAATGTGTCGGTCGATACGCTACTTTTCCGTTGAAGGGCAACAAGCAAAATGGCGATTGTTAAACAACTCGCGATCAACGCTAGATTGAGGCTGACTTGCAGCATGAATCCGAGGGCCAGCCCAAATAAAGAAGCATGTGCGAGGGTGTCACCAAAGTACGCCATTTTTCGCCAAACCACGAAAGAACCCAAAGGGCCAACAGCGGCGGCTATCAAAATGCCTGCAAACAGGGGCACGGCAAGAAATTCAAACACCTTAATGATCTCCGTGCTGACAAGGACCTACAGGATTACCAGATAAATCGTGGTCGTGATTATGATGGTGGTGGTATAGAGCTAATTGTTCACTCTCTTTTCGACCAAAAAGTGCCACATATTCTGGGTGTGTTGAGATGGCGTCTGGCGCACCAGAGCAGCAGATGTGATGTTGCAGACAGATAACCTCATCGGTTTTGGCCATGACCAAATGCAAATCGTGAGAAACCATCAATATTCCGCAACGAAGTGTTTCTTTGAGTTTGGCGATCAGGCTATATAACTCTAGCTGACCCGCGACATCTACACCTTGTACGGGCTCATCAAGCACCAATAGATCAGGCTTCTTCAATACGGCACTCGCAAGCAAAATGCGTTGCATCTCACCGCCAGAAAGAGTGTGCATGTTGGCATGCAGTAACTTAGTCGCGCCTACCAAACTCAATGCGTCTTGAATGCTCGAAGCTGTCGCTTTTGGGCTCAACTTAAGAAAACGATCAACGCGCAATGGCAGGCTCTCATTAAGTTGCAACTTTTGGGGAACATAGCCGATGGTGATATTTCCTTGCCGTACAATGGTCCCCTCGCTTGGCGAATTTAGCCCAATAACGGTTTTTACTAGCGTAGATTTACCTGCACCATTAGGGCCGATCAAGGTGGTGATTTTATCTCTATGAAGAGAGAACGTGACGCGATCGAGTACACTTCTGCCATCAAAGATGACCGAGACGTTATTTAGCGTTATCAAGGATGCGGACATAAATTGAGCATGATGTTTAAATTGAAATGTTATAATATTACATTTCTTTCAGTTTTTAAATGTTGGCCCTAAAACCATGAACGCCGTACGTTATATGCAATTCTTAACGATGATTCTGTTTCTTTTTTCTGTTGGGGTCAAAGCTTCGCCTCTCAACATTGTCACCACGATCAAGCCGATTGGGTTAATCGCGCATGATATCGCCGGCGAGTATGCTGACGTGGATGTTTTACTTCCTGATAATGCGTCACCTCATGACTACGCACTCAAGCCTTCAGATGTGAAGAAACTACATCAGGCAGACCTGATTGTTTGGGTCGGTCCAGAGTTGGAACTCTTCCTTGAAAAAATGCTGAATGGCCATACGAATGCACTTCGACTCTCGACGTTTGAAGGCATGCCTGTGCGCTATTTTGATGAGGGAGGCCATGATCAACACGATGGGCACGACCACAGTCATGACGGTATTGATGGTCACCTTTGGCTTGGCCCAGAGCAGAGTAAAGTTATCGGTAAGGCAATACAAATCGCTCTCTCTGACAGTGATCCTGAGCACGCTGCTCAATACCAACAAAACTACGACAGATTTTTGGCCGAGATTGAAAGTGTGCAGTTAAGCATTGCTGAAAAACTTAATAGCAACCCCTCAAAAGGCTACTACCTATTTCATGACGGGTATGGCTATTTTGAAACCGCATTTGGTTTGAAACCAACAGGGCATTTGACTATCAACCCCGATAGAAAGCCTGGAGCGAGGACATTAGTCTCAATCAGAAGTGCCTTAATGGATCATCAAGCCCAATGCGTATTTACTGAGCCTCAGTTCAATCCGGGTCTGGTCGAGAGTGTCACCAA
This sequence comes from Enterovibrio gelatinilyticus, assembly GCF_028683095.1. GTDB lineage: Bacteria > Pseudomonadota > Gammaproteobacteria > Enterobacterales > Vibrionaceae > Enterovibrio > Enterovibrio gelatinilyticus. The sequence goes on along the minus strand of NZ_JAJUBC010000006.1, from coordinate 131,877 downwards.
AGGGACAAGTGCAAAAATCGCAGTGCTTGATCCAATGGCGCAAGACTTATCATTGAAAGAAAATCGCTATGTGGACTTTCTTGCTGCTTTAGGTAACAGCTATATTGATTGCTTTGCTCGGTAAGTCTAATAGAGCCGAACGATCCCTGCGGCGATCCCTGCGGCGATGCCTGTAATGAATGAGTCGTGGGGTTATTTGGGTCGCTTGCGGCTCAAACATGCCCTTGTGATATGCATCGCATAGGTGTTTTTGATCAACTAAACTTTCACGGAAAACTGCGAAGATATTGAAACATCACAATAATATTTAGTTAAAGATGTTTTCTCGAATTCACTATCGTATCGCTGGCTCAATATGGACGTTTTTTCTCTTGTTGGTGTTGTCTATTACACCATCAAAGGTTATTGCGTCTCCTATCTTCTACGCTTTTCCTTTTTCCAGCCCAGATGATGTCGACAAGGTTGTCGATATTGAATATGTGCCCAATCATGGTGTTTGGTTGCTCGATAGTGATGGTGCGGTGAGCTTTTATGATGGCGTTCACTACCATCAGCTTTCCGATTTCATTTCGCTTCCCGAAAACAGTATTTCTCGTATTGAGATGTTTGATAACTCCTTGTGGTTTATCGCCAGTCGCACACTTTTTCGTTTTGATGTTGCTGCGAATACACTGGTCGAAGTTCCACTCGGAGATGGCGTTTTAGCCTCTGATATACAGGTTTTTCAGCACACCTTGTGGGTATCAACATCCTCAAATTTGTATCAATTTGTTGAGGGAATAAATGCCCCTAAAGACCTTGGTCATTTGCCGTTGAAGCAATTCTTCGTCAGTGAGGATAACTTAATGGGTTTAAGTGATTCAGCACTGATTGATATGGTTTCAGAGCGGTTATTGTATCGGTTAGAAGAAAATGAAGTAATTTCAGCTCATTACAGTAGGCGTACGTTATGGATAGGTTTTGACACTGGCCTGGTGCAAGTTGTCGATGGGAACATAGTTTCACGGCATTTAGACGGCTTGACGATATCCGCAATCACTGAAAATAGCGACGGCTTATGGGTTGGAACGAATCAGGGGCTTTACCTTAGTGAGGGTAGGGACAGTGATGCGGTCAATTTGTTCATGATTGAAAGCAACACCGATGATCAATTCAGCCTTTCGGGAGACAAAATCACGGATATTGATACTGGGAGGGCTGGAGAAATGTGGATCTCTACAGATTCTGGATTGAACTACCACTCTCCCCGTTCGAAAGATATTCGTCGATTCGCGCTGTCACAGCATTTCCCAGACTGGGGATATACTTCTATTTCTTCTCTGGTGACCTTGCATGGCAAGCATTACATAGGCGCTAAAAGTAAGGTGATTGTGCTTGATGAGAACCTTGACCTTCTTGATTCAACCAAGCTTGATTTTACTATCGAAGAAATGGTTGCCTTGTCTGATTCCCTCTGGGTTGCTTCCGCGTCTGGCTTGTATTCTTTGAATCCGCGTACATTGAAAACCAGTATGGATAATGTACCTGAAAGCCTCAAAGGGATTGCCTTTGATAACATTGTTGCAGATAGCCACTCGCTTTGGTTGGTGACTGAACAACAAGTCTTCCGTTTTTGGCCGGATAGCCAAACTGTTATCAATTTTGGCGCTGATTGGTCGGCACAAAGAAACGCGCAGTTAAATGCCGTGCTCGATCTTGATGAAAAAGGATCGTGGCTGGGTGCAAGCGATGGCCTTCATTTTTATTTTGATGGGCGATTTCAGCAAAGGTTGTCTCGAGAGAGCATTGGCAGTGTTCTTTCTGTTAGTTTGGGCAAGAAAGATGACCTTTGGTTACTGACGACAAAAGGGGTCTATCAATATCCGATTGACGGAGCCAGAGAGCCTGAAAGGGTGTTTGGCAGTCAGCCAGACACGGATGAACAGTGTTTAGCGATGTCCGAAAACTTTGCATATGCCATCACGACGAAAGGCATAGAGCGCTTCGGTTTGATCTCGGGACAACTGCACCATATAGAAGCTGGGCATCGGTCATCATTAGCTGCTAATAATCGGGAGCTATGCGCTTTGGTCAATGAGTCGCTATTGGTTGCAAGTGATTATGGTGTCTTCTTATTACCTGCTAACAAACTAACAGAATTGTTTGATGCCCCCTTACGCACATCAACCATAGGGTCAGTTTCTGTTAATGGGAAGCCGTGGCGATTGGGTGCCATCACGTTAGATCAGGTTTCTATACCAAGTAAGTCATCGGTGATGTTCGATATTGGGAAGATGCCTTTTCGACAATATGAGGGGTTGATTTATCGCTTAGAGGGGGCGAGTGCAGAGTACTGGAATGAAACTAAAGATCAGCATTTGCAATTCAGCGCTTTGGAGTCAGGCGCATATAGATTGATGATAAGAGAGCGTTCACAGGGCGGGCAAACAATTGAACGTGCATTGATTACCTTGGATGTTGTTTCTCCCTGGTATCTACGCTTAGGGGCTGTATTACTCGTCATTATGGCATTATCGCTGTTTGTTATTTGGTACTACCGTCGTAAAACGGAATTGGTGAAATTACACAACCTCCAACTTCGCCATACCGTGCATCAAAAAGTCATTGAGATTGATAGACGTGAATCGTTGATTAAAAAGACAAGCCAGGATCACGCAGAAAAGACAGCAATAGCTAATACGTCTGAATTTGACGTGCTACACGATGGGCACTTTTGGCAATTTCTACAATATGCTGATGCGAAAGATAGAATGGGAATAGAAACGTTAGAAAAGAAAGAGGGAAAATGCCTAGAACAGACGCAATGGCAAAAGGATGTTCTAGAAACGATTTCCACCCACTTTCATGATCCAGATTTCTCACTTGCTGTATTGGCGAAAGCGTTTTTCACATCGGAGAGAAGCTTGCAGCGACGTTTTAAATCAGAGTTTGGTTATACGTTTAAAGAAGCGCTCATTTCTGCACGTTTAGCGAATGCGCAACGCATGCTGTATCAAGGTGATAAAATAGTTAATGTCGCCATAGCTTGTGGTTTTAATGAGCCGTCTTACTTCACGAAGTCATTTAAAGCAAAGTATGGCTATACGCCATCGCAATTTCGAGAGAGATGTGAAAGTCGAGAAGTTTGATGATTTTGATTTATACAACAAGAAGGGATGCATGAAAAAAAGAGCGTGGTATAGCCGACTGACTATACCACGGGCGTCAAAGACACCTTCGCTTGCTGCCGGAGGTGTGTGGGAGTCCCTCACACCGTCTGGAATTAACTTGAGTTCATTAAAACGGTTCATCCCTTTCTCGGCATAGTAATTTCCCGCCATTATTTCATTCCGATTAAAAACCTCGATATTTTTTGGACTCAGTCCAATATTTATCGTCAACAAAAACACACTAATGCCAATTAATTGACGAAATTAACGATATTGGTAGGGGGGTGTTACTTCATTTTTGCTTTCACCTGAGTCTTGAAATTGGTCAATCTCGTTGAGATTTTCACGAGATTGACAATGGATTTGACGTATTTGACGAGTTGCGTTTTCTTCATTGTGCAACAGCCAAGGTTTTATTGATCAAAAACAACTTTCCTATTGCAACATTTTGCAATACTTTGCTCGTAAATGTTTATGATTCTCATTTGGGTTGTGATTATGAAGCTTTCGGAGCTAAAACCGGGTTTGAGCGGGCAGGTAGTGTCACTGTCGAGTGTGCCTTCTATACCACGCAAGAAGTTAATGGCTATGGGGTTGTTGCCAGATACGGATGTTCAGGTTATTCGCCTTGCGCCGATGGGGGATCCAATACAAATCCGTGTCCTTGGTTGCGATATTGCGCTTCGAAAGAGTTTAGCCAATCAAATTGAGGTAACGATGCATGCAAAGTAAGCAGTTACTAACCGTTGGTAACCCTAACTCGGGTAAAACCACGCTGTTTAACCGCTTGACTGGGAGCCGACAAGAGATTGGCAACTGGGCAGGTGTCACGGTTGATAAAAAAACCGGCACTGCACTCCTTGGTGAAGACGCATGTGCATTGACGGACTTACCGGGCATATACACATTAGACAATGCCGATGGTGAGAACAGCCTTGATGAGTCAATCGCTATTTCTGCGCTATTTTCATTGCCTAGTGATTTGATCATTAACGTGCTTGATGCGAGTTGTCTCGAAAGAAGCTTGTACCTTACGCTGCAGTTACGTGAGTTAGGACGACCAATGGTTGTCGTTTTGAACAAGATGGATATCGTTAGCCAACAAGGTTTTCATCTCGATACAGAACGACTGGCTCAAGCATTGGGTTGTCCTGTTATGAGTGTCACAGCGACAGACCCTTTGTCAGTTAGTGCGCTTAAAGTCGCCCTGTCTGAAACAATTAATAGTAGTGAACCTCTTTCTGCGATCTCGCTGGATTACGGTATTGATGTGGAATCTTCCATTTCTACGCTGTCTGTCGGTTTGCAGCAGCAAGGTGCAACGTATGAAAGGGCTAAATCGATTCGCCTTTTGACTGGCGATCGTGCGTTACTCAATCAAATGGCGGTCGAAACGCACACCTTGCTAAATAATGTGCGTGAGAAACAACTTGAGAAGGTCGACGTCGACCTTGTTATCGCGAATGTGCGCTATTCGAAAGTCGCTGAAATCTGTCATCAGTGTAAAAAGCAGATCATCCCGCTTAAAGCGCGTATTACCGATGCGATAGACAACGTCATTTTGAGCCGCTATTTTGGCTTACCCATCTTTTTCCTCATTATGTATTTGATGTTTATGTTTTCGATAAACATAGGCAGCGCTTTTATTGATTTCTTTGATATCAGCACCGGCGCATTGCTGGTCGATGGTGCGCATTTCTTATTGGATAGTCACTTGCCAGTATGGTTGGTCACCTTGTTGGCTGATGGCGTAGGGGGTGGTATTCAAACCGTCGCAACCTTTATCCCCGTTATTGCCTGTCTCTATCTGTTTATGTCTTTGCTCGAAAGCTCTGGTTACATGGCTCGTGCTGCCTTTGTGTTGGACAAAGCGATGCAAAAAATCGGCTTGCCGGGCAAAGCATTCGTTCCATTAGTTTTGGGTTTTGGGTGCAATGTTCCGGCGATCATGGCAACGCGAACGCTTGACCAAGAGCGGGAGCGCCGACTGGCAGCGGCAATGGCACCTTTTATGTCATGTGGCGCTCGTTTGCCAGTCTATGCGCTGTTTGCAGCGGCTTTCTTCCCTGAAAATGGCCAGAACGTGGTGTTCTTACTTTACCTTTTGGGTATTGCGATGGCGGTATTTACCGGCATGGTGCTTAGACGCACAATCTATCCAGGTGATAGTGATGCATTTATGATGGAAATGCCGCGCTATGAATGGCCTCGTTTGAAAGATGTTGGACTTAAAACTTGGCACAAGCTAAAACGTTTCGTGTTGGGCGCAGGGAAGACCATCGTGGTCGTGGTGACCGTGCTGAGCTTCATGAACTCTCTGGGTACTGATGGATCTTTTGGAAACCAAGATTCAGAGAACTCAGTGCTGTCTAAAGTTGCTCAGACTGTGACCCCGATATTTGCGCCAATCGGTATTCAAGAAGATAACTGGCCTGCCACCGTCGGTATCATTACCGGGATCTTTGCAAAAGAAGCTGTCGTAGGGACGCTAAACAATCTCTATGCATCGCCAAGTGATGCCGGTGTGTCTGACTATGATCTTATTGCGAGTTTACAAACGGCACTGCAGACAATTCCCGAAAACCTGTTAGGACTTAACTTTTCTGATCCTTTGGGGCTTGATGTTGGTGATTTACCCGATCAACAAGCTGTGGCAGAAGAGCAAGATGTTGATTTGAGCATCTTTGCTAACCTAAGCGTGAATTTCACAGCGGCAAGTGCCTTTGCATATTTGGTGTTTATATTGCTTTATACACCGTGTGTGGCAGCAATGGGTGCATACGTGCGTGAGTTTGGTCGTCCATTTGCCGCGTTTATTGGCAGTTGGACCATGTTGCTCGCTATTGTCTGTTCAACATTGGTTTATCAAGTGGGCATGATTTTGGAAACGCCAATGCAAAGTGGCGTTGCCATTGCGGGCAGCCTGATGGTGATGTGGGCAGCGATACATTTGCTTAAACGCCAAGCCAAGCGAGAGTTGGTGGGGAATGCACTGGCATTATGATTCTTGATGATCTTCGTGACTATATCAGCGCAAACCCTCAATGTTCGCTGTCAGAGTTGGCAAAACATTTTTCACTGTCAGAAGATGGCATTGATGCAATGCTAAATGTTTGGGTCAAAAAAGGTCTGCTAAAAACAACGATATCTCAATCTAGCCGAGGTGTTGAACGTCGATATCAATGGGTGATAAACCAAGAACTAGGTATCACTGTGATTCAGTGAAATCTGAAATACACTGGTGACGGGCTAAGTGATTGGCTTCGTGATCATGATAAAATCGACGATAGAAAAAGCGCAGTGAGATAATGACTGCGCTTTTTTTTGTCCAGCAAGAGGGCAGCAATATGTTGGCACGCTATGGCTGGTTTTTTAGAGATTTCCCAGAAGCAATTTTACGATGTTGCCGGTGAAAACCCGTCGATTTCATTAAGGTGTGCTTTCCACATTTCAACAACCGCGGCTTGGCTTTCATCGTTTCGTGTTATTCCTTGAGTGTTACCCCAAACGGGAGCAGGCCAAGCAGCGTCATCTTGAAAGCGAGCAATATGATGTACATGCAGTTGAGGCACCATGTTTCCTAACGCCCCCATATTTAACTTGTCAGCGTTTGTGTGAAATTCTAGCTTCGCTGCCAATAGTGAGGATTCACGCATGAATTGCTGTTGGTCTGTATCGCTAAGATGGTGTAGTTCAGTGACTCCATCGACTTTGGGTACCAAAATAATCCAAGGCCCTATGTTTTCTTTGCTGAGCAAAATACGGCAAAGTGGAAAATCACCCAGCCAAGTCGTATCTGCCTCTAAACGCGGATGAAGCTCAAACGTCATTTTGTTTTCTCTTCTTTTTCAAACTCACTCAAAATTACTGTCAATTTTCATAAATGTAAACCAATGACAGAGATAAAACTCTGTGATGATGGAATGAAATGGAATTGCGCAATTGTCATAGAAAAATCACAAAAACCGACACCTATCGGCGATTAAGACATCGTTTTTCTGATTTCGGATTAGGCTAAAGAGAATGAAGGTGACGTTGAAAAGGCTGCCAAGCCTGCATCGTGGGAGCAAGCATGGATTACATAGAAGTGCTGGACTTTTGGTTTGAAGACGCAGAAGCGCCACAAACCAATGACACTATCAAAGCGATGTGGCTTTATGGGGACGAAAGTTCGGATAACTTCATTCGTGAACGTTTTTTGCCTTACGTGAGCATGGCGGGTGAGGGTAAGCTCTCTCAATGGCTTGAATCACCACTTGGTGCACTTGCTCATATCATTTTGTTGGATCAGTTCAGTCGACGAGTCTATCGAGGGCTGAGCGCCGCTTTTCGCTATGACGAATTTGCGCTTGCGTTGTGTAAGCGAGGGCTAGCGATGGGGCAGGACCAGAGTCTGCTGCCAATTCAAAGGGTGTTTTTCTACACTCCGTTACAGCACTCCGAATACGCGGAAGACCAAGAAGAGGCGCTGTTTAGATTCAGTCAATTGTGCCAATCAGCGGAGCCGTCTGAAGCGGGCTTATTTGAGAATTTCTACAGGCAGGCACGGAATCACTACGAAATTATACAGCGCTTTGGACGCTTTCCTCAGCGCAACGCATCGTTAGGTCGCTTGTCGACTGAGAATGAAATGGTGTGGCTTGCGAATGGTGGCGCGAAATTGGGACCTTAGCTTCATATTGCGCAATGGTAGATAAGTCCACATCGCGGTTAGAGCCAAACAATCAATGTGAACTAACAAACAACCTCAACGCTCAGAGAGATCTGACATCAGGTAAAGGTTGCTTGTGTTCGTCTCGTTTAGCGAACCATCGGCATCACTCGGTTTCTACCCCGATGTTTGGCGTCATACAATGCTTCATCAGCCCTTGCTAAAAACTGGAAGCCTTGCTCTCCCATCGCGCGTTCAGCAATGCCAAAAGAGGCGGTAATTGAGTTGATTTTTTTCCCTGTGCGTTTGTCTGTGACAGAAAGACGCTCCAAGGCTTTCCGCGTTTTCTCAGCAATTAACCAAGCCCCTTTTATAGAGACATCGGTAACCAGCACTGAAAACTCTTCGCCGCCAAATCGATATACCGTTGCCACTTCTTGCATATTTTGTTCAAGCTTGTTCGCTACGATCTTGAGGACACCGTCGCCCATTTGGTGACCAAATTCGTCATTGAACAGTTTGAAGTGATCGATGTCGACCATGATAAGACAAACGTTATTGTTATTATGAACATGTTCGGCAAGTGCCAAATCAAAGGCGCGTCTATTGAGGCAGCCTGTTAGTGCATCATGGGTAGCTTGCTTACGGTAGTCTTCCAACTGTTGCTTGAGTTGTTCGATTTCTGTTCTTTGTGCTTTTACATGCAGTTGGTACTGCTCGGTTGCCGCGAGGAGATCTTGCGAGCCTTGTAAAAGATCGTGGGTGATTTTTTTACTTTCATTTCCTTGAAGATTGCGATTCTTTACGCCTTCCAATTTGGTAACGGAAGAGTTCAGAATGTCTTGGAATTCTTCAGTATTGGATACGGTTGTATCCATGCTACTACCAAGGTCTGCGGCTAAATCCTGTACTTTTTGGCGGAACGTATCGAGTTCTTTCGTTGCGTCATCAAGTAAATACGTTTCGATGAAATCGTCACATTGTTCGACGGTGCAAAGCCCGTCCTTTTTTACGATGGCATCAACCGCGCGATTTAGGGCGGGATGGGTACCAGCACAATAGGCATACCACAATGAAAAGTAGTGCGGTGTAGTTGGTACTTTATATTTCACCATCAAGGGTACTGCGCGTTTAAATACCCTTGTGGCTTCAATCAAAGCATATTCATTCATTCCAGATTCTCACTTCCATGTCAAAGCTATCAGTAATGATATGCACAAACCGTACGCCGTGTTAGTTGAGAACGAAAAAAGCCCCAATCTTTACGATTGAGGCTCTCATTTTGTGAACAGGGTTCAGATTTTTGTTTACATGCGTTCCAGCGTGTTGATACCTAGAAGGCTAAGTCCTTGCTTGATGGTTTTGGCTGTCAGCGCAGCAAGTTTCAAGCGGCTTTGCTTTGTTTCACCTTCGGCATTAAGTACTGGGCAAGCTTCATAGAAGCTAGAGAAAGTACCTGCAAGCTCAAAGAGGTAGCTACACATAATATGTGGCTGACCTTCGCGTGCAACGGATTGAACCGCTTCTTCAAATTGCAGCAATTTAGACACCAATGCTTTTTCTTTTTCATCAGCGATGATGATGTTGCCTTCAACCGCGTTTGCATCAATGCCCGCTTTAGCGAAGATAGAAGCCACACGTGTATAGGCATATTGCATGTAAGGCGCAGTATTACCTTCAAATGCCAGCATGTTATCCCAATCAAAGATGTAATCTGTAGTGCGGTGCTTAGAAAGATCAGAGTACTTAACTGCTGCCATGGCAACGGTTTCAGCGATGTTTGCTTTTTCTTCCGCAGACATGTCTGGGTTTTTCTCTTCGATCAGTTTCTTTGCACGCACCTCAGCTTCATCTAACAGATCAGCCAAACGCACTGTGCCGCCAGCACGGGTCTTAAATGGACGACCATCTTTACCCAACATCATGCCAAATGCATGGTGCTCTAAGCTCATTGATTCTGGGATATAGCCAGCTTTGCGAACAATAGTCCAAGCTTGCATCAAATGCTGGTGCTGACGGGAGTCAATGAAGTACAGCACACGGTCGGCATTGAAGGTTTCGTGACGGTATTTGGCGCACGCGATATCGGTGGTAGTGTACAAGAAACCACCATCACGTTTTTGGATGATTACACCCATAGGCTCACCGTCTTTATTCTTGTATTCATTAAGGAATACAACGGTTGCACCATCGCTTTCTTCAGCCAAGCCTTTTTCTTTTAGGTCAGCCACAATACCTGCAAGCATGCTGTTGTACATGCTTTCACCCATCACGTCTTTGTCAGTCAAAGAAACATTAAGACGGTCGTAATTGCGTTGGTTTTGCTCAAGGGTGATTTTAACCAGTGTCTGCCATTTCTCTTTGCAGTACTCATCACCACTTTGAAGGCGAACCACATAATTACGTGCCGTTTTGGCGAATTCTTCATCTTCGTCGTACAGTTTCTTCGACTCACGGTAGAAACCTTCGATATCGCTAAGATCCATCGAAATATTGCCACCTGCCGCTTCATGGCGCTCAAGGTTGGCAATCAACATACCAAACTGTGTGCCCCAATCACCAAGGTGGTTTGCGCGAATAACGTTATGACCCAAGAACTCAAGGGTGCGAACGACGGCATCACCAATAATGGTTGAACGAAGGTGTCCAACGTGCATTTCTTTCGCTACGTTAGGCGCAGAGTAATCAACGACAATGTTTTGTTTTTGATCTTCAGCAACACCTAAACGGCTGTCAGCCAACGCGATCTCGGCTTGCTGGCCTAACCACTCAGGGCTCAGGAAGATATTGATAAAACCTGGGCCTGCAATTTCAGTTTTCGACGCAATGCCTTCAAGGTCCAATACATCCAGTACTTTTTGCGCGAAATCACGAGGATTACCACCAAGCTTCTTTGCTACGCCCATGATGCCATTGGCTTGGTAATCACCAAATTGTGCTTTTGCCGATTGACGTACTGCAGCTGGGCTGCCTTCTGGTGCACCGGCTGCGACCATAGCTGCCGATACTTTTTCATTGAGAAGGGCTTGAATATTCACGTGTTTACCTTAATTTTGATACCCGATTGACTCTAGCATGACCTTCGGCCATGACGGTGAGCTTACTGGCAATGGTACTAAAGCAAAAATCCGTCAACGATACCCAATGAAAAGCGCTCATTGCAGGGCATGGTTGACGGCTTTAATACCGTGCGTTCAGCACCGAAAACGGGTGCAGATTGATAGGCGTAATAATACCCACAAATAGATGTAGTTTGAAACCCATATACGGTGAAATACCGTGATTTCATTGTCGCTGAGTCTTGTTCATTTTCTTGCAGTGTGTTTCTGGAGAAATTTCACTCATTCGATACGCAATGGTAATACGTTTCTCGCAGTGGGATACTTGGCGTGATTTTTTGACTAACTAAGAGATTTCCATGTCAGCACTAACCGTTGATCGCCTTCTTTCTTCACTTGAACCTTTTAGTCATCGTTTAACGGCGTTGTTAGAAACGCTGGGCATCGATCTTACACCGTATGAAGCCGACCATATAGCGCTTCGCGTTAACGACATTGGCCTTGCCAAAGAGCTGCATCAAGCGTGGTTAATTCACGGTGAGGAAATATCCGTGAATAACATTAATGGTCGTCCCATCGTAGTCATTAAGACGCGTGATGCTTTATCGTTTGGAGAGTGGGAAACACGCTGTGTTGAGCTACCGTATCCGAGTGAAAAAATGTATCCAGAAGAAGGATGGGAACATGCGGAGTGGGTTATCCCGTCTAACGCCACTACTCCTGAAGCGTTATTGGAGGATATCTTCTCGCTGTTTCCGTCACTTCAATCACATTGGGATGAACTGAAAGATAAAGGCGTAAAGGTGAAACTGAGTTCGCCTTCAGGCGAGGGAGAGCGCTTGGCTAACCCTACCGTGGCATTCAAGGCAAATGGCGTGTGCGTCAAGCTGCATCCGGTAACGCTAGAACAAGTGATTGAGAGTGAACAGTAGAAAAAACGGATTTTCAATTAAGTAGAGGGGCAAATAGCCCCTCTAACTATATGTATACAAGTGCGATGCGGTGTTTACAAAATTACGGTCTTGTTGCCGTACACGAAGACTTTGTCTTCCAGTACCAAACTTAATGCGTTGCTCAATACCGTTTTTTCGACGTCACGTCCTGCTTTTACCATGTCTTCAGCGCTAAATGTGTGGTCAACGTGCTTAATGTTTTGGTCGATGATAGGACCTTCATCGAGATCATTGGTAACGAAGTGCGCCGTCGCGCCAGTAATTTTCACGCCGCGCTGGTATGCCTGATGATAAGGGCGAGCACCAATAAACGCAGGTAAGAAGCTGTGGTGAATGTTGATGATTTGACGCGGGAAGCGTGCAACAAAGTTTGGTGTCAATACACGCATAAACTTCGCCAACACGATGTAATCAGGTGAATATGAATCGATAATGTCGATTACATGATTCTCATGCTCTTCGCGCTCCACGTTTTCATGACTCACAAAGTGGAACGGAATATCGAACTTCTCAGTTAATGCCGCAAGGGTATTGTGGTTACCAATGACAGCAGCGATATCAACTTCCAGAGAGCCATCATAGGCTTTCATCAAAATGTCGCCCAAGCAGTGAGATTCTTTGGTGACAAGAATGACAACACGCTTGCGACGTTTAGCGTCAACAAGGCTACGATGGCTGCCTGCTGGTAATGCCTGATCGATATCCATTAAGAAGGTTTCATCTTTAAAGATGCCTTCAAGCTCTGTGCGCATAAAAAACTGCCCAGTGCTGTGATCAACGTATTCGTTGTTATGGATAATGTTGAGTTGATGTTTGTAACAAATGTTGGTGATTTTGGCGATGAGGCCTTGCGCGTCCGGACAATCCGTCAGCAGAGTCTTTCTTTCCATAGAAGCGTGAATCTCGCGAAGTCAAAGTGGTGCTGTAAAGCAAATACGGTTTCCATTTGTTTTACGCTGAATTTTCCATTAGGTCAAAAAATCTGGGTTGATGGTTTGGGTAGACGGAGAGATTGCCCTCGTTTTTTCATCTTTATGCTCTCACTCTTAAACCTTTCCCGCTTGATGAATGGCAGCGTGATGGGTTTGTTGGCATAATGCAGTCCTTTCCAATACTGTACATATGACCAATGATTTCGAAGGTTTTCTCCACAACAGGTGCGCTCGCGAAAGCGATTAAAGGCTTTCAGCCCCGCCAACCGCAAACAGATATGGCGATGGCTGTCGAGCGAGCGATCAAAGATAGCTCACAGCTGGTGGTAGAAGCGGGAACAGGTACAGGCAAAACCTACGCCTATCTCGCGCCTGCACTGCTTAGTGGCAAGAAAACCATCGTCAGTACGGGGTCGAAGAACCTCCAAGAGCAACTTTTTCATCGTGATTTACCCTTGATGATGAATACCTTAGGCTTTACGGGACGTGTGGCGTTGCTAAAAGGGCGTTCCAACTACCTTTGTCCTGAGCGATTAGGGCATCAAGTGGTCGAAAGCCATGATGGACAGGCGGATCCCACGTTACTCACTCAGCTGATTAAAGTGCGTAGCTGGTCGTCTGAGACAAAAACAGGGGATTTAGGGGAGTGTGATGATTTGGCGGAAGATAGCCCAATCATTCCTACCATTACATCAACGAACGACAATTGCCTTGGCAAAGAATGCCCAAGCTACAAAGAGTGTTTTGTTGTCAAAGCCCGTAAAAAGGCGATGGATGCTGACCTTGTCGTGGTGAACCACCATCTCTTCTTAGCCGATTTAGCCATCAAAGAGACTGGGTTCGGCGAATTGATCCCAGAGGCGGAAGTGTTCATTTTCGATGAAGCCCATCAGATCCCAGACATTGCCAGCCAATACTTCGGTCAAAGCCTGTCTAGCCGCCAGATCCAAGAACTCGCCAAAGATATTCATATCGCTTATCGCACTGAATTACGAGATACCAAACAGCTCGACAAAGTCGCCGATCGCTTGTCCCATTCGGCATCGGATTTGCGCATTGTGCTCGGCGAGCCCGGCTTTCGTGGTAACTGGCGTGAAATTAGCACCTCTCCAGCAGTCGCTCGTGAGTTGGTGAGATTGGCTGATGCACTCACGCTTGCGTACGATGTGATCAAGCTGTCGCTTGGACGCAGCCAGTTGCTCGATGCGGCATTTGAGCGCACAACATTACTAAAAGCGCGATTGGAGCGACTCAGCGATACCACGATTCCTGGGTATTCCTATTGGTATGAGTGCAGCCGTCACCATTTTAGTTTGAACATTACGCCGTTGTCTGTGGCGGAAAAGTTCCGCGAACAAATTCAGATGCAGCAGGGCGCGTGGATATTTACGTCAGCGACGTTAGCGGTAAACGATGATTTTAGTCATTTCAGCCATCGCTTAGGGTTAGAGCCCGCTGAGCAATTCACACTACCAAGTCCATTTGACTATGAAACTCAGGCTATCTTGTGTGTGCCTCGGTTCTTGCCCGAGCCAAACAGTTACGGGCTGGCGGATAAGCTGGTGGACATGTTGGCGCCGCTGATAGAACAAAATAACGGTCGCTGTTTTTTCCTTTGCACGTCTCACCAAATGGTACGCGATTTGTCGGAAGGATTTCGCGAACGTTTTGATTTGCCTGTGTTGGTGCAGGGTGAAATGTCGAAACAGAAGCTATTGGCTGAGTTTATCGAACTTGGGAATGCGTTACTGGTGGCGACAGGCGCGTTCTGGGAAGGGATCGACGTTAGAGGACAAGCGCTGAGCTGTGTTATTATTGACAAATTACCGTTTACATCGCCTGACGATCCTCTGTTGAAAGCGCGAATTGAAGACTGTCGCCTGCAAGGTGGAGACCCGTTCTCGCAGGTTCAAATCCCTGACGCGGTGATTACATTAAAGCAGGGCGTTGGTCGGTTGATCCGCGACAGAAGCGATCATGGCGCACTGATTATCTGTGACAATCGTTTAGTGAGCCGTCAATACGGCGAGACATTTTTGCGCAGCTTGCCGCCTATCCCAAGAACGCGAGATTTGGCAAAAGTCAGTGAGTTTCTCATGGCTATTGATGCTAGCGAGAATGACGCTAGCGATGAACGAGATGAGCAATAAGCGTTATTAAGGCGCATGTAAACAAAAGAAACAATTAACAGACATAAATAACTACGATGTTGCTCAAACTACAGCGACACCCGAGGCGTAAATGACTTCTAAAATTCTTGCCGTCGATACGGCAACTGAAAACTGTTCTGTGGCATTAAAAGTGGGTGACGAAACGATCGCTCGCTGTGAAATTGCGCCACGTGAACACACCACGAAAATCTTACCAATGGTTGATAGCGTATTGGCAGAAGCCGGCTTAACGCTGAATCAATTAGATGCGTTAGCATTTGGTCGTGGGCCAGGAAGTTTTACCGGTGTGCGCATTGGTATCGGTATTGCGCAAGGACTAGCGTTCGGTGCGAACTTGCCAATGGTGGGGGTTTCTACTCTGGCAGCCATGGCGCAGCAGGCGTATCGCCGTCACCAAGCTGACCACGTGCTTGCAACCATTGATGCACGCATGAATGAAATTTACGCAGGTGGCTTTCAACGTCTTGATAACGGTGACTGGACAACGGTTGTGGAAGAAGCGGTATTACCTCCGGCACTGTTCAATCCGCAACTGGCAAATGCCTCATGGTTTACGGCAGGAACAGGCTGGCAGGCCTACCCAGATTTGATAAGCCAGCTACACTTAGAAACAACAGATAGCGGCGTTTTGTATCCAGAAGCTGAAGACATGCTTATTCTTGCGTATCATGCGCTTGCGCGTGGTGAGGCTGTGGATGCAGAACATGCAAGCCCTGTTTATCTGCGTGACACCGTAGCGTGGAAAAAGCTACCTGGTCGCGAATAATTCTGCATTTTCGTTTGCAGCTAGGATAAAACGAGCCGAGAAGAGCAGCCATGGTTTCAATTCAAGGACTACCGCAACCGATTCAGCGTCCAGCGAGTGCAGGGCGTAAAAAATCACAGAAGGCGCAAGCAGGAGCTGAGGTTACTCAGCCAACGGTTGTTGCCAAAGCGGTGAGTCAAGGAATTCGCAACCCAGAGCTCGCACAAGACGCCCACCAACAGATCCATTATGATTTACCCGATGGTCGAAGCCGGCATGCGCTTCTCTCCTACATGGAGGTGAAGAATCAAGCGAGGCGTGAGGAAATTATGGCAATGTTTGGTGTGGACGTATTTGTATGAATGCGGGATAAATTCAACTCCTCGTACCACTTAATTAACCTCGTCTGTGATAGGCTTCGCGCCCTCTGAAAACAGAGCGAAGCCGATACAGCTTTCAGCAGTGCATCATGGTATTAGAACAAAAACAATTTGCAGTGAGGTTTGGGAATCTCGCCGCGCAGGTTTGTCTGTCTGAGACTCAAAAGCCTATTTTGCTAATGCTTCATGGCTGGCAAGACAATAGCGGAAGTTTTGAACCTCTTGTTCCCCTGCTAACCGAACATGTTGACCTAGTGATGCCTGACTGGCCTGGACACGGCTTGTCTGATCATAAAGGTGCCGACAGTTTTTACCCTTTCTTCGACTACGTGGATGATTTGCACCAACTGATTTTACAGTTGGGTGATAGAGAGATCTTCCTCGTTGGTCATTCATTGGGCGGATTGGTTGCTTCATGTTGGAGTGCCGCGTTTCCAGAACGTGCGAAGGGGTTGGTGATGATTGAGGCACTTGGCCCGATGTCTGAACGAGACGACAAAGTGGTTGATCGTCTTCGTCATGGCGTCGAAAGTCGCCAAAAAATTAAAGCACCGAGAAGTTTGCCGTCATTGGATGCGGCGTTAAAGTTGCGCCGTGGCATTAATAAAGTATCCATTGAAGATTTAACCCCTTTGGTGACCCGTGGCATTCAGCAAGTGGGTGAAGAGTGGCGTTGGAGACACGACGCCAAGCTAAAGACAGAATCGATTTATCGTATGTCGATGCACCACGCGGAACACCTCATCAAAGGCATACAATGTCCAGTTCTCGCGATTATTGGCGACGACGGATATCCAGAATTACGCAGCCCACTCGCTGAACAGCGCAAAGAGTGGTTTAAGGATTTGACCGTTGAAATGGTAAGAGGTACACACCACTGCCATCTTCAAAGTCAGGAGAAAACTGCTGCGTTGATCATTGATTTTGTGACAAAGCTACATCTCACAAAGTGTGGTGATGTTAATTGATTGTTACTCGTGGTCTAATTGGGTGTTAAAACACTCGTTTGAATTTTTGCTTCTGACGTGGGCCAAGACCCGCGATATTAAATAGGAGAGATCAAGTGGATAAGGTTTGGCATAACCGCTACCCATCAGATGTACCAGCGGAAATTACCCCGAACATGTACCCATCTTTGGTAGAAATGTTTGAAAAGTCGGTTCAAAAATATGCCGACCAAACTGCCTTTATTAACATGGGGCAGGTCATGACTTTCCGCAAGTTGGAAGAGCGCAGTCGTGCATTTGCGGCTTACCTGCAAAACGATCTTGGTCTGAAAAAAGGCGACCGTGTCGCTGTGATGATGCCTAACTTGCTGCAATACCCTATTGCGTTGTTTGGTATTTTGCGCGCTGGCTGTGTAGTGGTTAACGTTAACCCGCTATACACCCCGCGTGAGCTTGAACACCAATTAAATGATTCAGGCGCTGCCGCGATCGTTATTGTGTCGAACTTTGCTCACACGCTTGAAAAAGTGGTTGATAACACGAGCGTTCGCCACGTGATTCTGACCAGTTTGGGCGATCAGCTTCCTCGTGCGAAAGGTACAATCGTTAACTTCGTGGTGAAGTACATCAAGAAGATGGTGCCGAAATACAGCCTGCCACATGCTACCTCAATGCGCCTTGCTCTCAAGAAAGGCCGTCGCATGCAGTACGTGAAACCGTTTATGACGGGCGACGATATTGCGTTCCTGCAATACACGGGCGGTACGACAGGCGTGGCAAAAGGCGCGGTGCTGACGCACAAAAATATGCTGGCGAACGTGGATCAAGCCAAAGCCATGTATGCGCCTGTACTTCAAGAAGGGCGTGAACTCGTTGTGACTGCGCTGCCGCTGTATCACGTATTCGCGTTGACAGTGAATGGCTTGTTGTTCATTGAGATGGGCGGTCAGAATCTGTTGATCACCAACCCTCGTGACATCCCAGCTTTCATTAAAGAGCTAAAACAACATCCGTTTACTGCTATCACAGGCGTGAATACCCTGTTTAATGCCTTGCTGAACAATGAAGATTTCCATGAATTGGACTTCTCTAAGTTGAGTCTGACCGTCGGCGGTGGTATGGCCGTTCAACGTGCAGTGGCTGAACAGTGGAAGAAACTGACTGGCAAACACTTATTGGAAGGTTACGGCCTAACCGAATGTTCACCATTGGTTGCTGCCTACCCGTATGACTTGAAAGACTACAATGGCTCAATTGGCTTGCCTGTGCCTTCAACCGATGTTCGTATTGTTGATGATGAAGGCAATGTTGTGTCTAACGACCAAGTTGGCGAGCTTCAAGTTAAGGGCCCTCAGGTGATGCAAGGTTACTGGCAGCGTCCTGAAGCGACCAAAGAAGTGCTGACTGACGATGGTTGGTTATCAACGGGCGACGTGGTGAAGTTTGACGAAGATGGTTTCTTACATATCGTTGACCGTAAAAAAGACATGATTTTGGTATCGGGCTTCAACGTATACCCGAATGAAATCGAAGACGTCGTTGCGCTGCATGGCAAAGTGTTGGAAGTGGCCGCGATTGGCCAGCCACATGAAACCTCAGGCGAAATCGTCAAGATTTGCGTTGTAAAGCGTGACCCAAGCTTGACCAAAGAAGAGTTGTTGGCGCATTGTCGTGAGCATCTTACGGGTTACAAAGTACCTAAGATTGTCGAATTCCGTGAAGATTTGCCGAAAACCAATGTCGGCAAAATTTTGCGTCGCGCGCTGCGTGAAGAGCAAGAGGCGAAACAAGCAGAAGCATAAACCCCTCGTGCGCTTTGATGTTGAAGGGCGTACAATAAAGGGCATATGCCTTTGAAAACATGCTGGCTTATGCCAGCATGTTTGCTTCTGGCCCCATACCCACTCAAGCACCTTCTGTTTGCTTGTGTATCGCCGCGATTAGGTCAGGCTCTCGGGCGTCAAAATTAAATACGGATGACAGTGTGAACTTTGAAATAGTAACTGAAGTATCTCAACTCGAACGAGTTTGTGAGCAAGCGAGAAAGGTTCCAGCAGTGATGTTGGATACAGAGTTTGTTCGCACTCGAACACTTTATCCAAGATTGGGTCTTATCCAACTTTATGATGGAGAAACCTTGTCTCTGATCGACCCTATTGAGCTCGATGACATGACTCCGCTTTGGGCACTGCTTACGGATGAATCCGTCATCAAAGTGCTACATGCTTGCAGTGAAGATTTGGAAGTGTTCCATCATTATTCTGGTGTCATGCCAACGCCAATGGTCGATACTCAGATCATGGCGGCATTTTTAGGGCATGGTCTGTCTACGGGTTTCGCTGCCTTGGTAGAAGAATACTTGGTGGTGACACTTGATAAAGGTGAAGCGCGAACTGATTGGTGTGCCCGCCCGCTGTCAGACAAGCAACTTGAATATGCCGCCGCTGATGTGTTCTACCTGTGGCCTTTGTATCACCTACTTGCTGAACGTATTGAAGCTGCGGGCTGGCAAGAAGCTGTTATACAAGAGTGCAATCTGATTGTTAGCAAGCGCGGAAAGACAGCGGATCCAGAAAAAGCCTATTTGGATATCAAGAATGCATGGCAGCTTCGTCCTAAGCAACTGGCTGTGCTTAAAAAGCTGGCGAGCTGGCGTTTACAAGAAGCTCGTCGCCGAGATTTGGCGCTGAACTTTGTGGTGAAGGAACTTCATCTTTGGAAAATGGCGCGTTTTGATATTCGTTCATTGGATAAAATGGCTGATGAAGGGTTTGACCGATTTGAAGTTGAGCGTCACGGTAGCCGAATGCTACGTATGGTTTCAGACTTGGATTCAATGCTTGAGTCGGACTACCCAGAAACCATCGTGCGTCTCGTTGACATGCCAGGCTACAAGCAGATGGTCAAAGACATCAAAGACCAAACCAATGCCGTCGCGGAAAAGCTGGGTGTAGTGCCTGAGTTTATCGGGTCGAAAAAACAAATTCACCAAGTGCTAAAGTGGGCTTGGATAAATGAGCAAAATCCAGAGAAAATGCCTGATTTGCTTTCTGGGTGGCGTAAAGCTTACTTGGAAGAACGCGTTATGCCTATGCTCAATAAACCTTAAGCAGGGCAGAACAGCAGCATAAAAAACCGGCGAAAGCCGGTTTTTTTATTGATGCTTATTTGTCTTCGTCAGGCAAAGTGACGTTGAGCTCTAGAACAGACAAATCGTCATCTCGTTGTTCGAGAGCCACAGAGACTTGCTCTGGAGAAATATCAACGTACTTACGGATAACGTCAAGGATATCCTGTTTTAGCTGAGGCAAGTAAGTGGGCTCTGAACACCCGGCGCTGCGACGTTCGGCAACAATGATTTGCAAGCGTTCCTTCGCAACCGATGCAGATGCTTTCTTTTTCGGACGGAAAAATTCCAGCAGTGCCATGTTCTATCCTCCAAATAGTCGTTTTAGAAACCCTTTCTTCTCTTCTTCCAAGAAGCGGAATGGGCACTCATTGCCGAGTAGGCGACTGATAGCGTCGGCATACGCTTGTCCGGCATCGGATTCTTCATCCAAAATGACAGGTTCGCCTTTGTTTGACGCATGCAAAACAGATTGGCTTTCTGGGATAACACTCAATAGAGGTATACGCAGAATCTCTTCCACGTCAGAGACGCTTAGCATCTCACCGCGGTTAACGCGCACTGGATTGTAGCGCGTCAGGAGAAGGTGAGTTTTCACTGGGTCTTCACCGTTTTCGGCGCGGCGAGACTTGGAATCCAAAATGCCTAGAATACGGTCTGAATCGCGTACTGAAGAGACTTCAGGGTTCGTGGTGACAATGGCTTCATCTGCAAAGTATAGCGCCATCAGGGCGCCCGCTTCGATACCTGCTGGTGAATCGCAGATGATGAAATCGAAATCCATCGCTTTAAGGTCGTCAAGAACACGGCCCACACCTTCTTTCGTCAAAGCATCTTTATCGCGCGTTTGAGAGGCGGGAAGTACATAAAGATTTTCAATGCGCTTGTCTTTGATCATTGCCTGATGAAGGTTTGCTTCACCATTGATAACATTCACAAAGTCATACACTACGCGACGTTCGCAGCCCATGATGAGGTCAAGGTTACGTAGACCAATATCAAAGTCGATAACTGCTGTTTTCTTCCCAGCTTGAGCAAGGCCAGTTGCAATGGCTGCACTTGAAGTGGTTTTACCCACGCCGCCTTTGCCTGAAGTGATTACGATAATTCGAGTCATTCCTCAATCCTTTGGATAATTACAGTGTGAGGGGTTCAATGTTTAAAGAGTCTTCTTTGAGTGAGACTTTCACCGGTTGAGCTGCGTATTGCTCTGGGATGGATTCACTCAGCCAGTATGTACCAGCAATAGATAACAATTCTGATTGCAGGTTCTGGCAGAAAATGTGGGCTTCTTTTTGACCGCTAGCGCCCGCTATTGCACGTCCACGAAGTACGCCATAGATGTGAATACTGCCATCTGCAATGATCTCTGCGCCAGCACTCACATGGTTTAGCACGACCAAATCGGCGTTTTTTGCATAAACCTGTTGGCCTGAACGAATCGGCGTTGTGACGACTTTTGTCGGCGTTTGAATAGGGTCATTGACCCGAGTTTGGTTTGCCGGATTCATCACAGCGAGTCCCGCGAGTTTTGCCGCTTCACGGTAAGTATTTTGTTTGCACCCTGTGACACCAACAACCAGCATGCCAGTCTGTTCTATCGTGGCTTTCAATGCCGAAAAGTCAGGTTGTCGATGCAGTCTTGAAATATCGACCACAACGGGTGCGCCGTCGAAGAATGCCGGTGCTTGGTTCACCTTATCGGAAAGAATCTGCATAGCGCTATCTAAGTCGTCATCTAATAAATGAAGGACAGAAAGCGTAAATGAACTGCCTTTGAGCTCAGCGTTTTTGGTCATTAGATGTTGTCCTGATGGCAGTTGTTTGCGCTGATTTTACGCGTATTAATGTGTCTCGCAATGGGAATAATGCCTCCTTGCAATGTAACGATTGGGGCGAAATATCTGTGTAAAGAACAGATGGATACACTTTTCCGCTTCATCCCGAAAAATATGAGGGACGCACGCATTATCAGACTGTGTTCAGCATGGTATATTCATGGAAACTTTGCGGCAAGCATGAACGCCGTTTGTGGCGTTTTAATCGTCGAATTCATAACAAATATCTAAGCGATTTCTCTTTATTGCGAAATCGCAACACTGTGAGGTACAAGGTGTATTGCGCAATCTATAAGAGCAGTAAAAAAGAATCGACCTATCTTTATGTAAATCGTAAAGATGATTTAGGGGATGTACCTCAACAATTGTTACAAACTTTTGGGAACCCTCAGTTCGTTATGATGGTCAACCTAGATAAAAGAGAGAAGCTTGCGATTGCGGATCTTTCCAAAGTGAAAGAGAGTTTGCAGAACGAAGGTTTCTATTTGCAACTGCCACCACCACCTGATGGGGCACTGCTACATATTCGAACAAAAAACACCAAGTTATAAAGGAGCGCTATGCGTAAAGGACTGATAGGGATACTCATTGGGGCTGCATTGTCTTTGTCAGCACCCGTGTTGGCAGAAAAGCCCAGCTTTGATGAGTATGTGACGGGTCTTAAGCAAGAAGGCTCGGCGAAAGGGATCGATGCTCAGTTACTTGAGCAGGCATTTGATGGTATTCGTTATCGAGAGAGGGCAGTCAAAGCCGACCGAAATCAGCCTGAGAAACGACTCACGCTGGATGAATATATCCCGCGCGCGGTACCTGATTGGAAAGTGAAAAAAGCCCGTCGTTTGTATGACGAACATTATGACGATCTAAAACGTATTGGTGAAGAATACGGCGTACAGCCTCGTTTTCTTGTGGCGCTTTGGGGGGTTGAAAGTAACTTCGGCGCGTTAACGGGTAATTTTAATGTCGTCGAAGCATTGACGACATTGGCTTATGACGGTCGACGTGAAGCGTTTTTCCGCAAAGAAGTGTTTTCAGCATTAACTATTTTACAAGAAGGCCACATAGCGCCTAATGACATGAAAGGGTCATGGGCGGGGGCGATGGGGCAATGTCAGTTTATGCCGAGTTCCTTTATTTCATTTGCTGCTGATGGAAACAACGACGGTAAAAAAGATATTTGGACCTCGAAACCAGATGTATTTGCGTCATCTGCTAATTATTTAAAAAATGCAGGATGGGATGATGAATACACTTGGGGACGTCAGGTAAAAGTCCCAGAAGGCATTGGCAAAGAAATGTCAGGTTTAAGTCAAGATAAAGCCAAAACTTTGGCAGGATGGCAGGCTGTTGGTGTGCGTCGTATGAATAATGCAACGTTGCCGGATGTCGATATAAAAGCGTGGTTGATCCAGCCGGATGATGAATATGGGCGTAGTTACTTGGTCTATGGGAATTATCAAAGCTTGATGAAGTGGAATCGCTCTCACTATTTCGCTATTGCAGTGAGCCATTTAGCCGACAGAATTAAGCATGGATAAGATTTCTTCGTATGAAGAATAGCGTTATACCTTGTATATCACATGGTCTTTTATTGGTGATTAGACGATGAGAATTCAGTCAGATAGATACAAATAGATACAAGGTGAGAGTGATAACAGTTAGACGACGTAAGAAAATAGCATCATATGAAACAGTAAAGTGATGGTGCGACTAACAATGAAAAAAGGGGCGTAAGCCCCTTTTTTCATTGTTCAACAAAAACGAGAGGTTTTTGTTGTGACAATAAACATTCGATTACAGTAGGAAATCTTCGATTTTCTTACCGCTGTCTAGTGCTTCTTTAATTGTCTTTGGCGTACGACCTTGACCAGTCCACGTTTTTTCTGAACCGTCTACATCGATGTACTTATATTTAGCTGGGCGAGCAGCACGCTTTGATTTTGGTTTAGCACCACCCAGAGTAGCCAACAGTTCCTCAGGATCAATACCGTCTTTGATCAGCATTTCACGGTATTTCTCAAGTTTCTCTAGACGCTCTTTTTCCGCTTCATGAGCTTCTGCTTCAGATTCTTCGCGCTCAGCGACGACAGTTTGAAGTTTCTCAAGAGCTTCTTGTAATTGTTCTAGGGAAAGTTCACGTGCAACGGCACGAAGGCTACGTAGATTTAATAATACTTTCAGTGCGTCAGACATTATGCCTATCCTATTCTCTGTTTATAATAATTAGCTTCGAGGCTAAGAGTAGCAAGAATTATTAATTCTATGCAATATTTGTTTAATTAAATATTGAAACATTAGATATCGAAATTAAAAAAAAGTGCAAATTGAATTAAATCGCATCATTTACTTAGTACAGAAGTTGTTTCATTTTTGTAGAATGTACAATAAATCTGTCAGGCGTGTTTAGCTTTGTGTGCGATCAGAGAGCGGGAAAGGAAACTTGTTTGAGAGTTGTAAATGCAATGGTGTTGATGTGTAAAATCATTGAGATGGATATTGCAATGTCTCTCATGTCACCTACAATACGCTGGCATTATGCACGTAGAGGTGCGTGATTTATCAGTAACACGTTTTAGGGTGATGCCAATGAGAACGTGTGAAAGGAAATGACGCCGAAGTAAGCTTTGCCTATCAAGCTGTCTTGCTGGGGTTGTAATCGAAAGATACAACACTGCCATAGTATTGGGATTTAACTATGGAGCGCTACTGTAGGGTTTAAGAATGCGTTTAACCATCATTCTATTTCAGTGGTTTCCGTTTCTGCAGTAGATCTCCAACCTCATAGGTTGATATAGAGATCATGAATTTAGTCGATTTTTCCGCGTCATCATTATCGGTATTGCCCGCGATTCTCGCGCTGGGCCTCGCCATTGTTACTCGTCGTGTTTTGTTATCTTTAGGGCTGGGTATTCTTTCAGGCGCTGTGCTACTGAATGATTTTTCTATCTCGGGAACAGCATCTTATTTATTCGGTCTTATCAAAGGCTTATTTATTGCCGACGGCAGTATTAATAGCTGGAACATGAGCATCGTTGCTTTTCTTGTCTTGCTGGGTTCTATCACCGCATTGATTACCCTTTCCGGAGGCACGCGCGCTTTCGCTGAATGGGCTCAGACACGTGTTAAAAGCAAACGTGGTGCTAAATTGCTCGCGGCTTTTCTCGGTGTTTTCATTTTTGTCGATGACTATTTTAACAGTCTAGCCGTGGGTGCAATCAGCCGCCCCGTTACTGATCGCTTCCATGTTTCTCGTGCGAAATTGGCATATATTCTTGATTCCACTGCGGCACCTATGTGCGTCATCATGCCAGCCTCTAGTTGGGGGGCTTACATCATTACGATTGTTGGTGGCATTCTTGTTAGTCACGGTGTCACAGAGTACAGCCCATTAAGTGCATTTGCGCATATGATCCCGATGAACTTCTATGCCATTTTTGCGCTGCTGATGGTGTTTGCAGTGGCATGGTTCCAAATGGATGTTGGCCCGATGCGTCGCTTTGAATACCAAGCATCAACTGGCAGTCGTCTTGGCGATGACGAAAATAGTGATACTTCACTTGATGATGAGTTAGGTATTAAAGAAAGTGACAAAGGCCGAGTTACAGATCTCATTGTGCCGATTATTGTGCTGATTGTGGCGACCATGTCTTGGATGGTTTACTCAGGTGCACAAGTTTTAGCGGCCGACGGTAAAGCATTTTCTATCCTCGGAGCGTTTGAAAATACCGATGTAGGTATGTCTTTGCTGTACGGGAGTGCAATGGGACTGTTCGTGGCATTGGTGACTGTGTTTAAACAGGGTATTCCAGTATCAGACGTGGCTCAAACCGTTTGGGTTGGCTCTAAATCTATGTTTGGTGCCATCTTAATTCTGCTTTTTGCATGGACAATCGGCAGCGTCATTGGCGACATGGCAACGGGTAAGTTCTTGTCTACCTTGATTCAGGGAAATCTGTCACCACAACTGTTGCCTGTTATTTTGTTCTTGTTGTCTGCAGCAATGGCGTTTTCGACAGGAACTTCTTGGGGAACCTTCGGCATCATGTTGCCTATTGCCGGTGATCTTTCTGCTGCGACAGATATTGCGTTAATGCTGCCTATGTTGTCCGCGGTACTGGCGGGTGCAGTATTCGGTGACCATTGCTCGCCGATTTCAGACACGACCATTTTGTCGTCAACCGGTGCGCGTTGTGGCCATATCGATCACGTATCTACGCAACTGCCTTACGCACTGGCTATTGCCTTGGTGGCGGGCTTGTCCTACTTGGTCTTAGGCTACACGGATTCGCTGTCAATATCGTTGCTGGCGGGTATGTGCGCGTTTGTATTGGTTTGCGTATTATTTGGTTGGCTATCTCGTCGCCCAGGTAAGCTGGCTTAACATCTATTCGAAAAACCTCCCAGTCGGGAGGTTTTTTTGTATCATTTCGCGGCTTGCAACGCTTTTACCCCTTCGCTTTTTTCGGTAGCATGCCAGCGTCTTTTTCTCGGGAGAGCCCAATGGCCCAGCTGTATTTCTATTACTCTGCAATGAACGCAGGGAAGTCGACGACACTTCTGCAATCGTCATTCAATTACCAAGAGCGTGGCATGAATCCGCTTATCTTCACTGCTGCCATTGATGATCGCTATGGGCTGGGTAAAGTCAGTTCACGTATTGGCCTTCAAGCCGACGCGCAATTGTTCTCACCTGAAGACAATATTTTTGCTGCAGTGAGCGACATCAACAGCAATCAAAAAGTCGATTGTTTGTTGGTAGACGAGTGCCAGTTTTTGACGAAAGAACAGGTTCATCAAATTACCGAAGTGGTCGATAAATTACGCATTCCAGCATTGTGTTATGGCCTTCGCACTGACTTTCTTGGTGAGTTGTTTGAAGGATCGAAATACTTACTGGCGTGGGCAGACAAATTGGTTGAGCTTAAAACTATTTGTCACTGTGGACGCAAAGCTAATATGGTTATTCGAACTGACGCTGATGGCAACGCCATTGCCGATGGTGATCAAGTGGTGATTGGCGGCAATGACCGCTATGAGTCTGTTTGCCGCGTACATTACAAAGAAGCGTTGGGTAAATAGGCGCAGCTGAAATCCAGCATCTACAGGTTGTTTGGGTATATTCAGTTTCAAAACAAAGAATAAAAAAGCGGCGATTATCGCCGCTTTTTTTGTGTCTGAGTCAGCAATGGCTGTGCGTGAACTATTACAGTCGAGATGCCAGTGGAATGATGGAGACGCGATCGCCCACTTCCGCATTATCAACATTCGGTGCGACTTCAATTAAGCAGTTGGCCTCACTCATTGAACGCAAAATACCCGAACCCTGTGAGCCCGTAGATCTGACTTCGAGCTGACCATTGGTACTGATGCTGTATATCCCACGTGTATATTCAGTGCGACCGCGGCGCGAGCGGATACGCTCTTGTGTAATTGCGGATAGCGTTTCAGGCTGCCAGTATACATCGCCTTGCATTTTACGAATGGCGGGCTCAACGAACTGTAAGAACGTCACCATCACTGCGACAGGGTTGCCTGGTAGCCCAAAGAAAGGCTTATCGCCTAGTGTGCCGAAGGCGAGCGGTCTGCCAGGGCGCATGTTGACGCGCCAGAAGTTAATGTCACCCAGTTGGTTTAATACGGTTTTGATGTAGTCTGCATCGCCTACAGATACGCCGCCGGACGAAATTACCATGTCGGCTTGCTTTGTTGCAGCGAGGAGTGTGTCGTTCAGTGCTGCTTCCGTGTCTTCAATGATGCCGAAATCGAGGATCTCGCAACCGAGTTTGGTGAGCATGGCTCGTAGCGTGTATCGGTTCGCATCATAAATGCAGTGAGATTTTGCTGGTATACCTGGTGCTTGTACTTCATCACCGGTTGAAAATAGGGCAACCTTTATGGGTTTGAATACTTCAGCGCTATCAAAACCTAGCGACGCCATCATTCCCAGCTCTGCTGCTCCAATGCGCTTTCCGGCATGAAAAACCGTCGAACCTTTTCGAAGATCTTCACCCGCTTGACGCACATTTTGCCCGGCACGGACAGCACCTTTATCGGTATCGAAAGACACTGTTCCGTTATCGTTGCTTGCCTGTTCACGCATGATCACCGTATTTGCGCCTTCAGGAACGGGCGCGCCAGTCATAATACGCACACATTCTCCTGCTGAGAGTTTTTCAGCATAGTGGTGACCTGCAAACACTTCACCCACGAGACGATAGGTTTCGCGTTCAATATCGTCACTGCGAATGGCATAGCCATCCATTGCCGAGTTGGTAGAAGAAGGCACGTTGACGGGCGCGACGATATCTACTGCGAACACGCGATTAGGCAGTTCATTAAGGCCGCATGTTTCGGTGTTTTTAGACACCGAAATCGCAGCAAGGATTTGGCTTTTGCCATCTTCCATAGACAGCATGGTTGGCGATAGAGAATCGCACGTGGCGGTTTGTGCGTGATGGCTTTCCATCCAACGTTGAATAAACCCCACTAAACTTCCAATGTCATTGATGTCTAGACGTGGCAGGGACGTTGATGAAAGCGCGAAAGAGGGTGCAGAAGAAGGTGGCTCATCGCAAGCGACCGCCACAATGTTTGGATCTTCCGGGTGAAGCCAAGGCTTTTCAAGTGCCCAGCGGTGAAGTTCTATCTTGGGGAAAGCCTGATGCTTAAAACCTTCTACTAACACTAAATCAGCGTTGTTTTGGTCAAGTTGACCAAGCAATTGATTGAGCGTGCATTCGTCATCAGGGGTTTCCGTCATTAACGCGTGGCGATAGCGAGAGCTGATGAGCATTTGCGTTGCGCCTGCTTTGCGAAGGCGATAACTGTCTTTACCCGGTTTATCGACATCAAAATCATGATGCGCGTGTTTGACCATGGCAATGCGAATGCCTTTCTCGACCAAGGCTGGAATGAGCTTTTCCAACAGGGTCGTTTTACCTGTCCCACTGAACGCAGCAAACCCTAAAATGGGCAGTGAGCAGTTGGACAAGCTCATGAAATAGCTCCGTACTTCTCCAATTCATCCGGGGTGTTTAAGTTGATGAAGGCATCATGCTCATCACTGAAATCAACAAAATGAGTGGTACAAAGATCGTAGAGCATCACGATTTTCCGGTCACCGTTAGCGAGAAAGCGATCGAGGCGTTCAAAAATATCGCGCTTCATCATGGTCACGACGGGTTGAACGGATTCGCCATCATGGGCAACCACAATCTCGGTCTCTTCATTAATCGCAGAGACCATTTTTTTAATCAGATTGTGTGGCAAGTTGGGACAATCACAAGGCACAAAGCCTAACCATTCACTATCAAGGTGTGACATCGCAGCATGCATTCCGCCGAGTGGCCCAGGAAAGCCTTCCAATACATCACCAAAGACTGGACCATATTGCTGATAGATTTCTTGATTGCGGTTAGCGTTCACCGCAATGTCAGCACCTTGCTCTTGCAGTCTGTGATGAACGTAATCAATCAAAGGTTTCTGATTCAGGGTCACAAGTCCCTTATCTTGGCCACCCATGCGGCGAGCTTGGCCGCCAGCGAGAATGACCCAAGTGGTGTCAGGATGCGAAGGCATGATTGTCCTTGTCGATAATATTGAGTTTAGGTTTATGGATTAGACGCTGATTTTCAATCCGCCATTGTTGATTGCAGCATTCCGTCAATTTGTTGGGATGATGGCTAGTGATCACCAAACTGGCGCCACGTTCTATCAAGTCATCAATCATATGCTTTTGCGCATCAATGGCATCAGGATCTAGGTTAGCGCAAGATTCGTCCATCAGAAGGATTGAAGGGCTGAGTGCCCAAGCGCGCGCCATGGCGACCTTTTGTTTCTCTCCGCCAGATAGTACGGAGATATGTTCGTGGCTTAGGGCTTCTAGCCCGATTTTGCGCAAGGCTTGCATTGTAAGCTGACGTCGCCGTCTTTGACAGAAATGCTTGCCCATCAAGCCATAGGCGACATTTTCAGCCACTGTACCATCAAAAAGGTAAGGGGTTTGATGCATGTAAACCACGCCACTTTGACCTGAAAACCCTGCTAGTCGTTGTAACCATGAAGGACGTTTTAGATTCAGTGTACCTTTGGTTGGCTTTTGAATGCCGGCCATGACTTTCAACAAACTGGTTTTGCCGATGCCGTTTTGTCCGGATAAATAAATAGCATCCCCTGGGCAGACCTTTAATGAGGGGATATGAAATAGCAATCGATGCTTATATTTCACAGAAAGGTCGATGGCTTCCAATGTAATTTGACTCATCATTGCCCCTGATTATGTCCGTAAATGGCCGTTTCCGCGGGCAAAGCTGATGAAGAAATTCATCGTCAAAGCCAGCAACAACAGGACCATGCCAAGTGCGACTCCCTCTGCAAAAGCGCCTTTTGATGTTTCTAACGCTATGGCGGTGGGAATGTTTCGGGTGTAATTGAGAATATTGCCGCCAACCATCATTGAACAGCCAACTTCAGTGATAATGCGGCTAAAAGCGGTGATAACAGCGGCAAGAAGAGGGAATCGAATCTCCCACATTAAGGTCATCATGGCTCGGGGAATAGAAGCGCCTAAGGTGTAGGCGGTTTCCCATGCTCGCTTGTCACTGTTTTGAAAAGCCGCATGCATCATCGACACCAAAATCGGTAAGCTGATGAGGACTTGCCCCAATATCATCGCTTTTTGTGTGAATAGCATTTTCCAGTCACCCATAGGGCCTGCCCGTGACAAAAGCATATAAAGCAATAGCCCAATGACCACAGTAGGAACAGACTGGAGCGTGTTCACGATGGACAAGACGATCCACTTGCCGGGGATCTCCCAATAAGCGAGCGCAAAGCTAAGCAATAGGGCGGGCACGATGACCAACCCAATTGCTACAAGGGACACGGAAAACGAGACCCCGACAATGCCCCATAGCGTGGTATCACCACTAAATAGCAGTGCGGCGGCTTGTCGAGTTGTTTCCAGCATGTCCATTAGCCTGCATCCGCCACGAACAGTTGCTGACCGTTTACTCTAAAATCATTAATCATGGCTTGCGCTTTTGGGTTAACCAGCCAATCACTTAGCTCTTTTGCACCTTGGTAATTGAGGTCTGGATAGCGGCTAGGGTTGATCAGAATAACTTGGTAAGGGTTGAATAAGCGTTTGTCGCCTTCAACGAGAACACCAAGTTCCAGCTTGCTTTGATACGCCAGCCAAGTACCACGATCGGTGAGAGTGTACCCTTGAATTTCATTCGCCATAGTGAGGGTGGGGCCCATTCCCTGACCAACGGCCTTGTAGGCTGAAAATTCCGGTTTAACAGAAGCCGCCTGCCAAAGAAGGAGTTCTTTTTTGTGGGTGCCGGAATCATCCCCTCGTGAAACAAAGTGCCTGTCCGTTTCTGCCACTTTTGCTAATGCGGCAGTGACATCTTTGATGCCTTTGACCTTTGCAGGATCGCTGACTGGGCCGACAAGTACGAAATCGTTATACATGAGTCCTCGTGGAAGAACGCCGTAGCCTTTATCCACGAACTTGGCTTCTGCGTTTGGTGCATGAGTCATCACCAAATCCACATCGCCATTCTCCCCCATTTTTAAGGCTTTACCTGTGCCCGCAGCGAGCACTTGGACGTCGTAGCCTGTGTCTTTTTTAAATTCAGGGAGGAGGAAATCCAGCAAGCCTGAGTGATAGGTGCTGGTGGTGGTTGCCAACCGAACGAGTTCTGCTGCGCTAACAGTTCCGGAAACGGAAAGTAGAATTGAAACCAGTGCGAACGTTTTAGTTATTTTCATTGAGTTCATTAGTCTTCCTGACGATGGTTATTTTGATTTTATGACCTCATCAATGAATGAGGGCAAATATTGACTAAGCAACAAAAATGCCAAATTTTTCGCCTGTGCGTCAACAGGTTTAATTGACTGAAAAATAAAAGTATTTTTGACTCTCAAATGACTTGTAGAGCTGAGTGCAATGCATTGAACTGTGGCGAGTCTCATAGACTGAGTCAAAATGTCCCATGTATGATGGCAGGCAAGAAACGAATAGGGATGTTCATAAAATGAAGGATGCGTTGCAGCAATTTGGTTTCTCTGCCTTGGTGGTTGATGACGAACCCGGCATGCGAGCGATCTTGAACAAAGCGTTGTCTAAAAAGCTGACTCAGGTTGAAACCGCATCGTCTTTGGAAGAGGCAGAAGCCCTGCGCAAGCGGAATCACTTCGATTTACTCATCGTGGACATTAACTTGCCAGGACGTTCTGGTATTGATTGGCACGAAGCGTTTGATGATGATGAGCGTCGTAGCGACATTATTTTCATGACGGGTTATGCCGAACTGGAGACTGCCATTAAAGCGCTTCGAGCAGGCGCTTCAGACTTCATTCTCAAGCCTTTCAATCTGGAGCAAATGCTGCAATCAGTGCAACGTTGTCTCGATAAACGCATGATTGAGCGTAAAAATATTGCGCTTCAACGTGATGTCGCCCGTTCGTTTCCCATCGATATTATTGGCGAAGCGCCCAAAACACTCGCCATGCGTGAAGTTATCTCGCGCCTTGCGCCGTCTCCCGCTGCGGTATTAATTGAAGGTGAATCGGGCACAGGTAAAGAACTCGTCGCGCGCGCACTTCATGGTATGAGTGGTCGTTCGGGGCCTTTTGTTCCGCTTAACTGCGGAGCCATTGCGCCAGAGCTATTAGAAAGTGAGTTGTTTGGGCATGTTTCAGGCGCGTTTACTGGCGCGCGAAAAAACAAAGATGGCCTTTTTAGAGTGGCAGACAAAGGCACCTTGTTTCTTGATGAAATTGGCGAGATGCCATTATCCATGCAGGCGTCTTTGCTGCGTACGTTAGAGCAAAAAACCATTCGTCCCGTCGGTGCTGAGCGTGAAGTCAGCGTTGACGTGCG
This sequence comes from Enterovibrio gelatinilyticus, assembly GCF_028683095.1. GTDB lineage: Bacteria > Pseudomonadota > Gammaproteobacteria > Enterobacterales > Vibrionaceae > Enterovibrio > Enterovibrio gelatinilyticus. The sequence goes on along the minus strand of NZ_JAJUBC010000006.1, from coordinate 99,034 downwards.
TATTGTCGCCGCGACCAATCGAAACTTGCATGATGAGGTCGGGGAAGGACGTTTTCGAAAAGACCTTTTCTATCGTTTGAATGTGTTATCAGTGGAATTACCACCACTGAGAGAGCGTGTTGATGATATCGGATTGTTGCTCAACCATTTCTCCGATGTGCTGGCGCGGGATCTTGGGCTAAAACCCGTCGTGTGGTCTGAGCTCGAGCTTGCTGCAATGCGATATTACGATTGGCCGGGCAACATTCGAGAACTGAAGAATACCGTCGAGCGAGCAATATTACTGGGTAAGCCAGATCTGGGTCATTGGCAAGGTGACTCGCCCTTATCGATAAGTGACAACCTAGACGAGCAGCAAACGCAATTAGATCAGGAGCGTTACGAAGAGGGTTATCCGTTAGTTTGGCCTTTAAAAGAGGTGGAGCGGGCGCACATTGAGAAAGTTGTTGGTGCGCATGAAGGAAACAAGTCCGCGGCGGCACGACAACTTGGTGTGGCGAGAAAAACCCTGGAGCGAAAGTTTAAAGAGTGGCTTGATGAATAGGGTTATCCCTTGTTGGGCGCGATGGGATGCTGAAGGGAGTCTGCAATGAACTTGATTAACAAGTGGCGACAGCGTTTTCGAACCATGGTGCGTTACCGCCTGTTGGTGCTGACATCTGTGCCCATTATCATTACGTTACTCGCACTCATCGCATTGACCATGTATTGGACGGTCGCTTATTCGTGGAAAAATGCCTTGTCAGGCGTCAAAGCAGACCTTGCTGTCGCCAGCAACAGTATGGAAGTACTGCAACGAGAACAACGTAGTCAATTACATGCCATCGCCGATTCATATGACTTTCAAACGCAAATTGCCCGAATAGCTGACGAACCGGAAAAGATATTGAGTTGGGCACAATCTCGTGCTGATAAGTATGGCGTGGACTTCCTTGCTGTATACCCTGCCAGTGATATTGACCGATTGCCGCAAAGCTTGAGACAACGAATTTTGAACGGCAAAGAGCAGACCTTTTTTCAAGTGATGTCTGCGATCGAACTGGACTCGATTTCCCCCGATATGTCTGCCCGCGCTGAGATCCCGCTGTTGCAGGAAAACATCAAGGAATCACGCGGTTTAATTAGTCGCACCTTATTACCTCTTTACGATGAAAACGGACGATTAGAATGGATTGTGGATGGAGGGTTACTGCTCAACAACAGTACCGTCTTGGTAGATAGGATCCGTGATCTTGTATTTCCTCCCGGAAAACTGCCCGAGGCCAGCGTGGGAACCGTCACCCTGTTCATGGATGATATCCGTGTGAGTACCAATGTCCCCTTAGACAGTGACAATCGTTTTGGGCGTGCCATTGGGACGCGAGTGTCAGATGAAGTGCGCAATACTGTGCTGCTTGATGGCGATGAGTGGGTTAATCGCGCATACGTTTATGATGCGTGGTATATCTCTGCGTATAAGCCCATCCGAGACTTCAACAATACGGTTATTGGCATGCTTTATACCGGCTACCTTGAATGGCCGCTGATCAGTCGATATCTCACCAACCTCATTGAACTTGGGGTAGGGATTTTACTAACGCTTCTCATCTCAGGGCTACTGGTTTATCGCGGTGCCAAAGACTTATTCCGGCCCATAGAGCGCATTCACCGTGTGGTTCATCTTATGCGCTTTGAACAAGATGCGAGGATCGGCAAATTGGGTTTAGACCCTCAGCACGAACTGGCTATTCTCGCTCGACAGTTCGATAGCATGCTTGATCAGCTAAAAAAGCAAAATGAAGCGATTCGACAAAGTGCTTTAGAGCTGGAAGATAAAGTTAAACAACGAACAGCAAGTCTGCATGAGAAAACCGAAGAGCTAGAGCACAACATCAGCTTGCTAGAGCAAACTCGAAACAAGCTGTTATTAAATGAAAAACTGGCAGCACTGGGAGAGTTGACTGCCGGGATTGCGCACGAAATAAACAACCCCACCGCGGTTATTCTGGGCAATATAGAGTTGATGGAGTATGAGCTGGGTAAGCATAGTGATCTTATTTCGGAGGAGATGAGCACGGTGCTGGCGCAAATCGACCGTATTCGAAATATCACGCGTAGCCTATTGCAATACAGCCGCCAAGGGGGCGTTCAAGATACTGTCACTTGGCAACATGTGAATCCCGTGATTGAAGAAAGTGTGGTGCTAGTGCGTTCGGGCACAAAAAAACAAGATGTCGACATCGAGACCGAACTCAATGCCAAGTGTTGTGTGGAGATCAACCGTCATCAGCTTTTGCAGGTGCTGGTTAACCTACAGATGAATGGCGTTCATGCTATGAACGATAAAGGTAAGTTAATCGTGAAATCTGACGATTGGGTAGATATTCGAGGTGTTATACAAGGCGCTAAAATATCTATTCAAGATTTTGGCTGTGGCATTGCAAATGAAAACATGACCAAAATATTCGACCCCTTTTTCACCACGCGTCGATCTGGTACAGGGCTTGGATTGGCAGTCACCCAAGGTATCGTCAGTGGCTTGGGCGGGGAAATAAAAGTGGATTCGCAATTGGGCGAGGGCACGACATTCACGCTTTACTTGCGTGAAAAAATCCAAATGGGTGATGAAATCACGTCATTGAACGTTGTGGAGTAGCGGTAAAGTCAGCCTACTCTGCAGCCCACATTTGTTTGCCAGTATGGGCGAAGTGATAGCCCCCAAACTGTTCACTTTGCTTAAGAGTCGCGACGTCATCCAAATGATGAACTAGTTGCTGAACCAATGCGCGAAAGTAGATGTTTTTGGGGATGACGAGCTCAAACGCCTCGTTGGCGATAGGGTGAAATGCTAACCCAAATTCGCCAGCACCACTTTGGCTACCAAAACCAATGTCAGCGGCACCGCGGGCGATGGCGGAGCCGAGTTCGCGCTCGCTCAGGCATTCAACCACGGTATTCAGTTGATCGCGGGTTGTTCCGTTTCGAAATAGCCATTCATCCATAGCACGCGCACTTCCTGCGCCGTCTTGTCGTCCTGCCCATCGCCACTTATTGTCGATAAAGTGATGTGGGTCTTCGAGTTTTTCGAGCATTTCAGAACGCATGATCAGCCCTTGCTGACGTTCAAATGCGTGAAGCAGCACCCAATTTCTATGACCAGAGTACTGTTGAATCAACGCTGGGTGACGCAGTTTTGCTTCTTCTGCATTTCCCCAGTGAATGGCGCAGATATCAACGTGACCTTTTTCTAACATCGCGAGGCCTTGTTTGGTGCCGGTAGCGGTATAGCCAACCAGTGCTGTGCTGCCAAGAGCCGCCGCCATCTTGCTTACAATGTGCTGAAGCAAAGGGTCATCAGAGCCTGCAATGAGTAGGCGATCGTTGAAGACACCGTTGTGGCTCGATTCAATCAACCAGCGGTCAAGTAGGCTTTTAGGGAATAGCCATTTTCCAGTGACCTTGGTGGCGGGTAATACGCCATCGTTAGCAAGGCTATAAACTTTCTTTTCGTTCAGATCGAGGTATTCCGCGACCTGACGCGCATTCATAAAGGCCGGAAACTCACTCATCACGACCGCCTTTTACATCAAATTCGATATTCTCAGCCCCGTTAAACACCTGAAAGCGGTGGCCTTTGGCGCGGGCAATCATAGTAATGCCTAACTGCTTGGCGAGATCGAGCCCCATTTGGGTGATACCGGAACGTGACAGCAACACGGGAATTCCCATTTGCGCCACCTTGATGACCATCTCCGAGGTCAGTCTTCCCGTCGTATAAAAGACTTTGTCGCCCCCCGTTTCGCCTTCAAGCCACATCTCCCCCGTTAAGGTATCAACGGCATTATGTCTGCCAATGTCTTCGACAAAGGAAAGGATTTCTGTATCTCGGCATACGGCGCAGCCATGCACGGCGCCTGCGGCTTTGTAAGTGTCATTGTGGTGGGTGAGTGCTTCGAGTAAGCCATAGAGCATAGATTGTTTAATGTGTGGGCGAGGAAGCTGCAGGTTTTCTAATTTCTTCATGACGTTACCGAACATGGTGCCTTGACCACACCCTGAGGTCACCGTTTTCTTCGATAAGGTTTCTTCTATGTCTTCGTTCTGTTCGCTTGTGACAACAGCCGCTGATTGGGTTTGCCAATCAATAATGACGGAATCGAGCGCACTGGCATCTTCAATCAACCCTTGATTCTTCAAATACCCTAACACCAACATGTCAGGGCGGGCACCGAGTGTCATCAGCGTCACGATCTCCTGCCAATTGAGGTACACCGTTAACGCTCGCTCGCACGCGATTTGCTTGGTCATGGTTTCTCCATACTCGTCATGAACCATGACATCGATGGTTTGGGGGATCTCTGATTGCGTGGTGATGATTTTTGGGTGAGGCATCTAGCCGAGTTCCTTGTGACTGAAAATGAGAATGCTTGAATCCATAGGTTATTTGCAAAACCTGTTCCAACCCTTTGTGACTGGTATGTGTTTTGCTTTGTTGGGTAAATAGCAACCACAGCAGCAAGCGCAGCACCGGCTAAATCTACGTTTGGAATATGCTGCGGACATGACAAGGAGTGATGTGTGCCTGTAACAATCAAAGACCCTCAATACTGGCTCATGCAATTTGATCTGGTGTCGCAAGAAGTTGATGTTGGTCGTTGGAAAACCAAGCGTTGGTCGATCGCCAACTTGCATCTGCCGCGTGAAGAGGCAGAACGAATCGACAGCCAAATCTCTATGCCTCTAGAGCTTTATAAGGATGAGAGAACCGACTACCGATTCAACCTCAGTTCTCGCGACCCCCACCTGTTTTTTGTCTTTGACGTTCAAGATGATGAATCCTTAAAACCTCTGAAAGTGACCGCGGCACAATCCTGTGCAGCGAGTTTTATGGATGGTGATTACGTGGTGCTTTCTGAGCCGATGCCACTGCCGATTCAAGCATGGATGGAAGCGTTTATTGGTCGTCACGGTGAGTTACTAGAAGTGCGTAAGAAGAAGCGTCGTGGCGCGGGGAGGGCGAGTGGCAACTGATTCTTTTTTGCACCGATGGAATAAGCGAAAACAAGCGATTGCGGAAGGCGAGTCCAGTGAACTGAATGCCGAATTGCCGTTGAGTGACCAAGCTGTTGTTCGAGACAAAGACATGGTAGTGACCACTTTGGATGATGCATCCGATGTTCTTAGCGATGACAGCCATGACGCCCTTGACGTTCGAGCCCCCAGTGATCACATGGATGACGCTCAAGAAGAAGCGATATCAATGCCGGACATGGATGATGTTGCACGTTTGAAGCAAGGGGATTCTGCTGCGTCTTTTCTGGTTAAGGGCGTGTCTGCGGAGATCAAAAAAGCAGCGCTGAGGAAGTTGTTTCATAGCGAGGCTTATAACGTGCTGGATGGGATGAATGATTACGATCTTGATTACTCGAATAAAGCGTCGCTTTCCGCGGAGGTGGCTGCGAGTTTGCGTCAATGGACGAAAGAGCAAGTCGACGATTTACCCGACGACGCTTCTGAACAGCTTGATGCTGAACACAATCTTCATCAAACCGTGATGGAGGAGGAGCAACTTCCTCAAGAAGATTCTGAGAAGGTTTCCGATCATGGTGAGACAAATAGTACCCATGGAGATAATAGGGACAAATTGTCCAATGATGCGGGACAATTTGTCCCAAGAGATAATGTGGATAATAATTCAGGCGGATCCTGACTCCTTATTCGTCATTTTATTTCCTTCAAAACTGGTTCACTACTTGCTCTATCAATGAGGTCACAGGCAAAGGATATGCTAACCCCTTGTCTGACAACGCCTTACCACATTGGCAATGGCCTTGAGTTAATCAAAACGCATTGATAACGCCGATGTAGGAAATCAGTCCACGAGGTGCTAACCAGGACGGTTAGTTACCATGGCATTCGAGACGATGGCAAAGAAGACAATGTCGACAAAAAACAATATAACAACATTGAATCAACTCGTTGAAATAACAACGGACGCAGATGGCCGTGCTAGGCAACATGCACTGACCGCGACGGTAACGTTGGGGAATTTGATTCCACCAACGGTCACTTTTGCAAGCCGAGGTTTAGCCTTGGTTATTGGTGATGGTGTTGATGTGGCTGCATTTGCCAATCAAGTGCACGTTAACTCAGTTTCTCTGGGGAATATCGATCAAGTCGCGGACAACTTGGTGCTGGTCTGTACCGACGACACATCTCCTGAACTGCCCGAAGGTATGGCATTTTTCTATGCGCGAGAGGCCGAGATTAGCGGCTTTTTGGGGGCATTTGATGTGTTGATTACACACACAATGATGAAGCAAAACCTCGCCAATATTGCGAAAGGTAAACCGCAATTTGATGTGGTTATCGACCTATCAATGAACGGTTTCCATCCTGCAGAATTGCCGCCGCTTGGTTACTATGCTGTGGGGCGTGGTCTAGTGAGTGTCGCTGATGCGTGTGACGCCTTGGCGGACATGACTGGCACATTCGATAAGCCTAAATTTTTTCGCTTGGACACAGAACGATGTGCCCATTCGGCTCGTGGCCTTGAAGGATGTACGCGCTGTATCGAGGCATGCCCTGCCGATGCATTGAGCTCGGTAGAGCAAGCGATCACCATTAATCCTTATCTCTGTCAGGGAATGGGCTCTTGTGCGACTGCATGCCCAACAGAAGCCATCAGCTACGCGTTACCCGATCCTGATAACACGCAACATTTCGTTTTCCAGCTCATCTCTCAATACCGTGAGCAAGGCGGAAAATCCCCCGTTATTTTGTTTTACGCAGAAGCCTCTGAAACGGAGCTTGCTCAGCAATTGGCAGAGTTGCCAAGCCGCGTTATTCCTGTTCGCTTGGAAGAACTAGCCTCTGTCGGGATTGATACTTGGTTTAGCGCACTGGCGTATGGTGCATCTCAGGTAGTGCTCGCAACCTCTCCATTGCTCCCCGCTAAAACGGAGGCAGTGTTAGTACAAGAGGTGGCGAATGCGGTTACGTTTCTTCATGCGTTAAATCACGCCGAAGAGCGTATTTCAATTACCCCTCTTGCGTCCCTCACTCAGCAGCACCTCTTTGATGACGTGTTACTTGAGCATGAAGCAAAGCTGCTTGGCACTAAGCGAGAAAAGTTAGCCCAAGCGCTCGATCTTCTTGCGTCCAATATCGTCATGACATCAACCGTCAGCGCAGTACCAAATGGCGCTCCGTATGGACGTATTGAGATTGCCACCTCTGATTGCACATTGTGTATGGGCTGCGTCGCGGTGTGCCCGACCGATGCTCTGCAATCTATGGGAGATCGCCCAGGAATGACGTTTAGAGAACAAGATTGTGTGCAGTGCGGGTTATGCGAGAAAGCCTGCCCTGAGTCGGTGATTTCGTTGGTCCCTAACTACAACTGGGATGCTGACGAGCGTCAGCAACGTCAAATCATTCATGAAGAACCGGCGGCTGAGTGTGTCAGTTGTGGTAAGCCTTTCGCCCCAGTTTCTATGGTTAACATGCTCATTGAGAAATTACGAAATCACAGCCATTTCCAAGACGACGCCATCAAACGCTTGTCGATGTGTGAAGACTGTCGTGTGCGCGACATCGTCTCCGACATGATTGATAACCCAGACAATCAGATGAAGGTGTAGGAGGCGGATATGGCCATGCAAGATATCGCAATCGAAGACGTGACGAACGAAGACAATCAAATCCGCCAAAGCATCTACGGCCTGTTGGCGCATTTATTTCGACAGGCACCCGATGAACAGTCACTGGATTGGTTATCCACACTGGAAACAGAAGGGGATGAGCAGCCTGCCGGGATGGCAGCGGCTTGGTCGGTGCTGAAGCTCACCGCGAGTAATACGACTCCCACTCAAGCCGCCGATGAATATCAATTGATGTTTATCGGTGTTGGTCGCGGTGAGGTGGTGCCTTTTGGCTCTTGGTATTTAACGGGTTCGTTAATGGAGCTGCCATTGGCGTTGCTTCGTGAAGATCTCCGTCGACTTGGGTACGAGCGCCAAGATGGGACAAAAGAGCCTGAAGATCATTTTGCTGCGTTGCTTGAAGTGATGGCAATGCTGGTGGAAGAAGCGAATGAAGCAGAACAAGCTTATTTCTTTAACCGACACATAGCTGCGTGGTTTGAAAGGCTGTGTGAAGACACGAAACGTGCTCACGCATCGGTGTTTTATGCCGCTGTCGCTGAGCTTGCACAACGATTTCTCATGATTGAAAAAACTCGCTTTACCCAACGTCCATGGTGATACGCCCTACATCAACCTGACGTGGCATAAAAAGAATAAGGAGCTAGCAATGTCTGAAAAGCAAAAAGATACAGAGCTGCAGAACACCAATCGGCGTCAGTTTCTGACCGGTCTAGGTGTGGCTGCCGCAGCGGGTGCTGTGGCAACGGTTGCAACAACACCCGCTCAAGCAGAGAGCGTGGTGAAAGCACCGGAGCAGAAGAACGCATCAGGTTATCGCGAAACCCAACATATTCGCGATTACTACGATTCTCTATAACCCAGCGTGAAGATGGAGTTTGACAATGAAACTAACCAAACGCTCTGATTCGGTCATCAAGGATGAAAAGCAGCTGGGTGTGTCGCGCCGTACATTTATGCGTAACACGTCTTTGGCGACTGCAGGTGGTATCGCCGCAGCAGGCATGTTTGCACCGGGTATGATGAAAAAAGTGGCAGCAAAGGATGCTGACCCAAGTAAACCGGTTGAGCAAAAACGAACCATTTGTTCACACTGCTCTGTGGGCTGCGGTGTATATGCTGAAGTGCAAGATGGAGTGTGGACCGGGCAAGAGCCTGCGTTTGACCACCCGTTTAACCTCGGTGGACATTGCGCCAAAGGGGCGGCTCTTCGTGAACATGGTCATGGCGAACGCCGCTTGAAATACCCAATGAAACTGGTCGATGGCAAATGGCAAAAGATCAGCTGGGACACCGCACTGAATGAAATCGGTGACCAAGTGCTGGATATCCGTGAGCAGTCGGGCCCTGATGCGGTCTACTTCTTAGGATCTGCAAAGCACAGCAATGAACAAGCCTATATGTTCCGTAAAATGGCATCGCTTTGGGGCACGAACAACGTCGACCACCAAGCGCGAATTTGTCACTCCACGACAGTGGCAGGGGTAGCCAATACGTGGGGCTACGGGGCCATGACCAACTCCTTTAACGACATGCATAACTGTAAGTCGATGCTCTTTGTTGGCTCTAACCCTGCGGAAGCTCACCCTGTCGCCATGCAGCATATCTTGATAGCGAAAGAGAAGAACGGTTGTAAGATCGTTGTTGCTGATCCGCGTCGCACGCGCACCGCTGCAAAAGGGGACCATTACGTCTCATTGCGTCCGGGTACTGACATTGCCTTCATCTGGGGCTTGTTGTGGCATATTTTTGATAACGGCTGGGAAGATAAAGAATACATTCATCAGCGTGTTTTCGGTCTCGACGAGATTCGCGAGGAGGTGGCCAAGTGGCCGCCAGAAGAAGTGGAGCGTGTCTCTGGTGTTGGTCGCGATGATATGTATCAGGCGGCGAAAATTCTCGCGGATAACAGACCCGGTTGTGTGGTTTGGTGTATGGGGGGGACTCAGCACACCACAGGGAACAACAATACTCGCGCCTACTGTGTGCTCGAATTAGCTCTGGGTAACATCGGTAAGTCTGGTGGGGGTGCGAATATCTTCCGCGGTCACGATAACGTGCAGGGCGCGACTGATTTAGGCGTGCTTTCTCATACATTGCCAGGCTATTACGGTCTTTCTGATGGCGCATGGAAACATTGGTCGAAAGTGTGGGACGTTGATCATCAGTGGGTCCAAGACCGTTTTGACCCTGCAGAATATAACGGTTCAAAACCGATCAACAGCAATGGTATTCCTGTGTCTCGCTGGATAGATGGCGTACTGGAAGACAAAGATAAGATCGCGCAGAAATCGAATATTCGCGCCATGTTCTACTGGGGGCATGCGGTTAACTCGCAGACTCGTGGACCAGAAATGCGTAAGGCGATGGAAAAATTGGATTTGATGGTCATCGTCGACCCTTATCCAACCGTGGCTGCGGTCATGAACAATCGTCAGAATGGCGTCTATTTGCTCCCCGCAACGACACAGTTTGAAACGACTGGGTCGGTGACTGCCTCTAACCGCTCTTTGCAGTGGCGTGACAAGGTGATTGAACCGCTGTTCGACTCTAAACCCGATCACACCATCATGTACTTGCTATCGAAAAAGCTCGGTTTTTCAGATCAATTGTTTAAAAACATTGAGGTGAAAAACGATGAGCCTGTTGTTGAAGACATCACTCGAGAGTTCAACAAGGGCATGTGGACTATAGGTTATACAGGCCAAAGTCCGGAGCGTATTAAAGAGCACCAGAAAAATTGGCATACCTTCAATACCACAACACTTGAAGCGCAGGGCGGCCCTGTTAACGGTGAAACCTATGGCCTGCCTTGGCCATGCTGGGGAACGCCAGAAATGAAACACCCAGGTACACATATTCTTTACGATACGTCGAAAGAAGTGGCTCGAGGTGGCGGTAACTTTCGAGCGCGCTTTGGTGTGGAATACGAAGGTAAGAGCCTATTGGCTGTCGACAGCTATTCAAAAGGGTGTGAGCTTGAAGACGGTTACCCAGAATTTACCGATAAGATGCTCAAGCAACTTGGCTGGTGGGATGATTTGACCGCTGAAGAGAAGGTGGTTGCTGAAGGTAAAAACTGGAAAACCGATTTGTCTGGCGGTATTCAACGTGTTGCCATCAATCATGGTTGTATGCCTTTCGGGAACGCGAAAGCACGAGCGATTGTGTGGACATTCCCAGACCGCGTGCCACTTCACCGTGAACCGCTTTACACGCCTCGTCGCGACCTACTTCCTGAGTATGCAACGTGGGATGACAAAGCCGATATTTATCGTCTTCCTACCTTGTACAAGTCTATTCAAGATATTGATGCGGCTAAAGACTACCCCATTATTCTGACATCAGGCCGCTTGGTCGAATATGAAGGTGGGGGTGAAGAAACGCGTTCAAATCCTTGGTTGGCAGTGCTCCAGCAAGAAATGTTCGTTGAGATCAACATTGTTGATGCTAACAACCTCGGCATTGTTGATGGACAAGATGTATGGGTTGAAGGGGCTGACAAAGGCCGAGTCAAGGTCAAAGCCATGATCACACCACGCGTTTACGCAGGATTGGCATTCATGCCGTTCCACTTTGGTGGTGTGTATCAAGGGGAAAGCTTGCTCGATAAGTATCCTGAAGGTGCAGAGCCGTTTGTGATTGGTGAGTCCGCTAACACGGCAACCACCTATGGTTATGACCCGGTGACTGTCATGCAGGAAACCAAGGTTACCCTTTGTAAGATCATTCCAGCGTAATAGGGAGCATACACGATGGCCGATATGAAATTTATGTGTGATACCAAACGCTGCATTGAGTGCAATGGGTGTGTCACCGCTTGTAGTAACGCGAACTCCGAGGTGGTTACCTGGGGTATTCAACGTCGTCGAGTCGTCACACTAAATGACGGTGAAAAAGGCGAAAACTCAATTTCTGTCTCTTGCATGCATTGCGCCGATGCGCCTTGCATGGCGGTATGTCCGGCAGATTGTTTTTATCGCACCGAAGATGGCATTGTCCTGCACAACAAAGAAACCTGTATTGGTTGCGGATATTGCTTGTTTGCCTGTCCATTTGGTGCACCTCAATTCCCGAAAACCGCAGCCTTTGGTGAGCGTGGGAAAATGGATAAATGTACCTTCTGTGCGGGCGGTCCTGAACCTGATGGTTCTGCTAAAGAACGAGAGCTTTACGGTGCTAACCGCATTGCTGAAGGGAAACTACCTCTTTGTGCAGAGATGTGTTCCACCAAGGCATTGCTAGCGGGGGACGCAGAGAAAATATCTGCTGTTTTCCGTCAGCGTGTGGTTGAACGCGGCGCGAAAGGTGCAGGTTGGACAAACGGCAACGACCTTGCGTACGACGCATCAAAAAGCTGATGAGCATGGAAAGCTGCTGGAAATATCCAGCAGCACGAGGAGGAGATATGTTTAGAACATTGCTCGCCATGCTGATGGTGATTGCTGCCTTCACTGTGCCCATGTCGTTTGCGGAAACCGCTGAGAAAGCCGATCCACAGAAAGAGATGGTGCAATTGGCTGGGCCAGAGTTTTGGCGAGAAGTACGGTCTGGAGAAAAGGGGTTTACGGTTGCTAATGGTTCGGAAGCCGGTCAGCTAATCAATGTTGATGGACAGCGTTGGCGTGAAGTGAGAAATCAATGGGTAAGTCCTATTGGGTTGATTTTCATTGGGGCGTCTGCGTTAAGTTTGCTGCTGTTTTACCTCTGGGCGGGACGTATCGAACTGTCAGACAAGCGTTCCGGTAAGAAGGTAAAGCGATGGACACCATTTGAACGTGCTATGCACTGGTTTACCGCGATCAATTTCTTGATCTTGGGGTTCTCCGGCATTGTTCTTTTGTACGGTAGACATTTCATTAAACCTGTTGCGCCAGATGCTATCTGGGGAAGCTTGATTTACGCGGCGAAGCTATCGCATAACTACTTGGGGCCTTTGTTCGTTCTTGGCTTACTTTGCATGTTGGTGAAATGGTTCAAGAACAACATGATCAATAAGGTCGACATTGAATGGTTTAAGCAAGGTGGTGGGATTTTACCTAACGGTAAGCACCCTGATGCGGGATTTTGTAATGGCGGTGAAAAAATCTGGTTCTGGTTGCTCGCAACAGTCGGCGTAGTGGTTTGCGTGACTGGGTTAGTGATGGATTTTCCGATTTTTGGACAAACCCGCGCAGACATGCAGATCGCCAACGTGATCCATGGCATCGCATCCTTGGGTTTGCTGGCCGCCGCATTTGGTCACATCTATATCGGCACAGTCGGTACAGAAGGTGCACTTGAAGGCATGGCAACAGGGTATGTCGACGAAACGTGGGCGAAACAGCACCACAAGCTTTGGTTAGAAGAAGTCCAGAACTTACCTGAGTCAACCACGAAAACATCGGCAACGGATGAACAAAAAGCCTAGAGCGTTAGGTCGAAGTTGTCGTAATGCTTGATGTACCGTGTTACGAGTTAAAGGCTTGCTTCGGCAAGCCTTTTTGCTAAGTGATGTATGGTGTGGGTCTCAATCAATCAAATCCCAGTTAAGCGCGGTACCGAACGGAATGTCCGTTTTAGCTGTTTTGCCAATAACATCATCATAGTATTTCGGCGCTAAGCCAAACCCGGGTCTGACACTGCGCACGTTATCTACGGTGAAGGTGTCGCCTGCTTTCATTGGCTGGCTGACATACAGCGAGCGACGAAACTGCTTGTTACCCTTTTCGGCGTCTTTGAGTTGATAGCCTGCTTGGCCTAGCGCTTGCCATGCGGTTTCTGTATCTCGGCATAATGTCGCGAGTTCGTCAGGTTCTAAAGAGAACGTGGAATCAGGACCTGGGTCGTTTCGACTCAAAGTGACATGCTTTTCAATCACTGAAGCGCCAAGTGCAACAGCCGTGACGGACACGGTTGTGCCGAGGGTATGATCGGAAAGGCCTGCTATGACACCAAAACGTTCTGCTAAATCTGGAATGGTGCGTAAATGGCTTTGCGATGCAGGTGCAGGGTAGGCGCTGATGCAATGTAGCAACACCAATTCTTGGCATCCATTGTCTTTTGCGGTATCAACGGCTTCAGCGATTTCCTCATCGTTTGCCATGCCCGTAGAAATGATCATTGGCTTGCCTGTTTGCGCCACGTAACGGATCAGCGGCAAGTCGATAGCTTCGAACGAGGCAATTTTATAGGCAGGCGCGTTAAGATCTTCGAGCAGATCAACGGCAGTGAAATCGAATGGCGAGGAAAACAGCGTAATGTCCAGTTCACGTGCTTTATCAAACAACGGTTTGTGCCAATCGAATGGGGTATGGGCTTCTTGGTACAAATCATACAGTGAGCGCCCATCCCACAGGCCGCCATGAATTTGAAACTCTTCAGCGTCGCAATTCAAGGTAATGGTATCGGCGGTATAAGACTGCATTTTTACCGCATCTGCCCCAGCGTGTTTCGCCATGGCTAAGGTTTGAAAGGCGCGTTCCAGTGAGCCATTATGGTTCGCAGACATTTCAGCAATGATGTAAGGCTTTTGGTCTGGGCCAATCTTGCGCCCATCAATCGTAATGAATTGCGTCATAGTGTCTTGCTCTGCTGCGGGTTGGATTGGCATTGTTGTGTGATGCTTGGCTCGCGTAAACGCCAAGTGTTGATGGTTAACGCGAAATCAAAGTAAGGGATAGCGTTCTCGTCTGCGTCGTACGCAATGGCTTCGCCAAGTTGGGTAAAACCGAGTTTGTTGTGCAAGTGCAGCACTTTGGGATTGATGGCTAACACGCGGCTATCAACCTGCTGCAAACTAAGTGTGTTAAAGGCATGGTTTAATGCAGCATGCAGTATCACAAGCCCAACGCCTGCACGCGCATTTGGGGCTTTGTAGAACCCCCATTCAGCGCGTCCACTTTCTTGATTAATGTCTGTGAACGACACCATACCGATATCTGTACCTTCAATACTCACCACGTAAAAGCGCTTCGTATTGTCGTGCTGTATGCGTTCAAACCACGTTGCATGTTCATGGGGCTTGATCTCGTGGGTCGTGAACATTTTCTCGCGGGTTTCAGGGGCGTTTCGCCATTGACGAACAACATCGAGGTCGTCTTTGGTCATGGCTCTTAGTGATACGTTCATGGAAGAGGTTTGCGGCATTAGGAGGCGGCCTCCATGACATTAACCACGCGGTTCGCACCGTCACCATCAATGTCCGATTCAGGCAATCGCCAAGGCAAGGAATCCCAATGTTCCGCTAACCAATCAAGTTCATTGGAGTAGCAGGCTGGTGTGGTTGTATCGCTTACACCGAGGTAACGATAAAGCCCCGACTTCGCGAGGTGCTCAGCCATCTCCCGCTGGTTCTCTGCCACGGATACCAGCGTACTTGGTAAGCGCAAGCAGGTGCGTTCGATAGCACTGACCCCGGCACCACCAAACGCATAGCGAGAATGCGCCAGTTCGGTTTCAAAGTCGGGCAGGCTCTTTACTAAGGTGACAAAAGCGGGTAACGGCTTCTCCAGTAACTCTGCTTCCCTTGGGTTCGACATGCCGTAAACCAGTACCACTCGAAAGGGCAAGTTGGGGATCTGTTGGCAGGCCGAGAGAAGTTTCAAGCACTCGCCAGTTGGATCTGTGCCGCTGAAAAACGCAATGACTTGGTTTTTGATGTCTTCTCGGCGGGCTTTTCTGAGCGAGGCAAAGCTGTCGCGCAGCAAAGCGAATTTGGGACCAAGCAGTTGCTGACACGATGCAGGCACCAAAGCGTGGTAACGATGTTCGAAGTTAGGCCAAGGGTTGTGGTCGAATAAAATCTCGCAATTATGTTGACGATTGGCGAGATCATCAATGGCGAAGATTTTTGCGCCTTGGCATTTCATCAACGATTGCCACTGGGTATCCAGCGCATAGTGATCGAACACCACCCAATCAAAAGGCGTTTCTTTGAGAGCCGATAGGCACTGTTTCGCGTCTTCTTCTTGGCTTACGCCTAACCAGTGCTGGTAGTCATTACGGTCAGAGGTGACGATTTCCTCTATCGCTGGTAAGGCAATGACGACGATACCTTGCTGGCGGCAATAATCAATTAGGTTGCCCGTTAATTCGCGACTCAACATGGTGGCATTGTGGCGGCGCTCAAGAAGCTTTTTCGCCAGCACCAAACAGCGCATGACATGCCCTGTACCAATTTGGTTTGAGGCATCGACGCGGATAACAACGTTCACAGCTCGCCTCGCTGTGAGAGAATTTCGTAAAGCATTTCGGCGCGCACCCAATCATCGGGCTCATCGATATCCTGAACGCGAAAGTGCGGGATTTGAACCGATTTAGAATGCGGGGCAAAAATAGGTAAACCTGACACAAATGCGCTCGGTTTGCCCCAATAGAACATACCTGCATCGTGGAATGCAGGTTCTAAGTCTTGTGAGCGCGTGGAGAAATGTTCAGGCCAGAACATCTCTACGTTGCCTTCTTGATTCATGCGAATGCTGCGCTGGATCGGGAAGGAAAAGCGCGTGCTGGCAAAGGTATATTGGGTGTTGTTCTCAGCCAGTAAGGCTAACCCTTCTTCAAGATCAGAAGGGCGGGTAAACGGCACTGTTGCGTAAAGACAGCAAACGGCACTGATAGGACGATCGTCATTTTCTTCCAGCCACTCAATCGCATGTTTAATGACATCTAGCGTTGTGGCGTGGTCATTGGCAATACCCGCAGGGCGAAGGAAGGGGATTTCTGCGCCGAATGCTAGCGCGACGCGGGCGATCTCATCGCTGTCTGTGGAGACGATGATGCGGTCGAATAATTCGGACTTTTTTGCCACATCAATGGCATAGGCGATAATAGGCTGACCGATGAAGGTCTTCAGGTTTTTACCCGGAATACGTTTGCTGCCACCACGGGCAGGGATAATACAAACTTTCATATTGTCCTTTTAGCTGATATTCAGCGCCGACGAGATAGCGTCGGAAAGCGCTGCAACCACCTGATCTTGTTCGTCTTCCGTCATGTCGAAGAACAAAGGCAAACTGAGTGCCGCATGGTAATAGTCTTCGGCGACGGGGAATTGCCCCCAATCGAACCCCAACGCTTGATAGTAGGGCTGGGTATGAACGGGAATATAGTGAACATGCACACCAATGCCTTGTTCGCGCATCGTGTCAAACACACGGCGGCGGCAAGAAGGTTCCGCAAGCTGAATTACATACAAATGCCATGCCGATTTGCAGTTGCCAAGTAATGTCGGTGTGATAAGCGGCAGAGAGGCCAGTTTCTCGTTATAGCGCTGGGCAAGCTGATTGCGTCGTTCAACAAACTCATCAAGGCGGGTTAATTGGGACACGCCTAGCGCGGCTTGTAAATCCGTCATGCGGTAATTGAATCCAAGCGCGTGCTGCTCGTAGTACCAAGCGCCTTGGTTAACGTCTTTTAGCTCAGAAGGGTCGCGTGTGATCCCGTGGCTTCGCAGGCTCTCCATGGCTTTTGCCAGCTCAGCGTCGTTGGTCACCGCCATACCACCTTCGGCAGTGGTGACAATTTTTACGGGATGGAAACTGAATACCGTGATGTCACTGTGTCGGCAGTTACCGACATACTCGTCGTGGTATTTTCCGCCAATGGCATGGGAGGCATCTTCAATCACACGAAAGTTATACTGTTTCGCTAAACGGCCAATGGCTGCCATGTCGCAGCTTTGTCCGCACATGTGTACGGCAACCAACACATCAGGAAGTTGATTAGTCTGTTCAGCGGCAATCAGTTTCTCTTCGAGTTTTATCGGGCAAAGATTGTAAGTGGCTGGGTTGATATCGACAAAGTCGACCTCTGCACCGCAGTACAAGCCACAGTTAGCAGACGCGACGAAGGTGTTCGGTGACGTCCACAAACGCTTGCCAGCGCTCAGTCCCAGCGCGAGGCAGGCCAAATGCAGGCTGGATGTGGCGCTGTTCGCAGCCACCGCGTATTCCGCCCCAACCTTTGAGGCGATGGTTCTTTCAAACTCTAAAACTCTCGGCCCTTGAGTGATGTATTCGGACTGTAATGCTTCGATGACGGCTTCTATATCAGCCTGATTTATTGATTGTCGGCTATAGCTATGCATCTGTTCTCGATCTATTGAGCAAAACACATCCATATTCACAGCAAATTTAATGCCGAAGTATTCGACTTGAGTAGAAATTGCTGAAAGGTGAAATTTGCAATGAGTGAATGTTTATAAATCATTTTATCGCAGAGTGAGTATGCAATTGGTGGAAATTTGCCTGCAGCGTGACTAGGTGTCGAAAAAAAAGGCAACTTCTTGTGAAGTTGCCTTTTCATGTCATAAGTATTCACGTTTTTGCTTACTTGTGCCGTTCTTTTAGCTTGTTTGCCACGTCTTCTAGTGAGAAACCTTGGTCTTGCAGAAGCACCATCAAGTGGTACATCAGGTCTGCGGATTCATTGATTAATTCCTCCTTATCGCCCGACGTCGCTGCAAGCGCGACTTCAACGCCTTCTTCACCCACTTTCTGCGAAATACGCTTGGTACCCTTAGCGTAAAGCGACGCAGTATAAGATGTAGAAGGATCGGATCCTCTACGGGATGCCAACACCTGCTCCAATTGATGAAGAAACACCAAGGAAGGTTTGTTTGCGTCGTCATCGCCGAAGCAGCTTTCTGTGCCGAGGTGGCAGGTTGGGCCAATAGGGTCGACTTGCACAAGCAGGGTGTCTTGGTCGCAATCAAGGTCGATGTTCTTGAGTTGCAGCACGTTGCCAGAGGTTTCGCCTTTGGTCCAAAGACGCTCCTTGGTGCGTGACCAGAACGTCACTTGCTCGGTTTCTAGGGTTTTTGCTAGGGCATCTTGGTTCATGTAACCCAGCATAAGCATTTGACCGCTCTTTGCATTTTGAACAACGGCAGGCACTAGGCCATCAACTTTGTCCCAATTAATGCGTTCAGCCAGTGCTGCGTTTCCTTCTGTCTGGCTCATAAGCGAATCTCCACATTTTCTTGTTTTAGGTATTGTTTCAAATCACCAATATTGATGACTTGTTTATGGAAAACTGAGGCGGCTAACGCGCCATCCACGTTGGCTTTTTCAAATGCATCTTTAAAGTGAACCATTTCACCTGCACCGCCAGAGGCGATAAGTGGTACATGGCACACTTCACGGACCATGTTGAGTTGGTCGAGGTCGTAACCGTTGCGAACGCCGTCTTGGTTCATCATGTTCAACACGATTTCGCCAGCGCCGCGTTTTTGCACTTCCTGCACCCAGTCACGGGTTTCCCATTTGGTCGCTTTGGTGCGCGCTTCGTCGCCAGTAAATTGATATACCTGATATTTTCCTGTTTCACTGTCGAAATACGAATCGACACCGACGACGATGCATTGCACGCCAAATTTCTCAGCAAGCTCAGTGATGAGTTCTGGGTTAGCGAGAGCAGGGGAGTTGATGGAGATTTTATCTGCACCAAACTCCAGAATGCGCTTGGCGTCTTCTGCGGTTTTAATGCCGCCTGCCACACAGAAAGGAATGTCGATGACTTCAGCCACACGCGCAACCCAGCTTTTGTCGACAACACGGCCATCGCTTGATGCGGTGATATCGTAAAACACCAGCTCGTCTGCGCCTTCAGCCGCGTAACGCGCAGCAAGGGGGACGATGTCGCCGATGATTTCGTGGTTACGGAATTGAACGCCTTTCACCACTTGACCATCACGAACATCAAGACACGGAATTATTCTTCTTGCCAGC
Organism: Enterovibrio gelatinilyticus; assembly: GCF_028683095.1. Lineage (GTDB taxonomy): Bacteria > Pseudomonadota > Gammaproteobacteria > Enterobacterales > Vibrionaceae > Enterovibrio > Enterovibrio gelatinilyticus. The sequence goes on along the minus strand of NZ_JAJUBC010000006.1, from coordinate 79,680 downwards.
ATGCGAATGCCTCCTCAGCGGTGAATTTCTCATCCAGCAGCGCCCGGCCGACGATAACACCCGCCACGCCAGAGCCTTTCAAGGCTTCAATGTCTGCCAACGAGCCGATGCCACCGGATGATTGGAATTGAACGCTTGGGTAAGCGGCGCAAAGGTCTTTGTAGAGTTCAACGTTCGAGCCTGCCAGTGTGCCGTCGCGAGAGATGTCAGTACACAGCACATGCTTTAAGCCAACCTTCAAGAAGTCTTCAAGCAGCGCTTCGATGGTCACGCCTGAATCTTCTTGCCAACCTGAAACTGCTACAATGCGGTTGCCGTTGTCATCAATGTTGATGTCCAGTGCCAACACGATTTGCTCAGGGCCGTATTTTTCCATCCAGCCTTTTACAATTTCAGGTTGTTTCACTGCAGTTGAACCAATAACAACGCGCTTTGCGCCTGCACGAAGCAGTTCAACCACATCGCTTTCTTTGCGTACGCCACCACCAATTTGGATGTTAGCGGGGGTGCTTTCAATTAAACTGCTGATCATGGAGATTTGGCGCGCAGACGTGTCTTTCGCACCGGTCAAATCAACAAGGTGAAGCCAGTTAGCGCCCGCTTTATGGTAAAGCGCGAATTGCTCACTTGGGTTCACTTTGTATTCGGTAACTTGTCCGTAGTCACCTTGATAAAGACGAACCACTTGTCCGTCGATCAAATCTAACGCTGGAATAATCATCCCTAATTACATCTCCAAGAAGTTTTTGATTAACTGCGCACCGGCTTTGCTTGAACGCTCAGGGTGGAACTGCACACCATAGTAGTTACCGCTTTGCACCGCGGCGCTGAATGCATGACCGTAATCGCAACGGCCAATGGTGTAGTCACCTTCTGGCATGGCGTAGCTGTGTACAAAGTAGAAATAGCTGTTTTCTGGAATGTCTTTAAACAGCGGGTGGTTATCGACAGGTGTCACTGTGTTCCAACCCATGTGAGGCAAAGGTAAATCGCCCGTGTCCATCAACGAGGTGCTCGCAGGCACATGGCCTAAACAGCTCACGTCAGACTTACCTTCTTGGGAGGAATTCCCCAGAAGTTGCATACCAAGGCAAATGCCAAGCAGAGGTTGTTTCACCTGCTGAACAAGCGCAATCAAGTCGCGCTCTTCAAGGTTTTTCATTGCCTCTGTTGCCGTACCTACACCTGGCAAAAATAGCTTGTCTGCGTCCAAGACAACCGCAGGGTCACGACTAATCGTCACGTCGTAACCCAAACGCTCAATGGCAAATCGCACTGAGCTCACGTTGGCGCATCCGGTATCGATAATGACAATCTTGCTCATTTCTCTCTCCTTAGAGGACGCCTTTGCTGCTTGGCAGTTCATTGCCATCAACACGAATAGCCTGACGCAGAGTGCGACCGTAGGCTTTGAACAAACTTTCCACGATGTGGTGCGTGTTATCGCCATCTGAAGACAGGTGCAGCGTACACGCCATGGTATCCGTCAATGAACGGAAGAAGTGCTCGACCATTTCTGTTGAAAGGTCGCCGACTTTCTCTTGTGAGAAACTGGCTTCAAATTTCAGGTAAGGGCGACCTGACAAATCCAACGCACATTGTGCCAAGCACTCGTCCATTGGTAGGCTGAAACCGAAACGGCCGATACCACGTTTGTTACCCAGCGCTTCTTTTAGCGCTTGGCCTAGTGCCAATGCGGTGTCTTCAACGGTGTGGTGATCGTCGATATGTAGATCGCCCTCCACCGCTACTTTCATTTGGAAGCCGCCGTGGGTCGCGATTTGATCCAGCATGTGGTCGAAGAAACCCAAACCGGTGCTGATGCTATTGCCACCGGTTTCATCCAAGTTCACCGTGATGTTGATGTCGGTTTCTTTGGTGGTACGGGTCACAGAGGCGACGCGTGGGCTGGTGGTCAAATCTTTTAAGATTTGCTTCCATCCCAAGGTTTCAGGGTTGTACTGAATACCACGTATTGCCATGCTCTCTGCCAGTTGGATATCAGTGTGACGATCGCCAATCACAGCAGAGGTTTTGAAATCAACACGGCCTTGTTGCAGGTAGTCTTTCACCAAGCCGAGTTTAGGCTTGCGGCAGCTACAGTCTTCGTGGTCGAAGTGCGGACAAATCAGAACATCAGCAAACTTCACGCCTTGAGATTCGAAAATCTCCATCATCATGTTGTGTGGCGCATCGAAATCTGCTTGCGGGTAACTGTCTGTGCCTAAGCCGTCTTGGTTAGTCACCATCACTAATTTGTAGCCTGCATCTTGCAGCGCAAGAAGTGCTGGGATCACGAAAGGTTCGAACTTGAGTTTGTCGAGGCGGTCGACTTGGAAGTCTACAGGCGGCTCAACAATCAAAGTGCCATCGCGGTCAATAAAGAGAATTTTTTCTTTCACATTGCTTTCCTTAACAATACGTCCTTTGCTTCCTGCTTCACGCCAATTGTTGGCGGATAAAGGTCAGGGTTTTTTCGCACTCTTCTCGGTTACCGACGCTAATGCGAATGCAGCCTTCAATTGGTGAGCGTCTTAGGATGATGCCGTTATCCCACAGGGCGGTAAACAGCAGTTCCGCGTCTTCAAATTTTACTAAAAGATAGTTACCGTAACCGTCAAACACCTGGACACCCGGCAGCATAGAAAGGCCTGCTTGCAGGTATGCGCGGTTGGCGCATAGGTCAAGCACTTGGTATTTCATGCGTGCTAGACCCACTTCGGACAGTGCTTGGCAAGCAATCTCTGTCACAGGCACAGGCACTGGGTATGGCGCGATCACTTTCAACATCAGTTGGATGACTTGCGTATTCGCCAGTGTGAAGCCACAACGAAGACCTGCAAGGGCAAAGGCCTTCGACATGGTGCGTAAAATCGCAAGGTTCGGGTAACGCACCAAAAGATCGACCGTCGACGCTTCAGGGCAGAAATCGATATACGCTTCATCGACAACCACCAGCGCTTTACCTGCGGTCATCTCAAGCAATGCTTCGATGTCGCCACGGTTCAGCAGGTTGCCCGTTGGGTTGTTTGGGCTACAAACGAACACCAATTTAACGCCATCAATCTGTTTCGTTATTTCTGGCATATTGAGCTGCCAGTCTTCTGTCAACGGCACGGTTTTGCGCGCAACGCCGAAGGTTTCTGCACTGATGGAATACATGCCGTATGTTGGTGGGCAGAACAGAATGGAATCTTCACCGGCTTCACAGAAGGTGCGGATCAGCAGTTCAATGCTCTCGTCGGCACCGCGAGAGGTCAGCACTTGGTCTGGTCGAACACCGGCATACTCTGCGTAAGCGCGAATCAGCGGCTCGGGCTGACATTCGCTGTAGCGGTTTAGGCTATTTCCGTTGACCACGTATTCATTGTTGAACGGTGATTCGTTGGCGTTTAGCCAAACGTCACCTTGTCCGCCCAAACGGCGAGCAGACAGGTAAGGGGTCAATGCTTGAACGTCCTTACGGGCTAACTTCTCAATATCCATAACAACCCCTAAAATTAAGCTTTGTTGAGTTTTTCAATGCGAAGCGTGACGGCATTTCTGTGTGCGTCTAGCCCCTCAGCATTAGCCATGGCAACCACGGTAGGTGCCAGTGCTTGTAGGCCATCGGCTGACAACTCTTGTACGGTCATACGTTTACTAAAATCTGCAAGTCCAAGACTTGAATAGGTACGCGTAAAACCATAGGTTGGCAGCACGTGGTTGGTGCCTGACGCATAATCGCCCACAGACTCTGGTGACCAAGCGCCAAGGAAAATCGAGCCTGCATTATCAAGCAGTGGCAGTGATTCACGTGGATTTTTGGTCTGCACGATTAAGTGCTCAGGGCCGTAGTTGTTCGAAATAGCGATACATTGCGGCAGACTGTCGGCAATGATAATCAAGCTAGAACCAAGGGCTTTGCTGGCGATGTCTGCGCGGCTCAAGGTTTCTAGTTGGCGCTGAACAGCGTCTGCCACTTTCTCTGCTAATACAGGAGAAGGTGTTACCAGCACCACTTGTGAGTCAGGACCGTGCTCTGCCTGGCTCAGCAAATCTGCGGCAACAAAATCTGCATCCGCTTCTTCATCGGCAATCACAAGCACTTCAGAAGGTCCTGCCGGCATATCAATGGCTGCGCCTTTGAAATCATTGCTGACTTGGCGTTTTGCTTCGGTCACAAAGGCGTTGCCCGGGCCGAAAATTTTGTCCACTTTACTGACGGTTTCTGTGCCATAAGCCATCGCAGCCACTGCTTGTGCGCCGCCAAGGTTATACACTTCGTCGATTCCACAAAGCTTCGCGACATACAGAATTTCGTCTGCAATCGGTGGCGGGGAGCTCAACACTACTTTACGACAACCAGCGATTTGTGAAGGAACACCTAACATCAATACGGTGGATGGTAAGGGGGCACTACCGCCAGGGATGTACAAACCAACACGGTTGATAGGGCGAGTCACCAACTCACAGACCACTCCCGGCATGGTTTCGACCGTCAGTGGCTGTGCTTTTTGTGCTTTGTGGAAACAGGCAATATTTGTGTAGGCTTGTTTCAGCGCTTGTTTGATTTCATTGCCTAAACGATCTTCGGCACTGTCAATGTCGCTTTGGCTAACACGGATGGATTCAGGCACAACCTTATCGAATTTTTCGGTAAGGGCTTTAAGCGCTGCATCGCCACCTTCACGTACGTCGCGAAGCACGCTAGTAACAGCATCAGTGATAGATGCGCTGTCGCTGATTGCTGGGCGTTCCAGCAAGGCATCGCGTTGTTCATCGCTGAGAGATTTCCAAACCACCGTTTTCATGGCTTACTCCATCATTTTCTCAATTGGCAGCACCAGAATGGAGCTCGCACCCAAGTCCTTCAGTTTTTCCATGGTTTCCCAGAACAGGTTTTCTGTGCTGACAAGATGTACAGCTACGCGCTGTTTGTCGTGCGCCAATGGAAGGATGGTTGGATCTTCTGCGCCCGGTAGAAGCTCAACGATTTTTTCCAACGTTTCGCTCGGTGCGTGAAGCATGATGTATTTGGATTCTTTCGCTTTAATCACGCCGTTAATACGCGTAAGTAGACGTTCAATAAGTTCAACTTTGTCTGAAGCAAATTCGCCAGTGCGTTGGATAAGCACGGCTTTTGAACGGAAGATCACTTCGGCTTCTTTCAGGCCGTTTGCTTCTAGGGTTGCACCGGTTGATACCAAGTCACAGATGGCATCAGCAAGGCCAGCACGAGGTGCCACTTCCACAGAGCCGTTGAGCATACAGGTACTGAACTTAACGTCTTGCTTATCAAGGTAAGATTTAAGGATGTTTGGATAGGTCGTCGCAATGCGCTTGCCAGCGAGATCTTGAGGGCCGTTATAGTCTTGGTCTTTTTCGACAGCGACAGATAAACGACAACCACCAAAGTCTAGGCGACGCAGCTTGTTGTATTCACTTGGCTCGCCAACTTTAACGCGTTCTAGGCGAACTTCTTCTAGCTCGTTTTCACCGATAACACCGAGGTCAACCACACCATCCATGATGAGGCCTGGGATATCGTCATCGCGCACCAGCAATAGGTCGATAGGCATGTTTTCAGCGTGCGCCACAAGACGGTCGCCAGAAACATTAATTTTAACGCCACAGCGTTTTAGCAGCTCAAAGCACTCTTTTGCTAGGCGGCCTTTCTTTTGTATAGCGATTCTTAAACGTTCAGTTTGCATGATCTATTCCCTGTATCTTTGGCTTTAACGCTTCCTTCTAGAAGACGTTGCCACAATTTTTAATCCTAAAATGTAAAAAACCCCCGGAAGGTTCGCTTCCGGGGGTCTGAATCTTGTGTTCGCTTTCAATGACCGTTGGAAGAACCTAATCCTTGTCTTCCAGTCGAAACCAATGTTCCCGAAAGACTACTCAGGATGGTGATGATGGTGAATGGTCATGAGCGATTTTTGCATGTTTACTTGACTACCTTGTCTGCGTATTTGTGTAAACCAGAACACGATTTTCACAAATTGTGTGCTAAATAGGTTTAACGTTTACTTGGCATCAACACTAACAAACTCATTAAATATTGCAACAAGTAATTTGTGGATTTCTACATTTACGGAAGGGGTTCATAGGGAAAGGCGAGAAATGCTGAGTTGACTCGCATTTGGAAGACACTTTGGTGACAGTTAGATGACTCTTTTTTAGAACACTTATTGAGGGGTGAATCTCGCTACCCTCATGGCTACAGGGCGATGCCTTCGTTTTATAAATTTAATTTTCTTGCAGTCTTATGTGTTTAACGAGCTCTAGACGTAAATATCAAGTAACCCGTCTTTTTTCTTTTTGTCTGTGCTATTGGCGGTTTCGCTGTTCGATGCCTCTTGCTCGTCATTTTCGATATCGCGCTCGGCATTCGATTTCGTTTGATCTTGTTTCAAGATCGTGCCGACTTTCTTGAGCGGTGATTCTGTTAATTTGGGGAACCAAGTCATCATTCATCCTCATGATTTGTTCCCCTATGTTATCGGCGTTAATTGATGTGACTTGAGTGTTTTTTAACCACAGCACTTCTTGTGTTTTTTGCCGCTACCGCATGGGCACGGATCATTTCGTCCCACTTTGTCAGCTTTTGGGTATTCTCCGTCGATGTAATACCAGTAGCTTTCTCCATCTCTATCTTCAGCAACAAAGCGCGACTTTTCATGCAGGCAGTAAGGTGTGCCATTTTCCACATAATGCGCTTTGAACTCGACAAAACCTTGTCGTCCACTGTCATCAACAGAACTCGACAGAACTTGAAGCATTTGCCATTTGCTTTTTACTGAAGAAGCGATGGCATCGCGATGCGCTTCAGCGTGGCATGAGGTGTGGTAGGTATCCACGACGAAGTCCACCAAACCCACCACATGAGCGCTATAACGTGCGCGCATGAGCTTTTCTGGGTGATCGGCCTTGCTGTGTTCAAGGTGAATGGGCTCACAGCAATCACCATATGGCTTTTGGCTAGCGCAAGGGCAGGGTGCGGTGGTGGAAAATGTAGAGAGCTTTGCAGTCATGAAAGTGAACCGAATTAATGAAATCCGGCTCATTTTCGAAGGCTAATCAGAAAGAGTCAACATAGATGATCAATACACAGCACAAAGACCGTGTCAGCATGATTTCCCATCAAAAGGCGTGAAGGTACCAGTCATACTCCAAATTGGTAATATGTTGTTCAAATTCCTCAAGTTCTTTCTCTTTACAGGTAACAAACACATCAACGAAGTCTGTGCCAAGGAACTGACGCATCACGTCAGAAGATGACAATGACCTTAAAGCATCACGAAGATTCGTGGGTAAGGGGGTTGTGTCTACATCATAGGCATTCCCGACAATGGGGTCGCAAGGTTCAATCTTGTTATCAATCCCATGCATGATCGACGCAAGAAATGCGCTCATCATTAAATAGGGGTTTGCATCCGTGCCTGCGACGCGATGTTCAATTCTTGTGGCTTGGGGAACATCACCGGGAATGCGAAGCGCGGTTGTGCGATTTTCCAATCCCCATGTTGCTGCGTTTGGAACATAAAATTCAGGACTGAAACGACGGTACGAGTTGATGTTTGGACACAAGATAGAAAAATACTGTGGCATCAATTCAAGCAGTCCACCTAGAGCGTAGCGCATCGTATCGGTAACTTGAGCGTCTTCTTCAGGCTGGAAAACGTTGTGCCCTTGTTCATCGAGTAAACTGATGTGCAGATGCATCCCATTGCCAGCTTGATCGGCATAGGGCTTTGCCATGAAAGTGACGTCGAGATCGTGATCGTGAGCGACTTGCTTAATGACGCGCTTGAGCAATATTGAATGGTCGCACGCAGCCAGTGCGTCATCGGTGTGTTTGAGATTAATTTCGAATTGACCCGGAGCTGATTCGGCAACAATGGTATCAGCAGGTAGCCCTTGCTCTCGTGCTGCGTCGATAATGTCGGTAAGAAGATCGGCGTATTCGTCTAAATCATCCAATGAATAGACCTGCGTGTTTTCAGGACGCTTACCTGTAATCGGCGAGATAGGTGGCAATGGCGCTTTATTAGGTGACTTGCTGTCGATGAGATAGAACTCTAGCTCGAACGCTGATACGGGGTTGAAGCCTCGTTCCTGTATTTGGCGTAATACGCGGCGAAGAATCATTCGTGGATCGCCAAAAAATGGCGTATCACTTTTCTCATACATTTCGAGCATGACTTGGGCAATAGGGCGCTTTTGCCAAGGTTGACGAGTGAGTGACCCGGTCACTGGAAAACAAATTGCGTCGGATTCACCGATCTCTAGGCCCAACCCAGTTTCTTCGACGGGGTTACCTTTAATGTTCATTCCATAGATAGAGATAGGTAAGGCAATACCTTGTTCGTAGGCTTTTGGTAGCTTGTCTTTTTCTATGCGCTTACCGCGCACAATGCCGTTCATATCAAGCAATAACAAATCAACAAATTCAATATCGGGGTTGGCTTCGAGGAACTGAATAGCCTCTTGAACGTCCGGTAGATTTGTATCTTTAGGCGTGAACATTTCCCTGTCTGTTTGATATCGCATTAAACACCTACCTAAGTGTAAATTATATTAACCACTCATGTGGTTACCATTGAGTGAATAGTAAACGCATGAGAATGTCAACCGCGTCACAAGTCACAAAATACATATTACTCCTTCAAATCAATGCGATAAGCTCGGGTAAATCAGGTGATTAGCAATGTTAATAAAATGATAAATAAATAGCTTGTTTTTGTTGCTTTGGTCACTTGCGTAATTTATTTTTAACGTGTAGCGTGTGAAAAAACGAACGCAGTAAGTGTGGTAAGTGGTGGGGCAGGCCATTTATCAATCCCTCAGTTTGGGGTAATGAAAGAGCAAAGGATGGTTATGCGGTGTTCAATTTCTCCATTAGTCGGCGTGACAGGGTGTAGCACTCAGTTAGGATTACACCCTTTTCATATTGCGGGTGAGAAGTACGTGAATGCTGTCGTTGATGGCGCCGGGTGCTGTCCACTTATTATTCCTGCTTTAGGTGAAGCGTTGCCGATGAAGCAGCTTCTTTCCTCACTAGATGGCCTTATGTTTACAGGGTCACCGTCTAACATAGAACCTCATCATTATCATGGCACCCCCAGCGATGCGGGGACGGATCATGATCCTAAACGTGATGCCACAACTTTGCCGCTAATGAAGTTAGCACTGGAAATGGGCGTGCCAGTTCTGGCCATTTGCCGCGGGTTTCAAGAAATGAACGTGGTAATGGGGGGCTCCTTGCATCAAAAGCTTCATGAAGTTGGTGGTTTTATAGAGCACCGTGAAGACAAAACGGCCAGTGTCGATATTCAATATGGCCTTTCTCATACCGTTACGATCGAACCCGGAGGCCTTCTCTGCGAGGCGTGGGGTCGCACCTCTGCCGAAGTCAATTCTGTTCATACTCAAGGAATTGATCAGTTAGGTAAGGGTTTGCGACCGGAAGCAACTGCGCCAGATGGGTTGATAGAGGCATTCTCTGTCATAGAGGCTAAAAATTTCGCATTAGGGGTTCAGTGGCATCCTGAGTGGATGGTCACAAAAAATCCTTTTTATTCAGCTATCTTCGAAGTATTCGGGGATGCCTGCAGAAGAAGAGCGAAATCGCGTGAGAAAGACTATGAGCAAGCTTAAAAAATGGTTAAAAGACAATGAAATCACAGAGGTAGAGTGTGTCGTTGGTGATCTTTCGGGGATTGCACGAGGAAAAATCGCACCAGTTGATAAGTTCATCAGTGAGGGTGAGATGCGCCTGCCTGAGAGCGTATTGCTTCAAACTGTGACCGGTGACTATGTTGATGATGACATTTACTACGCGCTGTTGGATGAGGCCGATATCGACTTCATTTGTAAGCCAGATGAAGACGCAGTGTACTTGCTGCCTTGGACGATTGAAAAAACTGCACAGATCATTCATGACACCTTCGACAAAATGGGTAATCCCATTGACCTGACGCCTCGAAATGTTCTTAAAAAAGTACTCAAGCTCTACGAAGATAAAAATTGGAAACCTGTGGTGGCGCCAGAGATGGAGTTTTACCTCACTGCGCGAAGTGCCGATCCTGATTTGCCACTAGAGCCGCCAATTGGGCGTTCCGGGCGTGTTGAAACAGGGCGTCAGTCGTTTTCTATTGATGCAGCTAACGAGTTTGATCCGTTATTTGAAGACATGTATGAGTGGTGTGAGACTCAGGGATTGTCGATTGATACTTTGATCCACGAAGAAGGTGTCGCTCAGATGGAAATCAATTTCCGTCACGGCGATCCATTGGTACTTGCTGATCAGGTTTTCGTCTTCAAGCGCACGCTTAGGGAAGCCGCGCTCAAGCACAATGTGGTCGCCACCTTTATGTCCAAGCCGATTACTGATGAGCCGGGTAGTGCCATGCATTTGCACCAGAGCATTCTGGATGTCAAAACGGGCAAGAACGTGTTTACCAGCGAAGACGGCACCAGCTCGTCCTTGTTCCATGGACACATCGCAGGATTGCAGCAGTTCATTCCTCAAATGCTTCCTTTGTTTGCACCCAATGTAAATTCATTCCGCCGTTTTCTTCCTGATACTTCCGCACCTGTGAATGTGGAGTGGGGAGAAGAAAACCGTACCTGTGGTTTGCGTGTGCCAAGTTGTTCACCGCAAAACCGTCGTGTTGAAAACCGCCTTCCGGGCGCGGATGCAAACAGCTATTTGGCGATCGCAGCGAGTTTGCTGTGTGGCTACATCGGCATGATAAAAGAGCTCAAACCAACCCCCCCAGCACAAGGTCGTAACTATGAAATTCGCAGTCCTGTGTTGCCATATACCCTTGAAAGTGCGCTTGAAGGCATGGAGAACTGTGATGAGGTTTCTGAGTATTTAGGCGATGCCTTTGCTAAAGGCTACATCGCAGTGAAGCGTAAAGAGCAGGAAAACTTCAAACGCGTCATTAGTTCTTGGGAGCGCGAATTCCTGTTGTTGACGGTGTAATGACAACAGCGTAGGGAAGGCCGCCTGCTAGGTTGGTATTCAATTCATTGACAAGGATGTGGAGGTCGTGATGACACACGTCGGACAACAAAGTACTGAGACATTGCAAGCGCTGGATAACGCGCACTATTTACACCCGTTTAGCGATTCAAAAACGCTTAGAGAGAAAGGCGCACGAATGATTGTGCGTGCGCAAGGCGTGTATATTTGGGACAGTGAAGGTAACCGTATTCTAGATGGTATGGCTGGGCTTTGGTGCACCAATATTGGTTACGGTGAGCAACGATTAGCAGATGCTGCCTATCAACAAATGCTGGAACTTCCTTATTACAACAGTTTTTTCCAATGTGCACATCCACCCGTGGTGGAGCTTGCCAAAGAGATTGCCGACTTGGCACCCGACCATATGAATCAGGTGTTCTTTACTGGGTCGGGTTCTGAATCAAACGATACGGTGCTGCGAATGGTTCGTCATTATTGGACCGTTAAAGGCCAGCCTGAAAAGTTCACTATTATTGGCCGTCATAACGGCTATCACGGCTCGACGGTTGCGGGTGCAAGCCTTGGCGGAATGAAAGCCATGCACCAACAAGGCGGCTTACCGATTCCTGGAATTCATCATATCCCTCAACCGTATTGGTTTGGTGAAGGGGGTGATCTTTCTCCTGAAGAGTTTGGTACTCAAGCAGCGCAAGAACTTGAAAAAGCCATTCTCGAATTAGGTGAAGACAAAGTCGCCGCCTTTATCGCGGAACCTTTTCAAGGCGCAGGCGGCGTTGTGATCCCTCCTTCAACGTATTGGCCTGAAATAAATCGAATTCTCGCCAAGTACGACATTTTGATGATCGCCGATGAAGTGATCTGTGGTTTTGGTCGAACGGGTGAATGGTTTGGCAGCCAGCACTTTGGTATCAAACCTGATTTTATGCCGATCGCCAAAGGCATGACATCGGGATATATCCCTATGGGCGGCGTGATCGTCAGCGATCGAGTTGCACATACCTTTGAAGAAAAAGGTGGCGAGTTTAATCATGGGTATACCTATTCAGGGCACCCTGTTGCTGCTGCCGTCGCGCTAGAAAATCTTCACGTAATGAAAGAGAAGCACTTGGTTCAATATGTCAAAGAGGACATTGGGCCGTATTTGCAGACTAAATGGCAAACACTGGCTGATCACCCATTGGTGGGAGAGGCGCGTGGCCTTGGTTTAGTCGCAGCCATTGAGTTGGTGAAAGATAAAGCAACCCGTGCTCGGTTCGATGAATCTGTCGGTATAGGTGGGATCTGCCGAGACAAAAGTGTCGAGAATGGCCTAGTTATGCGGGCTTGCGGCGACACCATGATCATCAGCCCACCTCTTGTCATCTCACATTCGGAAGTGGATGAACTTGTGGAAAAAGCACGTTTGGCCTTGGATCTCACCTTCGAGCAACTTCAAGCGCTTGGCGCGGTGTAGCGTTATATAGAAAGGATGATCTTGATGCGTGCACTTTTGTGTATGCAAACCATCACGCCAGATTGGATAGATCTGGTGGGGAGAAAAAGTGTGGCAGTGCGCTTTCTCTCCTAAACGGAAAGGACCCTAAGGAGTACACATGAAAATGGCTACTAGAAATAAGACCACAGTAATGACCTTTGCAGGGCTGTTGGTATCATCAGGACTGATGTTGTCGACAAGCGTACAAGCAGAAGAAATTCTTCGCATTTACAACTGGAGCGATTACATCGCCGAAGATACGATTGAGAATTTTGAAAAAGAAACGGGCATCAAAGTCACCTACGATGTGTATGACAGCAATGACGTACTCGAAGCCAAGTTGCTATCAGGAAACTCTGGCTATGACTTAGTGGTTCCTTCCAGTAACTTCCTCGCTAAACAGATTCAAGCAGGTGCTTTCCAAAAGCTGGATAAAGCGCTTCTGACCAACAACGGCAACCTTGATCCAGCCATGATGAAACGCCTAGAAATGGCAGATCCAGGTAACCAATATGCGATCCCTTACCTTTGGGGAACCAATGGCATTGGTTACAACGTAGAGAAGGTGAAAGCCGCTTTGGGTGGGCCGTTACCTGAAAATAAATTGGATCTGCTTTTAGATCCAAAATACGCAGCCAAGCTAAAAGATTGTGGGATTGCCGTGGTCGATTCGGCAGACGAAGTGATGCCGCAAGTACTGCAGTATTTAGGTAAAGATCCAAACTCAACCAACAAGAAAGATTACAAAGCCGTCGGTGAGGCGCTCGCAGAAATCCGCCCTTACGTCACCTATTTCCACTCTTCTCGTTACATCACAGACCTTGCGAATGGTGATATCTGTTTAGCTTATGGCTTCTCAGGCGATATTTTCCAAGCGGCAGACCGTGCGGATGAAGCAGGGAATGGGCAAGTTATCGACTACGCCATTCCGAGCGAAGGTGCCCAGCTTTGGTTCGACATGATGGCAATCCCCGTCGATGCGAAGAATGCCAAAAATGCACTAACCTTCATGAACTACTTATTACGCCCAGAAGTGATAGCCCCTATTACTGATTACGTGGTGTATGCCAACCCGAATCCCGCATCCAATGATCTGATTGAAAAAGAGATCTTGGAGAATCCGTCAATTTATCCAACGCCAGAAGTGATGGATAGACTGTTCATTTCTGAAGTCCTTCCTTTGAAAATCAACCGCGTACGAACGCGCATTTGGACCCGTATGAAGACGGGGCAATAGCGACGTCTTGTCGCATGCTTTACGCCGTGCATCTGCATTGACTCCGCGCGGCGTTTTGCTCTACCGGATGTATTGTTCCGCTGGATGTATCGCTCTGAGGAGTGCCACCCATTGAGTTTGATTGCTTAGGTAATGTTGAAACGAATGTTGGACGGTACTTGTTTCAGAGCAAATGTCGGCGAATGCAGCAGTAAGTAGGAGGTCTCATGACGACCAGTAATCCGCAACCAAGTAACCAGCAACCAAGCGCGGAGCAGGGAGCGGCGAAACAAGATCCGCTATTGAAAATAGATCGTGTCAGCAAATTATTTGGCGATGTTCGTGCTGTTGATGATGTGTCACTGACCATTGATCGCGGCGAGATTTTCTCGTTGCTTGGCGGATCTGGCTCGGGGAAATCGACCCTGCTGCGAATGCTGGCCGGCTTCGAAAAGCCGTCGAGCGGGCGCATTTATCTTGATGGTGAGGACATCACGGATATTCCTCCCTATGAACGCCCGATCAATATGATGTTTCAGTCTTACGCACTGTTTCCGCACATGACGGTGGCGCAGAATATTGCGTTTGGACTCAAGCAAGACAAGATGAAGAAAGATGAGATCAAAGTTCACGTCGAAGAAATGCTTCGTCTGGTGCGTATGGAAGCCTTTGCGAACCGAAAACCACACCAGCTTTCCGGTGGTCAACGCCAGCGAGTGGCCTTAGCGCGTTCGCTCGCCAAAAGGCCAAAATTACTGCTTCTTGATGAGCCAATGGGTGCCCTAGATAAGAAACTGCGAACCCAAATGCAATTGGAAGTGGTGGAGATTCTGGAGCGGGTTGGCGTGACCTGTGTGATGGTGACACACGACCAAGAAGAAGCCATGACCATGGCTGGGCGTATATCCATCATGCACGAAGGGTGGATAGCACAAACAGGTACACCGACCGACATTTATGAAAGCCCGAACAGCCGAATGATTGCTGAATTTATTGGTTCGGTGAATTTGTTCGAAGGGGAGATTGTGACGGATGAGGCGGACCACTGCATCATTGAATCACAAGAAACGCCGCAGCCGATGTTTGTTGGTTATGGTGTTGCCACTAACCTAGAAGACAAAAAGGTTTGGCTCGCGGTTCGCCCAGAAAAAGCATTGATCGGGCGGGATAAACCGGATGATCAGTACAATTGGGCGAAAGGCACTGTGCATGATATTGCCTATTTGGGCGGGACATCGGTGTATTACGTCAAATTGCCGTCTAACAAGATTGTTATGTGCAGTATGACAAACATTACTCGCCGACAAGACAGACCCACATGGGACGATGAAGTCTTCATTAGCTGGGAGGCCACCAGTGGGGTGGTATTGCGTGTATGACGAATTCCACCTCCCCCTCACAAAATGGCACGAAAGGGGCCGCGCCACATAAGTCACGCGTCCTTTTCCCAAAGGGTCGTCATTTCACCATGGGCTTCCCGTTCTTTTGGCTATTGCTGTTTTTTGCGCTGCCGTTTGCCATCGTTTTAAAAATCAGTTTTTCAACGGCAGCCATTGCGATTCCGCCGTATGAAGCCATCATGCAGTACGCCGATGAAATGCTCGAGATTGCCATCAACCTTGAGAACTACATTCGTATTCTTGACGATGACTTGTATTACCTCGCTTATCTTAGCTCTCTGAAGATTGCGTTCTTCTCGACGTTAGGCTGCTTGTTTCTCGGCTATCCGATGGCTTATGCCATTGCGCGCGCTCCCGCGCGAATGCAAACCTTGCTGCTATTACTGATCATGCTGCCTTCATGGACATCGTTTTTGATTCGAGTGTATGCATGGATGGGGCTGCTCAGTAACACTGGGATCATCAACAGTTCTTTGATTTGGCTGGGCGTGATCAGCGACCCTATCCAAATCCTCAACACCAATGTTGCAGTGTATATCGGCATTGTTTATACCTATTTGCCCTTCATGGTGCTGCCACTCTATGCCACTTTGGTAAAGCTTGACGGTAGCTTGTTGGAAGCCGCGTCTGATCTTGGTTCTCGCAATTTCAATACCTTCTGGAACGTGACCTTACCGCTGTCTAAAGGCGGCATAATTGCCGGCTCTATGTTGGTGTTTATTCCGGTGGTCGGTGAGTTCGTGATCCCCGAACTTCTTGGTGGCCCTGAAACCTTGATGATAGGTAAGGTGCTGTGGCAGGAATTCTTTAACAACCGTGATTGGCCTGTGGCATCGGCACTGGCAATAGTGATGCTGTTACTGTTGATCATCCCGATCACCTTGTTCCATCACTATCAATCCAAAGACATGGAGGCAGACCGATGAAACGTTGGCAATTTTCGACTGTCA
This sequence comes from Enterovibrio gelatinilyticus, assembly GCF_028683095.1. Taxonomy (GTDB): domain Bacteria; phylum Pseudomonadota; class Gammaproteobacteria; order Enterobacterales; family Vibrionaceae; genus Enterovibrio; species Enterovibrio gelatinilyticus. The sequence goes on along the minus strand of NZ_JAJUBC010000006.1, from coordinate 63,662 downwards.
TGCTCTGGGTTGGTTTGTTGTTCCTTTATCTGCCCATGTTGATCTTGGTGATCTACTCCTTCAATGCCTCCAAGCTCGTGACAGTTTGGGGTGGTTTTTCACCAAAGTGGTATGCAGAACTGTTTAAAGATGAGCAGATCCTGCAAGCCGTTTGGACGAGCCTTCGCATCGCGTTTTATAGCTCCACCATGGCCGTGATTATCGGCACGCTGGCAGCTTTTGTGATGACGCGATTTAAGCGCTCATGGGGGCGGTTAAGCCTATCGAATATGATTACAGCGCCTTTGGTCATGCCTGATGTGATCATCGGTTTGTCCTTGTTGCTCTTGTTCGTACAAATGGGAGAGCTGTTTGGCTGGCCCGCAGAACGTGGCATGACAACCGTGTGGATTGCGCACTCTACATTCTGTGCGGCTTATGTGGCAGTGGTGGTGTCATCGCGATTGCGGGAGCTCGATTTTTCCATCGAAGAAGCGGGCATGGATTTAGGCGCAACACCGCTGAAAGTCTTCTTTGTGATCACTGTGCCCATGATAGCGCCTGCGTTGGTGGCGGGTTGGTTACTGAGCTTTAGTCTATCTCTGGATGATCTGGTGATTGCGAGTTTCGTGTCAGGGCCGGGGTCAACCACCTTGCCAATGGTGGTGTTTTCTTCAGTTCGCCTTGGTGTGTCACCCAAGATCAATGCCCTCGCTACCTTAATCATTTTGGTTGTCTCTTTGTTTGCTTTTCTTTCTTGGTATGTCGCCCGTCGAGCGGAGCGAAAATCGAAAGAAGAAATGTCACTGCTCAATATGAAATCTGAGTAGCTAAGACCAGAGCAGCTAAGAGCAGAGCAGCAAAGGGAAGTCTTTCATCATGTTGGAACAAATTGGCTCAGAAGGAGCATCGCAACTCATGCAAAATCCGCCGTTAGAGCATACTGCGTCATATTATGCAGCGTCTGCCAATGTATCTGCGCAGAGAGACGTCTTAACCGATGATGTCATCACTGATGTATGCATTATCGGCGCTGGCTATACCGGTTTGTCTTCTGCATTGCACCTGCTGGAAGCGGGATTCAATGTCACTGTGTTGGAAGCGGCGAGAGTGGGTTGGGGCGCTTCAGGCCGCAATGGCGGACAAATTGTGAATAGTTACAGCCGTGATATCGATGTGATAGAGAAAACGGTGGGTGCGGAAAAGGCCAAATTGTTTGGCGAAATGGCGTTTGAAGGCGGCAAAATCATTCGTGATCGGATTGATAAATACAACATCCAATGTGATTTGAAAAACGGAGGTGTATTCGCAGCGCTGAACATCAAACAGATGCGCGAGTTGGAACACCAAAAAGCGCTTTGGGAACGTCATGGTAACGACCAATTGGAAATGCTGGATACAACAGAGATTCGCAGTGTCGTCGATACGCAGAACTATGTGGGTGGTTTGCTTGATAAATCAGGGGGCCATATCCACCCCCTTAATCTAGCGTTAGGTGAAGCGGCAGCCGTCGAAAGCTTAGGTGGCAAAATCTATGAGCACTCCGCGGCGATTCGTATTGAACGTGGCGAACCCGTCAAAGTATTTACCGATAAAGGATCTGTGACGGCGTCATTTTTAATTGTGGCAGGCAACGCCTATTTGGGCGGCTTGATGCCAGAGCTTCGCGCAAAGTCGATGCCATGTGGCACGCAGGTGGTAGCGACGGAGCCATTGACTGACTTGCAGGCCCAGAGTTTGCTGCCACAAGACTACTGTGTGGAAGATTGTAATTACTTACTGGATTACTTCCGGTTATCTGGCGATAAGCGTCTGATCTATGGTGGAGGCGTGGTTTATGGTGCGCGAGATCCGGCGGATATTGATGCCATCATTCGTCCTAAAATGCTCAACACGTTTCCTCAGTTAAGCCAAGTGAAGATCGACTACCGCTGGACGGGTAATTTCTTAATGACCTTGTCGCGATTACCACAGGTGGGGCGTGTGGGTAGCAATATTTACTATTCGCAAGGCTGTAGTGGACACGGAGTCACGTACACCCATTTGGCAGGACGCTTGATGTCAGAAATGATGCGCGGTCAGGCAGAAAGGTTTGATGCATTTGCAAGCTTGCCACATCTTCCATTCCCTGGCGGACATATGTTGAGTGTGCCTTTCTCCGCGTTGGGTGCGTGGTATTACACCGTACGGGATAAATTTGGGATATAAGACTATAGCGGTTTAAACACGAAGCGCCCATGTCAGTGCTAGGGCGCTTTGTTGATTCTAAAATCTAGAAATTTGCTGGCGTTGTCGCACTGAAGATTCGGCACTCTTTATCAAACGGATTGGCGAAGCGGTGAGGGCGGTTACTGTCGAAGTAATAACTGTCTCCAACTTCAAGTACATAGATATCATCGCCAACAGTGAGTTCTAATTGTCCTTCAATCACAAGCCCCGCTTCTTCACCGTCGTGCTGAAGCATGTCGTCGCCTGAATTAGTGCCGGGCGGATAAATCTCGGACAAGATAGATAGGGCGCGATTAGGGAAAGCTTTGCCGATCACTTTCATTGAAACGCCATTAGAACCGATCTCAAGCAGATCTTCTTGGCGATAAATCACGGGTGCAGCCTCGTTTTGACTGATATCGGTCGAGAAAAACTCGACGAGAGACATTGGGATGCCAGACAACACTTTTTTGAGAGAACTTACGGAAGGGCTGACACTGTTTTTCTCAATCATTGAAATGGTGCTGTTTGTTACGCCTGCACGTTTGGCTAACTCACGCTGAGATAATCCACGGTTTTTACGAACGGCTTTGAGGTTTGCACCAATATCCAATGTCCCACTCTCCTTTGACTCAGTAAGATGTTTTATTACTGTAATAGATTTCGAACGTGCGATCCTACTTGGTAGGCTGTGGGAATCAAGTATTTTGTGATGATATCGTCATAATGTAAAAAATATTCATCGGATTGGGATGGGTGAGCTTGAGGTTGGATTGTTTGGCTAAGGGAGGGGGCTTCATATTTGACGCCTAATCTCATATGAATATCAATGAGTGATCTGAGCCAGAAGATTACAAATGAAACGCTTAAAATGTATATTTTCCGCTTCACCTTGCTGTAGTGAATACGTTAATCTTTGTTAATTATATTTTACACTGGTGCTGATCATGGGTTCTACATCATCAAAACTTGCGCATACGCAATCCTATTACGCGGCAACCGCTAAATATAGCCAGCGCTACCCTGAACTGACTGAATCGGTGACAGCAGACATCTGCATTGTTGGTGGGGGATTTAGCGGGGTAAACAGTGCGATTGAACTCGCCTTACGTGGGTATTCTGTGGTGGTGTTGGAAGCCAATAAAATTGGATGGGGGGCGTCAGGTCGAAACGGTGGCGAGCTAATTCGCGGTATTGGACATGGCGTTGAGCAGTTTACCCAACAAATAGGCAAAGAGGGCGTTGATGCCATTAATCGAATGGGCATCGAGGCTGTTGAGATCGTTAAAGATCGGGTCGATACATTCAATATCGATTGTGATCTCACCATGGGTTATTGCGATCTCGCATTAAAACCAGCCCACATGAAAGAGCTTGAAGAAGATTTCGACAGCTTGAAAAATGCGGGTTATGAGCATGAGATTCGCATGCTTAGTAAGGAGTCTTTGTCGGATGTGATTGGCTCTGAGCGATATATTGGTGGCATGCTGGACATGGGAAGTGGTCATCTGCATCCCCTTAATTTGGCCACAGGTGAAGCTGCGGTGGCAGCGAGTTTGGGCGTTCAATTGTTTGAAGATAGCCCAGCGGTAGAAATTGTTAAGGGAACCAAGCCTTTAGTTAAAACGGATAAAGGGCAAGTAAGCTGCCAGTATGTTCTGTTGGCGGGCAACGCCTACATCGGCCATAAACTTGAGCCGTATGTTGGTGGAAAAGTCTTACCCGCAGGTAGCTATATCATTGCTACCGAGCCGTTAACGGACGAGCAAGTTCAAAGCATTATTCCAAAAAACATGGCGTTTGCTGATTTGAGTATGGCGCTGGATTATTATCATCTTTCCGGCGACAACCGGTTATTGTTTGGCGGGCTCTGTACCTACTCAGGGAAGGATCCAAAAGACATCACTGCCGCTTTGCTTCCAAATTTAGAACGTGTTTTTCCGCAACTCAAGGGCGTTAAAATCGACTTTGAATGGGGGGGCATGATCGGCATTGGTGCGAACCGTCTTCCCCAAATCGGGCGACTGCCAGATGCGCCCAATATCTTTTACGCTCAGGCCTATTCTGGTCATGGTGTCAACGCAACGCACATGGCTGGCAAAGTGATTGCTGAGGCGATTTCTGGTACGGCTGAACGCTTTGATGTGTTTGCGAAAGTAAAACACATGACATTCCCCGGCGGGCCGTTGCTTCGCTCACCTTTGCTCGCTATCGGTATGACCTATCATCGAATCAAAGAAGTACTTCAGTGACGCAAGTCGCGGTACGGTACTTGATTTCTTTAAATAACAAATTCAGCCACTTAGCGTCTCAAAAATAAGTTTGAGACGCGTTGTCATACTTTTCTCGTTTTCCGGTCTATTAACTATCCGAGTAATCTAAAAATACACATTGTCAGATTGTGTCGGTAAAACGCTGCATTACTTTTACTAACGGATGTAGAAACGGTACTTTTGCTGGGCGCATGTTAATCAGGAGAGAAGAATGGCTGGAAAACGTAATAAGGTGACCTTCAAGAGTGGCGGGTTAGAGCTTGCAGGGTTGTTGGAAACCCCTGAACAGAATGTACGTGGCTACGCCTTGTTCGCGCATTGTTTCACCTGTGGTAAGGATGTCGCTGCGGCTTCTCGTATTTCACGTGCCTTGGTCAACATTGGTTTTGCTGTTTTTCGATTTGATTTCACGGGCCTTGGTGGCAGTGATGGGGACTTTGAAAACACCAATTTTTCATCGAACGTTGATGATCTCGTGGCTGCGGCTGATTTCTTGCGTGATAATTATGAAGCACCATTACTGTTGATTGGTCATAGCCTTGGTGGGCGTGCGGTGTTGTCAGCAGCACACCGCATCCCAGAAATTGCGGCAGTTGCTACCGTTGGCGCCCCTGCCGATGCGGAGCATGTATCAAAGCAATTTTCTGCGCACGTAGAAAATATCGATGCAGAAGGTCAAGCAGAGGTGAGCCTAGCAGGTCGTCCATTTACCATCAAAAAGCAATTCCTTGATGACATCCGCGCTGAGAATGATGACATCGAAAACTTGCGTGTTCCTTTGTTAGTGATGCACTCGCCAATCGACAGCATTGTGTTGATTAAGGAAGCCGAGAAAATCTACACACGTGCGAAACACCCGAAAAGCTTTGTCACGTTAGATACGGCAGACCATTTGTTGACCAACAAAGATGACGCGCAATATGTGGCAGAGTTAATTGCCGCGTGGTCTCAGCGCTATATTGATAAAGCGTCGCCCATCAAAGAGGCTGAGGCGGGTGTGACACGTGGCGAGGTGTTGGTGAGTGAACACAATAAAGCCTTCACGCGCACTATTCAGACTGATCATCATCAATGGTTTGCTGATGAACCCATTGATTTCGGTGGCGATAACCTCGGGCCTGATCCTTACGAACATTTGCTAGCTGGGCTGGGTGCTTGTACATCCATGACTATTCGCATGTATGCAAATCGCAAAAAACTCGCCTTGGATGATGTGAAAGTCACGCTGTCACATAGCCGCCAACATGGCGCGGATTGCGAGCACTGCGATGAAGAACATTCGAAAGTAGAAGTATTAGCACGCACGATAGAGCTGGTGGGCGATTTGACAGAAGAAGAACGTCAGCGTTTGTTGGAAATCGCCGATAAATGCCCAGTGCATAAAACCTTGGAAAGTAAGATTGTGATCACGACGGCGTTGGCAGATTAAGAACTGAGTTTTCAAGCATATAGAAAAACGGGCAGTGAATATCACCGCCCGTTTTTTATTGGAGTGTGGTTATCGGTGTGTCGCTGATACTACAATGCAATCCATGTTGCTTTGACTTCAGTGTATTTTTCAAACGCATGCAGCGACTTATCACGTCCGTTACCGGATTGTTTATACCCGCCAAACGGAGCGGTCATGTCGCCACCATCGTAGTGGTTAATCCACACCATGCCAGTGCGGAGGGCTTTGGCGGTTTTGTGCGCTTTGGAGATGTCTGATGTCCATACCGCGGCGGCAAGACCATAATCAGTATCGTTAGCGATGGCGACAGCTTGCTCTGGGGTGTCAAAGGTAATGACTGAAAGCACTGGGCCGAAAATTTCTTCCCGAGCGATAGGCATTTCATTGTTCACATTGTCAAACACCGTGGGCTCAACGAACAAACCGCCAGTATCGGGCATGACTCGACGTCCGCCGCAGACCATGGTTGCACCACTTTGTGTACCTTTTTCGATGTAACCTAAAACGGTATCAAGTTGTTGCTGATCGACCACTGCGCCGACTTGCGTCTCTGGGTCGAGAGGGTGACCGGGTTGCCAGTCTTTGAGTTGTTCAACGACCTTCGCAACGAAGGCATCTTTAATGGACGCTTCTACCAACAAGCGAGAACCCGCTGTGCACACTTCCCCTTGGTTGAAAGCAATGGCAGAGGCCGCTGAAGCTGCAGCCACATCAAGGTTCGGTGCATCCGCAAAGACAATGTTTGGGCTCTTACCGCCTGCTTCGAGCCAAACGCGTTTCATGTTGGATTCGCCCGCGTAAATCATCAATTGCTTGGCGATTTTTGTCGAGCCAGTAAAAACTAACGTATCGACATCCATGTGAAGGGCGAGTGCTTTGCCTACGGTGTGACCATAACCGGGTAATACGTTCAATACGCCTTTGGGCATGCCTGCTTCTAGCGCAAGTTCCCCTAACTTAATGGCGGTTAGCGGCGATTTTTCCGATGGTTTTAATATCACTGAATTACCCGACGCTAAAGCAGGGCCGAGCTTCCAGCATGCCATGAGCATAGGGAAATTCCACGGAACGATAGCGGCAACAACACCAATAGGTTCGCGGGTGATCATACCGATTTCATTGTGAGGCGTTGGGGCTAGCTCATCGTAGATCTTGTCTACCGCTTCACCTGACCAGCGAATAGCACGTGCAGCGCCATTGACGTCAACGGCTTTGGAATAACGGATAGGCTTACCCATATCCAGCGTTTCTAGAAGGGCTAACTCATCGCCATTTTCTTCGATAAGTTCAGCAAAGCGAATAACAACCTTTTTACGTTCTGCTGGAGGTAAATGCGCCCATGAACCAGATTCAAATGTGGCGCGGGCGTTGGCGACGGCAATATTTGCATCTGCCAGATCGCAACTCGCGACCTGGGTAAGAGTTCGGCCGTCGATAGGGCTGATACATGAAAACGTATCGCCCGATACGGCGTCAGTGTGTTCGCCGTTGATAAATGCTTGCCCTTTGATTGCCAGTGAATCTGCGAATAATTCCCAGTCTTGACGTGACGTGCGAGAAGTCATATCTGCCCCTTAGTCCGTGTTAAATGCCGATATTTTGTCACTGTGCCCTATTTCAAAATATTTTACAAATAGCAGCAATAATTGTTTTTATATTGAACATAAGCCATTTACTGTTCGTTATATTTGACATAGTATTGCAAATAATGCGCACCTAGCAACAACTCATTAACAAGAATGACGGCATGGAAGGATACTTGACTATGGCAGTGCAAAAACCACACAAAGAGGGCGTCACGCTGGATAATTTCTGGATGCCTTTCACCGCAAATCGTCAATACAAAGAGACGCCACGTTTACTCGTGAAAGCTAAAGGAATGTATTACGAGGACATTGAGGGGAACTCTGTTCTTGATGCGACTGCTGGGCTTTGGTGTTGTAACGCTGGGCATAGTCGACGTGAAATTTCTGAAGCGGTGAGTCGCCAAATCACTGAGTTGGATTATGCACCGACGTTTCAGATGGGACACCCATTGCCTTTTGAATTAGCAGAACGTTTAGCTGAAATGTCGCCAGGCGATCTTAACCGCGTTTTTTTTGCGAACTCTGGGTCTGAAGCCGGTGATACCGCCCTCAAAATTGCATTGGCTTATCAACGCGCTCGAGGTCATGCCAATCGAACCATGCTGATCGGTCGTGAGTTGGGCTATCACGGTACGGGATTTGGCGGAATTTCTGTCGGCGGTATGGTGAATAATCGCAAAGCGTTTAACGGACAACTCTTACCGAGTGTGGCGCATTTACCCCACACCTTAGACATGCAGAGAAATGCGTTTTCAAAAGGATTACCAGAGCACGGTATTGAAAAAGCGGACGCCCTAGAGCAACTCATTGCTCTTCATGGTGCAGAGAATATCGCCGCTGTTATTGTCGAACCCATGTCAGGCTCGGGCGGAGTGGTGTTGCCGCCAGTAGGTTATTTGAAACGTCTTCGTGAAATCACCCTGAAGCATGACATTTTGCTCATTTTTGATGAAGTGATCACAGGCTTTGGTCGCGTCGGTGATGCTTTCGCCGCGCAACGTTGGGATGTCACTCCCGACATGATTACTACAGCAAAAGCCTTGACCAACGGCGCTATCCCAATGGGTGCAGTGTTGGTGAGTGAGCGTATTTATGACGCGTGTATGCAAGCGCCTGAAGATACGATCGAGTTCTTTCATGGTTATACCTATTCAGGGCACCCTGTCGCATCAGCAGCAGCACTTGCGTCGTTGAACATTTATCGAGACGAAAAGCTGTTTGAACATGCAAGGGAAATGGAAACTGAGTGGGAAGACGCTGTGCACTCGCTAGCCAGCCACTCCAATGTGATTGATGTAAGAAACACCGGACTTATTGCCGGTATTCAACTCACACCTAGTGATAAAGGAGTCGGTAAGAGAGGCTACGATGTCTTTACTCGTTGTTTCTACAATGGTGTGCTGGTGCGCGGATCTGGCGATATTATTGCCATGTCTCCACCGTTGATTTTGGAATCCAAACATATTGATCAGATGGTAAGCACGCTGGAACGCGCCATCAAAAACGCGTTATGAGTTAATAAAGGAAGATATGGATATGTCTGTAACACATTACATTGATGGTAAATACACAGCGGCAAGCGAGAGAAAACAATCCTTGTTTAACCCTGCGACTGGAAAGGTGTCTGGAGAAGTCTCGTTAGCCTCGGTGTCTGAAACAGAGTCCGCTATCGCGTCGGCAAAAGCGGCATTTCCAACATGGTCGGAAACATCACCGCTTCGTCGTGCTCGCGTGCTGTTCAAGTTTAAAGCGCTGGTAGAAGAACACATCGATGAACTGGCAGCGCTAATTACAAAAGAGCATGGAAAAGTGCTTGATGATGCGAAAGGTGAGCTGACTCGTGGTTTGGAAGTGGTTGAGTTCGCCTGTGGGATCCCGCACCTTCTGAAAGGTGAGATGACAGAGCAGATTGGTTCTGGCATTGATGCCTGGTCGCTTAATCAGCCACTGGGTGTGGTAACAGGGATTTCGCCGTTCAACTTTCCGATCATGGTGCCGATGTGGATGTTTCCCATTGCTATCGCGTGTGGAAATACTTTCGTGATGAAGCCATCGGAGAAAGATCCAAGTTCCACGTTGCGTATAGCAGAGCTATTGACCGAAGCCGGATTACCAGATGGCGTCTTTAACGTCGTGAATGGTGATAAAGAAGCGGTAGATGTATTGCTGACTCATCCAGATGTGCAAGCGGTAAGCTTTGTGGGCTCAACACCGATTGCAGAATATATCTACAGCACGGCGTCTGCACACGGCAAACGCGTTCAAGCATTGGGCGGTGCAAAAAACCACATGGTGGTGATGCCAGATGCCGATCTTGATCAGACGGTTGCCGCGCTAATGGGCGCAGCGTATGGTTCTGCGGGAGAGCGTTGTATGGCGATTTCTGTCGCTGTCGCTGTTGGCCATGTTGCCGACACCTTGATCGAAAAACTGGCACCGAAAGTGAAAGAGCTTCGAGTCGGGAATGGCGTTATCGAAGGGATGGAAATGGGACCTTTGGTGACGGCAGAACACCTAAAAAAAGTGGAAGGCTATGTGGCGACGGGTGTCGCTGAAGGTGCAACGCTCGTGGTTGATGGTCGTGGAGTGACACCTGAAGGCGGAGATGGCTTCTTCTTGGGTGGATGCTTATTTGATAACGTCACAGAAGACATGACGATTTATCGCGACGAGATCTTTGGCCCCGTACTCGCAATCGTGCGTGTTCCGGACTATGCCGCAGCCGTAAAACTCATCAATGAGCATGAGTTCGGCAATGGTACGGCTATTTTTACGCAAAATGGTGATGCAGCAAGGCAGTTCTGCCATGAAATTCAAGTAGGCATGGTCGGCGTGAATGTACCTATTCCTGTGCCCATGGCTTTTCATAGTTTTGGCGGTTGGAAGCGATCGCTCTTTGGCCCGCTTCACATGCATGGCCCTGATGGTGTGCGTTTCTACACCCGCCGTAAGGCGATTACCGCGAGATGGCCAACGGGTATTCGTGCCGATGCAGATTTTGTCATGCCGACAATGAAATAGCCTTTACGTACTCTAAAACAGCAGTAGAAAACGCAACGTCGCTACACAACAAGATGAAACAAAGAAGGAGCCTATTGGCTCCTTCTTTGTTTCATCAGCAGACAGTATCTGGAACTGTTTTGCTTAAGAGTTACGCAACAAATGGGTATTCAAGACGCTCAGGCTTACTGAGTTGATACCCTTGGAACAGGTCAAACCCGAGCTTACGTGCAAATTGATATTCTTCTTGAGTTTCAATTTTCTCCGCTAGGAGCTGAAAATTGAACGCTTCACCATAGTCTTGAACAAACTGGGTAATGGAATCTAATGATAGCGCGCGAAAATCGATTTTGATGATATCGGCAAGTGCCAGAAAAGGAATCCAGTCATTGGAAGGGATAAAATCATCGAGCGCGATGCGGTATCCCTTAGCCTTTAAATCGACGAGTTTTTCATATAATGCGTTGTCTGCGGTGCAGTCTTCGAGCACCTCGATAACAAGGTTTTGTGCAGGGTACTGCAGTGCAATGTCACTGAGTAAACTGTTGTAGCAAAAATTCACAAAGCAGGGCAGGCCATTAGAAATCGCTTCATCTGTCAGATTCCCTTCCAAAAAGAGGTCGTCGAGTATGCTTTGTGTGGCAATGTGAGCATCAATGCAAGGAAACGCGTCTCGAAGTCCATCTCGAAACAAAAACTCGTAAGCGACAAGGTGCTTTTGAGCGTCATAGATCGCTTGTCTTGCAAGGTTCAAACTCATAGAAAGCCACGGTACCTGTAAATAAAGAGTGTAAAACTAAGTGTATATCAATTCTCAGAACTGAGAGGGTGAGTTAAGACTGATATTTCGTGATGAAAAATAATTAAGCGGAGAGTACTTTTCAATCCTAATGTGTCAGCAACCATTGATATTCTTATCGCTTATTTTCCGAACTTTCGCGTTTCTAGGGTGCAACCTTCGGAGGTGCAAGAAAGTACGGAGCCTTGAGTGTACCAATCACCAAGTACAATTCGTTGAGCGAGATCAGTCCCGAGTGACAAATTGTGGATATTGGGTCTGTGGGTATGCCCATGAATAAGTTGTTTTACACCATAGGCTTGCATGACTCGGATGACCTCATCTGAGTCAACATCCATGATGTCTTGTGGTTTTATTTGCTTGTTTGACGTGCTGCTTGAGCGGATCTTTAGACCAATTTTTTGTCGTGTTGATAGGGGTAATCGACGGAACAACCATTGGGCAAACTTGTTATGAACTTTTTTGCGATAGCGTTGGTAGCCTTCATCTTGGATACATAACGTATCACCATGCATGATAAGCGTTGGCTCACCAAATAAGTCAATGACATGGTGTTCAGGAAGCAGTGTCATGCCAGCAGATTTTGCAAAGCGCTTTCCAATCATGAAATCGCGGTTGCCGTGAATGAAATAGATCGGCACGCCTTTATCATTCAGCGCTTTAAAGGCGTCGGCGACATCACATTGTAGCGGCGTATTTTCGTCGTCACCTATCCATGACTCGAATAAATCCCCAAGCACATAGAGCGCGCTGGCAGACGGCGCTTCTTGTTCCATAAAACGGAAGAAGCAATCGGTAATGTCTGGATGTGTTGGACTAAGATGGAGGTCTGCAATAAATAGTACGGTCATAAATATAAAGGGCAGAGGCTAAAGCCACTGCCCATTGCCACCTTATTCTTCGATGGTTACGCTGTTGATCATTACTTCTTCAACAGGCACATCTTGGTGTACGTAGCCCCAGTTTCCAGTTGCGACATCTTTGATCTTGTTGACCACGTCCATACCTTCAACCACTTCACCAAATACGCAGTAACCCCAACCGTCCATTGACTCAGATTTGTGGTCTAGGAAGGTGTTGTTACCCACGTTGATAAAGAACTGCGAGCTCGCTGAATGCGGTTCCATGGTACGTGCCATTGCTAGCGTACCAATTTTGTTGCTCAGACCATTATTCGCTTCATTTTTGATTGGCGAACGTGATTCTTTTTCTTCCATGCCAGAGGTCATGCCGCCGCCTTGGATCATGAAACCATCAATAACACGGTGGAACAGAGTGCCGTTGTAGAAACCGTCGCGGCAGTATTGCAGGAAGTTTTCTGCAGTCGCCGGAGCTTTTTCTGCGTTAAGTTGGATTTTGATGTCACCAAAATTGGTATGAAGCGTAACCATGTTGTGTTCCTTAAAAGAGCATTTAGCTTTAGATGAATGATTCTATCCCAACGAGCGCCACATTCAACCGATAGCGACAGAAAAAACCGCGCAGAAGGGGAAGGTGAGTGCAGATTGGTCTGAATTTCAACATCCTCAAATCGCTTAGGTATATAGCCTTGCCTTAAATGAAAGGAAAAGGTGTAATATGCAGTTATTAAATGACGTTAATTACTGGAATGGGTAACCCGACAGCCATGTTGAAAATTTACAACTCCCTCACGAAGAAAAAAGAAGAATTCAAACCAATTGAGCCAGGCAAAGTTGGCATGTATGTGTGTGGGGTTACCATCTACGATTTGTGTCACATTGGTCATGGTCGTACGTTTGTTTCCTTTGATGTGGTATCGCGTTACTTGCGTTTTTCGGGTTATGACCTGAAGTTTGTTCGTAATATCACTGATATTGACGACAAGATCATTAAACGTGCCGCTGAAAACGGTGAAAGCTGTGATTCGCTGACAAACCGTTTGATTGGCGAAATGCACGCTGACTTTGATGCATTGAACATGATGCGCCCAGATGTTGAACCGCGCGCGACAGAATTCATTGCTGAAATTATCGAGTTGGTTGAACGTCTTATTGAACGTGGTTTCGCATACGTTGCCTCAAATGGCGATGTGCTGTTTGAAGTCGCGAAGTTTGACGATTACGGCAAGCTGTCTCGCCAAGATTTGGATCAGCTGCAAGCTGGCGCACGCGTTAACGTTGAAGAAGCGAAAAAGAGCCCACTTGATTTCGTTTTGTGGAAAATGTCAAAGCCGGGTGAACCTACATGGGAGTCACCATGGGGCGCAGGTCGTCCAGGTTGGCACATTGAATGTTCTGCAATGAACTCAGCAATCTTGGGTAACCATTTCGATATTCACGGCGGCGGTTCAGATCTCACTTTCCCACACCATGAAAACGAAATCGCGCAGTCTTGCTGCGCCCATGACACACAATATGTGAATACTTGGATGCACAGTGGCATGGTGATGGTTGACCGCGAAAAGATGTCAAAGTCGCTGGGGAACTTCTTTACTATTCGTGATGTTTTGGGTCATTACGATGCTGAAACCGTGCGTTACTTCTTGATGTCAGGTCACTACCGTAGCCAACTAAATTACAGTGAAGAAAACCTCAAGCAGGCACGCTCTGCGGTTGAGCGTTTATACACGTCACTGCGCGGTTTAGATTTGTCTGTGGCAGCTGAAGGTGGAGAAGCATTTGTAGAGCGCTTTAAAGCCGCTATGGATGATGATTTCAACACCCCAGAAGCTTACTCAGTGCTGTTTGATATGGCGCGAGAAATTAACCGTTTGAAAGCGGAAGATGAATCTTCTGCTGCGAAACTGGCAGCGCGCATGCGTGAGTTGGCAGACGTACTTGGTCTATTGGGCCAAGAGCCAGAAGCTTTCTTGCAAGGTAACGCAGAAGGTGGTGATGATGAAGTCGCGAAAATTGAAGGTCTGATCAAAGCGCGTAACGATGCGCGTGCAAGCAAAGATTGGGCTGCGGCTGATGCAGCGCGTGACGCACTTACCGAAATGGGCATTGTCTTAGAAGACGGTGCGGGTGGAACAAGTTGGCGTCGTAAGTAAACGCGAATTACCCAGAATCGAAAATACTGAACGGAGCTTAGGCTCCGTTTTTTATTGATTATCCACAGGGTCATCCTATACGATTTTTCTATATCCCTACCGCCAAACCTTGTTCTCTCTACAAGCCCCAAACTGCGCCTACATGTCACTAACAGATTGATATAACGCGTCCAATTTTATGAGCGCGAATGCATCGAACTGAAGGTGTGTATTTTCTCAAAAATTACACAAGCATATTCTCCCTGTATTCCATCCTTTCAGTTGATGTTATTGAGTCTGAATCGCTACGCCCGAGGTGTAAACAAGGCGACAAGTGATGATGATGTTCGGCTCGATTTGTTCGTTAAATACAAAGCAAATCATTAAGGATCGATCATGAATAATACCTTCCTCACCACGGCTATCCTTGGCTCGCTCATTTCGTCAACGTCTTATGCCTACACAGTATATTCAACCGATGAGTCTTCTCTTACAGTGACAGGGCGTATTGAAGCGCGTTTCAATGTGTCGGATGCCAACAAGCTGTCGGAGGACGGCAATACAGAACCAAACAATTCTTTTGATGACATAAGTCGAATCAGAGGAAATATTGATGGAAACACACAAGTTACGGATTCGATCAAAGTGTTTGGCTATTACAGTGGGGAGATTTACTCAGACAGTTCAGATAGCAAGAATCGCTATATGTATGTAGGCGTTGGTACGTCTTATGGCGCGTTTTCCTATGGTCAGCAAGATTCTTCTCAGGTCATTCTTACCAATGTGACTGACATTATGGAAACCTTTGGTGGCAGCGCGTCAGATATCATCACAGGGAATGAAGATGAGCTGGAGAACAACTTCGTGTATCTCGCTCAGTTGCCATTAAATATGACCGCGACAGTGAATTACGTTAGAGACGATTCAAAAGGAAATTATAGCGCTGGTGGTTCAATGTTCTATAGCGCGCCAATCGGGCTGCAACTGGGTGTGGGCTATGTGTCCGGTGAACAGAATAACTTGGATGCTGAGCAATACAATATCACTGCAGCATACACGCTTGGGGGGTTGTACATTGGTGGGGTTTACGTTAATGGCGAAGTGGATCATACCGATGTGAGTGGCTTCGAAATTGCTACGGCGTACACGGTGAATGATTTCATCTTTCGCTATGTCTACAACTATCGCACATCAGATTTTCCTGCATCGCAACGTGGTGAATACAGTGTTAATTACAATGCGGTCGAGGGCGTTTATAACGTGACCAGTGATTTTGTTGCTTATGCCGGTTATGAATTTAATCGTCTTGATGGGCAAGCAAACGACGACCAATTTCAGGCTGGTGCACGTTACATGTTTTAACGCTATCGCTTGGTTTGGTATTGAAGGGGTTTCGCGAAAGGGGATTTGGTATTGATGGGTGGGTCAGGTTGTCTGTGAGGTTTCCCTAAAAGGAAAAGGAGGCGCTATTGGCTGCCTCCTTGTCATTCTTGTCATTGTGGTGTTTTGTAGTTTGGGTTAGCCACCCAAACCAGGAAACAGAGCACGCATACCGTTGGCAATAAATTCAATACCGAGAGCGCCAAGAATCAAGCCCATGATACGAGTGATCACGTTGATTCCGGTTTGGCCGAGAAACTTCACGATGGCTGGCGCCAGTCGAAACAGTCCCCAAATGCCTGCCGTAAAGATACAGATTGTGACGATTAAGCCAACGGTGTCGACAGATGTCGGGTAGCGACTTGAGTAAACAATGGTTGAACTTATTGCACCAGGGCCCGCAAGAAGTGGCATTGCCAACGGCACGACGCCAATTTGTTCGCGACTGATGGACTCTGACTGTTCTTGTTTGTTCTGTTTATCTTCACCCAATTTACCATTCATCATGGTAAACGCGATGCTGACAAGAAGCATACCGCCAGCCACCCTGAAGGAGTCCAGCGAAATGCTAAATACATCTAACAGGAGTTGCCCCGCAAGTAGAGACACCACAAGAATGGCGGCAACGGCAATACTGGCGGTGTAAGCGGTTTTATTTCGCTCGGCAGGGTCTAAGTGGGCGGTTAGCGAAACAAAGATTGGCATGATGCCAAGAGGGTTTACCGCAGCAAACAACCCGATAAAAAACTGAAAAAATATTACAAGCTCGATGCTATTCATTTCCAATCACTCGCAAGTGAACAAGACGTACATTGATGTCGATCGCAAAAGTTCGATCTCGGGCGCTAGTATAGCGTTGAAATGATAAATGCCAATGAGTAGATATCAGCATGCTTGATGGTTTTTGGCTGAAAAGGGAATTAGCGGTTAAAAGTGCCGAAATTTAACTAAGTGTACTAAATGTAATCAGAAAATTTACTGTGGCAACTAATAGATACACCTGTGACCGCAAGAGTATGTGTGATCGCGGTCACATATGAATATCTTCCCCTGATTTCGTGGTGAAAAGGAGTTATACATATGTGTGAGACACAATGCACATGTGTTACATTCACGTAGTTTGTTTGTGGAATTACGCTTTCAAAACAGTGATTGTAGAGCTTTTTGGTTAAAATTTGAGCGGTAAGTGAAAAACTTTATGAAAGTTTACTACACATGATCCGGATCAACTTTCTGCTCCTCTGAAAATCTATAATCAGTTTTGAAAGTTATTTACTAAATGCTTTCTAAGACTCACAGGACGATGTGAGTTACTTAGGCCTCTAACTAAATGAGCATGTAGTTACTAAATAATTTTTGAACTTTAGGTATGTAGGAGACAACTATGCCTGTAACTAACGTAGCCGAACTCAACGCAATGGTTGAGCGTGTAAAGAAAGCGCAGAAAGAATTTGCAACTTACTCACAAGAGCAAGTAGACAAGATTTTCCGCGCTGCATCTCTGGCTGCTAACAATGCCCGTATTCCTCTAGCTCAACAGGCTGTTGCTGAATCTGGCATGGGTATTGTCGAAGACAAAGTGATCAAAAACCACTTCGCTTCTGAATTTATCTACAACAAATACAAAGATGAAAAAACCTGCGGCATTTTGGAAGAGAACGACGAGTTCGGTACTTTCACTATCGCTGAGCCAGTGGGCATCATCTGCGGTATCGTCCCAACGACTAACCCAACTTCAACTGCTATCTTCAAATCTCTAATCTCTTTGAAGACACGTAACGGCATTATCTTCTCACCACACCCACGTGCTAAGAACTCAACGAACGATGCGGCGAAGCTAGTTCTTGATGCTGCAGTTGCTGCAGGCGCACCAAAAGATATCATCAGCTGGATTGATGAGCCTTCTGTAGAGCTTTCTAATGCGCTGATGAAGCACGACGACATCAACTTGATCCTTGCAACTGGTGGTCCAGGCATGGTGAAAGCAGCTTACTCTTCAGGTAAACCAGCTATCGGTGTTGGTGCAGGTAACGTTCCTGTTGTTATCGACGAAACAGCTGACATTAAGCGTGCAGTTGCTTCTATCCTGATGTCTAAAACGTTCGATAACGGTGTTGTGTGTGCTTCTGAGCAAGCAGCAATCGTTGTTGATTCAGTTTACGACGAAGTGAAAGAGCGTTTTGCTTCTCACAAAGCACACGTGCTGGGTAAAGCTGACGCAGCGAAAGTTCGTAAAGTACTTTTGATTGACGGCGCATTGAACGCAAAAATTGTTGGTCAACCAGCAGTTAAAATTGCAGAAATGGCAGGCGTAACTGTACCAGCAGACACCAAAGTGCTTATCGGTGAAGGCCTAGGCAAAGTCTCTTATGACGACGAGTTCGCACATGAGAAACTGTCTCCAACACTAGGTTTGTTCCGCGCTGATGATTTCGAAGATGCTGTTGCACAAGCTGTGACCATGGTTGAAATCGGCGGTATCGGCCACACCTCTGGTCTGTACACTGACCAAGACGTTAACGAAGATCGTATTCGTTACTTCGGCGACAAGCTAAAAACAGCTCGTATTCTTATCAACATCCCAACCACTCACGGTGGTATCGGTGACCTGTACAACTTTAACGTTGCACCATCACTGACCTTGGGTTGTGGTTCTTGGGGCGGTAACTCAATCTCTGAGAACGTTGGTCCTAAGCACCTTATCAACAAGAAGACTGTAGCGAAGCGAGCTGAGAATATGCTGTGGCACAAACTACCTAAATCTATCTACTTCCGTCGTGGTAGCTTGCCAATCGCACTAGGCGATTTGGAAGGCAAAAAACGCGCGATGATCGTGACTGACCGCTTCTTGTTCAACAACGGTTACTCTGACGAAATCGTTGCGCTGCTTAAAGCACAGGGCATGGAAGTTCAAACGTTCTTCGAAGTAGAAGCTGACCCAACATTGTCTGTTGTAGAGAAAGGTGCTGCAGCAATGCAGAGCTTCCAACCTGACGTAATCATCGCACTAGGCGGCGGTTCACCGATGGATGCAGCGAAAATCATGTGGGTAATGTACGAGCACCCAGAAACGCATTTTGAAGAACTAGCAATGCGCTTTATGGATATCCGTAAACGTATCTACAAGTTCCCTAAAATGGGTAAGAAAGCTGAGTTGGTATGTATCACTACCACGTCTGGTACTGGTTCAGAAGTAACACCTTTCGCGGTTGTTACTGACGACAAGACTGGCGCAAAATACCCACTTGCTGACTACGAACTAACGCCACACATGGCAATCGTAGATGCGAACCTAGTGATGAACATGCCTAAGTCGCTAACCGCATTCGGTGGTTACGATGCAGTGACTCACGCACTAGAAGCTTACGTTTCTGTACTGGCGAACGAATACTCTGATGGACAAGCGCTTCAAGCTCTGAAGATGCTGAAAGAATACCTACCATCAAGCTACGCGAACGGTGCAACTGACCCAATCGCTCGTGAGAAAGTGCACAATGCAGCAACCATCGCAGGTATCGCGTTTGCTAACGCATTCCTAGGTGTATGTCACTCTATGGCGCACAAAGTCGGTGCTGAGTTCCACCTACCACACGGTCTGGCGAACGCACTACTGATTTCTAACGTGGTTCGTTACAACGCGAACGACAACCCAACTAAGCAGACTGCTTTCTCTCAGTACGACCGCCCACAAGCACGTCGTCGCTATGCGGAAGTTGCTGAGCACTTGGGTCTTGCGAAACCAACTGACCGTACAGCTCAAAAAATTGAGCGTCTACTCGCTTGGTTGGAAGAACTGAAACTGAACCTAGATATTCCACTGTCTATCCAGGCGGCAGGCGTCTCTGAGACTGATTTCCTAGCGAAACTTGATGAGCTAGCGGTAGAAGCGTTCGATGACCAATGTACTGGTGCGAACCCACGTTACCCACTTATCACTGAGCTAAAAGAAGTGCTAATGTCTTCTTTCTACGGTACCGCATTCGTTGAAGGTGAAACCTTCGAAGGTACGACTGTTATCAAGAAGAGAGAAGACCGCGAAACGGCTAAACCAGCTGAAAAAGCGAAGAAAGAATCAGCGAAAGCGTAATGATTTGAAGTAAAAAGAAAAGCCCGCGAAAGCGGGCTTTTTTATTGGCAGTGGCAATACCCTTTGAATTAACGAAAGCCTGACAATGAACGTGAGTGCATGGCCTGATTTGGTCATTTCAATAAAAGGGCATAGAAGCGGCAACGGCTAAATTCACCTGCCGATTAACTGGCTGCTTCTAAGATCCGGCCGGTGAAACTGTCGTTTTCTACGATATATGCGGCACCATCAATCATGTCGTAATTAACGGCGGGATGGTGATGGACATTACCGTTGTCATAGTGACGCATACGCGGAAGTACACCTCCAACGCGTATGTTTGCATGTTCTAATTCTTGTGCCCAGCTACGTGTTAAACCACGAATGACCGCATTTGAGCAATCGAGGCTTTGCTCTTTTCCTATCTCAGTTTGAACTCCAGGAATGTTAACAATGACCCCTTTGCGCCCTCTGTCGAGCATGTTGAATGCTGCGCCGCGTCCAAAGAGGTATAGATTAGAGGCGATGTCAGCAATGGTTTGGTCAACCGTATCATTGCTTGCTAATAAACTGGGGAGACAACTGGCTTGCCAGTAGTTAAGTAACACGTCCACCGCACCCATCTCGCGATTAATTTCCTCAAACAGCAACGAAATATTTTCAACACTTCGATTAGCCAGAGAGAATGAGTAACAAATTCCCCCTGTTCTCATGCACGAATCGTAGGTTGTCTGAAGCTTTTCACGTTCCGTGTCGACGAGTGCGACACGAGCGTTGAGCTTGCAGAAATATTCAGCCATAGCACGTCCAGTCGGGGTGCCTGCTGCAGTAATCACAATGACGGATTTTGCGATATCCATTGTTTGACCTTACTCGATTAATGACGACTTATATCATTGTTATACGACATTCATTAACAACTTATACCCAGCTTTTTCATGGGTGGATAACAATCTTGGACCATGATCTGAGAAAGTGGTATTAAATTGTTCAAAAAAGGGTGTGCAAACTGTGTGCAAAATGATTTTTTTAGTAAGTGATCACAGTTATGTTTTTTGCGGTGGAAGAAGTTGTACGTGTGGGTTACTTATGGTATGGGCTTCTTGTTGTCTTTTGAAATCAATCAGTTAAGCTTTCACGTTCAGCTCTTGATAGCGTTTAGCAAGCACTAGTTGATTGTAAAGGTTTACAGGATCGAGTTCGGTAGTCTTCGAATTTTCAGCAGCAAGCTGTCTTCTCTGGTGTCCCGAGAGATTATGATAAACATCTTCACCCAAATCGTGGGTTCCAGAGGCAGGAAAATGTAGTGCTGACGGGGTCACACAGTGATTGAACCTTGCACTTGCAATGCCTGCTTTGTGGAATGCGTCGGCTTGCGTTCCACACAATTCATAGTCTCTTTCCTCTGCCACCAAACGGGTTGGTTCAGGCAAATTTAGTGCATAGCGAAGATCTGATTCTGTCGCTTTTTCTGGAAATGGGGGATTGAGTGGCGTTGTCTCTGTTGCGTCCCCAGAAAGTAGTGCAAGCATCAAAGCGAAATCCGAGCGACGCCCCTGCGTAACAGCATGACTTAGGTGGTCACCTAGCTGTACATCAGTAATGAGTTGGGCTTTGTCGAGCGCGTGGATTTGCATCATTCTCTTTCGTTTTTCTGGATACATCCTGTTTATCGACGAGAAAACGAAAAGCTTTAATGATTTTTTTGTTTTTTATCTGAGCGTTAGAAACAAATAAAGCCCACCTAGGTGAGCTTCATTAGCGTTTTTTGTTCTGGTGTTAAGCGTTTAGTGCTTGTTCCAGATCGGCAATGATGTCATCGATGTGTTCGATGCCAACTGACAGGCGAATCATCTCAGGAGAAACACCTGCTTGAGCCTGCTCCTGTTCGCTCAACTGGCGATGCGTGGTTGACGCAGGGTGACACGCCAGTGATTTAGCATCACCAATGTTAACCAAGCGCTTGAACAATGCCAAAGCATCGTAGAAACGCACACCAGCGTCGTAACCGTCTTTCATACCAAATGAAAGAATGGCAGAAGGTTGCCCTTTCATGTATTTCTGAGCAAGTGCATGGTGCTCAGAATCAGGTAAACCTGCATAGCTTACCCAGCTGACTTTCTCGTGACTTTGCAGGTATTCCGCCACTTTCAATGCATTCTCCACATGGCGTTCCATGCGCAATGAGAGTGTTTCTAGCCCTTGCATCAACATAAACGCATTCATCGGAGAAAGTGCAGCACCTGTGTTTCTCAATGGTACGGTACGGGCACGACCAATGAACGCTGCATCACCAAATGCTTCGGTGTAAACCACACCGTGGTATGCCGCCTCGGGTTGGTTAAGTACTGGGAATCGCGCTTTGTGTTGTGCCCAAGGGAATTTACCTGAATCCACAATCACGCCACCTAAAGTAGTGCCATGGCCGCCAATGTATTTGGTCAGAGAGTGAACAACGATATCTGCACCATGCTCAATGGGTTTACACAGAACTGGCGTCGCAACCGTGTTATCCACAATCACAGGTACACCTTGTGCGTGTGCAAGTTCAGCGACCTTCGCTAAGTCAATGATGTTGCCAGCAGGGTTGCCGATACTTTCGCAGTAAACCGCTTTCGTGTTTTCATCAATCAGCGCCGCCAGGCTCTCTGGCTTGTCGTCTTTGGCAAAGCGAACTTCGATACCTTGCTTTGGCAGCATGTGTGCAAACAAGGTGTATGTTCCACCATAAAGCTGTGGCGTAGAAACGATGTTGTCACCAATTTCCGCCAAAGTTTGAATGGCGTAATTGATAGCCGCACTGCCCGCACTGACCACCAGACCCGCTATACCACCTTCCAAAGCTGCCATGCGTTGCTCAAGCACATCGTTTGTCGGGTTCATAATACGAGTGTAAATGTTGCCAGGAACGGCAAGGTTGAACAGATCGGCACCGTGTTGGGCGCTATCAAATTCATAAGCAACAGTCTGGTAGATAGGTGTCGCAACAGATTTTGTGGTTGGGTCAGTTTCGTACCCAGCATGAATGGACAGAGTTTCGTCTTTCATTGTTCTTCCTTGAAACAAACAGAGATTCGGTAATATGACAGAAAGCCTAGGCGGTAAAGTTGCACCTGCTCAAGTTTTTGACCTGTCTTTTGGTCAACCTTCGGCAGTATCACTATTGAAATGTTTGGTTGGGGGTTAAACGCAGGGACTGCGCCTGCAATCGGCGCAGTGACATGATGGGCTGTGGTCAAGTTTTTATGGAGAAACGCTAGCGAAGACGAACGCTGATTTGCCTCATGTGAATGCGATAAATCATTGCAAGTAACAGACACACCGTTGCAGGTACGGCGAAAGACCAAGCGCCAATCAGAGGGAAAATAACGGCACTGAATGTGCCCCCCAAGATGAAACCAATGGCAATGACGACAAACAAGACCAATTTACGGCGGTTAATAGGTTGCCCTCGCAGCTTGGCACCAAACATCAACCCCAAATCCGTAATGATGCCCGTAATATGGGTGGTGCGAACAATGGCTCCGCTATAACTCGTCACCAATCCATTTTGAATACCGCACGCAGCGGCAGCTAAATAAAGCCCATAAACCGCGTTTTGTTGCATGGGATAAACCGCGCCAAACAGCAACGCAGCTTCAACTAACAGAAGCACATCATAACGTCGGCCTAGGGCCAGCGTGCCATCTTTCAAAATGAAACCTGAAAGTAACGCACCACCAAAGAATCCAGCAAGAATACTCGACAAGTGAACGAGTTGCGCAGGGTGGCTGTTAATCAAATCCGTGCCGATCAATGTGGCAGTACCTGATAGATGAGAAATGGCTTGATGCTCAAATCCGAGCAATCCAATGCCATTAACGCAACCGGCGGTGAGGGCAAGAACAAATGCCCCATACTCAACCCATTTGGGAAGCTTGGATATCACGTGTGAACCTATTTTGGCATGAGAGGTAAGACGAAAAGCTCGGCGATAAGCCGATTAACAGAGGGGATATTTTACATTAAACCGCGTCTGATCACGCGGTTTAGATCAAAAGCTCGAACAGAAAGCGGTTCGAGACTCAGGAGCAAGACAACAACCGGCCTCTAGCAGAATGATGGCGTCTAGTTGAATGAGGACGATCAGTTCACGGGAACGATCGTAATGTCACCGTATACACTGCATTGGCAAGCTAATCGACGCTTATCACCGTCCATATTTAAGGTATCAAGCAGATCGATTTCTTCTTCATTTTTGGGGCTTAGGTTGTTCATACCTGCGGTTACGTCAATGGCGCAGGTTCCACATGCTGCTGAACGACAACCGAACGGTACTTCACTTTGTCCTGCATCTTCTAAATCGATCAGAGAACCTCCGCTGGAAAGTTGCACTGAATGTCCTGTATGACCGAATGTAACGGTTGGCATAGCTATCCCTTTTTTGTATTAACTCAAGGCAGTATCTAAAAGGGTAGTCGCTAGCCACAGACTTTGCATTTGGGCATTAATCACCCCCCGGTATTTTCATGTATGGGTTGGTATCTAAGAATGGAGCTAGCACTCAATCATTGCTTACTTTTGACTTAACTCGATCAATTTGGCCGCAACAAACAGATCTTGGACAGCAATACCTGAACTATCGAAAACAGTAATATCATTGGCTGATTCACGCCCCGCAGATTCACCAGCTATAACCTTACCTATTTCAGTGATTGATGCATCTTGAGTGTGCTGGAACTCCCCAATAACAAGTGACTGCGGCTCATGATCACAATATAACTTCGCGTATTGATATAGCGCTACGGGCAATTCCTGCTTTCCAATTTTATCGGCGCCCATCGCAGAAATATGAGTGCCAGCCTTTACCCAATCAGCGACGAATAACGGCTCTTTGGCCGTGGTTGCTGTCACAATAATGTCTGTATGCTCACATGCAAACTGAGCAGTTCCAGCTTCCGCTGGTACTCCTTGCTTAGCGAGTCGGCCAACAAAACTCTCCGTATTGCTTTTGTTTCTCCCAACCACAATGACTCGGGAAATATGTCGAACAGCTGAAATGGCTAAGACTTCATACTCTGCTTGATGCCCGGTTCCGAACACACTTAATACTGAGGCATCTTTTCGAGCGAGGTAGTCAACAGCTACCGCGTCCGCAGCAGCAGTACGATAGGCATTCACCTTGCTTGCAGCAACCGCAGCGACCAATTCCCCAGTTTGTGGGCTTAACAAAAAAACAGTTGTACCGTGACAAGGTATATTTTGGTTATCAGGCCAGTAGGTGCCAGTTTTCCAACCCACCAACGTTGATGTACAAGCTGACTTTAATGAAAACACAGAGTCAGTTTGTGGGCCTGAAGCATTTACAACCGGGAATAGCCTTGTTTCGTTGCAAGTCGCGGCAACAAGCGCCTCTTTTACGGCAATATAAGCTAGATCGTGAGAGATAAGTTGTGCGGTTTGGTTCTCGTCTAAATAAATCATCTTACCACCCCAATATTCGCGTCCAGACTTCATGAGAATTATCATGTGTATCAAAAACATGATAGTGGGCGTGCATTGACGCTGTGGCGCAAGCGTGGTTCGGTAAAACATGCAAACGGCAGCCAACAGGGTACGCGTCAAAATCGATAGAGCTACCATCTACTGAACCGACAATACCGTGTTCTTGATTGACCGTGATGACCTGATGGTGAAGGAGTAACTTTCCGGATCTGTCAATGAGCAAACCATACCCGCAGTCTTTGGGTTGGTTGGCGGTACCTCGATCAGAAGAAAGTGCCATCCATCCCGCATCGATAAACAACCAGCCTTTTTCTTTGTTATGGCCTATTACCGTCGTGACCACGCTTGCGGCAATATCGTTGATATTGCACACGCCAATCCCAGCCATGATCAAATCGAAAAAGCCATAGACACCCGCTCTTACTTCCGTAATGCCGTTTAGGTCTTGGTAACTGTGCGCTGTCGGTGTGGAGCCAATACTGACAATTTCGCACGGAATGTCAGCGCAGCGAAGATGATTAGCCGCTTTTAGCGCAGCTTTCACTTCATTGTCAGCGGCAGCGCGTAAAGAGGCTTGGTCAAAACAGAGATAAGACTCGCCAGCATGGGTGAGTACCCCTTGAAAATCCGCTGAGCCGTGGTGTAATAACTGTGCGATGTTAATCAGCAAGGGGCTATCTGGTCGAATGCCTCCGCGATGGCCGTCACAGTCGATTTCTATTAAGACAGGGACAGTGCAGTGGTTATCGTTGCCGTATTGATTCAGAATTTGCGCTTGTTCTACCGTATCCAGCAACACCCTGATCTCGACGCCTTTAGAAAGGAGTTGGTGCACTCGTGGTAATTTTTCAGCGGAAATCCCAACTGCATAGATGATGTTGGTATAGCCTTCACTAGCGAGTGCTTCGGCTTCTTTCACGGTCGAGACCGTGATGGGGGAAGCCTTTTCAAGCAATAGATAGGGCGCCGCATCGAGCGATTTAACTGTTTTAAAATGTGGTCTTAATGCCGCCCCAAGACCTTCAATTTCTTTGCGTAGTCTTTCTAGGTTTCTAAGAAAGATTTGCTTATCAACAAACAAAAATGGCGTATCTAGCGTCTCGTCGTTATGTTTAAATTCCGAATTCTTGAACATAATCATCTGCCTAATGCATCAGTGGTCAAACACTCAGTGGTGTATTCAATTTCCCGTCTGACAATCAGTATCCAAAAAACACATTTTGTTTTACATTAATATTTATTAACTTATTGATTAGGTTATAACCTAATGATCACCTCTGAAGACTTAAGATTCATCGTGACGATTGCAAGCCACAGAACGCTGGCTGATGCAGCGAGAGCAATGAATATTACACCGCCCTCCGTGACGCTCAGGCTTCAACATATCGAACGAAAACTATCGGTCACGCTGATCCAACGACCATCTCGTATCGTGAGTCTGACAGAGGAGGGCCAGCTACTGCATGACAAAGGCGTAGTTATTCTCAGAGGGCTGGACGAGTTACAAGAACAGATTGATGAGAGGAAAGAGCAGGTATGTGGGACGTTAAGGGTCTTAGCACCTCTTGGCTTTGGCAATGACTATGTTGCGCCATTACTGGGCGAGTATAAATCTCAGCATCCTCAACTCGATATTGAACTGGAACTGTCTGACAATCCTAATTGGTCGAGTCACCATAAGTGGGACATCATCATTTATATTGGCGCGTTGAATGACTCGTCGTTAAAGATGATCACACTTGCTTCAAATCAACGCTATATATGCGCCTCTCCAAAATATGTACAGGAAATGGGATACCCGGATACACCTCAAGACCTCACTAAACATCAATGCATTGCATTACGAGAGAATAATGAAGATGTCACCTTATGGCAGTTTACTGATGGTTCAAATGGAAAGCATGAAGTCATGCGGATCACCCCATCACTTGCTAGCAATGAAGGTCGAGTGATTAAAGATTGGGCGAGAGCCGGCTTAGGAATCATTATGCGTTCAGAGTGGGATGTCCAACCCCAGATAAATAATGGTGAACTTATACGGTTGTTACCAAATTACTTATTACCTGATGCAAACATCGTTGCTTTATTAGGTAGCCAAGAGAAAGAGCGTTCTGCACGTATTTCTGGATTTATAGAGTTATTAAAAGAAAGATTATCCCCAGCACCGTGGCAATGAACGGCGCGTAGAAAACAAATGCGACAATATTGATACGAAATATTTAATCGCTTTTTTGGGGAGGGGGAAAGTGATCATATTTGAACAATCGATACTGTGTTTTGTATCTCATTACTTTTGATTTTTTTAGCGGTGACCGCGTACTTACATGGTTATTGCAAATAATGATGACAGAATTGACTGATCCTCGATTAATCCTGAGTCTGTGCTATTCCTCTTAATACACATATCGCAAATGGGACACATATATGACCACCGATATTGAGCTGTCTGGTCGCCGAGCATCGCTCGATACCTTGTTGACGCACATACAACAGTTGAGCCGACGCCGTGACATGACGTTCTCTGAGTGGGCGACACAGTTGCTTGAAATTGGGGCGAATTACTTTGCGGCGAATGCGGGGAAGTTAACTTGCGTTGGTGATCAAGAACTGCAGGTTGTCGAGTGTTATACAAGGCCAGCAGAGGTTGGAGGGAGTTTCTCGGCGTGTCAGGCAGGTGATACTGCGCCGTTGTCTACCTCATTTTGTGGAATCGCAGTGAGCGAGCAAACACCGATACTTGCCGCAGATACTCGCGTGCATGACAAGCTGAAGGGGCATCTGTTTATTAAAAGTTTGCCCGTCGCTTACTGGGGAGTAGCGATTTATTTCAATGGTGTCGTTTGGGGAACGTTGAGTTTTTGTGGAGAGACAGTAGGGGAGGCACATCCTCTTGACGAAGAAGCCTTGTTGCTCATGGCGGGCTTATTGGAACTGAAACTAGAAAACGAAGAGTACCGTGAAGAAGTGCGGGGTGCTCGCGAGTCCTATCGGGTTTTGAGTCAGAGACTAGAGAAAATTCAACATGTCGATGCATTAACAGAATTGCCTAACCGTGGGGCACTGTTTGATTATCTTCATCGTGAAGTGAACCAGCTCATTCGCCGAGATGGGGAAGGTGCTATTGCTTTGGTCGATATCGATTTTTTCCATATGTTCAACGAACAACATGGGCATGAAGAGGGCGACCGAATCCTCAAGGGGGTTGCAGTGGCGCTCAGACAAGCGGTTCGCAACTATGACTATGTTGCACGCTATAGTGGTGAACAATTTTTGGTATGGTTCCCTGATACCTTGCAATCAGAAGTTGCAAAAGTGTGTGTACGAATGGCTGAGCATGTGGCTCAGTGTGAAGTGGATGGGACGCCAGTGACCATCAGCGTAGGTTATTGTGCATTTCGTAGTGACAGCGAAGAGAAGATCCCTTTTTCTAAAGCGCTAGATAAGCTGATTAATCTCGCTCATGGCGCGTTGGTGGAAGCGAAAGGTAAAGGGCGTAATTGTGCGATTTCTGCTTCGAAGCGTCCGGTGACAATTACATCATTATCTTGATCGTTTACAGCCTATCTTAACCGTTTATGCGTTAACTAGCGTGATGCCGTCACGCTTGAGACAGCGTCGACAATCCGTGGATTGATCGCGAAAGTGTTGTGTTGTCGATAGTTTTACCGATAAAGATAAACAGAGAGAAAATAGTTAATTTGCTCGTTGATGTATTTCACAACACTGTGTTTATTGCTTACCTCGCCCCCTCCTGTGACATCCCAAGGAATGAACTTTGAATACTCAGGCAAAGGTTTCCCTGATTGAACCGATGACGGGGACATGGCAATGAGGTAGTCGACGCGTTCTTCCTTGTAATTGTCGATTTTTAAATGATATTTATCGCTACAGACAATGTTGTATTGATGAAGTGCGTGGCATGCCGATGTGACGTCGCAGGTACTGCTCGTGAACGCGCTAAATCCTCTGAAATAGCTATTTGCTTTGTGCGTCAGTATCGACTGAGCAACAAGAGAATATCCCTCCTTTCCATCACATAGAAACAAGACGCTGGGTTTGGCGTTTTGACGGCTAGCTTGCCCTGCTAAACCTATTTTGGTCAATGCTCCCTCTTGGCAAACTGGCTCTTGGCATGCTTGCTTTTGGCATGTGGTGGGTTCGCTTTTTCTCGTCATGCATTTTTCCTATTTTCGCGTCACCGCTAGGTGAGCCGTTTTGATTGCTGTTGTGTGCGCTTTTTGACTTTCGCGACAAACAATCACGGCAATGAGAAACCACTTGTTGGCTTTCATCATGCGTGCTCTGCGAGAAAAAACGTTGATACCTGCAAACTGCTATGAGCGCTACAGAGGCGCGGAGATTGAGGCATGGGAAATATACTCAGCAACCTGAAATCGAGCATCTTCAGGTTTATTGGGTATAACCTAAGGGTGAAATATGTCATTCGCGTGACGTATTGATTTAGTTAATGTTTCAGTGGTGATCGGGCTGCCGATGTAATGGAATGTTCACATTTCGTTAAGCTAAGCGTCACATTAGGGCTCTAACTTTTACGTCAGTTTTAACCGAAATCGAAAGCAGTTAGCGCTTTGCACTGCTTCACAGAATAGATATCGACTTGGAGGTTGATGTGAAACTTAAGACTCTGATTGCGGCATCCACAGTATGCCTGTCAACGTTTGCAGCAGGTAACGCAGCGGCAGCAACACGTGACTACATTAGTATTGTTGGTTCCTCAACAGTGTACCCATTTGCGACAGTAGTAGCGGAACGCTTCGGTCGCACCTCAGAATTCTCGGTACCAAAAATTGAATCTACGGGTTCAGGCGGCGGTTTGAAGCTGTTCTGTGCCGGCGTTGGTGAAAACACGCCAGACATTACTAACGCTTCTCGCAAAATCAAAAGCTCTGAAGTTGAGCTTTGTGCCAAGAACGGCGTCAAAGACATCGTTGAAGTGAAAGTGGGCTACGATGGCATCGCCTTCGCAAACTCGAAGAAATCGCAGCAGTTCGACATCACTTTGAAAGACCTTTTCACTGCGCTCGCGAAAGTCGTGCCAGATGCAAACGGCAACCTTATCGAAAACCCGAACAAAACGTGGAAAGACGTCAACGCGTCACTTCCAGCCCTGAAAATTGAAGTGCTTGGTCCACCACCAACGTCGGGTACTCGCGATGCATTCGTTGAACTAGCAATGGAAGGCGGCTGTAAGCAGTACCCAGCATTGAAAGCGATGAAAAAAGCGGACAAGAAAAAGTACAAAGCCGTGTGTCACGGTATTCGTGAAGATGGCGCATTCATCGAAGCTGGCGAGAACGACAACCTGATCGTTCAGAAGCTAGATGCTAACCCAAGCGCGTTCGGCATCTTTGGTTACAGCTTCCTTGAGCAAAACTCTGACAAAGTACAAGGCGCGAAAATCGGCGGTGTAGTACCTACCTTCGATGCAATTGGTGACGGTTCTTATCCTGTTTCTCGTTCACTTTACTTCTACGTGAAGAAAGCGCACTCAGATGTTATCCCCGGCCTTCAAGAGTATGTTGCGGCATTTACTTCTGAAGATGCAATTGGTGACGAAGGTTACCTGACTGACCGTGGTCTGATTCCACTGTCAGCACGTGATTGGAAACTGGTTCGCAACAGCGCAGTAGATTTAACGCCAAATCTGTAAGTTGTAACTATAGGGTCTGTTGACCCTTGGTGGTGGGCCGAAAGGCACACCACTTTAGCTGTATCAGGGATTTAAGGAATAGGGATGACGACATCCACATTGATGGTGATGGTAGTGCTGCTAACTTTTAGCGCCTATTTCCTCGCCAAAAAACGCTCCCGAGATGTTGCTACCGTAAACGGTGGTTTGAACACGCTTCACTCTCGGCCTGTATATTACGGTTCGTTTGCTGCCATTCTCGCAGCAATTCCGAGTTTTATATTGCTGGTGATTTGGCAAGCCGTCGAGCCAAGTCTGGTTGAATCATTGGTTATGGCGCAACTGCCGCAAGCGACCATTGACTCGCACCAGAATATCCAACTGCTATATAGCCAAATTATCCATATTGCTAACGGTGTTCTCCAAACAGAAGACCCAAGCCTATTGGCAGCAGCAGGACACTATCAACACCTAGAAGGCATCGGGCAGACCTTGCGTTTTGTCGCCGTTGCAGCTTTATCTCTGATGGGGTTGGCATTAGGTTGGCGTATCGTTAAACCTAAGCTGAAAGCCAGACACTATGTAGAAAGATGCCTTCAAATCTTCCTCATGTTTTGTTCAACGCTGGCGATTTTGACTACCTTAGGTATCGTCCTTTCTGTGTTGTTTGAAGCGATTCGTTTCTTCCAAATAATTCCTGTGACCGACTTTTTGTTTGGAACATCTTGGTCGCCACAAATTGCACTTCGTGCTGATCAGCAAGGTGCAAGCGGTGCATTCGGCGCAATTCCACTCTTTACCGGTACCTTGATGATCTCATTGATCGCCATGTGTATCGCCGCGCCAATTGGCTTGATGAGTGCGATTTACTTGGCGGAATACGCCTCTCCACGAGTGCGTAATATCGTTAAGCCGATTTTGGAAATTCTCGCGGGTATCCCCACCGTGGTTTATGGCTTCTTTGCAGCATTGACTGCCGCGCCATTCATTCGCGATATCGCACATTCTATTGGCCTGAGTGGCGCATCTTCAGAGAGCGCACTTGCCGCGGGTGCCGTCATGGGCGTCATGATTATCCCGTTTGTGTCATCACTGTCGGATGACGTGATCACCGCCGTACCTCAAGCGCTGCGCGATGGGTCGCTAGGCTTAGGGGCAACGCGCTCAGAAACCATCAAAAGTGTGGTTCTCCCTGCAGCATTACCGGGCATTGTCGGTGGTTTGCTGCTCGCCGTTTCCCGAGCAATCGGTGAAACCATGATTGTTGTTATGGCTGCTGGCCTTTCAGCAAACCTCACCGCGAATCCCCTCGATTCTGTTACCACAGTCACCGTTCAAATCGTGACCTTGCTGGTGGGCGACCAAGAGTTTGATAGCCCGAAAACACTTGCAGCATTCGCACTAGGTTTGACGTTGTTTGTCGTGACCTTGGCGCTTAACTTTGTCGCACTTCGAATCGTGAAGAAATATCGAGAGCAGTATGACTGATAGATTATTGAAAATCGCTGAAACTAAGCGAGCGAAAGTCAAAGCTGGCGTCGCACGTCGCCGCGCAAAAGAAAAGCGTTTCCGTTTCTATGGTGTTGCCTCTATATCCATGGCCTTTGCTTTTCTGATCGTGCTGATGACAACCATTGTCTCTGACGGCTACACCGCGTTCTACACCACGGAAATCAAACTGACCGTGGATTTGTCTGAAAGCGCGTTGGGTATTGATGGGCAAGACATCAACAAAAAGACATTAATGAATGCTAGCTTCCGCAAAGTGGTGCGCAAAGCCATTCTTCAAGAAATCCCTGTTGATGGCCGCAAGAACAAACGTGCGCTGTATTCGTTTCTATCGAACGGTGCAGAATACGATTTGCGGGACAGGGTGATTGCGGACCCATCCTTGATTGGACAGAAGCTCGAGTATTGGGCGCAAGCGGGTGATAACTTCAACCAATACAACAAGGGCAACATCAAAGCCAGCACTCCTGAAGATGGTCGTCAGTTCAAGAACCAGCAAATTGAGTGGTATGACGAATTGAAGCGTGAAGGCAATGTGCGCACTGTCTTTAACAAGAACTTCTTCACCAATGGCGATAGCCGAGATGCAGAGCTTGCCGGCATTTGGGGCGCAACCGTTGGCTCGTTCTACACCTTGTTGGTCACGTTAGCCTTGAGCTTTCCAATTGGTATATCTGCAGCAATTTACCTAGAAGAGTTTGCGCCACGCAACCGTGCCACCGAACTGATTGAAATCAACATCAATAACCTGGCAGCGGTTCCTTCGATTGTGTTTGGTTTGCTCGGCTTGGCTGTGTTCTTGAATGTGGCGGATTTACCTCGCTCCGCGCCTGTAGTGGGCGGTTTGGTACTGACCTTGATGACACTGCCAACCATCATTATTTCAAGCCGTGCCGCGATCAAAGCTGTGCCGCCATCCGTGCGTGATGCTGCATTGGGTGT
This sequence comes from Enterovibrio gelatinilyticus, assembly GCF_028683095.1. Lineage (GTDB taxonomy): Bacteria > Pseudomonadota > Gammaproteobacteria > Enterobacterales > Vibrionaceae > Enterovibrio > Enterovibrio gelatinilyticus. The sequence continues at coordinate 30,344 of NZ_JAJUBC010000006.1, read as the reverse complement.
CGGCGCATCAAAAATGCAAATGGTCATGCACCACGTATTGCCTTTGGCAATGCCGGGCATGCTAACTGGCACCATCATCGGGATGGCACAAGCCTTGGGTGAAACCGCGCCGCTGCTGATGATTGGTATGGTTGCATTTATCGTAGAAGTGCCTTCTGGCCCACTCGATGCAGCAACGGCGTTACCTGTACAAATTTATCTCTGGGCAGAAAACCCAGAAAAAGGTTTTGTTGAGAATACATCGGGCGCAATTATGGTGCTGCTGGCGTTCTTGGCATTTATGAACGCATGTGCCGTTATCATGCGTAAGCGCTTAGAGCGCAGATGGTAGGAGTATGGAAATGACAACCACGACCACAACTGCAATGACACATGTCGGTGAATTCCCGCAGAAAAAGAAAATGGAAGCGGCTGAGCACACTGCAGCCCCGAAAGAGACCTGTGGTGTCCCGTTTGTAGACGCACCAAGAATGACGGCTAGAAACGTCAGCGTGAGCTACGAAGCGGGCGCAAAATCAGCCATTCGTAACATCAATCTCGATATTGGTGAGAAACAAGTGCTTGCCATGATTGGCCCGTCAGGCTGTGGTAAATCCACGTTTCTTCGTTGTTTAAATCGCATGAACGATACGGTTCCTGGCTGTGAAGTGAAAGGCGAGATTTTGTTGGACGGCCATAATATCTATGCCAAAGAGCAAGAAATCGTTGAGTTGCGTTCACAAGTCGGCATGGTATTCCAACGTCCAAACCCATTCCCGAAATCCATCTATGACAATGTGGCTTATGGCCCGCGTATTCATGGTTTGGTTGACAGCAAAGACGAGCTAGACGGCGTGATCGAAGAATCACTGCGCCGTGCAGGTTTGTGGGATGAAGTAGCGTCACGTTTGGATCAGCCTGCGACTGGTTTGTCGGGTGGCCAGCAACAGCGCCTTTGTATTGCGCGAAGCATCGCGATTGCACCGGAAGTGATTCTGATGGATGAGCCGTGTTCAGCACTTGACCCAATCGCAACGGGTATCATCGAAGATTTGATTGAAGAACTGAAAGAGAACTTCAGCATCGTGATGGTCACGCACTCCATGTCACAAGCTAAGCGTGTCTCAGACCGCACCGCCTACTTTCATTTGGGCGACTTAGTAGAGTTGAATACCACCGAAAACGTATTCAACAACCCAGAGCATAAATTAACACGTGATTACATCAGTGGGCGTTTCGGTTAGTTTGTTGTTTTTAAGTGAGAAATAACATGAAAGGCGGACATGGAGTCCGCCTTTTTGATTCGTATTAAGTGATGTTATTCACCCATGTTTAGCCCGCGAATTCAAACACAGTTTTACCATCTTTGATGGTTTCTAACACCTTAATGTCTTTGATTTCCAATGGCTCAACATTCAAAGGGTTTTGTGCTAAAACGACCAAGTCTGCTCGTTTTCCCACTTCGATAGTGCCTTTTTCTATTTCTTCAAAGTTTTGGTATGCCGCGGTTTTAGTGACGGCTTCCAGTGCTTGGTAAGGGGTGATTTTGTGGTGTTCACCTAGCGTTTCGCCAGAACGCGTAACACGGTTAACGGCGGTCCACATGTTTAGCATTTGGTCTGGGAAGGCAACGGGAGCATCCATGTGAATGGTGTATGTTAGCCCAAACTCCTCAGCCCATCCCATCGGAGAGATGTTTGATGCGCGCCATGGGCCTAGAACAGAGTCGCGATGGTAATCACCCCAAAAGAAGGTGTGAGCTGGGAAGTAAGACGCCATCATTCCGGCATCACGCATGCGTTTGATTTGGTCGAGACGCATCGTTTGAGCATGAATCGTTGTAGTGCGGTGATCTCGCTCCCCGTACTTTGCGTTGGCTTTTTCTACTGCATTTAACAGTAAATCGGCAGCGGCATCACCATTCGCGTGACTGATCAATTGTGCGTTGTGTTGAAAAGCCAAATCTACGTAGTGATCCATTTCATCTTGGTTCAAGACAGGATAGCCGTGATAGTGATAAGAGTGGCTGTGCGGCACTTCAAAGTACGGCGTAGATAGGAAAGCGGTCTTTCCTTGAGGAGAGCCATCACCCGTGACTTTCATCCCCGCCAGTTTCAGGCCGTTGTTGTACTCACCAAGCTTCATGTTCTCCAAGATGGTTTCGAAATCTACCCATTTGGCATACGCCAATACATCAATTTTTAGTGCGCCAGTATCGGCCATGGATTTGATAAGCCCTAGTGTGGAAGCCGTTGCTAAACCTTCTTGCGCGGTTGTCACACCATAACTGGCAAAGAGATCTTGAGCCTTCTGACAATTGGCAAGGGCCTCCTTTTGGCTGCCAACCGTCAAATGTGGAAAAAGCGCATAAGTCGCGGATTCTTCAATCAAGCCAGTCAACTCACCGTTGCTATCTTTGTGGATAATGCCGCCGCTCGGGTTCTCTGATGCTGTGGAGTAACCAATTTGTGTCATGCCTGCCGTGTTACACACGCCTAAGTGACCAGAGACGTGCATCATACAAACGCTGAAATCACCGGTAACCTTATCCATTTCTTGTATATTTGGGTGACGCTTTTCAGCGAGAACAGAGTCGTCATAACCGAATGCAATGTGAAGAATGTCTTTATTTAATCCTGGCTGTGAAAAATGGCGTTGGAGTTCGTTTTGAATGTCACCAACACTGTCACTTGTTCCCATTGGAGAAGGGTAAACAAACAGCGAGTTTGCTAAGGGAATGTAATTCGCAAAGTGACCATGAGCGTCGATAAAACCTGGCGTGACAGTTTTGCCTTCAAGATCGCGTACTTCAGTGTTTTTGCCTTTCTGTTTGAGCACGTCTTTCGTGCTGCCAACCGCGACGATTTTACCGTCTTTGATGGCGATAGCTTGAGCGCGATCTTGTTCACTTGTTACCGTAACAATGTCGCCGTTTTTCAGAATAAGATCTGGTGCAGCGAATGCCATCGACGAGGAGAGCGCTAAAGCGATCAAAGAAAGCGGGAAAATTTTCATATCGACCTCTGCCATAAGTTTTTTTAAGTAGGATTTTGAACTCACAGTTATTTTTAACTGAAATTCATTTACGACAAAGTCAGTTTTGTTAGGGTATTACTAACAAGAGGTGCAACGGATAGGAACAGAATGCATACCTTAGAGCAACTCGCCACCTTCATTGCTGTATACGAGCAAGGCTCTTACAGTGCCGCTGCAAAACTGCTGGGAAAATCGCGAACCACGGTGCGTGAACATGTGATGGCGTTTGAAGATGGTGTGGGTTACGACCTGTTCATCATTGATGGCCGAAAAGCCATTCCTACAGAGAAAGCCAGTAAACTCTATTTTCAAGCTAAGGTGGTGGATAAACAAAACCGCGAGCTCCATTACTTCAGCCAATCACTTTTCGACAGTGATGTTCATTCACTTACGGTTGTGCATGATGTCTTTGCCCCTTTGAATTTAATGGTCAGTATTGAAAAGAGGGTGAAAGAACACTATCCCAACATGGTGGTTAACTGGCTGCACAGAACGCGTCAGGAAGCCTTGGTCATGCTGAAAGAGGGCGAAGCGGATTTTGCATTAATGCCCAACCGAGACATGGCTTTTGCTGAAACGGAGGTGACATGGAAAACGCTGGGTCATTTACATTTGAAATGCTATGCGGCGAAAGAATCCCCACTGTCTGCCATGGAGGCGGTGACTATTCATCATCTGCAAAGTGAAACTCAATATATCAGTGAAAACTTTCTGGCGCTTAACGTCGGCTTCGCCAAGATTTCACCTCGGTTTCATGTGGTAAGTAACCATGATTTGCTTTGCGAGATGATTAAGCAACAGGGGTGGGCGGCAATGCCAGAAGATTACATGCAACCCTATTTGAAGAGCGGTGAGTTGGTCGAGTTGAAGCTTAAAGAGCTACCAAAAAGTAAAATGATTGGGCTGAATGTTTTTTTCGCCATTGGAAAAGATAACCAAAAGGTATTTGCTGACACCATTGATTGGTTTGTCGAAGAAGGCCACATGTTGGGTTAAAAAAGGGGCAAGCCGGAAGGAGAGAACACTTTGGGTATATTGACGCAATCGGAGAAGCATCAATATACCCATGGCTTGCCCAAAGGTGTGAAGCGCGTTTTGGAGATAGAAGCTGCTTAATTAAAAACGAATATTCGTTCTTAGCCCAAATAGCAGGGCTTTATCTTCTGTTGATACCATGGATTCCACGTACTGAAGATCCGCAGTGAAGGTCAACCAAGGCGTTGCTTGATAGGCATAGTAGGCTTCAACGCCTTGTTCATTTCTCATGCGGGCATCAATAGGCAAATCTGCTATATCAAGAATGCTATTGACGGTGTTTTTTAAATCGTTTGAGAGCGTGAGGTGGTAGTAACCGATGCCCCAGCTGTCTTGCGGGCGATCGAAGAACAACGCCTGACCACCGTTAGGCGATGCAGATGCCAAGCAGGGTAAAAATTCGGTGGGTGCAGCTTACTTAAGCAGCCGTGTTCAGTATTTTCAGGTGCACGCGATTGATAACAACATGATGCCCGAGTCGGCTTTATGACAGATATCATTCATCAAAAAACACAGGGTTGGATGACAACCTGCGTTTAGAATGTGATTCGTCATCGATTCATTTTAGTGTGCCGAGAAAACCATTAAACTGATGAACAAACCCTCTAACTGTTTAAAGGCTGCGCAAACAAACAAATTTCAGCAAATTCAGGCTTTACAAGCAGGCGAGGGCTTTGTAATATTCGCCGCAACAACGGAGAGATGGCTGAGTGGTTTAAAGCACCGGTCTTGAAAACCGGCGTGGGTTTATAGCCCACCTAGGGTTCAAATCCCTATCTCTCCGCCAAATTAGAAAAGGCCGCTGTTCTTGCCAAAGATACAGCGGCCTTTTTGCATTCCAGCGATGGTGATTCTATCTCGGGATTTGAAAGTCCCTCTATGCCTCGAACTGGCTCCACCAAATCAGATTAAGCCCGCCTTCTCTTGATAACAGGAGTGAGCGGGCTTTTTCGTATCTGGCGTTCGGCATTCTTGGATTGAAAGGGTTAAGTGTCTATAGTGGTTCAATTCACAAGCGATGGTAGCTCGCAACTAAAGCTTTGTTTGAGAAATTCATCAGGGAGATATCGTGGAAATTTGGACGCTGCTTTTCTTCATTCCGGCATGCTTTGCGCTGAACATGACCCCGGGACCGAACAATCTCCTCTCCATGAATAATGCGCGGTGCTATGGGTTTAAATCTGCGTTTATTGCTGGGTTAGGCAGAATTACTGCGTTTGCTGTCATGATAGCGTTGGCAGCGTCGGGGTTAGCCGTGGTGCTGTATGCGTCCGAAACGCTGTTCTTTGCGATCAAACTGTTTGGCGTTCTTTACCTGCTTTGGATTGCTGTCAGCCTTTGGCGCTCAGAATCAAGCCCAGTGTCTGAAATCGATACTAATCAAAACCGCTTTGGTCTCGCGAAGCAAGAATTCATTCTGGCGTCTGGCAACCCGAAAGCAATATTGATCTTCACCGCTTTTCTTCCTCAATTTGTGGATGTTTCCGCAAACGTTCACCAGCAATTTTTCGTATTAGGTTGCACGTTCTTAGCACTGGAAATGACGGCAATATCTATCTATGCAGTGTTTGGCATCTACCTCAGGCAATGGTTCGCTAAACCCCGAATGGCAAAACGTTTCAATAAAGCATGTGCCGCCTTCTTAGCGTTTTCTGGTCTCAATCTCTTACTTAGTCGTCAGTAATTTCAAGCAGCGTTTCGGTTGTAGCCCTCACCGAATTGTGGGGCTATCTCCCTTGCTAAAATTTAGCGAGTTAGTTGATAAGCAAGTCCTGCACCTGCTTCTGCGCCACATGGCGGTCGACTCCATCTGATTGCATGGACTCACCAATGTTCACTTCAAGTTTTGACCAAAAGCGCGAGGGGCGAGTGGTGAGAGCGTGCCCACCTTTGTGGCTAAAGAACGAGCCCCACAACCCCTTGAGTGCCATTGGAACCACTAAGGTTTGTGTTCGTGCCAAAATCTTCTCAACGCCTGCTTTGAATTGGCCGAGTTCACCGTCTGATGTCAATCGACCTTCTGGGAATATGCAGACCAATTCCTCATTATTTAATGCGTCATCAATCTGCTCGAACGCGGCTTCGAACGTCTTTGCGCATTTGTATTTTGAACAGATCGGAATCACACCGGCATGGCGAAACACATATTTGAGTAGCGGAAGTTCACTGATAGATTTGTCCATCACAAATCGCACCGGGCGGGTAGATGCCCCCATCAAAATCAACGCATCAACATAACTGACGTGGTTGGCGACAATCAGGGCTGCGCCTTTTGCCGGAATGTGTTGGCGACCCTTTACCGAAACACGGTACAGGCAATGGCTGAGGAGGTAACTGATAAAGCGCTGCGTGAACTCAGGCACTTGGCGGTAAACAAATAATGCGACGACAAAGTTCCCTAATGCCATCAAAGCAAATAGCTCGACAATTGAAAAATCTAAAACACTCAGCACCAGAATTGAAACCGCCGCAGACGCAACCATAAACAGTGCATTCATGATGTTGTTCGCCGCAATTGATTGCGCACATTCGCCATCGGCAGAGCGCGATTGAATGAAAGCATACAAAGGAACGATGAACACACCGCCACTCACGCCGACAAAGAACAGATCAATCATCACCCTGTAGTGCATCGAATGCGCTAAGAACTCTTGCACGTTGTAATACTGAGCAGGGAAAGATTCGATACTCGGAACCGCCCACAACAAATCGCCCGTGAACAGCGTTAATCCCAAAATGCCAAAGGGGAGAATACCCAACTCAACATGGTTGAAAGATAACTTCTCACACAACCATGAACCTGCCGCGACACCAATCGAGAAAAGCGCGAGCAACAATGAAACTACAGTGCTGTCGGCATGCAAGTGTTCACGTGCAAAGTTAGGGAACTGCGTTAAATAGGTTGCGCCCATAAACCAGAACCAACTAATGGCAAGAATAGACATCCAAATACCTCGTTGTTTCCTTGCAACTTTCAGCGTTTTCTTCAGCCCTAAAATCGGTTCGAAACGTACCTTTTTACAATGCCTACTCGGCATAGAAGGAATGCGCAGGCTACTCAATAAACCTAACACCGACAGAGCGACAACAATGCATGATGCGAAGAAAGTACCGTTTGGAACCGCGAGTAACAGGCCAGCGCTCAGTGTGCCGATGAGAATAGAAAGGAAAGTCCCCATCTCGACCCATGCATTGCCTTTTACTAGTTCGTCTGGCTTCAACGCTTGAGGCAGCAGCGCGTATTTTACAGGGCCAAAGTAGGCCGATTGCGTACCGGTCATGAAAAGCAGAGCAAGCATAAGTGCCACGCTCTGGGTCAGAATCGCGGCCGCCGCGCATGTCATGATAAGCAGCTCAATCATTTTCAAACGGCGAATGAGTGTTGCTTTGTCCATGCTGTCAGCAACCGCTCCAGCATGCGCAGAGAATAAGAAAAATGGCAGAATAAAAAGGCCAGCGGCGAGGTTAATGAAAAGATCTACAGAAAATGGCAGTGCGTCAATCTGGCTATACGTCACCATCAACAACAGCACGTTTTTATAGAGGTTGTCGTTCAGTGCGCCAAGGCATTGTGTGATGAAGTAAGGGAAAAATCGTTTTGAGAAAAGCATGCTGGCTCCGTTGATGCAACTCACTGAGATGACTGCACCTTACGTGATGTGTACACATAAACCAGCGGCGCTGAAGGAGTGACATTATGAGAAACCCAAGGTAACAGTGGATGGAACTTTGGCGGAATAGCCTTCGTAAACAGTCTTCAATTCTAGCGGGGGGAGTAGACGCGTTTTCGCCTCAAACATTCTTTCTCTAGCACTCTCCCTTTAACACTCACTTCTCGTAACCACTAAAGCGTATCTCACCAATATGTGGTCGTTTGGGTTTATGTTCTAGATATAACCTCTGTGATACCGAGTCAGGAAGCGCAATATTCTGTACAGCGAATTGTGATCTTCAGTCAGGTCTTAATTTTGAGAAAAAATAATTTAGACAGGAAGAATTTAGACTCTGCGTTGGGTTATATGGAGACCATAATAATGAAAAAACATGCCCTTACCGCGCTGATTGCTGGGCTCATAGTGAGCACCACGTCGATAGCTGCACCGCAACAAGAATATCAGGATGAAATGGACCTCATGTTCCAGCAAATGCGAGCTCGCGTGCTTGAACTGCGTGAATACGCATCTGATGATGGCAATGTCATTCTAGAGAATGGCAAACGCTATATTATGGTCGATGGGCGACGTTTTGAAATCGACGCCATGAACTATTTGAACTTTGATTTACCGTTTCCTTATCACAACGAAGACGCCATTCGCCATGTGTTTTCGTTCTTCGATAACGACTGGTTATTGATGGAGTATGGACGTGGTGTGAATGCAGTACATCGTCTGTATGGTAACTATGAAGCGCCTGTGGGGCAGGGTTGCCAACTGGCCTATCAACCGTACAGTACGGGGGCGCATTTCGACCCTAAATCCGTTTTTGTAAAAGAAACGGAAAGTTGTGCGCTAGAAGAAAACGAAAGCCATGAACAACTCGCTTATCTGGGTAAGGCTCAGAAGCTGGATTTCGCCACCTTTGGCTACGAAAGCGAATCAGACTTTGCCCCAGAGTCTGTGGCTGTCAGCAATGGCAAAGTCTATGTGGGTAACACTCACAGCGGTTTTTCACACATCGTACGCTACGATCTGAAAACGCAGCAAGCGCTGGCTCCTATCACCGGTTTTACTTTTAACGGCACACAAGAATCTTACCGCGTCGTCAGCGATGTGACTGAACATAACGGTCGTCTGTATGTTGCATCACTTTCTTCAAACCGTGTTGATATCTACGATACCCGTGACGATTCCATCATTATGTCGTTGGGGACTGGGCAATGGGGTGGCAACACCTTCGACAAAAACCTGACTCACCCGTCAGCTGTTGCTGCCAATAACGACTATGTTTTTGTTGCAGATATCACGGGTAAAATTTCAGTGTACCTGCAAAGTGATGTCACGACAGAAAACCACAAGCGCACCACCAAGCATGCGTTCCTGAGCCTGCCTGATAGCAACAGTATTTGGTCAAATGTGAAGTTGGAAGTCGTAGGCAATGAACTGATTGCTAGCTTCGACAACAGCAAGACGTACGTTTTCGACATCACCCACATTGAAGCGAGTGATGTGCTGGTTGATGCGGAGAAAGTCTTTAACCGTACTTCACGCCGTAACGTTTATGAGTCTGCCAACGGTGATATTTTCGTGGGCACTAGCCAAGGTCAGATCGAGCAGTTCAGTGCGGGTAGTCTTGAATTTGGTGAGAACGGTGTGGTTAGCCCAACTGTTCACGAGTTTAGAACCTACCTGAATGCACAAACTAACGCAGAAGAGTCTACCTCAGCATCTTTCGACCTTGCTGTTGAAAACGACACGCTTGCGATGCTTCAAGGCCGAACTGTGCTGCTGAGTGAGATAAACAAACTGGATGTGTATGTCGATAAATACCCATCATGGGAGCAGCCTGTTGACTTTGATTTGTATGCGCCAGAAGTGGTTAAAACACCACTGTTGTTTGACGGTGAAAGCTGGGAAAGCCTGACGCAAAACCACAGTGTTCGCGTAGACCGTCTGTTGTCTGGCAAGCAGCACCTTGATGGCTTGGAAATCATCAGTTACGTGGCGCAGCGCACGCAAGATCTGACGGTGGAAGCGAGAATCGGTAAGAATACGCCGTGGATTAAACTGGGTTCACTGGTTGACCTTGACCCATTCTCGTCATTCAAACTGGATCATACGTTTGAGGATAGCTACAACTATCCGACGGTCTCTGGTGAGCAGTCAGTGGTGGTAATGGGCTTTAATGAACTCGACTACCTGCCAAAAGATTTGATTGATATTCGTCTGACATCGAAAACCGATGAATTTGTAAAGAAAATCACTGATTTCAAATCAAAATGGCGTTTGCACTTTGGTACCTATGGCTCGGGTGAAAATCCGGGTAACTGGGGGATGATCACGCCGCCATATGCACGTGAGTGGATGATCATCATGGCAAATTATGCCTATGTGATGAATAGCCCTGAATTCGAACATCTGTGGTTTAACTACAAGGCCAGTATCGGTCAGGGGCAGGAAGAGTTCTTCGGTAACGCTGGCCCTATCGACGGCCCTGGCGGCAACTTTACTCCAGCAGATTACGAGCGATACTATCAAGCGTTTATGGATCGTAGTTCTTTGCGCTTAGGAGTGTCGACTATCGGTGGTGGCTTAGGCGGCGGTAATGTGCTGGGTATTGATACTTGGTTCTACTACGCTCACTACTACAACTCAGGTATCGGTGTTGTTGGACACGAGTTCGGCCACCATTGGGGCTCGCATGACAGCAGTTTTGCCAATGAAGCACGTGGCTTACAGCGAATGACGCATGACATCCATCAAATGATGATCCGTCAGCAAAATCTTCCGTATCTGGATGATGAAATCAACGCATTCTACAAATCACCACAAGATCAGCTGCATAACAGTGTCGCGGAACATCTTCGTAAACCTAGACCAGTGGATAACGTGAACGTGGTTGAGCGTTATTTCCAAGAAAATGCACTGCCACTCAAACTATAATTTTGTTGGTAATGACATAAAAAAAGGGTCGCGAAATGCGACCCTTTTTTTGTCTCTTAGTACAGCATTAGCTGTTAGTTGAAACGGCAGGGTAGATAAACTACACAAAGTGCCCTCATCCTTTGCTAACCCACTTAACCTTCCCAGTGGTCATTTATAAAACTCGTGCTTTGAAGCGTTTGAATCACTTTTTCAAGCACGGGGCCGACGGCGTGACGACGCGAAACTAAGCACCCCACCGAGGTCATCCACCCAGTGTGTTCATGGGCGACGGGTAGGGCAATAACATTACCTTGTTGGATCATGGGCTTTGCAGACAGTTCGGGGACGTTCGCCCAACCCACACCTTTACTGACGAGACTCACCAAGGTTTGGTGAGTGTTGGCGTACCAGACTTTTGAACTGATGCCGTAGCTGAACCAAAGCTCTTTGTGCTCTGCGCTGCGATGAACGCATTGTCGGTATCGCTTTAAATCCGCATCATGAACAACAGGCAGTTCGGTCAATTTATGACGAGGTGCGGCAATGGTAAGAAACCGTGCTTGCCCAAGCAGAAAGAAATCCATGTCCACTTTCAATTCACCGTCAGCATAGATGATCCCCACGTGCGCTTTGCCGTCTCGCACCAAGTCTTCCACATCAAACGTAGAAGCCGTGATGATGTCGAAATGCGTGATAGGAAAGGCGTCACAGAGCGGCGCAAGAATAGCAATCAGGTTCTCGTCGATCAGACTTTCATCGACGGCAATCACCACTTCATGTTCGTGTTCTTGGGTCAAAGATTCGACTTTCTGATCGAAGTACTTTTGTTGATGAAGAATGGACTGGGCGATGGGTAACAGTGCCTTTCCATTTTCCGTCAAAACCGGGGTGTTTTTCTCTCGGTTAAACAACTCCTGATCGATGGCGATTTCAAGGTTTGCGATGGCTTGGCTAACGCCAGATTGGGCGCGCTTCAATTTGCGTGCGGCTGCAGAGAAGGAGCCACTTTCGCAGACGGTAACGAATATCTTTAATTGTTCGAAGCTGTACATGATGACACCAAGAAAAAACCTGTACGCTCAAGCTATCATTAATCGTGATGGCTGTTAACTTTGTTTATGGTTTTTGCCTGCCATAATCGCCACTTCGAAATCTTGGCTATCTTTCTTTTTGAGTTACCTTATGACTACCTTAGAACGTATTTTTCACTCAGTTTTGTTTGAAGCGCTTGCTATCACCTTCTCGGTGATTGGCTTATCTATGTTTACCGATCACGATCTTAAAGCGCTATCAGGAACTATGATAGTTGTGGCGACAATCGCTATGATTTGGAATTACTTTTTTAACCTGACATTTGATTACTTTGTGAAGGGTGAGAAAACAGAACGCTCATTTGGCACGAGGGTATCTCATGTATTGCTGTTTGAAGGTGGGCTACTATTTTTCACCATTCCGGTCATGGCTTACTTGTTGAATGTGAACCTGTGGGATGCGTTTATCATGGACATTGGGGTGACCATCTTCATTACGATTTACGCATTTTTGTTTAATCTGATTTACGACCACACTCGCGTATTCATCGTTCAGCAACGTCAGGTGAGCGTGTAACGCTTACGGCAATTGAAATGAGAAAAAGCCCGTCGCGCTGTTAACGGAAAATAGTTAACCAGAGCGGCGGGCTTTTGTTAGGTTTGGCTTAGTGCGAAATACCTAGCGTTACTTGGCAACTTTTCCGAGCTTGGTCCAGGTATCGACGACCGTATCTGGGTTCAATGACACTGAGCTAATGCCTTGCGCCATGAGCCATTCAGCTAAGTCGTCATGATCTGACGGGCCTTGACCACAAATGCCGACGTATTTGCCAGCACGTGTCGCGGCATCAATCGCCATTTTTAGCATGGCTTTCACTGCAGGGTTGCGTTCATCAAACAAGTGCGCGACATCGCCTGAATCACGATCCAAGCCCAGCGTTAGCTGTGTCATGTCGTTCGAACCAATCGAGAAGCCGTCAAAGTACTTTAAGAAATCATCCGCAAGTACGGCGTTTGATGGCAATTCACACATCATGATGACTTTCAGGCCTTGCTCACCACGGCGTAGGTCGAACTTCGCCAGCAAATCATTCACTTCTGCCGCTTCGCCCGTGGTGCGAACGAATGGGATCATGATTTCAACATTCTTGAGCCCCATGTCATTGCGCACACGCTTGATAGCCTGCGTTTCCAACTCGAAGCAATCTTCAAACACCGGCGAGATGTAACGCGATGCGCCGCGGAAGCCCAACATAGGGTTTTCTTCGTGCGGTTCAAACTCGCTACCACCAATCAGGTTGCTGTATTCGTTCGATTTGAAATCGGACATACGCACGATAACGCGCTTGGGCCAGAATGCTGCTGCGATGGTGGCGATCCCTTCTGTCAGCTTGCTGACGTAGAAATCGACTGGGTCTTTGTAGCCACGAATGCGTGAGTTGATTTTTGCTTTCAGCTCATCGCTCTGTGCGTCAAAGTTCAACAGGGCTTTCGGGTGAATGCCGATCATCTTATTGATGATGAACTCCAAACGCGCAAGGCCAACGCCTTCGTTTGGAATTTGTGCGAAATCGAACGCGCGGTCAGGGTTGCCGACATTCATCATCACTTTGGTAGGCAGCAATGGCAGTTCATCTACTGCGGATTGACGCACCACGAAATCGAGTTTTCCCTCGTAGACATAACCGGTTTCGCCTTCCGCACACGAAATGGTGACTTCTTGGCCATCACTGAGCTTACTGGTGGCATCGCCACAGCCGACGATGGCGGGAATGCCTAACTCACGCGCAATGATGGCAGCGTGGCACGTACGTCCACCGCGGTTAGTGACAATCGCTGCCGCTTTCTTCATCACAGGTTCCCAATCGGGATCTGTCATGTCGGTCACCAGCACGTCGCCTTCTTGCACGGATGACATTTCATCAAGCGAAGCAACAACGCGCACGCCACCGCTGCCGATGCGTTGACCAATGGCGCGGCCTTCAACCAGCACACCAGCTTTGTCGTTCAGTTCATAGCGTTCGATGATGTTGCCGTCCTTCTGCGAACATACGGTTTCTGGGCGCGCTTGCACGATGTATAGCTTGCCGTCGATGCCGTCTTTTGCCCACTCAATGTCCATTGCACGTTGGTAGTGCTTTTCGATGATCATCGCTTGTTTGGCTAATTCCGCAATTTCATCGTCAGTGAGTGAGAACTGGTTTTGTTCTTCTGGAGAGGTATCAACGATCTCGACCTGTTTGCCAATCACTTGGCTGTCGGCATAGATCATTTTGATAAGTTTGGAACCAAAGGTGCGTTTCACCACGGCAGGCGTGCCGGCTTCAAGAAGCGGCTTGTGCACGTAAAACTCATCAGGGTTTACTGCGCCTTGCACGACCATTTCACCCAATCCCCATGAAGAGGTGATGAACACGACTTGGTCAAAGCCAGATTCAGTGTCCAGCGTGAACATCACGCCTGATGAGGCTTGGTCAGAACGCACCATGCGTTGAATACCCGCAGACAGCGAGATACCACGGTGGTCAAACCCTTGGTGAACGCGATAAGAGATAGCGCGGTCGTTAAAGAGGGACGCGAAAACGTGTTTGGTGGCTTCAAGTACCGCATCAATGCCTTTCACATTGAGGAAAGTTTCTTGCTGACCCGCGAAAGAGGCGTCAGGCAAATCTTCTGCGGTGGCAGAGGAACGCACAGCGACAGAAAGCTCCGAATTTCCATCAACTAACGTTTCATAGTTATCACGAATATCCTGCTCAAGATCTGCAGGGAAGGGGGCATCTAATACCCATTGTCGAATAGTGGCGCCGGCGTGGCGCAGTGCATCGACGTCTTCAACATCGAGTTCATCAAGAATCTGATGAATGCGCTCGTCCAGCCCTTCAAAATCAAGAAACTGGTTAAACGCATACGAGGTGGTTGCATACCCGTTTGGCACGGATACGCCCGCGTTGGCGAGGTTTGACACCATTTCGCCGAGGGACGCATTCTTGCCGCCGACTTTGTCGACATCATCCATTGATAGGGAATCGAACCACAGGGTGTTCTTTTGCATTTCTTTCTCCAGAAATAGTGCAGCAATTGGGATTTTAGTGGCAATCTTGGCCTCTCAACGAATAAAACCACGATGAGTTTTAAAAGCTGTGGAGACACAAGTAGCTTGCCGAGTGTCGTTATTGTTATCGTTGTGTATATATCCTATGAAAAATTTGCGAGAAGATTAACCATCTATGCACAAAGAAATTCAAAGTCGAGACGTCTTCTATGTTTCGGATGGGACAGCCATCACATGCGAGACGTTAGGACATGTCGTTTTGGGGCAATTTGCATTTGAGGCGAATGAAAAAACCTTTCCCTTCGTCGAAACTGAAGACAAGGTTTGCGAGCTGCTAAAACGGATTCAGCATTCTTACGAACGTGATGGCGTGAAGCCGCTGGTTTTCTTTTCCATGGTGATCCCAGAGATCCGTGAACGCCTGATGGAGGCCCCAGCATTTTTCTATGATGTGCTGGAAAGCATGGTGCAACGGGTCGCGGAAGATACTCAGTTAGAACCGAAGCCGAAATTGCAGCGCTCTCGCAGTGTAGGGAAGGATTCAGATACCTATTTCGATCGTATTTCTGCCATCGAATATACCTTGGCCCATGATGATGGGGTGTCGCTGAGAGATCTCGAACATGCTGACATCATCCTACTAGGCGTGTCTCGAAGCGGGAAAACGCCAACCAGTTTGTACATGGCGATGCAGTTTGGCCTGCGGGTAGTGAATTACCCTTTTATCGCCGAAGACATGAAGATGCTGCGCTTGTTGCCTGAATTTGAATTTCATCGACACAAGCTGTTTGGTTTGACGATAGACGCAGCGCGATTGACCCAAATCCGCGAGAATCGGCTTTCAGGCAGTGAATACGCCAGCACAGAACAGTGCGAGCAAGAAGTGAACACCATTGAATCACTGTTTCGCCGTGAAGCGATTTCTTACATCAACACCACGGCGCTGTCTGTTGAAGAAATCACCACGCGTGTGCTCGAGAAAACAGGGCTTAAACGCCGTTTGTTCTGAGTCCGCTTTAATAGAACCCAAAGCCCATCTGTGTTGAACAAACTCAACCAGATGGGCTTTTTGTTGGCTCAAGTTGAGAGCAGACAAAACGCAAATCAAGGGGCGCGTGATTCTGCATCAAGCGGTGAAATGCGACTTGGTTACGGCGCATAAATCCCGCAAGCACATTATAGAAACTGCACATAATCCTCACGTCCTAGGGCAAGAATACAGAATCTGCGCGTGGGCTCTCTGTAAACTTTTTACTATCAAGCACGTGAACTTGTGCATTACCGATAGGAAAAGGACGTCATAAGCATGCTGAAACTGTCAGGGACACTTACTCATTTTTTAAATCCTCTTGCGTCTGCCAAGCACGCTTACAGCGCAGAGCAGCGTTCGGTGTTAAGTGTTGAACATGCACAAACGGCGATTCAAGATATTACTCGCTGGCCGGGATATGCGGTTACCCCGCTACATGATTTAAGTGCCACGGCAGCCGCGTCGAAGCTGGGTAAGCTCTGGTACAAAGATGAGTCACAGCGATTTGGCTTAAAAAGCTTTAAAGCCTTGGGCGGTGCGTATGCAGTAGCCCGACAGCTTCAACTTGTACTGCAAGCACGCCATGGCGAGATGCCCACTATTGATGATTTGCTGGCCGGCAAATGGCAGAAAGAAGCGGCAGACGTGGTGGTAAGCTGCGCGACCGATGGCAACCACGGACGTTCGGTTTCTTGGGGCGCTCAAATGTTTGGTTGTCAGTGCATTATTTACATTCATCGTGACGTGTCGGAAGGGCGTAAGGAAGCGATGGAAGCGTTTGGCGCGCAGGTAATTCGCATTGCGGGAAACTATGACGAATCGGTGCGAACAGCTGATGTTGAAGCGAAAAAGCACGACCGCGTTATCGTGTCAGATACCTCTTACGAAGGTTATATGGAGATCCCGAAAGACGTGGCATTGGGTTACACCGTCATGTTGTCTGAAATTGTTGAGCAACTGGATGGCGAAGTTCCTACTCATGTCTTTGTGCAAGGTGGCGTAGGGGGCTTGGCGTCTGCGGTATGCGGGTATTTCTGGGATGTATGGGGAGAGGCGCGTCCTCGATTCGTTATCGTTGAGCCTGAAAAAGCAAACTGCCTTCAGCAAAGTGCCAAAGCAGGAAAACCGGTGGCAGTGTTGGGTGACTTAGAGACTTTGATGGCAGGGCTTGCTTGTGGCGAAGTCTCTAGTTTGGCGTGGACGATTCTCTCCAATGGTGCTGATGATTTTATGACGATCAGTGAAGAGGCTATTCCAGAAGCGATGAGAATATTGGCGAAAGGCTACGACACCGAGCCTGCCATTGAAGCGGGTGAATCGGCAGTGCCAGGGTATGCAGCAGCGATCATTGCGAATCGATCGCCTGAATTTGCAAACAAACTGGGGTTAGACAGCACAAGCCGTGTGTTGGTGTTAGGCACTGAAGGTGCTACAGACCCTGAGCTATACCGAGAACTTGTTGGCTAAGCGTTAGCCAAATAATGACGAGATATTCACGTCAAAAAGCGGCGCGTTTTCGCGCCGCTTTCTTTTAAAAAAACAGGAAAATGCTTACTCTGCGTGCTCATCAATCGGCACGGACAGACCCACTTTGACAGGGTCCATCACCACATTGGTTTGAAAGCTTTTGATGTTCGCGTTATCGAAGAAGGCTTCTCGGGTGAAGGTGTCATACCCTGCCATATCTGCCGCTGTCACAATGAGAATGAAATCCGAACTTCCGGTCACGTAATAACACTGCTGTACTGAGCGATTGGCTTTCATTTCCTTTTTAAAGTTGTGCATCAAATCCACGCGCTCTCTTTCCAGCGTCACTTGCACAACAAACGTCATTGCGTAGCCCAAGGCTTTGGGGTCAACCACTGATACATCCGAACGAATGACTTTGTGTTCTCGCATGCGCTTTAAGCGACGTTGAACGGCAGCGGGAGAAAGCCCGACTTGGTCGGCAATGTAGTCAGACGTTGCTCGATTTGACGCTTGAACGATGTTCAGTATTTTTCGATCAAAGTTGTCTATCGCCGAGGAGGAAGAGTGCGCCATATTGATTCTGTCCTTAGAAAGTCGGTGTTAATAATGGGAGCGTGATGCGTTCATCTTTAAGACAAGATAGGGAAGTTAATGTCTTGTTAGCGCCTCGTTTTTTCTCCGCTACTAAAAAATGACTATAGCGCATAAAAAATGCGGATTTTCTTCATTCCTTGTCTTCTTTATTAGGATTTTCTTCAAACTCCTCGGGTGATTATTGCACTTGTGAAGGAAATGTAATGATCAAATCGGCGTTTGGATATTGAGACGTTAATTCTGAGATATGAGTTTAAAGACATGGATGAGATGCAGGTTAAAACCTTAGTACCCGCGTATGAGTTAGAGCACCTCGCACCGTTAGGACGGATTGGCGTGATTGCGTTGGCGACAGATTTCAATATTGAGCAAGACCTTAACAGCATCTATCCCAGCGATGTGCGTGCCTTCACCAGCCGTGTAAGAAACGTCAACCCACTCACGGTTGAAAATCTGCGCACCATGGCGCCGGGTATCAGTAAAGCCGCTGACAGCATCCTCCCCAACACCGACTTAGACGTGATCATTTATGCCTGCACCTCGGGAACCGTAGCAATAGGCAGCGACCGCGTGACCGAACTCGTGCATCAAACACGTCCAAACGTTGCTGTGACGAATCCGGTGACTGCCGCATTGTGTGCATTCAATGTCTTGGGGGCGAAAAAGCTATCCATTTTGACGCCATACACTGAGGCCGTGAACCGCGAGATGGCAGCGACGTTTTCGGCAGAAGGTTATGAGGTACTAAACATTGCAGGGTTCGGCTTTGAAGACGACACCGCCATGACTTATATCTCGCCAGAAGACATCGCGCAGGCTGCCATTTCAAACTGCGACCCAGAGGCGGACTTATTGTTTATCTCCTGCACTGCTTTGCGCGCAACCCATGTCTTGAAGCGCGTTGAATTGGCGCTCGATAAACCTGTAGTGAGCAGTAACCAGGTGCTGGTGTGGCATTCGCTGCGCTTGTTGAAATACCCAAAACCCATTGAAGGGTTTGGTGTGTTGTTAGATCAGTATCTCGCGCAATAGCGCATCTGTTTCTATTGTCTGAAATAGGGATGTTTTATTAATGACGACTTACGGAGCGCACACAATGTCATTGCCTTCTTCGGGATCACCTTCATTGAAATCAGGGCCGTCTTTGTCAGAGCAACTGATTACGGACATGACAACATGGCGGCGCCACTTACATCAATTTCCAGAGTGCGGATTTGAAGTCAATCTTACGGCGGATTTCATTGCAGAAAAACTAGAAAGCTTTGGTATTCAGGTTGAACGAAACGTGGGTAAAAGTGGGCTGGTGGGCATCCTTCGCAGCGGCGACAGTGATGCAAGCATTGGGCTGCGTGCTGACATGGATGCGCTGCATATTCATGAACAAAACACCTTCGCGCACTGCTCAAAACATGATGGGAAAATGCATGCCTGTGGTCACGACGGGCACTCTGCCATGTTGCTCGGCGCGGCGTGTTATTTGGCACAGTGCCCCAGTTTTAACGGTACAGTCTATTTCATTTTTCAACCTGATGAAGAGCATGGCTGTGGCGCTCAAGCCATGATTGATGATGGCTTGTTTGAGCGTTTTTCGATTGATGAGGTCTATGGAATTCACAACTTCCCTGGCCTTGCCGAGGGTGAGCTTATGGTTCGCCCAGGTTCATTGATGGCGAGCGAGAGCGGCTTTGAAATTTCCATCAAAGGTGTTGGTGGACACGCAGCGCTGCCGCATCAAGGGATTGACCCAATGGTGGTTGGCGCACAAGTGATCCTTGCCCTGCAAACGGTCGTGTCGCGCAATCTTAGCGCCATCAGTGAAACCGCTGTTGTGTCTGCCACCGAGTTTATTACCGACGGTACAGTGAACGTCATTCCCACCCAAGTAACCATAAAAGGCGACTGCCGATGTTTTACGGAAGCCACGCTTGCCCGTATTGAAGAAAGCATGGCGCGAATCGTGGCAGGGATTTGTCAGGCCGCTGGCGCAAGCCATACCTTTACGTTCACCAATACGTTTTACCCCACAGTGAATGCCAAACAACAAACGGTGTACGCCGTTGAAGCCGCACGGAAAGTATTGGGCACTGACAACGTGAATGCTGAATGCGAGCCGCTGACCATCTCTGAAGATTTCTCCAGCATGCTGCGTGTGAAACCGGGCTGCTATGTCCTATTGGGTAACGGGACTGAATCTATTGGAGGCTGTGCCCTCCACAATCCGAAATACGATTTCAATGACCGCATTCTCCCCCTAGGTGCGCGTTATTGGATACAGCTGGTCAATGACCGTTTGGGTGACGCCATGGTGAATTGACTCAGCTAAAGCTGCAAAACAGAAAGATCGAGATATGAAGTAAACCCTTAATCACCCACATCTCTGAGTGACCTGTGTCTGAGTGAAGAGTCTCCCAATGAGCCTTATCACTTGGGGGCATTCGTGCGGCGAAAATTTCGCTAAAGAGCTCAGTAAATAGCGATAAAAAGGAAGTAAAGGATGAAGCGATTTGGCATAGCACTACTGAGTTTAGGCATGATTTTCAGTGCCCACGCTGAAACATGGAAGTTTGCGTCTGAGGAAGATAAAACGGACGTGCAGGACATTTATGCGCAGAAATTTGCCGAGGTGATCAAGAAAGAATCGGACGGTGATATTCGTGTTCGTATTTACTACTACGGTCAGCTTGGTACAGAGAATGACATCGTTGAACTAGCCGCCAAAGGTACGATTCAATTCGTGTCTGTGGGATCTGGGCACTTAGGCTCCTATGTCCCAGAAGTACAAGCGGTGAGTCTGCCATATGTGTTGGGTACAGACGAAGAGATCACACACAAGGTGCTGACAAGCAGCCCAACCATTTACAACGAACTCGCACCAAAATTCGAGAGCGTGAATTTGAAACTGCTCTCCATGATGTCAGAAGGTGAAATGGTGTGGGGCGCAAACAAAGCTGTGCGTTCACCAGAAGACTTTGCCGATCAGAAGATCCGTACCTTTACCTCAACCATCCCTGTTGAAACCTACAAAACGTTTGGTGCAACGCCGACCCCATTATCTTGGGGAGAAGTGTACGGTTCGCTGCAGTTGAAAACCATTGATGGCATGGTGAACCCGATTTACTTCATCTACAACGCTAAGTGGCATGAAGTGCAGGACTTTTTGATGTTCCCAGGCCAACAACCTTACGTGGGTACCGTGTCGACCAATAGTGAGTGGTTTAACGGTTTGTCTGAAGAGAAACAAGCCATGATCCGTAAAGCGATTAAGGCGGCAGATAAAGCGGCATACGACTACCAAATCCGCATTAACAGCGAAAACATGGAGAAAATCCTCAAAGAACGCCCTGATATGCAAGTGGTGGTGTTAACGGAAGAAGAGCGCAATCGCTTCAAGGTATTGAGCGAAAATCTCCACGGCACTTACTACGATGTGGTGGCGAACGCTTACCCTGAGGACCAAAAAGACGCGGCGCGTGAGGGTGCACGAAACATCCTTCAAAACTTGCTAAGTGAAGTCGACGCAGCATCAACTGCGAAGTAAGTGTTGGCCCATGAGCGAATAAACATGGGCTGACGAGTATGCGCGATGTTCTGACAACACTCACAGACCATCGCGCGTATTTCCCTTTTACAAAGCAACGGCTTTCAACGAGTGCTCGAGAAGTATTGCTGATGCGAGTGAAGGACGTTTTATGAAAAATCTGTTGAAGAAGGTTAGCCTGATCACCGAGAAGCTTGAGCGCTTTTTGATCATGACAGGCATTATCGCCATGATGGTGAATTCCACGGCAAATGCCATCGGTCGCTACGCGTTTAACAAAAGCATTTTCTTTTCCGAGGAACTGAATCAGTTTCTTATCGTTGGCGTCACTTTTATTGGCTTTGCCTATGCCGTTCGAAAAGGGCGGAACATTCGCATGACGGCGGTTTATGATTCACTAAGCCTGCGCGCCAAAAAAATCCTAACCACAGTGATTGCGCTAACGACCTCGCTACTCTTGTTTTATCTCGCCTATTTGTCAGTGTTCTATGTAATAGAGCTCAAAAACATCAACCGCCTCAGTCCCGCTTTGCAAATGCCGGTTTATTACATCTACGCCATTATTCCTGTTGGTTTTGCCATGGCGGGGTTGCAGTACGCCATGAGCTTTGCCATGAACCTGCTTCATAAAGAAATCTATGTGTCTTTTGATGTCACGGAAGATAAAACCGACAAAGGGAGCGCATTGTAATGAACGAAGTAATACAGTTTTTTGGTGACATTATCGCAGGTGAACTCGATATCTATGTGATCACCTTTACCCTCGTTTCTGTCATGGTTGTGCTGCTTTTTCTGAGTTTTCCAATGGTGGTGCCGCTCGCGGTTGGCGCATTGATTGGTTTGATTCACTTTTCACAAGTGGACCCCGAAGTGCTGATTCAGCAAATGGTCACGGGCATTTCCCCAAATGCCTTGATTGCGGTGCCCATGTTCATTTTGGCCGCCGACATCATGACGCGAGGCCATACGGCTTATAACCTGCTGGGCCTCATTCAAGCCTTTGTTGGACACCTTCGTGGCGGTTTGCCGATCACCACCTGTATCAGCTGTACTTTGTTTGGTTCGGTCTCAGGCTCCACGCAAGCGACGGTGGTGTCGGTGGGGCAGATCATGCGCCCCAAGCTGTTGCAAGCTGGCTACAAAGACAGCTTTGTGATGGCGTTGATCATCAATGCCAGTGATATCGCTTTTCTTATTCCGCCAAGTATTGGCCTGATTTTGTATGGCACGTTAGCCAATGCCAGTGTCGGCGAGTTGTTTATTGCGGGTATTGGGCCGGGCATCGTGCTAACGGGTTTCTTCGCGATTTATAGCTACCTCTACAGTGCAAAACATGCTGATTCCATCAGCTTGGTGGAAGAAACGAATACGGCTGAGAAGATCGAGGCCATCAAGAAAGCCATTTTACCGCTGGGTTTTCCTGCGCTCATCATCGGCGGGATCTACTCGGGCGTGGTGACACCAACGGAAGCGGCGTCTTTTGCTGTGCTTTACGCCATCATTGTTGAGTGCGTTTTCTATCGCATACTGGGTGTGAAAGACATCTGTGATGCGGCACTAAGCACAGGCTTGATTACGGCAGTGGTATTCGTGTTGGTAGGGGTCGGGCAGGCATTCTCTTGGTACATCTCGTTTGAACAAATTCCTCAAGATTTGCTCGCGCCGCTGGATTTAAGCAGTGCGTCGCCTGAGTACATTTTGTTTGTTATTGCCTTGGCATTCTTCGTTGGTTGTATGTTTGTTGATTCGCTGGTGGTGTTGTTGATTCTAACGCCTATCTTCATGCCGATCGTCAATGCTGCAGGGCTCGACCCTATCCTCGTTGGGGTTCTCATTACCTTGCAAATGGCGATTGGTTCAGCGACACCACCATTTGGCTGTGACATTTTCACGGCAATTGCGATATTTGAACGTCCTTATCTAGAGGTGATCCGCGGGACATTGCCGTTCTTTCTCATTCTTTTATTTATGTCGGCATTGCTGATTTTCTTTCCGAGCATCGCATTGCTACCAAGAGACATATTATTTGGTTAGGCCATACTTAAATAGCGCATCAACGAAAAGGAAACCAATATGCCAACAAAGCCCCTAGTGGCGCCAGTGCGTGGCTTCGCAGTGGTTGAGTTTGAACATAGAACATTGCAATTGCAGAAACACATGCGTGAACAGCAGGTGGATGCGGTGTTCTTCACCACCGAACCCGAGTTTCGATATTTCAGTGGCTTTAAATCCCAGTTTTGGGAGAGCCCTACACGCCCTTGGTTTTTGGTGGTGCCCGCGGAAGGGAAGCCTATCGCTGTGGTGCCAGAAATTGGGGTCTCTGGGTTTGACCAAACATGGATTGAAGACGTAAGAAGCTGGCCTTCGCCGCGTCCAGAGGATGACGGCATCTCTTTGTTGGCGACAACCTTGGCAGAGGTCAGTACACGCTTCCGCCGAGTGGGTGCGATGTTGGGGCCTGAAACGCATTTACGCATGCCCGCACAAAACTTTGTCGCATTGCAGCAGATTTTGATGCACCACGAACTGGTGGATGTATCGAGTAGTGTGCGGGAGATTCGCAGCATTAAATCGCAGGCCGAAATAGAGAAAGTGCACTTTGCATGCGGCGTTGCTGCGGCGGGTTTTGAGTATCTTCGTGGTCATCTTTCAGCAGGCATGACAGAGCGTGAGGCGTGTAAAGCCATGCACCTCGAAATGTTGCGTTTGGGGGCCGATAACTGCCCGTATTTGATTTCATCTTCAGGACTGGGTGGGTATGACAACATCATCATGGGTCCGACCGACCGTGTGCTGAATGACGGCGATGTTTTGATCATCGATACAGGCACAAACTTTGATGGCTACTTCTGCGATTTTGACCGGAATTTCGGATTTGGTGATGTCGATTCCGGCACATTACGCGCCTATGACGCGGTCTATGCCGCCACTGAGGCCGGGCTGAATATCGCTGCGCCAGGTTGCACCACAGGCGATGTGTGGCAAGCAATGTGGACGGAGCTAGAAAAAGGCGGTGCACTGGGTAACGATGTCGGCAGAATGGGGCATGGGTTGGGGATGCAGCTTACCGAGTGGCCCTCGCATGTGCCGAATGGCGACGTAGAGTTGAAAGCGGGCATGGTGTTAACGCTTGAGCCAGGAATGGCGTTTGCGCCCAACAAGATGATGGTGCATGAAGACAACATCGTGATCACTGAATCTGGTTGCGAACTGCTGCATGACAGAACATGGCAGACGATGCCGCTTATCTGATCAGTGGGTTTAATGGTCTAGCTTGATGGCCAAGTTCAGTTGCTTAGTTTGATGATTTTATTCAATCAGCGATGACTAATAGCAAGGGGAATTGGTCGATTAGAAACGAATTCGAACAAAAAAGGGGAGGAAGAAAACTACCCAATGAATTCTCCATTCGATAGTATTGGAACAGCATTCGAATTTAGTCTGGAAACAACGTCATCATGAACAATGCTCCAACACATAAACCACGCCCGATGGTCGACCTTGTCGTCAGCATCGTCATTCCAGCTTTTGTTCTCATGAAACTAAGCGGAGAAAATGATTTAGGTGCAAGCGGTGGTTTGATTGTCGCCCTTAGCTTCCCGCTTGGCTGGGGGTTATTTGAGCTTGTTAAATATAGAAAATTTAACTTCATCGCACTGTTAGGCTTAGCCAACGTATTACTGACGGGCGGTATTGGCTTACTTGAACTGGACACCAAATGGCTCGCGATAAAAGAAGCTGCTATCCCTGCCGCGATTGGCCTTGCTGTACTGGGTTCAACCTTCACGTCTTCCCCATTAGTGAAGGCATTACTTTTCAACCCGTCCGTGATGGATGTTGAGAAGATCAATCAACAGCTTCATATGCGAAATAGCATGGCAGCGTTTGAAAGCCGTTTGATGAAAGCGACATATCTTGTTGCGGGTTCATTTGCGTTTTCAGCCACGATGAATTTCATTCTTGCTAAGTGGATTGTCACTAGCCCTGCTGGAACGCCGGAGTTTAATGAGCAATTGGGTCAGTTGACCTTATACAGCTACCCAATGATTGCACTGCCATCCACTATCATGATGATGGGTATCTTCTACTACTTGTGGCGCACCATTCACGATCTGACAGGGTTAAAACTGGAAGAAGTGTTGGCAAACAGTTCGTCGAAGTAAGTATCAGCGACTAGGGCGAGTTTAGTCTCGTCCTAGTCCATCAACAATCGCCACTGACTCGCCTTTGCACCGAATCAACATTGCCTCATATCACACTCATCCATCGTGTCATCGCTCAAATCTATTCAACCGCAACGGCTCTTAGCAATTCGACCACACGATGGTGTAAGCCCGCAGGGTCGGGGAATAGGCGTTTTGAATATAGCCAGTTGGTATGAGTGCCAATGGAGATTTGACCGCTGCTGATCTTGATACCGGGGTTGACGTAAATATCACCGTTTTGAAGAATGTTTCTCGCCATTTCTCTAGAAAGTGTCCACCGGTGACCGCTGCGCTTGTTTGGACGTCGGTCATCCAAATGACACTCAATACCGTTGATTGTTTTCTTAAGCCATGTGGTTTGGTTACTGGTTTCAAACAGCTTAATATCTTCGACATCGGGGTTAATGGGCGCGTTCTCGTCCACGACTTCTGATTCTTGACTGTCTTCTTTCAAGAAGGCTTTCCACGCTAACCACGCACCAAACCCCGCGATGCCCGTTTGTGCCACTTTGGATAGAAGGTCGACGGCTTCCGTTAACACTTCCCACATCATGTTGCTCCATCAATCACGTTTGCCATGGCTAAAGACTGGATGAAAATCAGTGACTAGGGTGTACGTTATGTTAGACGAGGGGGCAAAAGGTCTATCAACGACGGACGTGTTAAGCCGTGGGTCGGTTTGTTTGGTTTGGTGAGTGGTGTGGTTTTAACTCCAAAATTGTTTGATGTAGACGAAAGGGCTGCATTACTGGTTGAGTGTATTATACTCTAACGATGGAAACGTTTACATTAGCATGCGTAAACGTTCGGTACGCCGACGCCATCTCTGATTTATTGGTGTGGTTATCCCGAATCCTGCTCAAAATGGCGCTGATGTAATCATGACAAATGGATGAGTAATGACGATGTCGAATGTTGAATTTAACCCTGTTGATCACGCACATCGACGGTATAACCCGCTAACTGGTCAATGGATCCTTGTATCTCCACATCGTGCTAAACGACCGTGGAGTGGTCAAGACGAAAAGCCATCCTCACAGGCGTTACCGAGCTATGACAAACAGTGTTTTCTGTGTCCGACGAACAAGCGAGTGTCTGGCGACAAAAATCCCGACTACCAAGGGACTTACGTATTCAATAACGATTTTGCTGCGTTAATGGTGGAATCACCGGATGCGCCCGAATCGGATAGTCTGCTGTTCAAAACCCAAGGCGTTCGTGGGTTAAGTCGCGTTATCTGTTTCTCGCCGGATCACAGCAAAACGCTGCCTGAGCTTCCGCTTGAAAGCATTCGCGGTGTTATTGATACGTGGAACGAGCAAATCGAAGAACTGGGTGAAAATTTTGTTTGGGTGCAAGCATTCGAAAACAAAGGCGAAACCATGGGCTGTTCGCAGCCGCATCCTCATGGACAAGTTTGGGCAAACAGCTTTTTACCCAATGAAATTGAGCGCAAAGAACGCCACTTAAACGCCTACTATCAAGAGCAAGGCTCTAATCTGCTCGTGGATTATGTGCATGCCGAATTGAAAGATGGTGCTCGCGTGGTGGTTGAAACCAAGCATTGGGTTGCTGTTGTGCCTTATTGGGCCGCTTGGCCCTTTGAAACCCTGTTGCTGCCAAAAACGCACATTCGTCGTATGAGCGAATTGAGTGATGGACAGCGCGATGATTTGGCGATTGCCATTAAGAAATTGACCAGTCGCTATGACAACGTATTTCAATGTTCCTTTCCGTACTCGATGGGTTGGCATTACGCGCCATTCTTTGATGAAGGGACAGATATTGAACATTGGCAATTGCATGCGCTTTTCTATCCGCCATTGCTACGGAGCGCATCGGTTCGCAAGTTTATGGTGGGTTATGAGATGTTGGCGGAAAGCCAGCGTGACCTGACCGCAGAACAGGCGGCCCAGCGCTTACGAGAGGTCAGTGACGTGCACTATAAAGAGCAAGAATAAGCACATAGCAATACCGAATTCAGAGGGCTTGTCTTATACGGGCGGGCTCCACGTAGTTTGACATTTCATAAGAGCGATAAACATGTCTGATCTCATCCTAAATGTGAAAGCGTCTTTTGAGAAGATTTTTCACTACTCGCCCACGCACATTGTGCAAGCCCCTGGGCGCGTTAATTTGATTGGTGAACACACGGATTACAACGACGGATTTGTTCTGCCATGTGCGATCAATTATCAAACCATGGTGGCTGCAGCCAAGCGTAATGACAACATAGTGCGCGTTGTTTCTGTCGACTTTGATAATGCCTTGGACGAATTTGACCTTTCTAAAGACATCACCTTCCAAGAAGGAAAAATGTGGGCGAACTATATTCGTGGTGTCGTTAAATGCTTGCTAGACCGCGGTTTTGTGTTCAGTGGCGCTGACATTTCGGTAAGCGGGAACGTTCCGCAAGGCGCAGGCTTGAGTTCTTCTGCTGCGCTAGAAGTGGTGGTAGGACAAACGTTTAAAGCGCTATATCAACTGGACATTTCTCAAGCAGAGATTGCCCTAAATGGCCAGCAAGCGGAAAACGATTTTGTTGGCTGTAACTGCGGCATCATGGATCAAATGATCTCCGCGGAAGGCAAAAGAAATCATGCAATGTTGCTTGATTGCCGCACATTGGAAACCCAATTGGTTCCGGTGCCGGAAGACGTAGTGGTAGTGATCATCAACTCCAATAAGAAGCGTGGTTTGGTTGATAGCGAATACAATACCCGTCGAGAGCAGTGTGAAGAAGCAGCGCGTATTTTTGGTGTAAAAGCGCTACGTGACGTGACGATTGAGCAGTTCAATGCGCGCGCGGGCGATCTTAATCCGCTTGTCGCGAAACGTGCCCGACATGTGATCACCGAAAATGATCGTACGTTGGCGGCGGCGAATGCTTTGAGAGGTGGTGATATCAAGCAATTGGGCGAGTTGATGGCGGCGTCTCATGCGTCAATGCGAGACGATTTTGAAATCACGGTAAAAGAAGTGAACGCATTGGTAGATATTGTGCAGGGCGTGATTGGCAAGCAAGGTGGTGTTCGCATGACAGGCGGCGGCTTTGGCGGCTGTATTGTCGCACTTATTCCACCGACATTGGTTGATGAAGTGAAAGCGGCGGTAGAAACCAACTACGAAGCGCAAACGGGCTTGGTGGCATCGATTTACGTGTGTCAGGCAAAAGATGGCGCAGGGCTGGTAGAAGTTCTGTAAGGAACGGAGACGGAGCAATCGTTGTCGCAAGGAGTGAGCCCGTGGTCTTTCATTTCTAGCGTCTCATCCTGTTACGTTTGGGGCGTGTTTTTACCTTGGTTAGTGGGTTTTGCCCCAAACTCGTGTCAGGTCGATCGGCTCTGGCACGGCTCTGTCCCATTTCTTGCTGGGGATGCCAATTCTCCGATTTCAATGTACTGAATAATTTTTAGTCCATTCGGGTAATAAAGGTTTGCTCGTCATCCACAAAAGCCACAAAGCCGCCATGATAGATAAACACCCGACCACGTCCCTCAACGAGACAGGCAAGCTGTGGGTTCAAATCTTCTTCGTTATCCTGACTTTGAAAAGTGCCGGTATCGGTGATTACGCCGCTGAGTGTCGGCAAATATCCGTAAGTGCGCTTGGCTTGATCAATCAGGTTCAATTCGCTGGCGGTCGAGAAGCAAGAGGGGATCGTACCGGCATCTTCGATAAACATAGTTTTCAGTTCTACATAAGCTGTAATAACCAGCCAGTCGATGCCGTTAACATGATGGATAAACATAGAGTTTCTCGGTAATTCTGATGCGGAGATTTTACCACTATCAGGGGAGAACGTATTAGAGATTTAGTGGGTAAAGGAGGTAATTCTGTGCCATTTCTGGACATTTACTAGGCCAGCTTGTAACAGGCTTTTTTCCACTATTGAGCCAGAGTAGAAACTCATCAAAATTCTTCGCCACTGAATTTCCCATACCTAACTAATGACCGATAGCGTATCTGTCGGGATTTTAAGTACTGGTTAAATATGCAGCCCTGAAGGTGACGGTGCATAATCTTCAATCTCACCGATTTGTCACTTTTTAACAACGTGACTTTTGCAGGTTGGATCTTAGTTTTATAAAACAGAATGTTACGTTAGATGGTAGAATGGCAGTTTGTTGTTATTGGACTAAATGGCGTGTTTAAACACACCATTTAGGGAGCTAATACACTGTTATGCGCCAGTGCAAGGAGTCGTTATTTCAATGATTGATTCATACTTCGAAATCTTAAATGAGCTTAGTCACGAAGATATAATCGAAGTGTATCCGACAACATTGGATGTGAATCTTCCTGACAAAAGTGGAAATTATTTGTTAGATGAAGCTTGCTCGCTTTCTCAAATTGAAAATGTGGCATTTTTTATATCTAAAGGTGCAGATATAAATAAACTAGATGAATTTGGGGCTACTCCAATTCTTCGCGCTGTAAATTCTGGATGTATTGAAATTGTTGCCTTATTAATCTCATTAGGAGTAGATGTCAATATACGCGATGATTGTGGGGTAACTCCTTTACTTAAAGGGGTGGAGTCTAAGCATTGTGAAATTGTTTCTTTGCTAATATCTGCTGGGGCAGATATTGAAGGAAGGGGATTTATGGATCAGACTCCTTTTTTGAAAGCTTGCAATTATGGACCACTCAAACTTATCGAACTTTTAGTTAAAAATGGCTGTAATATTCATGCTACATACACAGACTATGGCGAGGAATATACTGCTTTTGAAAACGCACAAACGATAGAAATAAAAAAATACCTTATTGGCTTGGGTGTTGGCGCA
>NZ_JAJUBC010000059.1 GCF_028683095.1 Enterovibrio gelatinilyticus | reverse complement strand
TTCTTTGATTATTTAAGTTGCCTGCCCCGTATATTTTTACCGTATAATTTTCCCGTTATATTTCACTACGCACTACTAGCACTTAATTAGCATTTATTACTAAAGAACGCACTAATATACAGCCCCGCCACATTAAAAGTGATAATTTCTGGACATAAATAGCAAAGAGAGTTAGTCATAAAAATTTAAGCGAAAATATATTAATCAAAGAGCGTCGCACCGCCACCCCTTATATATACTGAGACTCAGGCGCAACCATCTCAATTGCGAAACAAAAGAATCAATAAATAACATTGAACATAGTTTCTTATTTTGGTAATTATTGCGCCATGGATTTTTATTATTCCTTATCTGTTTATTTTCCTGTCATTTATTAAGGCCATTTTAGCCTTTCTAGATTTCGGCATGTGATAGAGCGGATAAACACTTTTTCGCTTTATCTATTACATAATATTTAGGTATTAACATGAATTACAATGGAATGTTACTTGTTATGTTGAGCCTTGCGTGCTTCAAAAGCATGGCGGCTGTACACATTGACCCGATCCTTAATAGTAGTAGCGGAGACACTCAAGTTATAGGTGGCCCATCGAAACATGACTCTGGTGGTGACCCGTTTCGAATAGAGTGTCCAACTGGCATGCTACTAGTCGGTGTTGAAGGTTCTGCAGGAGCAATTATCGACAAAATTGCACCTATTTGTATATCCGTGACCCCTAAAGGGAACTGGAAAAGGAAACATTCACCCCAGGTTCACCTTTCAGTTGGTGGTAAAGGTGAAAGCAGTATTCTTCCGGGCGACGGTAGTATTGGACACTTCAAGTTACAGTGCAGCCGTGGATACGCCGTAAACAGAATGGATATCAAGAAAGATATATTTAATTCTCTAGAACTCGTAGATAAATTGAATATGCAATGTGCCAAGTTACGCAGCGATAAAAGCATAAATGTAAGTAAGACTGAGCAACATGGCTGGCCGAGAGAAATACTTGGCCCCAAAGATGCCGTTGTATGCCCAAGTGACACTCCAGCAACAGGTTTAATTGGTAGCGCAGGGCACCATATCGATTCTTTGGGCATGAGTTGCGAAATGGGGCTTTTGACAGACACACCGCTGGTTGGAAGCATGGCACTAGTTGCTAGTAGCACTCGCTTTGAAACACATTGCCGTAGCGGGGAGGCACTTGTTGGCATCTATGGCGGTGATGGCTACATAGTGGACAGTATTGGCGCAATGTGCGTTAGCGTAACCAAAGATGGACATTGGGCTGGGAACATACGTAAAGAAGATAAGCATGGTGGTTTAGGTTGGGCATACGAAAGAAAATGTCCCTTGGACTATGCAATAACCGGCATCAAGTCTGGTGTGAAAAGTTACTCTCACGCCACCCGGGTAGGCAAACTTGAAATCCAATGTAGCAAACTAACGGGGAGAAATCGTGTTGAAAATAGCCACTATTATCCAGAGGCGGTTGGAGATGATGATCGTATTGTTAGCGAAACTGAACACTATAGCTGTCCTGAAAATCATATCGCTCGAGGCGTGTATGGCTCAGCCTCAACGTTTTTAGACACCATAGGGTTGAGATGTGATGCATCCCCCTCCACACATGGCACATGGTCAAATGTGATTGATTGGGATGTCATTTCCCTACATTCAGTGTTAACCGCTAAAGGGAGCGTATTTACTTTTGGCGCAAATAAATCCGGACTTCAGGGTGCAATGGAAGGTTATGACCTTTGGGACCCTCGAAAAGGCCAAAGCGAATCCGCTCACAATTTTATCGAGAATAATATATATATCGATTCGTTTTGCAGTGCTCCGATATTACTTGCTGACTCACAAGAGATCCTCGTTCCGGGCGGCGATGGCAGAGTCGGTTCTGGGTATAATGCCGGCATTACTGATGTTGTCATGATAAATGAAGCAGAAAGTTCTCCAAAACAAGGTCCAGATATGGCGTTTCCCCGTTGGTACCCAACGGCAACCACTTTAGGTAACGGAGATGTATTATTAACAGCTGGAATTTCTGGCTCATTTTGGGCGGGATTTGGCACTAACAAAATCCCGGCTGTCACGCCCGAGGTATTTTCGATTAAAGATGACTTCTGGCGCACATTACATGGCGCAAAAAACCATCATGCATTCTCAGATTTAGATTCCAGATGGTGGTACCCGAGAATGTGGTTAGCAAAGGATGGTAGAGCGTTTGGCATTAGCCACGACACCATGTTTTATGTTGATCCTACTGGGATAGGGAAAACTGAAATACTGGATAATCCTCTGCCCAGTAATGTGAAGGGATATCATTCAACTGCGGTGATGTATCAACCGGGAAAAATCCTACAGTTGGGCGGAAAAAGCGGCTCAGGCGCAGTGATCATTGATATCAATGGCGATACTCCCGTTATCAAAGCCATTGAAGGAATGGGCTTCAACCGAGCTTATTGGCCCAATGCAACCGTTTTACCCGATGGCAAAGTGCTCGTTACAGCAGGCTCACCGAATGACTTAGAGTTACATGCTTCAGTCTACACGGCACAATTATGGGATCCAGAAACTGAACGCTTCTCGAATATGTCAAAAGCAGCGTTGGCGAGACTTTACCACGGTACGTCCTTGTTGCTACCTGATGGAACAGCGCTTATCGCTGGTGGCGGAGCTCCTGGGCCTTTAGTGAATTCAAACGCTGAGATATTTTATCCACCCTACCTATATGACCAATCAGGTAAGAAAAGAAAAAGACTTGAGGCGACACCAACGACAACAACCGTAGCCTATGGGAGTGAAGTTGAAATTGAGATAAAAGCATCGGCGAAGGCTTTCCAGGAATACCATGGCGCTGACAATGTTTCTCGTGTCACTTTAATTAGAACAGGATCTGTCACCCACTCTTTTGATATGGAACAGCGCTTCATGGAGCTGGAATTTAGAAAAGAATGGGACAAGGTATATGCTTCGCTTCCAACCTCTCCTAACGAAATGCCGCCGGGTCATTATATGATCTTTGTGCTTGACCAACACGGTACACCTTCGACGGGGACGATTCTTAACGTTAAGCCAGTTAATATAGAGACCTATTCAACTGAGCAGTTTGGTGGCGCAGGAAAAGATGCCATTGCGGGTCAAGTCAGTTGTCATCATAACGATGTCATGATTGGTCTACATGGCCTTGAAGGTTACGCCATTGATAAACTTCTCCCTATCTGTGTATCGGTTGATACACAAGGTAATTGGGTAGGCAAACCTAAATTTGCCGATTTCCCTTTTGGTGGGGGCAATGGCTCTCCTTTTTCTGCGAAATGTCCTCAAAACCACGCTTTAGTTTCAAGTGAAGTAGCTATGGGCACTGGTAAATATGAACATGTTTTAGGTTATGTGAGAGGCCAATGTGCTCCTCTCATCTCTAACGATACGGCTGACCATCGTTCAATTGTAGATCTAGATGGACATGGTTTAGCCGGCATAGTGCCAACATCTACTCATTCTATTGGTTGCAACAATGGCGATGTTGCTCAGGGAGTCTCTGGGCGCACGGGGTATTTTGTGGATAACGTGAAGCTAGAGTGCATAAAAGGGAAATCTGAATGAAGCAGCTCAATTCCTACATTTTGTTTTCCTTGCTGATTAGTTTTACTGCGGCTTCAGCCACCTCGCCTTCTATGGAGGTGCCAGAAATCATTTCAGTAGAGCAGCATGCGAAGCAATTGAGTTCGTTAAAAATGGTTGGCCAAGATGGGGAACCGTTTCAGTTATCGGATTTTGAAGGGCAACCTGTACTAATAAATTTTATGTTTAGTCATTGCGCCACAGCATGCCCAATGCAGACAGCGCATCTAAAAGCAATTCAGAACAAACTGGCCAACACCAATCTAAATTATCAGTTTGTTTCCGTATCACTTACACCAAAAAAAGATACGCCAGAAAAGCTATCTGCATTCGCTAAACGATTTGCTGTAGATGAATCACGCTGGCGCTTTGCAACAGGTGATGTGGAGCAAATAGAAAAACTGAAACTGTCTTTAGGCGTGAGAACGAAAGATACCGATAGCGATCAACTAGACCATGAAATTAAGTACCTTCTACTCGATCATACAGGGTCATTCTCTACAGGGTACAACGGCGTAAAGTTGAACCCTGATCGCGTCTTTTCTGACATACAACAGTTAAATTATTTAGCAAGACTATAGCTCGAACAGTGCCAGACGAATGTCTGGCATTTTTTTAATTCCCCTCTTCCCTGATTTAACCGGGCAACTCGTCTTAATAGTGCTATTTGGCGTGTTGTTTTTCGCCTTTAGAACCACGAGTGAAACAAGTGGGACACACACCCTAAGAAAACCGCAACCTTATCAGTCTCATGTCCTAGTGCTTTCGAACCCAAAGGTG
>NZ_JAJUBC010000058.1 GCF_028683095.1 Enterovibrio gelatinilyticus | reverse complement strand
GCTAAAGGCACAAGCTATTGTGAAAATCATGGAGTGGATATCCCCAAAAGATGACAATGACAAAGATGCAAGGTGCTCTCAGTTTGAAAAATCTTTGATACTGATGGAAAGCAACTTAGAGAGCGCGCAAAATCGTCTTGAGAGATGCCGACGATTTGCAGAAGGCTGGAGTACGTTAGCTGATTTTATTTCCAATCTTGATTTAACAAGGTTAAGCCCAAGTTATACAACGGAAAAAATACACATAAAAAACACATTCAACAATCTTTCTCCAGCATTATGCTCTAGAATGAAGTTGTATGTTAGTGATAAAAGCTATATTTCAATTTTTAAGGATTCGATTATAGTTGGTGACATTGCAACCGAAAACTATAGCGAAATTTCAAATAAGATTGAAAAAACCCTAGTTGGACAGAAAAATCATGGATGGTGAAATGAGAGAGAAATATAAGCATTGGATTTTAGCATTTCTTTCCTTAACAGTGCTTTTAATTGTATTTATTGTATATCCCAGTGGCTTTCAACTAAAAATTTCCAAAGGGCCAGATTTCCTATCTGATGAATTATCGGCTTATATAGATGACGACAAGATTAATAGTGATCCTTATGCCGCCAGTCGATATCGTCCAGAAGATCCACTGTACGCCCCACTTCTAGCCATTCAATATGGCAACAAAGAGAGAGCGGAAACTCTACTTAAACCTCTAGTAGAAAAAAGCGATTCAGAAGCCATGTTTTGGTTGGCAGAAATCACTTATGGACAAAGTATTTACTCTGGGGAAACCGCGGGAAAACTTTTTGCCAAAGCAGCAGAGTATGGTAACCCGTATGCAGCGATAAGGTTGGATAATAGAGACATTGAATGTATTCAATATATGAGCCACTACTGCAGTAAAGAGTGGGGTGAAAAAGGTAGAGAGATATTAATTAAATTAGCTGAATCGGGCGATGCCAGAGCCGGTTTTGCACTTTACAAACACGATGCAGTCTTAAATGGCGGCTACAGCCCAAGAGCGACACTTAGTGAGGAAAGCTTTCAAGTATTAGCAAAAGCTGCTGTAGATGGTGTGAAGACTCAGTATTACTATCCCTTAATGGAATTGCTAGATCTATACCAAAAAAGCTTCGCATACCCTATATGGTCAAGAATCAATCACGGGAAAGATGATAACTATACCGTGTCGAGTAAAGATGACGAATTAATTAAAAGTCTATACATGGTTGCAGCAAGAAATAATGATGCATATTCAATTTATGTTAACTTTCCAAGCAAGGAGAAAGGTAACATCCTTAGTCTAGATGAAAATTACATCGATAGCCAAACACTCAGGACGTTGAGGATTTTTAGCACCGTTCATAGTTACGGCCCTATATTCGCAAGAAAGTCAACGATAAATAATGAAGAATTAATAAATGGCATTGCCTGGGCGTTAGTTGATGATTTCAACCGAAATAACCATGAAAAAAATATAAGCTTAAATATGTTCATGTATTTTTTAGATAGAGGAAAAAATGCAATAACACCAAACGAGACAGATATCGAAGAAGCAAAAAAACTTTCAGGCAAGATAATCAAATCATTAACGCCAATGATTTACTTAGATGAAAACCAAACAAAGGCACTCTAGAGTATTCATATAATAAATAGTGGAATTAAGATATTAAAAATAAAAAGGCAGCGTTCAATAGATGATGATATTTAAACTTTTATTTAGAGCTCAGCACTGACAGTAATATGGATAAAAGATATTTTTTCACCAGTCTGTCGATTGCCTTCGCTATATATTTTTTTGCTGAAAGCTACCCCAGTGGCTTTCAGCAAAAAATTGCCGAAGGTCCAAGTTTTCTATCTAAACAACTGTCTTCATATTTAGATGACAACAAGGTGAATAGAGATCCCTACGCCGCTAGCCGATATAGTCCAGAAGATCCGCTCTATGCTCCATTGTTAGCCATTCAATATGGCAACAAAGAAAAAGCAGAATCGCTACTGGCACCTCTAGTAGAAAAAGGCGATTCAGAAGCCATGTTTTGGTTAGCAGAAATTACCTACGGACAAAGTATCTATTCAGGGGGTACTGCTGGGGAACTGTTTACAAAAGCTGCCAAACTCGGCAACCCATACGCGGCAATTAGATTAGACAGTAGAGACAGTGAATGTACTCAATACATAGGGTATCACTGCAGCGAAGAATGGGGAGAAAAGGGTAGAGTCATACTGAAAAAATTGGCCGAGACTGGTGATGCCAGAGCTGGGTATGCTCTTTTTCAGCATGATGTGATGTTAAAAGGTGGTAACAGAACAGCTGTAAGCGAAGAAAGTTTTAACGTTCTGGCAAAAGCGGCTGTTGATGGTGTGAAGGATCATTACTATTATCCGCTTATGGAGCTAGCAAGTCTATATCATCAAAGCTACAGCTACCCCATTTGGGTAAGCAGAAGTGATACAGATGACAATACTCAAGTCTTATCTGAAAAAGACAGAGGAATTTTAAAAAACCTGTATAAGCTAGCAGCAAAAAATAATGATGCATATGCTATTAATCTAAATTTACCTTTTGCACGCAATGGTGAAAATGCAGTTATTGACGAGGACTATACTGATGACCAAATCCTACGGACATTAACACTTTTAAGTACGGTTTATAAATACGGACCTGCGTTTGCTAGAACATCTGATTCAAATAGATCAGCATTGATTCTTGGTGCAGCATGGGCGATGGTTGATGATTTTAACCGTAATGACCATAGTTTTGACTATGGAAGACAGTTTCAGACATATGAATATTTCATAACTAACGAGTTCAATCTGAATTTCTTAGATGACTCGGAGCTTGAAAAAGCGCGTGAAGTTTCCAAGGATCTAATAAAGACCCTAACGCCAATAATCTACCTAGATGAGAATCAAACTAGGGCTTTTTAGTTCTATTTTTAATTTAAATAGTATTGATTTATAGCGACTGAAAGGAAGTTGAATTTGGAATCATTCAAAAAAAACAGTACTAGTAAAATGGATATAAAACATGTTTTAAGCAATCTGTTGATTGTTTTTGCTTTATATTTAGCTTACATAAATTACCCCAGTGGCTTTCAGCGAAAAATTGCCGAAGGTCCAAGTTTTCTATCACAGCAACTATCTTCATATTTAGATGACAACAAGGTGAATAGTGACCCCTACGCCGCTAGCCGATACCGCCCAGAAGAGCCACTCTATGCTCCATTGTTAGCCATTCAATATGGCAACAAAGAAAAAGCAGAAGCCCTACTGGCACCTCTTGTAGAAAAAGGCAATCCGGAGGCCATGTTTTGGTTAGCACAAATCACCTATGGTCAAAGTATCTACTCTGGGGAAACTGCGGGCAAACTGCTCACTAAAGCTGCTAAACTCGGCAATCCGTACGCGGCAATTAAATTAGACAGTAGAGACATTGAATGTACTCAATATATGGGGTACCACTGCAGCGAAGAGTGGGGAGAGAAAGGAAGAGCAGCACTAAAAAAATTGGCTAGTGCTGGTGATCCCAGAGCTGGGTATGCGATATATCTTCATGACACTATGTTGAAGGGTGGCTATAGCCCTACGACAACTGTAGACGAGGAAAGCTTTAATATATTGGCAAAAGCAGCAGTAGATGGCGCAAAGAATAATTACCATCACCCAATTATCACATTGTTAGATATTTACCAACGGAATTTTGGCTATCCTATTTGGATGAGAAGTAATGAATCGAAAAGAGATAGCTATCTGTTGTCAGATAAAGATAGAGAAATCATAAAAGATCTCTACATCTTCATGGCCAATAACAATGATTCTTATGCCACTAATATTTATTTATATTATGAAAACTCACTACTCGAAACAGATTATATTGATCACCAAATACTAAGAATGTTACCAATATGGAGCAACGCCTCAGGTTATAGCCCTGTGTTTGCAAGAAAAGCTCTGAACGATAGAGAAGCGCTTATTCTCGGTGCTGCATGGGCGTTGGTTGATGATTTTAACCGAAACGATCACAATCTAGAATTTGGTCGCCAAATGAGAAAGTTTAATCATATCGTAACCTATGAATTCAATCAGAAATCTCTAGATGACTCAGAGCTTGAGAAAGCGCATAAAATTTCTCTGAAACTCCGAAAAAGCCTTACGCCAATGATCTATCTAGATGAAAATAACACTGGCATTTTTTGAACATCGTCTGCAATCCACATGTTCAGACTACAGATTCAGCCTACCCCAACAACTTCCCCTTAATCCCATTGAACATCGCCAGCACCCTATCGTGGGCTGGCTTGTGGTCTGCGATAAACGACAAACAGGCTAAGGCGCTTTCGTCATAATTTTTAGGTAATTTAACATTCAAATCCTTCGAAATGGTTCAGGCGTACTTGAGTTGTTTTTCTGTCGGTAGTTTTAACTCATCAGGGATCGCTGCATGGATCGTGTCGGTAATATGATCCGAAAATACCGGGCATTGATTGAGGTCAACGGTGGTTTCTTGTGCGAGTCGTAAGAATTTCTTTTGCTCGTGAGTGAGCGAATATTTGAAGGTTACTGCACCCACTGAAAATGTTATGTCGTCCATTTCGTTCCCTGACAATGGCGTTTTTATTGCTGAATCTTACCAGTATGAAATGAATTTGAAGTGTCTGATCACTGTGTCGGTGATGTAATTAAC
>NZ_JAJUBC010000057.1 GCF_028683095.1 Enterovibrio gelatinilyticus | reverse complement strand
ACAGCGCCGATGGTAGTGTGGGGTCTCCCCATGTGAGAGTAGGACATCGCCAGGCTTCAAATTCGTTTTCGTCTTTTTAAGAAAAGATGAAGGCAAAAGTTAGAAAAGCCCTGACCTTACGGTCAGGGCTTTTTTGCGTCTGCATGTGTTGATAAGTTTTTATTAAATAGCCGCCAGCTCACGGCATTTGTGTTCTGCAAAAAGTGGTTTCTAATAGGCCATACGCAGCCACGTCAGCCAATATATGAATTCTTACTGAGTTATTAACAACAGCTTTGATACTTCTTTGAATTACACACCAAGCATGTATCTATTTTACGTGAACGAGACCTAAGCTAAATTGAGTCGTCGAGTGTACTAGGCTCGGTGTCGAGATGTTATGTGGAATCAGATCAGAATCTTCAGCTCTAAAACATCAACCTCTAGATACAAAAAAGCACCGCTAAATGCAGTGCTTTGCGTTGGTGATATAGAGCAATGCCTATGCTTGGAATTCTGCTAATGAACCAATTACGTGGATGCCAGCTTCTATCATCTCTTTGCATGCTACGACTGTAGTATCGTGTGCAATACCACGGCAGGCTTCTAAGTTTACCCAAACATCAAACTGACCATGCTGCTTTAGCTGCAAGGCTGTTGTTTTTACACAATAATCCGTTGCTAGCCCACCAACTAAAACTACCTTAACTTGTTTAGCGGTAAGCCACTCGATCAGTCCTGTACTGAGCTTTTCCTGGATATCATGAAAACAAGCACCATAAGGGTGTAAGTCTGGCTCTATGCCTTTCCAGATAACATGGTCATACTCAGTGATGTTAGGGAGATCAGGAATGACTTTAAAGCCTTCAGTGCCAGGTACCGCATGTGATACCCAAGTCAAATCAGCATTGGCATGCTTTAAGGGCTTCAACATTTTATCATGTGTGTCGACCACCCAAACCGCATTGGCAGGATGGGCATCTTTGGTCAAGACACGAAGCTGAGCATGTTTTGCTTGATGGTTGAGCGCCTGACCAATGAGGTGACCTTCATGTACCGGTAGCTCGCTAGGGCATAATGGGGTAAATGTTTTCTGCGGGTCGACGTCGATAGATGCGATCACCATTGTTTCCTTACAGGATCTGGTTGAGCAAATGATCTGCCCTGATCCGCTTGATCCGCTTCAGAAGTTTCCTTACTTGAGGGGGGTAGACTTCGAGCTTTTCGATTTGTTTGTAACTACCAATAAGTTGTGTGTGTTCGAGGATCTTATCGATCTCTCGCTGTGCTTCATTTTCAAGCAATCTATGCTTGTCGTGAAGTAATATCGCATTCTCTAGATCGAGTTTCCATGCTCGAGGGTTGAGATTGTTGCCAGTGAGCAACATGTAGCTGCGGTCTACCCAAATACCTTTCAAATGGAAACTGTTGTTATCGTGTTTCCAAAGGTGAATCTTTAGCTGACGTTTAGCAATTGCAGCTTCATTTCGACGCGCGAAGTTACGTAGATTGATTTCGTAAAGATAAGGCAATCCAGAGATCGTTTTAAACGGTTCTTCGGGTGGGATGTAGAAATCATTTGCTGTTTTATCACCTACGATAATGGTGATGTTAACACCACGACGAAGCGCACGACGGATTTCTCGCATCACACTTCGAGGGGGATTAAAGTAGGGAGTACAAATTGTGAGATCTTCATGTGCGCTTGCAATTAGTCTGCAGATTTGAGTATTGAGGAAATTTTTTCGTTTTCCTAACCCTACCATCGGTGTTAAGCCAACTTGATCTTCATTGATATGCTGCGAAATGAACGTGTAGCTCGCGCTTTGTAGTCGAGCTCGTAAACTACGAATTGCGGGTTTTAGTGCTTTGGTCTCAGGACGACTTGGTTGCGATAGGCAGTTGACTGCATCACTAGCAACCAATGTGTTTGATATGAAGTTCGCCATGCTGTCAGCAAGCGCTTTGCTGTGAATGACATGATAGCGATCATAGCGATATCGGTCATGTTGAGCCAAGTAAACATCGTTAAGGCTAGCACCGCTATAAATGACGGTTTCATCAATGATGAAACCTTTCAAATGCAGTACCCCGAATACTTCTCGGTTTCTTACAGGCACACCTAAGATGTCAACTTTATGGGCGTACTTCTCTGAATATTCGCGATAAAGCCCTGCATTGCCATCAGACTTCTCAGCACCAATTAAGCCACGTTGAGCACGGTGCCAATCGACTAGTACTTTGACATCTAGTCTCGGGTTCTTTTGCTTTGCTTCATAGAGCGCATCAAGGATCGACCGTCCTGCTTCATCGTCTTGAAGATATAGAGCGACCAAATAAATGCGAGATTTAGCCTGTGCAATTTCGTGCAATAAGCGCTCTCTAAAAGATGCGGCGTCAAGTAGCGTTTCAAGCTGGTCAGGACGATGTGCAATTTTTGGTAGCTGATCGATCAACTGCTTATTTGCAGTAGCTGAATCCATTGTTGCCTCATTAACTTCGACTGATGGTCGTATTTATGCAAATCAAACCCTGAATTATACCAGAAAATACGCGATTTCCAGTGTTCTGGATGTGTCTGTTATCTCGAATTGATACTGTTACTTGGCTAAATACCGCATTGGTACGAGATCTTTGCCACTGTTACAGTAACTGATATAGCGAGCTTTAAGTTCTTCGGGTAAAGCATCGGCATCAATGACTTCAAATCCAGCGTTTTCATAAAGTGGGATGAGATAGCGGTAGGCGAGACAATAACAGCGTTTGTCTTTCGTTTGTTTTTCTACGGCATGAAGAAATGCTATTCCCAGCTTTTGTCTCCTAACGTCAGGGTGGATAAGCATTCCAGTCAGAAGTTGAAAGCCCTCGAATTGGCGAAAACGTACTGTACCAATGAGGCCTTCCGATCCTTCCATTGTCCAAATGACTTCGTCTTTTTTTGGCTTCCCTGCAGGGTAGTGGTCTTTGTAAAAGCGTGCAATTAGTGGGAAACGTAAAGTATCTAACGGAAGATATCTATAGTCGGACATGGTTATCAAATCACTGCGATCTTTAGGCTAATGCGTTAGTATACACGGCAATTAATCATTGCAAATGAAACCGCGAGCCGAATGAAAACACTCACTAGCACATCGCTCAAGCCTTACCATACGTTCGGTTTAGAACTAAATGCAAAAGAAATTGTTGAAGCGAATACTGTCGAGGATTTCTTACTGGTGTGGGCGCAGAAACCCTCTGAGCCAAAACTTATTGTGGGTGAAGGGAGTAACTTACTCTTTTGCGAAGATTTTGACGGTACTGTTATTTTGAATCGCTTAAAGGGTATTACAGTTAGAGAAACCAAAACTGAATGGTTTTTGCATGTTGCTGGCGGAGAGAATTGGCACGACTTAGTCAAGTGGACTGTCGAAAACCATATGCCGGGTCTTGAGAATCTAGCGCTGATCCCTGGGCTTGTTGGTTCCGCACCGATTCAAAATATTGGCGCGTATGGTGTCGAGCTGAAAGCTCACTGTGACTATGTTGATGTCTTGATGCTAGACGGCGGACATACTGATAGATTGTCTGCTTTAGAGTGCGAATTTGGATATCGTGACTCTGTGTTTAAGCGTCAACTTAAAGACAAAGCTATTGTAACTGGGGTTGGTTTCAGGCTGCCTAAGCAATGGCAACCTGTTTTAGGATATGGGGCGCTGAGTCAATTGCAGGACAAAGAAAACCTGACTGCAAAAGATGTCTACGACATGGTTTGTGAAATTCGCCGTGAGAAGCTTCCTGATCCTAAAAAGATAGGCAACGCAGGGAGTTTCTTTAAGAACCCTGTTGTGACCAAATGCCTCGCTGACCGCTTACTTGCTGCTCACCCAAATATGCCGTGCTTTTATGTGAACGATGCGGAAGTAAAATTAGCTGCGGGCTGGTTGATAGACCAATGTGGATTGAAAGGGCATCGCGTTGGCGGTGCTGCGGTACATAACCAGCAGGCGCTGGTACTGACGAATGCTGATAAGGCAACGTCAAAAGACGTGGTCACGTTAGCTCGACAGGTTGTAGATACTGTTCATCGCCAATTTGGCGTCAAGCTTGAACATGAAGTTCGTTTTATGGGGCGCAATGCAGAAACGGATTTGGAGGCAGCATGCCAGCGATAGACAACACACCACGTTTAGCCCTTATACGAACTTTAGCGGATGGTCATTTTCATTCTGGTGAAAAGCTTGGTCAAGAGTTGGGGATGAGCCGAGCGGCGATTAGCAAGCACATCAAAGTGCTTCAACAATGGGGGCTGGACGTCTATCGCGTCCAAGGAAAAGGCTATTGCCTACCATCGCCCCTCGACTTGCTTGAAGAACAAAAACTAAAGGATGTACTCGACGCCCCTGCCTTTTCGCTTATCCCTGTTATTGGCTCAACAAATCAGTACTTGATGGACCGTGTTGGTCAATTAGTCTCAGGTACAGCCTGCTTAGCTGAATATCAACAAAGCGGCCGTGGTCGTCGTGGACGTGTTTGGTTCTCGCCATTTGGTGCGAACTTGTATCTATCCATGTATTGGCGACTTGATGCAGGAATGGCCGCAGCAATGGGGCTGAGTTTGGTTGTTGGTGTGTCTATGGCTGAAACATTGGCAAAACTCGGAGCCAAAGATGTGAAGGTCAAGTGGCCTAACGACCTTTATTGGAATGATAGAAAGCTGGCAGGTATTTTGGTAGAAATGACGGGTCAAGCAGGAGATGCAGCACACTTAGTTATTGGTATGGGGCTTAACGTTGCCATGTCAGAAACTGTCGATGCGGTTGATCAAAACTGGGCCAATTTGAAAGATACTTGTCATGCATTACCTGATAAGAACACATTGGCTGCTGCTCTCATCAATGGGGTTATGGATTCACTCAGACAGTATGAAGAGACAGGGATGGCTGGCTTTGTCGCTAAATGGGACAAATGGGATAACTTCAAGGGACGATCGGTGAAATTGCTACTGGGAGAGCGAATTGTTGAAGGTATTGCACGTGGTATTAATGAGCAAGGGGCGCTGCTATTGGAAACTGAGTCCGGCATTGCCCCTTATCTTGGTGGCGAGATAAGTCTTCG
This sequence comes from Enterovibrio gelatinilyticus, assembly GCF_028683095.1. GTDB lineage: Bacteria > Pseudomonadota > Gammaproteobacteria > Enterobacterales > Vibrionaceae > Enterovibrio > Enterovibrio gelatinilyticus. Next base: position 1,734 of record NZ_JAJUBC010000057.1, on the reverse strand, counting down.
CGCCAACGATTAGTATTAACTACTTCCGTACCATCACAGTTTGAACTGCGTGGTTTGTTCCCTTTTGTAATATCAGGCCCGCACGTTCTCTGGTTGGTAGAATGTTTTCGACTAAATTCTGTCCGTTTATCTCCTCCCAAATGTCAGACGCAGTTCTCATTGCTTTCTCTTCTGAGAGGGCAGTGTAGTGATGGAAGTAGGAGGACGGGTTTTGAAACGCCCCTTGCCTAAACGCCATAAACCGCTCGATATACCACGTTTTGAGCAAAGAACACTCCGCATCGACGTAAATCGAAAAATCGAGAAAATCTGAAATAAATACGCGATGAGGGTCGTGAGGATAATCCATCCCACTTTGCAGTACATTTAAACCTTCTACGATGAGAATGTCAGGCTGTTCAACCACCTTGATATCTTTGGTGATGTCATAAACCAAATGCGAATATACAGGTGCTTCTACACAGGGCTTTCCAGATTTCACATCAGAGACAAACTGAACCAACTTTCGAATATCATAAGATAGAGGAAAGCCTTTCTTTTTCATCAGGTTGCGTTCTTTGAGAGTGTCATTAGGATGTAGGAAACCATCAGTAGTGATTAACTCAACTTTCGGGTGCTCTGGCCAGCGTTCAAGAAGTGCTTTTAATAAGCGAGCAGTGGTACTTTTCCCCACGGCCACACTACCAGCTATTCCAATAATATATGGAACAGTATTTCCTTTTTGATCAAGGAAATGCTCTAGGACCTGCGTGCGCCCTTTACGTGCTTTAACGTACAGATTCAGAAGGCGAGAAAGAGGCAGGTAAATGTCTCGCACTTCATTCATGGTCAAGTGTTCGTTAATACCACGAAGCTTTTCGAGGTCGTCCTCATCCAGCGTCATAGGCACAGAATCACGAAGTTCTGACCATTGTTGGCGATTAAAAGACAAATAAGGCGTTAATAGATCGCTCATACTAAAAATGAATCTGTTTCGAGTAAGGACAGCGACAATACATTATCCCCAGTGATAGTGAAAGTGAGATACTGAGTTTAGCTAATGCTATCTCGCTAAATAAAGGCGTAAATTGGCGATTTTATACGCCATAAGAATAGATTTAATGGAAAAATTTAAATTAGCTATTGCAACCCCAAAAATCATTGCATAGAATGCGCAGCACTTGTCGCCGGCTTAGCTCAGTTGGTAGAGCAACTGACTTGTAATCAGTAGGTCGCCAGTTCGATTCCGGCAGCCGGCACCATTAAGACAAAACAAAACAATTTGGTGGGATTCCCGAGTGGCCAAAGGGATCAGACTGTAAATCTGACGGCTCAGCCTTCGAAGGTTCGAATCCTTCTCCCACCACCATATTTCAAATAGTTTGAATAGCTCTACGAGAAACTGAAAGCGGGCATCGTATAATGGCTATTACCTCAGCCTTCCAAGCTGATGATGCGGGTTCGATTCCCGCTGCCCGCTCCAATTCTAAAGTGCTGATATAGCTCAGTTGGTAGAGTGCACCCTTGGTAAGGGTGAGGTCCCCAGTTCGAATCTGGGTATCAGCACCATCTTTCTCTTACAAGTTACTCAAGCCATTTGATTTATACTCAACATAAATCCATTTGTTGTATGCGTGGTCGTTAAGCCACCAAAATACCGTGCTTAGAGGGACTGTCATGTCTAAAGAAAAATTTGAACGTACGAAACCGCACGTTAACGTTGGTACTATCGGCCACGTTGACCACGGTAAAACC
>NZ_JAJUBC010000056.1 GCF_028683095.1 Enterovibrio gelatinilyticus | reverse complement strand
CCAGTTGTGTTTCTGGGAGGACATGTAACAGAACAATATGCATTTGATTTTAGATGATTTTCTGTATTTCTAAGGATGTGTGTTCCACCTATTTTCACCGGTTCTGACGGTGATAGTCTGGGAGCCTAAAAATTAGTCGAAATGCACCTCAAATTTATCATCCAATCCCCACTTGATATCTTGTTTTACAACACGTTCTAACAACGTTGCAATTTTATCAAAATCATCACCCATGAATCTTTGAGATAACTCTGAATCTTTCCAAATCAATGAGAGTGGCCTTTCTACTTCTGTACTTAAATAATCCCATAGTGCATCTAAATTTTTACCGTAGTAAGCAGAGAATTCGAATGCCTCTGAAAGCTTTTTATGAAAATCACGCTCTGAATGTATTTCATTGCCATGGATAATAACGTTCATTCATTTATCCTCAACCTTTCCATCTACCGATCAAAGTCACTGAATCATAGTGATCAGGAGTCAACAAGCGCTAGGTTGGTGGTTTTGTATGTTTGATATCTGTCTGTCGACGTAGATTTAGGATGGTGTTGCTTTAATGAGTGCTAACTATATCTAAATTTTCTCATTACTCCTAATAAATTAAAAGGTGCGAGGCCGAATTTTTGTTTTTAAAAAACGAAAGTCCTAGATGTTTATATCTATGAACTAATTGATGTTTTTTTGTTTTATCAATAATGATCATAAAAAGAACGTCAAGATTAGACCATGCCGGGTCTCCTCGATAACTTCTATCATTTGCTTTTGTGTAATCGTAAATTACTATGGATTTCTTAAAGCGACTGCCCCAGTCATTGTGTTGCGGTATGCCAGTTTTGTCTTTAGGGGGGAGTATATCTTCTTCAAAGCGCATATATTATTTCTCGCTCAGACAAAGACCTACTGCTACATTCCTCACGCTTCCAACTGTATTTAGTGATAGTCAGCGTCCTAGTTTTTAGTAAACCACTAACTTGTTATCGGGCAGTAAACCGCATGGCCAATAACCTTGAGAGTAAACCTTAAACACCTCGACCCAAACGCCTTGATTATTGCTTAAGCACTCCATCGCCGCCATTCTGACACAATAAAGAGCAGCACTTTTAGCGGTAATTGAATAGTCATGAGGCCCACTAACAAACTTCGTTTTATCATAATTCGAGAGCTTTTTTGAAGCGACTTTGTAGGCAGCCATTACTTTGGTCTTTCCACCTTCGACTGCAGCGACTCTTTTTGTTAGTTCTTGTCCATGGAATGGATCTTTTTGATCTCTAGATGAAGGGAACCAGTCCATAGAGCTAGCAATTTTTTTCATCTCTGCTCTTAGTGACTCTTCAAAAATCGTGTCGTTCCAAGCGCTTAAACTTGGAATTCCTATAGTATTACCCGAAGAACGATAACTACCTGAGTTCGTAAACCATGAGGTATTGTCAATATTCGTTAATAACTCTTCATATGTCATTATTACCTCGGTTTGTAGTGGTAACCAAGATTGGCCACGGTTTTAGCAACTGTCTCAAAGGTTATATCCTCACGACTACTTAATGAAAACAGCCATCTGCATCACCAAGAATATCTAACATGGCTGAGGTTGATATCCTGTTAGATTCATTGAATGCGCCTTCCCAATCCACATCGCTGTTTACTTCCACAATGAAAATTTCAATATTTTGTGTGTCAAAGAAAGATATGATTTTTCTAATTTTATCAGCTATTTCGTTGTGATCATTTAAGAAAATCTCTCCACTAAAAAACGCTCCATTGTTGCCATTATTTAGGCAAGTTTTAGCTGTGGACAGAGACATCCCGAGTAATCTGTGTAGAAACTTCGTTGCTTCTAAGCTGTCAACGGAATTAGCGACAGATATAGAAATTTTTGACATTCAAATTCCTCAGGTATGTTCGGGTTTAAGGGCTTTCCATGTGTGGAGTTTTGTAAGTTGCCACCATGCCACCTGTGTTGGTGACCGTACTTAGTTGCAGGATATAGATTCGCTCTCTCATCAGCAAGGTGAGGGTATGTGGCAGCATTGTACTTGTTGTGTGCAGCAATTATGTCTACCGCTATATCTTGGTTTTCTAAGTGAGACATGTAGTCGGCTTGTTGGGGCGTTCAATTCCTAGATCCTTGCTGACTAGAAAGGATCCTTACCTTTGCTTGGCGACAACGCCTTTGTGGATTTCGATTACCGACTCACTCTCGGCTACAGCAACGCTCATTTGCAACCAACACAGCGTCGGTGGTTTTCATCTGCCAGATTGTCACTAAACCCGTTGCCAACACACTCAATTCTCTTTTCTAGACATAGAATCCAAGATAAACACCCTGAATTCGTTCGGTGGGAAAAGTTTAAATTATGATGAGTTCTTTTATTGTTTAATTTTTCTGATCAATTAAATTGTTTTTCACTTGTTAATTATGAATCCAGAGTAGAGTTAATTCCGCACTTAAAACATGAAGGTAATATTATTTATGATTTATAAAACCAATTGAACTATCTCCATTTTTTTCTAACTTGTAGAAGTATAATAATAACTGGTCAGTATGGTTTGATATATTTTCAGAATGAATGGCAATCAAGTACTTTCTATCTTTATCTATAGCTACAAATTCAGGAGATTCTTCATAGAGTTCAAATGCATCAACGATATTGACCCCATTTTCTACTCTAATACTAATCCAGTTTTCAAATGAATCAATGGATGATAACAATTCAATATCTCCACTGCTAAATTCGTTGATTTTATTCCATAGTAGTCTAGACGCTTGGCTAGCTATTTCAGAAAAATCTCCTTTTATATCTATCTGTGCGAACCCATTATAAAGGCCTATTGTTGGTCTCCAATATGATAATATTTCACCATCATAAGCTTTAACATCACCTAAGTAATCAATGCCTGGGTAGGAAGATAGATTGCTTTTTAAGTCTGATACATCCTCAGAGCTATATGACATATTTACTCTCCTTTTTATGGAGTTAAACCTCTTTCATCTCATTATTTTCAATCAAAGACTATTCTTGAATAGTAATGATGATTGTCAGGGTGGGCTTATTTTTCAAAGTAACCATTATATCCTCTTCACATCAAATCATTAACCCTAATGGGTCAACCTATGATAAAGGATTCTTTACATATTGATAGCTATTTAGCCCGCCAGCCAAACCGACAGGATCGGAGGTTATGAACCTAAATATTACTGGGCTATAGTAGCGATGTTGGTTGTAGTGTAGACCGCTTTCTTCATCGAAATATTGCCCTTGAAAACGCAGAGGATTGACGATTTCCTCAACGTGTTTTTTCATCACATTGCCGTTTCTAAAAGCGACAGTCCCAGTTGTTCTAAAGGGTGATGAGCTCTTTGATTATTTAGGTAGCCTGTCCCGTTGAATTTCTGACAATCTGTGATTTAGTGAACCGTGACTTCTTCATGGTGTTCTCCTGCATTTTCTGTGGCAGAAAACTCCAGTTTAGACTGTTTAGCATAGGGGAAGTGGACAATTGGACAGGACGTCAAAGCCGAGAAGACAAGCACGGTTATATTGATAGTCGAGAGCCTGAGATTCTTCATCATTTAGGATTTGATTCTTTCGCGTGACGTGATACGTATGCGCAAGAAGAAAAGGGGACTCTGATTGGCACAGAATCCTCCATCAAAGAAGCCTTGCCTTCATTAGGACGAAAGCGATTGTGTGGACTTCGTATTCCCACTAGCTAGCATCGTCAAACATTCCCAACGTCTAATAAATACCAAATTGGTGTTATTCGCCTGTCTGTTATTTGTCAGTCTACGGGAATTTAGTATGGCTTTGTGCTAGTGGGCGCTTAGCCAATCAAAATCGCACATTATTCAGGTGTGGGTGCAAACTCTACAAGTTGGTCAATTAGGAGCTCAGATTGACCCAATGTTGTATCTTTAACACTATTAATATCGCCCCAGGCTTTAAGAAAAGGCATATCAAAATCAGCATTGTCAGCCGTCTTTACCCACTGCAATACTTTGTCGTCTTGATCATACGCTTGTAGCCGTTTGCTCGCGGCCTCCCAGTCAAGTTCGCTATACACCCCTTTGAGCTCAATAAGCCAAGGTGTTATCTGTTTGTAATCTTTACCTTTCATTAGTGGAGAGGGATTGCCAGTTGAACACGCTAAACTAACCTGCACCTTCTCATCGTAGAAGAACTGAACTGAGCCTTTGTATGCAGTAAGGGGATAACGACAAAGTCCACTTTTGGCATTACAACGTACATCGTCTTCCACTAACCACCTAGTATCAGAGCCTCGGTACACACCCGTTACTACATCTAAATTACACAGTTTTACCATCTCGGGTTTGATAGATAGGTGCACTTGATGTGGCGTGATGAATAGAGTGGGATATGAATGCTTACCCGTAATAGCATTTCTATCGTAGATCGTTTCGATAGGCGCTTGGTTTTTGACGCTTCTCACTGCTTGGCTCAAAGGGATCTTAACTGTTTGTGTTACAGGCTTTTCATACCAAGTAAACGGAATACCTTCCGCTGGTTCTTTGTCAAACCAGATCACATATTGAAACGTTCTCTTTCCCAATGTTGCATGTTGCCAAACTGATGGGATAGCGCCAATTAAATCTATATTCGCATCTTCTTCTTTCTTTGGCTCAATCCATTTGAAATCACTCACTCTGACCTTTTCATCTTTGTTAGCAAAGGAATAGTATGCAACGTTTGAGTCTGCTAACTCCGTTAAAGTAAAACTCCAAACCGTATCGTATCTTTGCAATTCACCAACAAGTGTAAATTCTGGGTGGGTAAACGTAACCTTGCCTTCTTCTATAGGTATAATTTGAGTGTGTTTTCTATAATTTGTCGGTGTGTAGCTTAGCTGAAGATAGGATGGAGAGACTTTACTCTCCTGAGGCTCGCTAAGCCAAATGTAATTGTCATCGTCAAAATCATCAGAATCACCAAATTTAGCTCTATCTGAGTAGGCTCGGTAGAATCGGTAGTCATCAACAAAAAAGTGTTGTTCAATATGCTGACCATGCTTATCCAGAAATTGGTAATTGCTCAGTATTGGCGGAAAAAAGCCCTTTTGAGTTGCTACGATATTAAAAGCTGTGGCACCCCACTCATAAGTATGCTCGTCAACCGAATACTCAATTGCTTGATTAAAATTAATAGGTATAGCCTCCATTGCCTGTTTCTGGAGTTTTGACTGCTTAGCGAGGGGATTTTTAAACCTACGTAGTTTGTCTTCTTGCTCCATGATCGGCTCATTGGAAACTAAAACAACACCCTGAATATACTCATATTTTGACTCATCAACCGTGATTTCAAACGTTGCTCTCAATTGAATCAATTTGCCTGTTTTAGGCTCATAGTCAGCCCAACCGACAATGTTATCACTTGGTAGGACAATTTGGTTTGAACCCAGTGTCGACTCTTGGTCCAAAATCGCTGGATCAGCATTGGGGTTGCTACCACTGAATCCGACGCGTATGCGTTGTTCTGTGGCTAATTCAACACGATAAGTGGTTTGAAAACCCGATGAAAAAAGCTCCGTTACCGTGGACCCAACGTCCAGTCCAATCCTTGGCGGCAACATGGACAATGAACCCATAGCACCATGTTTATGCAAATCTTTCATATAGCCGAGCATTGCTGTATTCGTCATTTTGCTCGCGATGGCCGACTGCTCTTTACTAACCTCAAAGGAAAATAGAGCATCACCTTTCCTCTTCAACCGCAGACCTTCGTCTATCCAACTGAAGAATGGCTCTTCATCCCCTTGGATTGCGGAGAAACTTGCACCATAGATAGTAACCTGAGCACTTTTTTCATTTGATTCAGCCCTTTGTAGCGGCTTAAGCGAAAAAGGAGTTGTAAAAGCAATATCTCTTATATCGCTGTGATAATCGAATGGTGCCGTTAATTTAATTTCTACCTGGGCATAATACTGAGTAGGTGCGTCGGTTTCTGGCTGATAATCCAAGACAGAGTTTTCTGTACAACCTAACAAAAAGCTGAGAGCCATCAACGTAGCCCATTCTTTCCATCTATTGGTTAACATCTTCAAATTTATTCCTTTATAACAATTATGCTTTTCTCGGTGAGAATGTTTCATAAAGATGCAGCTCAACCTTCTAACAAGAAGGCATTAGGCACATTAATATTACAAGCCCAAGGGATATCATTATGATCCCGTCGAGGAGACCAATTTGGGTTTTGAGTATTAGATGAAGAAGATCTGAAATCCAAGTACTTATCCCACACCATTTCACCTTCGTTATTAAAGTGTTGCCAACGGCCTAGGGGATAACCGTCTTTGTAGTTCATGTTGCATTCAACCGCGCGGGTATAACGATAAAAGCGTTTCCATACGCCGACTGGTACACCTCTTTCAAATACACCTTCAAGTTGTAGTTCGCCAAAATATGTGAAAGCTCGCCATTTGCCGGTACGAAGACCATCAAGGTAAGTTCCTTGTACCACCAACGCTTTTTCTAAATTAGCTTCAACTCGATATCCATCTGCGTCAGGCTTGTTCGTATTGTTCTTATATATCACGAGTCCATCAGCGCTGGTGCGTACCATCCAATTTCCTATTGGTGTGCCCGCATCAAACTGACCTGCAATACGTTGAACGCCATCTTGATCTGTAAATCTATAGATTCCGTGTAGAGCACCATTTTGATATTCAATTTCAAGCGAGGAACGCTTCACTACGTGGTCTAACTTGAGTTCAATGTCGCCGATACCGAGTTCTCGAGGAATAGGCAAAAACCTTACATCTATTTGCCGCCAAAGGCCGTGCTTTTGTCCTCGTTTATACACTCCTTCTTCAAGCAACTCGCCTTTTGCATTTACCTTTTCATACTTGCCATGGGGCTGATCATTCTCAAATTCAGTATGCTCAATCGTTCCATAACTGTTGTAAAGTTGAATGCCTTCTCGTTTATCGTCAACTTTCTGGGTTCTTTCAAGCAGTTCTCCAGTATCACTATATCGAGTGAGTAAGTACTTTCTTTCACTAATTAATTCTTTTATTTCTTGTCTTAACGCACCATTACCATAATACTTGGCCCTTACATTCCATTTTCTTTCATCTTTTGGCAAAATAGTTTCAGTGGTCAATGTACCATCTTCATTCCATCTTCTTTCTACATAACGACCATTGTCATCATCTATCCTTTCACTTTTGATGATGCCGTTCTGGTAAAAAACCTTAATGTGTTTTTCCAATTGGCCGTCTTTGCTTTTTATAATCTGCAACAGAGCTCCGCCAAAACCGAAGTCTTTAGTTATATTCCATTCTTGAGAATCAAGAGGTCTGAATGTGGTCGATACAGTTTGCCCTAACGTCCCAAGTTCTTTTATGTGTATGTTGCCTCCCTCATCATGCTGCATTTTTTCCTTTAGTTGGCCAGTTTCAAAATATTTCTCCCAAGATACTAAGCGTTCTCTCTCTCCATACAAACGCTTTTCCGACAGATTACCGTTATCAAAGTAGTAATTTGTCTCACCTGAAACTAGACCATTGTGAAAATTACTTTCATATATCAAATTACCGGATTCATTATATTTAGAATAATTTCCGTGCTTTTTCCCGTGAGAAAAATATTGAGTTTGCCTCTTCATTTCATTGATGTACACCACTACAAGGCCGTGTCTTTCCCCCGCCACATAAGGGTCAAACATTTTTAGTTTTAAGCTTAAATCTTCGCTTTCTTGTATACCGTCTTTCAAGCCATTCACGTAATAAGACGTACAGATAATATTATCGCCAATTTTTGAGTGATGGGTGTAATTATCGCTATTATCAGGGTCATACTCATAGGTGTCTTTTCTAGAAACACTACCATCAGATGAAAACAGTAATCTTTCTGTTAACAGCCTCTTATCGTAAGTGCTCTGCTCAGAAATCGTCCCATCCTGTCGGTAGGCTATCACTTCACCGTCGCGTTTTCCTTCGTCAAAATGGCCCTTCTCTTTGAGAGCTCCGTTCGGGTACGAAAAGGTATAGTCACCTTGGTAGACGAGCGTTCCAGTATCGTCCAGCTGACCTGTGGTTGTTAAGTAGACCTGTTTACTCTCTTTGTAGTAAACCTTGACCAGAAAATTACCTTCACCACCTCTTTCAAATTGAGAATGTTGGTATGATGCAGAAGCTTTATCTGTCGGTAATAGAGCATCATCTAAATAGGCGAACGGAAATTCCGAAGCTTGCAATGGCCCTACCATTATTGAGTAGACTAACGCTAAACTGATGATTAACTTACTCTCGAATGAAAATTTATCAAAAATATGCGTTGCGACCGAAATTAGCTTAAACACCCATGAACTCCATAAATTCTCCTGACAAGGTTGCAGTGTTTATTGAGAGATTAAGCTCTATTTTCCTATATCGAAAATAATATATCATCCCAGATTTAAGATAATTCGATGTGAAACAATAAATAGGACACACACTTTAAGAAACGCATTAATCTGTCAGTTTCATCTGATAGTGCTTCAAGGCTCAAAGACAGCTCACCAAGATGAATGCAGCGTTGCTGAACGATATGGTCCCGTTATTGTTCAACGACTCGCGACTGATACC
>NZ_JAJUBC010000055.1 GCF_028683095.1 Enterovibrio gelatinilyticus | reverse complement strand
AGTTTTACCGTGGTCAACGTGGCCGATAGTACCAACGTTTACGTGCGGTTTCGTACGTTCAAATTTTTCTTTAGACACGATCGTGTTCCTTCCTAGTTATGAGTCGCACCTACCGTCGTAAGTGCGATCAGAAGTTTTTATCAATGCTGGCGAACAATGCCAACATCAAAGCTACTAATCAACAACGCTGTGCGATGATTGAGTCAGCAACATTCTTTGGAACATCAGCGTATTCGCTGAATTCCATAGAGTAAGATGCGCGGCCCTGAGTCGCTGAACGCAAGTCAGTTGCGTAACCAAACATCTCAGCCAGCGGTACTTGTGCGCGAATGATTCTCAAACCAGCAGGACCTTCGTCCATACCGGAAATCAAACCACGGCGGCGATTCAAGTCACCCACTACATCACCCATCCAGTCTTCTGGAGTGGTGATTTCCACTTTCATCATTGGCTCAAGAATAACAGGTTGCGCTTCGAGCGCTCCTTTCTTAAAGGCCATAGATGCAGCGATTTTAAACGCCATTTCGTTGGAGTCAACATCATGATAAGAGCCATCGAACAAGGTGGCTTTTACGTCAAGTACTGGGTAACCGGCAAGGACACCACTACTCATCTGCTCTTCAATGCCCTTAGACACTGAACTGATGTATTCTTTTGGTACTGAACCACCAACGATTTCATCAACGAAGACAAAGCCTTCGCCGAGTTCAGACGGCTCCAGTTTGATCCATACATGACCATACTGACCGCGACCACCTGATTGCTTAACGAACTTGCCTTCGACTTCAGCATTACCACGGATGGTTTCACGGTATGCCACCTGAGGCTTACCTACATTACATTCAACGCTGAATTCGCGGCGCATGCGATCGACAATGATGTCGAGGTGCAACTCACCCATACCAGAGATCAGGGTTTGTCCTGACTCTATATCCGTTTCAACGCGGAATGATGGGTCTTCTGCCGCCAGTTTACCCAGCGCGATACCCATTTTTTCTTGATCAGCTTGTGAGCGAGGCTCTACGGCGATCTGAATAACAGGCTCAGGGAACTCCATGCGCTCAAGAATCACTTTAGATTCTAGTGCACAAAGGGTGTCACCCGTCGTCACGTCTTTCAGACCAATTGCCGCCGCGATGTCACCCGCGCGGATCTCTTTGATCTCTTCGCGTTTATTCGAGTGCATCTGAACGATACGGCCAAAGCGCTCACGCTTTTGCTTCACAGAGTTATAAACTGTGTCGCCAGTATTCACCACACCTGAGTAAACACGCAGGAAGGTTAACGTACCAACAAATGGGTCAGTGGCGATTTTGAATGCTAGTGCTGCGAATGGTTCGTTATCGTCTGCATGACGGTCGATCACATTGCCATCTTCGTCTTCACCATTGATCGCTTTCACGTCAACTGGTGAAGGAAGGTATTCAACAACAGCATCTAGCACCGCCTGAACACCTTTGTTCTTAAATGCAGAACCACAAGTTGCCAGTACGATTTCGTTGTTTAGGGTGCGTTCACGCAATGCTTGCTTGATTTCGGCTTCTGTCAATTCCCCATCTTCGAGGTATTTGTCCATCAGCTCTTCGTTTGCTTCAGCAGCCGCTTCAATTAGGTTTTGATGCCACTCTTCTGCTAACTCTTGCATGTCCGCAGGGATCTCTTCGTAACTGAAGGTCATCCCTTGATCAGCTTCATTCCAGTTTATCGCCTTCATTTTAATAAGGTCGATAACACCGCGAAACTCATCTTCTGAACCAATATTCAAATGAATTGGAACAGGATTAGCACCTAGTCGATCTTTAATTTGATTAACTACGCGCAAGAAGTCTGCGCCTGTACGGTCCATCTTATTGACGAAAACCATACGAGGAACTTGATATTTGTCGGCTTGACGCCAAACAGTCTCAGACTGAGGTTCAACACCAGAAGAGCCACAGAATACAACGACTGCACCATCCAATACGCGCAAAGAACGTTCGACTTCAATAGTGAAATCAACGTGTCCTGGGGTATCGATGATATTGATGCGATGCTCAGCGAATTGTGCATCCATACCATGCCAGAAGGTTGTAGTCGCAGCGGATGTGATAGTGATACCACGTTCCTGCTCCTGCTCCATCCAGTCCATGGTTGCGGCACCATCGTGCACTTCACCAATTTTATGAGAAAGACCGGTATAAAACAGGATACGCTCTGTTGTTGTAGTTTTACCTGCGTCTACGTGAGCACAAATACCGATGTTACGGTAGCGCTCAATAGGGGTCTTACGAGCCACAGTAGTATCCTCTTACTAAGGTCAACCTTAGAATGTGGTTTAGGCGCGGCAGATGCCGCGCCTAAAAAGGTATTACCAGCGGTAATGAGCAAACGCTTTGTTAGCGTCAGCCATACGGTGAACGTCTTCACGTTTCTTAACCGCAGTACCTTTGTTCTCAGATGCATCTAGCATTTCGTTAGCTAGACGTTGAGCCATAGATTTTTCACCACGCTTACGCGCTGCTTCAACCAACCAACGCATAGCAAGTGCGTTACGGCGAACCGGACGAACTTCTACTGGTACTTGGTAAGTTGAACCACCAACACGGCGAGATTTAACCTCTACCGCAGGGCGTACGTTTTCAAGAGCTGTTTCAAACACAGACAGGTGCTCTTTACCAGAACGCTCTGCCATGATGTCTAGTGCACCATAAACGATTTTTTCTGCAGTCGACTTTTTACCGTCAACCATTACGATGTTTACAAATTTTGCCAGCAGTTCTGATCCGAACTTAGGATCCGGAAGGATTTTACGCTGACCAATTACGCGACGACGTGGCATGGAATTCTCCGTTGTCTTCTTCAGGTTTTATCCAAAACTTTTCAGTTTTTTCAAAATTACAAATTAATTAGTGTTTGGCCTTACTTAACGGATTCCATTAAGACTTCGGACGTTTCACACCGTACTTAGAACGACCTTGTTTACGGTCGTTAACGCCTGCACAGTCAAGTGCACCACGAACGGTGTGGTAACGCACACCTGGAAGGTCTTTTACACGACCGCCGCGGATAAGAACAACGCTGTGCTCTTGCAGGTTGTGGCCTTCACCGCCGATGTATGAAGTTACTTCAAAACCGTTAGTCAGGCGAACACGGCAAACTTTACGTAGAGCCGAGTTAGGTTTTTTAGGCGTGGTAGTGTAAACACGAGTACAAACACCACGTTTTTGCGGACACGCTTCCAACGCAGGCACGTTGCTTTTCGCAACTTGCTTAACGCGTGGTTTACGTACCAGCTGGTTGATAGTTGCCATTAAATAGCTCCTGATATTACTTACGTATAAGTGTGAAAAATCTATGCCCCACAAAAGTAGGGACGCGAAATTTTAGGCGTGGTCTATTTAGGTGTCAAGATTTATACAACGATCTTTGCATCGCGCAAATTGTAAACGCTGCAATCCTGAACTTTTACGCTAGTCGAAAGTGGCGAAATTCACCATTTCATTTGCGTGACATGCCGCTCGGTTAGCGACACAAAACCTTTAATATCAACAAGTTCTGCTGATTTAATGTTTTCTTCATTTATACCTCGCGCGACTACATCTTCGCGAAGCACATAAATTCGGCGTCCGCACGACGTCAGTGTTTGTTGCCACTGTCCGCTGTCAATTGCGGCGATCACGGCGTCTTCGATCAGTAAGATCTCACTGTTTACGTCAGAATAACGCAGACAATTGCTCAATGATGAGGATGAAAAAGGGGAAGAGCTGACGGTATGAAGCATCATCTGTCCTTTAAAACTGAAGTACTTTCGAGCACTGAGTAAGTCGCTCGGAAATCGTCGTTGATGACACAATATCTGCATCAATGACCAACGGTGATTGATGCAATCCACGCTCTTTCAATGACGAGCTACACACATAGATTTCTTCCACATCACAAAGGGAGAGCATTTTGAACGTAGAAATATAGTCGCGGCAGCCTATTTTATCAGGACGCTGATTCGCCAGTAATTGCATCACTCCATCACCGACAAAGAATAATGTGATGTCTTCGCTGTAATTTGAGGTGGCGAGCACAGCATCAAGCCCTTCACGCCCACCAGCAGAACCATGTGGTGCGGATGAAAAGACAAACCCTAATTTCTTCATGTCCACTCTCTCAAAATTGAATAACGCGATCAGCAGTAAGCAGCGCTTCAGATAGTGAACCTAGTCCCGCTTGAGAAAAACCGTCCGCCATATTCGATGAAGACAAGCCATGCAACTTCGCTTCATCCTCGCCTACTTGCCCACGACGAAGCGCAGCGGCAACACAGGTTTCGAGTTCTACTTGATGAGTTTTCGCCAATGCTTGCCACGCCGACACCAAATCAAATTCATCATTCGCAGGCACGGTTAGCGAAGAGGCGTTAGACACGCCATCTTGATAGAAAAAAACTTTGGATAGTTTATGCCCTTGCGCCACGAGCGTTTCGGCAAAACGATACGCTGTCATTGACGACTGACGCCCATAGACAGGTGCACTCACCACGATGACATAGTTGAGTGTCATCTTTCCCCGTCCTCACCTTTACGTTGGCGAATATAGAGATACACGGTGTGTTTAGAAATATTGAGGCGATCCGCGACGCGATTGATAGCATCTTTGATATCAAAAATACCTTTATCAAACAGCTCCATCACAATCTGGCGATTCTTGGTGTTGTTCGAGACCGATTTATCCGCGTTAATTTCTTCTATCGTACGCTCAACGGTTTGGTCGACAAGCTCATCAACATCACTCGCGAAGTTAACCGCGGATACCGCCTGACGGGCCTCTTCTGTTGGCATAAAGGCTTGAAGTACTTGAGAGAAGGGGGCATCGAGGTTGATATTGATACACAACAATCCAATCACTCGGTTATCGCCATTACGAATGGCTACCGTGATGGACTTCATCAGGGTATTCCCTTTCGCTCGCGTGAAATAAGCGCGAGAGAAGTTTCGCTCAGATCCTTCAATATCTCTCAACATGCGTAGCGCTAAGTCGGTGATCGGTGAGCCTACCTGACGCCCTGTATTTTCACCGTTAGCAATTTTAATCGCTGACGTATTTAAATCTTCGAGGGAGTGCAACACGATTTCACAGTGTTGGCCAATCAATGCAGCCAGACCGTCTACAACGGCTTCATAGGACTTTAGGATTGTGTAGTCTTGCTCTGTGAACGGATTACTTTCGATAAAGTCACTGTCGACGATCACATCTGAACCCAAACTGTCTGTTGATACCACGGCCTGCTTTCCTTTTGTTAGTTTTCGCTCATCAACGGACAAAAGATAAACGAAATCTGCAATATTTAAAATACAGCGACAAGTCTAACAGACTTGGTTCAAAAGATATAAAAACCCCGACAACAGTCGGGGCTTCAAGTAATCCAATGCGAACATCACAGCTGGCACTATCCAGTGGCGCTCGTTCGGTAATGATTACTTTTTAATTTCTAGTAGCTCAACATCAAATACCAGCGTTGAGTTAGCAGGAATGGTTGGCGTATCTTGCGCGCCATATGCCAACTCTGAAGGAATGACGAATTTGAACTTAGAGCCAACAGGCATCAACTGGACACCTTCAGTCCAACCAGGAATCACGCGATTAAGCGGGAAAGTGGCTGGTTGATTACGATCATACGAGCTATCAAACTGCTTACCATCCGTCAGCGTACCTTTGTAGTGCACAACAACAGTGTCTTCCGCTGCAGGCTTATCGCCCTCGCCCATGGTTTCAACAAGGTACATCAGGCCCGAATCAGTGGTTGTTACGCCTTCAGTTTTCGCAAACTGTGCACGGAACTCTTCACCCGCTTTAACTGCCACAGCAGCACTTTCTTGTGCTTGCTTTTGTGCCAACTCAGCCACGCGCTGATCCAGCGCTTGTAACGTAGCTTGCGCTTCTTCATCACTCAGTTTTGATTTATCTGAAAATGCGTCTTGCACACCTTGTAGAACCAAATCAGAGCTCAATGCCAAACCAATTTCTTTCTGTTGCTCAAGGTTCGCTTTTAGGTATTGCGCCAACGATGCACCGATCGCGTAGGCTGCTTTATCATCTTCGGTCGCAAAGGTGACAGTTTCAACGGCCACAGGTGCTTCTACTTTCGCTGTTTCTTCTTTCGCGTCTTCTTGACAACCGACTGCCAATGCAACGGTTGCCGCTAGCAATGACACTTTAAAAACTGATTTCATTCGTTACTCCGTTGGTATAAAAACCACATTTCTCTTATTCGCTTACGCGAGAACAATGCGAAAGCCCAAAACAATCAATATACTCGACGTTATAGGGGTCCAAGATAAGGAACACAAGGGTGACGCGACAATTCGCCAGCACAATTTGCTTATTTCTGACACTGTTAGCACTTTCAGGATGCTTTCACTCTACCCACGAAGCCCAGCGTTGGACGCTTCAGCCGGATGGCGTGACCAGTTTCAGCCTCAGCCGAGATGGGCGCTTTGCCCTGATGGCATCCACTGAAAAAGGCATCGTTCTTTGGGATTTAGTCCAAAACAAGCAACTTGCCGATTTTGGTTATCAGGACCCAAACAAGAACACTGTCATTGCCAGCCAGATTTCCGATAACAATCGTTATGCGATTTCTGCCACCTCACAAAACTTTGCAGTGTGGGATCTCGCATGGGGGCAAGCTGAAGGCCTGTGGTCGATATCAGACGGTATTATTCGCGATGTTGATATCAGCAATAACGGTCAGAAAATTCTGCTCGCGCTGTCTAACGGCAAAGCCTTGTTCGTAGACTTAGGCACTGGAAGACGCTTAGAGTTCCTTGCTCATAACGATAAAGTCAACAGCGTCTCTCTCGCTCCTAACGGCAAATACGCCATGTCTGGCGGTAATGATCACAACGCCTACTTCTGGAGCACGGAAACCGGTCAAATATTGAATGAGTTCGCGCACGAACATCGCATTACTCGTGTGGAATTACATCGTAGCGGAAAATTCGCGTTTTCCGCTGATGGTGATGATTCAGCCATCATATGGGATTTATCCACGGGCGAGCCAATGAGCCAACTACAGATGTTCCAGCGCCATGCCAACTTTTCGACGGCACGCTTTTCAGATGACGGTACCAAATTGGTGACGGGTACACCTGGTCGACGGATTGAGTACTGGAATACCGCGACCGGAGACAACCTAGGCCGTTGGTTAGCAGAAGAACAACAAAATACTCGGCCACCAAGCGCGGTGGTGTATGATGTCGCCATTGATCCAACTGGACGCGTTATATCTGGCACCTCCGCAGGTATCGCACAGGCTTGGATAGCGCAGGAAGATTAAGAACATGACCGAATTTGAACAACAGCTACAAAAGCAGATTGAAGATCTGGAAATCAAGCAAGCCTTTCAAGAACACACCATTGAAGAGCTCAATGATGCGTTAACAGGCCAGCAGAAAAACATTGACCGCATGAATACGCAGATTGCTTTTCTCGTCACCAAGCTAAAAGCTATGGAGCCGGCTAACATTGCGAGCATGAACGAAGAAACGCCACCTCCGCATTACTAAGAGATGCCAGTAGATGCGGTTCGCGAGGAACGAGAAAGAGCAAAGATATTAAACTGCTCTCTCACTCGAACCTCGCCTCTCATTACTCGCTAACTAACGACAGATCCTCATCCGCAAATATCGCCACTAACGCATTTCCACTTTCATCAACCGTCGCTCGGTACATTCCCGCACAGTTCAGTTCAAAGTTAACCTTACCGTTTGCGTCAATCGCAATCACACCGCCTTCGCCACCTAGATCAAGAAAGTCGCCATGAATCACTTCGCGACAGGCCTGTTCGATGCTCGCGTTGCCATACTGCATACGCCCTGCAATATCACCCGCCACGGTGCAACGCATTAAAAGTTCGCCCATCCCTGTGGCAGACACCGCCACATTGCCGTTGCGTGCGTAGTTACCACCACCAACTATGGGAGTATCTCCAACTCGTCCCCAGCGCTTATTCGTCAAGCCACCAGTGCTTGTGGCTGCTGCAAGATTACCGTTCTTATCACGTGCCACCGCTCCCACTGTGCCGTGTTTTTTTTCATCTGGGTAACGAGTTTCAGACAGCGCAACGCCACCCGTTTTCTTCATTGCACGTAGTTCTTTGTATCGACGATCCGTGAAGAAGTAATCCTGCTCGGTATACTCATAGCCGCACTCTTTGAATGCAAACGTCTCCGCGCCCTCACTCGCCAACATGGCATGTGGGCTTTTTCGCATCACGTCGCAGGCCAGTTGAACGGGGTTTTTGATATGACGTATCAAGGTGACCGCTCCAGCATCGAGATCTTGCCCATCCATCACACAGGCATCCATTTCCACCGTTTCATCATGCGTCAGCACCGAGCCCTTTCCGGCGTTAAACAGGGGACTATCCTCCATCACAGTGACAGCAGCGACCGTTGCGTCCACAGCATGACCACCCGCAACGAGCACAGCATGACCCGCCAGTACAGACTGCGCCAAGGCTTGACGGTAATCTTGTTCAAGCTCCGGTGTCATCAAGCTACGAACAATAGTGCCTGCACCGCCGTGAATAGCGATCGAGAAAGAGTGGGACATGGCGATTCCTTCATTATCGGGGACTGATTACTGCAAGAGTTAAATGGTTCTTCGCTCAGTGTAAAGCGCTTTGCTCTTACCTAGGAACTTCTTCTCCC
>NZ_JAJUBC010000054.1 GCF_028683095.1 Enterovibrio gelatinilyticus | reverse complement strand
TACACGATAGGTAAGGTAAAGCGCAGCTAAGAGTGGAGCCAGAATCAGTGCCATTTCAAAGGTAAATTTACCTAACCCCCCTCCATACTGACTTCTTCTGTAATTAATATATTCTCCCCAACTTGTTTTCCCATCTTCACCTACCCGGCTATATATGTTTAAAGCTACTGGTTCTTCTGTAATTTCGAAAAAGTCGTTACCAAATATAGCCATTTTATTGCTGATACTTTCGTTGGCCGATTGTTCTATCGCTTTAAGGTCAGGCCAAAACATATCGTAGCCGGTGAAAGCCATAAACCAACTGGCGAGCATCATTGGCAACATAAAAGCAAATAAGGCGTTGTGGCTGGCATTGCGCACTGTCAGAATCTCGTCAGTGACTGACATTACTGGCTCCATAGGATCATCGAGTGGTTTCACATCGACGCCTTCCCGAAGGTCATTCCACCAATTAGCGATGGGTTGTGCATAAATAGTTTGCCACCAGGCATATTGGGGTCTTTTCTTCATGATTAACCTCGGGGCTTTTCGTTTACCATACCTGCGATGAGCTGATCGCTTCTTATCAAATTACCATTGCCACTTATTACTCGAAGCGGCGTATAAACTCCCGGCATAGGCTGGTAAATCCACAGCAAATTGGCGCGCTGCGTAAACTCAGCAGAAACCTCAAGATACAAGGCGCCTTCTTTGTATATTGCTCGTTCGGGCGAACTCATCGCCTGCTGTAAGGCTGCTTTAAACTTCTTTGTCGACTCTCCATCAAGCACCGTTTTTATCTGTCCCGTGGTCAAATCATAACCATCAGCTTTGTATATCCCTCCAATCACCTCAGAGACACCCGCGCGGAACTGAGGCAACACAAAGGAGTAGGTATAGTGACGCGTATCGTACCAACTATTACCAACAATCTGTCTGGTGAGGCTACCACCAAAACGGTCAAGCGACAGCGAAGGCATCGCCAGAAAATTCATAAACTCCTGAAGTTCAAGTTGATAAGCTGTAGAAATTCTTGTGTCCTTATGAATATCAATGGCATCAAAAAGCCTCTGGCTGATAGTGACATCCCCCCCATCTTTGAATGACCAAAAACCATAACGGTCACTCTTTCCCCAAAAGCAATTAAACAGTAAATTTTCAAACGGATTTTTTTCATAGTAAAGAAGCAATCCTACGCCGCCGACTATCAACCCCAACGCAAAAATGGCCACCCCTACTGGCAGACCAACGCCAGTGCCACTGGCTGCCCCTGCACCGGCAAACAGTGCTTTTGTGGCCCCTACGAAAAGAAGCGCAGACCCGAGACTGATGGCTGCGTGCCCGACCGCCGCACCATGGTTACCAGCCCTTGCTGCATTGTACGCATCATACCCTGACGTAATTGCACCGATAAAATTGGCGATGGCAATGAGTCGGGTAGCGGCTTTCCCGGCCAGTAGCCGGCCAAAGTGTTTTGCACCTGACGATAAACCGGGAACAAAGCGAGTCGCCACGGAAGCCGGCATGGTTCTGATAACTTGCTCACCAACCAGGAGACCACCTCTAGCAACAACCATAACATCAACAGTTAAGGCGGAAATGCAGGAAGTCAGCCTCAACGCATCATAGCTAGCACCACCACGCTTTAAAGGGTCAGCATGGTCAAAACGGGATTGGTTCAGGATTGACATCACCGTCATCACATTGGCAAAGGCTGAAAACCCCGCAAAAGACGTATCAAAAGCAATCCCAATACGCTGTGTTGCAGTCTCCCCGACAGAAAAAGCAAAACGCCCACCTGAAGCACGGGTTACACTGACTTTAGCCAACGACCACAACTTAGGAAGGCGGGAGCTTCTCTGAAGGTTGCCCCAATCAAAAAGTCTTTGTCCCCTCTCAAGTGACCTCTGTGCACGTTTTAAGCTTTCAAGCCCTTTGTTGCCGCCCAGCTCTATCTGCTTATCAATGGCTTCTGAAAGTATCTGCGCCAGTTTGTCAGAGGTGTACCTCACTTTTCCATTTTCAATGCTGATGCCCATGACTTTCCAAACATTAGGGATCACTCTGTCTACTGTGTATTGAAGCGCATTAGCTGACAATTTATTGCCTGCTCGATAAGCCAGTTTGCCACTGTATTGGCCCCAAGCCATTATTTCTCCCCACATCGGCCCAAGCGCACCAAGCAGGATATCCATTGAGCGGGCGGTTTTGTCTGCCCAGTCAAATTCAGCTTGAGGTTGAGTAACAAGCTTTTCTAAAAGGTATGAAAAGACATCGTATGCGTTATCCTTATCAACCAATGCCTTTTGTTCTTCCTCTGCTGTTGAATGGGCATGTTCAATCATGCTTTCAAGCGCAGCCTTACCCTCTTGCGAGGCCATCAGGCCTGAAAAATAGGCACTGCTTATCTCTGCCAACTTTTGCAGCTCAAGCTCGGTTGCTTCGTTGCTGCCTGGTGCTGGGTCAAAGAACATTTTCATGTAGGTATCGAGTGAACCAACCTTGTTCGTCGCGCTAGAACCGTATGCAAACGTGGAGTAGATATTCAGCAGTTTCTCCCTTCGCGCTTTAAAGGTATCAAACTGTGTTTGCATTTTGCCCCAATACTCGGCGTGAGCAGCTGTATCAATATTATCTGATGCCGCTGATTTCACGTCTTTGTCAGGGTGTTTAAGAAATGAGTCGACGAAACCACCTATCATGTAAGGGTAAAGGTTCATCGACGAGTAATCTTGCTCCCAGAGGGCAAGTTTGGCATGCGCTTGTGCCAACTCAATTTGGCGTCCAACAGGGTCGAATAACGCGACAATCTTCGCTTTTTCTTGATAGCAAAGGCTACTTTGGATTTGAGCTGCAATGGCATCAGGCGATAACTCATAGCTTTCTTGGGTCGTTAACAAGTCGACACCAATCCCAGCGGTTTGCGAGAGAATGCGGCGCTGTTGACCCCGGTAGTCTTCGACAAGGAGAGAGAGGTTTTCCTTAGTAGCGTCTACAGTATGCCCAGAGCTATCACTAACAATATTCACTTGCTGCATTGCCGCAGTGCGTTCGCTTTTATTGCCGTTCATACGGTCAATAATGTTGGGTGCCCACTCGTGTTGGGAATAGGCAATAGATATGTTTGATGTACCGGGAGACACAAATACAAATGGATAGGAAGCTCTTCCAGAAGAGGTGTCTAAACGAAGTCCGCCTTGCGCATTGATACCGTTGGCAAACAGGTATTTCTCGAAACGTTCATTGACGCCGTTTGTGGATTTTACCTGGGTATACTTAAAAATATGGAAAACGTCTTTCCCACCTTCTTCTCTTATGTAAACCCACCCTTCTCTTAATAGTCTTATCGCATAGCCTTTACTTGCTTGCACTGAAGTGGCGTTTAACAACGTGTTGACGTCCGGCGGCTCCGAGGCGGCTACTAATTCATCAAAAAGATTGACGTACGCATAGCGAACAGGATAGATGGGTGTGATGTTGTCACATTTTTCAACAGCATCTTCGATCGGGTGATCAGAAAGTGAATCCAGGTTTGTCGTCATACTTAACTGTCCTTTTTTGCTATTTCGAGCAACATCCTTGTTTGGTCGCTTTCTGTCAGATTTAGGTCAACGATGTGAGGCAACGTGTTTTCAATCCATACTTTGCCTTTCTCTCTCATCAGCCAAATGGCGGCAGTAAAATAGCCAACCGATTTTTCAGTGAGAAAATTGTATGCTTTTGCCTGTTGAGTTGCTGACTGAATAAATTCGATTTTCTTTAAGCGGTCTAATTCCGAGAAATCCGCAAACATCTCTGAGAGAGTGCCAGATAACTTCACAGCAAACTTTTCGTGGGTCTGAATACCTATTTGTTGTTTTAGCTCATCATCCCATTTTAAGGGGCGATCACCCGTTATGTGTGAGTGGTTTAGAGAGAGTAAAACGCTTTCTCCTTCTGGCAAAATGGCCAAAATACAAGCAATTTTATTCGAAAAGAGGTGTGCAGAGCGCTCTGGCCCTAATGCTTTTATCAACGCTTCAATCCAGATGGGGTCGTAAAATCTGAAAAAGTAACGTTTTCCATTGTTATCCTGCAGTTGAGTAAAGCGCCTTAAATGTTGCCATAGTGCCTCTAATGGCAAACTGCTTCGAAGATAAATAGCAGGCGCTTTATGCCAAAGATGCACACCCGTCATCGCATCTGGCATTCTTGAATTGTAAGTAAACAGTTTTTGCGTGAAGTCACTGTCCGGGCAAAGTTCGATGAGATAAGGCGCGACATCAGACAGCGCCTCTTCGGCTTTGCCTTTAAACAGACACTTAAAGTTAAGCCGTGAGTCCTCAATTTCACTGCGCCCCCATTGAAGTTTTGCAGCATCCAGGACGGCGTAGGTCTTTAGCAAGCCCTGTGCATCACCGTCTTCCTCAGAAGTCGCACTCAGCTCTCCAAATAAGTAAGGGAACAGCACTGGTGGTACACGTTTCGTCGACTGACCATCAAGAGGTGGAAAATCTGGAATAGGAATAACGTTGAGGTACGGATATTGTTCGGGTGTATCCAGGCCATTTAGGGCTTTGGTTTTGCCGATAGAGGCCCTCTGTTCTTCTGTTAGCGCTTTGATCAAATCAACCGCTTCTTGTGGAGCACCATGCTGTCGGAACCAGGTCATTTTCTCCATGACATCTCGGGTCTCGATCAATGCATAACCTTTGCTTGTTAACGCATCACTGATGATTGCATCCACTTGCAAGGGCTCCGCTGCTGTAGCCGCGACAAGAGCACGATATTCGGTTTGGTCGTCAATATTGATAAAAAAAGCCGCAGCAAGATAGGTATCGAAAGACAACGCAGTATTACTATCAGGCCTTGCCATTTTGAGCACCTGTAATAATTTTTCCCCCGCAACTGGTATCCGAGCCCAAAACAGCAACGGACTTTCCATCTATTTTCGCGTAAGCAGACCCAGAGGTGATGACTCCCCCACAGGAAAGCTTGTCGCCAACCGTTGCGATAGGCTTTCCTTCACAAATATGTACAGTGCCACTGACAATCACATTTGGGCTTGCACCACAATGATCAGGGTTGGGGCAATCATGCTTGTCGTCAATGCGGGCAATTGGCTTTAACATTTTTGCTTCACTCCTCGCTTTCTGGGGACGGGCATTCTTCTGCAATGGGTTTTGCGCTGTTTGCGGCCATGCTGAGGCTCGGAACTTGCGAAGACCCTGAGCCACCCATATTAACGTTACCTTTCAGATTGATGACTGCACCTTCCATCGTTATACCCGAAGCGTCTAAGGTGATTTTCCCTCCCGGCCCCTTGATGACAAATTTCTCGAATGCCATCAATTCGTGGAGACGCGTATTGTGCGTGATTTTGTCTCCCACATTGAGTGTCTGGGTCCCTGCGATCTCCCCTTTGAAATGACCACCTACGATATATTGATGGTCAGCATAGATGTTATCCCGCTGAATGTTCCCAACATTCTGTATGTGGTCTTTGGTAATATTGATTATTTCGTTTCGGAGGATTTTTTTATGTTTATCACGGCCAACTTGTTCAAAGTGGTCCTTTGTCACTGAAACTGTTTTGTTATTGCCTATCGATATATCTTCATTGTTTCCCACGTTTTCACTTCAGTTGACCATAACAGTGGTGGTTTCATTGTTTTCTACAACAATATTCTGATCTTTTTGTGCATGAACGTAGATCTCTTCTTTGTCTGCTTCATCTTCAAAACGGATCTCATTTGACCCTTTCCCCTTATGGGTATCCGTGCGAATCACTGTGCGAGTTTTATTGGCTGGTAACGGATATGGAGGGACATTCGTCGCATGATAGGTTCGCCCGGTGATAATGGGTTGGTCCGGATCCCCTTCAAGAAAAGAAACGATCACTTCATGCCCGATGCGTGGGATGGAAACCATACCGTATTGTCCGCCAGCCCAACCTTGTGAAACACGCACCCAACAACTCGAAGCTTCATCGTGATTTCCGTATCTGTCCCAAGGAAATTGGACCTTCACGCGGCCATACTCGTCACAGAATATCTCCTCATCTGAAGGACCGGTCACAATGGCGATCTGTGGCCCTTGAACACAAGGTTTAGGACGGGGGGCAGGTCGCCAGGGTCGATGACCTGGGATAACAGAAAAGTGGTTGTGGAAGGTGGTCATACCCTCACCACCATGCTCTTCGAGTGCCTGAGGTTGCGTGCCTTCACAGCGCATATTTGCAACAATCCAATCTCTGTTTGAGGCATCATCGTCATGATCTTGCAGGTCAAACAGCAGCCCTGCATCGATTTGAAATACATTGCTGGACGCACTGGCGACAAATGCATCGCTCCTTAAATGTTCAAGACGATATTGAGTGAAGGGTTTTCCTGCAGCATCACTTTTATAGCGACCCGGGTAGTCATAATGTTCATACTCCCCACGTTGGTACCCCATCTCATTACCCGCTTTTTCATGCAAAAAACCGTAGGCAGGCTTTTTAAAGCTATAGTCTTTAAGCACAGCAGATGAAGGGCGCGTTTGAACAGCAAACTCCCAACCTTTAATGAAAGGCACAGCGCTGACACCGCCCGCTTTGGCGTTGTAAAGCAGAGACAAATCAGAATGCGAAAGGGTCTGTGTGTCATCAGAGAAAAGCACGGTATGCTTGTCTTTTTCATGCAAGAAGCAGTAAAAAATGCCCTCTTCTGCCGCCAGACGCTCAATAAATTCAAGGTCGGTTTCCCGATACTGAACGCAGTATTCTCTGACTTGCGGTGAGCCCGATATCGAAAATGCGAAATCGTCGATGCCCATTTCCTGAAGGAGGAGGCTGATAATTTCAGAAACGGTTTGTTGCTGGAAAATTCTGCTGTTTTGACGAAGAGACAGACGCGAAAGGGCAGGAACAAATTCAAGGGTATAACGTGTGTGACTGAATCCTGTATCGCCTCTCGTAAACTGGCGAATGACACCATGGAACCGTTGCTCTAACACACCATGATTCCAAAGCTTTAACGTAACGTTTCGGTCGACAATATCAAACTCAGAAAGGGAAGCGTGGCGACTGGCGAGTTTAACTTGAAATAGGTATGGCGAAGAGAGTTTGCTCTCACCTGTAAACTCAAGGACTGAAAAAGTGTCGTCTGACAGTCCTTCTACCGTTAACGTAAACTGAAGTCCGCTTTCCGTCGCCATAATCGATTCCATTTATATTATTGACAAGTGAGACAACAAAACCCGCATATCGCGGGTTTTTCTCAGGGCGCAGCTTCCTCTAAGCTGCGCACCGTGGCATTACCGCTTACGCTTCAATCGGCGCACGCCAGTCATCAGCACCAGAGGTACCCGCAACTGTGTGCTCCCAATCAATCTTGCGGTAAGCCACAGACACAGTCACCAGCTGGGTGAACTCTTTCTTCTGTGCGTCCTGACAATGAGGCATTTGGCAATCGATATCGATGATGGTGCCGTCCGTCAGAATGGTAGAGAAGAAATGCTCTTGCTTACCTTCCACCGAGGTGCGGTACCACTTCAGCTCAATTTTCGGCAGCATCTCGCCTGATGCCAGTGAGTTGTACATCAGCGGCACCGCTTTGTTCAGCGCCACGGTGAACTTGAATGGCTTGTGAACACGTTGGCCAGAAGGCTGACCGCTTTGTGGGTCAGTCGGTACAGTAACAATGTGGTCAAACGCCTGAACCAGCATTTGGTCTTCGTGGCCTTCGACGTAGATGTTACCGACAGAGTCAGCAGTGAACGCGCCAGCAGTGATGTTGCCCTGAGTTTTGCCTTCGATGGCGATATAGCAAGGAGTTGGCATCGTAATGTCCTTTGAGATTGCGATAGAAGAACAGATTAGTAATCACAATCTGTGCCATGAAAAACAAACATAAAAATCAATAAGATACGATATAGAGAAATGTGAGCGGGCAAAAAGTCGCCTAATTTCAAGCAAATAGTTACCCAGCGAGCAAGAAATTGCTCAGTGTTGACGCTGGCCCCGCACCATGGATGAAATGCTCCTCCTGACTAACACGCCAATCAGTCATCTAATTCCAACTGAGTACATTCTGAGAAGCCCAGGGCGGCGTTGAAACAGCAATGATGGGGTTTATGGCTGAGATCTGAACGTGTTGAAACGGTTTTTGTTTTTGTTTTTGTTTTTGTTTTTGTTTTTGTGATTGAAATGCATTGGAAGGGTAAAGCAAGAAGCCCAATCACTTTCCTATTGATCTAGGCATGCTCTGTCTTCTTCAATTTTAGTCTAGATACTTTTGCAGGGTTTCCCTGAAATCAACGCAATGTTGCTCGACAACTCTCAACATATTGGCGCAATCTGTTGGCTCTTAGCTACCATGGACTTTTCATCGTGACCGCCACTTTCCTTTCCGTCGCCAGTTACGTGCTAATCGACCGCTCACGTAAAAATCCACTAAAACCGTGGTATCAAAACCCATCGACAAGGATATTGCTAAATGTAACGAGGATTACTTTTTAGAGTTAAGGCTTGATTCGATGATAGCAGACGTAAAAAACCAGCAGCACCGTGAAAATGCCAGATGCGATGGTTACTTTATTGATGATGATTGGACGGCAATTCCAAAAGACACAGATGCTTCAATGAACGCTCAGGAGCACACAAACGGGGATAGAAATATAGAAATTTGAAAAGGGATGAAGTAACGCGAACAGTTGCGTTTCAATCAGGATTGCGCATAGAAAGGAGAATCAATCAATGACTCTGTACGGTGTCACACACGAAGTGTACCACTTAGGCAAAACCAAGCATTGAATTGATATAACTTACTGGTTTTAAAAGCGGATGGCAGTAGAAGGTGATATTGCCACCCGATAAGAATCAACATATTACAATAATTAATGTGGTAGTTAATGATATGTGTTGGCAGTGGTTAGTGATACATCATTAGCATGCACTAACTTTGTGCGCCACTCTGTAAGAAAGTTTCCTTCAGTACAATACGAACAACATAGCCACTGCTCATTGCCGGACTCGCAAAATTACAGCACAAAGCCGCAACTAAGCAGAAGAACATTAACCGTTAAGAGTGTGCG
>NZ_JAJUBC010000053.1 GCF_028683095.1 Enterovibrio gelatinilyticus | reverse complement strand
CACGTGGTATTGCACATCAATGCTGAGAAAACCAAAAAATTGAGTCAACATGAAGTCGTTGAGCGTTGGCTGGCTTTTCATCAAGCCCCCTCCCTCATTAAACGTTTTGTTCAAGGCGATGAGCTTTCAGAGTCGGAAGCAGAAAAATGTTGTGACATGATAGAAGTGTGGCGAGAGCGCCTCATGTCAATCAGTTGGTTCATGCGACTGCTGAACCAACACATCGCATCGGAAGCTAATCGTGAGGACAAATGTACTGGTCATTTCTGGGAAGGCCGGTTTAAAAGCCAGGCGTTACTCGATGAAAAAGCCCTCGCCGCTGCAATGGCCTATGTCGATTTGAACCCAGTACGCGCTGCAATTGCAAAAAACCCAGAAACTTCCGAGTACACATCCGTTAAAACACGCATTGAATCACTACAAAATGGTAAAGCCAGCGCACCTTGTTTATTCCCCTTTGCCGGAAACCCAAAAGAAAACATGCCGGATGGTATCCCCTTTCGATTAATGGACTATCTCGAACTTGTCGATTGGACGGGACGCCAATGCAGGGAAGATAAACGTGGTCATATTGATTGTCGTATACCAGATATTCTCGAGCGTCTTGGGTTTGAATCTGCCGAATGGTTTGATACCTATGCGCAAGTAGAAAGAGGAACAATGGTTGGCGCAGAGCCCTCCATTAAAGCCGCCCTGCCTTTGCTCGGGCGAAAACGACTTTGCGGATTTCGTATACCAGCGAGTTAGCGCCACCAAACCACGGTCATGACGATGACGTTGCTTTAATCTTCATTGCCCAACCTTCCTTAAAACACACTGTCTTTGGTGCAATCGGTCACTACTCTCATGCCGTTGCCATCGATATCTCCCAAGGTTTCAAACTCTCCTGTTCCAACAAAAGTGATGATCAACGAATCATTTTTTAAAAAAGCAGACAGGCTTTTGCAGTCTTTCAGTTGTTCAATATTGACGGTGTCAAAACCAGATTGAGCAAGATCACTCCAACCTATTACCTCTGTGTTGGACAAAACAAGTGAGCCACCCATATCGGATAGATTAGCAACCGAAGAGAGTACGCTGTTTTCAATCACAACAGAATTTAAGTAAGGTAGCCCGCTCAACGAAGACAAAGAAGATATTTTTGCCCCCTCTATAGTGACGTGCTCGAGCGCCTGAAACTTAGCCAAATCGTCTAAAGCCACTGGCTCACCTTCTGGAAAATCACAGATCACTTCTGGTAATTCATCTGTCATATCTGCTCCAAACATCTCTGCGGAATCTTTCACACAAATTTCGACATTAGGGTCGCTAAACTGAATATCACTGATAGGGCGAGAAGGAATGGCTTCCAATGCATCTTCCTCTTCTAACATTTCGATCATGTCATCCGACAGAGGCGGTATATCACCATTTTCAAATCCATTTCCCTGCATCGCCTGAGCAAGAAATCCTGCAACGACATCGCCTTCCATCGCATTGAATTGCTCTAAGATTGGCTCTGCATCACCGACGATACAAAGCGTAGTCACATGGAACATGGCAGGCACTGCAAAAAAGCTCCCGCTTTTTAGGTTAAGTTCCATAATGGAAAGCAATGCATCTTCTTCTGAAGATACGGCTTGTAGCTGCGGAACCCTTGCCGCATACGCTTTCAATTTCGCGATACTTTCATTGAACTCACCAATAACATGAGGGCGATAACAGGAAGAATCTTGACCGACATGCTTTAAAAAAGTTTGATACTCGGCGACATATAACTCCCCAAGCTTTGCGTTATCTAGAGCGAGCAAAGTCAGTTTCCCGAAGTTACCGCTACGAATCGCCGCCAGTGCTGAATCAGTTTGTTGCTCGACTTCGTCCATCTTGTTCAAAATCGCCCCAAATTCCTCTGTGTTTCTCTCAGCGTCAGCCAATATATTGACCGTGTTGTCATTTAACGCTTCTGTTGCGTCCAGAACACGTTCGATGTCCGTGTTAGCTGAAGTATTCAACGGCGAGATCAGCAAAACAGAAGAAAGAAAAATTCGGACAAAGCCAACCGCATTGTTTGAGGGCAGAAAACTGTTCATTGTTATATTGTACTCCTTCACATTTTATTATATCGACGTTATCTGACGGTTCTCGCTTCACAAATATGGAACGGTTAGTGGCACAACCTGACGACTCCTTGTCATTCGAACGAGTTTAGCCTGTTGTCTGTAACTAACTTATCTCGCTTTCTAGAATCAAACAATGAGTGAACAATTGAATAACGGGGAATAACGGGGACAAATACTTTTAGAAAAGCACTATATTATCAGTTGTATACATTCGGTGTCCTCAAGCTCATAGACGCTGATTGAAGATGAATGGTTGGCCTTAGAACGATATCCCTTTCATTTGGTTTGATTGCCAACCATTTTGACTGCAAATAACTTGATACTTACACTAATCCCCACCACCACATCCTCCTCCGCCATCGCCACTCGAGCAGCTAGAACCTGCACAGCCAGAAGAGCAGCCAATATGGCTGGCGCAGTAGCCAATGCCATTCGTCGATGATGACGTGTTCTGACAGTTAAGCGAATAGATGAAACCGTCTTCGATATTGAGCTTCGCATCAATGGCAAAAAGCAGTGGTAATTTAGCCGGGTGCATTGGGTCAATACTGTCTTTTGCACAGGCTAAGCGCCAAGCACGTTTGATCCCCTCTTGAGCGGAGGTGGGTGTTTTCATCGCTTCTGTTGGTGTGTGGTGAAGAAACCGTCCAAACGCTTTATCACAAAACTGCTGGTATTCTTTGGTGAACAAGATGAACTCGTGCCAAGCAACATCAACCACCTGTGAAGGCATCGCAACCTGCTTTTTGTTCGCCTGATTGCAGATGGTGAGATAATCTTTGAGGCCATCGATCACCAACATCAAATCTTGATCAGTGAGATACGGGTATTTTTTCGCGACTTTCTTTTTAATCACTGAATTAAAACGATAAGTGCCAATAAAAACCAACTGCGCTTTTCGCTTTTTCTTGTAGGCAAACACACCCCAAAAAATGCTCACCAACACGATGAGAAATATCCCTATATTCATCAACTCGTCCATTCCCTTTATGTACGACTAGGCTATCGTATCTAGATCTAACAATAAACGCCTGATTTCTTAAACAATTAATGAGGTTTCATCAACCGAATGGCAATTGAATTAAGAGGGGAATGTTAAGACCGTCAGAGTGCTATCCCCTCTATCTCCCCGACCGACTCTGTTTTCACTGCATCTCAGCTTGAGTCGCTAAACATTCCATTACGGTGATACTGAGGAAGCTTCAAAGTGTGATTCCGTTCGTAAGCCTCTGAAATGAATAACTAACATGCGTTTTGATGCTGATAGCATAAATTCAACTATCCACGTATCAAACGAACCATTGTCGACAGGTTTTAAATGCATGTTGCGGGACGTACCAAGAAACTTCATTTCGTTGCTTAGCGTTCACAAGGATGAATATTCGTGAAGAAGTACATTTCTCCGACCACTAATGAATCCTTAGTTCGGCTATTGGTGCCAACGTCTGGACTCCTCGCATCAGTCTACTTTCTGCTTAGCGCTAGCTATTTACTCTCCCTCTCTTCGTTATTGATTAGCGTGGTGTTTTTTTGGAAATCTAAGCACAATTTAATTCTACTGAATACCAAATACCCACCTAGCAAAACCAATTTTCATAACTGCAAGAACGCAGCCATTATCTATGGATGGCACACCGTCAGTGAAATAGACATGGTGAAATTGGAGTTTGAAACGAATGCGTCACTGTCGAGTTGGGGGGAGTTAATCACGGTCTTATTCACGTCTTCAGGTATTTTGATCAATAGTCGCCCTTCTCCATTAAGACGTCCGTCGTTAATCACGATGGGAAGGAACAAGAATAATCTACAAAAGCTTATCGCGACGCTTGAGGATAACACCCACTCATTGCCGGATTGAGGGATAATAGACCCCATTGTTACCCAAGAGGTCTATTATTCACGCGAGCTTTTTGTTCATGTTAAATTCAAGCTCACATCCAGCTTGGTTTCACTCTAACCCAGTGAAGAGCTACTTTGGAGTGATCCGCGTGAAACGTGATCTTGACGCCCAGACTGTTTCATCAACATCACCACAAACACAATACTCAATACCACGCCAAGTAGCATCAAACCCAATTGCGCAATGTAACTGTAGAAACGTGCTTCCGTCATACTGACGTCTAACATAATTGATTTACCGCCGTCCAACGCTTCTACGGACGTCACTACGGCATAATCCAATGTACTGTTTTGAAATTCAGCCAGAACACTTTCTGCATCGCTCAACGCTGTGCGATAGCCCTCAGCAGAGCGGCTACTATAGAAACCACCATAACCTAGAACCTCGTCCCAAATATCGGTGAACGGTTCTGCATTCGTCACGGAGATCTTAGTATTACTATTACTTTGTAACTCGTTTGACGAAAGCCCTTCTGCCCATCGGTTTAGCTCATCACGGAAATGCTTGTTAACATGGTCTCTTCTTATATCCCTTAAATTACCAAGTTCATATCGGCTTTTAAGCATTGAATATTGACCCTCGGTGTCGAAGTTAGCAGTGAGTAGCTCTGACCAACATTGCGCCTCACAAACGTCAATTTCTTTTGCTTCCGCCCAAAGCGACAACAACAACGCTTTGGTTTGATCATAGTCCGACCGCTCCGTGTTTTTTTCTAGCCAAACAGCCCACGCATGCAAACTCGAATGACGAACATCTGCGATATTTTCGTGGGCAATAATGTCGTTACCCGCTAAAGAAGCGTAGAGCTTTAGCATCGAATATTGAGAGAATGGGATCTCGGGAAAAGAAAGCTGATCTTCAAAGGTGCTGAGTTCGTCTAAGGTTGGCGTGAGCGTTTCCATAAGGTCAACTGGCACTGATGACGAGACAACGACGTACGTCGAGCAGAAATTCGGCCAGTCTATGTCATCGCCACCTGCGGACATTTCCCCTCTGCACTGTCGATGAGCATTTGATAATGAAATACGCTGTCCGCGATCAACAACGCCATCCCAGTCACTGAATTGTTCAATATTCACGGTCTGTTGGTTTTTTAGCATATCAACCGACAATACCGCATGTGGCATGTATAGCGTGAAAAACAACGATAGCGCCATGACCGCTGTCGTGCCTGCCATCCAACCTAAATAAGGCTCGGTTTTTTGTCCGTCGACTTTGATGTCACGCTCTAAAGAGTGTGTGTGACGATAGCTGACCAATGTTTGGGTTTCATTGCACACTTCAAAAATCACCTCGGTATCAAGATGAATATCCTTCGTCCAATGCCCCGGCAATTGAAATGTTACCGAGCCTTTCGCTTCGCTTTCGTCATACACTCGAATGTATTGCTCAAGCGCGTTATTAACCACTTCATTTACTCGTCCTTGTAGACGCGTAATTTTATACGTTTCCCGTTCACGCTTTAGTTCCCGCCACCAAAAACCAAAGCCAACAATAAAAGTTAAACCGAATGAAACAAGCCAGCCAGCCGCTTCATCTTTGCCATAAAGTAAATAGGCACTCGCGATGAAAACTAACATCATTGGAATGGCGTATCTTTTGCCTTGAGTGGGTGCGTCGTAATACCTGCGTTCAATGTCTGACGCGTCCCTTTGTCCCAATACTTCTAGTGGCAATGTTTCAATTTTCCCGCGCTTACCGGCACCGATGGCATCAACCGTCGCGTCATTGAGAGCGTCGCTATGGACATCGCTCACTAACGAATAATCACCCATTGCTAGGACGTAAAGTTTGTCGTCGACTTTGGCCAGTCTCGCTACACCATCAGAGGGAAGCACGGTTTCAGCAGACAAAAAAATTGAACAAGGCATATGTACTTTCATGCCGCAGATGGTCACTAGCGTCTCGGCAGCTGCGCCCGTGGTCGTGAGTGTCGTAACAACCACAGGACCATTCGCATGGATAATGGGTACCGAGTCTGGCAATGTGATATCGTGAGTTTTCTCTAACGCCCTTACCTCCTCCTCGGTAGCGAAGATTTCCCCCTCCTCATCATTGTCGAGTAGCTTTTGAGCATTACTTTCCGCTTCCCTCTTGTCACCTTGGAAAGAAAAATACGCAACAATGGAGACCAGGATCAATATGATCTTTACTAATATGAAAAAATCCATTTATTAACATCCATAGTATGAAATTGTCGACATCTTAATTTCATCACCTTGTTTTTACAACATAATACATCGCTCACATCTTTATTTATCACCAATGAGAAACATACCTCTGCCAAAAATAAAACTGACTTTATTATCAGTTTCAAAAATCATTTAAGTCTTTCCAAAATCAAAGCCCAACAAATTCACTCATCTCTAATTTAGAATTGTCTCTGTTTATGAAAAATGAAAACAGAACCCGCCACTGTCGCTATTGAATGTTTGATTAATAAGGGGGAAGGTAATAAAAAGTAAAGGGGAACAGGCACTACTAGAAAAGCACAATATTATCAGTTGCATGCATTCATCGCCCTCAAATTCAAAGACGTTTAGTAAAGATGAATGGTTGCCTTTAGAGCGATATGCTTTTCATATTGTTTGATTGCCAACCATTTTGATTGCTAATGACCAAACCTCGTTCATCCCTCATCGGCCTCGACGTAACCCCTTACTATTACTGCGTTTCACCTTGTGTTCGTCGCTCATTTCTGTGTGGATATGATGAACAAACCCATAATTCGAGATCATTTCCATTATCTCATGCCCCCAATATCTAAATATGAAGTCATTCTATCTTACGTGATCGCACACATTAAAGATGTTGCCACAAGCGTTTTAGGCATAACTCGCAATCATTTCCTCGACCAAACAAACGCCCTCACTTGATATTGCGCCCCACCATACATTTCTCTGTCTATCCAAATGCTTTAAATTTTTGTATTTTAGTCAAAGAGTTATCACGATGGGTTAAATTAGCGGCATCTTACTTATAAGAAAGGATTAGCTCCTGTAATAAAGAACCATTTAACTGGGTTAAGTCATCAACAATGAGGAAGCATGTCATTCACTAAGCTTCAAGGAGGAGAGCGTGGCGAGATACAGAGTTGGAAGTCAGTTTCTTTCTGAACGTGAGTATGATGATCATGTGGATGGGTATTGGATATTAGGATTGTTTATATTCGGGTGTATATTGACAGGGTACATTGTCAACATCAAATTATTAGATTGTGAAATCCCTAAAAGCATAAGATTCATTATTGTATCGCTAGCAGCCATACCTTGCGGAGTAGTTCTTGCGATGCTACAAAAATACATCAGACTTCTATTGATGACGTTATTTTTCATTACAATACTAGGATTGTTAATTAGTGTCATATGGAGCGTAATTTGATAACCTACAAACCTAGAGGCTAGCATGGAAAAAATTGTACTTGTAAAATGTTACTTTTTACCAACAGGTAAGGAAGTCACGATAAAGGTGCCAACGGGAGAAACAAAATCAGGTTTTTTTGGAGGAGAAAAAGAGATATATCGGAAGGAGACAAAGTGGGAGCAGACTGGTTTTTCTGATTCCATTATTGACTCTGAAAGATTAGCTGAAGATCTACAAGCTTCAATCGATAAACTAAATGCCGATGGATTTATCGTACACTCTATTGTTCCCCTGATATCCGGAGACTATTCATATAAATATCAAGCCCAAGGAATATCAAGCTCAAATAGACTATTGAGCGAAACTGAAAGCGTCAGTGGTGGCGCGAGCTACGGTTATGGGTATGGATACTCATATACTGATAGTTTACTTGTAATCGCTAAAAAAATTTAGGCGTAAGACGCAACACATAGCCATCGGCACTGACTTGTTTTATCTTTCGTCGAAGTGGGTTCAACAGCGTGGGTAATACCTCGTTGTCACCTACAGATTCAAGGCTGTCTTCTGCAGCAATCTCCTCGTGTGTTTCGGCATCGATAGCAAGGTGGAGTTTACGCCATGTCCTCAGCTTTTCCTTACCTTGCTTACGCATTTTCCATTCGCCTTCACAGAACTCTTTCACGCCTGTTGCATCAATCACAACATGTGCAACAGAACCTCGACTTGGTAAGCGATAGTGAACCTCTACGGTTTTTACTCTCTCACTGATGCAGCTGTATGACCGCGACTACAATGGTTCGTTCATCAGCTTGAAAATAGAGTCAATGAAGCCTTGGAGCGCACGCAGAGGAAGTTTGAAAATCCCTTTAATCATAAGGGCAGTCTCAATTGACGTATCAGAAAACATGAAGCCAGGTCCAGGGTTCCCATGGTGTTCAAAGTAGCGGTATAGCGCCGATCACGCGTTTAGTCGCTGTCTCAAACCTTATCGCGAGACGAATACTGACCTTAACGTCATCACTATTAATTAATAACATTACATAATTTAAATCACAAAGTGAGTTGAATATAACGCTTGCTTGTCTAGCCAAATCGAGTGCTAATCGATGAAGTTCGATATATAGTTTAGCGCAGATAAGTTAGGAAAATAGAAATAGCAATGTTAAACAGAGAAGTAAAAGCGAGATATTATTGAAAGAAAAGGCGGCTTTGCCGCCAACGCATGATTGTCAATTGAACATTTTCAATATCGCGAGTTCGCTATTCGCGCTCATTGCATTTTTGCAATTGGGAGTATCTGCGATCCTTGCGTCATTTCTACATTCCTTGGCTTTAAGCTCCAACGCTTCTGGGTTCTCCATGTACCAATCTCTATCTCGCGCAACTTCTTCATCAGAGCAGGCAATAAGGAAGAGTGAGGCGACGCCTAATGCGATATGTTTTTTCATTGAATTAATTCCATGATGTATTAGTTTGAAGTGAGTTTTTAGCATGACCTGTTATGACTGTCCTTCTTTCAACACGTTTTTACGATACATGGTAATTGATTATGTAATTTATAGTTATGTGAATTTCGGTGACGTTGGATATTCTATTTTAGTGTATTATTTAAACGCATCATCTTATCCAAATATATCTCATTAGACCTCAGTAAAAGGCTTCATGTGCGCGTTTGAAATAATAAAAAATTAAAGGGCGAACTAAAATT
Source organism: Enterovibrio gelatinilyticus (assembly GCF_028683095.1). Classification (GTDB taxonomy): domain Bacteria; phylum Pseudomonadota; class Gammaproteobacteria; order Enterobacterales; family Vibrionaceae; genus Enterovibrio; species Enterovibrio gelatinilyticus. Next base: position 103 of record NZ_JAJUBC010000053.1, on the reverse strand, counting down.
ACGGAGTTGGTCGCATTATTCTTCATGAGCGTTATTTTCTAAATCACTGAATTAACCCGATAGCAGCGATGCTCCCTCAAAGAATATCGGGGGAGATAGCGGG
>NZ_JAJUBC010000052.1 GCF_028683095.1 Enterovibrio gelatinilyticus | reverse complement strand
GTTGTAGAAAAATATATGTTATCAGTCGTACTTATTCGGTGCCCTCAAGCTCAAAGACGCTTAGTAACGATGAATGGTTGGCTATAAAAAAATAATTTTTCATATTGTTTGATTGCCAACCATTTTTTGCTAATAACTAAACCCCGTTCAACAATCAGCATCAGACTTAAAGCCCTGACTAAATGTTCTCACTGGTGTAAACAGAGAAAGGTAAGATAACGAATTGCTTGGGTGTGTAGCGAGGATCGCGCTTGCGGCTTATCAGCATTTTCGCAGCGGTTTGGGCGATTTGCGCGAAGTCAGCTGAAATCACCATATCGATTGCGCCGCCAATAAGCCCGTTGCGTGTTTCGGGGGTTAACTCGGGGGATACATAGAAGGGTTTGTTTTGATATGTTTCACCTTGAGTCGTTGTCTTGTCACCGCAATGTTCGGCAAATGCACGGATAATGCCCGCTGAGCCTCCTCCTGCGCTGAACACGCCAACCAAATCAGCATGTTCTTTAAGTAGACGTAACGTTGCCCTATACGCCAAGTCTGCATCATCCAGGCAAACAATGGATTCCAGGACAGTAAACGACGGCGCTTTTTCACGAAAATAGCTTCTAAAGCTGATTTCGCGATCTTCTTGGCTCACATAACGATGGCTGCCAATCAGTACGCCAATTTTCCCTTCTTTGCCACAAAAGTGATGCATTGCCCATGCGCTTGTTCGTCCGCGTTTACGGTTATCTGTCCCTATGTATCCTGCAAGGTTTGGCGAGGTAATGTCGGACAAAAGCGCGACCACAGGAACGTTATTCTCACTCACATTATCAATTGCTTCAGAGACATAGGGATGATCAATGGCCGTGATCGCGAGGGCATCAACGCGCTGACTAAATTCTCGAATCTTGTTCGCAACGTTTTTAGGGTCGAGATCTTCTATGATTTCGATGCTAAACGTCGCAGACAAACTCAAGGATGTTTTCGTTAAGCGTTTGAGTTCTTCAACCAGAAAGGGCGAGACATTTCGCTGAATCAAGAAGCCGCAATGCACGCGCTCTTGTTCAGTCAGTATGTTGTGGCTCAAGTTGATGGGCGTTGATGCTCGCCAACCTAGTTCAGCGGCAGCACTCAGCACAAGTTCAATGGTGTCGCTTTTGACGGGCGCGCGCTTGTTGATCACGCGATCAACCGTGGCAACACTCACGCCCGCTTTGTCGGCGATCTGTTTGATTGTCACTTTCCGTGTCATCGATGCGCCCTCCAACGAGATAGATAACCGTCATCCTTTGAAAGAAATCTATCAGAACCGTATTTCGCCATCAAACATGGCAAACACCAAAGCCAGCGTGGTGCCTATTTACCTTATTGCATCAAGTCACCTTTTCATATCTTGCTCATTGCGAGTCTACTTCACATGACACCCATTCACCGCCTGCCTGATGGGAAGTGACAACCGCTTCAATGAATTTCACGCCTTGTGCGCCTTCTGCAACACGAGGATACGACAGCCAGTTAGCGGGGATTTGCTTTCCGTCTTTACGGGCAGCAACTGCCAATGCAAACTCGGTGTACAGATTGCCCCACGCTTCTATCAAACCTTCAGGAAAGCCGCGACCTGTGCGAATAAGCCGTTCTACATTCGGGGTTAATCCATGGCCTAGCCCTCGACTTAACACACGGTCTGGTTCGCCATAGCGGTTATATTTGAGGTATTCAGCGTGTTCCATGTCCCATTCTATGCCGCCCTCGCTGCCAAATACGCGCAAGCGCAACCCACCTCGATTGCCTGACGCGATGCGTGTTGCCATCAGCGTGCCCGGCACATCGCCTTCGTAACGCGTCATCATAAACACGGTGTCTTCCAGCGCTTTAGGTGCGCCGCACACATGCATTTCAGCGCGAAGATGCGTCATCGACAGCCCAGAGACGAAAGAGGCCAGATGTGCAGCGTGCGTACCGATATCACCCGTACAGCTCGTCGCGCCGGATTTTGCGGGGTCCAATCGCCATTTCACGTGGTCGGCTTGGGCAACATCTTCGGGGATCATCCAATCTTGCATAAATTCAACGTGGATCTGTACTACCTTGCCAATCATGCCGCTCTCTACCATTTCACGGGCTTGGCGAATCATCGGGAAGGATGACATGGCATAACACACGCCAAACACCTGACCCGTTTCCTCGGTCAGACGCACTAACTCAGCAGCCTCGGCATAATCATTGGTCAACGGCTTATCACACAGCACATCAATGCCCGCTTTTAAAAAGGTACACGCTACCTCAAAGTGCACATGGTTGGGCGTGGTGATCATTACCGCATCAATCCCATCATCGCGTAATGATTCTGCTTCTGCCATGGCTTGATACGAGGAATAACAGCGATCTTCGGGCAAGAACCATTGTTCGCCTCGCTCTTTTGCGAGAACGGGATCTGACGATAACGCCCCCGCTGTCACTTCCCAGCGGTCGCTCAAACGCGCCGCCATGGCTTGTGTCACGGCAATTCGCCCACCACCAACAATACCGATACGTAGCCTGCGTTGTAGGCGAGGGAAAGGGCCGTCAAAGTCGATGCCTGCAGGAAGAAGTGTGTTAGCCATGAAATCTCCTTGGGTATTCATTTTATTGCTCAATGCTTGATATTTGTGCGTTCTCTAGCGCGGAATGTTGTTGCCGGATGTCAACACTTCAATCGCCATAAAAATGCTTGGGGTAATCGTTTCGTATTGGTGCCACGGGTAGTTCAACGCATCATCGAACATAGGCTTATGGGTTGTTCCCGGCGCCATCAGTTCTTCAACGTACAGCGTGGATAAATCCTTCTCTGTGCATTGCTGCATTTTGCCGAGACCGACGATTTGGGTATGAATTTCTTGTGGCTCTTCCCCACCCAAGTGCACGTGATGTTTGTGTAACCCCACGTTAAGCGGCACGGAAGAGGCGAAATACATGCTGAATTGAATGTTGCCGATGGCGCTTTTGGGCGACATGTAATGCCCCACCCCTTTTAAACGCTCTTCTCTGCGGATTTCATAGGCTAGCGGCCACAGTTTACGCACTGCATCGAGCAAGGCGGGTTCATCGTCATAACTTGCAAACCGCTCAACCAACACGCCTTTCTGCATGTTGGTTATCACGGTGTTGAGGGCAATCACGGACTGAAACGTGCTCAGCGTTTGACTTTCAATCTGAAGGGGCTGCTCAGACAAATTCAGCACGATGGTTTTTTCATTGATGGGGATGTTTTTCTCGTCCGTCACGTATTTCACCGTGAAAAATGGCTCGGAAAAATCAAGGGTCGTCACACTCATTTCGTTACTCACTCCAAGGGAAATCAACAGGCAATGGCGCTGGAATGTCACAACGGCTTTCTATTTCACTGAACTGCCCAGTTTTCGATGATTTGAGGATCCCAAACATGATTTCGCAAACATGCTGCGCCATCTCCCCACTTGCACGCGCAGGGCGTTGGTTTTTCACGGCATAGGCCAAATCCACCAGCCCAATGCCTCGTGTATCTTCATTAAAGTTGTGGGTGTTTTCTGCGACCTGCCAATGTTCGAGATTTGGCACACGAGGGCGATAAACCCACCTTGCCGTTTCGCGGGTTTTGTAAAGCACTTGGCCACCGAAAATGTTGATGCCATCGGTGGGATCAGGGTCAGCAATGCACAAGGTGCCTTGCTCTCCGTAAATTTCTAATCGCGGGGTTTGGCTATCCCAGACATCAAAACTGGTCATTAACGAACCCTGCACGCCATTATCAAAGGCCAATAGCGCATTGACATGCGTATCAACATCGACAGGGATTTTCTCTCCTCCCCGTGGCTGTGATTCGATCAATCGTTCATTCAAGGTTTTTTTGGCCATGCCGCACACGCGTTGGACAGGCCCTAGCAAAGCAATCATCGCGGTAAGGTAATAGGGCCCAAGATCAAACAAAGGCCCGCCACCGGGTTGATAATAAAAGTCGGGATTCGGGTGATGCCTTTCCACACCGCGCGTTGGCACAAACGCCGCAACACCGGTGGGTTTACCTATCACGCCTTGATCGATTAGCTTGCGACAAGTTTGTATCCGCCCTCCTAGAAACGTGTCAGGAGCATTCCCGACATACAGGCCTTTTTCTTTGGCCAACGCGAGAATATGTTTGCCATCTTCAAGGTCTGTCACAAAGGGCTTCTCTGAATACACGTGCTTCCCTGCTTCCAAAGCGGCCAAGGTGATTTGGGCATGCACCGCAGGTATCGTTAGATTGAGCACACAATCTATGTCGGGATCGCGAATAATCTCTTCAGGTGTACACACCTTTGGAATCCCATATGCGGCGGCTTTACGGCTGGATTCTTCCCAATCTAAGCTGGCGCAGGCCACCATATCGATCATGTCGAACACCTGACTGGTCGCTAAGTACTTATCACTGATCACGCCACATCCGATCAAGCCAACGCGAAATTTTTTCATCACTTTCTCCCCTCACTCATTCGTATGAACCATGTTGGCACGCATCATGTTCCGTCCTGCCATTTTCAGGCATTTAAGGCGCACTCATCCCCTGCCTTGAAATGACAAGGCAGCCAATCATCTGCTCTTTGAAAGGTGGCCCACGAAGACAATCACGCTATGCATTTGAGTGGGCCTAAGATCGCCGTTCCTGCCGCGACACTGTGTGCAATGGCAACATCAGTGCAGCAGCATTGTTATGGGAACGTTTGCTGATTACAGCGCGTTGATTTTTTCAAGCAAACCGTCAGGCCATTGCTTGGAATAATCAGACTCTAGATAGGCGGCTTGAACCGTGCTTTGGAAGGCTTGCAAATCCGGCTCATACACTCTCAGGCCTTTGTCGATAAAGAACTGAGCAAGTTCATCTTCTAGCTTAAGTTGCTTCTGACGCGCCGATTCAGCCGCATCGTCAGCCGCCTTTTGGACAATCGCTTGCTGCTCTGGTGTCAGGCTATCGAACACCTTTTTAGAGATAGCGATGTAGTTCAAGTCCACCAAGTGACCGGTTAACACAATCTGCTTCGTCACTTCGTACAACTTGGCGTCTTTGTTTGTTGGAAGTGGGTTGTCTTGTCCATCAACAGCGCCAGTTTGCAGGCCAGTGTAGACTTCGGCAAATGCCATGGGCGTTGGATTCGCCCCGAGCGCTCTGCCAAGGAATTGCCATGCATCACTGCCCGGCATGCGGAGTTTCACACCATTGAGGTCTGCCGGCGTTTTAACGTCTTGGTCTGTCCGCAGGTTCACGTGACGACGGCCCAAATACATCACACTCAGCAATTTGACGTTGAGCAGGTCTTCAACTTGCTCTTTGAGTGGGTCCATAAAGTCAGCCGCAAAAACGCGCTTTTGATGTTCTGCATCACGGTGTACGTATCCCGCCGAAAAAATTGAGAATTCAGGTACAAACTCCGCTAACTCTTGCGCGGACGTAATGGTCATATCAAGGTTACCGCGGGCGATGGCCTCAAGGTCCGTGCCTTGTTTGAACAATGAACTGTTCCAATGTCCTTCAAAATCAGCAAAAGGCGCAACCTCGGCACCAAATACTTCCGTCATCGCAACTGCCCGCTGGTCCGTTGCCGAGGCAGACGCGGACATACGCAATTTAAGGTCAGCCGCACTCGCCATGGTAGACATACCAATGACCAAAGCCGCCGTTGCCACTGTTAGCATACGTTTTAGATGAGGTGTTACTGCAGGTACTTTCGTTTCCATTCTCATTACCTCTGAATTTATCCGTCTTCTTCGATATATACCCAAACAACCTGAAGATGCAGGACCCAGATTGTTCGGGTTTAAGTATGTGAACCACACAGACAAATCGTCAATGAACGGCATTCAGCAACATGATGTTTACCCTCATCGCTATGATAGTTTTCTATCATTTCGCGAACACTTTCTGAGACAAAAAACGGAAAAGGCGCGCTTTCTATAGCGTTAAAGGAAAGAGATGGAGAGAAAATCCTGCTAACTCTATTTTCATTGCATCAGTCCCAATTTTTCCTCATCAAAAAACGCTTACCCAACAATGCGCACCAAAGCACGCATGGGTTTTCACGTAGTAAGCCACAACATGAAGAAGCGTTTGGTTAAATGATGAGGAAAGCGACACCGCGCTTCCCTAAAACGTTGAATCCAGTTTTTAACGTTCCGAGCTAACCGTTTTGCGAAAGCCATAGCGGTTCAACAGTAACCAGCCACACCAGAAGAAAGACGTCAGTAAAACGGCGGTCAAAATGGCAGGTTTAGGGTTATCGAGGGAACTGATCGACCCCGCGTAAGCTGCAATGAGTGTGTACGGCAATGTCACCGTGACCCACGATAGAACAAATGTCAGGAATTTCATGTGGCTGATCCCAGCCATACAGGCGGTTACTTCAGGCAAAATCGGCAATGCGCGGGACAGAAGAATCATCAGCACGCCGTGTTCGCGAAACTTTTGACGAAGATCTTGCTGTCTGGCATTGTCTTTAATCACCACATTGAGCAGTCGGTCACCAAAAAAATAACTCAACCCATAGCCCACCACACCCGCCAAGAATGTGCCGATAAATGCTGCCAGAGCGCCAATGTATGGCCCTGCAAAGTAGCCCCCTAACATCATGATTGAAAGCGTCGGCACGGCGATAAAAAGGTCTAAGAAAAGCAGTGAAATTACAATCGCTGCAACCACCAAGGCACTCACAGACTCTGCGGCTGTCAGCCAGCGTTCGATGCTTTCAATCGACAGCCAACCAAGGCCGTTGACCACTAAAAACGTTGAGGCAAAAAAGATGGCCATGAGGCTCATGAGTTTGATGAGAGATGTCATAAGCCCTCCTAGGGATAACGCATTGTGATGTCATGTGGCGTATTGCTTTCTTCAAGGTCCGCAACAGATAGGCGTGCGCTAGCGAAACTCGGCGCTTTATAGGTAATACGTGCCCCTTTGGAGAACCCCAAGCCCTCTTTGGGAAGGATGCCCGTCCAATTTTTGGTGACTTTGCCATCCTCGTCTTCATCATGAAGCACTTTAATCGCGAACAATGTGGGGACGTTTTTAAGCACCACAACACGCTCAGTTTCTGTAGACGGATAACGCAGAATGCGAAGTGCTTTATCATGCGCTTTAGGAAACCCTTCCTCTTGAAACAACATCACCAATATTTGCCCTGGTCGGCTGGTATCAATCCCCTTTACCCGCACTTCCACACTGTTTTCTAACGCATCAACACTCATCGATATTCCTCCTAAAATCATGGCAATCACTGTTTGCTTCAACGTCATTTATGACCCCTTCAACAGCTTTTTCGCGGCAAAGGGGGCGATAGCGAGCAGTACTCTTAAAAACCGCGTCATCCCAATATCAAAATCCCTGTTTCCCCTCTCGACACCCCCAATGATGTCTAACGCCGCCGCCGACGCGCTGATCTTTCCTTTACCCCTACCTGAGGTCATTTTTGTGTCCACCAGCGGCAAAAATGCCTGCTGAACCCCAATTACTGAGCCTTCGAATTGATAACGTAAACTTTGAGAGAAAATATTGAGTGCAGCTTTGGTCGCGCAGTAAATCGCAGACGATGCTTTAGGCACTAACGCAAGGGCGGAGTTAACATTCACGATACGCGATGAGGACGCTGCCAACAGTGAAGGCAACAAGCCATGCGTTAATGCACACACCGAGGTGAAGTTAGTGTCAATTTCGTGCTGAATGGAATCAAACTCGAACCGATCATCGGTAAAAAATGGTGTAAATTGAACCGCGGCATTGTTTATCAAAACATCGATTTTGGGGTGCTGTTTCTGAATAGAATGTGCGACGGAATGGACGCTTTTTACATCGGAAAGATCGGTGTGGTATGTGACGACTGATGGCCAATCGCGTTTCAGTTGGTCAAGTTTCTTGGCGTCCCGACCAATCACGACCAGTTGATTTGTCTCGGCCAAGCATTCCACCAGCGCTCGCCCGATGCCGGAAGTGCCGCCTGTCAGCACAATACATTTGTTGGTTAGCTTCATGAAGTGTCCCTATCTGAATGATATGACACTCATCGTAATGAACCAAAAACCGAAACAAATTAACACATGTTAAAACGCGAGAATTTTCTGTGCGTGAAGCGCTAACTTTAGGTCTAGCAACGAAGAAAGCTACTGACGTTGATAAGCATTTTGCATCCCGAGTTTCGCGCGGATACGAGACAGCGATACTTCAGTGATCCCAAGGTACGAGGCAATATGGTAATTCGGTAAAGAATCGGCCAAATCAGGGTGACCATCGACAAATTGAAGATACAGTTCAGTGGGTGATAGGAGCAGTAAATCCGCTTCCCTTTGCTCTTTCTTCATTGCAAGGGCCGTTACCATGGCAAGAAACGCATCTTTCCACCCGGGGCTTCTCTCACTCAACTGCTTTAAGCATGACGCAGATATTTCAAAGCATATACCTTCGTTTAACACTTCACAGGTGAACCGTGTTGGGCGAGATGCCACAAAGGAAGTGAGGCTTGCCGATACATCGCCCGTTTGCAAAAACGATTTGTTTCTTCGTGTGCCATCTGGCGTGAGGTAGTAATTACAAAATGTACCGGAGCAGACGAATCGGAGTTTATCCGCAACATCACCCGCGTGAAAAAGTACCTCCCCTTTTGTAAATGTGCGAAGCATTCCCTCCTCAATAAAGGCATTCCACTCTTCATCTGAAAGCGTAAATCGCTTTCGAAAACCCTTTTCAAAAAGACTTAGGGGTTGGGAGTCTTCCATTTCTCTAGCCATCCATTTATCTACTCATCCATTTTCCATACCGTTCATGTTCCGTATCATGCACTTTCCGCTATTCACAGAAGTGATACGACGCCTTCAGTCTCTACGATCCAATCCGTTGCTACAAATCTAGTTTCTTTGCGACCTTCGCTACCACATCAAGTATTTCCGATTCTTGTTCAGAGGCTTTGGAGGACAGGTTGTAGAACAAGATGCAGTCTTGTCGCACTGCTCTCGGCGCTTCTTCTAACTCGACTTCTCGAATATCTCCGTTTTTTATATGCTGCGTCATCAGTTCTGGCGAGCATACTGTCCATCCGCCCTGCTTGAGTTTTTCAATAAGTAAGTTTTGTGAGGTCACTACTTCATATTCGTGGCTAACCTTAGTGTGCCTGAGTTGATTGGCAATATCATTCTCAGTGACAAGCTGTCGAAACGTAGCCAATTCAGCGATAGATACCGGCGCATTTGGAATGCTTGAATGAACAGATGTGAAGATACTCAATGGAAACTCACCAAGGTTGATGTTACCGATACCCGCACTTGGGTGAAGGTTTCCCATCCCCGGCATGATCGCGAACAGCGCGTCTCCGTCTTCAATTTGTTGTAGGCAATGGTGCCTGTCTCTCTGAAGCCAATTAATGATAATGTGTGGATGAAGGGATTTGATTTCTAACTCGATGTTCAACAACAGGTTGGTAGGAATGGCGCTGTCGTGATACACGGTGATATTGCTCAATTCGCCTTTGTAAGCCGACAGAGCAATGTTTTCAAACTCCAGCGATTGCCTTGCCAATAGCCTTGCTCGCGGGTAAAGACGGTGCGCTATGTTATTCGGTACGGCCTTCTTTCCCTCGATGGAAAATAGTTCTACACCCATCATATCTTCAAGGGCATTGATGCGCTCTCTCACCGTTGAGCGAGCCTTCCCCAATTTGTTGCTGGCAGCGCTATAGCTTTGCAGCTCGTAAACACTGGTGAAGCAAGCCACTTGTTCCATCGAAATCATCGCCACCCCTTTGTACTGTTTAAGCGTACATTTTGGATTTATATGTTCGAATTTAACAAGTTAATCTACTCCCGTACACACAAGATTGTTAACGGGGAATTCAAATGAAAAAATCAATAATCACTCTTATCATCACGGGCCTCTTTTCTACAAGCGCATTTGCGGATATCAAACCAATGTCTACGGTGCCTGCGCAGGCGGATGAACAAGTCACACTAAGTAACTGGACTCACGCGCCGTTTAACCAGTGGGCTTTCCAGAATATGGGCATTCACCCAAGTGTTATGGTTCCTCGTGATGGCGCCATAAATGAAATCCCTCAGGCGCTAAATCCGGACGTTGCTGAACACAAATTGACTTACGGTAATGAAACACTGACATTCCGTGATGCCATGATTCATGACAACACTGACGGCTACATCATTTTGAAAGACGGCAAGATACTTCACGAAGAGTACTTCGGGGATTTCACTGCCAAAGACCATCATATGTGGGCATCAAGCACCAAATCTCTGGTTGGTCAGGCGTTGGGTTTGTTGGTCGAACAAGGCAAAGTCGACGTTGACCAAAAAGTCAGTGTCTATATTGATGAACTCAAAGGCTCGCACTTTGGTGAACAAACCGTCCGTGCTCTACTAAACATGACAACCGCCATTGATTACAACGAAGACTACGTAAACATGGCGCCGGGCGATGTGCATTATGAGTACTTCCGCCGCTTAGGGTTTATTCCTGCCTACGACTTACTGGCATTAGATCCAACGAAAACAGACACACCACGTGATTTGTTGAGCTTTGCGCCAAAGTTTAAGCAGAACGAAGATTTAGCCGTGAATCATACGTTTGAGTACCACAGCCCCAACGTTGACGTAATTGGCTGGATTATCGCTCGCGTTTCAGGTCAACCGCTCAACGAGTTCATCGCGGATAATATTTGGAGCAAACTCGGTGTTGAGCATGACGCATTCTTCATTACTGACATGAACTACAACCCAGTGGCGACAGGCGGCTTTAATACAACATTGAAAGACTTTGCTCGAGTAGGCCTCGCAATGGCAAACAATGGTCAGTACAACGGCGAGCAAGTGTTCTCTGAAAAGTGGGTGAAAGACAGCTTCAACATCACCAAAGAAGAAAATACACACATGATGAACAGCGTATATAAAGATGCAGCCGTAAACGTGTTCGACCCACACTTAGAAGGTTATAAGAACTTCCTTTGGGTGCATGATTCAGACAAGAACATTGCGACATATCGCGGCGTATTCGGGCAGTTCCTCTATATCAACCAAGAAAAGGATGTTGTTATCGCTGTGTTCTCTTCGGCTGAAAGCGCCTCAAACGCAGCTAGGGAAACATCCAAGGTTAAAATGCAAGCGTTCGAATCCTTAGCGGAATCGCTATAGCAGCGAGCTCACCAAACGTAGAAAACATGCAGGGCAGGAAGGTTTAATCCTAAATATCAATAGTATAGAGTTAGCGCCTGAAATGCATAGACGCTGATTTAAGATGAATGGTTGGCTTTGAAACGATGTGACTGTCATATTGTTGATGGCCAACCATTACACTCTAAATAGCTGACGCCCTCTCATCACTTATCACTCATCACTCATCACGATCGCCGCCACGCCCCAGCCCATTACTGCGGGGACAGAGAACAGCGGGAGAGAACAGCGGG
>NZ_JAJUBC010000051.1 GCF_028683095.1 Enterovibrio gelatinilyticus | reverse complement strand
GTCTGTGCCACCATCGGTGCCGCCGTCAGTACCACCATCGGTGCCGCCGTCTGTGCCACCTTCTGAGTCCTTGTTTACAAATGAAACATCTGCAATGTCAAAGGAGCCCGCATTAGCAAATACCAACGCAAACGTCTTCATATCAGCAAAATCAGATAATGGTACTTCCATTTGCACCCAACCATCAGACAGTGCTGTACCGCTAGAGATTGAGTGAGTTTCAGATACCTCCGGTTGAGTCAAACTTAGTGTCAACACTCCAATATCAGCTTCGTCGGTCAACACCTTAAACTGAGCATGCGTATATGACGTGATATCAACAGGGTTTACGTTGTATACCCAAGCCAATGCCTGCCAATTATCGTTGGCTGTCACTTCGAACACAGGATCATACACGCCGCCATTTTTAACGTTGACAGCAAGTTGTTCCCAATACTGAAGCGCGTCAAATGGAAGATTGTTATCTTGACCTGTATACGACAAGTAGGCTGTTTCAGGAGTCGCAGGTACTTCATTTGTCACAAATACAACATCCGTGACTTTCAGCGTTCCATTGCCCTCCAACGTGATAGCAAAATCTGTCAATTGAGTAAATTCTGCCAGAGGGACCTTCATCTCCACCCAGCCATCATTAAGCACAATGCCTTGTGACGTCGGGTAGCCTTCCCCAGTTTGCGTCCCATCCAGGTTGATCGTCGTGATTTTCACCGCATCAGCTGTGGTGTTCACTTTGAACATTGCATGTGTGAATGCGCTAATGTCGATAGGGTTTGACTTACTCACCCAGGCAATTGAACCCCAGCCAGCAGTCGTCGTCAGTTCTAATACCTTGTTGTATTCACCGTCAGCAGTCTCATTTAATGTTGCATTGCCTGCAGGATCTTCAGGTGACCACACCAAGATGTTCTCAAACGCAATATTGTTCTCTTCATCTGAGTGGTAAACATATCCGGTGCCAGAAGGGGCGCTTCCACCATCATTATCAACAAAGGCAATATCAGCAATTTGAAGTGTTCCATTCTCTCCAAGAGTTAACGCAAATGTCTTCATATCAGTGTAAGAAGGCACTGGCACACTCATTTGGACCCAACCATTATCAAGCGAAGTACCTGACGACAGTGAGTATGGATTCGCTGCTGTCTCATCATCTTGATTGATAATGGTGACATCAATATTTGCAGCCGATGTTTTTACTTTGAACTCGGCATGTGTATATGACGTAAGGTCGACTTGTGTTGTGTTAAACAACCAAGCAGCAGAACCCCAACCGCCCGTTACCGTAAGTTCCTGAACAGGTGAATAAGTGCTGTCACTTCCCGCACCGATAGAAGCGCCTGAACCGTCTTGCGACCATACTTGAATATCGTCGAAGCTATGAACAGTGTCTTTACCGGTATACATGACGTATCCAGTACCTGAGGTGTCAGTACCGCCACCGTTGCCACCATCAGTGTCTTCCCCAGTTTTGCTGAAACGAACGTTGCGCAGTTCTAGCACACCGCCGTCATCAGTTACGCCTTGGAAAAACAGAGGTGAAGTGACGTCTGTAAAGTCAGGAGACGTACTGCTTGTCAGTTCAGTCACGGCAATTTTATAAGACTGCCATTCAGATGTTACTGAATATCCACCAGGACCAAATTGAACACTATTGCTCGTTTGTGGACGCGTGCCATCGTTAAACACACCCGTTTGGAAGCCGATGTTGATTGCAGTTGTCGTGGTACCTTTGATGTCAAACATCAAGTAGCCCGTTTCAAAACCAGTCAGATTTTGGCCTGAACTACCAGCAACAGCAGTACTTGCTCCCCAACCCCAATCTTTCGCAGTGCCCGCCGTCGGTGGCGTTGTTAGCTCAAGAACTTGTTTGTCTGGATTGGCAGCTAGCCACGCAGTATTTTCCCACGCTAGTGCAGATAGGCTTGAATTAACTGAACCGCTATAGATGGTATATACGTCACCTTCAATTTCACCGCCCGCATTAAATGCGTAAGGGATAGCAAGAATGCCGTCGATAACCGTTTGTGCGTTGCCGCTGTTTGATTTAACGATTTCGTTACCGCCACGAGTGATTCCAGCAAACGCACCTGCGTCTACAAGATCCCAAATTGCGTATTTAGCATTACCGTTAATATCTACCAGCCCGAAGTGTTGCTCAGAGTGGCTTGGGTTGCTTGAGTCACCTTTCCATGGTTCATCAAATGCTTGGAAGAAGAATACAGATGCACCGTAATCAGCTGCCCAATCAGACATTGCGTCAAAGTAAGCTTTTTGCTTGTACTCATCCGCTGCCCCAGTACCACCAGCGCCATACGCTTCACTAGACAGCGTCGACCAACCAGTTTCTCCGATATGAACTTGCTTCGTGCTATCCACAGCTAAAACGCTTGTTTGCGCGTCATCAAACTGTGTCATCGCCTTGCCAAATGCACGACCCATTGCGGCATCTGCTTGTGCTTGACGAGACAGTGATTGTTCATCCGCAGGTACATTCCAGAACGACGTATCGAACTGAGTATCATGGAACGGATATACATGTACTGACACATAATCAACCGCTTGGATCAGCGCTTTAATGTCGGCTTCATGTCCACGATAGTAATCGTTGTTGATTGCCCACACCGCCCAGTTTTCAGAGCTGGTGATCCAAATGTTTTCGCTAATTGTGCCATCCGCTTTCAGAGCTTGAAGCTCATTCACACGGCCTAGGATAATGCCTGGCTCAACGCGGTAGGTAGTTGCCCACTCAACCATCGCTTCATTACCAACAGCAATAACTTTGATGATGTCAGGGTAGTTTTGCGCAAACTCAACCGCCTTATCCATTTCTGCATCGTTCTCAGGGCTTTCCTGAGAGTGATCGATAGGTTGGTCAGAGAACGCATTCAACGCTGAAATCCAAACACCAAGCATCACATTCATTTCGAAGCTTGAGTCTTCTTCTTTCAGTTGGCTGATAGCTATCAGCAGATTTTCTGTATCAGAGAAGCCTTGTGTGTTGTAGGTACGCAGCATACGAATACCTGAAGCGTGCATGATCTTAAGATCTTCTTTCAGATCAGCAACACTTGGTACATTTGCTTCAGTACGAGTCGTTGTGCGGAATGCACCGTAAGAAATAGCAGGTAACTCAGCAGTACCTAGCACAGGCTGCCCAGGAGCATCACCATTCGCAACGCTAGATACAGGATAGTTGCCTGTTGCTGCTGGCTGAGCTACAAGTTCAACGCCGCCATAAGTTCCACCGTCAGTTCCACCATCGGTGCCGCCGTCAGTTCCACCATCGGTGCCGCCGTCAGTTCCGCCATCGGTGCCGCCGTCAGTTCCACCATCGGTGCCGCCGTCAGTTCCACCATCGGTGCCGCCGTCAGTTCCACCATCGGTACCGCCGTCAGTTCCGCCATCAGTACCACCGTCAGACAAATCTGAACCAATTGAGCCATTAGCAGAAGCGCTGAAGTAGAGGTTGCGTATTTCAATCACGCCGCCATCATCTGCTGCGCCGTTGAAATAGATCAACGACGTTACATCAGCGAGACTTGCCGTGTTGCCAGCCGCCGCCATCAACTCAGACATTGGAATTGAGTATGACTGCCATTCACCAGTGATTGAACGACCACCTGGGCCGAATGTCACACCGTTGTTCGTTTGAGGACGGCTATCATCGCCAAATACACCCGTCTGGAACCCAACCGTAATATCGGTTGTCGTCGTACCCATGATTTCAAAATTCATGAAGCCATTTTGGTAACCACTTAAGTCGGTCGACGCTTGATCTTTGGTGTTTAAGCCTGCACCCCAGCCCCAATCTTTCGCGGTACCCGCGGTAGGAGGCGTTGTGAGTTCAAGAGATTGCTTGTCTGGGTTAGCAGTGAAGAACGAAGTTTGTTCCCAACCATTCGCTTCTAAATCGTATTGAATGTTTCCATTTTGATACGCTGTGAAGACTGCGTCAGAATCAGTACCGCCATCAGTGCCTCCATCGGTTCCACCATCGGTGCCGCCATCAGTTCCACCGCCACTGCCATCACCATCATCGAGATCTGATGCAATAGCGCTATCCTTGGTTTTTCCAAAGAAAACGTTACGAACTTCAATCACGCCACCGTCGTCAATAGCACCATTAAAATAGAGAGGAGATGTGATGTCAGAGAAGTTAATGCTTTTGTCGCCGACAAGCTCTGATACTGGAATTTGGTACGTTTGCCACTCAGAGGTAATTGAGCGACCACTTGGACCGAATGTTACAGCATTTGAAGACTGAGCACGTCCAGCGGCTTCAGCAAACACACCTGTTTGAAAACCGATAAGAATGTCAGTCGTCGTCGTACCCTTGATGTCAAAAGACATGTAGCCGTCTTCAAAACCAACGAGGTTTAAGGCAGTAGGGTAGGTATCATCACCTGTTGGTGTCACTGCACCAGCACCCCAGCCCCAATCTTTTGCGGTACCCGCAGTCGGAGGCGTTGTTAGTTCAAGGGTGTTAGTTTGCGGGTTGTCCGCAATAAAGGACGTCAATTCCCAACCAAATACCTCTAAGCCATACTGAAGGTTTCCTTGATAGTATACCGTCAATGCGCCTTGTGTATTTTGAGGCCCTGCAGGAGGAATGAGCTTTTGAAACACTTCATCATCATCAATCGTGCTTGTCGCATCCTTGGTGAAGTGGACGTTACGCAATTCGATCGTACCATCATCTTCAAACTCACCTTCGACAAACAAAGGAATAGTGATATCAGTGTAATCCACTGTTTCACCACCTAAGATCTCGCTGATTGGCACCTGGAATGTTGTCCATTCAGGTGTAATCGTACGTGAACCAGCTAGCGAAGATTTTCCTGATTGAGAAACTTTGTCAGTCGTGCTGAACAACACACCAAATGACTTAGCAGGACGAGTGGAATCTATGAGTTTATCTTCATTATCACGAAGGTCAGATCCCGATTTAAAGCCAATAGTTACTGGCGTCGTCATGGTTCCTTTTGCATCAAAGGTCATGAAGCCATTTTGGAAGCCCGACAGGTTAATCGAGTTTGCTTTATCGCTGCTATCGGTATAAAGACCACCGCCCCAACCCCAAGTCGCCATTTTGAGATCGTTATTTGGACCGGGAGGAGGGGTAACTATCAGTGTTTGTGTATTCGTGTTGGCACCAAAACCAGCAGTGCTGAATTTGGTGCCAGTTTCATCTTCACCCTGCCAACCGTCTGCACTGAGATAATCAGGTAAAATACCTTTGTAATAGATCGTTTTCGCGCCACTGTTCGGGCTCGCTTCATCGCCCGTGACTGATTGGCTTACGGGTGGCTCATCGCCCCCGCCACATCCAACCAGCGCCACGGAAGCAAGCAGCACCGTTTTAGCTAAAAAATTCTTCATCATGTCGTCCGTATTTTTGATTCTACATCTAAGCAGCGACGCGTCATTGCCAACCGCTGGTTTTAGAGCTCCCCTGCCGAACAGAGAAATCTTTTTGCAAAGTGGGTGTCATTGCCAAAAGAAAGCGCTTTCACTTTATTGTCAAAATAAAGCCGGTTACCCAGCTCTATTGCAGTCGAGATAGAGATCTCGCGCATAATGTAAATTTATTGTTAAGGGGCAGTACAACTCAACAACATTATGCAATCTATATCGAATTAGATGAGCAATACCATGTAAACAAATGCACAAAATGCAAGATTCTCAAAAGTGATTCACATCGCACAAATTGAAAACTCAAATGCAACAAAGCCCATATAAAGAGACAGAGTCACTAAAACATCGGGCTAAATGTAAATATTTTGTGAATCAGAGCGTGTTTTTAGGTTGTGACATTTGCACTGGACAACAAGCCTACTTAGTTTGTCTGATGACTAGCGGTTTCACAGTGTCACACTCACTTTTCATTTAAGATTTTTAGACACGAGAGCCGTTAAAACTAGTCAAACCCGTCACTTAACATGAAGAATGCCCTTCGGGTGTCTGGTATTTTTCATTTGAATTTCGGGGTTAGTATTACAAAGATAAGAAAGCGCTTTCTTTTAGAGTGGCCAAATCTCTAACGGAGTGAGAATGAAAAAGTCCAGATTATCGATAGCGATATTAGGAGCAGCTGCAGCCCTCTCGGGTATGCCCGCCGCAAATGCCGCCATCATTGACGAAGTCGAATTCCACGGATATTTCCGTGCTGGTTTTTTTGCCAGTAAGGAGAATGACTTTAAGAAAGCTGATATCGGTGGCCAGAAAGAGCAACTTGGCCGTCTTGGTTTAGAGTCAGACAATGACGGTAACTTTGGTTTTACCACAATTACCAATATTAACGACGACCAACAACTTCGCATCCATATAGGTGTCGGTAATACCGAGTTTGATGACCTCATCGGTTTTATCGAAATGGATGGTCTGACACCCTCTGGGACACTTTGGGGTGGAAAAAGAAAAATTGGTGAAGAAAACTACATTTTCATGACCGACTTTTTCTACACCGACCTTGAAGGGATCGGTACTGGTATCCAAGATTATGAGCTCGGCGATGGTTTCATTGATATTGCTTACATCTCAAGCGAACGTAACATCAGTCTAAATGAAAGCTATGAAGACTTCGTTTCTAAAGCGTTTTCAAGTGGCACTGATGTCTATGCAGGTCTATTCAAGGACGGCTTCGCTGACCCGGACGCTCGTGCACTGATCGCGTCAAACCAAAACAACCCAATGCACACTTTTCACGCCTCTTATACACTGGGTGCGTTAACCGTTCAGGGTAACTACAAATACATGCCTGATAACTGGGACTTTACTGGCAAGCAGTGGGCAGACACGGGTTACGACGCAACAGCTATTTATCACATGCTCGATTTCTTTGGCCTTAAAGGCAATGCATTCTCTTACGCTATCGCGCAAGCAGGGCGCGGTCTGGGTTCTGGTAACTTATTGGGTGGCACAATCACCGATTACAGCTCCCTGCGCCCGGGTTCAGTGACTCAAGGCTATCATACCGGTGAATGGGGTGATTACTTTGGCGACCCATATTACCTTGTTACCCACCGTGAAGAAGACGCATTATCCGCACGTGTTTTGCTATGGGGTGGTTACACCAACAGTTCTGGTATTGGGTTCTTCCCTTCCATTCAAGCGCAGTATAACGACGAAGGCACAAACTCAGTGTCTGGCGCTGATGATGGCGGTTACAACTACTGGGTTTCTGTCATGATGCGTAACATCTTCCCTGTGCGTGATAACTTTATTGTTCAGACAGAAGCGGGTTTTTACGAGAACACCCAAAATGGCGGTACTTGGCATCAGTCGAAATTTACTGTAGCTCCAACGTTTGTTCTCTCCGATGGCCTCTCTACGGCAGAGATCCGTTTCACTGCGACTTACTTGCCACTATCTTGGACCACAGGCGATGAGACAGATCCAAAGGTAAAACTCAAAGATGATATCGTCTTCGGTATTCAAGCTGATGCCTACTGGTAAGCCGTTCACGTCATGTATGGCTACGCTAAATGTGTAGCCTTAAAGAATAAGAGATTTTTAGCAATTCTCATGAATTGCCGACGAGTAAGGAAACAATAATGAGTAATTTCCCTTATCGACGTGTACTGCTGGCCAGCGCAGTGTTAGGTGCCATGGTCGGGTGTGAGTCGAAAGTATACCAACCTGTTAGCACTGGCCCAGACACCAGTGTCGCAGAGGTACAACCAAACGACTCGTGGACACTAATTTGGAACGATGAGTTTAGTGGCAACACCATTGATAAGAATAAATGGAGCCACGAAGTTAACTGTTACGGTGGTGGTAATGCTGAGCGCCAGTGCTACACCAAGCGCCCTGTTAACTCTTTTGTTGAAGACGGAAAACTACACATCGTCGCACGTAACTACCAATTCACAGGTCCTTCCGACCCAGAAGGCAAGACTCGCCACAAAGCGACATTACCATACACTTCTGCTCGTTTGAGAACCATGAACAAAGGTGATTGGCAGTATGGGCGTTTTGACGTGCGTGCTAAATTGCCATTTGGACAAGGCACATGGCCTGCCATTTGGATGCTTCCTACCGACTACGTTTACGGTGGTTGGGCAGCTTCTGGTGAGATTGATATCGTAGAAGCGGTTAACCTGCAAACACCAACCGATGAACTCGGTGCTGAAGCGGGCAAGAAAGAAGGCCGTATTCACGGTACGCTGCACTATGGTCGTGAATGGCCAGATAACGTGAGCACCGCAGCCGAATACGAGCTTCCTGGTCACATCAACCCCGCGGATGGCTTCCACACTTACTCAATCGAGTGGGAAAAAGACGAAATGCGTTGGTTCATTGATGGCAACCACTACGCAACTCAGCGTTCTGATGGCTGGTACAGCCAATACAAAGAAGGCGGGAAATGGGTAACTGGCGAAAGCGATGCACCGTTTAACCAGCGTTTCCACATGATCCTGAACTTGGCATTGGGCGGTTCATGGGCATCTAACGCCAATGAAGGCGGTATTGATGATTCTATTTTCCCTCAAACCATGGAAGTTGATTTCGTTCGTGTTTACGAATGTTCGAAAGATCCTGTGACAGGCAAAGGCTGTGCGACCGTATCAGAAGATGCACAATTTGTTGCCGGTACTGCAGCACCAGAAATCATTATTCCAGGTCCTGATTACGCCAAAGGCCCATTGTTTACTTTGTATGATGACAAGCTAGACAAACACCTTCGTTCGAAAGAGTATGATCCGCAGTTTAAGATCTACACCGAAACGAAAGAAGTTGCTGGGCGCGGTAATGTTCTTGGCATCAAGAAAACCGGTGAAATTGGTAACTTCTACTTCGAGTCACCAGAAGTTAACATGTCTGATTGGATGAACGGCGGAGAGATTGTCTTTGATATGATGATCGAAGAACAAGCGCCAGAAACCAAAGTCATGGTCCGTGTTGACAGTGGCTGGCCAGCATCAAGTGATATTGATGTCGACTTACCACCTGTAGGTCAATGGAAAGAAGTGCGCATTAGCTTTGCTGAGCTAATTGAAAACGGAAACCGTTTTGCGCCAGGTGCGAAAGCAAACATTGGTGGTCTTAAAAACATCTTTGTTATCGAGCCAACCGGCCCGATGGTGCTGAACATCGACAACATCCGCTACGAGATGTAATTTCTCTAGCAAACCAAAAGTGGGCGGCGCAAGCCGCCTTTTTTGCGTCTATAAAACGTCCAAATACCATCAGATTTGATCCCACACAGCATTTCATGGCGCTGACATCACTTTAATGCTGGAAAAACCAAAGCAGTGATTGATAAAATCCACCTACTTCAACAAACGTAAATTATAGAGAGTAACTCCCCATGGGACGCAGTTTCGAAGTTCGCAAAAATGCAATGGCGAAAACTCAAGGCGCCAAAGTTAAGGTGTATTCAAAGTACGGTAAAGAAATCTACGTTATCGCGAAAAACGGTGGCGGCGATCCAGATACCAACCTTTCGCTAAAGCGCATGATCGAGAAAGCTAAGAAAGATCAGGTGCCAAGCCACGTTATCGAAAAAGCGATTGAAAAAGCGGCAGGCGGCGGCGGTGAAAACTATGAAGTTGCTCGCTACGAAGGTTTTGGCCCAGGTGGTTGCTCCGTTATCGTTGACTGTCTAACAGACAACAACAACCGTACTTACATGGAAGTTCGTCAGTGTTTCGTGAAAACCAATTCAAAAATTGGTGGCCCAGGCACTGTTGCTCACATGTTCGAGCACCAAGCAGTATTCCAATTCGCGGGTGAAGACGAAGAAGCCGTACTTGAAGCACTGATGATGGCAGATGCAGACGTGACTGACATTGAGTGTGAAGATGGCGTGATCACCGTATTCGCACCAACGACTGAGTTCTTCAAAGTGAAAAACGCACTGGCTGAATCAATGCCTGACGTAGTTCTAGATGTTGAAGAAATCACGTTCGTTCCACAAACCATGACGGAAGTGAAAGGCGACGATGTGGCTGCTTTCGACAAGTTTATGGACATGCTAGACGATTGCGACGACGTACAAAACGTATACCACAACGCAGAAGTTGCTGAGTAAACTCGCCTCTGCGTCATGAAATGCCCGGTTCAGCCGGGCATTTTCCGTTTTATTTTTAGTAACAGATTGGATTCCTACATGGAACAACAAGATTTTGAAACGCTGGTAAAAGCCTTATGCGAAACAACCAGCCTACCTGATGCACTCAACCTGCTAAAGGCGAGTGACGATGAGAACATCGCTGAAGCAGCAACCGCTCTGACTGGTCAGTTTTCTCTCGCCGAAATGGAAGGTGAAAACCGCGTTTATCATGTATTTACTGACGTAAATGACAGTGGTGAAGAAGAAGAATTTGCCGACCATGTGATGAATGTAGGCGAAGATGTGATTGTATTTGTCGCTTGGTTCTTCTTTACACAGTTCGATATCAAAGACCGCGATACATATGCTGCAGCAGGCCGTATCTATAAACTGCCTAAACGTAAGTAAGCGTTACTAGCGACAACTTATGGCATAGATTAAAAGCCAAAAGAACAACGATTCTGCTGGCTTTTTCAAGTACCTCGTTCAACTCAACTCCTCCCCTTTTTTATACATCGTCAGTGCCCGTTCATCACTTACCCACTTACTGACTTGCTACCTTGCTACCTTGCTACCTTGCTACCAATCTTATATGCCAACAGACACATTGATAGATTTAATGTGTTCATCCAATGGAAGTGGCATCGCCATGCCAAATCCCTGAGCATAATCAATCCCAATCTCTCGTAACAAATCAGCATGTGCTTCTGTTTCTACATACTCAGCAACGGTTACTAAGGACATGTTATTTGCCACAAGATGGATCGACTCAACGATCAACCTATCAGTCGGGTTGGTTGGCAGGTTACGAATGAACTCCCCATCAATCTTTAGCACCGTCACAGGAATACGTCGTAAATAGGCAAAACTCGCATAACCCGTTCCAAAATCATCCAGCGCGATCGTACAACCCGCCAATTTCAATTCCTCAACGGTCGCTATGGCTTGTGCTTCATTTTCTAATGCTGCAGATTCCGTAATTTCAAAGCAAATTCTACCTAACGGTATGTCGTATTTTTCGGCGAGCCTGAGGACAAACGATGCCAATTCATCATCACCTAGGGATTTTGCCGTTAAGTTGATAGCACAGCGATTAATTGACTCCCATTGAAGAAGGTTTTCTGATAGCAGCTTAAACGTGTTTTCAATCACCCATTTATCCAACTGTTCTTCAACACCAAATTCATTAACCATTGGAAAAAACTCCGCAGGCTCCAATTGGCTGCCATCGGCTGGATGTAACCTCAGTAGCACTTCGAAGTGGCTTCCTGAATGCGAGTTATGGAGGTGTCTATATGGTTGACAGTAAAGCACAAACTCATTGTGCTTAATGGCATGTTGAACCTTGAGCAACCGAGACATCCTTGGCGTGCTTTGCTCGCTATCGTCAAACCACAAGATTTTCTGATGTGCATAATAAGGCTGGTCACAAAAGGTTGAAATTTTTGCATCCAAATCCTCGTCATTGGGCAGCGGAAAGCAATGTAAGGTATGCGACACCAAACTCATTGACGTGCCTTTCCAATAGAACTGAAACTCATCCAACATTGCACTAATAGACACAAGTTCTCTTTGAACGTTATCAGTCATGGGAAGAATAAATAGAACACCCGTGGTAAACGGCGGTCGATACGCGCGTTTAATGTCTGAACGGGTTGTGAACAAGCTTCGAGTAATTTGAAGCAGTAACTGAGTCTGACCGCTGTACCCTATTCCCGCTAACTTCGACAAGGTTGGCCACAAATCAAGAAACACCAAGATCGGTTTCTTGCAATTCGCGACGTCATCCTTAAGCTGTGCAAGATTGTAAAGCCCCGTATAAGGGTCTGTCCGTTCGTTATGGATTTTCTCTTGTGAAAGAATGAAGCTCCTTATCGTCGAACTTCCGTGGATGTAGGCCAGCACGACAAACGCTACCAACACCTCGATTAAGCCTACATATCTATCATCATATCCCCATGCATCATTCACTTTAGCTGTGGCGTTATACAGCATCACCCCCACCACCAGCAGCCCAAGCACCATAGGCCGAATAATCCCAAAACGACCAATACCCACGAAGACAGTCACTAGGAAAAAGAACCATAACGAATAGAGCAACATTGACTCAGGCACAATCGCGATGCTTCCAAGCGTCACAAGTAATACCCCAGCCCATACACGATAGCTCCATACCGTGCTGTTCATCTCGAATATCTGCTCGTCCAATGCAATGTATTTACTTTTCCCTACCCCAAACAACACGCTCAACGCTAGAAATATAATCGGTGTGAGTATCATGTGCGTCAAAGCGACACTCGACGAAGAAAGCAGCATAAATTCAAGGCTTAGAGAAATCTTGGAAAGGTAGGACACAAACAGCAACAGCGATGTTTGCAGCATGGGTAACGCCAAACCAAACAGCAAAAAGTAGACGCTCGACATCAGTAAAACGCTGCTCTGCTGCTTCACATGCTTTATGACTTTTAGGTGTATCTGGCTGATCAGAATCGGTGGGATGGGGAGAACCAGCGAAAACAGAACCGCATACCCTATTGCCACATCGACAAACAACACATAGTGAACAATCAAGGCCAAAACGATCGCAGGTAGAGCACGAACCCCAATCAACAACATCCCCGCGGCGACAAACGCATTCACGAAAGAAAGAACGAAATAGTGCTTTGGTTGATACGTGAAAAACGAAGAAAGATAAAAACTGACAAGCGTGCCAAAAAATATGACCACGTGGACACACAGAGGGTGCTGCATTTGAGTGTGTAATCGAGCCGCGAAGGATTGCAAACGTGCTTCGATGGGAATCACCTAGTCCGATTTCGTGTTCAGAGAAGCGTAGCAAGTTAAGGCTTAGTTGAAAGCAAAGATGTCTATGTTTTCACACAATGTGGCGTGTGTATTAGGAGTGACGATACAGGAGAAAGTCACGAAGCAAAGTTATTCATGGGGAGTCAAAGTTTAACTTATCACTTTTCCAATCAGATTTGAGTCTATTCTGACCGTTTGGCTCGTTTCAGTTATGTCTCAACGTAACCTAGCTTTTCACGCATCTCTGCACATAAATCCGCCCCAAGGCACTCAATTTCCCTCATGCACAGTACCTGTCCAAAAGCCCAATTGAATACATACAGTTAAGCTCGTTGGTATCTATTTGGTGACGTCGAACTTCCCAATTTGCTCGTAAACCACTAGGTTGATACGCGGATTTTTCGGGCTATATGGTAAATTTGTAGAGATATAGGCAGACTAGTCGAACGGCATGGAATCAATAGTATGGACATAATGAAAGTACACAAAGCAAGTTGTCACTGTGGCGCCGTTGAGCTAGAACTGACAATGCCAAACGGACTGGAAGATCCCCGTCGTTGTACCTGTTCCATGTGTAGAAAGCGCGGCGCTATTGCCGCCTCCGTTTTGCTTGAAAACCTAAAAATAGTAAAAGGCGAAGACAACTTGACCCTTTATCAATTTAATACAATGACGGCGAAGCACTTCTTTTGTAAAACCTGCGGCATATACACCCATCATCAAAGACGCTCTAACCCGCACCAATATGCAATTAATGTTGCTTGCCTTGAAGACGTTAACCCCTATGAGTTAGAGCCAGTAAAAATCTACGACGGCATACACCATCCAAAAGATACAACTGGTTTGTAAGTGCAAGATTCTTTGCGTGTTATAACAGTGTCTTCAAGCGGGGCCTAAACGATATTGTGCTTTAAGAACAATAATGACTGGAAGAGCACATATGATCCTTTCTCCCAACACGAACCCTCACGCGAGTTTCCCCCTTTTCAAGCTAGCGTAGAAACTCAATAAAATTCCGCGCAACTGAATTTCCCATATCTCAGCCAATGACCGATAGCATATCTGTCGTGTTTTTAAGTACTGCTTAAATACGCAGCCATGATGGTGACGGTGCATAATCTACAAAATCACCGATTTGTCACTTTTTAACAACGTGACTATTGCAGGTCGGATCTTAGTTTTATAAAACAAAATGTTACGTTAGATGGTAGAATGGCTGTTTGTTGTTATCGGACTAAATGGCGTGTTTAAATACACCAATTTTGGTTCTAATACACTGTTATACGCTGTAATTTTGCTTACATGTAAGCAGCGACTTTGAGCGCCAAACCACTGTGGTTTTCTCAACAAAAAAGCGGTTTGGTTTTGGATCGCCGCTCACCATTGAAAGTGTTGCAAACAAGCCATCAATGGCGAGAAAAGACCAAGCATCCCAAGGGCTGCTTGCAAAGGCAAAAGGCGAGGTTCGGCTATTCAAACAGATTGGGTGGCAGCTTTATAACAAAGGTTTTCAAGGCGGACGCAAAACATTCCCGCAAATTTTGTTATATCAATTTATGGCGTTTACGGTGGCTTA
>NZ_JAJUBC010000050.1 GCF_028683095.1 Enterovibrio gelatinilyticus | reverse complement strand
TTTTGCTATCCGTGAAGGTGGCCGTACTGTAGGTGCGGGTGTTGTTGCTAAGATCGTTGCTTAATTTTAAGCTTCGGTAGCACAATGCAAAAAAAAGGACGCTTCGGCGTCCTTTTTTAATGCCTGTTTTTCAATAAGTAATAATGATGGCTAAGGAAGCAACGGTTTTCCTGTTACTAAATGCCCAGTTCAATCGATAAATACAATTTGTAATGTGAACTATTCTCGTTTACATTCTCATGGTGGATTGTTGAGAGAGTTGTTATGTACGTTTGTTTGTGCCACGGAATATCCGATAAGAAAATCAAGAAACTTGCTTTCGAGCAGGGGATTACTGATATCCAAGGTATTCGTCGAATCACCCCATTGGGCTCTCAATGTGGAAAGTGTATTCGCCCAACAAAAGAATTGCTTAATGAACTCTCTACCGAATTATCTACCTTAGCGATGTTTAAACAGGCCAGTTAAAATAACGGCTGTGTCCCAATAGCGCGATTGACAGCGCCTTGAACAGTTCTACATTTAGTAGATGCTGAAAAGGAGCGAGCGCGATGAAATCTGATCCTAAAATCATCCAACACCTCAACAAAGCCCTTGGTAATGAACTCATTGCCATCAACCAATATTTCCTTCATGCCCGAATGTATAAAGACTGGGGACTAAAAGTTCTCGCAGATAAAGAGTATGAAGAGTCGATCGATGAAATGAAACACGCTGATGATCTGATTGAGCGAATATTGTTCCTTGAAGGCATTCCCAATTTACAAGACCTAGGCAAACTTCGCATCGGAGAAGATACGCAAGAAATGCTTGAGTGTGACTTAGCGTTAGAGATGGATGCCATTCCTGATCTGAGAGATGCTATTGAGTATGCCGAAAGTGTTCGTGACTACGTATCTCGTGATTTGTTTAACCATATCCTCGAAGATGAAGAAGAACATGTCGATTGGTTAGAAACACAACTCGGTTTGATCGATAAAGTCGGTATTCAAAACTACAACCAAGCACAGATGATTGAGGCTGAAGAATAAGGGCGTTGAATGAGCAATTGAAATGACGCCAGCCCAGACAAAACGTGTGCTGTGATTAATTTTTAAACGGCACTTGCAAAGCGTTTTGTGATCTGTATAATGCCCGCACTGCCTGAGACAAAATGTTCTCGTAAGTGCAGTTGTGAACCAATGAGCACAGGAGGAAGACTAGTCGTCGTAGGCTTTTAGCTTGATTAGTCAGTAATGTATACTCCGCTTATGTTCGCAGTCATGTTAAATGGCTGACAATGTATCAAATATTGATACTACGGTTTCACATAAATCAATCGGCATTCCCTCGTTTTAATGAGGTAGAGTGGCGATATTGTTTGTGTAATTTTTTAATTTGGAGCTCTGTCTAATGCAGAACCAACGTATCCGTATCCGCCTGAAGGCTTTCGATCATCGTTTGATCGACCAGTCTACTGCGGAAATCGTTGAAACCGCAAAGCGCACTGGTGCGCAGGTTCGTGGTCCTATTCCACTGCCAACTCGCAAAGAGCGTTTCACCGTTCTTATCTCTCCGCACGTCAACAAAGATGCACGTGATCAGTACGAAATTCGTACTCACAAGCGTCTGATCGACATCGTTGAGCCAACAGATAAAACTGTTGACGCTCTGATGCGTCTTGACCTTGCTGCGGGCGTTGATGTTCAAATCAGCCTGGGTTAAGAGGGGATTTAAGTAATGATTGGTCTAGTCGGTCGTAAAGTAGGCATGACTCGCATCTTCACTGAAGAAGGCGTTTCTATCCCTGTAACCGTTGTAGAAGTAGAAACTAACCGTGTAACTCAGGTACGTACTCCTGAAGTAGATGGTTACTCTGCTATCCAAGTAACTTCAGGCGCTAAGAAAGCAAGCCGCGTAACTAAGCCAGAAGCTGGTCACTTTGCGAAAGCAGGTGTAGAAGCTGGTCGCGGTCTGTGGGAATTCCGTCTGAATAGTGGTGAAGAGTTCGAAGTTGGCGCTGAGCTAAACGTAGATCTGTTCGCAGAAATTAAGAAAGTTGACGTTACTGGTACATCTAAAGGTAAGGGTTTCCAAGGCGCTGTTAAGCGTTGGAACTTCCGTACTCAAGATATGACCCATGGTAACTCTTTGTCTCACCGTGCACCGGGTTCAATTGGCCAATGTCAAACTCCAGGCCGTGTATTCAAAGGCAAAAAAATGGCAGGTCACATGGGTGCTGAGCAGGTAACTACTCAAAACCTAGAGATCGTACGTGTTGATGCTGAGCGCAAACTGTTACTTATTAAAGGTGCAGTCCCTGGTGCTACTGGTAGCAACGTGATCGTTAAACCAGCCGTTAAAGCGTAACGTCGAGGAGTTAGTAATGGAATTGGTAGTCAAAGGCGCTGATGCGCTAACTGTCTCCGAAACTACCTTCGGGCGTGAATACAACGAAGCCCTGGTACACCAGGTAGTCGTTGCATACGCAGCAGGTGCCCGTCAGGGTACTCGCGCTCAGAAAACCCGTTCAGATGTACGCGGTGGTGGTGCTAAGCCATGGCGTCAGAAGGGTACTGGCCGCGCCCGTGCAGGTACAATCCGTAGCCCAATTTGGCGCTCGGGTGGTGTAACTTTCGCAGCTCGTCCACAGGACCACAGCCAGAAAGTTAACAAGAAAATGTACCGTGGTGCTCTTAAGAGCATTCTGTCTGAGCTAGTTCGTCAAGATCGTTTGATCGTTGTTGACAACTTCTCTGTAGAAGCTCCAAAGACCAAAGAGCTAATCGTCAAGCTGAAAGAGCTTGAACTGACTGAAGCTCTGATCGTAACTGCAGAAGTTGATGAAAATCTGTTCCTTGCGGCACGTAACTTGTACAAAGTTGACGTACGTGATGCAGCAGGCATCGACCCAGTTAGCCTGATCGCTTTCGACAAAGTAGTGATGACTGCAGCAGCAGTTAAACAAGTTGAGGAGATGCTGGGATGATCACTGAAGAGCGTATTCTTAAAGTTCTACGTGCTCCGCACATCTCTGAAAAAGCAACCATGGCTGCTGAAAACGGTAACACTATCGTTTTCAAAGTAGCAATGACTGCAACTAAGAAAGAGATCAAAGCGGCAGTTGAGAAACTGTTCGAAGTTGAAGTTAAGTCTGTAAATACTCTTATCACTAAGGGTAAGACCAAACGTCAAGGTGCTCGCCAAGGTCGTCGTTCAGACGTCAAAAAAGCGTACGTTATCTTGAAAGAAGGTCAAGACATCGACTTCGCTGGCGGCGCTGAGTAAGACGGAGGAGTATTAAAAAATGGCAATTGTTAAATGTAAGCCTACTTCACCGGGTCGTCGTCACGTTGTTAAAGTTGTTAACGCTGACCTGTACAAGGGTAAGCCTTACGCACCGCTTCTGGAGAAAAACCAGAAGTCAGGCGGTCGTAACAACAACGGTCGTATCACAGTACGTCACATCGGTGGTGGTCATAAGCAACACTACCGTGTAATTGACTTCAAACGTACTAAAGACGGCATCCCAGCGAAAGTTGAGCGCCTGGAATACGATCCAAACCGCAGTGCAAACATTGCACTGGTTCTGTACGCAGACGGTGAGCGTCGTTACATCATTGCACCTAAAGGCCTGAAAGCTGGTGACCAGATTCAATCTGGCGCTGATGCTGCGATCAAAGCAGGTAACACCCTGCCAATGCGCAACATCCCAGTAGGTTCAACTGTTCACTGTGTTGAACTGAAGCCTGGTAAAGGTGCACAGCTGGCTCGTTCAGCTGGTGCATACGCACAAATCGTTGCTCGCGATGGCGCATACGTAACTATTCGTTTGCGTTCTGGCGAAATGCGTAAGGTTCTTTCTGAAGGTCGTGCGACCATCGGTGAAGTTGGTAACGCAGAACACATGCTGCGTGAATTGGGTAAAGCTGGTGCAACTCGTTGGAAAGGCGTTCGTCCTACCGTACGTGGTGTAGCAATGAACCCAGTGGATCACCCACACGGTGGTGGTGAAGGTCGTACATCAGGCGGTCGTCACCCAGTATCACCTTGGGGTATGCCAACTAAGGGCTTCAAAACCCGTAAGAACAAACGTACCGACAAGTACATCGTACGTCGTCGTAACAAGTAATTTTAAAGAGGATACGCCATGCCACGTTCTCTCAAGAAAGGTCCATTTATTGACCTGCACTTGCTGAAGAAGGTAGAGAAAGCGTTGGAAAGCGGTGACAAAAAGCCTGTTAAGACTTGGTCCCGTCGTTCAATGATCATCCCTCAGATGATCGGTTTGACCATCGCTGTCCATAATGGTCGTCAGCACGTACCTGTTTTCGTCACTGAAGAGATGATCGGTCACAAGCTGGGCGAATTTGCACCAACACGTACTTATCGCGGCCATGCTGCAGATAAGAAAGCTAAGAAGCGTTAAGGAGTTAAGATATGGAAGCTATTGCTAAACATCGCTTTGCTCGTATTTCGCCTCAAAAAGCACGTTTGGTTGCAGACCAAGTGCGCGGTAAAAACGTTGCACAAGCTCTAGAAGTTCTGACTTTCAGCGACAAAAAAGCTGCTGAACTGATCAAGAAAGTTCTGGAGTCTGCTATCGCAAACGCCGAGCATAACGAAGGTGCTGACATTGATGATTTGAATGTCGCAAAAATCTTTGTTGACGAAGGTCCAGTCATGAAGCGCATTATGCCTCGTGCAAAAGGCCGTGCCGATCGCATCTTGAAGCGTTCTAGCCACATCACTGTTGTTGTAGCAGACCGCTAAGAGACGAGGAGAGAAAGCAATGGGTCAAAAAGTACATCCTAATGGTATTCGTCTTGGCATTTGTAAGCCTTGGAATTCCACCTGGTTTGCTAACAGCCAAGATTTCGCTGACAATCTAGACGGCGACTTCAAGGTACGTCAGTTCCTAACAAATGAACTGAAAAAAGCGTCTATTTCTCGCATCGTTATCGAGCGTCCTGCGAAGAGCATCCGTGTGACAATTCACACTGCTCGTCCAGGTGTTGTTATCGGTAAGAAAGGCGAAGACGTAGAAAAACTACGCGCTCGCGTTGCTCAACTAGCCGGTGTACCTGCACAAATCAACATTGCAGAAGTACGCAAGCCAGAGCTTGATGCTCAGCTGGTTGGTGACAGCATCGCTTCTCAGCTAGAGCGTCGTGTTATGTTCCGTCGCGCTATGAAGCGTGCGGTACAAAACGCAATGCGTCTAGGTGCCAAGGGTATTAAAGTGGAAGTAAGCGGCCGTCTTGGCGGTGCTGAAATCGCTCGTACCGAGTGGTACCGTGAAGGTCGTGTGCCATTGCACACCCTTCGTGCTGATATTGATTACGCAACTTCTTCGGCTCACACCACTTACGGTGTAATTGGTATTAAAGTTTGGATCTTCAAAGGTGAAGTTCTAGGCGGCATGCCAGTTGCTGAGCCACAGGCTGATAAGCCTAAGAAGCAGCGTAAAGGCCGTAAGTAAGGAGTCTATCGATGCTTCAACCAAAACGTACTAAGTTCCGCAAGGCTTTTAAAGGTCGTAACCGCGGTCTTGCTGCCGGTACTGACGTAAGCTTCGGTACCTTCGGCCTTAAAGCTGTTGGTCGTGGTCGTATCACTGCTCGTCAGATCGAAGCTGCACGTCGTGCTATGACTCGTCACATTAAGCGTCAGGGTCAAATCTGGATCCGTGTCTTCCCAGACAAGCCGATCACTACTAAACCTCTGGAAGTTCGTCAGGGTAAAGGTAAGGGTTCTGTAAGTTACTGGGTTGCACAAATTCAACCAGGTAAAGTCCTGTACGAGATGGATGGTGTTTCTGAAACCCTAGCTCGCGAAGCATTCGAGCTAGCTTCACGTAAACTACCAATCAAAACCACTTTCGTAACTAAGGCGGTGATGTGATGAAAGCACAAGAACTTCGCGAAAAGAGCGTAGAACAGCTGAATGAAGAACTGCTGGGTCTGCTGCGTGAGCAATTCAACCTGCGCATGCAAGCGGCTACTGGTCAACTTCAGCAGACTCACACTCTGAAGACTGTTCGTCGTGATATCGCACGTGTTAAAACCGTTCTGAACCAGAAGGGCAACGCATAATGAGCGACCAAATCCGTACTCAACAAGGCCTTGTAGTTAGCGACAAAGGCGATAAGTCTATTGTTGTTGCAATTGAGCGCCAGGTGAAACACCCGATCTACGGTAAGTTCATCAAGCGTACAACTAAACTACATGTTCACGATGAAAACAACGAATGCGCCCAAGGCGATACCGTTGAAGTTCGTGAGTGTCGTCCACTGTCTAAGACTAAGTCTTGGACTCTGGTACGCGTAGTTGAGAAAGCACGCCTGTAAGGGTAACTTTCCAACGGTTAAAAATAAAACGGCTCCATCTCTGGGGCCGTTTATTTTTTATCTATTCATCTTTAAAAAATAGTGTTATTATTCGCCGCCCTTGTAATGAGGCAGCCCGACCCGAGATGGGTCTAGATGTAATAACAGCGGAGCACTAACCATGATCCAAATGCAAAGTATGCTGGATGCAGCCGACAACTCCGGCGCTCGCAGTGTAATGTGTATTAAGGTGCTGGGTGGTTCACACCGTCGCTACGCCCATATCGGCGATGTCATCAAAGTTACCGTGAAGGATGCAATCCCACGCGGTAAAGTAAAAAAAGGTGACGTTCTGAAGGCGGTTGTAGTTCGCACCCGTAAAGGCGTTCGTCGTCCAGACGGTTCTGTCATTCGCTTCGACCGTAATGCTTGCGTGTTGTTGAACGACAATACTGAGCAACCAATCGGTACTCGTATCTTTGGCCCTGTGACACGTGAGCTTCGTGGCGATAAGTTCATGAAGATTGTGTCTCTGGCGCCTGAAGTTCTGTAAGGAGCGGTTTAAAATGGCAGCTAAAATCCGTCGTGAAGACGAAATTATCGTTCTTGTTGGTAAAGACAAAGGCAAGAAAGGTAAAGTATCTAAGGTACTGACTACCGGTAAGGTTATCGTTGAAGGTATCAACCTAGTTAAGAAACACCAGAAGCCAGTTCCGGCAATGGGTGTTCAAGGCGGCATCGTTGAAAAAGAAGCTGCACTTGACGTTTCTAACGTGGCTATCTACAACGCGGCAACTGGTAAAGCAGACCGTGTAGGCTTCCGATTTGAAGACGGCAAAAAAGTTCGTTTCTTCAAGTCGAATGGCGAAACTATTAAGTAAGTTGGAGTAGTACTATGGCGAAACTGCATGATTACTACAAAGAGACTGTTGTAAAAGAGCTTGCTCAAAAGTTCGAATACAAGAGTATCATGCAAGTCCCAAGGATCGAAAAGATCACCCTGAACATGGGTGTGGGCGAAGCGATCAACGATAAAAAACTGCTTGAGAACGCAGCTTCAGATATGACCACAATTACTGGTCAGAAGCCGCTTATCACTAAAGCACGTAAATCTGTTGCTGGCTTCAAGATCCGAGAGGGCTACCCTATCGGCTGTAAAGTAACCCTGCGTGGCGAGCGTATGTGGGATTTCTTTGAGCGTTTGATTTCAATCGCTCTACCACGTGTGCGTGACTTCCGTGGCGTAAGTTCGAAATCTTTCGACGGTCGCGGTAACTACAGCATGGGCGTTCGTGAGCAAATCATCTTCCCAGAGATCGATTACGATAAAGTAGATCGTATTCGTGGTCTTGATATTACTATCACGACTACCGCGGCGACTGATGAGGAAGGTCAAGCTCTGCTGGCTGCCTTTAACTTCCCATTCCGTAAGTAAGGTGAAGGGTTACTGTAATGGCTAAGCAATCAATGAAAGCGCGCGAAGTAAAACGCGCGAAACTGGTAGCAAAGTTCGCTGAAAAGCGTGCTGCATTTAAAGCTATCATTAAAAACGTGAACGCGACTGAAGAAGAGCGTTGGGACGCAGTCCTGAAGCTTCAAACTTTACCGCGTGATTCTTCCAAGTCTCGTCAGCGTAATCGTTGTAACCAGACTGGGCGTCCACATGGCTACCTACGTAAATTCGGCCTTAGCCGAATCAAGGTCCGTGAAGCTTGCATGAAAGGCGAGATTCCGGGTCTGCGTAAGGCGAGCTGGTAATTGAATCACGGGAGTAAAGACTTATGAGCATGCAAGATCCGATCTCGGATATGCTGACCCGCCTTCGTAACGGTCAGACAGCGGCGAAAGTTGCTGTTAAAATGCCTTCGTCAAAGCTAAAAGTGGCAATTGCTGAGCTACTTAAAGCTGAAGGTTATGTGGCTGACTACGCTGTAACAAGCGATGTTAAGCCAGAACTGGAAGTGACTTTGAAATACTTCGAAGCGAACCCAGTTATCGAGCAAATCCAACGTGTAAGCCGTCCAGGTCTGCGCATCTATAAGAAAAAAGATGCACTGCCTTCTGTAATGGGTGGTCTGGGTATTGCTGTAGTATCAACTTCTAAAGGTTTGATGACCGACCGTGCCGCTCGCAAAGCGGGTCTTGGCGGTGAGATCATCTGCTACGTAGCTTAAGGAGTAGGAAATGTCTCGTGTTGCAAAAGCACCCGTAGTAATTCCTGCCGGCGTAGAGGTGAACCTTAACGGTCAGGAAATCACTGTAAAAGGTAGCAAAGGCGAATTGTCCCGAGTTATCAACAACGCAGTGGTAGTAAGCCAAGAAGACAACGCTGTGAAGTTTGCGCCGCGCGAAGGTATTGTGAAGGCTAACGCCCAAGCAGGTACTGCACGTGCACTAGTAAACAACATGGTTGTTGGTGTTACTGAAGGCTTTACCAAGAAACTGATCCTGAAAGGTGTTGGTTATCGTGCGTCAATCAAGGGTAACGCAGTAGCTCTAACTTTGGGCTTCTCTCACCCGGTTGAACATGACCTGCCTGCAGGCATCAAGGCAGAATGCCCAAGCCAAACTGAAATTGTTTTGACTGGTACAGACAAGCAATTAGTTGGTCAAGTAGCTGCTGACATCCGCGCATACCGTCAACCTGAGCCTTACAAAGGCAAAGGTGTTCGTTACTCTGACGAAGTCGTGCGTACTAAAGAAGCTAAGAAGAAGTAAGGTAACACTATGGATAAGAAAATTGCTCGTATCCGTCGTGCGACCCGAGCGCGTCGCAAGATTGCTGAACTGGGTGCGACTCGCCTAGTGGTGCACCGTACTCCACGTCACGTGTACGCACAGGTTATCGCAGCTAATGGCTCTGAAGTTATCGCAGCTGCTTCTACCGTAGAAAAAGCGATCCGTGATCAAGTGAAGAGTACCGGTAACAAAGACGCTGCAGCGGCTGTTGGTAAAGCAGTAGCTGAACGTGCGTTGGAAAAAGGCATCGAATCAGTTGCTTTTGACCGCTCCGGTTTCCAATACCACGGCCGCGTGGCTGCACTGGCAGATGCTGCCCGTGAAGCTGGTCTGAAATTCTAAGGTAGGCGGAAAGATGGCTAACGAAAAACAACAAAGTGATTTGCAAGAGAAGCTGATTGCTGTTAACCGTGTTTCTAAAACGGTTAAAGGTGGTCGCATCTTTAGCTTCACCGCTCTTACTGTAGTTGGTGATGGCAATGGTCGCGTAGGTTTCGGTTACGGCAAAGCCCGTGAAGTACCTGCCGCTATCCAAAAATCAATGGAAAAAGCGCGCCGTAACATGGTTACTATCGCGTTGAACGACGGTACTCTGCACCACGCTGTTAAAGGTCGCCACACTGGTTCTAAAGTGTACATGCAGCCTGCTTCAGAAGGTACAGGTATCATCGCCGGTGGTGCGATGCGTGCGGTACTAGAAGTTGCGGGTGTTCGCAACGTTCTGGCGAAAGCATACGGTTCTACTAACCCAATCAACATCGTTCGTGCAACGATTCTTGGTTTGGGTGGTATGAAGTCTCCAGAAATGGTTGCTGCTAAACGCGGTATGCCTGTAAACGAAATTCTGGGGTAATCGACATGGCTAATACTATTAAAGTAACTCAGACACGTAGCTCTATCGGTCGTTTGCCGAAGCATAAAGCTACACTGCGTGGCTTGGGCCTACGTCGCATCAACCACACTGTTGAGCTTGAAGATACTGCTTGCGTACGCGGCATGATCAATCAAGTTTACTACATGGTCAAAGTGGAGGAGTAATCACATGCGTTTGAATACTCTATCTCCGGCTGCGGGTTCTAAGCCTTCTAAGAAGCGCGTAGGCCGTGGTATCGGTTCAGGCCTGGGCAAAACTGGTGGCCGCGGTCACAAAGGTCAGAAATCACGTTCAGGTGGTTCTGTACGCCCAGGTTTCGAAGGCGGTCAAATGCCTTTGAAACAACGTCTGCCAAAATTTGGTTTTACTTCTCGCAAGAGCCTAACTGCAGCAGAAGTTCGTCTAAGCGAACTAGCTAAAGTTGAAGGTGACGTAGTGAGCCTTGAGACATTGAAAGCGGCTAACGTTATCACTAAAGACATCCGTACGGCGAAAATCGTACTGTCTGGTGAAATCGCGCGTTCAGTGACTGTTAAAGGTCTTCGCGTTACCAAAGGTGCTCAGGCTGCAATTGAAGCTGCTGGCGGTAAAATCGAGGAATAACTAGCTCGAGGACGAGGTACAGATGGCAAAACAACCAGGACAAAATTTTAGTAGTGCAAAAGGTGGACTTGCGGAACTCAAAACCCGTCTACTGTTTGTGGTAGGTGCGTTATTGGTTTTCCGTGCCGGCTCTTTTGTACCAATTCCTGGTATTGACGCTGCTGTACTTGCCGATTTGTTCGAACAGCAACAAGGTACCATCATTGAACTGTTTAACATGTTCTCTGGTGGTGCTCTTGAGCGTGCTTCTATCCTAGCATTGGGTATCATGCCGTATATTTCGGCATCGATTATCGTACAATTGCTAACGGTAGTTCATCCAGCCTTGGCTGAGTTGAAAAAAGA
Source organism: Enterovibrio gelatinilyticus (assembly GCF_028683095.1). GTDB lineage: Bacteria > Pseudomonadota > Gammaproteobacteria > Enterobacterales > Vibrionaceae > Enterovibrio > Enterovibrio gelatinilyticus. Next base: position 4,361 of record NZ_JAJUBC010000050.1, on the reverse strand, counting down.
AGGGGAGTCTGGTCGTCGTAAGATTAGCCAGTATACCCGCTACGGCACGCTAGTACTGGCAACCTTCCAAGCGATTGGTATCGCTACAGGGTTGCCAAGTATGATTCCAGGCCTTGTGGTTAACCCAGGGTTTGGATTCTACTTCACTGCTGTTGTGAGTTTGGTTACCGGCACCATGTTCTTGATGTGGTTAGGTGAGCAGATCACTGAGCGAGGTATCGGTAACGGTATTTCCTTGATTATTTTCACGGGTATCGTTGCAGGATTACCGTCCGCTATCGGACAGACAGCGGAGCAAGCGCGTCAAGGTGAATTGCACGTGCTTCTTCTTCTGTTGATTGCGGTAATTGCATTCGCAGTAATTGCGTTCGTAGTGTTCATGGAGCGTGGTCAACGTCGTATCGTCGTTAACTATGCAAAACGTCAGCAAGGCCGTCGTGTTTTTGCTGCGCAGAGCACTCACTTGCCATTGAAAGTTAATATGGCAGGCGTAATTCCAGCGATTTTTGCATCAAGTATTATCCTGTTCCCAGGCACTTTGGCCCAATGGTTTGGACAAAGTGAGCAGCTGGGCTGGCTGGCGGATGTGTCTCTGGCACTGAGTCCTGGTCAACCACTGTATGTAATTCTTTATGCTGCAGCGATTATCTTTTTCTGTTTCTTCTACACGGCGTTGGTTTTCAACCCGCGTGAGACAGCAGACAATCTGAAGAAGTCTGGTGCATTCGTACCTGGTATTCGCCCGGGCGAGCAGACTGCAAAGTATATAGATAAAGTAATGACTCGACTTACCCTTGCGGGTGCGTTGTATATCACCTTTATCTGTCTGATCCCCGAGTTCATGATGATTGCTTGGAACGTACGCTTTTATTTCGGCGGGACTTCCCTACTAATCGTAGTTGTAGTGATTATGGACTTTATGGCTCAAGTTCAGACACACCTGATGTCTCAACAATATGAGTCCGTGTTGAAGAAAGCCAATCTGAAAGGCTATGGCCGATAACAGATTGACATCTACGGAGTTTAGCAATGAAAGTTCGTGCTTCCGTTAAGAAAATCTGCCGTAACTGTAAAGTAATCAAGCGTAACGGTGTCGTTCGCGTGATTTGCAGTGAGCCAAAGCACAAGCAGCGCCAAGGCTAATAGCAGAATATTTTTCTTGCAAAATTTAGGCAGGGTGGCTACATTAGCCACCCACCTTTTGTGTGTGCAAAAGAAGTGGTATAGCCGCTGCGTATCCTCAACGGGCTCTGCAGCGGTTCTTCTTGAAAAAGTACTAGGAGTGAATAGTGGCCCGTATTGCAGGCATTAACATTCCTGATCATAAGCATGCCGTTATCGCATTGACTGCGATTTTCGGTATCGGTAAAACCCGTTCAAAAGCTATTTTGGCTGAGACTGGTATTGCTGAAAGCATTAAGATCAGTGAACTAACTGAAGAGCAGATCGATCTACTGCGTGATGGCGTTGCCAAGTACACTGTAGAAGGTGATCTACGTCGTGAAGTTTCAATGAACATCAAGCGTCTTATGGACCTTGGTTGTTACCGCGGTTTGCGTCATCGTCGCAGCTTGCCACTACGTGGCCAGCGTACGAAGACCAATGCTCGTACCCGTAAGGGTCCGCGCAAACCGATCAAGAAATAATCGGGGTAGGTGATTACTAATGGCTAAACAACCAAATCGCGCACGTAAACGCGTACGCAAGCAAGTTGCTGATGGCGTAGCGCATATCCATGCGTCTTTCAACAACACAATCGTTACCATTACTGACCGTCAAGGTAATGCTCTTGCATGGGCAACTGCAGGTGGTTCTGGTTTCCGCGGTTCTCGTAAATCAACTCCGTTCGCTGCACAGGTTGCTGCTGAGCGTTGTGGTGAGATGGCTAAAGAATATGGCCTTAAGAACCTGGAAGTTATGGTTAAGGGTCCTGGTCCAGGCCGTGAATCTACGATTCGCGCTCTGAACGCGGCTGGTTTCCGTATCACAAACATTGTTGATGCGACTCCAATCCCACATAACGGTTGTCGTCCACCTAAGAAACGTCGCGTATAACGCTGTTTCTTAGTATTCTGGAGAAAGATCATGGCAAGATATTTGGGTCCTAAGCTGAAGCTTAGCCGTCGCGAAGGTACTGACTTGTTCCTAAAGTCAGGCGTACGCGCGATTGATACCAAGTGTAAAATTGACAACGCCCCAGGCGTGCACGGCGCTCGTCGCGGTCGTCTGTCTGAATACGGCGTTCAGCTTCGTGAGAAGCAAAAAGTTCGTCGCATTTATGGCGTTCTTGAAAAGCAATTCCGTAACTACTATCAAGAAGCTGCTCGCATTAAAGGCAACACAGGTGAAAACCTGCTGCAACTTCTAGAAGGTCGTCTGGACAACGTAGTTTACCGTATGGGCTTTGGTGCTACTCGCGCTGAATCACGCCAGCTGGTAAGCCACAAGGCGATCCTAGTTAACGGCAAAGTGGTTAACGTTCCTTCTTTCAAGGTAACGGCTAATGACGTTGTTAGCATTCGCGAGAAAGCTAAGAACCAAGCACGCATTAAGGCAGCACTTGAAATTGCTGCTCAGCGCGAGCTGCCAACTTGGATCGAAGTAGACAGCAACAAAATGGAAGGCACTTTCAAGCGCCTACCAGAGCGTTCAGATTTGTCTGCTGACATCAACGAACACCTGATCGTCGAGCTTTACTCTAAGTAAAGCTAAACTAAAGAGAGGACACAATGCAGGGTTCTGTAACAGAATTTCTTAAGCCGCGTCTAGTTGACATCGAACAAGTAAGCTCGACGCACGCAAAAGTAACTCTTGAGCCGCTAGAGCGTGGCTTTGGTCACACCCTAGGCAATGCTCTACGTCGCATCCTACTGTCGTCTATGCCTGGTTGCGCAGTGACAGAAGTAGAGATTGATGGCGTGTTGCACGAGTACAGCACCAAAGAGGGTGTACAGGAAGATATCCTGGAGATCCTACTTAACCTTAAAGGCCTGGCCGTTAAGGTAGAGGGTAAAGATGAAGTTATCCTTACTCTTACTAAGTCTGGTGCGGGCCCTGTTGTTGCAGGCGACATCACCCACGACGGTGGTGTTGAGATTGCGAACCCAGAACACGTAATCTGCCATCTAACTGATTCTAATGCTGAAATTAGTATGCGAATCAAGGTAGAACGTGGTCGCGGCTATGTACCAGCGTCAGCCCGTATTCACACTGAAGAAGACGAGCGCCCTATCGGCCGTCTACTTGTTGATGCGACGTTCAGCCCAGTAGACCGTATTGCTTACAATGTTGAAGCAGCACGTGTTGAACAGCGTACCGATCTAGACAAGTTGGTTATCGATATGGAAACCAATGGTACTCTTGATCCTGAGGAAGCTATCCGTCGTGCAGCAACAATTCTTGCTGAACAACTGGATGCATTCGTAGATCTTCGTGATGTACGAGTTCCTGAAGAGAAAGAAGAGAAGCCAGAGTTCGATCCGATCCTACTGCGTCCTGTAGACGATCTGGAACTAACTGTTCGCTCTGCTAACTGTTTGAAAGCAGAAGCGATCCACTACATCGGTGATCTGGTACAGCGTACCGAGGTTGAGCTTCTTAAGACGCCAAACCTTGGTAAAAAGTCTTTGACTGAAATTAAAGACGTGCTGGCTTCACGTGGTCTGTCTCTAGGCATGCGCCTAGAAAACTGGCCGCCAGCATCAATCGCTGAAGATTAATCAGATTCTGATTACTTAGTTAGAAGGATTAGGTCATGCGCCATCGTAAGAGTGGTCGTCAACTCAATCGCAACAGCAGTCATCGTAAAGCGATGTTCAGCAACATGGCTAGCTCTCTGGTAACTCACGAAGTTATCAAAACTACTTTGCCTAAAGCAAAAGAGCTGCGTCGCGTAATTGAGCCATTGATTACCCTAGCAAAGATCGACAGTGTTGCTAACCGTCGTCTTGCATTCGCTCGCACTCGTAACGACGAAGTTGTAGCGAAGCTGTTCAACGAACTAGGTCCACGTTTTGCCTCTCGTGCAGGCGGTTACACTCGCATTCTTAAATGCGGTGTTCGCGCAGGCGATAAAGCCCCTATGGCTTACATCGAGTTGGTAGACCGTCCTGAGCAATCTGCTGAGGAAGCTGCTGAATAAGCACGCGGAACCTATCGGTAAAAAGCCAGGCATTGCCTGGCTTTTTATTTATCTAAATGTTGTAAGTTCGTAACGTTAGTTTTGTCTCCTCGCTTCCTACTCAGGCCAAATTCATCAATTTTCGTTTGACTGCTATATAAAGAAGAGCAACGCTTTTCTACATCTACATCTACATCTACATCTACATCTACATCTACATCTACATCTACATCTACATCTA
>NZ_JAJUBC010000005.1 GCF_028683095.1 Enterovibrio gelatinilyticus | reverse complement strand
ACGGTCATCGTCGTCAGGGCCAATTGAGGTATCTATTGATGCAGGTAGATCTGGTGATTGCTCAAAACCACCACCCGTTACTTCGATGACGGTAACAATGAAGGTATCGTTGTCTTGGCCCTCATAAAGGTTGTCATCCAGCGTGTCGACATCAAACGACACCTCTGTCTGCCCGGGCTCAAATGTGAATGTTTTCTCGACAGGAACTATGTCGCCATCTTCGGTAGTTTTGTGACCAATTACGACGGTAACGGTCATTGCTTCGGTTGGCGCATCCGAGAGGGTTAACGTGTAGTTCGCACTTTCACCTTCCTCTACATTGGTGTCACCCGTCAGAGTTAAAGTAGGGGCGTCATTATCATCAACAACTTTGTTGGTCACGGTGCCGACGAGCTCAACTTGGTCAAAATCATTTTCTGAGACGCTATCTATGGATACTGCAATGTCGTCTTCGTTTTGGGAGTAGAGATCATCTGGGCGTACATCTGCGTCGACAGAACCGGATAGTTCGCCGGCTTCAATTAATATTGTCTGCCCGTTGCTCAGAGTGACAGTAATATCTTCGTTTGCAGCGGTTCCCAGTGTCACAGTGTAAGTAATCTGTCCGCCTTCAACGATATCATTGCCCGCAGTCGTGGAGCTTAGCGTGAAAGTAGCCGTGCTCTCAGTGTCCGTATTGTTGGTAACCGCTGCTGAGCTGTCTGTTTCTTCTCTAAGTACTGTTGCATTATTAGAGCTTCGAGAAACTCCCTCAGTATCATGCCCAGCTTGTGCGACGGTTTCATTGCCGACTCGGCTTTCTATGGCTGAGGTTTGTGAACCAGTATTTGTAGGCGAGTTACCTGCTGCCGTTGCTTCCAATTCTTGTGTCGGGTCGAAGTCTTCGTTGAGGAGCAACTCTTGAAGTGCTGCAATTTCATCATCGACAGCGAATTCAGCGGTTGATGCGCTGTCAGATCCAACATTACCTACAGGAATAAAAGATCCATCCTCCAATTCAAGAAGCGCTCCTGAGCCAGGGGGGAGGAGGAGTTCAGTACCGGATTGCAGCTCTGCTAACTCGGTAACGGGAACTTCTTTACCGTTAATTTTGACGTGAGCGTTACCGTTTACTGAAACTACTTTTGCAGCCTGCTTGGTGATAATCGAATCCATGAATATTATTCCTGCAGCAAGTTAAATAAATGCGTGTATCTAAAACGAAACATAAGTTTCATCTATATTACTATGCAAAGCAATGGATATGGGGTCTGTTGTTGCTCAAAAATGCCAAAAAAATGACTCAATTTGTAAATTTAAGTTAAAGTCTGGTTAATTTTTGACCGCGCTCAGATGTTTGAAACATTGAGGATTTCAATTTAAATGCGATTAGTGTCAAAAAATTGATGTTGTTAGAGTGGTGTTGTAATTCTTGGACAGTGCTTTTAGTTCAATGCGCATCTCATGGCACTTGATTATTTAAAAGCAGCGAAAGCGAGGGGTTTCTTTAGCCAACCGTTGAGAATGGTATCTAGATCGTACAAAATACCCGCCGATTTGAATTGATGTACAATACGGCGAAAGTCTTCCTCTTTATTCGTTGATTGTCTAACCCGGAAAAACCTAAGCATGACAAATTCACCATTCCATCTAGAAGTTGGCAAACGACGTACGTTTGCGATCATTTCGCACCCAGATGCTGGTAAAACCACCATCACTGAAAAAGTGTTGTTGTTCGGAAACGCACTCCAAAAAGCCGGTACGGTAAAAGGTCGTGGCTCTAACCAGCATGCGAAATCTGACTGGATGGAAATGGAAAAAGAACGTGGTATCTCTGTGACCACTTCTGTGATGCAGTTTCCTTATAATGATTGTTTAGTAAACCTGCTGGATACACCGGGACACGAAGACTTCTCGGAAGATACTTATCGTACATTGACGGCGGTTGATTCTTGCTTGATGGTTATTGATGCCGCTAAAGGTGTTGAAGACCGTACACGTAAGCTCATGGAAGTTACCCGTCTTCGTGACACGCCGATTGTGACGTTCATGAACAAATTGGACCGCGATATTCGTGATCCAATGGAAGTGCTTGATGAAGTTGAAACCGAACTGAAGATTGCGTGCGCCCCAGTCTCTTGGCCAATTGGTTGCGGCAAAGAGTTTAAGGGTGTTTATCACATCCATCGCGACGAAACGATTTTGTATCAAACGGGTCAAGGCCACACTATTCAAGAAGAACGCATCATTAAAGGGCTAGATAACCCAGAGCTTGATGTGGCGATTGGTGAAGATCTTGTCGCGCAGCTTCGTGACGAACTAGAGCTCGTGATTGGTGCATCTCATGAGTTTGACCAAGAGTTGTTCCTTCGTGGTGAACTAACACCTGTGTTCTTTGGCACGGCATTGGGTAACTTTGGTGTTGACCATATGCTAGATGGCTTGACGGAGTGGGCACCAAAGCCGCTGGCTCGCCAAGCACATGAACGTGCTGTTGAATCAAGCGAAGAGAAATTCAGCGGCTTCGTGTTTAAGATCCAAGCGAATATGGACCCTAAGCACCGTGACCGTATTGCATTTATGCGTATCGTGTCTGGCAAATACAGCCAAGGCATGAAGATGAAGCATGTTCGTACCGGCAAAATGGTATCCATCTCTGATGCTGTTACCTTTATGGCGGGTGACCGTTCGCGCGCTGCTGAAGCGTATGCTGGTGACATTATTGGCTTGCACAACCATGGCACCATTCAGATCGGTGATACATTCACACAAAGTGAAGATTTGAAGTTCTCGGGTATTCCTAACTTTGCCCCGGAATTGTTCCGCCGTATTCGTTTGCGTGATCCGCTGAAGCAAAAGCAGCTTCTGAAAGGTTTGGTTCAATTGTCAGAAGAAGGGGCGGTACAGGTATTCCGCCCGTTGATCTCCAATGACCTAATTGTGGGTGCGGTAGGTGTTCTTCAGTTTGACGTAGTTGTGGCTCGTTTGAAATCTGAGTACAACGTAGAAGCTATCTATGAGCCTATTAACGTTGCAACCGCTCGTTGGGTAGAATGTTCTGATGCGAAGAAGTTGGAAGATTTCCAGCGTAAGAACCAGTCAAACCTAGCGCTTGATGGTGGCGATAACCTTAGCTACATCGCGCCAACAATGGTTAACTTGAACCTGACGCAAGAACGTCACCCCGATGTGAAATTCAGAGCAACTCGCGAGCACTAATCCCTCGCAAAGAAATGTTTTGCTTCAGAAAAGCCGTCGGACTCGACGGCTTTTTCGTATGCTACAAATGGAGCAATAAGGATTTAGTATGATTGATACCCATTGCCATTTCGATTTCCCGCCTTTTGATGCTGACGCTAACGAGTGGGTGGCTCGCAGTTATAAAGCGGGAGTCCATCATCTTATTGTTCCTGCCGTTGCAGTTAGCAACTGGAAGCGCGTTGCTGATCTTGCCAATTCGTACCGCAGTATTTCCTACGCCTTAGGGCTTCATCCTGTTTGGCTTGGCTCCCATCATGAAGACGATCTTAAAGCGCTTGATGCGGCGCTCTCTCAAGCGTCTGAAGGGTGTATCGCTGTGGGGGAGTGTGGGTTAGATTTTGCCATTGATAATCCAGAGCCTGAAAAGCAAAAAATGTTTCTTCGTGCGCAGCTTAAATTGGCCGAAAAATACCAGTTACCAGTCATTTTACATTGCCGAAAAGCGCACAATGAATTGCTACAAATTCTTAACGAGTTTCCTCAGGTAAACGGAATTTTGCACGCTTTTAGTGGCAGTGAGCAAATAGGGCTTAACTACATTCGACGTGGTTTTTTGCTTGGAATAGGGGGAACGATCACTTATGAACGGGCAAATAAAACCAGAAATGCGGTCAAAGCATTGCCACTTTCATCCATGGTGTTGGAGACCGATGCACCGGATATGCCGATTTTCGGGTTTCAAGGGGAGCCTAATTTACCAGAGCGATTACCCCTAATTGCGAAGGCGTTGTCTGAAATAAAAGGTGTCGATGTCGAAGAAATTATTCAAGCAACATCACAAAATGCTGAAGCTTGTTTCGTGTTTAGGACGATATAGCCATCGTTTGCCCAATCGTTTGCGTCGTGCATAGGTCACAAAAATAGATCTACATCACTCTTTTGTGTGAATTGCAGTGAATTTTTCACTTAAACCGTGACTCATGCATTCCTTTGCGGCGCGTCCCGTGAGTATAATCGCCGCCGGAATAACACTCCCAATTTGTCGAGACGCCAAGACTTTCTTAGGAACCCATATTATGAGCCTGATTATGAGCATTGTAGGGATGGTTGTACTGCTGTTAATCGCCGTACTTCTGTCTGACAACCGCAAAGCAATCAACCTTCGCACCGTTGGTGGTGCGTTTGCTATCCAGTTTATCCTGGGTGGTTTTATCCTTTTCGTTCCGTGGGGCCAAACCCTACTGAATGGTATGGCGAATGCCGTACAAAATGTTATCAACTATGGTAAAGATGGCATCGGTTTCCTATTCGGTAGCCTAGTTAACTTTTCTGTCGATGGCATCGGTTTTATCTTTGCTTTCCAAGTTCTGCCAACCGTTGTTTTCTTCTCTGCGTTGATCAGCGTACTTTACTACCTAGGCGTGATGCAGTTGGTTATCCGCATTCTGGGTGGCGCTCTTCGCAAAGTACTTGGTACCTCTCACGCTGAGTCAATGTCTGCTACTGCAAACATCTTCGTTGGCCAAACTGAAGCACCATTGGTTGTTCGTCCTTACGTTCCTAAAATGACCCAGTCAGAACTGTTCGCAGTAATGTGTGGTGGTATGGCATCTGTAGCCGGTGGTGTACTAGCAGGTTACGCAGCGATGGGTGTTCCTCTTTCTTACCTAATTGCAGCGTCGTTCATGGCAGCACCAGGTGGTCTTCTGTTCGCTAAAATCATCAAGCCAGAAACTGATCAGCCTATTGACCAGTTCGGTAAAGATTCAGACGAAGAAGAAGATAAGCCTGCAAACCTTATCGATGCAGCTGCTGGCGGCGCATCATCAGGTATGCAACTTGCGCTAAACATCGGCGCAATGCTTCTTGCTTTCATCGGTCTTATCGCGCTAGTTAACGGTATGCTGGGTGGCATCGGTGGTTGGTTCGGTATTGAAGACCTAACGCTTGAATTCCTGTTGGGTAAAGTCTTTGCTCCGCTTGCATTCCTAATCGGTGTTCCTTGGGCTGAAGCTGACCTTGCAGGTTCTTTGATCGGTCAGAAGATTGTTGTGAACGAGTTCGTTGCGTACTTGAACTTCACGCCAATGATTCCAGACTTGTCTGATAAGACCGTTGCAATCATCTCGTTCGCATTGTGTGGCTTCGCTAACCTGTCTTCAGTAGCAATCCTACTGGGTGGCCTAGGTAGCATCGCACCGACGCGTCGTCATGATATCGCTCGCTTCGGTATGAAAGCAGTTGCCGCTGGTACGCTTTCTAACCTTATGAGTGCAACGATTGCTGGTTTCTTCCTGACTCTGTCAATGATGTAATCACAGCAATTGCTGACTGTAAAAGCCGCCTTCGATAGGCGGCTTTTTTGTGCCTGTAATTTGTGGTTTTGATAGGGGCGTTTAACTGAGTATCGAAACATACATTCCCCATCAATAAGACAGGGCAAAGCTGTGCAAGCGGATATAGTTGGTTTATTACCCTTGCTGCGACGTTCTGTTGGCTATATTGCGCAGTCTCTCTTGATGGGAGTGGTTGCATTGATGGTTTGGACACCAAGGGCAACAAAGTGTTTTTCAACAGAAACAGGTAACACCTAGTCGTGCTCGCAGAACATTGGTAAAATTGGTGAGCACTGTCAAAGATTCAGAAGGTACATTTCATATATTTTCACTTCTGTTTCATCACGACAGCGGAACGATGAAATCTTAATGCCCAAACGCCGATGATGCATAGCACACGTTGCGGTTGGGTTTGCACCCTCGATATTGATGATAGAGGGTGTGCGGCAACAAGGAATGTTGATTGGCGATGGTATTGCCAAACTTCAAGGAGCCAAGTCCGCTCATCAGATTGTGACGTGCCAAATATGGCCGTTCAGTTTGTTACTTGGTTTTGAATATTTAGACTGGAGAAAGTCATGAGCGATCTACAAGCAGCAGCCCTACGTGCCCTAAAACTGATGGATTTGACCACCCTTAACGACGACGACACTGACGCGAAAGTGATTGCGCTGTGTGAGAGTGCGAAAACCCCTGTTGGTAATACTGCTGCTATCTGCATCTACCCGCGTTTCATTCCTGTCGCGAAAAAACAACTTCGCGAACAAGGCACGCCAGAGATCAAAATTGCTACCGTCACTAACTTCCCACACGGCAACGATGATATCGAGATTGCCGTGGCTGAAACCAAAGCGGCAATTGCTTATGGAACAGATGAAGTTGACGTGGTTTTCCCATACCGCACGCTGATCGCTGGCGACGAGAAAACCGGTTTTGAACTGGTTAAGCAAGTGAAAGAAGCGTGTGGCGACATCACCTTGAAAGTGATTATCGAAACCGGTGAGTTGAAAGAGGCAGCACTGATTAAGCGCGCTTCTGAAATCTCAATCGAAGCGGGCGCAGATTTTATCAAAACCTCAACGGGTAAAGTGCCAGTTAACGCGACGCCTGAATCTGCTGAAATCATGCTGACCGTGATCAAAGACATGGGTGTAGCGCAGAAAGTGGGCTTCAAGCCAGCTGGCGGCGTTCGTACAGCAGAAGATGCGGCTGACTACTTGGCAATGGCAGATCGTATCTTAGGTGGTGACTGGGCAGACAGCGCGCATTACCGTTTCGGTGCATCTAGCTTGCTTGCAAACCTTCTTAATACCTTGGGTGAAGGTGAAAAAGCGGCGGAAGGCGGTTACTAAGCCTTTTGGTAGGGGAGTGAATACGCTCCCCTGATGTTGTTGATCACTGAGATCGTGAGGTCGACCATGTACCTTCCCCAAGAGATAATCAGAAAGAAGCGTGACAATATTGCGCTAACGACTGAAGAAATTAACTTTTTCATCCAAGGCATTGCCAAAGATACGGTGTCCGAAGGACAAATCGCAGCGTTTGCGATGGCGGTGTACTTCAATGATATGACCATGGATGAGCGTGTTGCACTGACATGTGCCATGCGCGATTCCGGCATGGTGATCGATTGGTCACACATGAATTTTGATGGCCCAATCGTCGATAAACACAGTACTGGCGGTGTGGGCGATGTCACTTCGTTAATGCTTGGCCCAATGGTGGCAGCATGTGGTGGCTATGTACCGATGATCTCAGGCCGTGGCTTGGGTCACACAGGCGGTACGCTAGACAAACTTGAGTCTATTCCTGGCTATAACATTACCCCGACCAATGACGTATTTGGTCAGGTAACGCGAGATGCAGGCGTTGCGATCATCGGCCAAACAGGCGATCTGGCTCCTGCCGATAAACGTGTTTATGCGACTCGCGATGTGACAGCAACCGTCGACAATATTTCGCTGATCACAGCGTCAATTTTGTCGAAGAAATTAGCGGCGGGTTTAGAGTCGCTAGTAATGGATGTCAAAGTAGGCTCTGGCGCTTTCATGCCGACTTACGAAAAATCCGAAGAGCTCGCGAAATCAATCGTGGCGGTAGCAAATGGTGCGGGAACACGCACAAGTTCATTGCTGACCGACATGAACCAAGTCTTGGCCTCTAGCGCAGGTAATGCGCTTGAAGTGAAAGAAGCGGTACAGTTTTTAACTGGCGAATATCGCAACCCTCGCTTGTATACCGTTACCATGGCTTTGTGTGCTGAAATGCTGATGATCAGTGGTTTGGCGAAAGACAAAGATCACGCGATGAACAAACTGCAAGCCGTGCTGGATAACGGCAAAGCGGCAGAGTGTTTCGGCAAAATGGTGGCAGGCCTCGGTGGCCCACTCGATTTCGTTGAGAATTACAGCAAATATCTCGCGACTGCTGGCGTGATAAAACCCGTGTTTGCGAACGCCTCAGGCTTTGTGTCTGCGATGGATACGCGAGCGATCGGTATGGCTGTTGTGGGTTTAGGTGGCGGACGCCGTGTTGCGAGCGATACAATTGATTATTCAGTGGGCTTTAGTGACGTGATTCGACTCGGAATGCGCGCTGATAGCACCACGCCACTGGCGGTTGTGCACGCTAATAATGAAGAGCAATGGCAACAAGCGGCAACAGCGCTTCAGTCAGCCATGGTTGTTTCAGAACTAGCGCCACAAGCAACACCGGATGTTTACCGTCAGATTGGCCCAGAAGACGTCTAAAGGAGGCGATCATGAAACGTGCGATAATTTTGGTTCTCGATTCTTTCGGGATCGGAGCTTCAGCAGACGCCCATACATTTGGTGATGTGGGCGCCAACACTCTCGGTTCAATCGCGAAAGCGTGTGCTGCAGGGGAAGCGAATAATGAAGATCGTCATGGTCTGTTGACGCTGCCAAACCTAAACAAGCTGGGTCTAGGTAAAGCCTGTGAAGAAGCCTCGGGCTACTTCCCAGAAGGCTTAGACGCAAACGCTGAAATCATCGGCGCTTATGGTCATGCTCAAGAGTTATCGTCGGGCAAAGACACGCCGTCTGGTCACTGGGAAATTGCTGGCGTACCTGTTTTGTTTGATTGGGGATATTTCACCGACAAAGAAAACAGCTTCCCGAAAGAACTCACCGATCGCATTCTTGCGCGTGCAGGCATCCCTGATTACTTGGGTAACTGCCATGCATCAGGCACAGAGATTCTGGACAGACTAGGCGAAGAGCATATGAAGACAGGTTTGCCTATCTTCTATACCTCAGCAGACTCGGTGTTCCAAATCGCATGTCACGAAGAAACCTTCGGTTTAGATCGTCTGTTAGAGCTTTGCCAAATTGCGCGTGAAGAACTGGAAGACTACAACATTGGCCGCGTTATCGCGCGTCCGTTTGTGGGTGAAGGCAAAGGTCAGTTTGCACGTACGGGCAACCGTCGTGATTTGTCAGTGGAGCCGCCAGCGGCGACTGTGCTGCAAAAGCTGGTAGAAGAAAAATCGGGCGAGGTTATCTCCATTGGTAAAATCGCCGATATCTACGCGCACGTGGGTATCACCCAGAAAGTGAAAGCCACGGGCTTAGAAGCCTTGTTTGATGCGACGAAAGACGCCATTCAAACCGCAGGTGATAGCAGCCTTGTGTTCACCAACTTTGTCGATTTTGACTCACATTACGGTCATCGCCGTAACGTCGCGGGCTATGCAGCTGCGCTGGAATACTTCGATGGCCGTTTACCTGAAATCATCGACATGTTGGATGAGAACGATGTGCTGATCCTGACGGCTGATCATGGTTGCGATCCAACCTGGCCTGGTTCAGATCACACACGTGAGTATATTCCTGTGTTGGTATATGGCAAAAAGGTTCCAGCAGGCTCATTAGGACGCCGTGAAACCTTTGCTGATATTGGCCAGACTCTGGCGGAATACTTCGGTACTTCCGACATGGAATACGGTAAATCATTCCTGTAATACCCCGTGGAACGCCGTTGCGATGACGATGAAGTACCGCATCGCAACGAGATGTTCGACTGGTTGAATCCGAATTTTGATCAAAAGGAAAAAACAAATGGCAACTCCACATATCAATGCTGAAATGGGTGATTTTGCAGACGTAGTTCTGATGCCGGGTGACCCGCTACGTGCTAAATACATTGCAGAAACTTTCCTGCAAGACGTTAAGCAAGTTTGTGATGTTCGCAACATGTTTGGTTACACAGGTACTTACAAAGGTCGTAAGATCTCTGTGATGGGCCACGGTATGGGTATCCCATCATGCTCAATCTACGCGACTGAGTTGATCAAAGATTTTGGCGTGAAGAAAATCATTCGCGTAGGTAGCTGTGGCGCGGTGCGTGAAGACGTGAAATTGCGTGATGTAGTTATCGGTGTTGGCGCATCTACCGATGCGAAAATCAACCGTACTCGTTTCAACGGCCATGACTTTGCAGCGATTGCTGACTTCGAAATGACCCGTAACGCGGTAGATGCAGCGAAAGCAAAAGGCATCAACGTACGCGTAGGTAACATTTTCTCTGCCGATCTTTTCTACTCACCAGAGCCAGAATTCTTCGACACTATGGCGAAGTACGGCATCCTAGGTGTAGAAATGGAAGCGGCTGGCATTTACGGTGTTGCAGCAGAATTTGGTGCGAAAGCACTGACTATCTGTACCGTATCTGACCACATCAAGACTGGCGAGCAAACAACGTCTGAAGAGCGTCAAAACACGTTCAACGAGATGATCGAAATCGCACTTGAATCTGTGCTGCTTGGCGACGCTGACGAAGCGTAAATTTTGCCGAGTAACAGAAACGACAAAGGATGGCTCAGGCCATCCTTTTTGCGTTTACGTGAGGAGTAGGGGCTTGGGGGTGAGATTCTAGGAACCGTTCTTGCTCAATCATTACTCTTTAGCAAAAACGTCGACCGCAACAAATCTTTCCTGTTCGCAAAGGTGAAAATCAGAAGCGCTCCCGTCACAATCGCGACCAAAATCATAGCGCGTACCAAATTGATACTTTGCTCCAAACGGTTAGACGCAGCCTTAATCACATTGCCGTGTTCCAACGTAATACGCACGAACCCGACCATGTTGCCATCTTCTGCTACAGGCTCTACAAGTTGCAGCCTGCCAATGCTTGCCACGGATAAAGGCGTATTTAACCCTGTTAATTGCTCAAGTGGCATCGCGCCAATGGAGCTGACAACGAGGTTACCTCTCATGTCATACACGGCAGCATCCAAAATCAGATCTTCGTGTTGAAGATTCGCCACGATGCTTTGCAGCGCATCTATATCATCGTTGGTGATGGCATCATGCGCTGTTGCTGCAGCTTGACGTAAGATCACACGAGAAAGTGATTCTGTCTGATCATATAACATCTTATAGTTACGGTTGTTCAATTGATTACTGTACATAAAGAGCATCATGACAGTGGCAAAACACGCCACAAGAATGATGAACTGCCACAGTTTTTTTAAGCGTTTTTTGTTTATTTGTAGCATAAGCTTTCCAAGCTATGGCGAAGGTATCATAGTCTTCGCATCAAATTAGCGCGTTCTCAGTTTGCTGCCCGCACTCAAAAAATGCAAGTCAGCGCTTGGTTTAACGCGTGGCTGTCGTTAATGTGATCACTCGCACTCTTTGATATAGTAAAGCGAGTTTTCGAAAAGGAATTGATGCAATGGATGCACTTTCAGCTTATCCAATAAAAAAACACACAAAGCTTCTTAACCGTTTTCCTTCTATACGTGGCTTTCGCCCTTCTGACAGCCGTCAAGCAGGCTGGTTACTCTTCGGCCTTCACTTAAGCCCGTCATATCTTGATGATCTTGCCTTTTTAACCGGCGAACAGGTTTTACCTTTAGCGGGTTGGACTGTCGGCCCTTATGAAGTTCTGTTGATGCGCGGTGAACTTACGCCAGAGATTGTCGCGCTTTGCGATGCCTTGTCGTTAGATTGTTCAGGGCTTGATAATATTCCTAATCTTTACGAGCCGGGCTTGGCCTTATTTGATATGGATTCAACGGCTATTCAAATTGAATGTATTGATGAAATTGCCAAGCTAGCTGGTGTAGGAGCGCAAGTCTCTGAAGTGACAGAACGCGCAATGCGCGGAGAACTCGATTTTGAACAAAGCCTTCGTCAGCGTGTAGCAACATTGAAAGGCACTGATGTGTCTATTTTAGAGCAAGTGCGTGACAACATCCCTTATATGCCAGGCATGCATCGTTTAACCGCATCGCTTCAAGCTCGAGGCTGGAAAGTGGCCATTGCGTCAGGTGGATTTACTTGGTTTTCCGATAAACTCAAAGAAGATTTGTCACTTGCGTATGCGGAATCTAACCAACTGGTGATTGAGAATGGCAAGCTGACAGGCGAATTGTCGGGCGCTGTGGTTGATGCGCAGCGAAAAGCCGATATTTTGCGTGATCTTGCTGAAAGCTATGAATTCACGCCGTCTAATACGCTAGCGATTGGCGATGGCGCGAATGACCTTACTATGATGTCAGCAGCAGGCTTGGGTATTGCGTATCACGCCAAACCAAAAGTGCAGCAAGCGGCTCAAGTGGCGATTCGCCATGCCGATCTTGGTGGCGTGATGTGTGTGCTATCGGCCTCTTTATTGCCACAGCGCCTGAGCTGGTAACAACCGCTGGTAACATTGTGGCTTTTGGAAGTGGGGTAGGGTTACCCCATTTCCAGACGCATTAGCACTTCGTCAGTAATATCACTCATCTCACCGTAAACACATAAATCAGCAAATTCATGCTCAAGCTGTGCTGCTCTTTTAGTAGACAGCTTCATTAACTGCTCAGTGGTTTCTGTGCCTAGCCATTGGCTACCATGCTCAATCGGGTGCATCCAATTTCGCACTGCAAAAAACTTACCGCGCTTTTTCGCCCGAGAAATGAAAAATTTCCGCTCTTCTACCGATTGAAAACTCTCGAGTGATCGCGATGTCACATCAATGACAGCACCGTTAGCGATGGTTGCTGCAACATAAAACTCATGTTTCACCTGATCCAAACGGTTGCGCTGGCGTGTTACGCCATTGGCATATTTTGATAAATGTTCACCCAGAACAGGGGCGAGTGAAATCATGCCAGCAGATGCGCTCTGATGCAGAATACGACTTAATTCACTGCCTGGGTAGTTAGTACCAATACCAGATGTCTGCAACGTTTCGCCTCGGCGAAGCAGGAAGTATGGCGTCACTGATAAGCGGGTCAGCAACATTTGATGCATCGCGCTTAGTAATGGTGCGTCAGGCAGTTTTTCACTGTCTAACAATAGCTTATGCTGGTTGTGGTCAATCAGTCTTTGCAAATAATGGCTGCGGTGTTTGCTGTGCCTGTCTTTGAGAAGTGACAGCTTCACCTGCATTCTGTCTTCACTGATTTGAACCACTTTATATGGCACGTTGCCCAGTGGTGCATTAGGGTCAACCCGTTTTAGATCCGTGAATGTCACCGCGACTTCCTGACATTTACTGCCAGAAAAAGGCTCGCTGAGTAAAAGGTTCAAACCATGTGGCGAGAAATCGATGGTTTCTCCATGAAGCTCGCCGCTGATGTGATGAATCAAAATCGTCCCCGTTTTGTGCTGATAGCGAGGTTCTTTTCGCTGAGGCGCCAGTGCAGAAGGGATGGCATCAATCATAGAAATTGGATCGCGTTGATGTACGAATTGATTCAGAGTTCGAGACGGCTGTTTGGGCTTAATAGGTATGCGAAAGTCGCTGTTAACCACCGGTAAGGTTAAGTCTTGAATGGTCGCAATGTGCGTCAGTTCTTCAATTTGGTCAATATACGCCGGAGAAGCTTCCTGTAAGCGTTGAGTATCCTCTTCACTTATCTTTGCCATTGTGACGCGAAGAACCCGCCAAGAGGCCCTCGCGCTGCCAATATGCCAAAATAAACGACGTAATTCGGTCGACAACTCCGTTGGGCAGGCAGAGAAAAAGAAGGTCTTGTCACTGTGTTGGTGGCTAAAGCAGTACACCAGTGTTTCACTGCTGGTTAATCCATCTAACGCAAGATGTTGCAGGCGTTGCTCTGAAAATAGCTTGTCGATCACCGGCAAGTTGCGTTCGTCGTGCCAATAATCCCACAGAGCACGGTTTTGCTCTGTGATTAGGCCATAACGTAGTTTGTTACCACAAAAAAACAGCGGCAACGATGGCGTTTGCTCAAGGAAAACTTGCTCGTAGCTTCGCGATCGCGTCGATAAAAATTTATCTTCATTTTCGACTCGTGCAGATGTGTCCTTTTGTGCACTCTTGGCTTCGATCGCGATTTTAATGCAATCGGTGTTGGAGACAAGACGCAGGCGCAGGCGTTGGAAACTGTCATTGTTTACGTTGAGTTCAACACCAACAACACGGTAATTCAATCCGCTAAACAGTTCAGGTAATTGGCATTCATCGCCTAACTGAGGGAAATAGATAATCAGTGTTGAGCCTGCTTCATAACGAAACGATGCTGGCAGTTTTACTTGCATCCCTGAATTGGAAAGATCGATGGTGGAGCCGTTAACTTCCGTTCCGTCAGGGAGAAAGGCCTGAATTCGACTCGAGAGTTGAATGCGATTTTCACTACGTGACAAATACTGCCCGAAGCGCAGGGGGACGGTTTCTACCGTATCGAGTGACTCGGTTGCGCGGACGTCACCTTGGCGCTGCAAAACTCGATAGCTGTTTGCTGTGTTGTGGAGTTCATCCCAAAGTCCTTGTGTCATATTGCCTTGGTAAACATCAAGACGACGATGATAAACATTGATAGCAACGTCATCGAGCCAATGGTTAATGCCATTGAGGAAGTAGCGTCGACATTCACCCATAACTTTACCGCGCAAGTCGACAGGTCGGCTGCATGCAGACATGAGTTTACGCACTTCCATTTTGATCAGTAAGCGTTCGGAGTTGGTTTCGGTTGGCGTCAGCCTCAAAAGGAGATCATCGAATCCGTCTGTTTCGTACAGTGGAAGGAGTTGATCGTACAGCGCCTTATCGTGGTCCTGCATCATGGTAAAGTCTGGTAGAATCGTGGATTCTTTAACGGCAGTGAAGATGCATAGTTTACCTTTTTTCGCCGAATAATCGCGAAGAGATGCATAAAAGCGCCGTGTCTCGCATTTATCTCATTTTTAGACGTTATTTCAGGAGAAATCATGTCGAAAGCAAAACGTGCCTATGTCTGTAATGATTGCGGCGCTGACTATCCACGCTGGCAGGGGCAATGTTCAGCGTGTGGTGCTTGGAACACCATTACAGAAGTACGTTTAGCGGCATCCCCTCAGGTTGCACGAACCGAAAAATATGCGGGCTATGCCGGAAAAGCCGATGCACAAGTGCAGACGCTATCATCGATAGATCTGCAAGAAGTGCCGCGTTTTAGCAGTGGTTTTAAAGAACTTGATCGTGTACTTGGTGGGGGCGTGGTGCCCGGCGCAGCTATCTTGATTGGCGGCAGCCCTGGAGCGGGAAAAAGTACTTTGTTACTGCAAACCATGTGTTGGTTGGCAAGCCAAATGCCAACGTTATATGTGACAGGTGAAGAATCGCTACAGCAAGTAGCGATGCGTGCCGAGCGTCTGGGTTTGCCGAAAGATAAGCTAAAAATGCTATCGGAGACCAATGTCGAAACCATTTGCCAGATTGCGCACAAAGAACAGCCCAAAATCATGGTGATTGACTCGATTCAAGTCATGCATTGTGCGGATGTGGTGTCTGCGCCTGGCAGTGTTGCTCAAGTCCGCGAATCCGCCGCGGCGCTGACGCGTTATGCCAAACAGCACAATGTGGCAATTTTCATGGTGGGGCACGTGACCAAAGACGGCTCGTTGGCAGGCCCAAAAGTGCTCGAACACTGCATTGACTGTTCAGTAATGCTAGATGGTTCGAACGATAGCCGTTTTAGAACGCTTCGCAGCCACAAAAATCGTTTTGGTGCGGTGAACGAGCTTGGCGTTTTTGCCATGACAGGGCAGGGACTTCGTGAAGTGAATAACCCGTCTGCGATCTTCTTGAGCCGTGGCGAAGAAGTGACATCGGGAAGCTCAGTCATGGTGCTGTGGGAAGGCACGCGTCCTTTGCTGGTAGAGATACAAGCATTGGTGGACTACAGCCAGCTATCGAACCCTCGTCGTGTTGCCGTTGGCCTTGAGCAAAACCGTTTGGCTCTGTTGCTTGCTGTATTGCACAAACACGGTGGCCTGCAAATGTCCGATCAAGATGTGTTTGTCAACGTTGTCGGCGGCGTGAAGGTAACAGAAACCAGTGCCGATCTGGCTTTGTTACTTGCCTTGATTTCGAGCTTCCGTGATCGCCCATTGCCACGTGATCTGGTGGTGTTCGGTGAAGTGGGTCTTGCGGGAGAAATCCGCCCAGTACCAAGTGGTCAGGAGCGTTTAATGGAGGCTGCTAAGCATGGATTTACCCGCGCGGTTGTTCCCACTGCCAATGCGCCGAAAAAAGACATTCCGGGCATGAAAGTGTATGGCGTGAACAAGCTATCGGAAGCGCTGTCTGTGTTGGATGAATTTGATTAGAGATTTAGCTTAAAACTAAGCATCGCGCTTGGCATATCGCACCAAAAGAAAAAAGGCACCTGAGTGCCTTTTCTTGTTTGTATGGATAGCGCTATTTGAACAAGCTGTTACTCCGCGCTGTTAGCCTCAGAAGTACTTTGTCCAACCACGCTGTCGGCAGATGCCGTGATGATAGCAGGTTGAGCTACGGCATCAGACGCTAACTGAACTTGTGTTGCGACCATGCTTTCAATCACGCCAACGAGCATTGCCCAGTTCACTTTATCTTCTTCTTTGAACAGTGACTCGAAGTTGTCAGGTGTCCACGCAATAAAGCGTTTCGGGTTCAACGCACGGCTTAGAAATCGCACTTCATAATGCAAGTGTGGTCCGGTAGATAGCCCTGTATTCCCTGACCAGCCAATCAAATCGCCTTTTTTGACAAACTGACCAGTGTTGACATTAAACTTGTCGAGGTGGGCATACAGCGTCATAAAACCAAAGGCATGGTCAATCTTCAGTAAATTACCGTACCCTTTTTTTCGACTCGGGCGCTTGTATTCGACAACGCCATCGGCAGGCGCATAAACCGGTGTTCCGATGTCGGCGGTTAAATCTAGTCCGAGGTGGAATTTTTTATTGCCTGTGACTGGGTGGGTGCGAGAACCGTAGCCGGATGAGCGACGATAACTTTCAATTGGCTGGCCGCTTGGGATCAGTTGCAGCATGGTGGCACGCACGGCTGAGTTGATCACGGCGACATCAAGACGCTCCGTAAGTGGAATATTGCTGTCGTCTTTTTCTAGCCCTAACACTTCTTCTACGCTGGACACACGTTGAGTGAGGTAACTTAGCTCGCTGTCTTTTTCCTCAATCACCTGAGCATACTCTTCTTCTTTGTTGTTGATGAGCTGCTCGAGTTGCTGTCTTTTTTGTTTTAGCGTTTCTAGTTGCCCCACCAGTTCAGAGCTTTGTTCGGTCATACTCTGAAGTGTCTGCTCGGCGGTCTCAGAACGATGATTAAGGTAATAGATTGTCGCTATACTGGCGATAATGCCTACCACTAGGGTAATCAATAACGTCACGATGACTTTCTTGAGTGAAGGGGAAAGCACAAAGTGGCGCGATCCATCTGCATGGGAAACAGCGATTCGAATGTTGTGAGGCATGGTTACTACTACTTAATGTATCTATGCATTTTGCATGTGTGTCTAAACGTCTTTTTCTAAACGTCTTGGATTATACAATATCTTTGAGGTCTGTTAGTTGCCCTAATTCTCGGTGCAGCAGATCGTCATTACCCACGTTGAGTTCAACCAGACGTTTTAAATGGCTGGCGCTATCGATATCAATATGATCGATTTGAAAACGAAGAAAGTCATCACGCTCACTGACCAGCAGCGCTTCCATTGTTATCTCAATGTCAGAGTCATGCAGTTGAAACGTGACGATATAGTCTGCATGGTTTCCTTCAGTCCAATCCTCGGGTGTTGCGAGCAGTGCCCCTTTGAGTGAAAGATCGAGCACGCTCGAACTCCAGCTCTGTTCGTTTTGCGTGATGGTTGCGGCAGTTAGGTAGACTACTCGCGAAAACATACGACGTTCTGGCATCGACAAACTCCCAATACACTTTACACCAGTGTAGGAGAGACGATGCAATATCTCTACTCTTGTGTTTCGTCTCCGTGATGCGTCACTCGTCTCGATGATAAGGGGCTCAATAAGATGTCGATAAAAAGAAAAAGGGTCACCGAAGTGACCCTTTGGGTACAGTATGCCCAATATTACTTGGTGACACGCTTGTACTTCATGCGGTGCGGCTGGGCTGCTTGTGCGCCCAAAGTTTGCTTCAACCACTCGCTGTATTCGTTGTAGTTACCTTCGAAGAAGTTCACTTTACCTTCGTCACGGTAATCAAGAATATGGGTAGCGATACGGTCAAGGAACCAACGGTCGTGCGAGATAACCATGGCACAGCCTGGGAATTCCAGTAGTGCTTCTTCCAATGCACGCAGGGTTTCTACGTCCAAGTCATTGGTTGGTTCATCCAGCAGTAATACGTTGCCGCCTGATTTTAGCAGTTTTGCCAAGTGAACACGGTTACGCTCACCACCTGACAATTCACCGATACGTTTTTGCTGATCGCTGCCTTTGAAGTTGAAGCGCGAGCAGTAAGCACGTGCTGGAAGCTCAAAGTTGTGGATACGGATAATTTCCGCACCTTCAGAGATCTCTTGGTATACGGTGTTCGAATCCGTCATGCTGTCACGGAACTGTTCAACCGATGCCAGTTGCACGGTTTCACCCAACTCGATGGTGCCGCTGTCTGGTTGCTCAGTGCCACTCAACATCTTGAACAGAGTAGATTTACCCGCACCGTTCGCACCGATGATGCCGACGATTGCACCTTTTGGCACGCTGAATGACAAGTCGTCGATCAACACGCGATCACCAAATGATTTGGTCAGGTTGTTGATTTCGATAACTTTATCACCAAGACGCAGACCAGGCGGAATGAACAGCTCATTGGTTTCGTTACGGCGTTGGTGTTCGCTGTTGTTCAGCTCTTCAAAGCGCGCCATACGTGCTTTAGATTTAGACTGACGGCCTTTAGGATTCTGACGAACCCACTCAAGTTCTTTCTCGATGGTCTTCTGGCGAGCACTTTCTTGCGAGGATTCTTGTTGCAGACGCGCATCTTTTTGCTCAAGCCATGAGGTATAGTTACCTTCCCATGGAATACCTTCACCACGGTCAAGTTCTAGGATCCAGCCTGCAGCGTTGTCCAAGAAGTAACGGTCGTGCGTGATAGCCACAACGGTACCGTTGTAATCCACCAAGAAACGCTCCAACCAACCCACAGATTCTGCATCCAAGTGGTTCGTTGGTTCGTCAAGAAGCAGCATGTCAGGTTTTTCTAGCAGTAGACGACAGATAGCAACACGACGACGCTCACCACCAGATAGATGCTTAATTTTCGCATCCCACTCTGGCAAACGCAGTGCGTCAGCAGCGCGCTCAAGGGCGTTATCAAGATTGTGGCCGTCTTTAGCTTGGATCAGCGCTTCCAGTTCGCCTTGCTCTTTTGCAAGGGCATCGAAGTCTGCATCAGGTTCTGCGTACGCCGCGTAAACTGCGTCTAGACGAGAAAGTGCACCCGCAACATCCGCTACCGCTTCTTCAACGGTTTCACGAACGGTTTTTTCTTCATCAAGCTTAGGTTCCTGAGGCAGGTAACCCACTTTGATGCCAGGTTGTGCACGTGCTTCACCTTCGATATCGGTATCGATACCCGCCATGATGCGAAGAAGGGTGGATTTACCTGCGCCGTTTAGACCCAATACGCCGATTTTGGCGCCAGGGAAAAAGCACAGAGAGATGTCTTTCAGGATCTGACGCTTCGGTGGCACAATTTTGCCAACGCGCGACATGGTATAAACGTACTCAGCCATTTCTGCTCGCGTTCTCTTGTCACATAAAAGGCTTATTCTATCCCAATCCACCTCAAGTTGCAGGTATCAACGAGATAAATCTGGAGCCTATCCGTCATATGAAATTTAAACGTGAAGGGAACCAATTCGTCGATTAGACAACCAATTCATTAAGGGCAAGAAAGCGAAAAGTGCGAAATTCACCGACTCTGATACCAATATTGGAATGGCGGTGAACTGACTCAATGTGTTACTGGCTTCACTATGACGCATTCAGCAACAGTTAATTTGAGGCATTCCTGCTGCCAGTTTGGTATATAACCAAGAGTCCTGAATGTTCGCATCGCGATGTTACTTGGATATAACGCGCATTCGTGGTGTAACGAAACACTCGTAAGAGTGACATCCTCGAGAGTGATATGGCCGAAGCATGAAAGGTATAGATCACAGATTGAATTAAACTTGGTGAAACCTGAATCTTTGACTGGATTGGGTATAAGCTAAATGAACCAGTGCGTTTTGGAGAAGCATACGGAATGCTATCAACAGAAAAATCAATAATTACAAAAAGCTACAGAGCGTCAGTGAGCGGCATTCTTCGTTTGATTCGTTTGGGCAGTATCACGATTTTTTGTACTTCTCTTCCTGTGCAAGCACTGAGTATGGACGAGCAGCGTACCCGCTATGAAAAGGCCATTGCTGCGGTTGAACGCAATAACGTGGCGACATTCACCCAACTGAAGTCAGAGTTGAAAGGTTACCCCCTTTACCCCTACCTTGATTATCGAGAGTTCATGCGCGGATTGAGCGATGCAGAGGTAGCAGAGGTTGAAGCATTCGTTGGGCGTTATGACTCCTTGCCGTTTAAGAACACGGTGCGAGCGCGATACTTAAATGTGTTGGCAGCTCGCGGGGAGTGGACTGAATTGTTGGCATTTCAAACCACACTACCTCGTGGTGAAAGTTATCAGTGCCAGTATTACTACGCTCATAGCCAAGCTGGCGACAAGGCACTCGCTATGTCCGGCGCGAAGTCTTTGTATTTGTCAGGCTCGTCTGTCGACAATGCATGTAACAAGCTTTTTGATGAGCTGAAAGATCAGGGAAAACTCAATAATAGCTTGGTGTTAGAGCGTATGTTATTGGCGTTTGATAATCGAAATACGTCATTAATTCGATATTTGAATAAGCAACTGACGGGCAGCGCCAAGGCCAGTGGTCAGCAGATTATTGCGCTCTATAACAAGCCTCAAGGTGTCGGTGATTTTGCCAAAAAAAGTAAGGTTACCCCGTTTAACCAACGCCTCACTCGCCTGAGTTTTGAACGGCTAGCGCGAATTAAATCTAAAGATGCTGTGGCGCAATTTACGCGAGTCGTGGAAGGCCAACACTATAAAGCGCTAGAGCGACAAGAAATGGCGGATTATGTGTCGAGTCGCCTAATGTCGACCGACGATAAGGTGTTGGCGAAATGGCGTGACAAATGGCTAAAGCAAACCGCCAACGCCTCTCTTTTGGAGCGTCGAATTCGAGTCAGCCTTGTGGAAGCCGATTGGAAGGGCGTTGAAGGCTGGCTAAATGTGTTGTCAGAAAAAGATGCGAAGAAGCTTAAATGGCGTTACTGGCGTGCACGTGTTGAGCTGGAAAAGGGCAATAAAACACTGGCTGATCAGCTATTTGCAAATATGACGGGTAAGCGCAACTTTTACAGTGTTGCCGCAGCTATGCACTTGGAACAACCCATCGATATTCCTTACCAAACAACGCCATTAAACGTCGAGGCACTGAAGCCTTTTAACCCCGCGCTTGATCGTGTGGCGGAGTTATTGGTGCTTGATAAGGTGGTAGCAGCCAAGCGCGAATGGCAGTATTTGTTGCAACAAGCCGATGTAGAACAAAAAGCCATGCTAGCGGCGTTTGCGTCTGAGAGTAATTGGTATCACCTTTCTGTGCAGGCCACGATTGCGGGAAAATTATGGGGTCACCTAGAATACCGATTCCCAGTTGCTCACCGCTGGTGGTTCGAGTTTTTTAGCAAAGAGCGTGAATTACCGCTTACTACCTTGCTAGCGCTTTCGCGTCAGGAAAGTGCGTTTTATACCAATGCGGTGTCTCCTGTTGGTGCGCGTGGGTTGATGCAACTTATGCCAGCCACAGCCAAAGAAACCTCGAAAAAGCTTGGCTATCGATATTTAGGTAAGAATACCTTGAGCGATCCGGGGATCAACATTCGCCTCGGAAGCGGATATTTAA
The DNA here is from genome assembly GCF_028683095.1 of Enterovibrio gelatinilyticus. Classification (GTDB taxonomy): domain Bacteria; phylum Pseudomonadota; class Gammaproteobacteria; order Enterobacterales; family Vibrionaceae; genus Enterovibrio; species Enterovibrio gelatinilyticus. The sequence continues at coordinate 212,406 of NZ_JAJUBC010000005.1, read as the reverse complement.
GAATGGTGTTGGACCGATTTGATGAGAATCGTATTTTGGCATTTGCGGCATACAACGCTGGTCCTCATCGTGCGTCACGTTGGTTGAAAAAATCTGACGGAAACTTGGATGCCATTGCGTTTATTGAAGCGATTCCATTTAACGAAACGCGTGGCTACGTGCAAAACGTACTCATGTACGATATCTATTACAGCAAACTGCTTGGCCAACCTCTCGAGCTACTGCAAGAAGGCGAACTTAACCGCCGTTATTAGGTGGAGAGTCTGTGACGGTTAGTAGCATGAAACGGTCAGTATTTCTGGCCGTTCAACGAAATTGTATTATTGAGAGAAACTCTGGCAGTGCGTAAACTATGCCAGAGTTTTTTCTTCCTACGAGGCTAGTATGCAAGAAACGCCTGAGTATTCTGAGTGGCAAGATGTGCTGGATTTGATTCACAGAGCAATAGATTCAGGGCACGAAGCAGAATTGCTTAAAATGCTGCTGACGCAAGATGAACGCACGTCGTTGATCGCCAGAGTGAACATCGTTAATGAGTTGTTGAAAGGCGAAGTAAGTCAACGTCAACTCAGCCAGACGTTGGGTGTGGGTATTGCGACCATCACCCGAGGTTCGAATGAGCTTAAGCAACTCGATGACAGCCAGAAGGCTTGGTTAGGGGAAATATTAGAAAAATAGGACCGAGAGGTCCTATTTTTTGCAAGCGCTTTATGAATGCGGATGCTAACTATGATTTTACGACAGACTATTTTTCTAATGGCGGAAACAAATCGGGATGCATAAATGGGATAAGCGCTAAGATCAATGCCTGATGATAAACCGAACTTCTTGTTAATAAGTGCCCGGTTAGCATGCCAATCGCGCCGCCTTTTTGTTTGACGTTTTCCTCGTTAAACATCTCATCCATGACATCGCCGAGTTCTTTTCCGGCCTCTAACGCTTTTAGTGCTTGCGGTGGCAAGGGCACAGAAGCAGAGCGCGATTCCCCGACACGATTCGATGATTCAATCACCATCCACGCAAAGGTGTATGGGCTGTCTAGCCCCGCTTCTACACCCACGTAGAAATTCCCATCAATTACCTTCTTCGCGTTGTGTACACGGTTTCGTGCCCCCGCAAGTGTTTCTTCGCTGGTCATGGGCTGATCGGCAACATCGCTGGATACAGAAATACCTTCAAATGTCATATCGTTATCGGGAAAAACAGCGCGAAAAGCGGTTTCTACCGCTGCTATTTTGGCAGGGTTGAGTGATGTGACGATCACTTTTGTCATGGTGCTAGTTTCCTCAACTAAGGCGTTTCTTTGATTTTTCGTTCTGGTCTGAATTGTCTGAGCGAGATGGGCTAAACAACCTAAACGGCAGTGCCAGCAAGCCAGTCAACCAGACGACATGCTTATCCTCTCGCTTCGCTTTAATGCCGATAGTCATGCCGTAATGGCCTTCGTCTGGCTGGGCGCGATAGGTGTGAAAAAGCTTGTCCCAAATAGCAAGATTAAACCCGAAGTTTGAATCACTCTCATAACGATGAATTGAGTGATGAACACGGTGCATATCCGGAGTGACCACCAACACACGCAGCCAGCGATCGATAGCTGGTGGAATCGAGACATTGCTGTGATTAAACAGTGCCATGCCGCTTAGTATCACTTCAAACAAAATCACCGCAACCACCGGTGCCCCAAGCAGGGCAATAGCGGCAATTTTAATGATCATCGACAGCAAGATTTCGAGAGGGTGAAAGCGTGCCCCTGATGTGACATCCAGATCTTTGTCTGCATGATGAACGGCGTGCAAACGCCACAGTAAAGGGATTTGATGAAACAGGCGGTGTTGAAGCCAGATGATGCCATCCAAAGTGATGACACACACTAACACCGACAGCCATAACGGGGCGTTGATGAGATTAAATAGGCCAATACTGTTGTTGGTACACCATAGTGCAAAACCTGCCGCAGCCAATGGGAAGATGGCACGAAGTACGACAGTGTTTAGGATCATCAGCGAGATATTGTTGAGCCAGCGCTTCGCTTTGCTCACGGTAAGCAGGCGCTTAGGAAAAAGCCATTCGGCCAGCCCCATTACCGCAAAAATTGAAAAAAAGGCGAACAGTCGGAAGGTTAATTCCTGCGACTCAATGTATGTCAGCACATGCGCTCCTGCTATGAATGACTGATTATCAGCTTATCACACAATACGGATCTGAATGGCGATCAGAGCAATGCGCGAACTAAACATCGCCCCCCCAAAAAAAAGCAACGAATCCCCAAATATGGCTCTACAAAAACTATGCCTTCACAAAAACTATGTCTTCACAAAAAATCACTCACGAAAAAAATGCGCCTAACAGAGGGAATGCTAGGCGCAACGTACATGTTAAATAACGCGTAATTAGCACTTACCGCATTGCTAATTACCAAACACGTTTGATGGTGATTTTTGCGCCTGGATTAAGAAAACGGTGACGGTAGCTAAGTGCTGATGAAGATAGGCCATCATCTTTTGATAACACACCGGGGTGAATACGGATACGATCCGCATCGTCGCGATCCGCATTAAAGCCTTCGCCGTTTGCTGCTGGCCCAGGAACAGAACCTTGCGACTCGCTGTTGGCCTCAGTGCCTGCATCCCAAACAGGCAATGTGAGTGTGATGCTCTGGCCTGGCTTGAGTTTTCGTAAGTTGATACCGGACTTTGCGACGAGTGCATCGTTGGTGTTAACCAGCATTGATGCCACAGATAGGTAGCGCGTTTTAGGGTTGTTTAATTGCAGAGTAAATGTTTCTGAAGCGCCGGGAGCAAGCGGTGCGGTGCCTGATGTTGTGTCTTCAACAGAGCGACGCTTTGAATACGCCATAACATCACTGTTGTCACCGCTTTCTGCTAGCTTTTCTAGGGCGACAGAAACAGGTTGCCCGACTTCAAAAAGTTCGAAATGTTTACGGTGAGCGACCAAGGTAACGGGCGACATTGGTTGCGCGTCAGTCAGATTTTCTACCGTAACCGTGTACTCTTTTTGCAAAGGACAACCCGCCAGTACCAGCGCGGTTAACCCAACGAGAGATAAGCGAAACATAGTACGCCCTCCCTTAATAAACCGTGACGGTAATGATGGCAACCGGGTTCAACCAACGGTGTTTGGTGCTATCAAAATCACTGATACCGCCCGTGGCGTTGGTATCGCCAAGGTTACCGGGATGAATATGAACATTTCCATTTGCGACTTCACTGTCAACGCCTGTCCCATTCGAACCAAAGGTGATAAAAGGAGGGGTAGGGACATTGGCGGCCAGCTCATCATTCGCTTCCGTGCCTGCATCATAGCCATTGGCGTTGATGACATAAGTGCCTTTCTTACGCGGGATTTTCCAGCTGTCGACGCCGACGAATGCATCGTTTGAGGGGAGTAACATAGCCGCAATTGAAAGCACATCACCGTGCTGAGTATAAAGATGCGTCGAGGCGGTTTCGCCCGGCGCAAGAATGCCTTCAGCAGGATTGGAGCTGACGGCAGCGCCCGCGCTCAGCGCAAGATCTTCTAATCCGCTGATATCGCCACCTTCGGCCATGGCTTCAACGGCGTCAGAGGCAGGTGTACCAGTTTGAAACAGATTAGCGTCGTCGTGGTGAGCGGCAACAATAAGGGGGGTGAAATAAATGCCGTCAGTCGCGTTTGTAATGCTGACATCGATGTTGGCGGCATTGGCATTAAAAGCCGCGCCCATTGCGATGGCTAAAAGTAGTGGTTTCATATTTCGCTCCATGTTGAATGAAAGGCTCAAATACATTGAGTTATTCAAAGCATGGCGTGGAAAAGTATCGAAATGGTCTCGAACTTCTTGCGAAATTCTCACAGAATAATGTCAAATTCATCAGGTGCATATTGCGCCATGTATGGGGTTAGCCTTTATAGGCTCAGTACCGTCGAGGTGACATTAGGGTGGCGCGGTTTATCTAATGCATTTAATGATTTACTTGTGGCACGCGTAAGTCTAGAACATAAAAGTAAGAGGGTGGCACTCTCAGTCTTGTGTCCGAAGGTTGCTGGATTAGGCGCGACTTTTTTTGTTCGTATTCAATTCTACATGTGTCACTACTCGGTTACGGCCTTTCTCTTTTGCGATGTAGAGCGATGAATCTGCAGCCTCAATAATAGACTCTATCGCATCGAACTCAGGGAAGGTCGCGACGCCTGCACTCAATGTAGCGAAAAATGTCTCGGGACCATTTGAGAACGGTGTTTTCGCAAACGTGATTCGAAATTCGTCAATAAGGCGAAGTGCAATATCGGCGGGTGTGTCTGGTAAAATGAGTGCAAACTCTTCCCCACCGTACCGAGCGCAAGTATCAGTTTTTCTGAACCGATAATTCAGTAAGCGTGCGACACCTTTGATCACTTTGTCTCCCACTGGGTGGCCATATCGGTCGTTAACAGACTTAAAGTGATCGATATCTATCATCACAAAACTTAACGGAGACTGGTGCCGGCGTGCTCGCGACAACTCTCGTTCAAGCGCGACTTTAAGGTTCGAGTGATTGAGTAGGCCAGTGAGACTGTCTCTGTCCATTAAAGCACTTAACTGTCGGAAACGTTTGGCGCGAATGGAAACGGCTTGCGTTAGGTGGAGATCATTAATTGGCTTGGTGAGAAAGTCATCCGCCCCGACTTGCAATGCCTTCATCTGTAGTTTTAAATCGGTTTCGCCGGACAAGTAGACAATAGGCACGTTAGTGTGGGACGAGTGTTGTCTGATCACACTGGCTGCTTCTACGCCTGTGCAATTTGGCATGTATAAATCCATGAGAACGAGATCGGGGCTGAACTCGCCAAGTTCATCGAGCAGGTGCTGCGGCTCATCCACGATCAAGGTTTTCATCCCCGCCCCTTGCAGCACTATCGAGTAGTGCTCGGCAATCATTTGCTCATCTTCAACAATCAGTACGCGATATTGGGCGTTGTGGCTCTCCCACAGGGAGTCCAGCACACTAAGAATGTCGTCGTATTCAACGGGCTTATGAAAAAAGGCAAACGCCCCAGCCTTGGCGGCGAGTAGTCGACTGCTCCAGCATTCGGTACTACTTAAAACCACCAAGGGAATACCGCTATTTTTTCGCCAAACTTTGGTGACTTTGCTTAGAAGGTCACACTCATTGATATCAACAATCAAGACGGATGGCGCTTCATTTTTTAGGGCTTCTTTCAAGTCATCCGCAGAATCGAATGACAGCACGTCATATTCGAGATACTTAAGTTGGTCGACCATGTCCTGAATGGTGTTGAGATCATCAGCAAGCATATAAACCAGTTGTTTGGTGCGGCCCTGCTCATGAAGCAGGGTGACTTCACCATAGGTCAGATCTTCAGGGGGTTTGGGGGCAATACTGGCCACATCGTCAATGGTTGCGATGAGGGCGTCGATATCTGTATTGGGCCAAGGGTTCTTCTGGTTTTCAAGAGAAGGTTTGAGCAATACCTCGATGTCACGACCTCGTTCTCCAAGGTCGACAAATCCCAACGTTGTTGCTGTACCAGCTAACTTATGCGCTTCAAGGACCAATTCGTCCAGTTCACCATGTCGCGACTCTTTGTTTTCATGGATCGTTTGCCACAACGTTTTCATTTTGCTGACGCGTTTATTAATGCCTTTGGTAAACTTGGCTTGTTGCTCTTGGAATTTTTTTAATTGAGATGGTCTCATAAGCCTTCCTTTGCCATGAGGCCTTTGATTTGTTCGGCAAGCATCATTGGGTCAAACGGTTTGCTGATCACGCCAATTGCGCCACAATCGTGGTAAGCCTTTACCTCTGAAGGTTGAACTCTAGCCGTCATGAATATGGCAGGTGTTGAGCTCAAATGGGGTAACTTTCGTAAATGTTCCAACGTCGTCGGTCCATCCATATCAGGCATCATGACATCCAAAAGAAATAAATCCGGGTCTGAGAGCGCTGCTTTTTCTAATGCTTCGTTACCGCTACAGCACGACAGGAGTACAAACTCGTCTCCCTCTAGGGCCATTTCAGAGACATCACGAATATCCTCGTCATCTTCAACGTACAGCACAGTAATTGGTTTGTTCATTACATTGCCTTTTGAGGGAAGTTTTTCTTAAGTATAAGACGGACTTCAGATTTGAGTTTGTCGATATTCAAATCTGATGATTTGTGGCGCGATGGGATATTGCTTGGCATCGTGGTTTGTGACGTCACCTCAGAGAGTAAAATGACAGGAATAGCAAGGCTTGAAAGCGAATTGAAAAAGGGCATAAAACGTGACTCACCCTGTGTGACATCGCAGATAATCAACTCAAAACGTTGGTGTTCAATTGCTATCTCTGCTGATTCAAGAGATGGTGAACAGGAAATCTCAATGTCGTTTTTGAATGCATCACGAAGTGTTAGCTTTAAGGCTTGGTTGTTACCTACATAAAGTAATTGTGGTATCGCGTAGTCGGAGTGAGATGCGCGAGTATCTAATGCAGCCAATCGCTTAGCCTCTGATGCATCAATAGGTAGCGTGAAGAAAAACGTCGACCCTTCTCCTCGCACTGAGAAGAAATCGATGCTCCCTTTGTGACCATTGATGATCGCTCGGGTAATACTGAGCCCCAGCCCTGTGCCACCAACGAGCCGTGTCGCGGAGCTGTCTGCTTGAGAAAAGCGCTCAAAAATACGGTCGTGAAACTCTGCAGGTATCCCTGCTCCCACGTCCGTGACTTCAACGCGAAATTGAGTATCTACTTGTAACAAGGTGATGGTGACCTGACTATTGGCGGGTGAATACTTGATGGCATTAGAGAGTAGATTCGCAATGACTTGTTGAAGTCGACTTGAGTCAGCATTGATATAGGCATCTTGGATTTCATTGATATATACCAAAGAGACATGGTGTTGTTTGGCATATCCATCCATGTCGTCAACCGATCGGCGAATAATGGCATTGAGGTTATTACGACTAAACTGGAATGTCATTTGTCCTGATTCGAGTTTTTCGATATCTAGAATGTCATTAATGAGTAGGGTTAATCGTTCACTGTTTCTGAGTGCAATAGTCAGCATTTTTTTACTTTTAGCGGGAACGGAATCTCCGAACTTTCCTAGCACCAACCCAAGTGAGCCGCGTATCGATGTGAGTGGAGTGCGAAGTTCATGGCTGACCGTCGCGACGAATTCACTTTTCATATCTTGTTCTTGTTTTTGGGCCGTGATGTCCCGAATGATGCCAGTGAACATGCGTTTGCCAAGCACATCCATTTGGCTCACAGACAAATCTGCGGGAAACGTGGAGCCATCTTTGCGCATGGCGACAATTTCACGTCCGCTACCGATAATCTTTGCGGGTTTACCATCTAAGTAGTTCTTAATATAGGTATCATGCTGAACAGCTAATGCATCAGGCATTAGGAGCTTCACGTTTTTACCGATCACTTCGTCAGAAAAATAGCCAAACAATCCTTCAGCCGCAGGGTTAAACGTTGCAATGTTGCCTAAATCATCAATGGTGATGATGCTGTCATTCACCGTTTCAACGATGGCTGCGAGTTGGCTCTGACCTGCCTGCCGCTCTGCTTCTACGGTGAGCTTGTTAGCTTGTCTAATTTGTTCTGTGGCGTGATTAAATGCACTCGCCATGACCGCTAACTCGGTTGTTGTTTGTGACACCTCTATGGGGTAACTGCCTATTTTTACTTTGTCAGACAGGTGCGCGATGGGGGCTGCCATTTTTCGGCCCAACTGACGAGCAATGATGGTCATTGGTAACAGTGAAATCAGTGCAAAGACAATAAAGCTAGTTAACCATGGGGTGATCTCATTGAGTAAGTGTGTATAAGGTTCTGATAGTGAGAGAGAAACATTGTAATCGCTTAACAGCATGTCAGAGGTGGGCGTGACGAATGCTGTGGTGCCCATTGTGTTTAGCTTACTGTTTTCGAATGTCCATTGGTGTTTAAAGCTCAATGTGTAGTGTTGGCTAACCTTTTCAAACACTGGCGTGACAAGGGTAGGTAACCTCACATAGGCAATAATTCCGCCTTGAACCGCGCCAAAATAGAGGATGGGCTCAACAATGTAGACGGCGTTATTTTCCAGTTTAACATAGCCTTTTCCCGTGACTAGCGCATCGCTGACAATGCTCGATGAGTACCATGATGGAGGAGAGGTTGATTTGAATATATTTCCTGCGTAGTCAAATGTTTGAGCATCATCTATGGCGTTGTAGCGTGTGAGGTCTTCTAACGCATGCTCGAAGTAATAGTCAGAGCCATCTACGTCAATCAGACTGTTTATTGAAAGCTGGCTTTGTGCAGTGCGGATGATGGATTCACGCTGACTCTTTAATATTTGGTCGATCACTTGCAGGTGGCTTAATGCTTGAATCTTAAGTTCTGCATGAACGTGTTTTTGTATGCGAAACAACTCCATGACAGTGGTCGCACCCACGACGAACAGAAAAAACGTGATCAGCAAGACTAGAATGAGTTTGGTGAAGCTAATGGCGGTACTTTTCATTTTAGTCATTTGCGGATCTGCTCCAAAGGGTGAAGCTTTCCGTTGTGGTAGTGAGTGAAAATGTAGTCGTCAGCTGTTAAGGCATCATGCTGCTGTTTAAATGGATGCAGATACTCTTTCATCACGCCTTTATGTTTTCTTATCTTTTTCATTTCTTGGCGAATGCGAACCATGCTGTTTTCATTTGCCTGCCGAGTTGCCTGTGCGAGTAAGTTCATTAAGTCGTAGGCATGGGCGGTGCCGGACGGGGCAAAAATGTCTTTCGTTGATGATGTGGAGTATTTCCGTTGATACTTTGACGCGAGAGAGCTCACAGCGGGGGAGTCGTTGTCGATAAATGAAATGGTTTGCAGCACGCGTAGGTCGACTTTCTCAAGCGCGTTGGCGGCATTTTTTGCAAACTCAGAACCTGTGATGCCCCAATGGGATACGACGACGGGTGGATCAGGGAGCGTTGATAATACTGAGAGAAATTTTTCACCTTCGACGGCGTTTCCAACATATATGATCACTTCCGCCCCTTGGTCGACCAAGCGTTGAGTCTTGTCGGCAAACTCTTTTTCACCCCAATCAAACCATTCCAAAGACGCGGGTTCAATGGATCGTTTTTTCATCGCTTCGGTTAGGCCCTTGTAGTTGCTTCGCCCCCATCCGTTGTTGACCAAGAGTAGCCCTATATTATTCGAGACGTTCAAGGCGCCCTTAAGGAGAAACTCAGCGGCATACTCATCTCGTACGGAAACTCGGAAAACGAAGTTTGGCTGTCGACCACTATCAACAATAGGGGTGGCGGCGGCCCATGGAGCTAGCATCAGCATATTGTTTTCATGAATGAAATCGAGTTCAGCTAACATGACTGGGCTGCTTATACCGCCAAAAATAGCAAGAAGGTTTGGCTGCGTTGCGAACGTTTTGATGTTGTCGACCCCTCGAGAAGGCACCATTGAGTTGTCTCTGGCGATCAGTTTGACGGGTTTGCCGAGCAAGCCACCTTGTTCATTGATCTCATCTAGAGCCAGTTCAATGCCACGGCGAATTGCGAGTCCGGACAGGGCTGCACTTCCTTGAAGGTCGGCATCCAATGCAACAATTAAGGTGTCAGAATGCGTTTGCTTCCAATCTTCACGTGCTTGAAGTACCTGTTCAACCAACACAGTGCCAAATGCCATTCGGTTGAGCTCTAGAAGGGACTTGAAGGACTTTTCCATGTCATGAAGCAATGCGGGAGAAACAGGAATGACGGCTTGTTGCGTTTTTACTACACGGATGGCTTCTTGCCGTGCGGTATTAACCAATATTTGATGATGTAAAGCGCTTGCTTTAACGGCCTCCATCAACGCGGTTTTGAGTGGGGAGGGTAAGGATTTGAGTTTGCGAGAAGACATCATCATGACAAATGTCAGAAACCCGTGGTTAGTTTCAATGACATGTAAATCCTCAATACCTAGCTTTGCGATGTTAGCGTAAGTGTTTTCTGTTCCATCAATGGCTTTTTGCGTGAAAGCGTCGGCAGTTTGATTAGCAGCAATGGCTATCGTATTTGCTCCCCATGCGTCGAACTGCTCCCGTATCACTCTGCTTTCCATGGTATCGAAGCGTTTGTTATTAAAATCTTCGAACCTCAAAAGCGGAAAATTGGTGATGAGTTGTTTTAATCCTCCGGGCCATAACGCCAGGCCTTCTAAGTCATGGTCTTTTAGATCAGATAACAGTGTTCGCCCTGCGTTGCTGTTATAAACACGACGTGCAGCAGCCTCATCTTTGAATAGGTAAGGCAGATCTAAAATCTGCATTTTCGGGGTTAAATGGGACAATTTGGAGGAAGGCGTTATCGCTATGTCTAATTCGCCTTGCTGCACTTGCGCAATGATCTCCCTATCAAATGTTGATGAAGGGGGAGTTATCACCCTGACAGAGATTTCACCTTGCGTTGTGGTATCAACCAGATCCGCGAAGTGCTCTGCTGTCTGAAGCTCAGCTTTTCCCGATGCACTGGAGAGTGCCAAGGTAAGTGTGATGGTTTCGGCTTTCACTGCAGTTTTCGTGTTTGACTGAGCATTGCGTTCACAACTGGTAAGTAATAGGACCGCCATACCTAGCATTAACATACGCATCATTGGTATTCCCTTATGGTTTCATTGGATTTTTCATCAGCCAGTGCACAAATACCACTTGCACCTATAGAGATTAGAAATAGAACGCATGTTTCGCCAGTGAGACTCTCGGTGTCTAAAAGGGATAGAGAGGCGTGGATGAATGGTTTTCGATGTTAAAGCAAGTGCTTAATCCTGTGTCCTGATTTTCTGGTCTAGTCTGTTAATTAAGTAGTTAGTTAATAGTGGCGTTGTGCCACGTGTTTTTTAACAGTAGGGACAGCGTATGCTTTACGAGCTCAATGCGACATATATGGAATCCATCAAACCGCTAAACAGTTGGGTGAAATTTGTCAGAGATGTTAACGCTGCGCCTTGGAATTGCATGCGTGACTTATCCGTCGTTCGCACTTTTGATGCGTCCATGGAGCTGGTGGAGCGATTAACAGATTGCTATGACGAACCTGCCTGGGGGCTCGACCATACGGTGATTAACGGCCAAAGTCTGGCGATTCAATACAATGTCATTTCGAATAAACCATTTTGTAATTTGCTTCATTTTCGCCGAAGTAAAGCGCAGCCTCAGCAGCCGAAAGTGCTCTTTGTCGCTCCGCTTTCTGGCCATTTTGCGACGTTGCTACGTGGAACCATCAAGGAATTTCTCCCAGATCATGATGTGTATGTAACCGATTGGCAAAATGCCCGAGATGTGCCAATCAGCGAAGGTGAGTTTCACTTCGATGACTATGTGGACTACTTGGTTGAATTTTTAGAAATGCTCGGGCCTGACACTCACACGATTGCCGTGTGCCAACCGTGTGTACCATTGATGGTCGCGACAGCATTGATGGCAGAGAGAAATAACCCGGCGACACCTGCGAGTATGACACTGATGGGCGGGCCGATTGATACGCGCATCAACCCAACGGAAGTGAATGATTACGCCAGCGGTAAAGATTTAGAATGGTTTGAGTCGAACGTGATTTGTTCTGTGCCCGAACAATACAAAGGGGTGGGACAATGGGTGTATCCCGGTTTTGTTCAACTTTCTGGTTTTATGTCGATGAACCTTGATACCCATGTGCAAAAGCACTTCAAGTTCTTCGGTGACTTGGTTAAAGGTGATGGCGAAAATGCTGAGTCACATCGCCAGTTCTACAATGAGTATTTGGCGGTGATGGATTTGCCTGCCCATTACTACTTGGACACTATTCGTAAAGTTTTTCTCGAACACAAGTTGCCAAACAAGACCATGACCTATCGTGGCAAGCGGGTGGATCTAGATAGCATTACAGATACGGCCATCTTTACCATTGAAGGGGAATTGGACGATATTACAGGGCGAGGTCAAACTTCCGCAGCTTTGGACTTGTGTGAAAAACTGAGAAAATCCAAAAAAATGCATTATGAGCAACAAGGCGTTGGGCACTATGGGATTTTTAATGGAAGGCGTTATCGCGACGTTATAGCCCCGAAAATCAAAGGCTTTATCAAGAAGCATAACCCTAAAATGGTGCGGGCTGCATAGCCTAGTTGCACACGCTGGCTGGAAAAACACTTTTGCCTGAGGTGCGATTCTGTTCCTTCTCAATCACCGTTATAACAGAAACGGTCTTCAGTATTGAGAAGGAAACGATTCATGCTCAAACAACTCATGCTAGTAAAACTCCCCCTCCTTTTACTCACTATCATCAGCTTTCTGGGTTCGTCCTTTGTTTATGCTCATGGCCCCTCAAGGCTCAAGGTGAAAGAATCCATCACGATTGACGCACCTGCCGAAAAGGTATGGAAAACCGTGGGTGCGTTTGACAGCCTAACGTGGTTACCACCTGTGACCAAGGTGGTGATGGAGAAAGAACCTGCTGATCAGAAAGGGGCGGTGCGCGTTGTTTATGTGGGTGAGCAAAGCGTAACGGAGCAACTGAAAAAGTTAGACAAAGAAGGCATGCTGCTGAAATACAAAATCAGCAAAAATAACACCGCACTTCTCCCTGTGACCAACTATCAATCGACCATCACAGTGAAAGCTGACGGCGATAAAAGCATCGTGACGTGGAAGGCCGGGTTTTACCGAGGTGACCCAAACAACGATCCGCCAGAGAATCTGAATGACGAAACGGCAATTGGCGCGATCGTTGGGCTATACAAGGTGGGCCTAGAGAATCTGAAGGTCATTATGGAGCAATAAACGCTCTCTAACGTCTAACTCATGTTAAATTCTAACTCATGTTAAAAGGGGGCGGTTTGACTCAAACACGCCCCTTGCCCCTGCTTCATTGTTTCATTGCTCCATCTCTTTGTCTCTGCTTCTCCCCTCATCAAAGGGGTATTAACTTAATTCCTGACTACCTCCACCGCTGACGGTAAGCACTTGTCCACTCACCCAAGCCGCTGCTGGGGAACACAAAAACAGAGCGGCAGAAGCGATATCATCGGTTTTCCCTAATCGGCCAAGTGGCGTGTGTTTCAGCATGGCTTTTTCAATGTCAGTTGTGAGCACTTTCTCCAACGCCGCAGTGCGGATTGCCCCTGGTGCAATCGCATTCACACGAATGCCCATTGGCCCTAAATCAAACGCTGTGTTTCGTGTGAGGTGATTGACCGCAGCTTTTGATGAACCATAAGACGCCATGTGCGAGTTCTTGTTTTCACCCGCCATAGAGCTGATGTTTAGCATTGCCCCGCCGCCTGCTTTTTGCATGGCAGGAGCGCATAACTGCATTAATCGAAACGGCGAGAATACGTTGAGTTGGTAGGCCCATTCGAAATCTTTCATCGGCATATCAAACGGTTTTGGGCCTCCACCTCCTGCATTATTAGCAAGGATTGTGAGCTTGCCAAATTCCCGCACAGCGGTATCAACCAGCGCGATTCGGTCTGTATCATCGGTGACATTGCACACCGTAGCGACGGCGCGACCGCCATGGGTTTTGATGGTAGAAACTACGTCATTGGCGGCTTGTAAATCAAGGTCACTCACTACAATTGCAGCCCCTGCATCAGCAAACATTTCAGCAATACGCCGACCAATCCCCGCCGCAGCGCCAGTGACAATGGCGACCTGCCCATCAAGGCTGAACTGTTGAATCGCAGACATAGCAAAACCCTCTTCACAATGGATGCAAATAGGGTAGCTGTGGCTGAGTTAGCCAAGCGGTTTATTGTTGATACAGCTCGGCGATCAAGCGAGGCTAAAGCAATGATGACGGCGAGGGTGATGAGGGAATAGAAGCAATAAAAAAGCCGAGCAGGGGGGGGCTCGGCTTAGGATGTTATGGATTTAACTGTTTAACTGTTTAACTGTTTAACTGTTTAACTGTTTAACTGTTTAACTGTTTAACTGTTTAACGATTAACGCTCGGAAACCGCTTTGACTAGCGCGGCTATGCCGTCCCAATCGCCGTTGTCCATCATGTCAGTCGGTACCATCCACGTACCACCACATGCGACAACACTTTTTAGCGCAAGGTACTGATCAACGTTGGCTGGGCTGACGCCACCTGTTGGCATAAAACTCACAGGGTAAACCGCACCGAGTGCTTTTAGCATGTTAACGCCACCAGAAGGCTCAGCAGGGAAGAATTTCAAAGTCTTCAGGCCCATTTCCATCGCTTGCTCAACCAGACTTGGGTTGTTCACACCCGGTACGATTGGCATGTTGCGCTGTTGACAGTACTTCACTGTGGTCGGGTTGAAGCCTGGGCTCACAATGAAGTCCACACCCGCGTCAATCGCGATGTCGACTTGTTCCGTCGTGAGTACGGTGCCTGCGCCAATCAATAGCTCAGGGTAGGCGTCACGCATAATACGAATAGATTCCGCTGCCGCTTCTGTACGGAAAGTGACTTCAGCACATGGCAGGCCGTTTTCTACCAACACTTTTGCCAGAGGCAGAGCGTGAGCGACATCGTTAATCGCAATGACTGGGACGATTTGGATTTCTTTTAGTCGCTGTTCAATCGTTTTCATTGTTTACCTCTACAAAATAAAGCTAAGTGCCGCGACGATAATAAATGCGATACCGCCTAGCAATGTTTCCATCACGGTCCATGTTTTCAGTGTGGTTTTCTCATCCATATCGAGCAGACGAGAAACCAGCCAAAAGCCTGAGTCGTTGAAGTGTGAAAGTACCGTCGCGCCACTCGCAATGGCGATAACGATAAAGCATAAATCGAGTTCGCTTAAGCCTACAGTCGATGCAACCACTGGGGCAATTAGAGCTGCGGTGGTTGTCAGTGCAACGGTCGCCGAGCCTTGAGCAACGCGAAGACACGTTGAGATAACGAATGCTGCCAAAATCACTGGCATACCTGTGTCTGTCAGTACGCCAGCTAATGCATCGCCGATACCGCTTGCACGCAATACACCACCGAACATACCGCCAGCACCGGTGACCAATACCACACCACAGATTGGCGCTAATGAGTCACCACACAGTTTTTCAAGTTTTGCCATGCCGTAGTCTTTGGCAAATACCACCAAACAGACCAGCAGAGTGATAAGCAGTGCAACGGGTGTTTTGCCAAGCATGCGCAGGAATTCAATGACCGGCGTGTTGCCGTCAATGATGCCAGCAACAGATAGCGTGTGCAGACCCGTGTCGAGACAGATAAGTACCACAGGCAGCACCAGAATGCTCATTACCGTGGCAAATTTTGGTAACTTTGATTCATCAACAACGGTATCGCCGTTGAAGAAGGCTTTAGACAAAGGAATATCGAACTTCTTACCCGCGTACAGGCCGAAAAGATACGCGCCCAAGTACCATGTTGGAATCGCAACCAGCAAACCCACCACAAGTAGAAGACCAATGTTTGCGCCAAGAAACTCAGCAGCTGCAACAGGGCCAGGGTGCGGCGGAACAAAGCCGTGCATTACCGCAAATGCGCCTGCTGATGGCAGTGCGTATTTCAGCGGAGAACCGCCGAAACGGCTAGCAACACTCAGGATGATTGGCATCATCACCACAAGGCCAGCGTCAAAGAAAATAGGGAAACCGAAGAGCAGTGAGGCAATACCCAACGCAAACGGGGCCTTGTCTTTGCCAAACCGACCGATCAGCGTGTCTGCAAGAACCTGCGCACCACCAGTGACTTCGAGGATTTTACCAATCATCGCGCCAAGACCAACAAGCAGCGCGACGGAAGCCAGTGTGCCACCAAAACCACCCATCATGGTTGGAACCACTTGTTCTGACGCAACGCCAGTCGCAATCGCTGTACCCAAGCTGACAATGGTCAGTGAGACAAACGCATGCACTTTTAATTTAATGATCAATACCAAGAGTGCCGCGATAGCGAACACAGCAATGGTTAACAAAAACGTAGGATCTGAGGGTTGAACTAACTGCTCCATAGTTACACCTTTTCTAGCATTGTTATTGTTTGTGTGTGAGTTCACATTTGTTTACGTTACCGGTAACATGTTACCGATAACATTCGTAAGATAAACCCATATTTCAAAGTGAATTCCAAAATTGAGAGCACGCGCAAATTTGGTAAAGAGGATTAGTCATGGCTGGAAGTAGTGTCATCGTTATGGGCGTTTGTGCCAGTGGAAAAACCACCATTGGAGAGTTACTCGCTAAACGGCTTGGCCGCAAATTCATCGATGGAGACGATCTCCATCCACGCGCTAATATTCAAAAAATGTCATCAGGAGAACCTCTCAATGATGATGACCGCATGCCTTGGTTAGAGCGTATTCGCGATGCGGCTTACAGCTTAGAAAGCAAAAATGAACACGGTGTGATTGTGTGTTCAGCATTGAAGAAAAAGTACCGCGACCAGATCCGCGAAGGAAACCAAAACGTGACTTTCCTGTTTCTTGATGGCGATATGGATTTGATCATGACACGTATGCGTGCTCGCCAAGGTCACTTTATGAAAGAAAACATGGTGAAAAGCCAGTTTGAAACGCTTGATCGCCCGGATAACGAGCCACAAACGATCATAGTGAGCATCGATTGCGACATTAACACTGTGGTTGATTGCGCCGCCCAAGCCATGCTGGGAATGAGCGAGGTGGTAGCATGATCCATTCCGTCGTCAAAAAAGTCACCGAGCGTTTGATTGAACGCAGCCGCGCCACTCGAGACATATTCTTGGCTCACACCCAAGCGCAAGCTGACGCAGGGAAAGGTCGCAACCAACTTTCTTGCGGCAACTTAGCGCATGCGGTGGCGGCGTCTTGTGCATCTGAGAAAAAATCTATTCTCGATCTGACCCGCGCTAACGTGGCACTTATCAGCGCATATAATGACATGCTAAGTGCGCACCAGCCTTACAAAGATTACCCAGACCAAATTAAACAAACGTTGGCATTGCAAGGCCACACTGCACAAGTTGCAGGTTGTGTACCTGCCATGTGTGATGGCGTGACTCAAGGTCAGCCAGGCATGGACATGTCGTTGTTTTCTCGCGATCTCATCGCACAGTCAACTGCGCTGTCACTAAGCCACAATAGCTATGACGCCACCTTGCTGCTGGGTATTTGCGACAAGATCGCTCCGGGGCAACTGATGGGCGCGTTGGCTTATGCTCACCTGCCAACTGCATTTGTTCCTGCTGGCTTAATGGCGACAGGGATCAGTAACGAAGAAAAAGTCGATGTGCGCCAGCGTTATGCTGCGGGTGAAGTGGGTAAAGAAGCCTTGTTGGACATGGAGTGTAGCGCCTATCACGCGCCGGGAACCTGTACTTTCTATGGCACGGCGAATACTAACCAGTTGGTGTTTGAAGCAATGGGCTTGATGCTTCCGGGCTCTGCGTTCATTCACCCGCATTCAGCCATGCGCACGGCTTTGACTGATCACGCGGCATCAAAGATCGCGTCAATGACCAAAGATTCTGCGCAATACCGTCCACTTTCTGAGGTTGTGACCGAGAAGAGCCTGATTAACGGTGTGATAGCGCTGTTGGCATCAGGCGGTAGCACCAACCACACTATTCACATGCTGGCAGTTGCTCGTGCGGCGGGCATCATGTTGACGTGGCAAGACATTAGCGACCTGTCAGATGTTGTTCCGCTATTGGCCAAGGTTTACCCAAATGGCCCTGCAGACATGAATGCATTCCAACAAGCAGGCGGCGTGCCCGCGTTGATGCATCGTCTGCACGAAGCGCAGTTGGTGCATTCTGATGTGGTTCCTGCGTTTGGTTCTTTTGAAGACCAGCTATCACTGCCAAGCCTTAACGAAGGCAAATTGCACTGGCAGGCTTGTCATGGTTCAAGTGACGCAGCCGTTATTGCGGCGAGCGGTGCAGTATTTGAAAGCACAGGTGGTACCCGTGTGCTGGATGGCAACCTTGGACGTGCAGTTGTCAAAGTGTCTGCGCTAAAAGCGGATCAGCGCGTTATTCAAGCGCCAGCGGCAGTGTTCCGTTGTCAGCATGAAGTGGAAGCGGCCTACAAGCGTGGCGAGCTGAACAAAGATTGTATTGTGGTGCTCACTCACAATGGCCCAGCAGCAAACGGTATGCCTGAGTTGCATAAACTGATGCCAATTCTCGGTAATATTCAAAAAGCCGGCTTTAGCGTGGCATTGGTCACTGATGGTCGTCTGTCTGGTGCATCAGGTAAGGTACCTTCTGCCATTCACGTTTCGCCAGAAGCCATTCGTGGTGGTGCAATTGGTCTGGTGCATGAAGGCGATATGATTTCTGTGAACTGCGAAACGGGCGAGTTGAACAACTTGGCGGATACTCAAGGTAGAACGCCGATTGAGCGAGATACCGAAGCCCTGCAGCAAACATGGGGACGAAACATGTTTAAAGTGATGCGTCAGAGCGTGACAAGTGCAGAGGAAGGCGCAAGCTTCATTCTCTGATACTGTCTGGATGCTTTGTGTACCAACAGTGTGAGTACGTTCAAACTCAAGAAACAGGGCAGCCAATGGCTGCCCTGTGTGTTTTTGAAAAGCGTATGTTTAGCTAGTGGCTACCACCGTCGCTGATCTTGTAGCCTAAATCGACAATCTTGTTTTCAATCTCATCACCTCTCAGCCTTGCCAGCAATAGCTCTGCACTTTTTTCACCAATCTTAAAGCGAGGTGTGTCCACGCTGGTCAATTTTGGCTGTACGGTTTGACCGATATCTAGCGCGTTGTACCCCACAATCGACAGTTGTTCAGGCACCTTCAGCCCTCGTTGTTGTGCGTTAAGCAAAGTACCGATAGCAATATCGTCATTGGTGCAGAACACCCCATCCAAATCAGGGTGCAGCTCGAGGGCGCGAGTGAGTAAGTCGGCCGCCAATGAATAACTGGAATGGTCACCAGTCAGAATGTGTTTTGGTGTTAGGCCTGCGTCACTCATTGCCTTGTCATATCCCAACATTCGCAACTGAGTACGCGTATCAAGGCGAGCACCAAAGTAAGCAATTGAACGCTTACCAGACGCAATCATGCGATTTACCACGTCGTATGACGCGGCAATATGGTCAAGGCCGACTGCCATATCAATCGGGTTCGTTGGTAGCTCCATGGTTTCTACCACGGGGACGCCTGCATTCTCGATCATTTGCAGTGTTTTCGGCGTGTGGTGACTTTCGGTTAATATCAGCCCATCGACTTGATAAGAAAGGAGGGAGGCGATCTTGTGCTCTTCCTCTTCCTCGTCATAACTGAAGTGCGCCAGTAAGGTTTCATAGCCATGAGCTTTGGTGACAGACTCAATACCTTGAACGAAAGAGGCGAATATTTGGTTCGACAGTGAAGGCAGTAAAATGCCAATCGCACGGCTGGACGATTTTGATAGCATCGCTGGTGCTTTGTTTTCAATGTAGCCAAGCTCTTCAATGGCTTGTGCTATTTTCTCTCGGGTTTTTGCCGCGACCGTGTCGGGGTTTCGAAGGTAACGAGAGACCGTCATCTTCGTGATACCAATGGTATCAGCTACGTCTTGAAGCGTAGCTCGCTGTTTTTTATTGTTTTTAGACATATTTTTAAGCCAACCTCCAATGTTACTGTAACATTATTGGGGATATGCCTTAGATGTACAAGTGGTTAACCAAGCGTTATGAAGATTTAACGACGATCATTGAGAGAGTTATCCTTAAAACCCCATTTTTGAGAGTATTTCGCTTACGTTGGCCACTTTTTCGTGCCAGAACGCCCAAAGCAATGGTCGTCACTCAAGACGAGATACCATGGCTTAGCCTATAGGGTCAAAACAACCCCAACTCCGTGACAAACTCTGATTGGCGAGCGAGTTTTTTTGACTCCTCTGCCCACGCAGGACGCGCTTTCAGCCATTGTGACACGATTGGGAGCGCTTTATTCCCTGTCATGCCAGCATGAATGTCAGGTGCATAAAGCAACCGGAGTAAGGTCACATCCAGTGGCGTCAAAACGCTGTTCTTGGTGTTGTCATTGAAGATGGAAGGAAAAACCTCATTGGAATCATTTGGCAAGCCCATGGCTTGCGTCAATTCTTCCACTACGCAAGCAAACAGCTTGCCGCGCTCACGTGCTAGATCAACCGGAATAACAATCAGACCGCGTCGGATTTCATTACTTTTGGTCACCGAAAAGTGCGCCATGCAGATAGCGCCGCGAAAAGGGTAAGACTCATTAGCCCCCCACAATTCTCGCGTTTCATCCTGCCAACGGCTTTGGCGGGTAAACACCATTCTTAGGTTCGCTTTCTCCAGATTATCGACCAATTGGACATCGTGACCCGTGACTTTTGATAGGTGCGTGAGGTGCATGCGAACTAGCATGGTATGAAGCTCTTGGTCACCCACTCTATGGTCTATCCAGACCTTTATTGGCTGACGCCACTTGCGAATAGGGTGAGTGTCATCATCATATTCATTGTTGAGGGCAATCAGCTCAAAGGCTTTTTCTACATAAGCATCATCATCCCAAGCGGCTAGCACAGGGGACGTGAATAGAGACAAAAACAGCCCCAAGACAAGATGTCGCATCATCGCACTCCGTTGTTATTTATCATTGATGCATTCCATGCAAACCAAGATGCTGTGGTTGTTACAACATAGTTTACGCCTGCCTATATTCCTATGGGAAGCAAACCAATTTTATGTTGACATAACCGAGATTAGAAGAGGCACCTGACGTATCTGTTACTAATACATCGCGAAATATGCAATCCCAAAAGACTGATAAACAGCACGATATGAAGCGTACTCATCGTCGAATATCTCCCTGAAATAATTGCTTTATTCGTCAATGTTGATCGAAAGGGCTTGCGAATGAGATAGATGCTTAAACGGCGAAGAAAACAAACACTGATGTTAAAGCCAAGATCGTACTAAGAGTAAAGCACCACTCGGTTGACTCCAATAGACGTTCCACGAACAAGGAGGCAAACAAAAGGGCGAGGGTAGCGAGAGAAAATCCAACATAGTGCCACTCACTTTCATGCCGTAAGCCGTTCACTTCGGAGCCAAAATGGTAAGCGTCAGAGTTCAATGCGAATTCGAGCAGAGTGACTATTTCGAGTGAGATAACAACGAATGTTATCGTCAATACAACTGTGCTTGAAATATGGTTTCTATGTTTTCTATCTGCCATTAGTAAAATGCGTCACTCATTCTTTTAGGGTACGGAATGTAAACATCCAAATTACTGCGGTGCAGGGATGCCATCAAATGGCTTATCCGACATATCGGCTTTACCGCTAAACAGGACCACACCATACCTATCTATCTCTGGGATGTATTCCCAGCGCTTTTGGGGATCTTCGGTGACGGTGCATTGCGTCATTGGCAAATAGCATGAGACAGAGTAGGTGATTTTAACGTTATCGCCCTCTAACAGAAATTGCATGTAAGTTTGCTTGAGGTACCCATCAAACGCACCTTGTCGATAGGCCTGTATTTTTGCTTCCTGAGCGTCTGGGTCATCCATCGAATGTTCAAATTTATAGTAGCGATATTTCCAATGCTTTAAATCATCATCTGGGTTGATGGCTTCACTCCATGCCACTTTGGAGTGCACCGGCATTTCAACAGCACTTTCCGCGATTTGACCGTCAACATCTCTGATCTCGGAAAAGTCGATGCCACTGTATTCGGCTAATTCATAGTACAGAAACCGTGTATCTAAACGAGATTTTGGATAGGGCGAGGGGGATGTTTCACCAAGGCCATCAAACAGCAAAACGACGTCAGTTAAACTTAGAGGGTCTTTAATCACCCAACCATTGGGATCGGCATTTTTACGAGGGGTGCAATCATCAAAACAATTTAGGGTGAAAAAGAGCATCGCTTTTGGACCATCGACAGCAAACTGCATTGTGCCCCAGCGGGTCGAATAGTTTTCGTAGTAGTTTTCCAACGTTTCGATTTTTTTCTTGGCTAATTCACTGTCGATGGGGGAGGAAATACGATAGTAAACGCTGTTACGCATTGTGTCTGGGTTTTGCTTGACCCAATGACCTGCAATAAAATGAGGAACCCCAAGACCACCTGCAGCAGCGCTTGCTCCAGGAAAACCATTTACCGCACCGAATCCAAACCCCATGCGACCGCCAAAAGTGTCGGTTGCATACACATCAATGATCCCATAGGGGCCATCAATACTGCCGGCATTAGCAAGTCGAGCGTGTGTTTTATACACCTCTTGCTCATCTGAACATGCGATAAGCATTAAGCTCGCGAGCAGGAGACTCATGGATTTAGACATTGTCGAATATCTCCCTAAATAGCTCACCATACTCATTCTTTTAGGGTACGGAATGTAAACATCCAAATTACTGCGGTGCAGGGATGCCATCAAATGGCTTATCCGACATATCGGCTTTACCGCTAAACAGGACCACACCATACCTATCTATCTCGGGGATGTATTCCCAGCGCTTTTGGGGATCTTCGGTGACGGTGCATTGCGTCATTGGCAGATAGCATGAGACAGAGTAGGTGATTTTAACGTTATCGCCCTCTAACAGAAATTGCATGTAAGTTTGCTTGAGGTACCCATCAAACGCACCTTGTCGATAGGCCTGTATTTTTGCTTCCTGAGCGTCTAGGTCATCCATCGAATGTTCAAATTTATAGTAGCGATATTTCCACGCTTTTAAATCATCTTCAGGGTTGATGGCTTCACTCCACGCCACTTTGGAGTACACAGGCATTTCAACCGCACTTTCCGCGATTTGACCGTCAACATCTCTGATCTTGGAAAAGTCGATGCCACTGTATTCGGCTAATTCATAGTACAGAAACCGTGTATCTAAACGAGATTTTGGATAGGGCGAGGGGGATGTTTCACCAAGGCCATCAAACAGCAAAACGACGTCAGTTAAACTTAGAGGGTCTTTAATCACCCAACCATTGGGGTCGGCATTTTTACGAGGGGTGCAATCATCAAAACAATTTAGGGTGAAAAAGAGCATTGCTTTGGGACCATCGACAGCAAACTGCATTGTGCCCCAGCGGGTCGAATAGTTTTCGTAGTAGTTTTCCAACGTTTCGATCTTTTTCTTGGCTAGCTCACTGTCGATGGGAGAGGAAATACGAAAGTAGACACTATCTCTTCTGGTTGTCGGGTCTTCTTTCACCCAATGACCCTCAATAAAATTGGGCACACCAAGACCACCTGCAGCAGCGCTTGCTCCAGGAAAACCATTTACCGCACCGAATCCAAACCCCATGCGACCGCCAAAAGTATCTGTGGCATACACATCAATGATCCCATAAGGGCCATCGAGACTTCCTGCATTGGCAAGTCGAGCATGAGTTTTATACACCTCTTGCTCGTCTGAACACCCGATAAGCATTAAACAAACAAACAAGAGGCTCACGGACTTAGACATTGTCGAATATCTCCCTAAATAGCTCACCATACTCATTGATGTTGGGCGAATTGGCCAGCTACATTTTCAGTGTCAGACGCTACTGAGCCTGAGTGTTCTGAAACGGAGTATCTGAGACTTCGGCTTTACCGCGGAAAAGAACCACACCATACTCTTCAATTTCTTGGATGTATTCCCAGCGTTGTTTAGGGTCTTCAGCAATTGGGCAATCAAACGTTAAGGTCTTTTCCCTCAAGCAACTGACGGTATATGCCATAACAACGTCATCACCTTTAGCGACTGTTTTAAAATAACTTTGCTTTAGGTAACCATCAAAAGCATTGCGATAGGCTTGAATACTCTTTTCGAGGGAGTCACTAGCACGAGTTTCGGTATGGAAACGATAATAGCGAAATGTCCATTCATCCCAATTTGCTTCTGGGTTTATGAGTTCTCGCCAGTGCGCTTTGAGCGTTTTGGGCATAATGGCAGATCGTTCAGCGATTTTGCCATCATGATCGGTGACCTCAACTGAATCAACGCGACCTTCATAGAAGGTATTAAAGTTTAAGTATCGCGTGTCGAGTGGCGACATAGGGAATGCGGTGGGTGAACTTTCAGCCAAACCATCAAACAGAACAACAATATCAGTACCATCAATGGGATCTTTAACTACCCAACCATTGGGGTCTGCATTTTCGCGAGGCTCGCATTTTTTTGGTTCGAGTGTGTAATAACAGCCTGAAGACAAAAAAAGTCGAGCGCGTGGTCCATCAACAACAAACTGCATGATTGGCAAGTTGGTTTGAAGTGTTTTGTAATAGTGTTTAAGGGCTGACGCTTTTCTCAATGCAAGCTTTGAGTCTATGGATTTAGAGATATAGAAATATTCTTGATAGCCTTTGGACTCGATATTTTTTTTAGCCCAATATCCTTCAATATAGGCTGGGACACCTATACCACCAATATCAGCACTTGCACCAGGGTAGCTACTTACAGCACCAAACCCAAAGCCTGAGTGACCACCTGAAGAGTCTCTAACTTTGATGTCGACCATGCTGTATGGTCCATCTAAACTGCCAGAGTTGGCAAATCTCGCAATAGGGCCTTGCGGGTTCATTTCATCGGTGCAGGCTGTCG
This sequence comes from Enterovibrio gelatinilyticus, assembly GCF_028683095.1. Taxonomy (GTDB): domain Bacteria; phylum Pseudomonadota; class Gammaproteobacteria; order Enterobacterales; family Vibrionaceae; genus Enterovibrio; species Enterovibrio gelatinilyticus. The sequence continues at coordinate 187,911 of NZ_JAJUBC010000005.1, read as the reverse complement.
TTGCTAACAAGCATATGGTCATTGGAAGAAAAAGGCGTTTTACATCACGCATTATCAAATATCTCTCTCTCTAATTCTCCAGAATTATTTCTATTGGGCCTGTTGGCCACCTCTGTTTTCACATCACTGTATCCTGGACTTATTGGGATATCGTAGGGGCGGTGAATGGCTTTATTTGCTGTTATTCATAGCGTTATTGCTGATTCAAGGCGCTGGGATTTTCCTCAAGTTACTGGGGCACTTTTTGTCCCTTCCCATGAAACAATATCAAAGCATGCCGGCCAATTTCGTCAAAATAACGCCAACGGTTTTCAGGGTCTTTGGCAACTTCACAGCGTTCTCCCACAGTGTCAGTTAAACACGCAGCGCTGTATGTGATGAATAGCGAGTCATCCTCGGCGAAAATGTCAAATGTGCTGGTTTTAATATACCCATTGGTGGCGCGGCGGTAGGCTTGTATTGCCTCTTCACTAAGCGCTGGGGCGTTGAATTCGCCACTTAATCGATAGCGTTCGAACTGCCACTCGGAAAAATCCGCCTCTGGATTTGTTTTCTTTGCCCACGAAATAGAGAAGGAGGTAGGGTAATCTAAGTTGTCACCCAAGGTATAAGACTTACCATTTTCGCTCGTTAATATCAGCTCTGTGATATTTGTGCTTTCGACGCTTTTTGCCCGGACTAGCCTTTTATCATAAGGAGATGCAGGAAACGCAGTTGGGGACGTTTCTCCTTTTCCCGAAAACAGCATAACGACATCAGTATTTCCATCAGGGCTTGCCTGTATCCATCCATTAGGGTCTGCGCCTTCTTTTTTTTCACAATCATCATAAACGTCAAAGCATTTGAATGTATAAAACACCTGTATTTGGTCTTTATTTACAACGACCTGAATGGTGCCGGGTTTGTCTTTAAGCTTTGTGTAAGCACCTTTTAGCGTTGCAACTTTCTGCTTTGCTAGTTTGCTGTCTATTGCGCTGTCTAGGCGATAATAAGCGACGGGATGTGGCGATGTATCAGATGGCTTGCTCCAGTAACCAGAAATATGCGCAGGGATACCTAAACCTGAAATACTAGCACTTGCTCCCGGATAACTGCTAACGGAGCCATAACCGAGATTAGAAGATGCACCTGACGTATCTGTTATTAATACATCGCGAATACTGTAAGGGCCATCCAAACTGCCAGAATTCCCAAATTTGGCTTTTGGCGCATCGTTAATTTCTTCTGAGCATCCTGAAATATGTAACCCCAAAAGACTGAGGAACAGCGCGATATGAAGCTTACTCATTGTCGAATATCTCCCTGAAATAATTGCCTTGTTCGTCAACGTTGATGAAATTGGATGCATCAGTTTTTACATCGTACCAACCAGGATTAATTAAAGGGTCGTGTGGTCGATGAACCCAATTCAGTATGTTCGCTTCTACTTCTTGTTGCCAGTCGCAAACATCAACACAACCAGGTTCTACTTTGAGCAGCTTATTAGTAAGAGCTTTCATTTCTGTATTGCCGTCATAATCAACAGGCAGTTCGTAATCCAATATATCCCAATTGATACCTGCAAGCTCAGCTTGTTGTCGCATCCTTTCCTGAGTAATGCCTTGAAGCCCGTTACTTATTGGTTGGAGTCGATAAAAATAGAAAGTACCGCCTCTGCTTCTTACTCGCCCATATTGTTTAGGAATTCCATAGTTCTGTTGAACTTCTTTATCCCAAGACCTCTCATAGAGTGCCTCATAGTCTGATCTATCTCTAGGACGCACCAAATTATCAACCTTCTTCACGAGTTCGCGGTTGTATGTGTCATCAATCGGAAATCCAAGATAGTCAGGGAGATCTTTTTTTCCGTATTGAAGCATTGAAGGGTAGCCCCCACCTACATCAGCATGAGCGCCAGGAAAGACCTCTTCGTAAAAATTATCTGCCAATTTGCCATCGATTTTTAGTGAGGTAAGAGGGAAGTTCCCCCTATATTCATGGTGAGCTGTAATGTGATAAACCATTTCTGCACTTGATGGAGATAGAATCAGATTGAAGCCATCCTCATTGTTGTCGCCTGGTATTCCAAAGGATCCTACTGTGTCAAATATACCGACAAAGCGAACACTGACCTGTTTTGATTCATCGATGTGATAATGGCAGGTTTCGCCCGCTCTTTGGTGCTCGCTGCTGAGAAGGTGGGGAACAATGTTGACACTAAATCGATTGCGCTGGATGCGTCTTCGAGTACCAGCGTCACTGTCTGGTGGTATTACCGGAGAGTCGTAGTGAGGGAAGCCGACATTTGCTGCGTTTACGAAGTGTCGTGCAAGCGCAGCCCCACGACTAAAGCCGAAAACATCAAATTCAATGTGATTGATGTCGTCGTACTTTCCCGACTCTTCGAGATCTGCAATGGTATCGCGTAGTTGGCCTATTAAGCTTGTCCATTTATCAAAAGCATCTGAATTGCCGAAAAAATCCCATGATCCCGTGGCCATTCCAGTTGTTTCCATATCTTCATCATTGTCGATGGCTGCTATTGCGTCTTCGCGATCCTCGAAGTCGAGTGTGCCAACACCAGAAATGTAGATTTTTGCTATTTCTCCTTCTTTTTCTGGGTAGGCATCAAATAGCCTTCCGATATTGGTACGTGATGTTTTTCCTCTTGTTTCTTTATACCTGTCGTTTTCTAAATTGTTGCCAGTTCCATCGAAGAAAACCCCAATGGTTAGCTTGTTGTTGGGTAAGGTTTTCACCTTCACCACTGGCAACCCACTTTCCACCAATCTTTCGTTATTAATGGCTTTGAGCGTTGAACCCATGAGTAAGCGTTCTTTATGGTCATAGACCACATCGGCAGGGGCATTGGCGGTTTGTGGTTTGTAGGGTTTTTCTGCGGCTTGTTTCGTTTGCATGGTGGCGAGAAGTTCTGGTACATCAATGGATGTACCATGTTCGTTCAGCCACTCATCGCTTAGGCTATCCAGTTGCTCACGTGTGATGGGCGCATCGAGATAAACGAGGTGCTGATCTTTCACGACCTTGCTGTCGATTTTCCAATAAAGAAGAATAGCGCCTTGGTATTTATTTATGGCTTGCTCAGTATTGAGCTTCTCGTGAGTTGAACGAGTGGCATAAAACGCCCATCGGTTTTCACCCAAAATCTTATATTCCTGAACCAGCTTTCGTTCATGGAAATGGTAGTAATACCCCTCAGTTGGAAACCCTAAACGAGTGCCGAGTTGAACAGAGGGAACAACAGGGATAAACGCCTCTCTGACGGCGTCAGTCCCTTTTGGTCTGAGTTTTACGGGTTCTTGACGGGTAACGCCTTTTTCCGAATTAGCTATTTTTGTAATGAGCTTTCTTGGTGCGCCATCCGTCGCTTTGGCTGAGAAAACGGTGCCGTATTCAGAGGGCTTAGTTTCCCAACTGACAATGCTGGCTTCTTTCGGCGTTTTCCCTAGTGCAAATTGACAACCTACTTCACTGGCAAGTGCATTTTCTGAGCAAGCAACTTCAAACAAATACTCGTAATTTATGCCCGGTTTTTCGGGTTTATCTTCAACGGGGGGCTGCGGGGTATAAGGGGGCTCTATGACGGCCTGAGCGTCAGAACTTGTGCCAGAGCGAGACGCTGAACCTTTTGCTTTGGTGCGAGACACAAACGCGGATTTTGCTTGTGGCGTAAAGCTTGATTCTGTCGCGGTGTTGAGTTGCCACGTTTTATCGCCCGATGACGCAGATGACAATTGAAGTGCGGGTGTGATTGGGGCATCGCTCAGCAATACTAACTGACCTTCTTCGAGTTGAGCTTTGAATTTGTTCAACGCCATACCTTGCGGCAGTACGCCTTCGAGCTCTCGCTCAGCCAGCCCTGAAAATGCACCCTCAATTTTGCCAAATTCATAGCTCGCTAGTTCAGACAGTTTTATAACACGGTAACCCACGCACTCATCCTTAAGTGTTTTCCTTTTGGGCTTAACTACCGAAAAAAAACTGTGAGTACAAGCGCCGCGAACCAAAAGCAGAAGGTGGATCAATCAGGGGCAATTTCTTGCTCGAAATGATGAAGATGTTGTGTCGGTTTTGCGTCGTATTTCTATCTTTTTTATACAGTGAAAACGCGTGTATACGCCTAAGTTCGTTGTGAAAATCTATTGGTAGGTGGACTGGCTCTATGATGATAGAGCCAGTGGTTTTCGCCTGACGCTTGTTGTTTTAATTGGTTAACTCTTACGGATGACTCGCCAACTTATTGCGCGACTTCTGGACGCGTTTCGTCTAGGTGGCTTGTAGGTGATATGGATTTGATTTTCAGATAAAGCACAACACTTGATAGTACCAAGGTCACGCCGTTACCCATCATCAATGGCATATCTTTGGATACAATGCCGTAAATGAGCCAGCACAGAACGCCAAAAACAAACATGACATACATGGCAAGTGAGATGGCGGCGGTGTCTCTGGTTCGAATGGTATGGATCACCTGAGGTAAAAAGGCCAAGGTTGTGCATGCGGCAGCAACAGAGCCAAGCAGGCTAGGGTACTGAACAAGCCCAAAAGCAGCCACGAGTGCAACAGCGACTGCAGCAACAATTTTCAACAGATTCATGAGTTGTTCCCCTTAGGTAGCGTGATCGTTGCCTGAAACGTTTGGGGGATTGCTTCAATTTCAGCCTCAGGTCGGGCATGGATGCCGTTAACCAACGGTTTTTTGAACGTGATTGTTTTTGTCATCGTTGTCTTTCTATGTGTTCGTGCGCCTTAACGTACTCGCTCAGTGCACCGGATTAGGTTGAGTTTGTCCCTGCCGCGAGTTTTGCAGCATCAAGGAGGTGACGTTAGATTGGGTAAACAGGCCACCTAGACAGCGTGGCCTTTATTAGCGCGATCTCACCTCATGGTTTTGAGGGCATCGCGTGACGGTTTATTCTCGCTTTAAGCGCAAAGCAATCATGCCTTGAGGTGCGACCTCGGTATGGTTGCTTGCGAGGCTGATAGTGCGCTCGAGTCCATCAGCAATATCGACTTTCCATCCTGTTGGCAATTCACCCAAAGTGGTCGGTTGATTGCTGTCATTAATTAAGCGCACCACAAAGGCGTGCTTGTCGTCTTCTGCTGTTTTGATGGCAGAGACGGCAAGGGTTGGGTGAGCATAATTAAACAGGCTGTAATCGGCTGGGGCTTCAAAAGCGGGAGGCGCAATCATAAATCGCTGAACGACACCGTTATGGAGTGCGACCGGTTTTGTCAGCCAAGACTTCACGCGATGGCACAGGCCCGCTTCCATGACGTTACCTGTGAACGGATGCAATGCCAGAGTGAAGCTTAGCGACGTGCGAAGCTGTGAATCAGGGCTTTCATCAGGTAGACCCGAAAGGCGACCCGGACGATATTGCAGCTCAGGCTTGCCGACATAACCCACCGAGCGGAATAAAGTGACAGCGATTGAAGACGGGTATTGCTGATATTCACGAATACCATTCGTGAGTACCGCCAGTCCGCCTTCCAGAGTTTCTCCCGCAACAAGGCTTTGCATCGGGTAGATTGGCGCAGGGCAGGACGTCCAGTGCTGCTCAGACCAAATTGATAATGCTTCACTATCATCGTGACGACGGATCAAGCCAATTGGCTGATCGGCGATGCTGTCTGCATTAATAAAGCCGCCGTTAATGTGCAGTTGCAAACGATGGTCATCAACCTTGTTGTCGATGTTCACAGTGATTTCAAGTTGATCACTGTCTGCTGCCAATGAAATAACCAGCTCGAGTTCTTGAGTGACAGAGCAGACGTTATCTGCACGTTCTTGCAGGTTCAAAGGCAGCTTAGCGGAGTATTGAATAGCAACACGAGATTGCAGTTCGCCATGCTGAACGCTGACTCCGTTCTCTTTCACCGCAAACATCACCAAGTGATCGTTGTACGGTTTAGAAAAATCATAATTGTCGCCGTCGTCGCCGCCATCAACCAAAGACAATACATTGTCCCAATGCTGGCCAGATGCCTTATGACTCATCGCCACTTGGCCCTGCGCGTTAATGCTGACGGTTAGGTGAGCATTGTCCAGAACGGTTCCTGACATCACGTCCGTTTGTTGTGCGCTGAAAGTAGGTTCTACGTCATCTAAGCGCGTCACTAGCAGGTTCTTATAGCCGCAGGCCGTCATCTGTTTTAAGGATGCCACGACGTGATGACGGTACCAGGTTCGGTACATTTCATCACCCAGGGTGGTTGGGTCTTGAACAATGGCGTTGATGTTGACCTTTTCACACGACAGTGGCTCAAACTCAACGTTGGTAGTTCCGTCAGAGAGCGAGAAACAGCGCGTCGGCAGCACTAACTCCAACTCAACCATAGCATCGCGCACATACGGCAGTGGGTTGAACACCAACACATATTCGCCATCCAGACCTTTCGTGGATGCGTCAGCCAATTGTTTCAGTGTGATGTCTTTCAAACGCTCCGCGTTTTCCTGAACAGCAGAGATACGCGCATCGACCTGACGGTTAACGGAATCTGTATTACATCCACCAATCGAGTCATGTGCATGGCTTTGCATCAACTGCTTCCAGTTCTTCTCCATCAGGCCATACGGATAGGCAAGGCCATGATAGTTAGCAACAGTTAGCAGTGGCTCCAACTGATTAATCAGCAGGTTTTCAACATCCGCATTGCGTTTTTTAATGTCATAGCGCGTGGAATAAATACCACGGTGAATACGGCTGTATTTACCGTAAAGCATCTCACTTTGTACTTCCGGCAGCCCACCAGAACAGGTTGCGGCAAAGTAATCGTCAAAGGTACAAAGTTGGTATTCATGCTCTCGTTGGTTATTGGCTGCTTTGATGGCTTCAGCCGTTTCTGCCTGCCAAGGTTTCTGATCGTGTCCACCCATGAACAAGAAGTGTTCGCGCTCACCGGGCCAGAAGCGTTGGTTCATTTTCTGATCCATCGCATCTAAGTGCTCGTTCATCGGCTTCATGCCTTGAAAGGCGCTGTAGCCAAATTCCAATACCGCTGTGGTGACTTTACTGCCATCAGGAGCGCGCCACACAAACTCTGTGCTTGGGCAAATGCCCTCCCAAATCCCGCGCCAGAATACGCATTTATCGATGTTGAAGTGCTGCAATAGCTGCGGTAATTGCTCACTTTGACCAAAAGAATCTGGAACATAGCCGATGTCCATCAACTTGCCGAAACGCTCAGCATCACGGCAACCCCACATCAGATTGCGGATCTGGGACTCTCCATGTACCACACATTGGTCGGTTTGCGTGTACCAAGGGCCCACAAGCAATTTGCCACTTTCGACAAGGCGTTTGACGCGATCGGTGTCTTCGGGAACCACACTTAAGTAGTCTTCCAACATGACGGACTGACCATCAAGCACGAAGCAAGGTAAGTTGTCGTCTTTTTCCAGCTCATCAAGCATCTGCTTCATGGTGAACGTCAGCAGAACCTGTGACTCTTCAGTGCTGAAGTACCACTCTCGGTCCCAATGAGTGTGAGGGACAATATAGGCTTTTTTATTCATCGACATGCTCATTACCCTTGCGCTGTTTCAGCGTGAACAGCACTTTCAGATTGTGCTTGTTGGCGCATGAATTGACGTTTCATCATGATGGTGGTGCCAATGGCTACAAAGGCCACACCGCCTGCAATCGAAACAAAGTAAAGCAAGATGTTCGAAGAGAGCACCAGCGCTAGAATACCCGCAGCAGGGGCTTGAACAATCGAATCAAACGTGACGACTAACATGGCAGAGATGGCACTGCCGATGGCATTGATGATAATGAGTGCAGGGTTGGCGAGAATGAATGGAATGGCCCCTTCACTAATCCCCACGCAAGACATCATGAGCGCTGCGCGACCATTTTCTTGTAGTTCTTTGGTGTAGTACTGCTTGGCAATGATGGTGGATAAGCCAATACCGAACGGTGCAATCATGATAGCGATGTGAGACGCCGTAACCGGTTCATAGATGCCCTGCGCAAACAGGCCGAAGCTGACAGTAATTGCTGCTTTGTTGATTGGGCCGCCGAGATCAAAGCCCACCATTGCGCCTAGTACGGCCGCCATAATGACTTTGTTTCCACCCGACATGCCAATTAACCAGTTTTCCAAGCCAGTATTGAGTGCAACGAGTGGGTAACCAACAATGTATTTCATTACGAATAAGATAATCGCAGTACCAAACAGCGGAATGATCACCATCGGGAGCAAGCTACGAAATTCCTTTGGTAGCTTAATGTTGGCGAGCATCCAGCGAACAAGGTAACCCGCCATCAAACCGCCGAGCAATGCCCCCAAAAAGCCCATTTGCATGTCTTTCGCTAGCATACCTGCAATCAAACCGGGGGCGATGGCAGCTTTGCCGGCTAAACCAAAGCCGACAAACGCGGCAATAACGGGAAACAACAAACCAAGCCCATACAGGCCGAATGTTTTGAGATCATTGATGATTTGAGCAAAAAGCGAGTCACTGGTTTTTAAATCGATGCCTGTGATCGTTTCAAAAAGTGAACCGAAAGCAAGCATCATACCGCCCGCGACAATAACAGGGATCATATACGATACGCCTGTCATTAAGGCTTCGCGTAATTTATCGAGTTCTGTTTTTTCTTTTTTTAATAGTAGGGTCATGGCAGGTGTCCTTTTTATTATTTGTTATTAATAAGGTGCATCATGGTGTTGTAAACAGCATCCGGTTGTTTGATAGGGTCAGCTACCGAACATTCCAGTTTTGTTAATAATTCGAACCTTTCCACTCCATCAATTAATATTTCGGTGGCAATGATGGCACCATCCGCACGGGCAATGTCGTCTTCAGTGATTTCATTTTCAATACCTGTGCTTCCTTGTGTTTCTACCTTTATTTCCCAGCCGTTTTTTTTACCAAGCATTTCTAATGCTTCTGCGGCCATATATGTATGAGCAATACCCGTTGGACAAGCGGCGACACAAACAATAAACATAGTTACCTCGATTTAGGGAGAAAAGCATTTCTTTAGACATAAAAAAACAGCAACCACCTGATGATGATTGCTGTTTCGCTGAGTATTCATTTTGATTGCGCACTCAAGGCATAACTGTTTGTTTTTCAATGTGTCAGATCCTGGCGCGTAGCGGTAGAAGCTGATCATTGATAGTACAGAGACGCATAAGGCGTAAGCCAGTTCGACCAAAGATCGGTTTAGTAACTGTACGCTGATGGTTAAGGTTGTAACGTGGCGGAATTGTCTTGCTGAAGAAGTAAACCGATGCCAGAAATAGTAGACATTTTTTGCCGACTCACCAATGCAAATATAGAGTTCATTATAACACTCCGAGGTTTCATCGAGTTTATTTTCAGCGTCGCTGTCTAATTTACTGGTATGTTCTACACAAACACAAAGCGCAATATTACGCACAAACATATTTACTATGCTTGTAAGCGTGAATATGAATGCTTTGGTTTTATTAGACACGGACGTTCTCCATAAAATATGGCGAGATACTATCCCCAAAATAAAAACAAGAATGTGAAGGTTTTCACAAATAACTTTTGGAGAAATTAAATGCAGTGATTTTCGATTAGAGGTCACGATTTAGCGAGTAAAGGTTAAGGGGTTGTTGGTTTTTGTCGCCAGAGTTGTTGGTCGGTTCAGGAGTCTCGGGCAAACCGGCTATTGCGGTAGATTACTTCTTGAAGTAATCGTATTTCGTCTTTGGTGAGATCAGGCGACCAGGCTGCAGAGCGCAACTCTGGCAGGTAGCGGTGGTCTTCTTCCATCATCTCTGTCCGAGCAGGCAGGCTGGTGGAAAAGTAACGCTCTATCTTTTCAACATACTCACCCAGCCTTCGTTTGGTGTCGTTTTATAGCGTTGCTCACTCTCGAGTGTTTTGACCTGAACTTCACTCAAGTGGGCGACAAAGTGACGGGCCTTGGGCTCACCACCTGGCTTGCACCATTTCGCGGTGGTCGCGACGGAAATACCGGTGCGAACACCGGCGAAAAAAACACCACTTCGCCTGCAAGAAATTTGCGGGTATCCCCCGCCTTGGGTGTGAGCTCTGTCAGGTCGATATCCTGATTTTTCTTTTTTTTCCAAAACATAGTTATTGGGTTTTCCCACCCTCAGTTTGACGATAATCCATGATGCCGCCGCCAGCGTCATAGTGCTTTTCAACGGCTGCGCGTTCTCTTAGCAATTCCTCACTCGGTTTTGCCCATTCGCTCTCAGGAATAGGTGTTGACCAATCTGCCACTTCTTGCGGCAGTTCTACTTTTGCGAGGTTGTCTGTCCACTCGGACACCAGATAAGGCAGCTTCCAACCGCTCAGGATATGGTACGTGTAATAGAAAAACATCGAGGCATAAGATACCCAAGGCGCATTGGAATTGAGGATAAACCAACGTTTAGGGCCTTTTTTGAACTTCTCCCGCATTTCACGACGGTTCTTATCAAACAAGGCACGGTCTTCTTTTTCAAAGGGGCTTGGGGTCGGACGACGTGCTGGCGGCTCATCCATGTACATGCGCATGGTTTCCCACATGCGTTGTCCGTCGGTCACTGTGGCAATCGGGCGGCGCAGTATCCAGTAATCCTTGCCATCAGGCGTGGGAATGGCCAATCCAAAGGTAAAATGCGTCACCATGCTGTTGCCTGTGGTACCGCGGTTCGTGGCTACCCAACACACCACCTCTTCCCACGGGGCAATGGTGGGCTTTTTTTCTTTGTCGGAGTAATAGCAGATTTCCCGGCGCTCACGGTTTAAGCGAATAGGGCGCTGGCGGGCAAAATCGAGAGAGCTGCTGATAACGACGTGCCAGAAAATGCCAATTGGAAGGGCAAAGGCGAAAGTGAGGGGCTCAACAAGTTCATTAAACGCAGATAAAAATGAAGCCCAAAAAGAACCGTAAACCGCAGCATCCTCGAATCCTACCCTTACCATAAAGAGCAGCACCACAACGGCACCAAAGCCAATCGTGGAGTTTCCCAGTTGCACTTGTCCGGCTTTACCCTGACACCGTTGACCGATATCCATGTAAGTGTCGTTAATGACCAGTATTTCGGGCGAGGTCACCACGGTTTCTTTGGCAATTTTTGCTGAAGGAAGAGGCTTGGGCGAAAAAAATACCGCTTCACCTGCAATAAATTTGCGGGTGTCTCCCGCCTTGGGCGTAAGCTCCGTCAGGTCGATGTCCTGATTTTTCTTTTTTTTCCAGAACATAGTTATTGGGTCTTCTCACCCTCAGTTTGACGATAATCCATGATGCCGCCGCCGGCTTCATAGTGCTTTTCAATGGCTGCGCGTTGCTTCAACAACTCTTCACTCGGTTTAGCCCATTCGCTCTCAGGAATAGGTGTCGACCAATCTGCCACCTCTTGTGGCAGTTCCACTTTTGCAAGACTATCGGTCCATTCAGAGACTAGGTAAGGCAGCTTCCAACCGCTCAAGATATGGTACGTGTAATAGAAAAACATCGAAGCATAAGACACCCAAGGTGCTTCTGAATTGAGGGTAAGCCAACGTTTAGGGCCTTTTTTGAACTTCTCCCGCATTTCACGACGGTTCTTATCAAACAAGGCACGGTCTTCTTTTTCAAAGGGACTTGGGGTCGGACGACGTGCTGGCGGCTCATCCATGTACATGCGCATGGTTTCCCACATGCGTTGTCCGTCGGTCACTGTGGCAATCGGACGGCGCAGTATCCAGTAATCCTTGCCATCAGGCGTGGGAATGGCCAATCCAAAGGTAAAATGCGTCACCAAACTGTTGCCTGTGGTGCCGCGGTTCGTGGCTACCCAACACACCACCTCTTCCCACGGGGCAATGGTGGGCTTTTTTTCTTTGTCGGAGTAATAGCAGATTTCCCGGCGTTCACGATTTAAGCGGATAGGACGCTGGCGGGCGAATTCCAGAGAGCTGCTGATAACAACGTACCAGCAAAGAGCTGCTGGTAAGCCAAAGGCAAAAGTGAAGGGCACAGCGAGTTCATCAAATACTGCCCGAAATGATGCTTCGATAGACCCGTAAGTAGAAGCATCCCTAAATCCAAACATGATGACTAATAGCGACATCACAATGGCAACAAAGCATATCACTGTATTCACCAACTGTACCTGCGAGGCCTTGCCCTGCAAACGCTGACCGATATCCATGTAAGTGTCGTTAATGACCAGTATTTCGGGCGAGGTCACCTTGGCTTCTTTGGCAATTTTTGCTGAAGGAAGGGGCTTGGGCGAAAAAAACACCGCTTCGCCTGCAAGAAATTTGCGGGTGTCTCCCGCCTTGGGTGTGAGCTCTGTCAGGTCGATATCCTGATTTTTCTTTTTTTTCCAAAACATGGTTATAGGGTTTTCCAAGTGATGTGTTGGGTGGTCAGCGGGGCAAGTTCACTGGCCGGTACGTTTTGGGCTTTTAACAGCGCCACTTCACTGAGTGGGCCAACACGGGTAAAGCTGTTAGCTTGAAAACGCAGTACGTCTCTTTCGGGAACATCTGGCATGGGAAAGTAGTGCAATTCTAAGCCGATATTGGCCTAGCATATCTATTCAATGGCATTTCCACCCCAGCGTTCAATCGCGGTGTGCAGGTTGTCTACTGTGTATTCGTATTCATCAAGGCCGTCTTGTTTATAAACGGTGTGGGTGCTGAGGTATTCATCAGTGAGTTGGTCGACTTGCTGGATTTCTTCCGTTGTCAAGAGCTCCTTAGCCCATTCGTAAAATTGCTTATTCGCCCCATTATTACTTTCTTCTGACATGGACTCTTTGATAGCCTTTAAATATGCAGTGCCTGTTAATGGGTCTTTGTATTTCCATGTAGGGTGGTCATCAGGGAATATATTGGTAATAAGAGAGCTATATGTTGAAAGAATGGAGGTATTTCCGCTAGAGAAAATAGGCTGCAAATACCTTATGCCAGCATCTATCTCTCCCTTTTCAATCATCGTAGCGCCGATATACCAAATTGCATCATGGTAACCACCACGGGCTGATGCTTCATAAAGCTTGGCAACTTCTTTCTCCCGGCTACCCGGCAGAAAGAACCAGCCTTCGCCGCTTTCAAAACGTCTAGCTATTTCCCATTGCGCTCGGGGATAACCGGCGTAGGCTGCATTTTTAAGAGATTCAACATACATGCTGATGCTATCTTCCTTAAAGTAAAGCCTAGATTTCAACACCATAGCAAAGGGATTTCTTTCCTCTATCTGTGGGCCAAGAGCATTTAAAAATCGCTTTCGCCACATTTTTTTTTGTGACGAGGAAGCTTTACTTCTATCTCCAATTAGACCTAACATCGCTAATAAATGACCATTTTCAGCAGCCTTTGTTCTGTATTCGAACTCTTGGCTACTCATAGAAAATCGATTATAGCTATCAGAAGTAGCTACTAAATAATACGCTGCCGCATTCCCACTCTCACCCGCTTGCAGTAAATAGGGCTCTGCTTCTTCGAACCTGTCCTGAAAGTGAAGGATTTTGCCTTTTTGGTACGCTTGCTCTGCAGTCAGTGTGGTTGCCAGCGTCGGCAAGGCCCACAGCAAGTTGACTGCCAGTATCAGCAGGGCTCGCAGGGAGTGAAAGGTATATCGATGAAGGTGCATTTTCATGATTGAGTGTCTCCCTAAAATGTATAAGCACTGCCATAAGGTATTTGGAAAGGTGTACGTGAGGTCATGCCTTCTTTGAGCGCTTCCTGCTTAAGATCGATAACCTCTTGCTCCAGTTGTGCCTTGTTTTGTTTCACCTCGTTGTATTTCACGATAACAAGGTCATTGAAGTGGTGATGACTAAATGATTTGCCCGTTCGACTATAAGCTATAGATAAATTGGGTTTTTCTTTAGGATTGATGTATGCGGACCGATTCAGCATCGCTCTGATTCGGTCACAATTGGCCATAAAATCCAGCTTACGCTGTTGTGGCATCCCATGATTTCGTTGTAGGCGCGAGAGAGCTTCCTCGACCTGGCGAACTACGGCAGCGCTTTCAGACGGGCGCTGTGACCAGAGCTCATGCAGCCACATAAAGATTTTCATCAAGCCGATTTGTTGCATGGCTAAAACGTCATCTTCGTTATAGAAGGTCGTCACATCTTTGCTTTCCTTTATACTTGCTGCATCTGGCTCACTCAGCAGGGTCTCAATCAAGGGCGCTAAGCCTTCCGGCACCAGCATTTGCAGCCAAGGCTTCAGGGCGCTTTCGGTACCAAAGGCCAACAAATGAGCTACGGTGGGTGCAGAACTGCCTTCAAATATCCCCATCACTTTATCCCACACGTCTTTTTTGTGCGCAAAAAACAAACCGATTTGCATCTGAGACAGCAGGCACACCCGACTCATTGTGGACAAGGCCTGAAAGGTTTCGTCATCTTCAACGATATCAACGGGGCGGTAGTTGGCCTCGCGTAGTACTCGCTGAAACTGCCATATCCACGCGCCGATGGCCTGCGGCATCACCTCCCCTTCAATCACGAATTTGAAACTTTGGCCTACCTGCATGCGCACATGCAACTTACCGTTCACGAATTTAAACAGCAAAGGGGAGGAGACTTTCCCTTCCAGTTCTACCTTGAGTTGGCCTTTTAATGTGGTAAGCATTTTCACGTCGTTCGGCACAATGAAATCCGGCACGTTAATGCCGTCCAGTGAGCGATCGGGCAAGAACCAATCTAAGTAGCACGCCATTTCAACACCGATTTTGGCTTCGAGGTTTAAGGTTGCATCGGACGACTGCAACTGCGTCAACGCTGACAGTCCTCCGGACTCAAAGCGCATTTCTTTTTGCCCTGCCAAGGTGGCACCAGCAAATCCGTAAGCCTTGATGTAAAGGCGTGTCCTCAATAATCCGGGGTTAAAAGCAATGGTCTCTTCTTTCGCGGGCTTACCGTCATGTTTGTTGAGTACACGCAATAACAAGGTGATATCTTTTTTTGCATCGATGTCTTTTTCATCTGGGAAGGAAAGGTAAGGTTGGCCGTTACTCGCCTGTATCACGTTCAGTTCGCCTTTTGCGGCATAAAGGTTGTACTTGGCTTCCACTTTTTGGACCGCTCTCCAGCCTTGCGAGTTGCTGTCAGTGGGGGGCCGCCCGCGTTCAAACATTCTGGAACTACTTTCTTCATAAGTGAAATTCGAAATGCGCTTGGTATAGTCATGCGCAAACGCCTCGGTGCTAAATCGGAAAAATTGTGCTTGAGGGGCGCTGTCGAAGGGGTCGAGCCTTTTTTTGATGAAATCACGGTACAGAATACCGGATACCGCTGTGTCCCATGTTGTCGTGTCAGCTTTAAGGCTTTTGACTTCCCATCGTTTGGCGGCCAGTGATGCATGAAAGTGCTCGGGGGCAAATAGGCCTTTTTCGTCAAACCAACCGTCTTCTATCGGGATTGGCGTCGCGAGACCTTGACTCAGGATGTGTTCAAATGCTTTGCCCAAGGAGGCGGTGGCCGTGAAATCTACAATCATCAAGGTGCCCGAAGGATTGGTGGGGTGCGGCACATCTACCAAGCTAAGGTAGCGAAGTTGGGCTAAAGGGACTTGACTTGCCCCTGGTTTGGGGGTGCCTAACAGGTATTCTCGCAACGGGAAACGGTCTGTCATCAGGCGTTGCAGGGGTTTCTCTTTGTAGTCATCAGGTGACCAAACCAACAATAGTCGGTGCTCTGAGGCTAACTCATGGGCTCGGTTATGGAGTATGTTTGCTTTGTTTTCCAGTTCTTTAAGCTGCGTATATTCGTCGGCTAGAATTGCCGACGGTGGAATTCTGCGGTAGTCCGTCGATTTACTTAAGGCCATCAACCGCTCGCGCAAGCTGTCTTCAAATGTTTGCGCGTCATGAAGCAGTTGATAGTAGTCGGCCAATGCTGTGTGGCCATCTTGCCCATCCAAGGCCAATGCACATTCAGGCATGGCGACCCCGAGTTTTTCCAAGTCCTCAATACAGGTTACCAGGGCATTAAACGCTTCACTGGTTACTTCGAGAGCTTGCTCTGCCTCGTAATAGGCAATGATATTGGCGCGAACGGGGCCAATAATTGCGGACCCTTCTTTGCCAATTAAACGACGCAGATCCATGTTGTCTTGCAGGGCTGCCACTTGCGCGGCGGGCGCGAGTTCTTTTTTATCAAGGAAGGTTTGCTTGACGTTGGCGTATTGCTTCAAAAGGGTATGGATCTGGGTTTCCCTTGGGGTATAAAGCGCCCCATTTTTGTAGGAATACCCTTTTTGTTTGGCGCCTTCCAGGGCTTTCTTTTGAAGCGATTTAAGCTCCCTGCGCTTTTTTACGGTGTCTTTTTCATGCCGCGCTTTTTCTAGACCAAATAACCCGCGATCAGGTGTGTTTAACCACTCCTCTAGCTTATGGTATTCGTCTCGATCCTGTGATGCCGACAAGAAAGAAGATAAATGGGCGACGGTCGTGCCATCGAGTAAACCAGATTCTGCCATGGCCTCAGGATCTTCTCCCGTCACACCGTCGAGCTTTTTTTCCGCCTGACTCAAATAATGACAGGCCTCTTCGGTGAGCAAATAGAAGCGGTCACTTCCCACAAGATAAGCGATGTCATGATAAACAAGTGGCGTTTTTTCATTTTCGCACACTCTCGGTATCATTGGATCAACGGGATGCGGCCCTCGTGAAGGGGGCGTTGCGCAAGGGGGAAGAATGAGTTTATCCATGTGTGCGTTCCTGCAAATGGGGGGCTAACATCTCTGCCTGAGATGTACGAACAGTAAGGGCATGCAGAGCGAGAGCGGGTGTTTGATAGTCGGAGAAAAAAGCCTCCCAATCGATGTTACTCAAAAGAGGGAGGCAATCGGAAAGCCGAGAGTGCCATGTATCTTTTTCTGCAAAGGTCACACCTGTGAGCTCGGCGAATCCGACCACCGCTTGCGCAAAGCGATAATGCGTCAACGCGCTTATCTCTCCTTCTGCAGCGGACAAACGCAATGCATAGGCTGTTCGCTGTATCTGCATTTGCTTAGCCAGTTGTATATGCATGGTGGTGGTGATGCCTTGTCGCACGCCATTGAGTGGCATGCACTGCCAAGAGTTTAGATGGTAATGCGGTACATAAAGTGAGTCTGCTAGTGGCCATGAAGGCGTAGGGTTGTGTTGCGTATCGACGAGTGCGCGTGTCACCATGGGGGAGTAAAACCGCAGATAGCAGGTACCTTGATCTGAGCTTTCTACTACCAGCTGCTTTGCGAGTGCTTGTTGCATATCTTTAAGCGGCTTGTTACTGGCGATAATACAGCCTGAACGTTTTTCCAGACAGGCTTCAAGTAGGGCTTGATGCTCTGTGCCTATTTCTATTAGATGAGGGGATACCTGACGCATTGATGCAAAGGGTGTCCCTGTGAATAGCGAGTAACTCTTCGTATTTTCTAATAGTTGAAAACACTCAACCTCGTCGAAACAGGGCGTATCCAACAACAATACTAAACGGGATGTTTTGTTTATCTCCCGCACTAAGTCTTTTGACGTTACGGTTTGCATCGACAATCGTTCCCCAGTGAACACGTACCATCAGCTTGCTGACCACAGAGCGGGAGCATAACAAGGTTGGCCTCTGCCGCATAAAGCAGGGCAGTGGCAAAATTGGGCTGTATTTCCTCTGGCGCTTTCGGGGCTGTCACCCCATTCGGCATCATTGGCATGACCCCACCAAATCCCGAGCCTGAGCCCGACGCACCGCCTGAGTTGAGGTTGACCGCAGAGCCGACAATATGCACACCTGCGGGGTCGATTTTGACGAAGTTGCCCCCGACTTTCAGGGTGATCTCGGTGCCCGCCTCAATCACCACTTTCTGACCGGCTTTGTGGTGAATTTCTGAGCCTGCTTCGTTGAGCAGTGCTTTCCCCGCTTTGATATGGAAAGATTGGTCGGTGACCACCGTCTTGTCGCCTTTGACGTGTGTTTTGCTTTGTCCATCGACGGTCAGATGGTCATCCACTTTGATGTGAGAAAAGCGTTCGTTCTCCACATCCAAGTGCAAGTCATGTTTGATGTTGTCTTTGCGGTCGTTCTCCACCAGCAGGTTCATGTCCTTTTGGGCATGCACGTAGATTTCTTCTTGTCCTGCTTGGTCTTCAAAACGCAACTCGTTAAAGCCTTCCCCCTGATGGGTTTCGGTTCTGAGCACCGTGCGGGTTTTATTGGCCGGCAGCGGGTAGGGCGGCACATTGGTCGCGTGGTAGGTGCGTCCAGTAATGATCGGTTGGTCTGGGTCGCCCTCTAAGAAGGAAACAATCACTTCATGGCCGATGCGCGGTATCGCCATCATGCCGTATTGTGCGCCCGCCCAGCTTTGAGAAACGCGCACCCAACAGCTGGAATTTTCATCGCTGTTGCCGTATCGGTCCCACGGGAACTGCACTTTCACGCGCCCATATTCATCACAGAAAATCTCTTCCCCCTCTGGGCCCGTGACAATGGCAACTTGAGGGCCATGCACGCAGGGTCTCGCCTGTGGCTCAGGCCGCCAAGGGCGATGACCAGGGATGACCGAAAACGTATTGTGAAAGGTGGTCATACCTTCGCCGCCGCGCTCTTCGAGTGCCTGTGGTTGGGTACCTTGGCAGTTCATGCTTACCACCACCCAGTCACGGTTGTTGGCATTATCAGGGTGCTCAATCAGATCAAAGACCTGACCCGCATCGACCTGCATGATGTTACTGGACGCCGTGGCAGTCATCGCATTACTGCGCAAATGCTCGAGACGATATTGGGTAAACGGCTTTCCTGAGGTATCGCTTTTGAAGCGGCCAGGGTAGTCATAATGTTCATACGTGCCGCGCTGGAAGGCCATCTCGGTGCCTGCCTTGTTTTGTAGAAAGCTGTACGCGGGCTTTTTGAAACTGTAATCCTTGAGCGTGACGGAAGACGGTCGGGCTTGCGCCGTAAATTGCCAGCCTTTAACGAACGGTTGGTCACTGATGCCCCCGACGTTGGTGTTGTAGAGGAAAGCCTGCCCAGACGAGGGCAAAGTCTGGGTGTCATCGGAAAACAACACCGTGTGCTTGTCTTTGGCAGACAAAAAGCAATAGAAAATGCCTTCTTCGGCGGCGAGACGTTGGAGAAACGCTAAATCTGTCTCCCGGTATTGAACACAGTATTCGCGTATTTGAGGTGTTGCTGAAAGCGAAAAGGCATAGTCATCAATGCCCATTTCCTGAAGCAGAATACTGATGATTTCAGGCGTGGATTGCTGCTGAAAAATACGGCTATTTTGGCGCAGTGAAAGCCGAGACAAAGCGGGCACTATCTCTAACGTGTAAAACGTATGACTAGCACCAGTATCACCACGGGTGAAGCGACGGACAATGCCATGAATGCGCTGCGCAAGCTCGCCATCACGCCACAGCTTGAGGGTCACATTGCAGTCAACCACCGCGTCTCTGGACACCGTATCCTGCCGGCTAGCAAGTTTGACCTGATACCAATAGGGGGCTGAGAGTGCTGACTCCCCCGAGAATTCAAGCACAGCAAAGGTGTCGTCAGGCAAGCCTTCGACGGTAAGAGTGAATTGGAGACCGCTTTCCGTAGCCATTAAATCATCCCTGCTTAAAACGAAGTATCGTCAGGCGTCATTGCTTGACGACAAAACCCGCCCGAGGGCGGGTTGGTTGCAAAAGGTGTCAGTGAGCGGTTGACAAAAAACGTGTGTTAACGCGCTCTACCTTTTGCCAAAAAGCTTTACGCTTCAATTGGCGCACGCCAGTCATCAGCACCTGATGTACCTGCGACTGTGTGTTCCCAGTCAATCTTGCGGTATGCCACAGACACCGTCACCAGTTGGGTGAACTCTTTCTTACCCGCGTCCTGACAATGCGGCATTTGGCAATCGATATCGATGATGGTGCCGTCAGTCAAAATGGTCGAGAAGAAGTGCTCTTGCTTACCTTCTACTGAGGTGCGGTACCATTTTAGTTCAATCTTTGGCAGCATTTCGCCTGACGCCAGTGAGTTGTACATCAGCGGCACGGCTTTGTTCAGCGCTACAGTGAACTTGAACGGCTTATGTACACGTTGGCCTGAAGGCTGACCGCTTTGTGGGTCAGTGGGTACTGTCACAATGTGGTCAAACGCTTGAACCAGCATTTGGTCTTCGTGGCCTTCAACATAAATGTTACCCACAGAATCAGCAGTAAATGCACCAGCAGTGATGTTGCCCTGAGTTTTGCCTTCGATGGCGATATAACAAGGAGTTGGCATCGTAATGTCCTTTTAGATTGCGATAAGAAGAACACATAACTAATCACAATTCGTGCCATTATCATTATTCAATAAATACAGAGGCTTATGTTGATTGATTTATCGACGGGGCGAAAAGTTACCCGCTTTTTAGGCGAGAAATGGCCCAGTGAGCGAAAAATTGCTCAAAAAATATGGGATGAGTGATAAAGAAAGCTTTGGGTTTGGGTTATCTCATGATGACAAGCTTGCCGTCGATATAAGAAAACAGTGGGTTATAGGTGATGTAGCTCTCTTCCTCTTTTTTACCGATCCGAAGTGGAGACTGACCGTCGGGATCTTCCAGCCGAAACAAGCGTCCATTCTTGTAGCTGACAAAGTCATACAAGCTCCAATCAATGGGTAAGGCTTCGTAACCGTCTGCAAAGTCTTGCTTGAAGCCGAAAGACTGCCAGTACTCATCAGCAGAATAACCTATCGATAAGCCATGTTCACGCATCGCAATTTCGCTTTCAGCACCCAAAGCATCAGCGTCTTTTTGGGATAACAGTGCCCAAAGTGCCAGATAGCGATCTCTCAGTTTCTGGAGATTGTTCTGGCTGAGTGTGTATGGCTCTGAGGTTGTCCATGACCAGTTGGGTAGGCCAGCAGCGACAAACGTACGTTTCACCTCGTAGAGCACCGAGCCTTCGACGGTGCCTTCTTCTACGGTTCCCAGTAATTTTGTCCCGCTGTAGTGTGGTGTATTCAAGCCAGTCGCACGATTGTTGTCATTCACTGTCGCTAAAACGGGGATACTATCCTGCTCATCTTTGGTGCCATATGGGACAACAGAGAACTCGCACTTCGCATCACTAACAAAATCGAGGTTCTGCGGTGCGGTAACAGAGGCAACTTTAATTGAAAGCGTGTTGAGCCCATTTTCGAGAATTGCAGTTATATCGTAACCCGCAGAAGCAGTACCTGAAGATGTCATTAGATTGTCCAACACACTCAAGCCGTTGACATAGGAAAAGCAGTAGGCACTTGTGGATTTGAACACTGCGTTATAGCGAGTGACGTTATCTGCGGCTGAAGTGCCATTTGTCAGCAGTAACGAAAAGAAACAAGCGCTCATGTATGGTGTTTGTTTAAGAGAAAACCTGATAGTCATAATCCATTAATCTTAGGCTTTGGGTGTTTTAGCCTATCAATATTATAAGCCGTTGAACTGTCTTATTTGTGCACTCGTTCACTGAGTGATGGGCGTGTCTAACCACCATCGCGTTTTCATTCAATTCGCCGTGCATAAAAGTCCGTACACAGTACAATTGATACACCACTCATATTATCCCAAGCCATGAACCGGACGATTCAGCACTACCATACCCATGCACAAACACTTGATGCCCAATATCAACAAGTGACCTTTGAACAGGTTCATGACAGTTGGCGTCTATATTGGCCTGAAGGCAACGATCGCACCTGCAAAGTGTTGGATGTGGGGGCTGGCAATGGCGGAGATGCGGCATGGTTTGCCAAGCGTGGCTGTGATGTTTACGCCGTTGAACCTGCCGATGCGTTTCGTGCCATTGGCGAAGCGCGTACACAGTCACTTCCTGTGACCTGGCTTTCCGATACTTTGCCTGAATTGAAGGTGGTGAATCAGCTCAGCCTCCGCTTTGACTGCATTTTACTGTCAGCGGTTTGGATGCACATCGCACCCAGTGATAGAGCCCGCGCCTTTCGAAAACTCGCCAACGTATTAGCGCCCAATGGCCGATTGGTGATCACGCTTCGTCACGGCAGTTTTGATGATGCAAGAACCGCACATGCTGTGTCTGTTGAAGAAATCGAGCAATACGCCAAAGACCATGCGCTGCAAGTGCGCTTGAAAACCGATGTGCAGGCCGACTCCCTTGGGCGTGACTGCGTGAAGTGGCAGACCGTCGTGCTCACGCTGCCGGACGATGGCTCTGGCGATTTGCTTACCGTGCGTCATGTGATCGTGAATGACAGTAAAGCCGCGACATACAAATTGGCCTTGTTGCGTACACTGCTGCGCATCGCCGATGCACACCCTGGCGCCTTGGTCGATCGCACCGACAAGCACGTCGCCATTCCATTAGGGTTGGTGGCACTTTATTGGATGCGACAATACAAACGCCTGCTTGATACCGACGCAGGCAACGGCATGGGCATTCAGCAAAACAGTGACCCAAACAAAGGGCTGAGCTTTGTCAAAGACGCAGGGTGGGGGAAACTCAAAGGCCTTGCGGCTGATGATTTAGCGATAGGCGCATTTTTCTCTGGCGAAGAGGCGCTTGCGCTGCAAAAAGCGATTCGCGACACCATCACAACGTTGAAATCTGGCCCTGTGAAATTCACCTACCGCAGTGACATCACCAAACCGCTGTTCGCCATGGAGCGAAATAAAACCCAAACGCGCTCAAGCTTTGTTATCGACAGCGAGTTTCTCAGTAGCTTTGGGATATTCACGCTCGAAGAGAGCCTGTGGGATTGTTTAAGGCTGTATGCAAGCTGGATTGAACCGCTGGTGGTGAACCAGTGGATAGCGGAAATGCGCCGTTACGAACTGAACCAACAACGCGCTATTTCGCTGCAAACCTATCATGATTGTTTAGCGTGGATTGATGCCAGCCACGACACGCGTAACGTGCGAAAGCGCATTGAATCGCTGCGTGAAAACCAACATCAAATCGTCAGTGTGTGGAGCAACACCAAACTCAACGACAAATACCATGTCGACCATTGCCTGCCATTCGCTTATTGGCCGAATAACGACATGTGGAACCTCTTCCCCACTACTGAAAAAGAAAACCTTACCAAACTCAACCGCGTGCCTTCCAAGCAACGCTTAGAAAGCGCGAAAACCCGAATACTCGATTTTTGGCAACTGGCATGGGAAAGCGAACACGATCAAACCCGCTTTTTCAGCGAAGCCGTGCTGTCACTCCCCAATATCAGCACCAACGAAAGAGACTTCGATGCCGTGTTTGATGCCATTCAGTTACAGGTGGCAGGCGTTAAGAGCCGGTTGCTGGTGGGGGAGTGGTGAGTAAAAAAACGATCTTACTTTTGGATGATTTGTGGTCAGTTCATTGATGTTTTTTAAATGCCGATCGCGATATGAGACTTTAGGCGTATCCGCCTTACTGATACCACTATAAATTAATGCGAGTATCAGTAACGTGTTGTAAATGAATGAAAACCAAGTGGAGCCATGAAGAGCTTTCTGCTTCTGTTGAGGCCTATCTAGACCTACAACAAAAAGAAAAAAATGGCGAAAAACCCATAAAAACTCATTTCTATCGCAAACTTGCGGAAAAGTACGGGCGAACCGAGAACTCATTTTCTTATCGTTTTCACAATATTTCGTATGTTCTTGATCAGATGGGACTGCCTTGGGTGGGTGGTTTAAAACCATTGAAAAATGTAGGTAAGAACGCCTTAAAAGAAATTGAAGAAATAATTTGGAAGAAACTGCCTCAACAAGGGCAAGTTCAAGAGGGTGACTGGAGCGTAGTCCTAGGCAAGTATGTCATTGGCGAAAAACCTAAGGGCGTAAAAAAACCGAAAGCGACCGAAGCTAAAACCTCCGTTTATGAGCGCAGCCGTGAAGTAAAAGGCTGGGTACTAGCGCAAGCGAAAGGGCTATGTGAATGCTGTGGCGCAGAGGCCCCTTTCATCAAAGAGAATGGAGAGCCTTACTTAGAAGTGCATCATGTTGTAAGACTCTCTGAAGGCGGTTCGGATACTGTTGAAAATACCGTCGCACTTTGCCCAAACTGTCATAGGGAATTGCATTTTGGCGACAGCAAGCAAGACCGCAGTAAGTGGCTTTATCAGGTAGTACCGAGATTGGTCAGAGAGGTAATTGAAGAAACTTAGTTTATGATAATTTGATTGGCCACCGACTCAGTAAAAAACGCTTTTTGACACTTGTTCGCGCGCTTTTCATTTTCCACAGGCGAAATCGAACGTTAATACCGCTGAGGGACTATAAAAACCTTCCTGCTAGCTATAATGTTATAATGTCTAACTCGAGTGTGGTTATTAAGACGGACGGTACTCAGCATACTTAACTATGATTAAAATTATGAATTCCCTCGTCTCTTGATTTTTTTTCTTTTGGTTTTTATTGGAGCATATCTATCTTTAGAATTTTGTATAGTGATGTGAGGGCCAATAGCAGCTACTGCTATTCTAAATTTATCTCCACCAATGGGGAAAAATCCAAAATAGATACGCTTGTGATTATGACTTCCATCGCCTTTTAGATTTCTCTCCGACGGTTTGAGGTGATACTGACACCCTAGCTTAGGATAGTTATTACCATTGTGGTTGAAATTAAACTTGAAATTTTCGTGAGAATAACCTTCAGGTGTGCATGCATATCGTGCTTTAGTTGCGATATCTGCTAAGTGACTATTAATATTATTTCCTGATACTGGGCTTAAAGCGTTTAGGGCTCGCAAACACTGAGTTATTGCTATTGAGTAATTACAAAATCCATCAGGTACTCGGTTTAGAGTTGAACTGCAATCTTCATGATAAAGGATATTTTTGAAATGGCTGGTTGCCCTGGAGTAATAATTTTCATTATTAATAGGGAACTTCCCAAGAATATCCTCGTAGAATAACGAAAAATCCGTTATTGTTTTGAAACTAGAGTAACCTGATATCAATACTTTTGGAGCATAGATGGTGCAGCACAGTGCGCTAACCTCATCTGGTTTAGCTGCTAGTTGTAGGAGCTCTTTACTTGTGTACTTTTTGTCGAATCCACGTAAATAGTTTCGCTCTAATTGAGATCTAAAAGCAATGATATTTTGCTTGTCTTTACCGAAGGAGAAGTTATTGAATTGCTCTTCTAACGATAGCCCAAAATATTTATTCTTAAGAATATCTGTTGCTATTGATAACGAAGTACCATGCTGTTCGAATTGCCCTTGCAAAGATTTGATTTTCTCAAATTGATTTTTTAGTTGGAGGAAATCATTAAAATTTTGGAAATCAAAGCTGAAATTAGAAATGCCAATTATAGTTTTCATTGTTCTTGACCGCTCATTAAAATATCCATATCAATGAGTTGCTGGTCAAAAAATTGTTCAGGCCAATCAGATAATTCGCCTTGCTCTGTAACTGTAATAGGTAACGCTTT
Source organism: Enterovibrio gelatinilyticus (assembly GCF_028683095.1). GTDB lineage: Bacteria > Pseudomonadota > Gammaproteobacteria > Enterobacterales > Vibrionaceae > Enterovibrio > Enterovibrio gelatinilyticus. The sequence goes on along the minus strand of NZ_JAJUBC010000005.1, from coordinate 162,575 downwards.
GCTACACTGCTCCTCAATGTCTGCAATTATTTGATAAATCCTAATTTTACCACAATCTACTTTTTCTAATCTTGGCATTATGCGTATACCGTTAATCAAGTGATCACTGTGTGTTTCTACAATAACTTGAACTCCCGCTTCAGCAGTCAAAGCTATTAAGCGACCTAAATAACTTTGCCCTCTTGGATGAAGGTGGGCTTCTGGATTTTCTATAATGACTAAACCACCTTTACGGGTATACAGCAAAGCAGTAACTATTGAAAGAGCATAACTCACACCAAAACCAACGTTATGGGGCTTTAACGACTTATTTCCATTTTGCTCAAAAACATTAACAGCAGTGGATGCTTCCGCAAAAAGCTTTGACGTTAAAGACATACCAGGACTGATTTCTTTCAACCATGCATCAATTTGTTTAACCAAAGAAACTTGTACTTCTTTAGGGTGTAGTCTAGGGTCATTGGATACTTCTTCCGAAGCATTAACACCACCAACAAACAAACGTTGTGATCTGCCAGCGCGAGATAGAAGCTCTGAAGTAAACTCGCCTTTTGCACCTAGCCAATCATTGTGAAATCCCCCAGACTTTGATAATTCATAGTTATTTCTTGGTCCGTAGCGCTCTGCTTGTAGAAATTGTAAGTTTTCTAATATCTTGCGTATTGATTGTTGCGACTCAGTTGAGGGAGGATTAAGAGCTGATAAATGTTTATTTGATTCATTGTCTTGCTCATCGAGATCTCGATAACCCCAAGACATTACATGTGAGTCAATCTCCAACTCAACCTTCAAGTTGGATTTAGAAGCATTTTGATGATGGACATCATCAAGATACCCTAATTCAACAAGATCACCATTTAACGCAAGGTTATCTCCAAAATATGATTGTATTGCCAGAGATATTGCTTGAATAGCAGTACTTTTACCTACAGAGTTATTTCCACAAAATACAGTCAAGTCAGAAAACTCGAACTCTTCATCTTTATAGGCTTTGAAGTTGTATAAATTTAACTTATTAATCATTTTTGTCACCTAGTACTGGGATTACACTTGCCTCTATACCTGTGGATTCTTTTAATATGTTTTTAAATGCTTCGAACCTATATAGTATTGTTGGTCTTTTCCCCGTTGATGAAGAAATCGAATACATAAAGCCACGATTTGCACTTTGATATTTCTCAGACTCCCAGCTGGCATATTCAATTGAGTCTGTTTCAATAGCATCATATAAGAGATTGATTATCTCATCTGAATGCGATTTTACTTGCTCACGTTGTTCGTTAGATAAACAAGAAAAAATAGTAACAACCACTTCAAAAAGAGGTTTGCTGATAGGGGCAGATTTGCCTGCCTCCATACTCTTCTTAAAAGCTAAGCCATCAAAGACTTCATGAGCTAAGCTCAAGCCTTTTTTAAATTTCTCCTCTAAAGTAAAGAATAATGGATCACTGCTCTCTGAAATATATGATAGCCCATCGTCAATTGACTCTGAATTGCCTATTTCAAGTTTACTATGGTTTAGTTTTTTCATTGCTGACGACAAGAAGTCACTATAAGTTTTGTAAGAAAAACCTTGATAGCCTAGAGTTATATAAGACAATGCTGAAAGACATAACTCCATGTCTTTTTGTCTTTGTGGGCTAACTTTACCATTAGTGGATTCTATAAATTCATTGCTCGATGATAAATGACGCAAGAATGTAACACTAGAGCCTTGATACATTGCTGAACGTATCTCTTGCTCACTAAGCTTTACTCCATAAGTATTTATGCGATGGAATAACTCTACTATTAGGTTATCCTTATCCGACTCCGCATCAATAACATGCGCTGTAATCTGATACTCCCTGATTTTCCTTTTATCTAGTCTTGAAAGTTCACTGAATAGTTTTCCATTATAACTATTGTCTAAACCTTCCAATTTATCTAGCTTGAAGTGATCTTTCATGAAATCAAATACAGTAGTAATGCGTTGGAGACCATCAACCACAATCCAGTCACCACCTTTTTTCTCTGCAAAATAAAATGCAGGGAGTGGCAGGCCCATTAAAATTGACTCAATAAGCTTAGATCTTTTTTCCATTGACCATATGCGATCTTGACGTTGAAAATCAGGTTGAAGTTCAATTTCATCAAAGCTTAGTCGCTCATATATTAAAGTAAGAACAGGGGTTATATGGCGTATCCGTAGTCCATTATTACTACTTTCCTCTGAGATGCTAGATATCTCTCTTGGTTCATCATCTGACGTATTCTCGTTTTCCACTCCAGTGAAAGTTTCATCCTCAATTAGATCTTCAACTGATTTGACATTTAGGCGCTTAGCTACCTCGACTGACACGCCTGAAAAAACTTGAAGTTCATTCTTTAGGGTTACTATTGAATTATTAACCTCATCTTGCAGGTTCATTAAACTCTTGGTTATTAATTCAATCTCTTTCCCAATAGAAACATAAGAAGATTCATTTTCGATACGGTTTTGAATTGATTCTAGTTTCCCTAGTATCTTACTTTGCCGTTCGGATATTTTCTGATTACTAAGAGAGAAGTAATTGTCAATTTTCGACAATACCAAACTTAAGTCATCACCAGTGACTTCTGATAAAGTACCAAGTGTATGTGTCGACTTAGATCTTAAAAGTATGTGCTTTTTACCTTTGTAGCGAAAGTGTTGAATGTAAGGTAAATGTGACAATACAGTTTCAGGTTGATTTCGGCTGCTTCCACTACCATACAACGCTTGGTCAACATTACTAAAACCTTTATAAACTAAGTCAGACCAAATCGCTTCTAGCTCCCAAAAAAAGCGCGCATTCCCTTCTTCGCTTGGGTTAGACGATACGAAATATTTTTTTTCTTCGTGGACGATTTTTGTTATATAAATAGGACCAGTCTTTGAATTTAGAGACTGAAGTTGTTTGCCAACGAGTTGTTCTATATCAGATAAAACATCTTTGAAGTGCATGAGTTAAACCTAGTATGGGTAGGGTTTATTTTTGGTAAGTTTACCACGCACCTGCTTCTATGTAATAGAAAGCTTGATAAGTTTGAGAAACGTTTAGAAAAAGGAGCTTATAAGCTCCTACTTCTACAGCGACTTTAGGTAAGCTAGAATCGTTTTTGCAAGTCCTTCTGAAGCCAAGTATGGCACGCCATTACCGATGGTTTTGAACATGTCTGAAAGAGTCATAGTTGGAGGGAGGCAAAACTCTTTCGGTAATGATTGAATTGCTAAGGACTCAGCTGCACTTATACGCCTGTCTTTATAAGGGTGGAGGTGTACTTCATTGTTACCGTACGCAGCAGTTGGTGAGTAACGCCACCTATGTAATCGTTTGAATGATTTTTTACTGTCGTCCCCTTCTAAAATCGTTTGGAATCGATGCATGGATTGGGGTTTGAAGTGATGCGTCGAGTTTGGGTGATTATATACATCATTTTTCTCGAACCAATGCTCAACAGTAAGCTCATGAATTGAAACTAGCGACTCCGGACAATCTTTTTTAGAGTCTTGTGAGTATGTTTCATGTCCCGGCCACATACTTTTACTAAGTACAGTGTTTCTATCGAATCTAATATTTGCTTTCCAGTCAAAAGTGGCTTCTAACGTTGTTGCATCGATGTCACCTGAACGAGATTTATGAATGCCAAAGAGCAAGATACGATCTCTATCTTGTGGCACACCATACTCTATACAGTTAGTTAATCGGTCAGTCAGAATGTAGCCTTCGTTCTCCAGCCGTACTTTCATTTCATCATAAAAGGCACGGTGTTTAACTGTCCGCCAAAGCCCCTTTACATTTTCAAACAAGAAGAAGTCTGGTTTGTTTTGTACAATAGCTTCGACATAAACACGGCTTAGTTTACCATTTTCACCTTCAGAGCCTTTGTTTTTACCAGCAACAGAGAAATCTGGGCATGGTGGGCCTCCGATAAAACCAACTAACGAATCATTCTTAGCATCTTCAACACACGCACTCAACTCAGCTGCTCTATCACCTGTTACAAAGTCATCAATACTGCCTAGGAAGTGGCCGTATTTGGGTTCTGGCAATTCCATTGTTTTTCTTGAGTATTTATATGCTTCCAGAAAGGGTTTGTGGAACTCGTTAACGAAACGGACATCAAAGCCGACACGCTCGAAGCCTAAATCTAGAAAGCCACTACCAGAAAAAAATGAAAAAATAATTGGTTGTTTTTGAGCTGACAAATGGGAGCCTTTCTTAATTTAAGAGCAAATGATGACAAAGGTCGAGATGATACACGATCATGTTGTATCCCGACATAGCCCTCTTCATGATAAACTCGCGAAACTATTGCGCCAAATAAACCCGCCCCACCATCTTCAACGACTGCTCAAAAATCACCATCGAAACATGCTCCGGAAATGCTTCTGGAAGTTGCTGTTTGACCTGCTTGATAGCGGAAGGAAGTTGTTTGGCAAACTCATCCAAGATCGCCTGCATTCTCTGCGTACTAAATCCCACCTCTTTGGCGGTTGCCAAAAAATGGCGAGCAAATATCTTATCGAGTTTGTACTTTCTTCCTTTGTTGGCTTTTAGCCCCATGGCCAATTTGAGCGAACGTAGGTGCAGCCCTTTGCCACCTAAGATGGGGTAAGCAGAAAGAATGTCGTAGAAAGGAGTGAGTTGATAACTGCCGCCTGCACCAAGGAAAATCGAGAAGTTTTTCGCATGACCATCTGTTGCACCGATAATCCATTGGAATACCTGAAAGCGCATGAAGGCATCGCGATCTTCCAGTGCATTGCTTGAGCCTAGAAGTAGCTTCATGATGTCTTTAATTCCCACACCACCGTCGCTTTCATATTTGATGGCCGAAGGTTTACCAAAGGCTTGGCACATGTCTTCTTGTGGCAGGCGTAATAGCCAAGCTTCGTCTTTTGACCAACGTCTGTCGAAGCGCTCGACGGCAAGGGCTTTGATGTCGTTACAGTGAATGATCTCTGCGTTGGGCACGTTAAGACCGAGCGCTTTGGCGAGAAGCAGGCAGAGATATTCATTTTCGACGCTGTCACTCATATCAAGTGTGGCGTCGGGCTGTTTTATCTTGCCAATAGGTAGCTTGATGATATGCGTCGTTGGTGTTGCGTTTTTAGGGATACACCAATCATTCCCCAGCTTTAAAAGTGCGGTCTTTTCTTGTGCGCCAGCGACGGAAATACGGAAATCGTCTTCATCACTAAGCATCCCTAGAGGGATGTTCGCCTTGTAGGCACTGAGGACTTTTTCCAAACGTTCATTGGTGAGAACGTCATACTCCAGTTGCTTAAACGTGGGGGTGTCTTCATTGGGGTCATAGAGCGCGATGGCCCCAACACTGTCCTTGCCGACCTGTTTCAACAAATCGAAGGCTTGCCGTGAATCGGCTTGATAGCGCGCAACAATACGATCTCGAATTTCGTTGAGGTCGGGCAGCAGGTTATCGAAGTAGTTGATGACGTGGCTGGAAGCGTGCTTTTGATATTGAAGTGGTAAGGAAAGTGACAGCGGCCTACCTTTAGGGTTTTCAATCCATTGTGCATCGTACTGAAATTCATGTGCGCCGTTCGACAGCTTCATGAATTCACCAACACGCTCTCCGTTCATGTAGGCCACTAACGTTTCCATCACCATACCTCTTCATCGGATTTTGCGATGGGGGTTTTCTCTTCCGAGAGTATGTCGATTTTCACACCGAGTGCTTGGATGATCTTAAACACGGTTTTGAGTTGTGTGGTGTCGGGGTTATTTTCAAAGTTGGATAACGTAGCCTGTTTCAAACCAACACGTTGGGCCAGCTCTGCTTGAGTGAGCTTGTGCTTAGTGCGAAGTAGCTTTAAATGGTTTGCTAACTGTTGCGGGCTATAAATCATCACAACCGCTCCTATAAGGAAATATCCCTTTAAAGGGATATTGTATTAATTATCCCTTACACGTTATATTCAAAGCTATATCCCTTGCAGGGTATATGCAATGTAATATACCTTACTGCGGATAATTTAATATGGTAAGTGTGAGGGATTAATCAAAAACGGCTTGATTCAGGGCGGGACACGGACAATAAAAAAGGCCAACCCTTTCAGGTTGGCCTTTTCCAATCGATTGGTGGAGCTGGCGGGAGTTGAACCCGCGTCCAAAATCAGTCTAACTAATGGCGCTACATGCTTAGTCTATCTTTGTTCTCGTCAGTGTGCTGCGAATAGACACGCTACAAAAAGACATACCAGAATTCTATTTCGCGGTTCAGCTCTCTAGTCAAAGCATCCCTCGCTATCTCGTTTGGGTTTGAACTTCTATGATTCCCCGTCTTACAAGCGGAAGCTAGGGTAGAAGTGCGCTAGCAGGTTATTAAGCTGCTAGTGCGTAGTTTTCGTCGTTTGCGACTATTTTTTTGCGGCTTTTTACGAGGCAAACCGCCCCTCGGCATGCTCCACGAGCCTTCTTGATCCTGTCGAATCCTGAATCAGCCCCGGAATTTTTATGACGCAGATACTAGCATAAAGCTCTGCTGCGTCAATGATTATCTGGCTGAAGCCTTCATGATTCGCGCTTTATCGCGCTGCCAATCGCGATCTTTCGATGCATCGCGTTTGTCATGAAGCTTTTTACCTTTTGCCAGACCAATCTTAAGTTTAGCCCATGACTGTTTCCAGTACATAGACAGCGCGATAACCGTGTAACCTTCTCGGTTCACTTTGCCGATTAATGTGTCGAGTTCACGACGCTTAAGCAGCAGTTTTCGCACGCGTGTTGGGTCGGCAACTACGTGAGTAGAAGCAACGTTAAGTGGCGTGATTGTCGCACCGGACATGAAAGCTTCACCATCGCGGAAGAACACGTAGCTCTCACTGATATTGACCTTGCCTGCACGGAGGGCTTTCACTTCCCATCCTTGTAGCTCTAGCCCGACTTCTACATCGTCTTCGATGAAGTATTCGTGGCGAGCTTGGCGGTTCTGAGCAATTGTATTGCTGCCCGCTTTATTCTTTGAATTTTTCTTTACCATAATGGACGCATTATACGTAGTGGTAGAGAAGGACGATATAGTTTTTATGGGATTTTTAGAATCAAGCCCGTTGTGCTCACGTTCTAAGCGGTTTCTGGGTGTCTCTCAGGGGCTATCTCCTGCATTTTGAAGACGTTTGGGTAAAATTAAGGTCCAATGATATGATGTTGGCATCGACGTAGAGGAGTTGGTATGCCGCGTATTACCCGTTCAGCACTCGTGCCGTTTAGTGCAGAGCAGATGTTTAAGTTAGTGAATGATGTTGAAGCTTACCCGGCGTTTTTGCCTGGGTGCTCCGGTTCACGTGTGTTAGAAGCCAGTGACATTGCCATGACAGCGTCGGTGGATGTGGCGAAAGCGGGCATCCGTAAAACGTTTACTACCCGTAATGAGCTCGTGAATGGGCAAGCCATTAAGATGGAGCTGGTCGACGGCCCGTTCCGTAAGTTGGTGGGCGGTTGGCATTTTACGTCGCTAGATGTTGATGCCTGCAAGATTGAGCTGAATCTGGATTTTGAGTTCACCAATGGTTTGGTGGAAATGGCCTTCGGTAAGGTGTTTAACGAGTTAACGTTGAACATGGTGAAAGCGTTTACTGATCGTGCGAGAGTCGTTTATGAGTGATAAGTTGCTTCATATTGAAGTGATGTATGCGTTGCCCAATGAGCAGCGTGTGTTTAAAGCCATCGTAACGCCTGATATGCATGTGGAAGACATTATCCGTCATTCGGGGGTATTAGATGTTTACCCTGAAATCGACCTAAAGAAGAACAAGGTCGGCGTGTTTAGCCGCTTGGTGAAGCTTGATGCGTTAGTACACGATGGTGATCGCATTGAGATTTATCGCCCTTTGGTGGCTGATCCCAAAGAGATTCGCCGCCGCCGCGCAGAGCGTATGAAAGCGGAAGGAAAGTCTGACCCTGTCACGGGGGGTAAAGTGAATCCGCAACGTAAAACGGATTAACAAACGCCGCAAATAGGGCGACAGTGAAAGATGAAAAAGCGGTGATCACTCACCGCTTTTTTGGTTTTATTCGCTGTGCGTTTTAATGATTTATAGTTTTGTCCATGCGTCTTGCCAGAAGGCTGAGGTAGCAGGGGCGTAACTTGCGCTGGCGCACCAACCTGAGTTAGGCCACGGTTTGCATTGGTATAATGCGTTATCTGCGCCGGTAACAATGTCACCTGCTTGGTAAGCGAAACCAGCCTGATAGGTTGGGTATTCGCCTGGCTCTGGTGGTGTGACTTCTGGGTCGGGATCTGGCGAACCGCAGCTATTGTCGTCGGTTTGCTTCCAAACGCCCCATTCTCCAGTCGTGCCCGGCTCTTCGCCTTGTGTCCACCAACCTGCTTTCCAAACATGACCGTTGTGCGTGACTTTGTCGTCACCGATGTAAACGGCACCGCGCTGCCAAGGGCTTAGGCACACTTCACTCGCTTCTACGGTGATCGTACGTTCTACGCTCACGGTCTGGCTTTCGCTGTCGGTCACTGAATAGATGAGTGAATAGCTGCCTGGAGTGAGTGTGTCGACGTGGCCTGTTACCTTGATGCTTGCAGTTATGTCGCCATCTTCTGCATCAAATGCGGTAACACCCGCGAGTGGGTCAAAGGCATCACCTTGCTGAACAGTAAGATGTTCTGCCCCTGAAAGCGTTGGTGCTTCGCCGATCTCTGTGGTGACAATACCAGCTTTTAACGTTGCAGTTGGCGCGACAATGTCCATGCTGTCTAGCAAGTTGTTGTTGCAGTAAAGCTCGGCACGATATGGCTGGCTGTCGGTTGCCACGTTAATGTGGAATCGGTTCATCAAGCCATCGTTTAAGCGACGGTTGTGCAAGTTAAAGGTGAGTGTGCCATCGTGTTGAGTCTGCACATCAATCTGGCAGGATGATGGCGTGAAGTTGTCTTCATACACTGAGCCGTATGCGCCGTTCAGTGCAGGGTAGAAGTAACTTGGCAAGATGTTCTGTGGGTCGTAATAGCCAACCAAGGTGGTCACGGCAACGCCTTGCTGGTGTGGAACGCGATCAACGGTGCGGTCAATGATGTTGCTATCGACTTGATTCCACTGGCCTGCTTCAAAGCGGAATGCATGTTGCTGACCATTGATGAGTAGCACAGAGCTGCCACCAAAGTGGATGTGTGAGTTGTAGCCTGCGCTAGAGCGGAATACAGCCACTTTACCTTCAAAGCTGACATCTTCTGGTAAGTAGAAATCTCTCGCCCAATAACCATTGCCAGTATTGAGTCGCACGGCGTCTGCGGTGGCAAACAGTTCATGGAATTGACGGCTGTTTTCATCGAAGTTATTGAGTTCGTTGTTACCGGTGACGACAACGATGTTAAAGGCCAAATCGTCGATGAGGGTATTTGCCCACGGCACCATGGTTTGGCTTTGTTTATCCCATTGGCTGAAACCGGTTGGTGACGCGGCGTCGAAATTGGCTTTGCTTTCCAATAGGGTCTGAAACACATTCAATTCATACGGTGTGTGCAGCGTATAGGCGTTGGCATCTGGGTGCAGAGGCCAACCGCCAGCCATGGTGCCTTTGCCAAAGCTGTGGCCTTCGAACGGTTGTGCGCATTCGCCGTCGTAACAGGTTGCACCGTTGGTGCGTGCTTTACTGAGGTTTGGTAGGAAAATGTTTTCGAACAGATCCCATCCCCATGTTGAGTTGATCTTGGTTGAGCTGTTGTGTACGGAGCCGGCAAAACCGCCCAAGTAGTGCGCCTCAGGGTGAACAGAGCCTATACCTGCGCCCAATTCATGGCCGACTTCGTGGCTGAATTCATTACCTGTTGAGCTGACAACGGACGCAACGCCCGAGTACGATCCCAGTAGGCCATGAGCAATCAGCCCATCGCTGTATTTGCCGATGGAGTTGTTTACTGTGATTTGTGCAGCGTGATAAGGCGCACTGATGTTCCATGCGGCGTGGTCGCGCACGTATGCACTGTTTACCCCATAGTTAGCGCTGTTGATACCTGCGGAAATCAGTTCACGCGCAATGCGGTAGTGAGAGTCACTGCCGTAGGCATCGGCTTTACTTGGGTCGACATCTATCAGCAAGCGACCATCCGGCAACATGATTTCTTCGAGGTGGATCGGTGCATAGGGGTTAACAATCAACTTACTGATTTGCAGGGATTGGAAGTAGTCGCGGTGAAGCTTCTTATCTTCCATGAATCGGAATTCACCACGAGGTGGCGTTAATAGGCCCACGTCGACAGTGTTAAGAATCAAGGTGGTGTTCGCCCCGACTTGAATGCCTTCAACGATGCCTTCGCTGCTACCAGCGGTAAACGTTAGGCTAAAACCGGGTTCAATCACTTCGGCAGGCAGCACCGTTGTATAGGCTTTGTCGCTATAGGCGAGATTGCCATAATCCACATCGGATTGTGCGTACCAAAGCCCGTCAACATTGTTATAAGTGATGCTGTTGCCATGGCTCAGTGTGTCAGCGCCATGAGTATATCGAATGGTGGAGTTGTAGCCTGCCTGCGAGGAGAAGGTGACGATTTTACCTGTGAATTCTTGGCCTTCTGGCAGAATGAATTCGTAAGCAAAGTTACCGTCGCTGGTGGCGACTTGAATCGTATCATGCTCGGTGAGCAGAGATTTGAAGGTGGTTTGTCCTTGTTCGCCAGCGATACTGCCGATGGTGTTGTTGGAGCGCAATGTGTGCGCGTACGAGTCAGGCACGACGATAGTCACGTCAGTTTCAATTTGCCCTGCTGGCTTTGGCTGCTCTGCAGGCGCTTGTAAAATGGCATGATGAACACGGTTACCTTGGCTGTCTTTAACCACAACAGAAATATCATTGCCGCTGATGCCATTCGTGCTGCTAGGTTCAAAGATCACCAGTGCTTTGCGTAATGACACCAAATGAGGCTGGCGATCACCGTCAATTTTATTGACGGTCGGCATGATGACACTTTGCGCTAGGCTAACATTGCCCGCGAGCGTTCCTTGTGTGTCTGAAGGCAGTGTTTTTTGGTTGAAATAGACGGTGTCTGAGGCTGTAGCGGGTGTCATCGTAGTGGCAAGCGCAACAGGGCTGCTTAACCCAGCAGTAATGGCTGAGATCAGGCAAGCAATATGCTTTTTATTCATGATGTTACTTATTGATTTGAGATTTTTCCGGAATATACATTGCAATGAATAAGTAGAGGTGCGTCACGTTTTTGGGTTTGAAGCAAGCGCACAAAATAATGAACAGAATTGACCGAAGATGGAAGGGCGTGCAAGAAAATGACTTTCATGAAAAAGGGCGGCTTTGCGCAGCCCAAGTGGTTGTCTGTTCGAATTATTTGTCGCTTGAGGCGATATCATTGGCAATGTCGGGCACGAAGCTTTGGCTCTCTAGTGGTACGCGTACATAACCTTTTTTGCTTATCTCCGGCAGTTCAATGTCATCATACTGAATGCTCTCGAAGGGAATGCTAGCGAGCAGGTGAGAAATACAATTGAGACGGGCTCGCTTTTTGTTGTCCGCATTCACTACCCACCAAGGCGACTCTTTGGTATCGGTGTGGGCAAACATACGATCTTTGGCTTCGCTGTAGGCGACCCAACGGCTGCGAGACTCTAAATCCATTGGGCTGAATTTCCAGCGTTTGATAGGCGTGTCGATACGTTCTTGGAAGCGCTTTTCTTGCTCTTCATCAGAAACCGAAAACCAGTACTTCAGCAAAATGATGCCAGAGCGTTGAAGCATGCGCTCAAACTCAGGGCAGGTGCGGAAGAATTCTTCATATTCATCATCACTGCAAAAGCCCATCACTTTTTCAACGCCAGCGCGGTTATACCAGCTGCGGTCGAAAAGCACGATCTCGCCAGCACCAGGTAGGTGGGAAATATAGCGTTGGAAGTACCATTGGCTGCGTTCTCGCTCACTGGGTTTATCCAAAGCGACAATACGGCAGACACGCGGGTTCAGCTTTTCAGTAATGCGTTTGATCACGCCGCCTTTACCTGCAGCATCGCGCCCTTCAAACACCACCACCACTTTCAACCCTTGATGCTTTACCCACTCTTGGAGTTTTACGAGTTCAGTTTGAAGGTTCACCAGTTTTCGCTCGTATGCGTCTTTACTGAGTTTACGTTTTTTCTGAGGGTGCTCTTGAGGGGGTGTTTTCGCCATTAGCCACTGCTCCTTGTGTCGGGAATACCTGTTCGCAATAGGTGCACAACGAACAGGCGTTGCTCACCCTAAGAAGGATGGGGGATCATTGCAATCCCCCGTCTGGAAAAGTGCGAGTTTGTCTTATACCCAGCTACGTCGATATACCAAACAACGTCAATATCGTGTTCAGCGAGATTGTGGGGCTATTTCAGCGCTAACACCGTTTGTTGGATGATGTCAGGGTTAGTCACGGTGATGTCGAAGTCGCTTTCACCATTACCCATGGTGGCTTTCTCATTGCGGTAAGTCATGAATGAAGATCGTGTAGTTTTGCCTGAAAGGTGAATCTCAGTTGCCCCCGTTTCTGTGATAATTCGTTTTGCATTATCAGGAGAAACCCCCGCACCAGGCATGATGCTGAGTCGGCCTTGGGTCAGTTGAACCATCTCTTTCAATGTTGAAATACCTTCGTCTGCGCGTTTGGCTAGGCCTGAGGTCAGCACACGCTCTACGCCATGAGACATGAGAAACTCAAGCGCATCAAAAGGGGCTGCGCAATGGTCGATGGCACGATGGAAGGTAATGCCCATACCTGAAGCAGCATGGATCATCGCTTTTACCGCCGCCTCATCGATTTTTCCGTCAGCGGCCAGTGCGCCAATAACGACACCGTTCAATCCGGCGTGCTTCGCGGTGTGTATGTCTTCGAGCATGATGTCGACATCATGGCTTGAATATAGAAAATCGCCTTCGCGTGGACGAATAATGGCATAAACCGGAATGGTGGCAACACGCGCCGCTTGCTTCATATAGCCAGCGCTGGCGGTTAATCCACCAGTGGCTAATGAGCTGCAAAGCTCAATACGCCCTGCGCCAGCAGTTTGTGCAATAGGAAGAGATTCAAGGCTATCGATACAGACTTCGATCAATACAGACATTACGCATTCCTCAATAAAAGACTGCGAACATCATCAGGGAGTTAGCGAAAAAAGAGAAGCGGGTAGGGTGTAAAATTTAGGTAAAAAAAGGGCCCGGTGGTCCGGGCCTCGTTTTTATATGCTGACTTTGGCTTTACGCTTACGCGTTAGGGGGAAACTGCGTGAAACAGTTAGCCAAAAATATTACAGGTCGTCAGAGTGCTCAGATAAGAACGCTGCTACACCTTTAGGTGATGCGTCCATACCTGCTTTGCCTTCTTCCCATTGTGCTGGGCAAACTTCACCGTTTTTCTGGTGGAAGTTCAATGCGTCAACCATGCGTAGCATCTCGTCGATGTTACGGCCTAGTGGAAGGTCGTTAACGACTTGGTGACGTACCAGACCGTCTTCGTCGATCAGGAATGAACCACGGAATGCAACGCCAGCTTCTGGGTGCTCAACATCGTAAGCTTTGCAGATTTCGTGCTTAACATCAGCAACCAGTGGGTATTTAACTTGACCGATACCGCCGTCTTCAACAGCAGTGTTACGCCATGCGTTGTGAGAGAATTGAGAATCGATTGAAACACCGATAACTTCAACGCCTTTCGCTTGGAAATCAGCGTGGCGCTTGTCAAAAGCGATCAGCTCAGAAGGACATACGAAAGTGAAATCCAATGGGTAGAAGAAAAGAACCGTTTTCTTACCTTTGGTGAACTCTTTCAGATTGAAGTTATCTACGATTTCACCATTGCCCAGTACTGCTGCTGCAGTAAAATCTGGGGCTTGACGGCCAACTAGTACCATTTCTCAGCTCCTAAATTGTGTGTTGTCAGGCGTTAACGCCTTAATTCATCTATGAACGGGACAAACTATAGTGGAACTGTTAGATTGGAAAAAGCGAATTTAATAGATTATTGCAATCGGAAAAATCGATGACAAAATTCCCTTCTCTCAAACAGCTCCATTATCTCGTGACACTGCATGAGACGCGTCACTTTGGTGAGGCGGCCAAACAGTGTTTCGTTAGCCAGTCTACACTAAGTTCCGGTATTCAGAACTTAGAAGATCTGATTGGTACTCAGCTTATTGAGCGCGATAACAAAACGCTGGTTTTTTCGAGTATCGGTGAAGACGTGGTTGTGCGAAGCCGAGAGATTTTGGCGCGTAGCCAAGATCTGATGGAGCTCACGCAAGTCAAAGAGCGCCCTATGCAGGGGAAGCTTCGCGTGGGATGTATTCCTACCATTGCACCGTTTTTATTGTGTGATTTGGTGTGCGCGGTGAACCAGCATTTTCCTGAGCTTGATTTGCTGTTGCGTGAAGACACCACTGTGAACTTGATGGCTGCCCTGAAAAGCGGAGAAATGGACGTGTTGATATTGGCACTGCCCGTAGACATTGGCGGTATGGAAAGCCGTGTTGTGGGGGCGGATGCATTCAAAATGGTTTTAAGCAAATCGCAGGCAGACAAGGTGAATGTTCCCATACGTTATGCTGATTTGCCCGATGAATCTGTTTTCTTGCTTGAGCGCGAGCACTGCTTGACGGATCACGCTGTGTCAGCCTGTCAGTTAACATCGACAGCCAAGATTAACCCCTTCTCTGCAACCAGTTTGCATACTCTGGTACAAATGGTCGCCAATGGCTTGGGGTCGACATTTATTCCGCAAATGGCCATTAAACACGGTTTGTTAGATAACCTTGGTCTTGTGGTTGTTGAACCGCCTGGTCGCAAAGCGTATCGAGACATTGGTTTGGTTTGGCGCCCTACATCGAGCCGAAAACCCACCTTCGAAGCATTGGCTGATTTGGTTAAAACCTTACTTTGACGCGTCATACCCCCCTTCTTTGTCTGCCAATTGACGATGATTTGTTGGTTGGCTACAAAGATCATCGTTATGTTAGCCATACGTTATCTGACCTAAAACGATAAAATTACCTCTCCTTTTTCTAGAATCTTTACCTCTCATTGCTTTTCTTCTCAACTTTGGTTGATTACTCGGCTTCGCCTTCATTAATTGGATGATTAATCTGTTTCATGGGCGGTAAGTCCGTGGCATTTCTGAAATTAAATTCTGTCGATATCGAGACATATTTTTTTAAGATTATTAAGCGGTTAGTGCCAACCATTGTTAGCGTATAACCTTGCAATGTATTGTTAACTTTTTGTTATAAAAAGAATTTATGCAAAGTCTCAGATCTGCTGCTACGTTTAAAACAGAGATTTTTGTTGAGTCGCTATAGTTGCCATTTGGTAATTTAATTTCGTAAGTGGTTACAAAAATGGCACTAAAGGATGAAATGATCACAAACGGAAGAAGAATCTGAGAATTGTTTTAATTCAGTGTTTTGAGTTAAAACTCTAATTGTTATTAACTCATTGTTATTTATGAATTAAAATCATTTTATACTTAAGTCTAATGCAACTGGTGGTGTTGACGTGTCGCGTGAAATACGTCAGCTTAAAGACGTGTTTCGGCGACATGACAGCAATTGAAGCAGTAAGGCGTTAATTGACGTTGTTGTGATTTAGTTACAAATGGAATTGGAGGGCGATTTATGGATTCACACGCACAACAGGCTTCTCAGGAACTTTCATTCGTTCCGCCGATCACGGACAAAGAATCAGATGTCCTAACAGATGACGCGCTGTCATTTATCCATATGTTGGCCATACGCTTTGCAGACCGCGTGCCTGCATTACTGTCAGCACGAGTGGCGCGTCAAGAAAAATTTGATACAGGGGAGTTACCCGACTTCCTGAGTGATACCGCCAATATCCGTGAAGATTCATGGAAGATCCGCGGCATTCCAAGTGATTTACAAGATCGCCGTTTAGAGATCACCGGGCCACCTGAACGCAAAATGGTGATTAACGCACTCAACGCCAATGTGAAAGTCTTCATGGCAGACTTTGAAGATTCATTTTCACCGGCTTGGGGGCCTGTGCTAGATGGACAGCGTAATTTAACGGATGCCATTAATCGCACTATCTCTTATGAAAACCCCGCTAACGGCAAGCAATATGCGCTAAACGACGATCCCGCGGTGCTTATTTGTCGCGTTCGTGGGTTACATCTGAAAGAAAAGCACGTTTTGCTGAACGGAAAACCCATCCCTGGTGCGCTGTTTGACTTTGGTTTGTATTTCTACCGAAATCATAAAGCCCTGCTCGAGAGCGGTTCTGGCCCTTATTTCTACCTGCCTAAGCTGCAAGCACACCAAGAAGCTGCGTGGTGGAACGATGTGTTTTGTTTCACGGAAGATCATTTCAATCAGCCGCGAGGCACCATTAAAGCGACAGTGCTGATAGAAACCTTGCCTGCCGTGTTCGAGATGGATGAAATCTTGTTCAACTTAAAAGACCACATTGTGGCGTTGAACTGTGGGCGCTGGGATTACATCTTTAGTTATATCAAAACCTTCAAAAACCACCCTGACCGCGTGTTGCCTGATCGTCAGGCAGTGACCATGGAAAAACCGTTCTTGAACGCGTATTCACGACTGTTAGTGAGAACGTGTCACCGTCGCGGTGCAATGGCGATGGGAGGAATGGCTGCATTTATTCCGTCGAAAGACCCTGAGAAAAATGCATGGGTGCTAGACAAAATTCAAACCGACAAGTCACTAGAAGCCAACAATGGTCATGACGGTACCTGGGTGGCACATCCAGGGTTGGCTGACACCGCAAAAGCCGTGTTTGATGCTGCGCTCGGTGATCGCAAAAACCAACTGGATGTGACGCGTGAGCAAGATGCGCTAATTACAGCCGCAGAGCTGGTTGCCCCTTGTGAAGGTGAGCGAACTGAAGACGGTATGCGCCATAACATTCGTGTGGCGGTGCAATATATCGAGGCATGGATTTCAGGCAATGGCTGTGTGCCGATATACGGCTTGATGGAAGATGCCGCAACAGCGGAGATTTCACGCGCCTCAATCTGGCAGTGGATAAAGCATCAAAAGACACTGAGTAACGGCAAGATTGTGACAGCGGATTTCTTTAGAAACTGTCTGGCGGAAGAAATGTCAGTGCTTAGAAATGAGTTAGGTGAAGAGGTATTCAATCAAGGGAAATATCAACAGGCGGCCAGCATGATGGAACAACTGACCACCAGTGATGATTTGGCTGATTTCTTAACCTTATCCGGATATGAATTACTGGACTAAGAAGCCGTAGGCTTTTAACCGAGATTTAGTTTAAACCCAAGACGAGTTAACCCAAGTTTAGGAACACATTGAGAGAGGGAATCACAATGACGAAGACAAGACAGCAGCAAATCGACGCACTGAACGCAGACTGGGCAGAAAACCCACGCTGGAAAAATGTAAAACGAACGTATACAGCAGAGGAAGTTGTTGCGCTGCGTGGTTCCTTCGTCCCTGAGCAGACAATTGCTCAACGTGGTGCGGACAAGTTGTGGGAGCTGGTAAACGGTTCTGCGAAAAAAGGGTATGTGAACTGTTTGGGCGCACTGACTGGCGGTCAAGCGGTACAACAAGCGAAAGCCGGTATTGAAGCGATTTATCTGTCAGGTTGGCAGGTGGCTGCAGATAACAACACGGCATCAAGCATGTACCCTGACCAATCTCTCTACCCTGTAGATTCGGTTCCCGCTGTGGTTAAACGTATCAATAACTCTTTCCGTCGTGCTGACCAAATCCAATGGTCGAAAGGTGGTACGCCAGAAGAAGGGACAGATTACTTCCTACCTATCGTTGCGGATGCTGAAGCAGGCTTTGGTGGCGTTTTGAATGCCTACGAGCTGATGCGTTCGATGATTGAAGCGGGTGCGGCAGGTGTTCACTTTGAAGACCAGTTAGCATCAGTGAAAAAATGTGGTCACATGGGTGGTAAGGTGCTGGTTCCTACCCAAGAAGCCGTTCAAAAACTGGTAGCAGCGCGTCTTGCTGCTGATGTTGCAGGCACTACCACCCTTGTGATCGCTCGTACCGATGCGAATGCGGCTGACCTGCTTACCTCTGATTGCGATGAGTACGATAAAGACTTCATCGTGGGTGAGCGTACAGCTGAAGGTTTCTACAAAGTACGTGCAGGTATTGAACAAGCGATTTCTCGCGGCCTAGCCTATGCACCGTATGCTGACTTGATTTGGTGTGAAACAGCAAAACCTGATTTGGAAGAAGCACGTCAATTCGCGGAAGCGATTCATGCTAAATACCCTGACCAACTGCTGGCATACAACTGCTCGCCTTCGTTCAACTGGGAGAAAAACCTAGATTCAGAGACGATTGCGCGCTTCCAGCAAGAGCTGTCAGACATGGGTTACAAGTACCAGTTCATCACTCTCGCGGGTATTCATAACATGTGGTACAACATGTTCGAATTGGCTCACGCTTACGCACAGGGTGAAGGCATGCGCCACTATGTTGAGAAAGTACAACGTCCTGAGTTTGCTGCTGCTGAGCGTGGTTACACCTTCGTTGCGCACCAGCAAGAAGTGGGCACGGGTTACTTTGATACCATGACGAACACCATTCAAGGTGGTAACTCGTCAGTGACTGCACTGACAGGTTCGACTGAAGAAGATCAGTTTTAATTGACGTGTAGACAGCCAATACACGTGACTAAAACGAGTATAAAGGGGCCATATTAATCGAGCCCTAGAATCCACGCTTTGAGCGACCTTCGGGTCGCTTTTTTTATGCTTTTCCCGGCCACTTTTTAATTTGGTATGCGCCTAGGCGTTGAGCGCGAAAACGTTGAAGCGGCTTTTAGAACGTGTTGGTAGATGGTGGGAAAGGCGTCGAGCAGTTGGTCTTGATGTGCGATAAGCACTGAGGCGGTATCAGCAAGTGGTGCCATGCGAGGGCTACGTGTCGACATGCGCTCTAGAACAAATGGCAGGGTGTTGATATCCGCATAGGATTGGATCCATTGCTCACGCCACATTTTCTCAGACATGAATAGGAAGCGTTCGGGCAGCGCGTTGGGTTCTTTCTTTGCGGATAACTGACAAGAGGCTTGGGCATCATGTACAAAGCGATGCAGTGGAACGTCATGAAAGGCTGACCAGTGTTTGACCAGAGCGTGATCCCAAAAAATATCAAGCGCGATGGCACTATAACGATAGAGCGCTTTTGGAAATAGCGCTCGACAGGTCTTAATTTGCGGCAAGGCATCAATGTAACCATCAACGAATCGATGCAGATAAATTCCATCGACGGTGTCAGGCAAATAAATGCCATCAGGCTTCCCTTTCACAAAATCTGCCAGCAAATTTCCCATCAACTGACTGTCGCAACGCGATGCAACATGAAGGTGTGCAAGATAATTCAATCGGCCTCGCTTGGTCAGTGCCCGTCCATATGGCACCGTGATTCATCAGCGAACGAGTATGACGAAGAATCCTCGTATTGTCGCGACTCAATCGTGCGGCTAGGCCATTTCTTCCTCGGCTTCCTCTATCTCCATGGGCTCAGCGTCTTCTTGTATTTCGAGCAGGTTAATGGCAATAGCAACAAAATCAGAGTCGGTGATAATACCGACCAAATGATCATGTTGAATAACAGGTAAGCAACCAATTTTATGTTGCTGCATAAACAATGCGGCTGATTTTAATGATGCTGACGGAGAGACAGTAAACAAGGATGGCTTTGTAAAACGGACTAACGTCGCCAGCATTGGGTCGTCGCTACCGACGAGGTTTTCAAGGCTAGAGCTTTGGGCTGCGAGAATGTCTCTTTGAGTGATTATGCCTTCTAATTCATAGCTTGAAGATACAATAGGAATATGGCGAATTCGTTTGGAATCCATCAGGCATTTTGCGTCATATATCGTATGCTTAGAAGACAAGGTAATGGGTTCTGGGGTCATCATTTCTTTGACGGTTAGCATATAACCTCCTAAAGGCTTACAAACATAAAGGGTATATGTCGAATGTAGCCAAATTGAGGCACATGAAAGGTGACCGGAATCAAAGATTTGCGTGACCATGTTTTTGGAGGCTCACTGTCTCACTATCAACAGCAGCAACACGGATGTCTGTGCGTGATGAACGTTTAATACTGATAAGGACTTTTGGAATGCGAAAATACGTTGCGTTATTGCTACTCACGCTGTTGTCGAGTTTTGCTCAGGGAGCAGAGCGCGAGCCTCATGTGGTAGGGGGAAGTGATGCGGTGATTTCAGACGCCCCTTGGCAGGCATTTGTGCGGATCGGGAGTTTCATGTGTGGTGGCGTCGTGATCGCCAATGAGTGGGTGCTAACTGCAGCCCACTGCCTAGACACTGGAGGCGATGACGACGATTTTTCATTGGCGTCAGCAAATTCGGTCTCGGTCTATACGGGTACGGCAACCATTAATGGGGCGGGTTTCGCCTCTTTCCAATCTAGCGTTGATACTATTCACGCCCATAACGGCTACGACAAAACCACGTTGGCTAATGACATCGCATTAATCAAACTGTCTTCGTCTATTCATAGCAATGCATCAAGTGTTGTGTTGGCGGATACCGCTGTTCAAACGGCGGTGGAAGCCACTGCCGATTTGTCGCAGCAAGACTTACTGTTGACCGGGTGGGGGTTTATAGATGTGAATCGCAATACGTCGACCAATGATCTCCAAAAAGCCACGCTTTCTACGGTCTCTGACAGCGCTTGTGCGTCTAGTTGGGGGGTAACATTAACGGATGTAGCCGATTATGAAAGTAAGTATTTTTGCGCCCAAGAATCAGGCCGAGGTGCATGTAACGGCGACTCAGGTGGCCCGTTGGTTTGGTTTGATCCTTCTCGCGCGGCAGACTCAGATGCCGGTGCTACGCTGGTGGGCTTAGTCAGTTTTGGCGTTAATTTTCAATGTGCGTCTCCCTCCTTTCCTGATGTTTACACACAAGTGTCGAATTACCGTAGTTGGATTAGCAGCTGCCAAACGGGTAGCTGTGCGAGTAATAGCTCTCAAGTTGTCACCGCCTCGTCATCGGGTGGCGGTGGTGGCGGTACGCTGGGTTTAGGTATTCTGATATGGCTGTCGATAATGGCTGCGAGTCGTCACATTCTCGCCCGAAATATTTTCAAGGTGCCCGTAACGCTACGAACGAAACAATACGTCGAATGACTCGAAGTATAGGTTGACTCATTTCTGGTTTATCTGTGTAAAGTCGAGAAAATGCCGCATGTTCTTGTTTGCCCGCTTTTTCTTCAAACAATGTTGAGATACGGTCTCCGCTGACTATAAAAATAAGTTGGCGAGGGACAAGGAATGAGAAGTTGGCAAAGGAATGCAACGCTGGCACTTTCGATATTTGCATCGGTTGGTACCGTGTCCGCAGAGGGCGTTAAAGAACCGCGTATTGTTTCGGGTAGTTTTGCTTCAATCGAATCGACACCATGGCAAGTATTTCTCGACATAGGTAATAGCCAGACGGGGTATTTTGCTTGTGGCGGTATCATCATTTCTGATCAATATGTGCTAACGGCAGCGCACTGTATTGAAGGTTTCTCCGCTGCCGATGTGAGAGTGTTTGCGGGCTTTGAACAGCTGTCTTATGCAGGAAGTGGCATTTCTGTATCCAAAGTTATTGCCTATCCCGACTACGACAACGAGCGATTTACCGGAGATATTGCACTGGTGAAGTTGAGCGGGAAGCTTCCTACCAATACTCAGCCTATAAAATTACTGTTACCGGCAAGGCAATCTGAGCTGGATCAAGAGTTTGAGAATGCGGCCTTAGACAATTTATATGTGTCTGGCTGGGGAGCCACATTTACGGGTGGCAAAATCAACGCAGCGCTATTAAAAACGACAATGAATGGCGTGAGCGATAACCAATGCTATTGGACGAATGACAATAATGGGGTTGGCCCGGTCAATTCTGAACTTTCTAATGCTTATATTTGTGCAGATAAATCCTATACCGCAGGGGTATGCTCTGGTGATTCAGGCGGACCTTTAGTTTGGCAAGATAAAAACCATGCGGGTGATGCAGATTTGGGTTATCGCGCTGTGGGTATAGTGAGCTTTTCAAGCAGCAAATTTGGTTGTGGAAGTGTCAACTCTGAAGATGCTTTTACGCAGATCAGCTCTTACCATGACTGGATTAATCTGAATATGGACGGCGGATATAGCGAGCCATCGCCGACGTTTTCGGTAGATATTTTTGATCCGGCATACAACTATAATCCTGATGCCGATAACCCCGTAAAGCCGGTGTATCCTTCTGACGCTGATTCAATATTGCCAACACCGAGTAGCGGCGGTGGAGGTTCTATTGGCTGGTTATCATTCGTCTTTGTGGGCATGGTTGCCGCGCGTAGACGTGTCTCCTATTCATAACGCCTGACAAACTTGCTCGCCAAACGTGTTGGCGAGCAACCCTGCTTCGTAAACGGACCTGCGCTCAGCAAACCATTCAACACATCGTCTCATCATTTCATTTTGCCTATCTACCCACTAATTGCACCAGCTTGGTGCGTTTTGCGCTTCTTTGTCTTGATTATTAACACATACGACTCAAAATAGAGTCACTTGGTTGGTTTTTGACCAATTAGTAAGTGATCACTGCTGTCTTGATTGTTACGTTTTCTCAATAGTTAGTTGCTTGTCTACTTATTGGGTGAAAATGATGAAGCGAATATTTTTGAGTGTATTCATGTCTCTAGTTGGGATGGTGACGGGCAATCAATTAGCTTTTGCAAGTGACAAAATGCCAACCATCGTAAAAGGGTCAACGATTTCAATTGAAGATGTGCCTTGGCAGGTGCTTGTTACAACGAGTAAAGGGACACTTTGTGGAGGCACCTTGGTGTCTGTTTCGTCAGAGGATGAGACAAGCTATGTTCTGACTGCAGCGCATTGCGTGGAGGATGGCTTAAAGGCTTCGGATGTCTATGTGACATTGGGAGTTGACGATTCAGTCAACCGAAGTGGAGCGATAGTTGCCTCTGGTTTATGGATCCATCCTGACTACAATGCATCAAACTTCACCGGGGATATTGCATTGCTGCGCCTCAATGACACATTGCCTGAGCATGCAAAACCCATTGCCTTAGCGGATGCTGGTATGAATGCGAGTGCTGAACTTGAATTTTCTGCGGGTGTTCAACATAACTTATTGGTTTCCGGTTGGGGACGAGTTTCAACCAATGGCTATCAAAGCCGATATTTGCAATTCACCTATTTAGATGGTGTCGAAGACAGGCAGTGTCGATGGGTAATGACTGGCGGTGTTTATCACTCCGCTAAGGCCCATGCCTACGTGTGTGCCAATCAGAGTGAAGGTGCGGGCATATGCAATGGAGACTCAGGCGGGCCACTCGTTTGGCAAGATCAAAGTTACGCCGGAGATAGCGACAGAGGCTATCGCCTTCTTGGCGTTGTGAGTTTTCGACATAAATACAATGGCTGCGGCGACCCAAATACGGAAGATGGATTTACGCAAGTCAGTCATTATTTTGGTTGGATAAATGCATTAATAAAAGGGGGGTATCAGCGCCCTCATGAAACCTTTGAAAGCGATATTTTTTCCCGTGCTAACAGAACCACGCCTGCACCGCCGAATGACTCAAACCCAGATGCACCGATTGTCCCTCCCTCTTCTAATATATCTTCGACTAGCGGAGGTGGAAGCATCGCGTGGTTTTCTCTCATTGTCGTGAGTGCTATTGCTGCGCGTCGACGTTTCTCTTTTTCATAATTTCTGACAAATTTGCTCGACATAATTTTGGTGAGCGAGCCCCATCTTGCTTGATATTGCAGCGTGTGTCCCTATACTAGCGGGCTGCTGCAGAATGGGGCTTTTTCAATGCAAGTATCCGATTTTCATTTTGACTTACCAGATTCGCTGATCGCACGTTATCCGCAACCGGATCGTACGGCGAGCCGTTTGTTGCAACTCAATGGCAACACGGGCGAGTTGAGCCACAAACAATTCACCGATGTATTAGACCTCGTTGAGCCGGGTGACCTGATGGTGTTTAACAACACCCGCGTTATCCCTGCGCGTGTGTATGGTCGAAAAGCATCGGGTGGCAAGATTGAAATACTGGTGGAACGTGTGCTGGATGATAAGTCCATTTTGGCTCACGTACGTTCATCGAAGTCCCCAAAACCTGGCAACCTATTACTGCTAGGCGAAAATGATGAGTTTGAAGCGGAAATGGTTGCACGCCATGATGCCCTGTTTGAGATTCGGTTCAGCGGCGAGCAAGCCGTGTTGGATATTCTTGAGCAAGTCGGGCATATGCCATTGCCGCCATATATCGACCGTCCAGATGAAGATTCTGATAAAGAGCGTTATCAGACGGTATACAACGCCAAGCCGGGTGCCGTCGCGGCGCCAACTGCGGGTCTGCATTTTGATGAAGACATGCTGGCAGCGTTAAAAGCAAAAGGCGTTGAAACGGCGTTTGTGACTCTGCACGTTGGCGCTGGCACCTTTCAACCTGTGCGTGTGGATGATATTAACGATCACATCATGCATGCAGAATATGCCGAAGTACCGCAAGACGTGGTTGATGCTGTGTTGGCGGCTAAAGCGCGCGGGAATCGCGTGATTGCAGTGGGCACAACTTCTGTACGTTCGCTGGAAAGCGCGGCGCAAAGTGCGAAACAAGAAGGCTCAGAACTGAAGCCGTTCTTTAATGATACGAAAATCTTCATTTACCCGGGTTATGAGTGGCAGCTTGTTGATGCATTGGTGACGAATTTCCACTTGCCAGAATCAACCTTGATCATGCTGGTATCGTCTTTTGCGGGTTACGATCATGTCATGAATGCATACCATGAAGCCGTTAATAACGATTATCGCTTCTTTAGTTACGGTGATGCGATGTTTGTGACACGTCAGACTGAGGTATAATCTCAGGCTGACGCTGAAGAGCAATGACAATGGTCTTTTGAGTGCCACGTCATTGAACAGAATTTTTTGACTGGCTGTCAGCTCTTTAAGTTGGCAGCCAGTTTTGTCTCTGTGTCATTATACCAATCAGATTAAATATTCAGTCATTCTTGCTGGTTAAAATCGACAATAGCTGCGCCAGATACTTTGCAAGTAGAGTAACTACTTACTGCAATCTCTTCTTGGCTCTTGACGATTGTTCCTTCGCAAATTTATGACCACCTACTTAATCCGATTGGTATTAGACACATATTCGCCAGACTGTTTATCTGGCATTTCGGAGGTATCGTGAAATACGAACTGATTAAAAAAGAAGGCCGCGCACGTCGTGGTCGTCTGGTTTTCGAACGTGGTACGGTAGAAACCCCTGCATTCATGCCAGTGGGTACTTACGGCACAGTAAAAGGTATGACGCCAGAAGAAGTGGCTGATACTGGTGCTCAAATTCTGCTGGGTAACACCTTCCATTTGTGGCTACGTCCGGGCCAAGAAGTGATGCGCGCCCATGGCGACTTGCACGATTTCATGAACTGGCAAGGTCCTATCTTGACAGACTCAGGCGGCTTCCAAGTATTTAGCTTGGGTAAAACCCGTAAAATTACGGAAGAAGGTGTTCACTTTCGTAACCCAGTAAACGGCGATCGCGTGTTCATGGATGCCGAGAAGTCGATGGAAATCCAGTACGATCTGGGTTCAGATATCGTGATGATTTTCGACGAGTGTACGCCATACCCAGCAACACACGACGAAGCGAAAAAATCGATGGAAATGAGCTTACGTTGGGCACAACGTAGCCGTAATCATTTTGACAAAATGGGCAACAAGAACGCGTTATTCGGCATTATTCAAGGTTCTGTTTATGAAGACTTGCGTGATGTATCGGTTGAAGGCCTAACGAATATCGGCTTTGATGGTTACGCCGTGGGTGGTTTGGCTGTTGGTGAGCCAAAAGAAGACATGCATCGCGTGTTGGAACATACCTGTCCAAAACTACCGGAAGACAAGCCACGTTACTTGATGGGCGTGGGCAAACCGGAAGACTTGGTAGAAGGCGTGCGCCGCGGTATTGATATGTTTGACTGCGTGATGCCAACCCGAAATGCACGTAATGGCCACTTGTTTGTGACTGGTGGTGTGATCAAGATCCGTAATGCGAAGCATAAAAGTGACACAACTGCACTGGATCCAGAGTGTGACTGTTACACTTGCCGCAACTACAGCAAGGCGTATTTGTATCACCTTGATCGTTGTAATGAAATTCTTGGCGCTCGTCTTAACACCATCCACAACCTACGCTACTACCAGCGTCTGATGGAGAGTTTGCGTAACGCTATCGACGAAGGTAGATTAGAAACCTTCGTGAAAGAATTCTACGAACGCCGTGGCCGTGAAGTGCCACCGCTGAAAGAAGACTAAGAAGTTCTGCCTCTTCGATGACTTGTTGCCGGAGAGGCAAAATCGCTAAAAATGTTCAATTTAATACGAGGACGTGACTGAATGTTTATTTCACAAGCTCATGCAGCAGCAGAAGGCGCACCACAGGGTGGCGGTATGCAGCTATTTATTATGCTTGGCCTGTTTGCCGTTATTTTCTACTTCATGATTTACCGTCCGCAGGCAAAACGTGTTAAAGAGCACAAGAACCTGATGGCATCTATGGGTAAAGGGGATGAAGTGCTTACTGGTGGTGGCCTTGTTGGCAAAATCACTAAGATTTCTGAAGACAATGACTTCATCGTTATCGCACTTAGCGACAACAACGAAGTGACCATCAAAAAGGATTTTGTGACTGCAGTTATGCCAAAAGGCACCATTCAGTCGCTGTAATCTGTTAACCATAAAGGATCATAGCAGTGCTAAACCGTTATCCTTTGTGGAAGTACATTATGGTGGTGTTGGTGTTACTCATCGGCGCTGTCTATGCACTTCCCAATATCTACGGTGAAGATCCAGCGGTTCAAATCTCCGGGGCGCGTGGCGCCTCGGTTGATCTTTCGACTCTGGACTCCGTCAAAAATACCCTCGAAAAAGACGACATTTCTTACCAATCTCTTGCTCTAGAAAACGGTACCGTTCTGGTTCGTTTCAAAAACACTGATCAGCAGATTGAAGCCCGTGACGTATTAAACGGCGCTTATAAGGATGAAGGACTTGTTGTTGCGCTTAACCTTGCCCCTGCAACGCCAACTTGGCTAGAAGTTATCGGTGCGAACCCGATGAAACTTGGCCTAGACTTGCGCGGTGGTGTGCACTTCTTGATGGAAGTGGACATGGACGCAGCAATGGAAAAGCTACTTAGCCAGCAAGAAGATACTTTCCGCACTGAATTACGTGAAGCGAAGATTCGCTATCGCGGGCTCCGTGTTGGTAGTGATGACAACATCGATGTTAGCTTCCGCAACGAAGCCGATATGGATCAAGCTGAATCTGAGCTAGCGAAACTGCACCCAGATATGGTGTTTACCACCGATAGTGCTCGTTTTGCTGTTTCTGCTAAGTTCACTGAGCAGCGTCTTCAAGAGATCCGCAACTACGCCGTTGAGCAAAACATCACTATTTTGCGTAACCGTGTTAACGAGCTAGGTGTTGCCGAGCCGATTGTTCAACGCCAAGGCGCTAGCCGCATTGTGGTTGAGCTTCCAGGTGTACAAGACACTGCGCGTGCCAAGGAAATTTTGGGTGCGACTGCAACGCTAGAATTCCGTGAAGTGGATGACAGCGCAGATTTGGCAGCAGCGGCAGCAGGCCGTGTTCCTCCAGGCAGCGAAATTAAGCAAACACGTGATGGTCGCCCTGTGGTGGTTAAGAAGCGTGTGATTCTCGGTGGTTCGCACATCACTGATGCTAGCTCAAGCTTTGATGAATACAGCCGTCCGCAGGTAAACATTTCGCTTGATAGCGAAGGCGGCAGCAAAATGTCTGCGTTCAGTAAAAATAACGTTGGCAAGCTAATGGCAACGGTATTTGCTGAGTACAAAGACAGCGGTAAACGTGATGCAAATGGTAAGATTATCCTCACCAAGCATGAAGAAGTGATCAACCAAGCGACCATTCAAACGGCGTTGGGGCGTAACTTCCGTATCACGGGCATCGACTCTCAGCCTGAAGCGCATAACCTTGCTTTGCTATTGCGTGCAGGTGCGTTGATTGCACCTATCTCTATCGTTGAAGAGCGTACTATTGGTCCATCAATGGGTCAGCAAAACATCGATATGGGTGTGAAAGCCTGTCTGTATGGTTTGATTGCAGTCATGCTGTTTACTGCCGTTTACTACCGTCGTTTTGGCTTATTTGCAAACATTGCACTGTTGGCTAACGTTGTGTTGATTATTGGTGTGATGTCGCTGATCCCTGGTGCGACCATGACGCTTCCAGGTATAGCAGGTATTGTATTGACCGTCGGTATGGCGATTGATGCCAACGTACTGATATTTGAGCGTATACGTGATGAAATCTTGGATGGGCGAAACCCACAACAAGCGATTCACCAAGGTTATGCTAACGCATTCAGTACCATTGCCGATGCGAACATTACCACGTTGATCACGGCGATTATTTTGTTTGCGGTAGGTACAGGCCCAGTGAAAGGTTTCGCTGTGACTCTGTCTATCGGTATTCTAACGTCAATGTTCACTGCCATTATCGGGACCCGTTGCTTGGTTAACCTGGTATACGGTGGTAAACGCGTTGATAAATTGTCGATTTAGGGAGGCATTAAAATGTTTCAACTGATAAAGCCAAACTTCTATTTCGACTTTATGCGCCTAACCAAGCCTGCGTACATTCTGTCAGCGCTGATGATTGCTGCGTCAATCTTTACCTTGTCGACCAAATGGTTGAACTGGGGTCTAGATTTCACGGGCGGTACGCTGATTGAAGTCGGTTTTGAACAACCTGCTGATTTGCCACTCATTCGTGCTTCTTTGGCTGAAAAAGGTTTTGGCGATGCCATCGTGCAAAACTTTGGTACGTCACGCGACGTGATGGTTCGTCTTCGCCCTCGTGATGACATGAAAGGCGAGATGCTGGGCAACCAGATCCTGAACGCAATCAAAACCGGTACAGGCCAAGCGGTGGAAATGCGCCGTATTGAGTTTGTTGGTCCAAACGTGGGTGAGGAACTGACCGAAGCGGGCGGTTTGGCGATCATTGCATCGTTAATCTGTATCTTGCTTTATGTTTCTGTTCGCTTTGAATGGCGCTTGGCAACAGGTGCTGTCGCCTCGTTGGCGCACGACGTCATCATTACATTGGGTATCTTCTCTTTCTTACAGATTGAGCTAGATTTGACCATTGTTGCTGCGTTGTTGACCGTTGTCGGTTACTCACTCAACGATACGATTGTTGTGTTTGACCGCGTACGTGAAAACTTCCGCAAGATGCGTAAGGGTGATGCAGCGGATATCATGAACGAATCCATTTCGCAGACCTTGAGCCGTACCATTATTACGTCGGGCACGACCTTGTTTGTGGTTGTTGCACTGTTCTTGCAAGGCGGGGCAATGATTCATGGATTTGCTGCCGCGTTGCTGATTGGTATCACTGTGGGTACTTACTCTTCTATTTACGTGGCATCGGCATTGGCATTGTCATTGGGTCTAACCCGTGAACACTTGCTACCGCCGCCGCCAGTAGAAAAAGAAGGCGAAGAATTCGACGCGATGCCTTAGAGCCAGTCGTAGCAAAAAATGGAGCCGAAAGGCTCCATTTTTTTATGGAAGAGGAAAAGAACGAAGCACGTTGAGTCATGAATGAAAATTCCCAGAGACCCTAATCTTGTGTCTTGAAGTCGCTGGAGCGCCGAGTATTTTGGCTTAACGATTCTAGGAGCTAGGAGCTAGGAGCTAGGACTCAGTATTCAGTATTCAGTATTTTGATTTTGCTCTTCCTACCCTACAAACAAAAACGGCGCCCCGAAGGACGCCGTTTTTTTGATTCTTAACGAATCTTATTTCTTCATTGCTTCATTCGCGTTGTCGCGAATTTTCGCCAAAATACCTTTCAGTACTTTCGGGCTAGCAGAAACAATGTTGCCTGTTTGCATGTAATCAGTCGCGCCAGAGAAGTCGGTGCAAAGTGCGCCAGCTTCACGAGCGATCAATTCGCCTGCAGCCATGTCCCAAGGTTTCAAGCCTAGCTCGAAGAAACCATCTACACGGCCAGCTGCAACGTAACAAAGATCTAGTGCTGCAGAGCCAGTACGACGGAAATCTGCACAATCAATAAACAGTGCGCTGATAACTTTGATAAAGCCTTCAGAGTGTTGTTTTGCTTTGTACGGGAAACCAGTCGCTAGCACGGTGCCAGTTAGGTCTTTCGGGCTGCTTACACGGATACGCTTGCTGTTAAGCTGTGCGCCAGAACCGCGTTGTGCAGAGAAAAGTTCGTTGCGAATTGGATCGTAAACACACGCAACTTCAGTGCGGCCTTTGATGCGCAAAGCGATAGACACAGAGAAGTGTGGAATGCCTTTTACGAAGTTGGTGGTGCCATCCAGTGGGTCGATGATCCATTGGTAATCAGCATCTTTACCTTTGATAGCGCCCGCTTCTTCAGAAACGATGCTGTGGTCAGGGTAAGATTTCTTGATTACATCGATAATAATGTGCTCAGCAGAAGTATCGATATTGGTAACGAAGTCGTTAGTGCCTTTTTGAGTGGCCTCTACGTTATCAGGGTTTTCAGCAGATTTAGCGATAAAGTCGCCAGCCTTTCGCGCAGCGCGAATGGCAATGTTTAGCATAGGATGCATACAATTTTCCCAACGGATGTTAAAGAACGGAAAGCGGCGGCGAGTATATCAGAGCTGCGGCAAAAGGGAAGTGGTTATTTTTTGCTCATCTGCTTTCGTTGGTGGGCGTAAAAAGGGTAAATCAAATACCACTGTGGTAGAATCTCGCGGCTTAATGCTCAAACCCCGTACGGCGGGGGCTGAGCCGATTTCCTCGACGTAATTCAGTGATCGCTAAATGTTAGATAATATTCGAATTGTACTAGTTGGTACCACCCATTCTGGCAACATCGGCTCGGCTGCCCGAGCAATGAAAGTGATGGGCCTAAAAAACTTGGTGCTGGTTTCTCCTGACTGCACAGTAGATGGTCAAGCTATCGCACTCGCTGCAGGTGCAAGCGATATTGCCAACAATGCTCGCATCGTTAATACGGTGGAAGAAGCGGTGGCAGATTGTGGTTTGGTTGTTGGTACAAGTGCAAGAAGTCGCACTCTCGAGTGGCCAATGCTGGATTCAAGAGAATGTGGTAAGAAGGCGATAGAGGAAGCTCAACATCATCCTGTCGCATTGGTTTTTGGCCGTGAAAGAACAGGGCTTACCAATGAAGAGCTCCAAGCTTGTCATTTCCATGTGGCTATCCCTGCTAACCCTGAATACAGTTCGTTAAACTTGGCGATGGCTGTGCAAACGCTATGTTATGAAGCGCGAATGGCGTGGCTAGATAGCCAAGCCTATCAGGGGGAAGTGAAAGAGCAGCCATACCCATTGGCTGAGGATCTAGAGCGCTTTTATGTGCACCTAGAAAATGTGCTGGATAAAACTGGATTCATCAATAAATCACACCCTGGAATGGTGATGACCAAATTGCGTCGCCTATTTAACCGCGCTCGCCCTGAAAGTCAGGAGCTCAATATTTTGCGCGGTGTGCTTTCTGCTGTTGATAAAAGCACCAAAAAGACGCAAGAATAACCATTCAATATAAAGGGCTAAAAGCCTGACTGTTTTACTAGGTTAAATACTTGACCGTTTTAGTCGGGTATGTCAGACTCGTTTCATTACTCGCTCACAGGTAGGATGTTATGAGACTGACTTCTAAAGGCAGATATGCCGTAACAGCGATGCTTGACGTCGCGCTGCACTCCGAAATGGGGCCAGTGCCTCTTGCTGATATTTCAGAACGTCAAGGGATCTCTTTGTCGTATCTTGAGCAGCTATTCTCACGTCTACGCAAAGCTGGATTAGTATCTAGTGTACGTGGTCCTGGTGGTGGTTATCGCCTTGGTGTTGATGCAAACGAAATTGCAGTCGGCATGGTGATCGCTGCTGTGGATGAATCAGTAGATGCCACTAAGTGTCAAGGTAAAGGCGATTGCCAAGGCGGAACACGCTGCCTGACACACACGCTATGGCGTGACTTAAGCTCGCGTATTAGCGGCTTTTTAAATGACATTACGCTCGGCGAACTTATGCAAGACAATGAAGTTAAGCAAGTCGCGGGGCGTCAAGACTCAACTCATGAGTCATCCACTATTGTTAGACACGGTTTAAATTCCAATGGCAGTGAAAACTCAGTGACCATGGGTGTGAACTTTCGCTCGTAATGAGTCGTGCCGGAGTACTTGGAGACACAAATGAAATTGCCAATTTATTTTGACTATTCAGCAACATGCCCGGTAGATCCACGTGTTGCCGAATTAATGATGCAACACCTCACGCTAGATGGCGTGTTTGGTAACCCAGCATCGCGTTCACACCGTTTTGGTTGGCAAGCGGAAGAAGCTGTTGATACTGCTCGTGAGCATATTGCTAATTATCTGAATGCGGACTCTCGTGAGATTGTTTTCACGTCTGGAGCCACGGAATCAGATAACCTAGCGATTAAAGGTATTGCTCATTTTTACGGTAAAAAAGGTAAGCACATCATTACCTGTAAAACCGAACACAAAGCAGTATTGGACCCTTGTCGTCAGCTAGAGCGTGAAGGCTTTGAGGTAACTTACCTTGAGCCAGAGTCAAACGGTATTGTTGACTTGAACAAGCTCGCTGATGCAATGCGTGAAGACACTATTTTGGTTTCTATCATGCATGTGAATAACGAAATTGGCGTTATTCAAGATATCGCAGCGATCGGTGAGCTTTGCCGTGAGCGTAAAGTGATTTTCCACGTTGATGCGGCGCAATCTATTGGCAAGATGCCACTGGATACACAAGAAATTAAAGTTGACCTCGTATCAATGAGTGCACACAAAGCATACGGCCCTAAAGGTATCGGTGCATTGTATGTTCGCCGTAAACCACGTATTCGTCTTGAAGCACAAATGCACGGTGGCGGTCATGAGCGTGGTATGCGTTCTGGTACGCTTCCAACTCACCAAATCGTGGGTATGGGTGAAGCTTTCCGTATTGCAAAAGAAGAGCTGGCGAAAGACCAAGCGCACTCTTTAGCTTTGCGTAACCGTTTCCTTGATGGTGTGAAAGATCTAGAAGCCGTTTATGTGAATGGCGATTTGGATCAGCGTGTAGCAGGTAACTTGAATGTGAGCTTTGCCTTCGTTGAAGGTGAGTCACTGCTGATGGCACTGAAAGATCTGGCTGTTTCTTCTGGTTCTGCATGTACGTCTGCCAGCCTTGAACCATCATATGTTCTTCGCGCACTCGGCTTGAACGATGAGTTGGCGCACAGCTCAATTCGTTTCTCATTCGGCCGTTTTACCACGGAAGAAGAAGTGGACCACGCGATTGGGCAGGTACTTAAAGCAGTTACCAAGCTTCGTGAAATGTCACCTCTTTGGGATATGTACAAAGAAGGTATTGATTTAAACACCGTTGAGTGGGCACACCACTAATCGGTTAAAGGATGTCGAGGAATAGATCATGGCTTACAGCGAAAAAGTAATCGATCACTATGAAAATCCACGTAACGTGGGTGCATTTGATAAAAACGACCCAAGCATTGGTAGCGGCATGGTTGGCGCACCAGCGTGTGGCGACGTGATGAAACTTCAAATTAAAGTGAATGAGCAAGGCATCATCGAAGATGCGAAGTTCAAAACTTACGGCTGTGGTTCAGCGATTGCGTCAAGCTCACTGGTTACTGAGTGGGTAAAAGGCAAATCACTAGACGAAGCTGCGGCGATTCGAAATGCTGAAATTGCAGAAGAGTTAGAACTACCACCGGTTAAAGTTCACTGCTCAATCCTTGCGGAAGATGCAATCAAAGCAGCTGTTAGCGATTACAAGAAAAAGCACGAAGCTTAATACGTAAGAAGGGTTGTTGTATTTATGGCCGTTACTATGACAGATGCTGCGGCATCACGTGTTCGCACTTTCCTTGAAAGCCGAGGTAAAGGCATCGGGTTACGTCTCGGTGTGAGAACCTCCGGTTGTTCAGGCATGGCCTATGTGCTGGAGTTCGTTGACGAACTCAATGACGAAGACCAAGTGTTCGAACATAAAGGCGTAAAAGTGATCGTTGATAGCAAGAGCATGCTGTATCTTGAGGGAACAGAGCTCGACTTCACCAAAGAAGGCTTGAACGAAGGCTTCCAGTTCAACAACCCCAACGTAAGCAGTGAATGTGGTTGCGGCGAGAGCTTTAACGTTTAACACGACGTGAGATGACATGAATCATTTCGAACTATTCGGGCTATCATCTCAGTTTGAGCTGGATGGTAGCTCTCTTTCTTCGCAGTATCGCGAACTTCAACGACGTTTTCACCCGGACAAATTCGCTACGGCTTCTTCACAAGAACGCCTGCTAGCTGTTCAGAAAGCGGCGCAAATCAATGATGCCTATCAGACGCTGAGCGACCCCGTTCGCCGTGCCGAGTACCTTCTTTCTTTGAATGGGCTAGAGCTGCGCGATGAACAGCAGACAATGCAAGATCCTGAGTTTCTCATGCAGCAAATGGAACTGCGTGAAGAGCTCGAAGATATTGCAGATAGCGATGAGCCGGATGTATTGTTGTTTGACTTTGAACAGCAGGTATCGACACTTCATCAATCCCTGTTAAATGAACTGATAGCGCAACTGAACGATCAACAGTGGGCCGATGCTGCTGTTACCGTGCGTAAGCTCAAATTCTTAGTCAAACTCAAGCTAGAAATCGAACGAATCGAAGATCGTTTGCTGGGTTAATCCAACACGCAGCAGGCGATCAGGCTACAGGAATCTACATGGCACTGTTACAAATTGCAGAACCGGGTCAAAGCGCTGCACCGCACGAGCATAAACTTGCGGTCGGCATTGATCTTGGTACAACCAATACGCTCGTAGCCTCTGTTCGCAGTGGCACAGCAGCGACGCTAGACGACCTTGATGGTCGCTCACTGATCCCCTCTGTCGTTCACTATGGCGACGCAGTTAGCGTCGGCTACGAAGCGCAGGCAATGTCTGAAACGGACAGTGCCAATACCGTTATTTCTATCAAGCGTATGATGGGGCGTTCATTGTCTGACGTTCAATCACGTTATCCGCATCTTCCTTACCAATTGTCAGCGTCTGAAAATGGTTTGCCTTTGATTGCAACGCGCCTAGGCACGAAAAACCCAATTGAAGTGTCTGCTGATATTTTGCGTACGGTGAATGTGCGAGCAGAAGCCGCATTAGGTGGTGAGCTAGAAGGTGTTGTGATCACCGTGCCAGCCTACTTTGATGATGCGCAACGAGCTGGCACCAAGGACGCAGCCAAATTAGCTGGCCTTAACGTGCTTCGTTTGTTGAATGAGCCGACAGCTGCAGCCATTGCTTATGGTTTGGACTCAGGTCAAGAAGGCGTCATTGCGGTTTATGACTTGGGTGGTGGTACGTTTGATATCTCCATTCTTCGACTGTCAAAAGGTGTGTTCGAAGTGCTGGCGACGGGCGGTGACTCTGCGCTTGGTGGTGATGATTTTGACCACTTAGTGGCAGATTGGATTGCTGAACAAGCTGGCTTCGAGGCTCTCTCTGGTGATGATCGTCGTCGTTTGCTAAATGCTGCAACCGCTGCAAAAGTTTCCTTAAGCGATAATGCGAGTGTTGACATCGATGTGCTGGGTTGGAGTGGTTCGATCGCTCGTGCACAGTTCGACGATATGATCGGTGCTCTGGTAAAGAAAACGTTGCTGTCTTGCCGTCGCGCACTGAAAGATGCTGGTGTTACCACTGAAGAAGTGTTGGAAGTGGTGATGGTTGGTGGTTCAACGCGTGTACCTTTGGTTCGCGAGAAAGTGGGTGAGTTTTTCAACCGCACACCGTTAACCAGCATAGACCCAGACAAAGTGGTTGCGATGGGTGCAGCAACGCAAGCTGACATTCTGGTCGGCAACAAGCCAGATGGCGAAATGCTACTGCTTGATGTGATCCCATTGTCGCTGGGCATTGAAACCATGGGTGGTTTAGTGGAAAAAATCATTCCACGTAACACCACGATTCCTGTGGCTCGTGCTCAAGAGTTTACTACGTTCAAAGATGGCCAAACCGGCATGAAGGTTCATGTGGTGCAAGGCGAGCGTGAGATGGTTGATGATTGCCGATCGCTAGCAAACTTCACCTTGAAAGGTATTCCCCCGATGACGGCTGGTGCTGCGCATGTACGCGTCACGTACCAAGTGGATGCTGATGGTTTGTTGTCCGTCACGGCGATGGAGAAAAGCACTGAGGTGCAGTCATCAATTCAAGTGAAGCCTTCTTATGGCCTAAGCGATGATGAAGTGATGGACATGATCAAATCATCGTTCACTCACGCGCAGGAAGACAAAGATGCCCGTTATCTGGCGGAGCAGCGTGTCGAAGCGGATCGTGTGATTGAAGGGTTGTTGGTTGCTATGCAGTCCGATGCCGATACATTGTTGAATGATGAAGAACAAAAAGCCTTGGTCGTTGCCATTGAAGCGTTAATTGCGCTGCGCAATGGTGATAACGCAGCAGCGATTGAACAAGGCATTAAAGATACAGATAAAGCGAGTCAGGAGTTTGCATCGCGTCGAATGGATAAATCCATCCGCGAAGCGCTGGCTGGCCATTCCATTGACGAGGTTTAAACATGCCAAAGATTGTTGTTCTGCCACACCAAGACCTTTGCCCTGAAGGTGCAGTTCTGGAAGCAGAAGCCGGAGAAACAGTATTAGACGTTGCACTTCGCAACGGCATTGCAATTGAACATGCGTGTGAAAAATCTTGTGCGTGCACAACTTGCCACGTGATTATTCGTGAAGGCTTTGATTCATTGAACGAAAGCGATGAGCTAGAAGACGACATGTTGGATAAAGCGTGGGGATTAGAACCTGAGTCTCGTTTGGGTTGCCAAGCCAAAGTCGCGCAACAAGACTTGGTTGTGGAAGTGCCACGATACACCTTGAATCACGCGTCAGAGAATCATTAATTCAAAATAGGAAGTTGGAACTATGAGCTTAAAATGGATTGATACTCGCGACATCGCGATCGAGCTTGTTGATAAATTCCCAGAAACTGATCCTAAAACGGTACGATTTACGGATCTACATCGTTGGGTAATGGAACTGGAAGATTTCTCCGATGACCCTAATCACTCTAATGAGAAAATCCTAGAGGCGATCATTCTGTGCTGGATGGATGAAATGGATTAATCTTTGGTTATTCCGCTTGTGTTAGTGGTTTATTGAAGGCACATTGATCATATTGAAGCGGGCGTATGCCCGCTTTGTTTTAACTGATAAAACGTCATAAATATGGCGTACTCTATACCCAAACAACCTGAAGATGCAGGATTCAGCGAATTTGACTGGCGTTGTGAACGCGGCGTTAGTCAACTCGCCCGAAGGGAGGCCATCAATGCGCCCACTTCTTCGTTAAATTCCACGGGAATAGAACGACTATTCCTCGTAAAATTCGCCTCAAATTGAACGCATTGACGACCTCTGAATGCGAGCATTCTCAGGTCGTTTGGGTATATAACTAAAATCAGTCGAGAATAAAAATACGTGTTGCCCGAGATTGGCAAGGCGAGTTGAAAAAGGAGTTCAGCATGACAGAAAAAATGCGTATCGCGTTATCTACCGAGTCTGCGGCAGAGGTGTGGGGAAACAATGCGGTTGTTTCTTTTGGTCAAGATGGTGCGATCGTTCACGCTGTAGGGGAAGATATCCTTTCTCCTGTCCAACAAGCTGCGCGTAAGCTTGAGTCGCAGGGTATACGCAAAATCAGTTTGGTGGGCGACAACTGGGATCTTGAAAGCGCGTGGGCTTTCTATCAAGGGTTACGTGGGCCTAAAGCGGGAGTCGAGTTTGAAGCCCCGACGTTGGAGTCTTCTTCGCTGAAAGACCTCAATAATCGTATCACTGCGATTGATTGGGTGTGCCAGATCATCAATGAAACCGCAGAAGAAGTTGGCCCTCAGCAATTAGCCGTTCGTGCGGGTGAGTTCATTAAGTCACAAGCGCCTAGCCCTGAGCACGTGAAGTATAAAATCGTTTCTGGTGCAGATTTGCTTGAACATGGTTGGGTGGGTGTGCATACCGTTGGCCGTGGCTCTGCGCGCAAACCAGCCATGCTTCAATTGGACTACAACCCAACTGGCAATGCCGATGCAGAAGTGTTTGCGTGTATTATCGGTAAAGGGATTACGTTCGACTCGGGTGGTTACAGCATCAAGCAATCAAGCTTCATGGATGCCATGAAGGCAGATATGGGCGGTGCAGCTATGGCAACTGGTGGCCTTGGTCTTGCCATTGCTCAAGGCTTGAATAAGCGTGTAAAACTGATCCTGTGTTGTGCTGAAAATATGATTTCCAGCAACGCTTATAAGCTGGGCGACATCATCACCTACAAGAACGGCGTGACCGTAGAAGTGCTCAACTCTGATGCAGAAGGGCGTCTCGTTTTGGCTGATGGCCTTTTGTATGCCAATAAATTTAACCCTACATTGACGGTCGATTGTGCCACTTTGACGGGCTCAGCAAAAATGGCGTTAGGTAACGATTATCACGCGCTGTTTAGCTTTGATCAGTCTCTGGCAGATCGTTGTCTTGTGGCGGCGAACGCGGAAAACGAAGGTATGTGGCAGTTGCCGTTGGCGGAATTCCATCGCAACATGTTGCCATCTAGCTTTGCAGATCTGGCAAACGTGGGTGCAGGCCAGTATTCACCAGGCGCGAGCACGGCGGCAGCCTTCCTTTCTTACTTTGTTGATGACTACAAAAACGGTTGGATCCACTTGGATTGCTCTGGTACTTATCGCAAAGGAGCCAGTGATAAATGGGCTGTGGGCGCGACGGGCATGGGTGTGAAAACCCTATCGCGCATTTTGATGGATGAATCTTCACGATAATTCAAACAAAAGTGCCTGATAATTATCAACACAGTTAACGATTCCGCAATGTTGGGGTAGGGCCTAACATTGCGCTCTGGTAGGCTACCTTTGACATTACAAGCAGATAACTCGTTTTCTACCTGCTGTCTGAAAATATAATAAGGAAGATAGAATGACTATTGAGCGCACCTTTTCAATCGTGAAGCCCGACGCCATTGAACGCAATCTGATTGGCGCTATCTATCAGCGTATTGAAGCTGCTGGGCTGCGAATTGTCGCAGCAAAAATGCTTCACCTGAACAAAGAAAAAGCGCAAGGCTTTTATGCGGAGCATGAAGGTAAGCCTTTTTTCGATGATTTGGTTGAGTTTATGACGTCTGGCCCTGTCATGGTGCAAGTGCTGGAAGGCGAGAATGCGATTGCTAATTATCGCGAACTGATGGGGAAAACTAACCCGGAAGAAGCCGCATGTGGCACTTTGCGTGCAGATCATGCACTTAGTATGCGTTTTAACTCGGTACATGGTTCTGATAGCCCGACATCTGCTGAACGCGAAATTGCTTACTTTTTCGCCAGTGATGAGATTTGCCCTCGCAAAGGCTAATGCATTGTGATCGAACATAAAAAGGGAGCGGATGCTCCCTTTTTTTATTTTGTTCTATTCTGGACTAATAAAAGCCACATAAGTAACAGGTGGAATCCGGATCACAAAGGCTGTACAATTTCGCGCCTTGATTTAAGGCTGAAACTCCCAATCAACCTGTATTTAACCTGTTTCACGAGGCAATCTGATGACAACGGAAAAAATCAACCTGCTGGATTTTGATCGGCAAGCACTGCGAGCATTTTTCGCTGATGAGTTAGGCGAGAAAGCGTTTCGTGCTGATCAGATCATGAAGTGGATGTACCACTTTGGTGTTGATGACTTCGATCAGATGAACAACATCAACAAAAAGCTTCGTGAAAAACTGAACGCGAAATGTGAAATTCGTGCGCCAGAAGTCACTCTGGCTAAGCATTCAAGCGATGGCACCATCAAATGGGTTATGCGTGTGGGTAACCAAGACGTAGAGACCGTTTATATTCCTGACGAAGATCGTGCGACCTTGTGTGTTTCTTCACAGGTTGGCTGTGCGCTGGACTGCAAATTCTGTTCAACTGCGCAGCAAGGCTTTAACCGTAACTTGAAAGTGTCTGAAATCATCGGACAGGTTTGGCGTGCGGCGAAAGAAATCGGCATTGAGAAAGAAACGGGTCGTCGTCCTATCACCAATATCGTGATGATGGGAATGGGTGAGCCTTTGCTTAACATGAAAAACCTGATCCCATCACTGAACATCATGCTCGATGACTTGGGTTTTGGTCTGTCTAAGCGTCGTGTCACTGTTTCTACTTCTGGTGTTGTGTCAGGCTTGGATCAGATGACAGACAAAATCGATGTCGCGCTAGCGATTTCTCTTCATGCTCCCAATGACGAGCTTCGCAGCCAAATCATGCCAATCAATGATCGCTACAACATTGATACGTTTTTGGCATCAGTTCGTCGTTACATTGCATCATCAAATGCTAACCGTGGGCGTGTGACCGTAGAGTATGTTCTATTGGATCATGTCAATGACGAGATGGACCATGCGCGCCAACTCGCAGAGCTGTTAAAAGATACCCCTGCGAAGATAAACCTGATTCCTTTTAACCCTTATCCTGGGTCACCATACAAGAAGCCGAGTAATTCGCGCATCGATCGTTTCATGAAAACGCTGATGCAGTATGACTACACGGTAACCGTGCGTAAAACTCGTGGTGATGACATTGATGCAGCATGCGGACAGCTTGTTGGCGATGTCATTGATCGTACCAAGCGCACGCAAAACAGACTGAATGTAGAGGAGCAAATCCCTGTAAAATCAGTCTGATCGCTTTGACTGATAGGATGGGATGATGGCAAGGACGCTTAGTACACTGTTATTGATGGGATTATTAGCAGGCTGTGTCACAGTAACGGATAAGCAAAGCAACGTGAAGTTTGATAGTATTCAGGCTGCTGAATCCAGAATTTCACTCGGTATTGCGTATTTAAACGCGGGTCAGTGGGAACGGGCGAGACAAAACCTTGAGATGGCGGTGCAATTTGCCCCTAAATACTACCGTTCTTTGATTTCATTTGCTCACTACTTAGAAAAAGTAGAAGAGTTTGATCAAGCCGAGCAGCAATATATTACTGCACTGCGTTACTCCCCTAAGAACGGGGACGTTCAGAATAATTATGGTGTCTTTTTGTGTCGCCAAGAACGTTATAGTGAAGCGCAGAAGGCATTTGCGAAGGCAATAGACCAGCCGTACTATTACAAAATGTCTGGTAGCTTTGAGAATGCAGCACTCTGTGCATTGAAAGCGGGTGAAAGGCAACAAGCGAAAATATGGTTTGAAAAGGCGATTGATCATGAACCCAACCGCCCACTGTCTTCTGTGCAACTTGCGCGTTTAGAAGTTGAAGACAGCGAATTGAATGATGCACGAATACGCTTGTTTAAATTTCATAAGCGATATGGTTATCGCCCGAATTCGCTACTGACACTCATAGAGCTGGAAAGCAAAGCAGAACGTCCCAATGAAGTGACACGTTATGCCAATGTATTGGCCAGACAATTTCCCAAATCTAACGAATATAGACAGTACTTAGAGAATGAATACTGAACAAAACGAAGAACAAGTGTTAGACGTTGAGTCCGCACACCCAGGACAGGTGTTAAAGCAAGCCCGTGAAGCGATCGGGCTTTCTGCTCAAGACGTGGCTGACCGTCTAAGGCTTCGTGTATCCGTTATTTTAGATCTTGAAGAAAACTGTTGCGAAAATAAACAAATAGCCACGTTTACACGTGGTTATATTCGTTCTTACGCTAAGCTAGTCGGTTTGAACGCCGACGCGCTTATCTGCGACTATCAAGCACCGCCTCAGACTGAAGAGTCGGCGCAGAAAATGCAGAGTTTCTCGCGTAAAACACGCATAGATAAACATGATAGCCGTGTGATGAACCTGACGTGGGTGATCTTGGCTGTGGTCGTTGGCATCACCACGTTTTGGTGGTGGCAGAATCAACAAAATGATCCTTTGATGTCGCTATCGGAAACCACCGCTGTTTTGGCTCAAATAGGTGCTGCTGACAGCAACGATGATGTGGTTACTGGCGTGCAAGCTGAAGAGCTGGTACAACCGGATGTCGTGCAAATTGATGATCCTTTACCGAGTGACATGACGGGTGATACGCCTGTCGTTGAAAGCACAGGCGATAGTAAAAGCACCAGCGATAATATCAGTGAAAATACAGCGCTTGTTGAAAGCAGCGTTGAGACGTCTGTCCCTGAGCAACCAAAGCCAAGCAGCAACACATCACCAACCCCTAGTGTTTCAGAGCCAGCAACTGTGGCAACGAGAGATGTAACCACCAGTGGCGAAACGTTAGATCAACAACCTTCGTTGGTGTTGTCTTTTGATGGCGACTGTTGGGTAGACATACGCGATGCGAGTGGTAAACGCCTTCTAACTGGTATTAAGTCTGCTGGTGAAACCGTTGACCTATCAGGTGAAGCACCGTTTAAAATTGTTCTTGGCGCACCATCAGCTGTACGTCTTGTTTACAATGGCGACAATGTCGATTTAAGTGGTTACCCTTCTGGGCGCGTTGCCCGTTTGAGCCTACCGAAGTAATTCAGAGAACACCAAATGCATACCGAATCTCCTATTAAGCGTCGCCAATCAACGCGTATTTACGTGGGCAATGTGCCAATTGGTGACGGCGCTCCTATTGCCGTTCAGTCTATGACCAACACGCGTACAACTGATGTTGCTGCAACCGTGGCGCAGATCAATGCGCTAGAAAAAGTCGGTGCAGACATTGTGCGTGTTTCTGTTCCAACCATGGAAGCTGCGGATGCCTTTAAGCTGATCCGTGAACAAACCAACTTGCCTTTAGTCGCTGATATTCATTTCGACTATCGCATTGCGTTGCGTGTTGCAGAATTCGGTGTGGACTGCTTACGCATTAACCCGGGTAACATCGGTAACGAACAGCGTATTCGATCAGTCGTTGATGCTGCACGTGACAAAAATATTCCTATCCGCATCGGTGTGAATGGCGGATCATTAGAGCGTGAAATTCAAGAAAAATATGGCGAGCCTACTCCTGAAGCACTGGTAGAATCGGCAATGCGCCATGTTGATATTTTGGATCGTTTGAATTTTGACCAATTCAAAGTGAGTGTAAAAGCGTCTGATGTGTTTCTTGCGGTTGAATCCTACCGCCAATTAGCGAAACGCATCGACCAGCCTTTGCACTTGGGGATAACCGAAGCGGGTGGTGCTCGTGCTGGCGCAGTGAAATCTGCGGTAGGTTTGGGTATGCTGCTGAGTGAAGGTATCGGCGATACACTGCGTATCTCGCTGGCGGCTGACCCGATTGAAGAAATTAAAGTCGGTTTTGATATATTGAAATCACTGCGTATTCGCTCACGTGGTGTTAACTTTATTGCGTGCCCAACCTGCTCCCGTCAGGAGTTTGATGTGATTGGCACGGTTAATGCGCTAGAACAGCGTCTGGAAGACGTTGTCGTACCAATGGATGTGTCCATTATAGGTTGCGTAGTTAACGGCCCAGGTGAAGCTGAGGTATCGCACCTTGGTGTTGCGGGCAGCAATAAGCGCAGCGCATATTATGATGATGGCATTCGCCAGAAAGAACGTTTTGACAATGATAACCTGATCGACCAGCTGGAAGCGAAGATCCGGGCTAAAGCCTCAATGCTGGATGAGAACAACCGCATTGACGTAAACACGCAGAAGTAAGCCTTGAGGCTTATTTCTAACAGAATAGATAAAGATCGGTTTCGAGAGTAAACGTGGCAAAAACAATTCAAGCAATTCGAGGCATGAACGACTGCCTTCCAACACAAACTCCTCTTTGGCAAAAAGTAGAGGGTACGGTTAAAGACGTGATCAGCGGTTATGGCTACAGCGAAGTTCGTATGCCTATCGTCGAAATGACCAATCTGTTTTGTCGTGCAATCGGTGAAGTGACTGATGTGGTCGAGAAAGAGATGTATACCTTTGAAGATCGCAATGGCGATAGCCTAACGCTGCGTCCAGAAGGGACGGCGAGTTGTGTGCGTGCGGGTATTGAAAACGGTCTACTGTACAACCAAGAACAGCGCCTATGGTACATGGGCCCTATGTTCCGTCATGAGCGTCCTCAGAAAGGTCGCTACCGTCAATTCCACCAGTTTGGTGTGGAAGTATTCGGCCTGAACGGTCCAGACGTAGATGCTGAACTTATCATGATGACAGCACGTCTTTGGCGTGAGCTGGGTATTCATGAGCACGTTCGCCTAGAGTTGAACTCAATTGGTTCATTGGAAGCACGCGCGGGTTATCGTG
This sequence comes from Enterovibrio gelatinilyticus, assembly GCF_028683095.1. Lineage (GTDB taxonomy): Bacteria > Pseudomonadota > Gammaproteobacteria > Enterobacterales > Vibrionaceae > Enterovibrio > Enterovibrio gelatinilyticus. Next base: position 118,231 of record NZ_JAJUBC010000005.1, on the reverse strand, counting down.
AAGCGCTGGTTGCGTTTTTGATGCAACACGAAGCTATTTTGGACGAAGACAGCAAGCGACGCATGCATACCAATCCGCTGCGTGTTCTGGACTCGAAAAACCCAGACATTCAAGCCGTGCTGGTGGATGCACCTAAGCTATCTGAGTATTTAGATGACGAATCAAAACAACATTTTGCAGGTTTGTGTGAACTGTTGGACGCTGCAGGTATCCAATACTCAGTAAACGAGAAATTGGTTCGTGGTCTTGACTACTACAACCGTACCGTTTTCGAATGGATCACTGAGAGTTTGGGATCGCAAGGCACCGTCTGCGGCGGCGGTCGTTATGATGGTCTGGTTGAACAACTGGGCGGAAAAGCGACGCCTGCAGTGGGTTTTGCCATGGGTGTTGAACGTCTTGTGCTTCTGATGGAAACGCTGGAATTAAATGAAACTCGCCCTGTTGTTGATGTTTACATGGTCACCGCTGGTGAAGGAACATTGGCAGCAGGCATGCAATTGGCAGAAACCTTGCGTGAACGTGTACCGGGTCTTCGTGTGATGACTCACTTCGGTGGTGGCAACTTTAAGAAGCAATTTAAACGTGCTGATAAAGTAGGCGCATCCGTTGCATTGGTATTGGGTGAAGACGAAGTGGCGAACAAGGTTGTGACCTATAAAGATCTTAAAGGTGGCGAGCAACTGACCATTTCTCAGGATGATGTAGCCGAAAAATTGGCTCAACGAGTTTAAGAGAGGACTAAACGTGGACGTCTACACCACAGAAGAACAACAAGTCGAAGCGATTAAAACGTGGTGGCGGGATAATGGCAAAGCCATCATCCTCGGCGCAGTGATTGGTTTGGGCGGCCTATATGGATGGCGCTACTACCAGTCAGAGCAAGAAACTAGCCGCGAGCAGGCATCTGAAGCGTACATGCAAGTCGTGGGCGCCTTGGCTGCTGGCGATGCTGACGCACAAGAAAAAGCTGCTGCATTTATTCAGTCTAATGACAGCTCTTATTCGGCATTGGTCGAGTTGCAGCTGGCGAAGACGTTCGTAGAAGCGGGTGATCTTGTTAAAGCCGCTGAGCATTTGCGCTCAGTACAAGCGTCTAAAGACGATTCGTTGAAAGCGACGGCAACACTGCGTCTTGCACGTGTTGAAGCGCAACAAGGCAACGTTGACGCTGCGCTAAAAGAGCTAGATAGCGTGACAGCAGAAAGCTGGAAGCCGCAGGTTGAAGAGCTACGCGGTGACATCCAACTGCGCAAAGGCGATACCGCCGCTGCACGTTTATCTTATGCAGCATCAATTGCAGCCGCGTCTAACCCTGTTGTTCAAATGAAATTGGACAACTTGCCGCAATAAGGGTTGAGTATGATGCGCACTGGATGGAAACGCGTAAGTGCAGTGGCCTTGCTAGGCTCGCTGCTTATTGGTTGTGCGAGTGAAGAAGACTCCATCGTCATGGCACCTGTGCCAGTCGTAAACAGTGAGTTCACTCCTCAATCACTTTGGACATCGCAAGTCGGTGATGGTGTAGGACGCTATTACAGCGACCTTACGCCTGCGTATGAATATGGAAAAGTGTTTGCCGCAGATCGCTCTGGTGAAGTCAAAGCGATTGATAGCGAATCAGGCAAAACACTCTGGACGGTTAACTTAGGCGAAGAAAAACCTGCGTTGCTCTCTGGCGGTATTACTGCGTCATATAGCAAATTGTACATCGGCACAGAAACTGGCGATCTCATCGCATTAGATGAAGAGACAGGTGAAGTGGTTTGGCGTACTAATGCGGGTGGTGAAATCTTATCGAAACCGCTGGCAGATGTAAGCCTGATTGTGGTAAATACCAGTCGTGGTGAATTAGCGGCCTTCGATGCGGAAAGTGGTGAAGAGCGCTGGCGTATTTCGAGTGATGTGCCAAACCTGACGTTACGTGGTGATAGTTCACCGGTTGCGATTTCCGGCGGCGTATTCTGGGGAATGGCAAATGGCCGTCTTGGTGCTGCTTTCATTGAGAACGGCAACATCATTTGGCAACAAACTGTTGCAAGCCCTAAAGGAGCCACAGAGATAGATCGTTTAGTGGATGTTGATGCCACACCGGTGATTTCTGGATCTTTGCTTTACGCAGTGGGTTACAATGGTCAGCTTGTCGCAATCGATTTGCGTTCAGGACGCCCTGCTTGGAAGCGCACGTATAGTTCAACGACGGACTTCTTGGTTGTAGGTAGCTATTTGTTCTTGGTTACCGACAAAGATCATGTGGTCGCTGTTGATGCCCGAAGTGGCACTGAGCTATGGCAGAATCGCGATCTTGAATACCGTCAGCTGACAGCGCCTGTAGCCATTTCTGGCTATGTTGTGATGGGTGATGCAGAAGGTTATTTGCATTGGCTTGATCCGACAACAGGTGAATTTGTCGCGCAGCAGCAACTGGATGATAGCGGTTTTGCCGTTGCGCCAGTGAAAGCGGATGATGCGTATATCGTGATGACCCGCGACGGAAAAATTAGCAAAAAGCAAACGCAATAATATCAAGCGTTTATGAATTATTCGGCTCCTGAACCCAAAGGTTCAGGAGCCGCTGTTATTAATAAGTAAGAGATTTTAAGAGGTCAGTATGATTCCTGTAGTAGCCCTTGTTGGGCGTCCAAATGTGGGGAAGTCGACACTCTTTAACCGGCTGACAAGGACGCGCGATGCGCTGGTAGCCGATTTTCCGGGTTTGACCAGGGATCGTAAATACGGAAAAGCTGTGCTGGGTGAGCATGAGTTCATTGTGGTAGACACTGGTGGTATCGACGGTACCGAGGAAGGTGTAGAAACCAAAATGGCTGAGCAATCACTGGCGGCGATTGAAGAAGCTGACGTTGTCCTGTTCATGGTGGATGGTCGTGCTGGCCTGACGGTAGCTGACGAAGCCATCGCACAACACCTTCGTTCACGTGAAAAAACGACTTTCCTTGTCGTTAACAAAGTTGATGGCATTGATGCCGATGCTGCCAGTGCTGAATTTTGGCAACTGGGTATGGAGCACATGTTCCAAATCGCCGCTGCACATGGCCGTGGTGTATTAGGTTTGATGGATCGTGCGTTGAAGCCATACGCAGAGGCCTTGGCAGAACAAGAAGCACAAGAAGGTTTAGTTGACCTGACGGGCGAGCATGATTTCGAAGATGAAGAAAAAGATCTAACAGAAGAAGATGCAGAAAGCGCACTTGAGCGTTTGCAAAACCTTCCGATCAAATTCGGTATTATTGGCCGTCCAAACGTGGGTAAATCAACACTGACTAACCGTATTCTCGGTGAAGATCGCGTGGTGGTTTACGATATGCCGGGAACAACCCGTGATTCTATCTACATTCCTATGGAACGTGATGGTCGCGAATACGTCATTATCGATACTGCAGGTGTTCGTCGCCGCAAGCGTGTTAACGAGAAAGTAGAAAAATTCTCTGTTATCCAAACACTGAAAGCGATCGAAGATTCGAACGTTGTTCTGCTAGTGATTGATGCACGTGAAAACATATCAGACCAAGATCTAAGCTTGTTAGGTTTTGCATTGAATGCGGGTCGTTCAATCGTGATTGCGGTAAACAAGTGGGATGGTTTGGATAAGGACGTGAAAGACCGCGTTAAGTCTGAACTGGACCGTCGCTTAGGTTTCGTAGACTTCGCGCGTATTCACTTTATCTCGGCATTGCATGGTACGGGTGTTGGTCACTTGTTTGAGTCTATTCAAGAAGCTTACGAGTCTGCGACTAAGCGTATCAGTACCGCTATGCTGACACGCATCATGAATATGGCACAAGACGATCATCAGCCACCAATGATTCGTGGTCGCCGCGTGAAGCTGAAATATGCGCATGCTGGGGGATATAATCCACCGATATTCGTTATTCACGGTAACCAAGTCAAAGATTTGCCTGATTCGTATAAGCGCTACTTGATGAACTATTACCGTAAATCGCTAAAAATCATGGGTACACCTATTCGCATTCAGTTCCAAAGCAGCGAAAACCCATTTGAAGGTAAGAAAGAAAACCTGACTATCTCTCAGTCTCGTCAACGTAAGCGATTGATGGATATGGTAAAACACCGCGGTAAGAAGTAATTCTACTGTGAGAGCTAAGAACCGACCCTAGTGGTCGGTTTTTTTATGTCCGTAATTTAGCCGGAAAGATGAAGATTGAATGACAGCCTATGTATTTTATGCATCCAGAACATTTTTCCGCAGCTAAGCCATTCATATGGCGGGATTCATTGGCTAAAAATAAGGGAATTGGTCGCTTTTTAATCGTATTCGTGACAGATCTGTTGCGATAATTACACTAAAAAATAGATCTTTGTCACATAATCACGTGGTGAAAAGCGGGAAATATCGTTCTACCCGTATTCGATGTATTTTTGCTCGGTTACTAAACCACCTTGCTTTTACTATATGCTGCTTAGTTATGGTTTAATATTAATTTGCAGTATTTTATTCTTCCATAAATCCAAATGCAGAACATGTAACTTATGCTTTCGGGAGTTGTATTGATAAATATTCTTTTGAGGGTAGATCGCTGATCGGATCCCATAAATGCCTAGATCTGACGATCTTGATAGGATCCAGCGCGAGGCTGTTCTGTTTGATCTTCGATTTTAGTTAGAATAGCGCTTATCTATGATAGACAACATGTTGGACAGTTAAAGTGCGACATGGACCATTGAGAGGAAATAAAATGGAAAACAACTGCCCTGATTGTAATGAGTTAATGGGATGGGATAAGGGGAGTTATCATTGTGAGTCTTGCGATAAAATCTTTATAAAACAGGGGTATTGTCAGGTGTGCGATGCGCAGTTAGAAAAACTCCAAGCATGTGGCGCAACCAATTATTTTTGTAACCAGTGTAATGAACTGAAGTCGCGTTCAAGTGCGAACATCGTATTTGAGGCAAAAAAAGCGGTGTCGTCATGACACCGCTTTAAAAGATGGTTGCGTGATCTTAGATCACGGTTGATTGGATCTCACCGCTCGATAACACCGTCGTGATCCGATCGCCTGACTTTACATCGTCCTGAGAACGGATAACGTTATTGTTGCTTGCGCGCGTGATCGAATAGCCGCGTGCGAGGGTTGCCAGTGGGCTCACCGCATCCAAGGTTTCCATTTGTAGCGCTAATTTGTGCTGCTGTTGGCGCAATTGCTGACGCATTGATTCAATCAAGCGTTGCTCGCTGTAACCAAGTTGTGCATTCAGCCCTGGCAATTGATTTGCAGGAGAAAAGCGATCTAAACGCTGGCTCGCTCTGTCTAGCCGCTGAGCATCCGTTTGAAGTTGCGTTCGCATGGATTGGTAAAGACGTCGCTCAAGCTCGTCAAACTGCTGTGCTTGCTGTTGTAGTCTCGCTTGAGGGTGATGCATTGCCAAACGGTGCTGTAAGCGCGTGAGACGCTCCTGAGTGCGAGAGAGATGACGACTCAACACATGAGACAGCCTATCTACACGCTGTGAAAACTGCTGAGATCGAACAGACGTATCTCTGCTAACCAGTTCAGCGGCTGCTGAAGGAGTGGGGGCACGAACATCCGCCACAAAATCGGCGATGGTGACATCCACTTCATGACCTACGGCGCTTACAATGGGAATCGAACTGGCGGCAATGGTGCGGGCGACAATTTCTTCGTTAAAACACCACAGATCTTCTAATGAGCCGCCACCACGCCCTACAATCAGCACATCACATTCATCACGGCTGTTAGCTCGACCAATCGCCTGTGCAATCTGAATAGCAGCGTCTTTTCCCTGAACTTGAGTAGGGTAGATAACCACGGGTAGGCTGGGATCTCTGCGCTTTAATACGTGCAAAATATCATGAAGGGCCGCCCCCGTTTTTGATGTGATAATACCAACCCGTCTTGGTTGTTCAGGGAGTGTCTTTTTGGCGTGAGTTGCAAAAAGGCCTTCTGCTGCTAATTGCATTTTCAGTTTTTCAAACTGTTGTTGCAGCATGCCATCACCCTCTGGCTGCATGCTTTCAACAATAATCTGATAGTCGCCACGCGGTTCATACAAGGACAATCGGGCCCGAACCAACACTTGATTGCCATTGGTAGGCTTAAAGGTGACACGGCGGTTGTTGCCTTTGAACATGGCGCATTTGACTTGAGCGCGACTGTCTTTCAGCGTGAAATACCAGTGGCCAGATACAGGAACAGTGAGGTTTGAAATCTCACCAACCAACCAAACGATACCCATTTCGTTCTCAAGCAGAAGGCGAACTTCCGCATTCAAACGAGAGACAGTGAAAATGTTTTCGTTGGGGCTTGTCATGACCACTTAGCCTTAAATATCAGCGAGTTTTCGCAATGTTACTGGGGCAAAAAATGAATGCCAAACGTTTTCGTCAAAATCTATAGCCAAACGTTTGCGTCATCAGTATAATGCGGCGGCAATATTTAGTCCCCCCGTATTTAATTTTGGCGTGAGATATTGCAATGTTACGAATAGCTAAAGAAGCCCTAACTTTCGATGATGTATTGCTGGTTCCAGCACATTCCACAGTTCTTCCAAACACTGCCGACTTACGCACTCAACTGACGAAAACCATTTCGTTGAACATCCCAATGATCTCTGCGTCTATGGACACAGTGACTGAAGCGCGTTTGGCTATCGCACTGGCGCAGGAAGGCGGCATTGGCTTCATCCATAAAAATATGTCAATTGAACAGCAAGCTGAGATGGTTCACCAAGTGAAGATCTTTGAAGCTGGCGTTGTCACCCATCCAGTCACTGTTCACCCAGACGCGACAATCGCAGATGTTGTTGAACTCACCAAAAAGCATGGTTTTGCAGGTTTCCCTGTCGTCACCGAGAGTAACGAGCTTGTTGGTATCATTACTGGTCGTGATGTTCGCTTTGTGATTGACCTATCCAAGAAAGTCTCTGCTGTTATGACGTCTAAAGAGCGTCTGGCGTGTGTAAAAGAAGGCGCATGTCGCGAAGAAGTGCAAGAAAAAATGCACCAAGCTCGCGTTGAGAAAGTACTGGTTGTGAATGATGATTTCCAACTGACAGGTATGATTACCGCAAAAGATTTCCACAAAGCTGAAACCAAACCACACGCTTGTAAAGATGAGCAAGGTCGTCTGCGTGTTGGCGCGGCGGTGGGTGCAGGCGCAGGTAACGAAGAGCGCGTAAAAGCACTGGTTGAAGCAGGCGTGGACGTTCTACTTATTGACTCTTCACATGGCCACTCTGAAGGTGTACTAAACCGTATTCGCGAAACACGCGAAGCATACCCTGATCTCGACATCATCGGCGGCAACGTCGCAACGGGTGCGGGTGCAAAAGCCCTTATTGAAGCAGGTGTGAGCGCTGTTAAAGTGGGTATTGGCCCTGGCTCTATCTGTACTACACGTATCGTTACTGGTGTCGGTGTTCCTCAAATCACTGCGATTGCTGATGCTGTTGAAGTCGCAAATGGTTACGGCATTCCTGTTATTGCTGATGGTGGTATCCGTTTCTCTGGTGATATCTGTAAAGCCATCGCGGCTGGCGCATCGTGTGTCATGGTTGGCTCAATGTTTGCGGGTACAGAAGAAGCACCAGGTGAAGTGATCCTATACAACGGTCGTTCATACAAGTCTTACCGTGGCATGGGCTCACTGGGCGCAATGTCTCAAGGTTCTTCTGATCGCTACTTCCAATCTGACAATGCGGCAGACAAGCTTGTTCCTGAAGGTATCGAAGGTCGTATTGCATACAAAGGTCACTTGAAAGAGATCGTTCACCAGCAAATGGGTGGCCTGCGTTCAAGCATGGGTCTGACGGGTTCTGCGACGATCGAAGCAATGCGTACCAAGGCTGAGTTTGTTGTTATTTCCGGCGCGGGCATGGCGGAATCTCATGTGCATGACGTACAGATCACCAAAGAAGCACCGAACTACCGTCGCGGCTAAATGTTCACAAAGAACCCCTGACGTAAACGTTTGCTTTTTTTCTTGAAGCACTGATAGGAGGCGAGTAAACTCGCCTCGTTTTCATAACCCACAACCACAGCGTAGGAAAGAAAACCCATATGGTATGGGTCTTTCCAAGCGATAAAGCTTAGCTGGCGGTAACGATAAGACTGCTCAAAATGACTAAAGACATCCATGACCAACGCATTCTAATTTTGGATTTCGGTTCTCAATACACTCAACTAGTAGCACGCCGTGTACGCGAAATCGGTGTGTACTGTGAACTGTGGAGCTGGGATGTAGATGAAGCGGATATTCGTGAGTTCAATCCAGATGGTATTATCCTGTCTGGTGGCCCTGAGAGCGTGACAGAAGCAAACTCTCCGCGCGCTCCTCAATATGTATTCGATTCTGGCGTGCCAGTGTTTGGTGTATGTTACGGCATGCAAACCATGGCAGAGCAACTTGGTGGTAAAGTCGCGGGCTCTGACGAACGCGAATTTGGTTATGCAGCAGTACAGGTGACGGGTGATTCAGCACTGTTCGCTGACCTAGAAACTACTCAAGATGTATGGATGAGCCACGGTGACAAAGTGGTCGAAATCCCATCTGACTTCGTGAAAATCGCGCAAACAGACACCTGTCCTTATGCTGCGATGGCAAACGAAGAGAAAAAATACTACGGCGTGCAGTTCCACCCAGAAGTAACGCACACCAAAAATGGCCTTAAGATGCTCGAAAACTTCGTACTGAACGTATGTGGTTGTGAGCGTCTATGGACAGCTGAATCAATTATCGAAGATGCGGTTGCTCGTATTAAAGAACAAGTCGGTGATGATGAAGTTATCCTTGGCCTGTCGGGTGGCGTGGACTCTTCTGTGGTTGCGATGCTTGCGCACCGTGCAATTGGTAACAAACTAACGTGTGTATTCGTTGATAACGGTCTGCTTCGCTTGAATGAAGGCCAGCAAGTGATGGACATGTTTGGTGATCACTTCGGCCTGAACATTGTTCACGTTAAAGCGGAAGATCGCTTCCTGTCTGCGCTGGAAGGCATTGCTGATCCAGAAGCGAAACGTAAGAAAATTGGTCATGTGTTCGTTGATGTGTTCGATGAAGAATCGAAGAAGCTGAAAAATGCTAAATGGCTGGCACAAGGCACTATCTACCCTGACGTGATCGAATCTGCAGCGTCTAAGACGGGTAAAGCGCACGTGATTAAATCTCACCATAACGTTGGCGGCCTGCCTGATGATATGGAGATGGGATTGGTTGAACCGCTGAAAGAGCTGTTCAAAGACGAAGTGCGTAAGATTGGCCTAGAGTTGGGCCTACCGTACAACATGCTTTACCGCCACCCGTTCCCAGGTCCAGGCCTAGGTGTTCGTGTGCTTGGCGAAGTGAAGAAAGAATACTGTGATTTGCTACGTCGTGCTGATGCTATCTTCATTGAAGAGCTGCATAAAGCTGACCTATACAACAAAGTATCTCAAGCGTTCACCGTATTCCTTCCTGTGCGCTCTGTAGGCGTGATGGGTGACGGTCGTAAATACGATTGGGTTGTGTCACTGCGTGCTGTTGAAACGATCGATTTCATGACTGCACATTGGGCACACCTGCCATATGATTTCTTGGGTAAGGTGTCTAACCGCATCATCAATGAAGTTGATGGCATTAGCCGCGTGGTTTACGACATTTCAGGTAAGCCACCTGCGACGATTGAGTGGGAATAATCTCCTAAATCGAATCAAGATTAGGCACGCTTAGCGTGCCTTTTTTATTATGCATTCCTGTCTTAGTTTCCAATCCCTCTCAATACCGTGACGTTCGCTTTTTTTTCCTTGCCTAATACTCATGCTTTCTTCCCGAAGTAACATTTTATTTGGAATTGTTATCGCGCGGGATTAACGCTGTTTCCATTGTGTTTATTTGTTGTGTGTATATTGAATCAATATGCTTTTTTTGTGATTTTAATTGATATTTATGGCTACCAAATAATAAATAAGTATGTATTTTATGCTGTTGAATAATTATGACGTCTTTCGGATCTAAGGATTCAGAAAAGGCGAAGCAAACACACACAATTAACCATGGAGCTTTACATGAGTAACCATGCTATGGACAAAATTCCAGACGCGCCAAAGAGCGCAATGGACAAGTTTCTCAATGGGATTGAGAAAGCAGGGAACAAAATCCCTGATCCTGCATTACTGTTCTTCTACGGATTGTTAATCGTATGGGGGCTGTCTGCCGTTCTTTCTCAGGTTGATTTTGGCCTGATACACCCAATCTCTGGCCAGGCCGTCGAAATTAACAACCTTCTAACGGGTACTGCATTGGCAAACTTCCTTGCCAACATGGTGACCACCTTTACCAGCTTTGCTCCTATGGGTATCGTGCTTGTAGCGATGCTAGGCGTGGGCGTGGCTGATGCGTCAGGGTTTATTACCACTGGCCTGAAGAAAATGCTAAACGTGACGCCTAAGAAATTGCTGACACCAGCACTTATCTTGGTGGCAATCGTTTCTCACACTGCGGCGGATGCAGGCTACGTGCTTGTTATCCCACTGGGTGGTATCATCTTCCACGCTGCGGGTCGTCACCCTCTTGTCGGTATTGCAGCTGCGTTTGCTGGTGTATCTGGCGGCTTCTCGGCGAACTTCGTGCCGGCGGGTATCGATCCATTGCTTGCTGGTTTCACACAGTCTGCGGCACAAGTGCTAGACAAAGACTACGTGGTTAACCCGCTGGCAAACATCTACTTCACTGGTTTGTCTTCGATTCTTATCGTGGCAATCGGTTGGTATGTGACTGAAAAAATCATTGAGCCACGCCTAAGCAAATTACCAATCGATGAAGATGCAGAAAAAGCACCTGATCTTGGTAGTTTCTCTGCAATTGAAAGCAAGGCATTTAACCGTGCAAGCCTTTCAATGCTTGCAGGTATCGCGTTGCTTATCTTTGCGTTGATTCCAGAAACGTCTGCTCTGCGTTCTCCTGAAGGTGAATTAACGGCGTTCTCTGCACCTTTGATGAAATCTATCGTGCCGCTGATCTTTATCCTGTTCGTGATTCCGGGCGTGGTATATGGACGCGTTGCGGGAACCTTCAAGAAGCAGGGTGACATCATTGTGGCAATGAGCCAGACCATGTCTACCATGGGTAGCTACTTGGTGATGTCGTTCTTCTGTGCACAGTTCCTTGCAGCATTCAGCCTATCAAACATTGGTACTTTGCTGGCATTGGAAGGCGCTGAACTTCTCAAAGCCTTGAACATGCCTGGTCAGTTGACCATCGTGGGTATGATTTTGCTGACGGCGTGTGTGAACCTATTGATTGGTTCGGCTTCAGCGAAGTGGGCGTTGATTGGTCCAATTCTTGTTCCTATGTTGATGGCGTTGGGTATTTCCCCTGAGTTGTCTCAGGCGGGCTATCGTGTTGGTGACTCTGTCTCTAACATTATTTCTCCGTTGATGGTCTTCTTCCCACTGGTTGTTGTTTACTGTCAGCGCTACGTGAAGACCACAGGTATTGGTACCTTGGCATCTATGATGATGCCTTACTCAATTGCTATGTTGGTGGGTTGGAGCCTATTCCTACTTGCTTACTGGGCGCTGGGCATCCCACTAGGTATCCAAGCACCATACACTTACTCAATGTAAGCACTATTCAATTGGACGCGTCATTCCTAGGCGTGTTGCCTTGAATCAATCAAAAGCCTCGCCAATGTGCGGGGCTTTTTACTATCAATCGGATGAACAAGTTGGTTTCGCCAAATGATCTATACCCAAGCAACCTGAAATTTTAGGTTGCGCGGTCTATTTAATAAAAAACCGGCAAGCGCCGGTTTTTTATATGTCTTTTTTGCTGAAATATTACTTCAGATGCTGCGCGTGAAAGCGAAGGTGATCATCAATGAAACTTGAGATGAAGTAATAGCTATGGTCATAGCCCTCTTGCATGCGCAACTCGAGTGGGTAACCGGCTTTTTCTGCGGCTAGCAGTAAATTTTCGGGTTTAAGTTGCTCGTGTAAAAACTGATCACCATCTCCTTGATCAATAAGCATCGGAAGATGTGTTTCCGCCTTTTTGATCAATGCGCACGCATCGTACTCCAGCCATGTTGAGGTATCCTCTCCCAAGTAATTGGAAAAGGCTTTTTGCCCCCAAGGTACGACAGTTGGGTTAACGATGGGGCTGAATGCCGAGACAGAGCGGTAAGCGTCACTGTTTTTAAGCGCAATAGTCAGTGCGCCATGCCCACCCATACTGTGGCCCGAAATAGCTTTCACGTCACTGACAGGGAAATGGCCTTCTATCACCGCAGGCAACTCTTTGACGACATAGTCGTACATATAGTAGTAACGGTTCCACGGCGCTTCGGTGGCATTCAAGTAAAAGCCTGCTCCAACGCCAAAGTCATAGGCACCGTCAGGGTCATCAGGAATGTTGTCACCGCGAGGGCTAGTATCTGGCGCAACAATCGCAATACCAAGCTCTGCAGCTAACTGCAGCGCCCCCGCTTTTTGCATGAAGTTTTCGTCCGTACAGGTTAAACCTGATAGCCAATAGAGAACAGGAACTTTGTTGGACTCGGAAGCTTGTGGCGGCAGATAGATAGCGAAGCGCATGTCGCAATGCAAGGTTCTTGAAGTGTGAGTGTATTGCTTGTGCCACCCTCCAAAACTGCGATTGCTGCTGGTATTTTCAAGACTCATGATTGGCTCCATTCAAACCGCGTTTTACACCAAGGGTAAAACGCGGTTGTTGACTGAATTACTTGTCGAAGTGAATGACAGAACGAATGCTCTTACCTTCGTGCATTAAGTCAAACGCTTCGTTAACGCCATCTAGGCCCATGGTATGAGTGATGAAATCATCGAGTTTGAACTCACCCGCCAGGTAGCGCTCAACAATCTCTGGTAGCTCTGAGCGGCCTTTTACACCACCGAACGCCGAACCACGCCAAACGCGACCTGTCACTAATTGGAATGGACGGGTTGAAATTTCTTGGCCTGCGCCTGCAACACCAATGATCACTGACTCGCCCCAACCTTTGTGGCAGCACTCAAGCGCTGAACGCATGACGTTAACGTTGCCAATACACTCAAACGAGTAATCCACGCCGCCGTCAGTCATTTCGACGATCACGTCTTGAATTGGCTTGTCGAACTTGCTTGGATTGATGCAATCAGTCGCGCCCAACTTGGTGGCTAGTTCGAATTTACTTTCGTTCAAGTCGATACCAATGATGCGGCTGGCACCTGCCATTGCAGCACCGATAATGGCTGACAAGCCAATACCACCAAGACCGAAGACGGCAACGGTATCGCCTTTTTGCACTTTTGCTGTGTTCAGTACTGCGCCCATACCCGTAGTAACACCACAGCCTAACAAGCACACTTCTTCAAGCGGTGCGTCTTTGTTGACTTTTGCCAGTGAAATTTCTGGCAATACGGTGTACTCAGAAAACGTTGAACAGCCCATGTAGTGGTAAATCGGCTGGCCATCTTTGTAGAAGCGCGTTGTGCCGTCCGGCATTAGGCCTTTACCTTGGGTTTCACGAATTTTCTGACACAGGTTAGTTTTGCCTGATTTACAGAATTTACACTCACCACACTCTGGCGTGTAAAGTGGAATGACGTGGTCGCCGACTTGGACGCTGGTAACACCTTCGCCGATTTGCTCAACGATACCGCCACCCTCATGACCAAGAATGGCCGGGAAAATGCCTTCTGGATCGTCACCCGACAGAGTAAATGCGTCAGTGTGACAAACACCTGTCGCAACAATGCGTACCAGTACCTCACCGGCTTTTGGTAACATGACATCCACTTCTTCGATACTCAGTGGTTTGCCAGCTTCCCAAGCAATTGCTGCGCGAGATTTAATAAATTGTTCCGCCATGACTCTTTCCTCTGTACATGTGAATTAGTCCCTATCGACTAACCTTAGATGATTTTTGACGCGAGTATGTGCCCACTTCTGTGACAACCCGATTTTCATGATCTAGTCTAATTGTTTCTCATGGGTTGATAATCCATAATCTTAGCAATTAACTTTTACTGGTGTGTAATAATGGCAGATTGGCAGGGGGTCTCTGAGTTTGTGGCTGTGGTGGAAACAGCCAGTTTCACGAAGGCGGCAAAGCGGCTTGGGATATCAACGGCGCATGTTAGCCGACAGGTTGCCATGCTTGAAGATCGTCTTAATACTCGGTTATTTTTTAGAACTACACGCCGTGTATCAACCACCGAGGAAGGGGATGTTTATTATCAGCACTGTCGCATGTTGGCTGACGCGCTGAAAGAGGCTGAAAGTGCGGTTACACAGCTTCAAAAAACACCCAATGGACATATTAAACTTACAGCACCCGTGACGTACGGCGAGAAAGTGGTGATGCCACTGATTCTCGACTTTATGGCGTTGCATCCTGAAATCCAAGTGGACGTCGATTTGACTAACACGCCATTGGATTTGATTGATTCAGGGTGCGATTTTGCGTTGCGATTAGGGCGATTGACGGATTCTTCGATGGTGTGTAAGCGCCTTGCGACACGTAAGCTGATTGTTTGTGGCGCCCCACAATACTTGTCTAAATTTGGTACGCCCCACACGTTGTCAGAACTTCCCCAGTTTAATTGTTTACGCGGTCAGCATGATTACTGGCGCTTTCGCGAAAACGGAAAAGAGCGCACAGTGCGCGTAAAAGGAAACTTGCGCTGTAACAGTGGGGTGGGGTTAGTGGATGCCGCCTCGCGTGGATTGGGTTTGGTGCAATTGCCTGATTATTATCTCCATGAAGCGTTGGATTCGGGTGAGTTAGTGCGCGTATTGACTGCCTATCAGGAATTGGAAGAAGGGATCTGGGCACTGTTTCCGCATCGTCGTTTGCAACCACTGCGGGTAAAGCTGCTGGTGGAGTTTCTGGCGGAACACTTGATAAAAATAGGGCCACCAAATGGCGACCCTGTTTAGCCTTAATTAATGAATTGAACCACAACTTTCGTGGTTGTACGCCTCATCAATGAAATCCAGTGCAAAGCTGCGAGATGACGGTGCAGTCCAGCTATCACTGTACTTGAGAGGCGTCCAACTGCTGCTGAACACCCATCGATTGCCATTGGACCAGTAAACATTTGGGAGTTGAACACATTGTCCGCCTGTATTGACAAAACCTGTGCCGTAAAAGCCGCTACGGTTTACCTGGCACAATGGTTGACCATTTTCATGCATCACAGCCTCGCCACTTAGAGCAGGGTTGTGAATAGAGAGCCAATCAAATGCGTTGAGCGCTGATTGAAGTGGTACTTTTGAGCCATCTGCGCGACGATACGATATGTCTTTGCCAGCGTCACAACGCGTATCGTCGCCATGTTGGGTAACAGAGCCGAAGTACTGTTGGCCATCTTCAAAAGTGAAGCGGCACAGGTATGGAGTGTCGTTCCCCATTGAATACTTCGCCACGTGGGCACGTTCCAAAAAGTCGAGCTTATCAAGGGCATTGATGTTCATGTCTGCACCGTTTTGTATCCAACCTTGAGGCATGTCTGATTGCATCATAAAGTAGTTTTCGACCGGGTACATGTGGCTTGCTGCGCGGTGCTTACGCTTGCCTGTGTCGACTGCTACATGGTGATAGGCCGCATTCTCGGATTGATAGAATCCGTTAGTGTTGTCATCCATGTAAGGCAAATCGCCCTTACGAATGTGATAATTTGCTAGTTGAGTCATCAGTAGCTGCCAACCATTACCTCCTTGTGCAAAGCTGGTGTTGTGACTGTATCCCGGTCCACGGCCATCAAAACCATGACCAAACTCGTGGGCAATAATTCCCCATGTGCCGTAGTAGTGGGTGTAGAACATCCAGGTATCGACGCCAGTGATTCCAGTGCCGCCCAAACCGCCACCGATCGAGGTGATACCCGCATTGACATTTGGTCGTACCATCAGCGTATCGAAGTAATATTGGTAATCTTCCGCTGTGAAGTAGCCGTTGGGTCCATCGACCTTTCCTGCCGGACCGTTCATGTTGTGGCCGAAAATGCTTTCGAAATTGAACCACAAATGCTCGAACTCATCTTGAGAGACCATGTATGCCAGATTGGTTAGGATGATCAGCCATTCACGTGCGTAAAGGGCATTCATCTCACGCCACTTAGCGTCATTGTTTGGAGCGAAACGTATATCCCAAGTCGGTTTCATCGCGGCAAGTTTTTGCGCGAAGGCATCGGATTGAGAATTGAAGCGATAGTCGAACAGGGTCTCGTAAGGCTGCGAACTGGTGAACACAGTTTCCAGATCTACAGAACCACCGTTATCAGCGGTGTTGAATTGACCTGTACCGAATGCCGAAAGAGGCAGGGTAATTTGCGCATAGGCAGGGATGCGATCAAGCGTTGCGAGAACAACCCAGTGGTCGGTGCCCTCTAGCTTCACTTCCAAGGTCAAATCGCTAAGCTCGAGTGCCGCGTAGTTGGTAATTTGAATCGTGTCTCTATCGACAAACGCTGTTTTGACAGGAGAATTCACTTTTACTGAGCGCAAGGTGCGATCGGTCAGAATATGGTGTGGCTCATCATTGGTCAGAATTTCAGTGATGGAGAACGGAGCGAGCTCCTCAAAGGTCAGTTGCGTGGTTTCAACCAGATCATTAGGTGCGAAGGTCACAGTATTGGTACGCAGCAGATCGAAACGCACTTCGTTAGGCGTTGCGGTGATGAGTTCATCATCACTGAAATGCAGATCTTTCAGATTACCAATGGCCGTTTCATGAAGCTTAGAGAGCACGCGCGTCGGTTGAGTGAATTCGAACCCGTTGGCGATGACATTTTCGATGTTATGCCATTCCACACGACCATTCTGGTTGACGATGAGCTGATCGCCATCTTTATCGATTTTCAGTACTTTTGATGCAATACGTTTTTCAGCGATGAGTCGAGTGCCTGAAGCTGCCGCTTCCTCTAACTTACGCAAGTCATAAACGAAGTAATTGCGGTTTTCTGTCGCCACCAAAAGGAAATCACCCAACTGGTGCATTTGCACTTTGCGGTTGGAGTACTTGCCTTCAAATTGCAAGTAAGCGTATTGCGGGGTGCGATAGTGATTGTTTGGCGTGACATCCTGTTGGCGATATACCTTAATGTTATCCGACGCATCTGACACAAACACGTAATCAGTATTTGTCATGACAGATTGAGGGTGCAGCAGAGAATTCGTGCCTGAGAATTTCCCGGTACCGAGGCTCATCACATGTTGGTGCGCATTGTCCAAGTCAAAAATATCGACACGGTTTGACGAAAGTGAGGCAACGTAAAGAAGATTGTTGTCAATATACAGTTCGTTAACGCGGTTATAGGTTGAGATGCCCGAACCATTCGGGATGCCATCAATTTGTCCTAAGGCAGCCCCGGTACGCGCATCAAGGATCAGAACAACACCAGGTGATGTATCGTGTGTCACGTATAGACGGTCTTGATAACGCTCAATTGCAGAAATCGTAAGGTTTGACAGACCAAGAGTGTCACTGTTGATGGTATGTCCGCGCTCAAAATACTGAAGGTCGGTAGAGATAATGTCGCCCGCAGGTGGAGTCATATCATCGCTGCTTTCTGATACCCATACCCAAGGCGAATCCCAGCTATTTTGCGTAATACCGGCTGGCGATTGACCTGCATTTGCCCACCACTGCGCTTCGTAGATATTGCCATTGAATGAAACTTGCTCACCAACAGTATAATTTTTGGCTGGGTTATATAGCTCAGCCGCTGATAGCGAACCCGACAGCAAAAGGGAAAGTGCTAACAATCTTAATTTCATGGTTACAACCTTTATTATTCTCATTGTTGAGATGTGAATTTTGAGGTTAAAACCGTTAAAAATAAATGACATAAAGGTTTGTTGATAGAGTAATTAGAGGTTGCTTCAGTATTTTTTGTCGCGAATTAACGAGGACTTCACGCTTAATAAACAATTGACTCGTTTGAGATCTATGTCAGAAATTTAGGTTGATTACAAAAGTGCCTAAACGATACGTTGTGAACGTTTTGTCTCTGTGTCGTTGCCCAACTCAGGGTATTTAGGTTTATACTCTTCGCCTTCTATGCTGCTTGTATTAAGTATGGGTATTATTCAGTGACACAGAGTGATTTAGACCAACAGTTTATGCGCTGCGCTCTCGAGCTTGCTGCTAAAGCGGAAGCAGAGGGCGAGGTTCCCGTTGGCGCAGTGGTTGTGCACAATGGCGTCGTTGTGGGTCAAGGTTGGAACCGACTCATCGGTCAGCATGACGCCACGGCTCATGCGGAAATGATGGCGTTGCGTCAGGCTGGAAAAGTACTGCAGAACTATCGATTGTTAGACGCAGTGCTTTACGTGACGCTGGAACCCTGTCCAATGTGCGCCAGTGCTATGGTTCATAGTCGGATCGGTAAAGTAGTATTTGGCGCGCCAGACTATAAAACCGGAGCGGCAGGAAGTGTTATGAACTTGCTGGATTATGAGGGAGCAAACCATCACGTTACGCATCAAGGTGGGGTGATGGAAGAGGAATGTCGAGCGCAACTTCAGGCTTTCTTTCGTCGACGTCGAGCCGAGAAAAAAACGGAACGAGATATGCGCAAAGGGTTATTAAATACTGATTCAAATAAGCCCGAATCATCAGCGAAAAATTAAAAACTCTCATCCATCATGGCAAATTCACGAATCGCAAAGGTACGTTGACGCCAAAGCACTTTTTTAAGGTTAACGTTACGCATGCGCTTGCGGCGGTTTGATGCTGAGCTGGAATTGCGTGAAAAGTTGGACTGGGTTTTACGCTTACTAGCAAACATATATTCAATTCCTTGTTAAGAAAAACGCAGCCATTGCTGCGTTTTTTGTCTCTCACACTGATGTTATAACCTGCCATTATGAACACTCTATGACAAATTCTTTGTCGACGTTGTATCAAGGTTTATACCAAATAACCTTTGCCAACATGCTTTTTATACCCAAACAATCTGAAGATGCAGGATTCAGCGAGGTTTACTGAAATCGAGCATCTTCAGGTTGATTGGGTATATATATCGTCAGGTGAATTGAATGTAATATTATGACTTAGCCGTTGATGCTTCATCAGCGGATATAGATTCGTCAGTTTGGTTTTCTGCGTCCTCAGCGTCTGATTGACCTTCGCCTTCTTCCTCTTCAACCATTTCAACATTAATGGTTTGCAGGCCTTCGAGATCATCAGCTTGCTCAGCGGCAATGGCTTGGGCTTGATCTTGCTCGTAGCCTACGATGCTTTGATAGTAGCGACGGATATTTTCTACATAGCTCAAGGCTTCATAGCCTCGTGCATATCCATAGCGTGTTTGAGTATGGTATTGGCGCTTGGCAAGCAGCGGTAAGCGCTGTTTCACATCAGCCCAAGAATCGGGGTTACCGCCTTGTGCTTTGGTTAATCGACGTGCGTCCATCATATGGCCAAAACCGATGTTGTATGATGCTAGCGCATACCAAATTTTCTCGTTCTCATTCACACTGTCTGGCACACGAAGCAGCATTTTGTGAAGATACTCTGCGCCCCCGCGAATGCTCTGCTCGGGATCAAGACGATTTTTAACGCCGACTGACTTTGCTGTCGGTAGGGTTAACATCATCATGCCGCGAACACCTGTCGGTGAAACCGCTTTCGGGTTCCAATGCGACTCTTGGTAAGAGAGTGCAGCCAACAAGCGCCAATCAAACTGGTCAGCGTATTTCTTAAACAGTGGCTCCCACTGCGGCAGTTTGTTGTCGATGGCACGCAAAAATGCGCGGGTATCGACATAATCGAAGCTGTCTATATGACCGAAATACTTTTCTTCTAATGCTGCCAATTCACCGCTTTGTGTCTTTTTGCCAAAGAATTCAATCATCAGTGCGTAAACGCTGTCATCTTGTGATTTCTTCATAAACCACGCGACAGGTTCGTCTTCAGTCAACTCTAGGGCCACGGTGATTTCAGGATGAATACGCTGGATCAGCGCAATATCGACAGAGTCTGCAATCGTGAAATCAAGTTGGCCATCCGCAACTTGCTTTAGCAGTTCGTCGTCATCTGTATCTTTCTCGCTTTCCCAGATCATGTCTGGATATTCACGTTGAATAGATTGAAGAGTCAGAGAATGGCTGGAATCTTCTACCACCGCGACGCGAGCGCCATCTTTGTTGAGCTCAGATAAATTTCGTGGACGCCAATGACCTTTTTTGTACACCAACTGTTGACTGACATAGTAATAAGAAGGACCTGGGCGAAAGCGTTCGAGGCGCGATTTGGTGATGGTAAGGCCTGCTGCAATGATATCAACATCACCGCGCTCCAAGGCTGGAAATAACCCAGACAGCGTATAGGCTGGTTGCATTTCAAGTTTTACACCGAGGCTTTGCGCAAATTGTGAAGCAAGCTCGAAATCTAGACCTGTCGGGCCATCAGGACCGATATAGTAAGAAAGTTGGTTGTTCAGAGTGCCGACTCGCAATACGCCGCTATCACGAATTTTCTCTAGTTCCGTCCTGTCGTCATATGTCCATTCACAACCGGACAGAAAGAGCACGAGCAGGGTGCTGATAAGGAGTTGATAGGATCGTTTTACAGCGTTTGCGTTCAAAAAGTTATGCTCATTCTTAGTTGATTACCAACTGTTATATCAAAGGAGTCATCCCGCATAAAGTTATGCTGGATGGGTTACCTAGATTTCGACGGGTAATAGTGCCAGACATCGCCGATGAAAAAAAGTTACGCAAACGGTTGCGTCAGGTGTTACGTCGCTCACCTTTTTACCCTATAATACCGCCCCGAAGACCTTGTTAGAGGCTCAAAAGTGGTATCGACGTAGCTTTTCCATGAATGTTAGCAGGACTAATCATGGGGTTAGGTCAATGTCACTTTAATCCACCGCTAACCGAGAGACGTACGCACATGGAAATTTTGCGTGGTTCCCCCGCTCTGTCCGATTTTCGAGTCAATAAACTTTTAGAAAGCTGTCAGGCGAATGATTTGCCTGTTACTGGCCTCTATGCAGAGTATACCCATTTCGCTGATATCAGCGCGCCATTGAGTGAAGATGAGCAACAAAAGTTGGCTCGCCTTCTAACTTATGGACCAACCATCGCTGAACATGCACCAACAGGAACATTGATTCTTGTTACGCCACGTCCCGGCACCATTTCTCCTTGGTCCTCTAAAGCGACCGATATTGCGCATAACTGCGGATTAAACCAAATCAAGCGTCTTGAGCGCGGCACGGCATACTACGTTGAGCTATCTGCTGCACTGACCGATGTGCAAACAAATACACTGGTTGGGTTACTTCACGACCGCATGATGGAAGTGGTTTTTGCTGATATGGCAGACGCCTCTGCTCTGTTCATTGAAGCGACGCCTGCACCCGTGAAAGCCGTTGATGTACTTGATGGTGGTCGCGAAGCTTTAGTTTCCGCAAACGTGGAACTGGGCCTTGCGCTTGCAGACGATGAAATTGATTACTTGGTGGAAAGCTTCATCAAACTGGGTCGTAACCCGAATGACATCGAATTGATGATGTTTGCTCAAGCGAACTCTGAGCACTGCCGTCATAAGATCTTCAACGCGGATTGGACGATCGATGGTGTTGATCAGGACAAGAGCCTGTTCAAGATGATCAAAAATACGTTTGAGCACAACAGTGAAAACGTGTTGTCGGCATACAAAGACAACGCCGCTGTTATGAAGGGCTCTGAGGTAGGTCGTTTCTTCCCGAACCCTGAATCTCGCCAATATAACTACCATCAGGAAGCGGCACACATCCTGATGAAAGTCGAAACACACAACCACCCAACGGCGATTTCTCCGTGGCCAGGCGCTTCTACAGGCTCTGGCGGTGAAATCCGCGATGAAGGCGCAACCGGTATTGGTGGCAAACCCAAAGCAGGTTTGGTTGGCTTTACGGTATCGAACCTTCGCATTCCGGGTTTTGAACAGCCTTGGGAAACAGATTTCGGCAAACCTGACCGTATCGTGAATGCGTTGGACATCATGCTGGAAGGCCCTCTGGGTGGCGCGGCATTTAATAACGAATTTGGTCGTCCGAACCTGTTGGGCTACTTCCGTACTTACGAAGAAAAAGTCACTTCGCATAACGGTGAAGAAGTACGTGGCTACCATAAGCCAATCATGATTGCTGGCGGCATGGGTAACATTCGCGAGCAACACGTACAGAAGAAAGAAATTCCGGTTGGCGCAAAGCTTATCGTGCTTGGCGGCCCTGCAATGAACATCGGTCTTGGCGGCGGCGCAGCCTCGTCAATGGCGTCGGGTCAGTCAGCAGAAGACCTCGATTTTGCCTCGGTACAACGTGAAAACCCTGAAATGGAACGCCGTTGTCAGGAAGTGATCGACCGTTGTTGGCAGTTGGGTGAAAACAACCCTATCGCCTTTATTCACGATGTGGGTGCGGGCGGTATTTCTAACGCATTGCCAGAATTGGTTGATGACGGCGAGCGTGGCGGTAAATTCCAGCTACGTGATGTACCGAATGACGAGCCAGGCATGAGCCCGCTAGAAATTTGGTGTAACGAATCCCAAGAACGCTATGTGATGGCGGTTGCGCCAGAAAACATGGCGGTGTTCGATGCGATTTGTAAGCGTGAGCGCGCACCGTATGCCGTTGTAGGTGAAGCGACAGAAGAGCGTCACTTAACCCTTGAAGATGAGCATTTTGAGAACACACCTATCGACATGCCGCTAGACGTGTTGTTGGGTAAACCACCGAAAATGCACCGCGACGTACAAACGCAGAAAGTGGAAGGCAAAGCGATCGACCGGACAGGTATCTCGGTTGAAGACGCGTCACTTCGCGTATTGCGTCTGCCTTCTGTGGCAGAGAAAACCTTCCTTATCACTATCGGTGACCGCACGGTAACGGGCTTAGTTGCGCGTGACCAAATGGTGGGCCCTTGGCAGGTTCCTGTCGCTAACTGTGCGGTTACGGCAGCGAGTTATGACACGTACCACGGCGAAGCGATGTCTATGGGTGAGCGTACGCCAGTTGCTCTGCTTGATTTCGCTGCATCGGCACGTTTGGCAGTGGCAGAGTCACTGACTAACATCGCATGTTCTGACATTGGTGACCTGAAACGGATTAACCTTTCAGCTAACTGGATGGCAGCGGCGGGTCACCCGGGCGAAGATGCAGGCCTCTACGAAGCCGTGAAAGCGATCGGTGAAGAGTTGTGTCCTGCGCTTGATTTGACGATTCCAGTGGGTAAAGACTCGATGTCGATGAAAACCCGTTGGGAGCAAGATGGCGAGCAGAAAGAAAATACATCACCACTTTCTTTGGTGATCACGGCATTCGGCCGTGTTGAAGATGTACGTAAAACGGTGACGCCTCAACTTCGAACCGACAAAGGCGAGAGCGCATTGGTGTTGGTCGACCTTGGTCAAGGCCAAAATCGTCTCGGCGCAACCGCACTGGCACAGGTTTACAAACAGTTGGGTGACAAGCCTGCAGATGTTGATAGCCCTGAATTACTGAAAGGCTTCTTCAATGCCATGCAAACTTTGGTACGTGACGAGAAGCTATTGGCTTACCACGACCGTGGCGACGGTGGCCTTTATGTCACTTTGGCAGAAATGGCGTTTGCTGGTCACGTTGGCCTTGAAGTGGACATCAATACCCTGTCTGCCACTGGCGAGTGTGATGACGAGATTGCAGCTCTGTTCAATGAAGAGTTGGGCGCGGTTGTTCAAGTTCGCACTGAAGATTTGGATGCAGTTCAATCGACCTTGGCAGCGCACGGCTTAGAAGCGTGTACCCATGTTATTGGTACGCTGAGCGATGAAGATACGGTTCGCATTTGGAATGGTGATGATTTGGTGCTGGAGCAAAACCGCACTGAACTTCGCACTATCTGGGCGGAAACGACCCACAAAATGCAAGCAATGCGTGACAACCCAAGCTGTGCAGACCAAGAGTTTGCGGCGAAGAAAGATGTCACTGACCCAGGTTTGAGCGCAGCGTTATCGTTTGACGTGCAAGAAGATGTTGCTGCACCGTTCATCGCAACGGGTGCACGTCCTCAAATGGCGATTTTGCGTGAGCAAGGCGTTAACTCACACGTTGAAATGGCAGCGGCATTTGACCGCGCTGGCTTTGATGCGAAAGACGTCCACATGAGCGACGTACTGAGCGGCAACGTGACGTTGGAAGGCTTCAACGGCCTTGTGGCATGTGGCGGCTTCTCTTACGGTGACGTATTGGGCGCGGGTGAAGGTTGGGCGAAATCCATCCTGTTTAACGACATGGCGCGTGACCAATTTGAGAGTTTCTTCCACCGTGGCGACTCCTTTGCGCTGGGTGTATGTAATGGTTGTCAGATGCTGTCGAACCTTCATGACCTGATCCCGGGTGCAGATTTGTGGCCACGCTTTGTGCGCAACGAATCTGAGCGTTTTGAAGCGCGTTTCAGCTTGGTAGAAGTGCAAGAAAACCCATCATTGTTCCTTGGTGGCATGGCAGGTTCTCGTATGCCTATCGCGGTTTCTCATGGTGAAGGCCGTGTGGAAGTGCGCAATGCTGAGCACCTTGCTGCGATTGAACAGTCAGGCGCAGTGGCACTGCGTTACTTAGATAACTTCGGCAAAGTGACGGAATCTTACCCATCTAACCCGAACGGTTCGCCAAACGGCATCACAGGTCTAACGACCACAGACGGTCGTGTGACTATCATGATGCCTCACCCTGAGCGTGTATTCCGTACCGTGGCAAACTCATGGCACCCAGAGAGCTGGGGCGAAGATAGCCCATGGATGCGCATGTTCCGCAATGCACGTGTCACGCTAGGTTAATGGTCACCATATCGCGCTAATTGCCAAACTTGTGACACAAGCCGCTACCTTCGGGTAGCGGTTTTTTTATCTCATTGCATGCGGTAATGACGAGAGGGTAAAGTAACGCGGTTGTGCTCGATCGAGTTAAGGCCGCCGGTTTGGGCATATAACGTATGGAGATATGCAAATGGACAGTGCAATTAGCTTAACGCTTATTCCAACAGGGCAGGTTCCAGAAACCCTTCAAGCCCGTTTTCCTTCTTTATCTGTTTTGGCAGATGCGTCAAGCGATCATGAATTACCCGTGCTGGTGGCCGAGAAAGACGGTAAACCTGTTGCCGTGGCTGTTTTGAAGCATGAAAAGCGCCACAACGGCATTATGGTCAATGATGCGACCATTACATTGCTCGAAGTCGACCAAGATTCTCGCCTTCAAGGTATAGGTAAGACACTGCTCAACGCGCTAGAAGCCTATGCCGCGACAGTCACCCATGAACTGAAAGTGGATTGTGGTGCGGTGATCGGACGTAAACCCATGCAAGCGCTATTAGCGCATTCTGGTTACCAATCGCCGTTTGCGTGTGAGAGTGCCAAAACGACGCAATGGAAAAAATCACTGATTTAACCTGCTCATTTTTAGCGAAAAGCGACGCGAAAATTACGCGAAGCAGGTAGGGTCGAGTTACAATGAAAACATTGACGCTAACGCTTTGGTAAAACTTAAAGCGGGAATTTAAAGGGAATGCTAAATGAAAAAAATTGAAGCGATTATTAAGCCGTTCAAACTTGATGATGTGCGTGAAGCGCTAGCGGAAGTTGGCATCACAGGCATGACGGTCTCAGAAGTGAAAGGTTTTGGTCGTCAGAAAGGCCACACCGAACTGTACCGTGGTGCTGAGTACATGGTCGACTTCTTGCCAAAAGTGAAGTTGGAAATTGTTGTTTCCGATGATGCCGCTGACCGATGTGTAGAAACCATTGTTGAAACAGCACAAACTGGCAAAATCGGTGATGGTAAAATCTTCGTGACGGAAATCGAACGCGTAGTGCGTATCCGTACAGGCGAAGAAGACGAAGAAGCGATTTAATCGACTTTCTTGGAATACAAAGCCTCCCTTTGGGAGGCTTTGTTGTTTTATCAATCAGATTTTTGCTATCAATTTTACGACGAATGCTCAGTAACACACCACATAGCGATCAGGTCTGTGATTCATGGTGAGCACTAGATTCAACACAAACGCTCCCAGCACCGAACATACCAGCAACCATGGTGATACGAAGAAGAAAGACGCGAGTAAAATCGTAATATCAATCGCCATTTGAACATTACCGGCTCTCACGCCAAATCTATCTTGACAGATTAGTGCCAGCACATTGAAGCCACCTAAGCTGGCATTGTGGCGGAAAATCATCAGCATGCCCACGCCCATTAGCAACCCACCAATGAGCCCGCAATACATAGGCGACAGCCACTCAATAGTGAATACGCGAGCGATATGGTCAACGATAAGTGACACCATGCCTCCTGCAAAGACGCTGCGAAGCGCGAACTCTTTTCCGAAGCGCTTCCAACCCATCAGGTAAAAAGGGATATTGAACAGAAAGTAGAGCGTACCAAATGACAGGTCGACAAATTGCGTGACGAGCAAAGCGAGACCCGTCGTCCCTCCAGTAAGTAGCCCTGCTTGTTGAAGGAAATACACCCCCTGAGCAACAAGAAATGTGCCGGACAGAATGGCAATCAAATCTTCAGTAGTGTTATGTTTTGGTGCATGGATCAAGGTGTCTACTCCCAAGAAAACGAAAAACTGCATGTCGTGAATCAAGGCAAAAGTGGCGCAGCGGCATGCAAGGCAGATCAAAATTCAGGGCATCTTAATGATTATGCAAAAAGTAGAAAAGAGTGAGGGGAAACTTAGCTTTACGAGGGTGTCAGCGCTTGGTTACGCAGTGTAAACATCAAGGGTTTACACTAGAGCATTTTGGTTAAAATGAATTCAATTCATGGCGAGAATGAAAAATGACCATGTTTACGCGGATAAAAAAAATGTGATTGCTACTACCTGTTGCGCAACAAATTTTGTAGAATCGCAGCGATAGGATGGTCATGACGAAAACGTTTGCGTCCGCATGGATACAGACATGATTGAATTGACAACATTAACCCATTCTGGGGTTACAACCAGGTTGTCCTAATGGTTTGAATTTGACGAGTCATTTGGTCAACTTGGTTACATTGGGAATTGTCTGAGTCAGGAGATACAGATGCTAAAGCGTGACATGAATATTGCTGATTACGATCCGGAACTATTTACCGCGATTCAAGAAGAAACAGCACGTCAGGAAGAGCACATTGAGCTCATCGCGTCAGAAAACTACACCAGTCCTCGTGTTATGGAAGCGCAAGGTTCCCAGCTAACCAACAAATACGCCGAAGGTTACCCGGGCAAGCGTTATTATGGCGGTTGTGAGTTTGTAGACAAAGCCGAAGCACTGGCGATTGACCGTGCATGTGAATTGTTTGGCGCAGAGTACGCGAACGTGCAACCACACTCAGGTTCACAGGCGAACAGTGCAGTGTACATGGCGTTGCTAAACCCAGGCGACACTGTTTTAGGTATGAGCTTGGCGCACGGTGGTCACTTGACTCACGGCTCACCCGTTAACTTTTCGGGTAAGCACTACAACGTTATTCCTTACGGTATCGACGAAGCGGGCCAAATCAACTATGACGAAATGGAAGCGCTAGCGCTAGAGCACAAACCTAAGATGATTATCGGTGGTTTTTCTGCTTACTCTCAAATCGTTGATTGGGCTCGTATGCGTGAAATCGCTGACAAAGCAGGCGCTTACCTGTTTGTTGATATGGCGCACGTGGCAGGCCTAATTGCTGCTGGTGTTTACCCAACACCAATCCCACATGCGCACATTGTTACCACAACGACGCACAAAACATTGGCAGGTCCACGTGGCGGTTTGATCCTTTCGAACGCTGGCGAAGACATGTACAAGAAGCTGAATTCAGCAGTATTCCCTGGTGGTCAAGGCGGTCCTTTGATGCACGTTATCGCTGCAAAAGCGGTCGCATTCAAAGAAGCGATGGAGCCGGAATTCAAAGCGTACCAGCAGCGTGTTGTTGATAACGCAAAAGCCATGGTTGCTCAGTTCCAAGAGCGCGGTTACAAAATCGTCTCTAACAGCACTGAAAACCACCTGTTCTTGGTTGATCTGATCGACAAAGACATCACAGGTAAAGAAGCAGATGCAGCACTGGGTGCGGCAAACATTACTGTGAACAAAAACAGTGTGCCAAACGACCCTCGTAGCCCGTTTGTGACGTCTGGCATTCGCGTTGGTTCTCCTGCAATCACTCGTCGTGGCTTTACTCAAGACGATGCAAAAGAACTCGCAAACTGGATGTGTGACGTGTTGGACAACATTGAAAACCAAGATGTTATCAATGCAACCAAAGCGAAAGTGCTTGATATCTGTAAGCGTCTTCCTGTTTACGCGTAACGCAGTATTCATCCATTTCTAGATGGATTGATGAAAAAAAGCACCTTTGGGTGCTTTTTTTGTATTCGAAATACTCGCAACACCTCTTACCCTTGCGCCTAAATCGGTTACACTGTCTTCCAATTGTTTAAGGAGGCGACATGCACTGTCCATTTTGTGGTGCGAATGACACCAAAGTCAT
The DNA here is from genome assembly GCF_028683095.1 of Enterovibrio gelatinilyticus. Taxonomy (GTDB): domain Bacteria; phylum Pseudomonadota; class Gammaproteobacteria; order Enterobacterales; family Vibrionaceae; genus Enterovibrio; species Enterovibrio gelatinilyticus. Next base: position 89,763 of record NZ_JAJUBC010000005.1, on the reverse strand, counting down.
TGATTCACGTTTGGTTGCAGACGGCCATCAAGTGCGTCGTCGTCGCCAGTGTTTGGCGTGTAGCGAGCGATATACCACGTTTGAAACTGCAGAGTTGGTGATGCCACGCATCATCAAAACAAATGGGAACAGAGAACCATTTGACGAAGATAAACTGCGCGGTGGTATACAACGTGCTCTGGAGAAGCGTCCTGTAAGCACGGACGATATCGAAAAATCCATTAATACCATCAAATCCACCATACGAGCCACCGGTGAGCGAGAAGTCTCGTCTACCATGGTGGGTAACTTGGTCATGGACGCGCTGAAAGAACTCGATAAAGTGGCGTACATTCGCTTTGCATCTGTGTATCACAGCTTTGAAGACATCAGAGATTTTGGCGAAGAAATTGCGCGTTTAGAAAAGTAAGCGGTGACATGTTTTCTCAATTCGATACAGACATGATGTCGCGTGCCATTGATTTGGCAAAGCGCGGTGTCTATACCACAGCACCTAACCCCAATGTTGGCTGTGTTATCACTCAAGGCGATGACATTGTGGGTGAGGGCTTTCATTTTCGCGCGGGTGAGCCTCACGCCGAAGTCTTTGCGTTACGTGCCGCAGGCGAAAAAGCCAATGGCGCGATAGCCTATGTAACACTTGAACCTTGCTCCCATTTTGGTCGAACACCACCGTGTGCTGACGCGTTGATTGCAGCTAATGTTAGCCGCGTGGTGTGTGCCATGGTCGACCCTAACCCTAATGTCGCGGGTCGCGGAATTCAGCGTTTACGTGATGCGGGTATTCAGGTGGATGTTGGCCTTTTGCAACCGCAAGCAGAGGCCTTAAACCCGGGTTTCATTAAGGTGATGAAAACGGGTATGCCTTACGTGCAACTCAAGCTTGCGGCCAGTCTTGATGGACGTACAGCATTAGCCAATGGAAAAAGCCAATGGATCACTGGCCCTGAAGCGCGTGCTGATGTGCAAGTTTTCCGTGCAAAAGCTGGGGCTGTTCTCTCGACCAGTCAGACAGTGCTCGATGATAACCCGTCGCTCAACGTGCGTTGGGAGCAATTCCCCCTTGATGTTCAAGCTGACTACGACATTAAAACACTTCGCCAACCTATACGTGTGATCTTAGATACAGATGCCAAAGTGAAAATAGACGCGCAGTTGTTTTCGCTCGACGGTGAAGTGCTCCTTGTTACAGCAACCCCCCAAGCCGTATCTTTGGGTGATGACGTTGAAGTGATTCAGGTGAACCGCCAAGGCAATGGACTAGACTTGTCTGCGACATTACGAGCACTGGCATCCAAAGGCATTAATCATATTTGGGTTGAGGCAGGCGCGACGCTAGCGGGCAGTTTGCTGAACGCTGATCTTGTTGATGAGCTTATTGTGTATCAAGCCCCTAAACTGATGGGACAAGACGCACGTGCACTCGCTAATTTTGGCGGTTTAACCGCGATGGAACAAGTGCCTTCTTTTGATTTGACGGACGTGTGCCAAATTGGCAATGACGTACGTCTTCGTATGAAAAAGCAGTAAAGAATTATATGTTTACAGGAATTATTGAAGCAGTTGGTCGCATTGGGAAGATCACGCCAAAAGGCAAAGATATCTCACTGACAATCGAAAGTGGGAATCTTGATTTATCCGATGTGAAGCTGGGTGACAGTATCGCCACGAATGGTGTGTGCCTAACCGTGGTGTCGTTGACTGGTCACGGTTATGTCGCTGACTTGTCGCTAGAGACGCTTCAGCGCACGGCATTTACGAACTATCAAGCTGGGCAGGCCGTCAATCTAGAAAAAGCCATGTTACCGACCACACGTTTCGGTGGACACATGGTATCTGGTCATGTCGATGGCTTGGCGACCGTCGTGTCACGTCATGAATCAGGGCGGGCGATTGAGTTTTGGCTGGAAGCACCAGTCAGTCTTGCGAAGTACTTGGCTGAAAAAGGCTCAGTGACCGTTGATGGCATTAGTTTGACCATTAATGACATTGACGGTAACCGCTTTAAGTTGACCATCGTGCCTCATACTGCACTGGAAACAACCATTGAAACCTTAAATGTCGGGCAACAAGTCAATCTGGAAGTGGACGTGATTGCTCGCTATTTAGAGCGTTTAATGATGGGCGATCGCGCCGCACAGCAATCCGGTGCAGGTGGTTTAACCATGGCGAAATTAGCAGAATCAGGTTTTCTTAGATAGCCATCACGACAAAGCCTCGTGACGCTATCAGTAAATAAAATATACCGTGCCGATGAGCACTGACAGTGACAGGGATAGAACAATGCCGATCAGTAGCGCTGCAGAAATCATTGACGATATTCGTCAGGGAAAAATGGTCATCTTGATGGATGATGAGGACCGAGAGAATGAAGGCGATCTGATCATCGCCGCTGAAAAAATTTCTCCCGAAGCGATCAATTTCATGGCGATGTATGGACGTGGTTTGATTTGCTTAACCATGACCAAAGATCATTGCCAACGCCTTGGCTTGCCATTGATGGTTAGCGATAACAATGCACAGTTCTCGACGGCATTTACGGTATCGATTGAAGCGGCAACGGGCGTAACAACCGGCATTTCTGCCGCAGATCGCGCTCGCACGGTAGAAGCGGCGGTAGCGCCAAATGCTGTCGCTGCCGACTTAGTGCAACCCGGACACATTTTCCCATTGATGGCGCAAGATGGTGGTGTATTGACACGTGCTGGGCACACCGAAGCTGGGTGTGATTTGGCACGTTTAGGTGGATGTTCTCCGTCTGCGGTGATTGTGGAAATACTGAATGAAGACGGCACCATGGCGCGTCGTCCTGATCTTGAAGTGTTTGGTGAAAAGCATGGCATCAAGTTGGGTACGATTGCTGATCTCATCGAGTACAGAAACAATCATGAAACCACCATTGAGCGTGTGGCGAAGTGTACGTTGCCGACTGAACACGGTGAATTTGATTTAATCACTTACCGTGACACGATTGATAACCAAGTTCACTACGCGCTACAAAAAGGCGAAGTGTCTAATCAGCCGACGCTAGTGCGTGTGCATCTTCAAGATACCTTTACGGATCTGCTCCATTCTGATCGCTCTGCAGAGCGCAGTTGGTCGCTGACAGATGCTATGAAGCGTATTAATGCTGATGGCGGCGTGTTGGTCATTCTGGGTAAAGAAGAATCATCAGACAGTATTGTTCATCGCGTCAAAACCTTTGAAGCACAAGATAACGGCGACCAGCCAGCCTCTGCTAAGTGGCAAGGTACGAGCCGCCGCGTAGGGGTTGGCTCGCAGATTTTGGCGGACTTAGGGGTGACAGAAATGCGTTTATTGTCATCGCCGAATAAGCGTTATCATGCGTTATCGGGCTTTGGCTTGAAGGTTGTGGAATACGTTTGCGACTAAATTGAAGGGCAATTTGTCAAAAAGGTGTTTGAGAGGCGCAGCAATGGCTGCGTTTTTTCGTTATACGAAAAGGGTTTCCTCCCGTTGCAGCACAAGAGGCAATAGGGATAAGCGCTGGATGCTTTGCAGAAAAGTATGATAGAATCCCGCGGTTTCTAAATCCGGATAAAAAGTCACAGGAAGGCCCATGAAGGTAATCGAAGGTGCATTCGCAGCACCAAATGCTCAAGTCGCTATCGTTATATCTCGTTTCAACAGCTTCATTAACGAAAGTCTGCTGGACGGTGCTATTGATGCGCTGAAGCGTCAGGGCCAAGTTAGCGAAGAAAATATCACTGTAGTACGTTGCCCTGGCGCTTATGAGCTGCCATTGGTTGCTCAACGTGTTGCAAAAAGCGGTCGTTACGACGCAATTATCGCTCTAGGATCAGTGATCCGCGGCGGTACGCCACATTTTGACTATGTGGCCGGAGAATGTAACAAAGGTTTGGCACAAGTGGCGCTAGAGTTTGATACTCCAGTTGCTTTCGGCGTGCTGACCGTAGATACCATTGAACAAGCCATCGAACGCGCGGGTACCAAGGCTGGTAATAAAGGGGCAGAGGCTGCACTAAGCGCGCTTGAAATGGTAAATGTCCTGTCCCAAATCGAATCCTAACGGGGGTTATCGTGAAACCAGCCGCACGACGCAATGCGCGTCATTTTGCACTACAAGCCATCTATTCATGGCAATTGACCAAAGGCAACGTTGCTGATATCGAAGCACAGTTTCTAGCGGCAGATAACTACGAAGAAGAAGAACACCAAGCTGAAGAGCCACGTCTTCGTCAACCAGATACGGATGTTGAATACTTCCGTGATCTGTTTTCAGGCGTGGTGTTGAATCATCAAGAAATGGACAGCAAAATGCGTCCATACTTGTCTCGTCCAATCCAAGATTTGGATGAGATGGAACACGCATTGCTACGTCTTGCTATGTATGAACTGTGCAAGCGTCAAGATGTTCCTTACAAAGTGGTTATCAACGAAGCTATCGAGTTGGCGAAGCGTTTTGGCGCTGAAGACAGCCACAAATTCGTGAACGGGGTGCTGGATAAAGCAGTACCAACCCTGCGAAAGAAATAAAAATACAGTAATTCCAAAGGCCAGCCTCGCTGGCCTTTTTCTTATTCTCATTTGCATGGAATGATAAGATGGCTGGTAACGAATTCGATTTAATTAACCGTTACTTTAAAGCACAACCAGTCGGTAGAAAGGATGTGGTGCTAGGCATTGGCGATGATGCCGCAGTGATAACCATACCGGAAAATAGCCAGTTGGTGGTGACAACAGACACCATGGTCGCGGGCAATCATTTTCTTCCTGATGCGGATCCAGTCAAAGTCGCGCATAAAGCATTGGCTTCAAATCTCAGCGATCTGGCTGCGATGGGGGCAATTCCAGCATGGTGTTCTTTGGCTTTGACGATACCGACTGTTGATGAGGTGTGGTTGAAAGGTTTTTGTGAAGGCTTCTACAAGCTTTCTGAGTACTACCATGTTCAGTTGATTGGTGGTGACACAACCAAAGGCCCTCTTAGCATCACCATCACGCTGCAAGGCTTTATTCCGGCAGGCAAGGCAATTTGTCGTCATGGTGCTAATGCAGGAGATTGGCTGTACGTCACAGGAAACCTCGGTGACAGCGCTGCGGGTCTGGATGTGATTCTCCGTGGTAACTCCCCATCGAATGACATCGAAAATACGTTACTAAACCGTCACTATTACTCGACACCTCGTGTATTAGCAGGGCAAGCTTTGCGCAGCGTCGCGTCTGCTGCGTTAGATATTTCCGATGGTTTGATTGCTGATCTCAGCCACATACTCAAAGCTAGCGGTGTCTCTGCGGTCTTGAATGCGAATGAGTTACCGCTGTCTGATGAACTGCTACAGTATGCGGGTAGTCGAGAAGCCGCGGCAAAACTGGCCTTGCGCAGTGGTGAAGAGTACGAGCTTTGCTTTACGGTACCTGAAAGCCACCGTGGTGCATTAGATGCAGCGTTAGCACACACAAATACGCCAGTCACTTGTATTGGGCAAATACGACATGGTGAAGGCATAAATGTCATGTGGGAAGGAAAAGAAGTCGATTGGTCACTTTCAGGTTGGGATCATTTTTCGTCGTAAGGTTGTTGAAGTAAATGAATAATCCTATCAGTAAAATTCGTCTATCGAATCCAGTACATCTTTTAGCCACAGGGTTTGGTTCTGGGCTTTCTCCGCTTATCCCTGGCACTATGGGTACGTTAGCGGCTATCCCGTTTTATCTTTTGATTGTTTCCTTATCAACAACGCTACTTCCAGTAGCGATCGTTGTTGGCAGTGCGGTAGGTATCTATCTCTGTGGTCGTACGTCAAAAGACATGGGGGTTCACGATCACGGCAGCATTGTATGGGATGAGTTTGTCGGTTTTTGGATCACCATGTTGTTGGTCCCCGTGACGGATTGGCAAACAGTGTTAGCAGGCTTTGTTATTTTCCGATTTTTTGACATGGTTAAGCCTTGGCCTATTAGCTGGTTAGACAAACAAGTACATGGTGGGCTGGGCATCATGCTCGACGATATTGTGGCTGGTTTGATGTCGATGTTGGTGGTCTGGTGTGGGCATGCTTATTTGGGGTGGTGGTAAGAATAAAGCGATGGCTTGACTTCAATACCTCACTCAAAAAACGGCACGATAGTGCCGTTTTTTATATCTTTCGTTCTTTCTTGTTACCGATGGCTGTTTTTGTCAAATATGATGGCTTGCGATCGATGTGTTCGCGATTATTGACGGAAGAGTCAATGAATGGGCGCAGTTCATCTTTGAGCTCAGGACTTTGATGCCACGTGGGGTCGAGCCTCCATTCCTTGGCCCAAGAGAGCACTTTATCTGCGCGCATAGGGCGAGAAATACCAAAGCCTTGTCCGAGTTCACAACCTAGCCATAGTAATAGTTGTATTTGCTCTTTTTTCTCTACACCTTCAGCCAGTACCTTTTTGCCAAAGGTATTAGCCAGTGTGATTATTCCCTCTAAAATTAGTAGATTGTCAGTGTCATCCAGCATGTCACCCACAAAGCTTTGATCAATTTTGAGTGTTTCTGCCGGCAATTGTTTGAGATAGGTGAGTGAAGCATAGCCTGTACCAAAATCATCAATCGCAAATGAAATCCCCATCGACTGGCACTGAGTGATGATCTGCGATACGGCGGCAATATCTTCCACTGCGCTGGTTTCTAGGATCTCTAATTGCAGTTGACTGGGACTGATGTGAGGAAAACGCGCCATCAATACGATTAACTTATCCATAAAATCAGTCTGTGACAGCTGGTGTGGTGCAATGTTGACACTAACTTGTGTGACAAACCCTTTTCTTTGCCACTCGGTTAATTGATGAAGTGTGGTTTCCAATACCCATTCACCCACGTCGATAATTAGGCTACGATTTTCGATGGATGGAATGAAATCTTTGGGCATGAGTATGCCTTGAGTGGGGTGCTGCCAGCGAATCAGCGCTTCTAACCCAATGATCTCACCCGTTCGAAAGTTGACTTTAGGTTGGTAGCATAAGAAAAATTCTTTTTTTGTCAGCCCATAGCCAATCGAACGCAAATACTCGTTTTGGCTTTTGAGGGTACGTTCCAGCTCAGCATCGAAGAAGTTGTATCGGTGCTTTCCATTTAACTTGGCCTGATACATGGCGTAGTCGGCTTGGCGTAAAAGTGTGTCCGCATCAACCTCATCTGATTGTGGAAAGAAGGTGATACCAAAGCTGGCGGATACTTGAACTAAATTCCCATTAGCATCGACAGGATCAGAGGTTGCGGCAATGAGCCTTGGAAGCAAAGGAGGGCAGCCCTCTGGCGAGTGAAGTCCCGTTAAAATCGCCACAAATTCATCGCCACCAATACGAGCAATTGTGTCGCTATCTCGCATTGAGTTTTGCATTCTCTTGGCGATTTCTTGCAGCAGCACGTCCCCAACTTCGTGACCGTAGGCATCATTCACTGATTTGAAACCATCAAGATCGAAAAAGATGATCGCTACATATTGCCCACTTCGTTTTGCATGTTTCATGGCACTTTTTAGGCGGTCGCCTAGCAAAAATCGATTGGGGAGTTCGGTAAGCACATCAAAGTGGGCAATGAGTTCAAGTTCTCGCTCGTGCTCTTTGTATGCAGTGATATCTGAAAATACTGCAACGAAATTAACAGGTTTATTATCTTCGCCAAGTACGCAACTGATGGTCAGCAATTCAGGGTAAATTTCACCATTTTTTCGGCGATTCCAAAGCTCTCCGCTCCAATGGCCTTCCTCTGTCAGTGATTGCCACATTTTTTTATAAAAATCAGAATTTTGCTTTCCGGAGTGAAGAATGCTCGGCTTCTGTCCTCTGACGTCATCAATTGAATAGCCTGTGATACGGGTGAAGGCGTCATTCACTTCAATGATGCGTGATTTACTATCTGCAATGATGATCCCTTCCCGAGAGTGGGAGAACACTGTTGCGGCTAACCGTAATTTCTCCTCGGCTTTTTTGTGTGCGGTAATGTCCTGATGGGTGCCAAGTACTTTTAGTGGGTGTCCATTTTTATCCCAATCAACAACGTTTGCGCGGCCTAACGCATTAATCCAGTCGCCCGAGCGATTTTGTAGCCTGACCTCACAGTCATAATATTCAATCTCTTTATCAAACAACCTGTCTATCAGCGTATCAGAGTTGATTCTGTCGTCAGGGTGGATAAAGATATTCCAATTTTTATTGGGAGGACCATTGAGCTCAGCGATATCCCATCCCAATATGTCGTGCCATGCGCCGCTGTATTCAATGTGTCCTGTTTGGACGTTCCATTCCCATGTACCTGTACGTGTTCCATCAAGGACGTTCAGTAAGCGAGAATGCTCTAGCTGCAATGAGTCGTGAGAACAACGAATAACATTCAGCATATTGTTCATCGTTTGGCTTAGCGCTGATAGTTCTTGGTGACTAAATTCAGGAATGTGAGAGAGTGGAATACCACTAGCATCTTGGGTTGCAATCGCATCGGTAATTTGTCTAATGGGCTTGATAAATAAACGTTTTGCGAAATAGAACAGTACGGTAAGAAGTAATATGGCGGCAGCAATACTGGTCAATATGGTATGAATCAATTGCTGATTCAATTCATCTTTAATGACGTCATCACTCACATAAAGCGTAACCTGTCCTAGTGTTTCACCCCCTTTGGAGATGATGGGCGAAGAAACACTGAAAAAGCTCGATTCAAGTCTGCTATCGTCGACGTCTTTTCCTTGGCGATAAGGTTGGAGTTGACCGTTTTTTGTCCTGACATAGCCGGTGATATAGGAAGGTTTGCCAATTATATCACCCATCTTGAGGTCAAAAATGATAATGGCATGAAACTGTTTTAGTTTGGCTTCGGCATAAATGAGTTTCTCGTATTCGTTAACGGAATACGAAGATATATAGGGCGCTACAGTGCTGGTTAGGCGTAACAGACTTTCTTGAGCACTCCCGTCAAGATCTGCAATGAGTTCTTGGCGTTGATTGTAATACGTGAGATAGGCTGAAAGGGAAAATACGCTGATTACAACAAGCGTTACTGCAAGCACAAAGTGCGTGAAGATTGTCGGTTTTCGCACTGTACTATGTGTCATATCTAATCGCTTAGACAAAGCACTTTTTGCTTGATGTCAGGGAGTAAAGTGTTTTCCTTAGTAGCCCCTCCATTTGTTCGAAGTCAAACGCACCTATGAAATTATCGGAAGAAACGTAGCTGATAAATGCTTTGTTATGGAAGCTGATAAAAGCGATCGAGTTTTGTGGGTTAGAATTTCTGCTTTGGTCATACAAAGCAGAAAAGACGACGTGGATAGGCAACACATCGAGAGCTATAAAGGTCAAATGTCGACCAATCCTTTTCGTCGTCTTCATAGCTTACTATTACACCTAGTCTTAAATGATTGATGAGGAACGTTTAATTCCTTTCACTAAGTGTAGTTTCAAATGTGAGAATTGACTGGGTGTTTACTTGTTTCTTTAACGCGGCCAAAAAATATAGCAGAAATGAAAATGGCGCTTGAGCGCCATTTTTGTGAAAAACGTTGTTAGGAGAAGGAGGCGTTGAAAATTCTAGCTAAGGTAGCGTCGAATTTGAGCTTCAATACCTTTGCCATCAATCTCGAGTTCTTCGTGCAACTCTTGCTGTGTACCTTGGTGAACAAATTCGTCTGGTAGACCAATTTGAAGCACAGGCTTAATTTGTCGAGATTTCATCATGTACTCGAGCACGCCTGAGCCTGCTCCACCCGCAATCGCATTCTCTTCGACCGTGACAATCACATCGTGTGTGGCAACGAGCTCATCAATCAATGCTTCATCTAACGGCTTCACAAAGCGCATATCGGCGACGGTCGCATTGAGATTCTCTGCTGCCTCAAGTGCATAAGACAGCATGGTACCGAAGCTTAGTACTGCCACTTTTTCGCCTTGACGACGCACGATACCTTTACCGATTGTCAATGCCGCCATTTCCTGCGCGACTTTCGCTCCAGTGCCCGTACCACGGGGGTAACGCACAGCAGAAGGACCTTGATGTTTATGGCCAGTGTAAAGCATCTGACGACATTCATTTTCGTCGCTTGGTGCCATGATCACCATGTTGGGGATACAGCGCATAAAGCTCAGATCAAACGCACCTTGGTGAGTTTGACCGTCAGCGCCAACCAATCCGCCTCGGTCTATAGCAAACATGACTGGCAAGTTCATAGTGGCTACATCGTGTATCAACTGATCGTAACCGCGCTGCAAAAATGTCGAGTAAATCGCGACAACGGGGTGATAACCACCGATGGCCATGCCTGTGCCTAGTGTCACTGCATGTTGTTCTGCGATTGCTACGTCGAAGTAACGATCGGGGTACTCTTTCGAGAAACGTACCATACCAGACCCTTCGCGCATCGCTGGGGTGATGGCGAGGAGCTTTTCATCTTCGGCTGCCATATCGCAGAGCCAATCGCCAAAGATTTTGGAAAATGTAGGGCCAGACGCAGCGGCTTTTGGCAGCTTGTTGTCAGCAGGGTTGAACTTCGGCACAGCGTGGTAGCCGATCGGATCCTTCTCTGCGGGCTCGTAGCCTTTTCCTTTCTTCGTCATCACGTGAAGGAACTGCGGGCCTTTTAGGTTACGCATGTTCTTCAATGTTTTGACGAGCTCTTCAACATCATGACCATCAACCGGGCCGATGTAGTTAAAGCCAAGCTCTTCGAACAGGGTACCCGGCACAACCATGCCTTTTAGGTGCTCTTCAGCGCGACGCACTAACTCTTTGATCGGTGGCGCACCAGACAGTACTTTTTTGCCACCTTCTCGAATTGACGTGTAAAAGTTACCTGACAGTAATTGTGCCAAGTGATTGTTCAGCGCCCCGACGTTTTCGGAAATCGACATTTCGTTGTCATTGAGTACAACCAACATGTCAGGGTGAACATCGCCTGCATGGTTCATGGCTTCAAAGGCCATGCCTGCAGTGATAGCTCCATCTCCAATAACGCTCACCACTTTACGCTCTTGGCCTTCTTTCGCCGCTGCGATGGCGAGGCCTAAGGCAGCGCTAATGGATGTTGAACTATGCCCAACAGAGAGAACGTCATATTCACTCTCTTCTCGCCAAGGGAACGGGTGCAGCCCGCCTTTTTGGCGAATGGTTGGCATTTTTTCTCGGCGACCAGTAAGGATTTTATGCGGATAGGCCTGATGACCCACATCCCAAATCAAGTGATCAAAGGGAGTGTTGTAGACAAAATGCAGTGCCACGGTGAGTTCTACTGTGCCTAAGCCAGACGCAAAGTGTCCGCTCGAATGGCTAACAGAATTCAAGAGATAAGTTCGTAGCTCGTCACATAACGTGGGCAGAATGTCGCGCGGTAGTGACCGCAGTTCATCCGGTGTATCTGCCAGCGCGAGCGTTGGGTATTTTGCTATATCGAGAGTCATAAATTCGTTTTGGCGCAACGTCGTTGCTTTTAGTTATTTCGCTCGACAATGTATCGGGCGAACAGCTCCAATTGCTCAGTATTGTAGGGGATAGCTTGCAAAGCGAGTAGTGCTTCTTGATACAGAAGTGACGCTTTTTCTTTTGCGCCTTCCAACCCTAGTAATGCAGGGTAAGTACTTTTATCTGCAGCTAAATCGGACCCTTGTGGTTTACCGAGTGTTTCAGTGTCGCTGATGATGTCTAGAATGTCATCTTGCACTTGAAAGGCAAGGCCAATGGCATTTGAAAATGTGTCGAGTTGTGTAAGATAGGCAATGCCTTTCTCGCCAGCGGCGTAAGCGCCTAATCTGACCGCACAGCGTATCAGAGCACCGGTTTTGTTGCGATGAATAGTTTCTAATGTGGCTAAATCTACGTGTTTGCCCTCAGCAGCTAAATCTAGCGCTTGACCAAGGCACATCCCCATCGCGCCAGATGCTGTCGCCAACTCTCTCACCATATGAATACGATAGGTATCGCCCTCTAGAGAGAGCTGACCATCGGCCAAAATGCTAAATGCCAAAGTTTGCAATGCATCTCCTGCAAGAATGGCGTTTGCTTCATCAAATGCGATGTGACAAGTGGGTTGCCCACGGCGCAGACTATCGTCATCCATGGCGGGGAGATCATCATGGATAAGAGAATATGCATGAATACATTCAACCGCCGCTGCAGGCGTGTCCAATGCATCATCGGGGACGCCAAATAATTGGCCAGTCACATAGGTCAAATAAGGACGAACACGCTTTCCACCCATCAAGGTGCCGTATTTCATTGCTTGGATAAGTGATTGGTCCGCGTTACCCAATCGATCAATCCACTGTCCTAACTGCTCATTATTACGTTGTTGGTAATGGGCGAGCGTGGTTTTCAAACTGCTGTTATTCATCACGTGTGTCTTCAAAAGTCTCTAAAGGCGCGTTATCGTCCTGAGCCAAAAGAATTTCTACACGTTGCTCCGCGTCGGACAGTGTTTTTTGCCCTTGGCGAGCGAGTGAAATGCCACGTTCAAATTGTTTGAGTGCGACATCCAATGGCAATTCACCATTTTCAAGGCCGTTCACGATGGTATCTAGTTCTTTGAGGGTTTCCTCAAAGGTCATGTTTTCGGGTTTCTTAGCAGCCATGATAATCCTAGATAGAAGGGAATGGCGGAGAAGTTAACTCAGTGCCAGAAAGGGGTCAAACGCTGGAGCGAAATTCTGTGTATTTGGGAAGGATTTCAAGGTCGTTTTTACCCCGCCAGCAATTATGGCGGTCAAAGCAGGGCAATTTTCATTCAATTCTCGCCAGTTTTTGCTCAATGTTGAACAATGAGCTTAAAGTTGCGAACGAAATCTGCACCTTGAGACCACTTGGGTATAAAATCACAAATACACGCTAAATCAATTTCTGTTGCTGCCGATAACTTGGTCAGTGAATAGCGTCACTCATACATCGACATATACATTTACTGATTACGACAATTAAGGGGAGCGTTCCGTGGATCTGGCGACACTCATAGGAATTTTGGGCGCCTTTGCATTCATCGTTATGGCGATGTTGCTCGGTGGTACCATCAGTATGTTCGTAGATGTTCCCTCTACGCTCATCGTATTTGGCGGTAGTCTTTTTGTTGTATTGATGAACTACACCATGGGGCAATTTTTTGGCGCGTTTAAGATCGCGGGCAAAGCTTTTATGTTTAAAGCCGATGACCCTGAAGATCTGATTGCTAAAATCGTAGAGATGGCAGACGCGGCACGTAAAGGTGGATTCTTGGCACTTGAAGAAATGGAAGTGACCAACACCTTTATGAAAAAAGGCGTAGATATGCTGGTGGATGGTCATGATGCAGAAGTGGTGAAAATGACGCTTCAAAAAGACATTGTGATGACCGATGAGCGCCATGACAATGGTGCGCAGTTTTATAGTGCACTCGCCGATGTTGCCCCAGCGATGGGCATGATCGGTACGCTGATCGGCTTGGTTGCCATGCTTTCAAACATGGATGATCCAAAGGCGATTGGTCCCGCGATGGCGGTAGCACTTTTGACGACGCTATACGGTGCGATGCTCGCAAACATGATTGCGATACCCATTGCCGCGAAACTTCGCCTTCGTAAAGACCAAGAAAAGATGAACCGACGTCTGATTATGGACGGTCTCTTGGCGATACAAGATGGGCAAAACCCACGTGTTATCGATGGCTACCTGAAAAACTACCTCAACGAGAAAAAACGCGCCGTTGATGTAGACGCATAAGGAGTCTGGTATGGAAGAAGAATGCAAATGTCCCCCCCCAGGCCTGCCGGTTTGGATGGGTACGTTCGCCGACTTGATGTCTCTTTTGATGTGCTTTTTCGTACTTCTACTTTCGTTTTCGGAAATGGACGTACTTAAGTTCAAGCAGATTGCGGGCTCAATGAAGTTTGCATTTGGTGTGCAGAACCTACTTGAAGTGAAAGATATTCCTAAAGGCACGAGTGTGATTGCTCAGGAGTTTCGCCCAGGTCGTCCAGAACCCACCCCGATTGAAGTTATCATGCAGCAAACCATTGATATGACCCAGCGTACGTTGGATTTTCAAGATGGTGAGTCTGACCGTGCTGGTGGTTCACAACGTGAGTCAGCACAACTTGAAGGCGGGTCGACGGCGTCTGAAGCTTCTATGCAGGAACAAGAGCAAGACGTTGAGCAAATGTCGAGTACCGCTCAAATGATGGTTCAAGCACTGGAACGTGAAGTTGAAGAAGGTGCGGTCGAAGTTGAAAACCTCGGACAGCAACTGATTATTCGTATCCGAGAAAATGGCGCGTTTCCAGCAGGTTCAGCGTTCTTACAACCTAAGTTTCGGCCACTTGTTCGTCAAATTGCAGAGTTGGTTAAAGACGTTCCAGGGATTATTCGCGTATCAGGCCATACTGATGACACACCACTAGATTCTGAGCTCTATCGTTCAAATTGGGACTTGTCTGCACAGCGAGCAGTATCTGTTGCTCAAGAGATGGAAAAAGTGAGTGGCTTTGATCCCATGCGAATGCGGGTTGAAGGCATGGCGGGCACGACACCACGTTTACCTAATGATACGCCTGAGAATCGCTCGAAAAACCGCCGTGTTGAAATTGCGGTCATGCAGGGTAAGCCTCGTGAGTCAGATGCCATTTCAGCAGACTCACCGGTTGAGCCAATACAGGAAAATTAGACCTCGGCGTTCTACTAACAAAAGAAGGGCAGTGTGAAAGCACTGCCTTTGTCGTTTTGAGTGGGTTATTTCGCATACGTTGTGCTTGATGTATAATCCGCGCCTTTACTGAAGCTGTAGCGAAACCTGTTATGAAATTTATCGTAAAAATTCACCCTGAGGTGATGGTCAAAAGTGAATCTGTACGGAAACGCTTCACGAAGATTCTGGAAGGTAATATCCGAAATGTTCTTAAGCGAAAGTCAGTCGCTATGGCGGTGTTTAATCGTCGTGACCATATCGAGGTTTCGCTAAAAGATGCTTCTCAACGTGAACTGACGCTGACAATGCTGACGAGCACTCCAGGTATCCACCATGTGCTTGAAGTGGAACAAACAGAGTTTACTGATCTACATAATATTTATGAGATCGTTGCTGCAACGGTAAGCCATCAGCTGGAAGGTAAGTCTTTCTGTGTACGTGCTAAACGCCGTGGCAATCATCCTTTCACGTCGATCGAAGTTGAGCGTTATGTTGGTGGCGGCTTGAATCAAGACGTGGAATCAGCCAGCGTTAAACTGAAGAATCCTGACATCACGGTTCACCTTGAAGTGGACAAAGAAAACGTTAACGTGGTGCGCGAGCGCTTTAAAGGCTTGGGTGGCTTCCCTCTAGGCACACAGGAAGATGTGTTGAGTTTGATTTCTGGTGGTTTTGACTCAGGCGTTTCAAGCTACTTGCACATCAAACGTGGTAGTAAGGTGCATTACTGTTTCTTTAATCTTGGTGGCGCATCTCACGAGATTGGTGTTCAGCAAACGGCTTATTACTTGTGGGAGAAGTTTGGTTCTTCTGCGAAAGTAAAATTTGTTTCTATCGACTTTGAACCGGTTGTGGCTGAGATCTTGGAAAAGGTTGAAGATGGCCAAATGGGCGTTATCTTGAAGCGCATGTTCATGCGTGCTGCTTCAATGATGGCTGAGCGAAATGGTATTCAGGCGTTGGTAACTGGCGAGGCGTTAGGCCAAGTCTCTAGCCAAACGTTAACCAACCTTCGTCATATTGATAACGCGACAGATACGTTGATCCTTCGTCCTCTTATTAACTGGGACAAAGAAGATATCATTGGCTTGGCGCGCCAAATTGGCACTGAAGATTTCGCAAAAACAATGCCCGAGTACTGTGGCGTAATTTCTCGCAAGCCAACTATTAAGGCTGAGAAAGAAAAGTTAGAGATTGAAGAAGCTAAGTTTAACTTTGAGATCCTTGAGCAAGTGGTCCGTGAAGCTCGCACCATTGATATTCGCGAGATCGAAAAGCAAAGCAAAGAAAAAGCACCAGATGTTGAGTTGGTGGATGAAATAGCCCAAGGCGCAGTTGTGCTGGATATTCGCAGCCCAGAAGAAGAAGACAACAGCCCGCTTGAAATCGACGGCGTGGAAGTCATTCATGTTCCATTCTTCAAATTAGCGACGAAATTTGGCGATCTAGACCAAAGCAAAACTTACTTGCTGTATTGCGACCGTGGCGTAATGAGCCGTTTGCAGGCGCTATACCTGCAAGAAAATGGCTACGCGAATGTGAAGGTATATCGTCCGTAAATTGAAACGTCGATAGCTCTCTGCGGCCTTATAAGGTTTCGTGACGTAAGCAACAGAACAAAAAAACCGACCCAAGGTCGGTTTTTTTACGCGCCTCACTCTTTGGTGAAACGTCGTTACGCAAACTTTTTGTCGTAGTGAAGGCTCGGGATCATCACCATAGGATCTGTTACTTCCTTCGCTTTTTCTTTTCCTGCCAGTACTAACACGATCTCAACGGCAAATTCTAGCGCGGTACCTGGACCTTGGCTGGTGATCAAGTGGTGGTCATGGTCGGTGAAAACGCGCTTAGCGTTGCGCTTTTCCTCGTTGATCTGATGGATAAATGCGGGATGACAGGCTTTGTGTGCGTCAGGGAATAGACCATTTTTCTCCAGTACCAGCGCAGGGGCGGCGCAAATGGCGGCGACCCATTTCTGGTCACATTGCTGCTGACGAAGCATCTCCAATACTAAAGCGCTCTCTCCTAAACTTGTTGCTCCATCAACACCACCGGGTATGACTATGCAATCGTATTCTTCGTCAGCCACTTTAACCAGAGGCGCGTCGGCAACCAGTTTGACACCGCGAGAGCAGGTCAGGGTCAACTCTCCATTTTCTGCTGCGCTGGCTGTGGTTACGTTAAAGCCAGCTCGCACCATGACGTCGATGACTGCCACCGCTTCAATTTCTTCTGTGCCGTGGGCAAGGCACACTAATACACTAGGGGTTGTCATAGGATGACTCCAAATTTCTTATTGCGTTGTATAGCGCCTGATTTTGCGGCGCTGCAATTCCATGACGCGTTGCACAATGAATCAAATATCCCGTAATCGCGTCTATCTCAGAAGGGCGTTTAAAGTATATGTCACGGTTCATTGAAGAATAATTTGATGCCGTCGCCTCGGCAACGGATAGGGCGCTTTTCAATAAGATATCGCTGTTTGTATCCATGCCCTCCGCTTGCATCACGTTGGCAACTTCGCGGGCAATCTTACTGAGTTTATCCCTAAACGCTGGCTGAGTGAGATCGCCATTAGGAATTTGATGGATTGCTGTCAATGGATTGATCATGCAGTTTATCGCGAGCTTTTGCCACAAAGCGCTTTCAATGTTGCTTTCCCACGAGCAAGGGGCAAGCGCATGGTTGAGAACCTCCGCCATGAAATCGCATTGTTTCCCATTTTGGTTAACACCACCTAACCGTGTTTCGCCAACGCCAGTGTGCTGAATTGTGTTTTCGGAGATTCGCAAGCTAGCCTGAGACGTTGTCGCCAACAATAAAGGTGTGTCGCCGAGTTTGGTAAGCGCTTGGCTGGCGGTTCCCATACCGTTGTGCATGAGAATAATGGGTGTGTCGGGATGAATATGGGGTAACACGCTGTTCAGAGCGGTATCGACTTGGAAGGCTTTCACGCAAACCAGAATGCAGTCGGAGTCATTTAATAAGAAAGTTTGATTGGCTGAAAATGTCACTGGGGAATGATCATCCAATCTGCATTGAATGGTATCTTTCTCTGAGCGAGTCCACAGATGGACATTATGCCCTGCTTGATGCAGTTTCAACGCCCACAAGGTGCCCACTGCTCCAGCGCCGACAAGGGTAAATCGCATTTTTAACTCATTCTATGAAGCAATAGGATCAAGAATATCATGCTTCGAAGTGAGTCCGAATTTCAAATAAAAAAAAAGCACCCGAAGGTGCTTCTTAAAATACTTTGGATTACAGGTGCATACCGATGCGGAAGATAGCCGCGTCGCCGTAACCATCTACACCCAATTTGTTTGAGTAGTAGCGGTAAGTTACACCAGTGTAAATTGTGTCAGTGATGTCATACCAAATGCTCACAGCACCGTTTAGGCCGCTAGACTTAGTACCAGCTGCTGCTTGATACTCATCAGTACGTGCAAATTCGAATTCGTTCCAGTTAGAAAGCATCAGTGGTTGACCAGCGATTTCGAAATTGTAACCTGCTGACCAGCCTAGCATGCCGCCGTTTAGGCCGCTTGCACCTGATTGACCTTCACGAGAAGCGTCATGAACACCGATCCATGGTTTGAACCAGTAGTTGTCGCCAGTTAGACCAACGTAACCAAGACCGACAACGCGGTTTTGCTCGCCACCAAACTTGTTGTCTACTAGGTCGTAAACTTGGCCGTATGCAGTCACATTGCCAGCGATTTTGTAGTGAATAGAGAATTTAGCGGCTTGGCCACGCTCGTCAGAACCTTTGTTCAGTTTCTCGTATTCGTAGAAACCGTAGATTTCACCCCAAGTGAAACCAGCTCCGCCTTCTGCACCAATAGTAATATGGTCGTCACGCGCATCGCTAACGTCTTTACCGTCAAATCCTTGTGAGCCGTTAGTCCAAGTTAGGTAGTCGGTGTAAACATTACCGAAACCGTAAAGGTATTCAGCTTGTGCTGGTACAGCTGCTGCTGACGCTAGAATGGCAAGTGCTACTACTGATTTACGCATCTTAAGTTCTCTTTACATCATCAAGATTGAGTGGCAAAGACACCGTTGTGGTTAGACCTCTGCCGTTGCGAGCGCCATTCTAGGGGAAAGTTCAAAAAAGAAAATGCAATGAAATAGCAAACGTTTGCTAGTTGTGATCTGGATCTCGTTGAAACGGATTACATTCGAGATAAGTGTTTCAAAAAATGACGACGTAAAGGTATTCAACAGATATAAAGAAAAAAACCGCGACATGCGTCGCGGGTTAAACAGGTTTAAGCAGTTTATTGTTTGTCAGTAAGCGCTTTGAAGTGATGGCGTAGCCCTACAATCATGGCGAGGCTTGGTATAACCATGAGGGTTGTGAGAATAAAGAACAATGACCACGGATTCAGCCAGTCGATATGATTCAACCATTCGAATTTTTCTATCTTTTCTATCATCACACCACTAAACGAGGACAATGTAGTCCTGCTTAAATTACCAAGAGAAGCTAACAAAGCATATTGAGTTGCTGAGAATGCACGACCCGTTAAATGTGTCAGGAAAGACACAAATGCTATGGTGGCAAAAGCACTGGTAAAGTTATCGACGATCACCGTGGCAAGGAAGAGATCCTCGCTTGGACCTACTTGAGCTATAAGAGCAAACATCAAGTTACTGCTTGCCATGGCGATGCCACCAATCAGCAGACCTTTGACGACGCCAAAGCGAACATTGACGGCACTTCCGATTAAGGTGAATATGACGGTTGCCCCCCAACCGATGAGCTTGGAGTAATAACCAATGTCTTCATTGCTAAAACCAATGTCTCTATAGAATACGACTGACATCCTGCCCAAGAAGGCTTCGCCGATTTTGAAGAGAAAAACGAAAAGCAGTAGCGTTAGCGCTACTTGAACACCATTTCGTCTAAAAAAGTCGGCAAAAGGTTCGATAATAGTGACTGAAAACCACACCAATAGATTGCTTTTACCGTGACTTAAGTGCTTTGCATATCGGGTTTCAGCTTCTGCTTGCAGCGTATCTCGGTTTGTTTTGGGCTCGTTAACAAAGAGTGTAAAGATGATTAGCAGGCCAACAAAGGCTGCCATGCCGTAATACACACCATTCCAACCTATTGTGTCGGCATTGATAAAGGCAAAATAACCAGGAAGGCTGTAACCCGTCCACCAGCCAATAACAGCCATTGCTGCGGCTTGTGGAAGTTTACGGCTTTCACTTTCTCCAAAGCTGTCTATTCGAAAGGCATCAATCGCAATATCTTGAGTTGCAGAAGATACGGCGATACCAAACGCCAATATTGTAGTAAGCCATAAATTAAATGAAGGGTCTGTATTCGCAATTAAGAGCGTAAAAACAAGCATGAAAATCTGCATAAGCAGGATCCAGCTTCTTCGTTGTCCAAATCGCTGATGAAGGTAAGGCAACTTGACTCTATCGACAAACGGAGCCCAGAAGAAATTTAGTGCATACACAATGCTGACTGCACCAACAAATCCAATTGTTGCTTTGGTTAGACCGGAATCGTTTAGCCAACCAGTTAAATTTGAACCGACAAGTACAAATGGAAAGCCACTGGCGCAGCCAAGCAGAAAAACCCAAAGTAGTCGGCGGTCAAGATAACTGTGAAGCGTTTCTCGCCATGAGTAGGAAGGTGCATGGGACATGTGTTGACGTCCTTGTAAGTAACATACGTAATGCCATGCTACCGTGCTTCAAGGGCGAATGCCACGTGCGTATTCAGGAATTTTTTCCTTATTCATCAAATAACAAGCGCACTCTTTGACCCGTAGATTAGCAAAGCGATTTCCTCGCAATTCATCTTCACGCCGTGATTCGATCAAATAGAGTAGATACCAGTAAACAGATTCATAGGGATCGCTGGGAGAGCCACTTGGCATCGACAACTTCCACCAATCAACAAATTGTTGTTGGCAACATTGTTTGAGTTCCTCGTAAGGTGCCTGCCTCAGAACAAAGCGGATCACCTCAGAAGCAAACGCTGGCGCATATGTCTTAATATGCTGACCAGCGATAGCTTCATTAACGTCGGGATCGGGATTGTCCGCAATGAGTTTTAGCATCCCTATACCTGCTAGTTATTGATGATGATATTCTCAATAACTATAGGTTGCTGTGGGACATCACGCATGCCGCTTTGTGGAATTGTGACTGTCTTCGTGTTGGCCATCTTTTCGATGACGTTAAAGCCTTCGATCACTTTACCAAAAACGGTATAGCCAAATTTGTAAGACGAACCATTTAAGTTGCTGTTGTTCTGCAAGTTAATGTAGAACTGACGTGTTGCTGAATCAGGCGACGACTTACGCGCCATGGCAATTGTACCGCGTTCGTTACCAAGTCCATTCTTGGATTCGTTGACGACTTCACCGTAAGTGCTTGGACGGGCGTTAAAAGTAGCGTCGTAACCACCACCTTGGACCACAAACCCTTTGATCACTCGGTGGAACTGGGTGTCCACGTAGCTACCATCTTCTACATAACGAAGAAAGTTCTCGACTGACTTCGGTGCTTTGTCAGGATATAGCTCAAGCTTGAAGTCACCGACACTGGTTTCCACTTCTACAACAGGGTTAGCGGCCATGGCTGGCGCTGACACGATGAATGTCGCTGCGATCACAGCGGTCTTAATCAGGGAACGCATTAGAAGTTCTCGCTCATGAAGGTCGTTAATTGCGCATCACGTGCGATGTCTTGCAGAACGGCTTCTAGTAAGCTGTTCAACGCGATTTCCATGTCTTCTACAGAAGCACTGGATGCGCCTTCAGACGTTGATTTTCCCGTGTAGCGTTTGACGAACTTGTTTTCGCTTGTTTCGGCAACCAACTGAATTTGGACGTTGGTTGTCATGTCATGTGAAAACACTGAATGTTCAACTTTGACTAGAGCATCAAGTACATCGATACGCAGTTTACCTTTGCTATCTGCTACGACACGAAAACCTTGAGAGTTTAGTTGGCGCGTGAGTGCATCTTCGAGGACGATACGCACATTCGAGGTTGATTGGATGGGTTGAACGTTTTTACGACCATTATCAACCACAGCAACAAATTGAGCGGTACGCAAATCACGGCTTTCAATAACCAGTGCTTTATTTTGAGCAACAGGCACCGAGGAAATTACCGGCTGAGGTGCAACGGTTAACTGGGGTTCTTGAGGCGTAGAACAAGCACTCAAGCCAAGCACGAGTCCGGAAACGAGCAGAAGTTTTTTCATGAGTTAGCGTATCCCTTTAAAGTCTGGCTATTTATAAGCTTCGACAATAACAAACTTACGGTTGGAAGCAATGACTTGAGCATTGCCAAAAAGACGTTTCAATTTAGTATGATAGCCGAGGTGTCGATTACCAATAACCACAATTCTCCCCTTCGGTTCAAGAACCCGTCGAGCGTCACAAAACATTTGCCATGCAATGTGATCTGTCACTGTCTGTAATTGATGGAACGGAGGGTTACACATCACAACATCGGCGCTATTTGGTGTAAAGCCATCTAGGCAATTATTCACCATACAATGTGTTCTTGATGGCGCTATATCGTGATTTTCCAAGTTCATAGTGGCTGATGCCACAGCCATATGACTTTCGTCAACGGCAGTGATTTTAGCTTGCGGGTTAAGTTTCGCCGCCTGAATTGCCAGCACACCATTACCACAACCTAAATCAATGATGTGTTTAATGTTTTCATTCTTGGGCATGTGTTGAAGCATCAAGTAGGCGGCGATATCAAGACTCTCTGATGAGAAGACGTTTGCGTGGTTAGCGAGCGTGAGTTGATAGTCGGGCACATCAAATGATGTTGTCGCAGCAGGTAAGCCATCTAACTGCTTTTCTTTTTGACAGAAAATGAGTCGTGATTTCTTTTTGGCTAACGAGGTCTGCGTTGTTCCTAAATGCTTTTCAAACAGTTTGAGTGTTGAGGTATGGACATCTTTAACTTTTGCACCTGCAACGAGGGAGATCTCTTTGCTGGTGAGCTGAGAAACTTGCTGAAGTTGCCATACTAGAAGGCGATTGTTCTTTGGCAGCTTCATCAAAACGATGTCGATATCTGATGGCAGGGTATCAAGCGAAGATAGCCTCTCAATATCGCCCAAGTTATTAGCTTTTAGATTTTGTTCAATACTTTGTTGCGACAACCAAGAATCATTGATCGAAGTGACACGAAATCCCTTCGATGAGGCCCAGCAACTCAGTGCACCAAATCCGTCATTCATAATCAGAATATGTGCACCCGGTTCCAGCTTTTTCTCTTCGGTGTACTCAATGAGATATTCATCCGCGGCGTCCCAAGCTTGCAATGTTTCGTTCTTTTGCAAGGGATAACGGAGCAATTCCAATGCTATGTCTGCAATTTGTAATGTGGTTTTCATGGGAGGTATCAGCGAAGCGCTAGTGATAATGATGTATATTGTCGCAGAAGACAGGAATACTGCAATTGTCTTGCGGCAATCGAAGATGACATTGCCGGAAAAAGGTCATAAATAAAGAGGAACACATGATTGTTCAACAAAAAATCGAACAGAAACTGAACACCACGTTTTCACCTATCTTTTTGGAAGTACTCAACGAGAGCCATATGCACAACGTGCCTCCTGGATCAGAAAGTCATTTTAAAGTGACGGTCGTGAGTAAAGACTTTGAAGAGCAGCGATTGATCACTAGGCATCGTGCGGTAAATAAGACACTGGCCGATGAATTGCAAAATGATATCCATGCTTTGGCAATTCATACATATACTGAGAGTGAGTGGAATGATTTGAATGGTCATTCACCGGCTTCGCCAGCCTGTCGTGGCGGGTCGTTGCTAGATACAAAATAATTGAGATGGGCTGTTGAAATTAATGGCCCTTTTATTGCGCGAATAGTTATTTAATAGATACACAACAACTCAAAAATGTTTTTTGCAGTGGGTCTGATAAAAAGTGATTTTTAGTGGATTGTTAAAGATTTTGGTGTATTGAGAAAATCAAAATCAAGGCGGGCTCTTGACGCTTATGTTGATTTTGTAACAATTTTTACACATGAGCTTTGCACGCTATTTTGTGCACCCGCTCATACTTATTGACCTGAATTGGCGATACTTTGCTCAGTTGCCGAAAATACAGGGTGCATCACGGTGATTGCCGTGGAATAGCATCTTTGGTTGATGATAGAATCCACCGCTTGAAAACTGACTCCGCACGTCAAATTGTTGCGAGTTGGTGATGAGGAAGTTGCGAAGGCTATGATTGAATATCGTTCAGCCAGACAGTGGAAAGTCGTGTATTAACTGCGCAATAACAGATTTTTTTTTCCCGTTAATGTAGTGCAAGTGCGTATGATTACAATAAAAAAGGGCTTGGATATCCCAGTTTCAGGGGTTCCTGCTCAGGTGATAAATGATGGCCCAGCCATCACAAAAGTCGCCTTGCTAGGCGAAGAGTACGTTGGTATGCGTCCAACGATGCATGTTCGTGTTGGGGATGTAGTGAAAAAAGGTCAGGTTCTTTTTGAAGACAAAAAGAATTCAGGCGTTAAATTTACTGCACCTGCAGCGGGTACTGTGGTTGAAATCAACCGCGGTGCGAAACGTGTTCTTCAGTCAGTTGTCATCGAAATTGAAGGCAACGAGCAAGTCACTTTCAACAAATATGAAGCCTCTGAAATCGCAGGCCTAGATCGTCAATTGGTTGTAGACCAGTTGGTGGATTCAGGGTTGTGGACTGCGCTTCGTACCCGCCCATTTAGCAAAAACCCACAGGTTGATGCAAAACCTAAGGCTGTTTTCGTTACCGCGATGGATACCAATCCTCTAGCGGCAAACCCTGAGCTGATCATTAATGAACAGCAAGAGGCGTTTGTAGCTGGTTTGGACGTTGTTTCGCGTTTAACTGATGGCAAAGTATACGTGTGTAAAGGTGAGTCAAGCCTACCACGTAGCTCGCAGTCCAATGTGGAAGAGCAGGTGTTTAATGGTCCTCACCCAGCTGGTCTGGTTGGTACCCATATTCACTTCCTTCGTCCTGTTGGTGCTGAAGCACAGGTTTGGCATTTGAATTACCAAGACGTTATTGCGTTCGGTAAGCTTTTCCTTGAAGGCGAACTTTTCACAGACCGCGTGATTGCTCTTGCTGGTCCTGTGGTAAACAACCCGCGCCTGATCCGAACTCAAATTGGTGCTTCCATCAACGAGCTGACTAACAGCGAATTGATGCCTGGAGAAATCCGTCTCATTTCTGGTTCCGTACTGAGTGGTACGCAAGCTGGCGGTGTTCACGGTTACCTTGGTCGTTTCCACTTACAAGTAAGTGCGTTACGCGAAGGTCGTGAAAAAGAACTGCTTGGCTGGATCACTCCAGGCAAGAACAAATTCTCAGTAACGCGTGCGTATCTGAGTCAGTTCTTTAAAGGCCAGCTGTTCAACATGACCACTACCACTAACGGTAGTGAGCGTTCAATGGTGCCAATCGGTAACTACGAGCGTGTTATGCCACTGGACATTGAGCCAACGCTTTTGCTTCGCGATATCTGTGCAGGTGATCTGGACAGTATGGCTCAGCTAGGTGCACTAGAGCTGGATCCTGAAGATCTTGCTTTGTGTACATTTGTTTGCCCTGGCAAATACGATTTTGGCCCAATGCTACGCGAGTGCCTTGATCAAATTGAGAAGGAAGGGTAATCATGGGCTTGAAAAAATTTCTTGAAGACATCGAACCGCATTTTGAACCGGGCGGCAAGCACGAGAAATGGTTTGCGCTTTACGAAGCGGTAGCCACTGTTCTTTACACGCCGGGTCTTGTCACCAAGCGTGGCGCTCACGTTCGTGACAGTATCGATCTTAAGCGCATCATGATCATGGTGTGGCTGGCGGTATTCCCAGCAATGTTCTTCGGTATGTACAACGCGGGTGACCAGGCCATTATGGCGCTGAACTCGATGTACGGTGCTGAACAGCTTGCGTCGATTGTGGGCGGTAACTGGCACTACTGGCTAACAGAAATGTTGGGCGGTTCGTTGGCACCAGAGGCGGGTTGGGCAAGCAAGATGCTGCTTGGCGCAACTTACTTCCTACCAATTTATGCAACAGTGTTTATTGTTGGTGGTTTCTGGGAAGTCCTTTTCTGTATGGTGCGTAAGCATGAAGTCAACGAAGGTTTCTTTGTTACTTCAATCCTGTTTGCGTTGATCGTTCCACCCACTCTTCCTCTTTGGCAGGCAGCACTAGGTATTACCTTCGGTGTTGTTGTGGCGAAAGAAATCTTTGGTGGTACTGGTCGTAACTTCCTCAACCCAGCTCTTGCTGGCCGTGCATTCCTTTTCTTCGCTTACCCAGCTCAAATCTCTGGTGATTTGGTTTGGACTGCGGCGGACGGTTTCTCTGGTGCGACAGCATTGAGCCAGTGGGCAGCAGGTGGTGAAGGCGCACTAGTAAACACCGTTTCTGGTAACGCGATCACTTGGATGGACGCCTTCATTGGTCACATTCCTGGTTCTATCGGTGAAGTGTCAACGCTGGCTATCTTTATCGGTGGCGCAATGATTGTCGCGATGCGTATTGCATCATGGCGTATCATTTTAGGTACCTTTATTGGTTTGGTTGCAACGGCAACGCTATTTAACATCATTGGTTCAGACACCAACCCAATGTTCAGCATGCCTTGGCACTGGCACTTGGTACTGGGTGGCTTTGCCTTCGGTATGATGTTCATGGCAACTGACCCAGTTTCAGCGTCATTCACCAATAAAGCAAAATGGTGGTATGGCATCCTGATTGGTGCGATGGCAGTGATGATTCGTGTGGTTAACCCAGCTTACCCTGAGGGTATGATGCTGGCTATCCTGTTTGCGAACCTGTTTGCACCGCTGTTCGACAACCTGGTAATCCAGGGCAACATCAAACGGAGACTGGCTCGTGTCAAGCAATAACGATAGCATTAAAAAAACGCTGACCGTAGTTATCGCACTGAGCCTTGTTTGTTCAGTCGTGGTTTCTTTTGCGGCGGTGTCTCTGCGTCCTCTACAGCAGAAAAACGCAGTTCTTGACGTTCAGCGCAACATCTTGTCTGTTGCAGGCATTGATGCAAATGGTGACGTTCAAGGCGCTTTTGATAAGTTCATTGAACCTCGTCTTGTTGACTTGTCGACAGGTGATTTTACAGGAACTGTTGAAGAAGCTGCTGCCTATGACCAACGCGCCGCTGCGTCTGATCCAGCTCAATCGGTAAAACTGTCAGCTGAGGAAGATTTCGGCAAGATCGGTCGCCGTGCGAACTTGGCTAAGGTTTACCTAGTTAAGAACGAGCAAGGTCAGACAGACGAAGTTATCCTGCCAATGCATGGTAACGGCCTGTGGTCCATGATGTACGCGTTTGTTGCTGTTGAAACTGACGGTAACACTGTAGGTGGTATTGCTTACTACCAACAAGGCGAAACTCCTGGGCTTGGCGGTGAAGTTGAAAACCCACGCTGGCGTTCACAATTCGAAGGCAAATTGCTGTTTGACGACAAAGGTCAGCCTGCAATTCGCATGGTGAAGGGTGGCGCACAACCGGGTGACATCCACGGTATTGATGGTTTGTCTGGTGCAACACTGACTTCAAACGGTGTTCAGCACACATTCGACTTCTGGCTGGGTGACAATGGCTTTGGCGCGTTCCTTAAGAAGGTTCAAGAGGGAGAGCTGAACAATGGCTGATACTAAAGAACTGAAAGAGAATCTATGGGCTCCGATCCTAAGTAATAACCCGATCGCCCTTCAGGTTCTAGGTGTTTGTTCTGCACTAGCAGTCACCACCAAGCTAGAAACAGCATTTGTAATGACGCTAGCAGTAACTTTCGTTACAGCGTTTTCAAACCTGTTTGTTTCGGCTATTCGTCATCACATTCCTAACTCTGTGCGTATTATCGTTCAGATGGCGATCATTGCATCGTTGGTAATCGTGGTTGACCAGATCTTGAAAGCGTACGTTTACGATATCTCTAAGCAGCTATCTGTATTCGTTGGCCTGATCATCACCAACTGTATCGTTATGGGACGTGCAGAAGCGTATGCAATGAAGTCTGCGCCACTGCCATCATTCATTGACGGCATTGGTAACGGTCTTGGCTACGGCTTTGTATTGATCACAGTTGGCTTCTTCCGTGAACTGTTGGGCTCTGGCAAACTGTTTGGTGTGTCTATCCTGCCTCTGACGTCAGAAGGCGGTTGGTATCAGCCAAACGGTATGATGTTGCTGGCTCCATCAGCGTTCTTCCTGATCGGCTTTATGATCTGGGTTATACGTGAGTTCAAACCTGAACAAGTAGAAGCGAAGGAGTAAGGACGTAATGGAACATTACATTAGCCTTATGGTTCGTTCGATTTTCATCGAGAACATGGCGCTGTCATTCTTCCTAGGCATGTGTACTTTCTTGGCTGTATCTAAGAAAGTAAAAACATCATTTGGCCTAGGTGTCGCAGTTATCGTCGTACTGACCATCGCTGTTCCTGTCAATAATCTGGTTTATAACCTGATTTTGAAAGACGGCGCGTTGGCACCAGGCATTGATCTGAGCTTCCTGAACTTTATCACCTTCATCGGTGTTATCGCAGCGTTGGTTCAGATTTTGGAAATGGTCCTAGACCGCTTTTTCCCGCCACTTTACAACGCACTGGGTATCTTCCTTCCGCTTATCACAGTTAACTGTGCGATCTTTGGTGGTGTATCTTTCATGGTTCAGCGTGACTACAATTTCGCAGAATCAGTGGTATACGGCGCAGGGTCGGGAATCGGCTGGATGCTAGCGATTGTTGCGCTGGCAGGTATTCGTGAAAAGATGAAGTATTCTGACGTTCCTCCAGCTTTACGTGGTTTGGGTATTACCTTCATCACTGTAGGTTTGATGGCGTTGGGCTTTATGTCTTTCTCTGGTGTTCAACTGTAAGTCGGGTAAACCGCGATATAAGGATTAGTCAATGGACATTATTCTTGGTGTAGTGATGTTTACTCTTATCGTACTGGCTTTGGTATTGGTGATTTTGTTCGCCAAATCCAAACTGGTACCTTCAGGTGACATCATCATCTCTGTAAATGGCGATCCCAATTTGGCGATCACCACTCAACCAGGTGGCAAGCTGCTAAGTGCACTTGCTGGCGCTGGTGTATTCGTTTCTTCTGCTTGTGGTGGCGGTGGCTCTTGTGGTCAGTGTCGCGTGAAGATCAAAGATGGTGGCGGTGATATTCTGCCAACCGAGCTTGATCACATTAGCAAGGGTGAAGCGCGTGAAGGCGAGCGTCTAGCGTGTCAGGTTGCAATGAAAACTGACATGGATATTGAGCTGCCGGAAGAAATCTTTGGTGTTAAAAAGTGGGAATGTGAAGTTATCTCTAACGATAACAAAGCCACTTTCATCAAAGAGCTTAAACTGCAAATTCCTGATGGCGAATCAGTGCCTTTCCGTGCGGGTGGTTACATCCAAATCGAAGCACCTGCTCACCATGTTAAATATGCGGATTATGACGTACCAGAAGAGTACCGCGAAGATTGGGACAAGTTTAACCTATTCCGTTACGAGTCTAAGGTTAACGAAGAGACCATTCGCGCATACTCAATGGCGAACTATCCAGAAGAATTTGGCATTATTATGTTGAACGTGCGTATTGCTACGCCGCCACCAAATAATCCAAATGTTGCGCCAGGTATTATGTCTTCATATATTTGGTCTTTGAAAGAAGGCGATAAGTGTACGATTTCTGGTCCGTTTGGTGAGTTCTTTGCAAAAGACACTGATGCTGAAATGGTATTCGTAGGTGGTGGTGCTGGTATGGCTCCAATGCGTTCGCATATCTTCGATCAGCTTAAGCGTTTGAAGTCTAGCCGCAAGATGTCTTTCTGGTATGGTGCACGTTCTAAGCGTGAGATGTTCTATGTGGAAGACTTCGACGGTCTTCAAGCAGAGAACCCGAACTTCCAGTGGCATTGCGCATTGTCAGATCCTCTACCAGAAGATAACTGGGAAGGTTACACTGGCTTTATCCATAACGTGTTGTTTGAGAACTATCTTAAAGACCACGATGCCCCAGAAGATTGTGAGTTCTACATGTGTGGTCCTCCGATGATGAATGCGGCAGTTATTGGCATGCTGAAAGACCTTGGTGTAGAAGACGAGAACATCCTTCTGGATGACTTCGGCGGCTAATTACCTTTGCGTCGAAAAGACAAATGGCTGGCCTTTGGGTCAGCCATTTTGCATCTACATCGTCATCAATTCATCGATACTAATCACAGTGGGTATTTCTCCGCTATTGCATTGTCATCACACAGCAAATGCATACTGCGATTCGTATTAAAACAGGTTCGCGTCTTTTGTTGATGCTGTTCCTGAATCTCTATTTTCAACCAACCGGATGAAGTAATGAAAAAATTCCTGTTGTCTCTCGGTCTTATTGTTAGCAGCATTTTTCTCTTGGCCGGATGTGACCAAGCGCCTAAGCAGGTTCACCTTACGGGGTCAACCATGGGTACTTACTATTCTGTGAAGTATTTATCTAAAGGCGATATGCCAAGTACCGTTGATGTTCAAGCTGAAATAGATAAGCGCCTAGAGCTCGTTAACGACCAAATGTCGACGTACCGCAAGGACTCTGAACTAAGCCGTTTCAATCAGCAAAAGAACAGTGATGCGTTCACTGTATCAGCTGACACAGCAAAAGTTGTAAACGAAGCCATTCGCTTAAATCTGCTGTCTGACGGCGCACTAGATGTGACGGTAGGGCCTTTAGTTAACTTATGGGGCTTTGGTCCTGAAGGGCGCCCTGATCGTGTTCCTAGTGATGAATTGATCGCTGAACGCAGACAAATGACAGGTATCGAGTTTTTGAGTGCAACGGCTCATTCACTCACCAAGACGAACCCTGATCTTTATGTCGATCTGTCGTCGATCGCTAAAGGATTTGGCGTTGATGTGGTCGCAAACTATCTAGCGCAACTCGGTGCGCAAAACTATTTGGTTGAAATCGGTGGTGAACTTCAGCTAAAGGGCGTGAATGGTGAAGGTCACCCTTGGCGAATCGCCATTGAAAAGCCAGGAGAAGAGCAGCAGTCCATTCAAGAAATTATCGCACCCGGCGATATGGCGGTAGCAACATCTGGCGATTATCGAAACTACTTCGAAGAAGACGGTGTGCGTTATTCACACACTATCGACCCGAAGACTGCAAAACCGATTAACCACCGTTTGGTCTCGGTAACCGTTTTGGATAAATCATCCATGACGGCTGATGGCCTTTCCACTGCATTTATGGTGATGGGGCCCGATCGTGGTTTAGCACTGGCTAACCGCGAAAATATCCCAGCATTTTTTATTGTAAAGACCGATAATGGTTTTACAGAAGTCGCATCGGATGCGTTTACAAAATATCTAACACGTTAAGGGTCATAATGATGTCTGAGTATCTGATAACGTTTTCGGTTTTCTTGCTAGTGATTGCTGGCATGGCGATCGGCTACATTGTTCAACGTAAAACCATAAGCGGTAGCTGTGGTGGACTTGGTTCGGTTGGCATTGAGAAAGAATGCGACTGTCCTGAACCTTGTGATGCGAGGCAAAAGCGAGAAGCTCGTGCTGCTCGTGCTGAAGAGTGGAAAAAGAACCAAATCATTTAAAAGAAACCGCCGAAAGGCGGTTTTTTAATAGATGATGTTATTTCTTCCATTGTTTTTGGCTGCATATAGCTTGTCGTCTGCGCTCTTGAGTAATTGAGGCAGTGACTGCTCTCCACTTGCCACTCCGATGCTGGTTGTAAGGCGCATAGGCTGGCCTTCGTAATGAATGGTGGTGTTTTCCAACTCGTTACGAAACGCCTCTAGTTCGGCATTGAATACATCAGAGTTGCCAGTACAAAGCACAACAAACTCCTCACCTCCAAACCTAGCAGGCAATGCAGAAGAGAAGGCGGTGTTAAGCATTTGCCCAATCGACTTTAACGCATGATCACCACCATTATGCCCAAACTGTTCGTTGATCATTTTGAAATGATCAATATCGATCATGGCAATGCTTTTAAAAGGCGCCGGGTTTTGGTCTGTAAAATTAAAGAAATATCTCCGATTCCACAATCCAGTGAGATCATCTCGGTTGGCTAAGAAATACAATTGTTCGCTGGCGTCTTGCATGTCGAGTACTGCGTGTATACGGCAATATAGCTCTTCTTGGTTGAAGGGTTTGTTAAGGTAATCATTGGCACCCGCTTTTAGAAATTGGGGAATCAGATCGGGATTGTTTGATGCAGAGAGTCCAATAATGGCGAGTTCGTCTCGGGTTTTATTCAATCTCAAATGTTGAGTGAGTTCCAAACCATTCATCAGAGGCATATCGTTGTCTGTAATAACGAGATTCACTTCCCATGTGTTTTCCAGTACTTCAAGTGCTTCAAGTCCGTTAGACGCTGTGACTACGTTCAAATACTGACGTTCCAACAGTTCAGTAAGATATTGCGTAATGACGGGGGAATCATCGACGACTAACGCAGTTTTATTGGTGTTTTGAACCAAACGATTCAGCAAAGGCACCAAAAATGCTAAAGACACTGCGCTGTCTTTAAGGATGTAATCGACGATACCTTTTTTCAGCAACTCTTCTCTAAGATTCTTATCTGCATTGCCGGTCAAAACAATGGCTCGATATCCAGATTGGAGCACACTGTCTATCACTTCTCCTTTAGGGGCATCGGGCAGACAGTAGTCAAGAACAGAGCAAATCAGAGAAGGCTCTGATTCTAAGTACGCCATAGTTTCTGCCAGTGTACCGAAAACAATGGGTTCGAAGCCCGCATCGATGAGTAGCGCTGAAACATAACTTTGGAACGTGGGACTATCATCGACAACAAGCACTTTGAGGTTATTTGTCATGAGGATATTCCCCTTCTCATGTCTCGTTAATGTGTCTATTGAGTAGTTTGTAGTTCAAGTGTTAATAATAGCCGAGATACAAGAATACGTAGAGTGATTGACTTGATATGGAAATACTGTTTTTATGAACAGTGGTGCGGGCACATTTAAGTATGAAATGAGAAAAATTATCCACGTAGACATGGATTGTTTTTATGCGGCAGTAGAGATGCGGGACAACCCGGAACTGCGAAATATTGCGCTAGCGATTGGCGGCTCAGAAAAACGCCGTGGCGTTATTTCCACCTGTAATTACATGGCTCGCCAATATGGCGTGCGCTCGGCGATGGCAACCGCCCATGCTCTTAAACTCTGCCCAAACTTGACGGTTGTTCGTGGTGATATGAACAAATATAAGGCCGTCTCAGTACAGATACGCGCTATTTTTTCCCGATACACTGACAAGATAGAACCGCTATCTCTTGATGAGGCCTATCTTGATGTTAGTGAATGCTTACTTTTTAAAGGTTCAGCCACCTTAATTGCTGAAGATATCCGCCAGTCGATCAAAAATGAATTGGGATTAACAGCTTCTGCGGGCGTTGCCCCGGTTAAGTTTGTCGCTAAGGTGGCGTCCGATCTGAATAAACCCGATGGCTTGTATGTTGTGACACCTAGTGAAGTAGATGCTTTTGTAAAAGTGCTTCCGTTAGAGAAGATCCCGGGCGTGGGTAAAGTGACCTTGTCGAAACTGCATGAGCTTGGTCTATTCAAGGGTGAGGACGTACAGCAGTGCGATCGCAATATGCTGCTTCAGCGGTTTGGTAAGTTCGGACATGCTTTGTGGAACCGCTGCCAAGGTATTGATGATCGTGACGTTGAAACAGACCGTGTGCGTAAATCGGTTGGGGTTGAGCGTACCTTACCAGAAGATATTCAGACTGAAGAAGAATGCTTAGCCGTCATGAAATCGCTTTATGAGGAAATGGAAACGCGTTTGAAACGTGTGTGTCCTGATTTATTGATCGCTCGTCAGGGCGTTAAGCTGAAGTTTTCTGACTTTCAACAAACCACGGTCGAACATAAGCAGTGGCGCTACGATGAAAGCGCATTTTCGGAGCTAATGATTGAAGCATTGTCACGAAAAAATGGACGAGGTGTTCGACTGATTGGCCTTACCGTCGGGCTGTTAACCGTTGATAGTAGCAAGGCAACGCAACTAAGTTTTGATTGGTAGCGAGACTTGTTTGGCAGGTAAATGGGCGCGATATTCGCGCCCATTTATTATCTTGTTGGTTTCGCTTTGGCCTTTATGCCTTAACAGGGATGGCTTTCAGCATCGCAATCATCTGCTCCCAGAATAGACCAACTGTCGCGATATTCACTTTCTCATCGGGGGAGTGAGGGAATTTGATGGTTGGACCGAAAGAGATCATGTCCATGTTAGGGTAGGGCTCTTTAAACAAACCACACTCTAACCCTGCATGAATCACCATAATATCGGGTATGCGACCGTAGATATCTTTATAGGTATCACGGAATACATGCATAATTTCTGAATCTGGGTTTGGCTTCCAGCCAGGGTAAGCACCTGAGAATGTCACCTCTGAACCAGCTAGTGTGCTCAATGAGCGCAGCATGCTCTCTACATAGCTTCGCCCACTGTCATCTAACGAACGGATTAGGCACAAGAGCGTCATGGTGTTTTCTTCGGTGGTGATGACACCGAGGTTCAATGACGTTTCTACCACCCCTTTTATATCATCACTCATGCGGATCACGCCATTGGGACAAGCGTTGATGGTAGCAATGATGCGATTTTGCACGTCAGAGGTTAGTGCTTGTTCTTCAATGTTGAGATCCAGCACTGCAAGAGCAATCGATGTTTCCACGGCGCCCAATTCTTGTTGGAGCAAGGCTTCAAAATGCGAAAACAATGCAGCCAGTTTATCCGTGTTCTCAGTAGGTACGGCCAAGTCAGCAAATGCTTCGCGTGGAATTGCGTTGCGAAGCGTACCACCGCGAATAGATAGGAGACGCAGACCTAATTCTTCGGCGTGCCCAGCAAGAAAGCGACCGAGAAGTTTGTTGGCATTGGCGCGACCGGTATGAATATCAACACCTGAGTGTCCGCCTTTTAAGCCTTTGATTTGAAGAGTCTTACCGACATAGCCTTCGCCTAGTGTTTCTCGCTCGAGCGTGAAGTCGATGGCAGTGTCCACACCGCCCGCACAACCCATGTAGATTTCGCCTTCTTGCTCAGAATCTGTGTTTAGCAAGATTTCTCCGTCTAACCAACCCTCTTTTAGCCCAAAAGCACCCGTCATACCTGCTTCTTCATCGATGGTTAACAGGACTTCAAGCGGACCATGCTCGATGTCTGTCGCGGCAAGGACAGCAAGACAGGTTGCCATTCCCATGCCATTGTCAGCGCCTAGCGTAGTACCATCCGCAGTAACCCATTCACCATCGATATAAGGGCGGATAGGATCGACAGTGAAATCGTGATCCGTGTTTTCGTTCTTTTGCGGCACCATATCTATATGTGCTTGTAGAACGACACCTTTACGGTTTTCCATGCCTGATGTGGCTGGCTTTTTGATGATGACATTGCCTATGTCGTCGCGTTTAACCGACAGCCCCTCAGCTGTTGCCCAATCAACAATGAACTGAGCGAGTTGATCTTCGTGCTTTGAAGGGTGAGGAATAGAGCAAATTTTGTCGAAAAACTGCCACACAGGTTGTGGCGACA
Source organism: Enterovibrio gelatinilyticus (assembly GCF_028683095.1). Taxonomy (GTDB): domain Bacteria; phylum Pseudomonadota; class Gammaproteobacteria; order Enterobacterales; family Vibrionaceae; genus Enterovibrio; species Enterovibrio gelatinilyticus. Next base: position 54,488 of record NZ_JAJUBC010000005.1, on the reverse strand, counting down.
ATTGACTAATTTCTGACACAGGCTATCTCCAGAAAACATGGAATGAAAAAGGCAGCAGTGCTGCAAGCAATTAACCTAACAGAATTTGTAACGGAAAAGTATGCCTTGTTAAAAGCATATCGCTGCAGATAGGCCTAAGAGCCTACATCTTGAGCTGTCACTCCGCATATGGCGCTATTCATGACTGTTAATGCGATGCAAATATAGCGGAGTCAGTGAATGCGTCGCTCAAGAGGCAATGCATGCAATAGTGCTTACTTTGCCATGCGTATGCCTTTACCTCAGTGCAATAACTTGGCGTGAATGTGTAACTTTATTACATAATGGGGTTTATTTAAGTATTAGTGTGATTTAGATCTCTTTTTTGTTTGTAATAAAATAACGAATAGGTTATTATCTCGCCGTCTTCTGGATGGGCAGTGAGCCCAAAGACATAGCTGTGCGCTTCATTTGTTTATGGATAAACCCGAAATCATTCGTCTCCACGGAACCGAGCTTTATTAAAGCTGCATTTATTCCTATCGAATTATTTTGAGGTACGACCTATGAAAGGCAGTTCTGCTAGCCAATACTGGAACCGTGGTTCCGTATACACCGCGAATTTTCGTTATCCGGCGACGTTCGGATACAAAAGCAAGTAACCAATTTCCTTGCTTGATACATACATTACCCCGCTCTAACAGATATTTTCGTTCCGATTTGGAATTTGATTTTTGATCTGGCGCCACTTTTAGTGGCGTTTTTTTTATCTCAATTTTCGTCTCTTGCAGTGCCTCTCAGTCTATTGATGAAGCAGACAACGTTGATCACAGCTTTGGCTGCTGTTCGTTTATTAATCAATAAATCACTCTAGAATTTGTGTCTTAAACAGGCAATGTCGTCAGGATGGCGATAAGTCGTTTAATCTGCCACCGATTGACCAGTAAGTGATGTAATTCACACTGGAAATTTCGTGAAGTGGCGAGTAATATTCGCGTCAAATTCAGACGCAAACGTTTAGCCAAACGTTTGCGTAATATTTTCAGACACATACTTTCCAAGGAACGAAAGCCATGCTTGAGCGTCTTTTTAAATTAAAAGAGCAAGGTACTGATATACGCACCGAAGTTATTGCTGGGGTTACCACCTTCCTGACAATGGCTTACATCATCTTTGTTAACCCTGCGATTTTGTCTGAAACAGGCATGGATCGTGGTGCTGTGTTTGTTGCCACATGTTTGGCAGCGGCTATCGGTTGTTTTGTGATGGGATTAGTTGCCAATTACCCTGTTGCACAAGCACCTGGTATGGGCCTTAATGCCTTCTTTACCTACACTGTCGTATTCCAGATGGGTTACTCGTGGCAAGTTGCTTTGGGTGCGGTGTTCCTGTCGGGTTTGTGCTTTATCGCACTGAGTCTATTTAAAGTTCGAGAGTTGATCATTCACTCTATCCCACTTTCTCTTCGAACAGGCATCTCTGCAGGTATCGGTATGTTTTTGGCGCTGATTGCGCTGCAAAACTCCGGCATCGTGGTTGCGCATCCAGCGACATTGGTTTCAATGGGGGATTTATCTTCTTTTGCCCCTGCGATGGCTGCACTAGGCTTCTTCCTAACCATCGGTTTGGTTAATCGCGGTATTAAAGGCGCGGTGATGATTGCCATCCTTATTGTTACTGCGATTGCGGTCGGAACAGGTAACGTGCAATACGGCGGCATTATGTCGGCGCCGCCAAGTCTTGCTCCAACCTTTATGCAAATGGATTTATCTGGCGCATTTGATGTTGCAATGATTTCTGTTGTTTTCGCCTTCTTGTTTGTTGATTTGTTTGATACTGCGGGCACCTTGGTGGGTGTGGCGCAAAAAGCAGATCTGATGGACAAAGATGGAAAGCTGCCACGTTTGAACCGCGCACTATTGGCGGACAGTACAGCAACGACTGTGGGTGCCGTTCTGGGTACATCAAACACAACCTCTTACATTGAAAGTGTATCAGGTGTTGCTGCGGGCGGTCGTACCGGTCTGACCGCGGTTGTGGTTGGTGGTATGTTCTTGCTGGCATTGTTCTTCGCCCCACTGGCTGGCATGGTTCCGGCTTACGCTACCGCAGGCGCACTGTTCTACGTTGCGATTTTGATGATGTCAGGTCTGGTGAGCGTAAACTGGCGTGATCTGACTGAAGCTGCACCAGTTGTTGTCGTATGTTTGCTGATGCCATTGACCTACTCTATTGCACATGGCATTGGTTTGGGCTTTATCTCTTACTGCGCAATCAAAGCGTTTAGCGGTAAAGGACGTGACGTACCTATTAGTATTTGGGTTCTGGCTGCGCTGTTCTTGCTGAAATTTGTTATGTAAGACACAATACGCCGCAATTGAATCTGTGAGTTAAATGGCGACCGTCGCCACTGAGGTTTTTTAAAATGAGCAACAAGTTTGTTATCACGTGGGACAACATGCAAATGTATACCCGCCAACTGGCTGAAAAATTGTTACCTGTAGAACAATGGACTGGGATTATTGCAGTAAGCCGTGGAGGTCTTGTACCTGCTGCGATTCTTGCTCGTGAGCTAGGCATCCGTCACGTTGATACAGTGTGCATTTCTAGCTATGACCATGATCATCAGCGTGATATGCGTGTTATCAAAAAAGCTGAAGGTGACGGTGAAGGTTTCATCGTGGTTGACGATTTGGTTGATACTGGCGGCACTGCAGAAGTGATCCGTGAAATGTATCCGAAAGCGAAATTTGTCACCGTATGTGCGAAACCTGCGGGCAAACACCTTGTTGATGACTACGTTGTTGATATTGCGCAAGACTGTTGGATTGAACAGCCTTGGGATATGGCTGTGACGTTCGTTGAGCCTGTAGCAAAGCGCTAAGAAAAATTATCGATAGAAAGCCCCGAAAGGGGCTTTTTTTTTGCCTTATGTCAGTGAATGAGCTCACAGATGCTGCTTGGCTTTGAGAGAGCATGGTTTTCTCTAAGCCATCGTTTACACTAGAGGTCGTTGAAATGAATGCGCCGGAGAGATGCCGTGAGAGAGACAGAGTCAGAGAACTTATCAGTCAAACTCTTTAAACCCACCAAACATGCCAAAGAAACATCCACCATTGTAGGCACAGCCAACAAGCCACCTAAAGATGTTGAAAGTGTCTTAGACGGCCAAAGTGACAACAGTTGGTATCGTGTTTTGCGCCGCCCTCAGTGGATATGGCAAGGCGTTGATCCGATAGAAATGGAAGAAACGCTGGCACGCATTGCTGCTTCAGACAATGACAGAAGCAACGAAAAGTTACTTGATACTGTCGTCGGTTATCGTCAGGGCAATTGGTCTTACGAATGGGCCCAGTGTGGTATGAAACACCAAAAACGGGCGCAGGAAAAAGATGAGCAAGGCGATAAAGCAGGAGCAACTGCAGAGTGGGGACGTGCCTCGGCTTGCTTCAGTATTGCAGGTTACCCTCACTTGAAAGGGGATCCGCTTTCTCAACAAACTGAAATTCTGGCTAACAAAGCATTTCACGCAGCGATGGAAACATCGAGCCTCAAAATCAAAAACATAGTCACCAAGGTAGATGGTAAACCCCTAGAAGGTTTTCTGTATCTGCCACATACCAATGAGCCGCTACCTACTGTGATTGTTAGTGGTGGCATGGACGGTTTGCAAACGGATCTGTTGCATCTCTTTGAAACCTATTTTGCACCAGCCAACATTGCCATGTTGACTCTGGATATGCCTTCAGTTGGCAGAAGCAGTCACTGGAACCTCACAGAAGATAGCAGTCGTTTACACCAAGCTATGTTGCATGAACTCGAATCCGTACCTTGGGTTGATCATCATCGCGTTGGTTGTTTTGGTGTCCGTTTTGGTGCGAATGCTGCGGTAAGAATGGCGTTTGTTGAACAAAATCGTATTAAGTCTTGTGTGTCTGTTGGCGGCATTCTTCATGCCATGCTGACGGACGTAAATCGTCGTAACAATATCCCACCAATGCACTTAGACACCATCGCGTCTCGAATGGGTAAGAGCCAAGCATCGTCGACGCTTTTGACTCAGTTGCAAGCGCTGTCGCTTAGACATCAAGGGCTACTCAACGGTAGGAAGACGAAGGTTCCGATCCTAGCTATTGGCCTTGACGGTGATCCCGTATGTCCAGATTCTGATAATCAACTAGCTGCGCTATACAGCTATGGAGGCAAAGCGAAAACCTTGCCAAGTAAACCTATTCATGACGGATATCACAGAATAATGCTTGAAGCTATTGACTGGTTCAACAAAACACTGTGATCGAGATCTTTTTAACTGTCTTGGGATGAAGACATATTAAGGAAAGCGCTCCCTGTGAGGACGAATTTTAACCAGATGCGTGTTATATAAATGGGTGTTTGCTGTTAACGCATTTCCCATGCGTGAACGAGCCTTATGCAGAGCAAGGAATGGCTTAGTCGCTAATCTCTGTGTTCTCGCAAACACTCTACTGATAATAATGAGATCGACGTTCGTCTTAAGGGAGCTTGCTATGACTGAAGAAACGAAAAATATATCTCACGGGAGGTTGTTGACGAAGTTTGCTCAACTGGGTCCTTATCTGAGACAAAAAAAATCCTCAGAAGAAGGGTACTTCTTTGATTGCCTTTCTGCGTGTGTGAACGCAAAGAAACCACCTGAAAGTCGTGAGTTTTGGGGATGGTGGATGAAGCTAACACCAAAAGAAGGGGGCTTTGAGTACGCTTATACGTTCGGTAAATTCAACACTGAGGGTGAATGGCTAGAAGAGAATGTCCCGAATAAGTGTGTAAAGGAAGTGAAAGCCTCTCTTGATACCTTTTATCAAAAGATTGCCGGGTTTGTTGAAGGCGATTTGGCGTTAGAAATCACTGCGTTGCCGTCGCTAAAAAAACCGAAGTTAGGTACTGCTGCCTAGTCACTCGGTTTACCGTTTGCCGCACTACCATTGATTTGTACCCAACCAACCTGAATTCCAGTATTTTCAAGTTGCTTGGGTATATTTACTTGTTATCTTGGTCTGGGATTGATAAAAGAAGGGCATATTCGCTTTTATGTTGTCAATGTCATGTCAGGCCAAGAAAACGTTTCATCTTTCATTGCTGAATCTGGCGATAAACAAGATCGCCAGACTGTCGTAGTAAAATTGGGAACCAGTGTGCTCACTGGTGGCTCAAACAAAATCGATCGCGCTCACCTTGTTGAGCTGGTGCGTCAGTGCGCCATGCTTATTCGACAGGGTCACCAAGTCATCGTTGTAACTTCTGGTGCTATTGCCGCTGGAAGACAGCATCTCAATCATCCCAACCTGCCCAATACTATCGCTAACAAGCAAATGCTGGCTGCCGTTGGTCAAAGCCGTTTGATCCAAGAGTGGGAAAGCCTCTTTGGTATTTATGGCATCAACATCGGTCAGATGCTGTTAACCCGCGCTGACCTTGATGATCGTGAGCGTTACTTGAATGCGCGAGATATGCTGCAAGCTTTGCTCGACAACAACATAGTGCCCGTTGTGAACGAAAACGATGCCGTTGCGACCGCTGAAATTAAAGTGGGTGACAACGACAACCTTTCTGCGTTGGTGGCTATTTTAGCCGAAGCAGACAAACTGCTTCTTTTGACCGATCAGCCGGGATTGTTTACCGCTGATCCGCGCTCAAACCCAGATGCAGAGCTTATTCGTGAAGTGCACACCATTGATGAAACCCTGCACCAGCTTGCTGGTGGCAGTGTGAGTGGATTAGGCACAGGTGGCATGGCGACCAAGTTGCAAGCCGCTGACGTGGCGCGTCGTGCTGGCATTGAAGTCACCATTGCTGCGGGTAGCCGCCCTGAAGTGATTCAACATGTGGTGAGCGGACAACCTGCGGGTACCCGCTTCCTGCCGCTTGAGTCACCACTAGAAAGCCGTAAGCGCTGGATTCTGGCAGGTCCTCCGCCGGCAGGCGACATCATTATTGATGCAGGTGCAGCGTCTGCTGTTGTGAAACGTCATAGCAGCTTGCTATCAAAAGGCATCGTGTCAGTGAAAGGATCGTTCGATCGCGGCGCTGTTGCGCGCATATGCGATCAGCACGGTAAGCAGCTCGCTCGCGGTATTTGTCGTTATTCAAGCAAAGACTTGAGTGCGATCGCGGGTCGACACAGCCAAGACATTCAAGATATTCTGGGTTACGCACATGGACCTGTCGCGATTCATTGCGATGATTTGGTCGTAACCGATTAATCCGATTGCGGGTGTTCCGCAGTCGAAAAGGACGAAGCAATAGAGGCGAAAATGAGTCTGCAAACCACCAGTTTACAGAGCATGGGACGTGCGGCAAAAGATGCTGCATATGCATTGGCAACGGCACCAACAGCGCAAAAGAACCACGCGCTGGCAGTGATCGCTGATGAACTCGAGGCGAACGCGGCTGCGATTCTAGCGGCTAACGCAAAAGACATTGATGCGGGCAGAGAGGCAGGTTTGCCCGACGCCATGCTTGATCGTTTATTACTCAACGAATCACGTTTGGCCGGCATTGCCGCTGACGTGCGTAATGTCATTTCTCTGTCTGACCCCGTCGGCAGTGAAATGGATTGTAAAGTGCTGGAAAACGGCATGACGTTGAGTCGCCGTCGTGAACCCATCGGCGTTATTGGTGTGATTTATGAAGCACGACCTAACGTGACCATTGATATCGCGTCTCTGTGCCTGAAAACCGGAAACGCGAGCATTCTTCGTGGTGGTCGTGAAACCTTCCACTCAAATGTTGAGTTGGTGAAGGTCATTCAAACTGCGCTTGAAAAAGCCAACTTGCCTGCTTCGTCTGTTCAGTACATTGAAAAACCGGATCGTGAACTGGTAGGCGAACTGCTTCGTCTTGACGATTACGTGGACATGATTATTCCTCGTGGTGGTGCGGGTTTGCACAAGATGTGTAAAGAGAACAGCACCATCCCAGTGATCATCGGTGGCTTTGGCATTAGCCATATGTACGTTGATAAAACCGCGGATCTCGATCGCGCTTTGGATTTGATCATCAACGCGAAAGCACAGCGCCCATCAGCGTGTAACGCGCTGGATACCTTGCTAGTGAACAAAGACATTGCGGCTGCATTGTTTGAAAAACTGACGCCACTGCTTAACGACAACAAATTGAAGGTTGTTGCTGAGAAAGCAGCGCTGCCATTGCTCAACGGCGTGGCGGATCTTCAAGAAGCTGGCGATGGCGATTTCGACACGGAATGGCTGAGCTACACACTGGGTGTGGCATTGGTTGCTGATGTTCACGGCGCACTTGCCCACATGCGTGAGCACAATGCGAGTCACTCAGATGCGATCTTGACCAACGATTTGATCGCGACTGAAGCTTTCATCAATGGCGCAGGCTCTGCTGCTGTTTACGTGAATGCCTCTACACGCTTCACAGACGGCGCTCAGTTCGGTTTAGGCGCAGAAGTTGCTGTGTCTACTCAGAAGCTTCATGCTCGTGGCCCTATGGGCTTAGAAGAGCTGACAACCTACAAATGGGTGGGTAAAGCGGATTACCTGTCTCGCCCATAATCAGGAAGCAGTTTTCGATGAAAAGGCGCTGATTCAGCGCCTTTTTTGTGTCTGGCGCATGTATATCCCCACGTTACTTAGGCATATCTCTACCTCTAGGGAAGGTTTAGCGCTACGCTATGCCGTGATTGTTTAAATGATGATGACCTTCGATGGATTACGCGACCCTTTCCCGTATTAGCGTTAAACACTTAACCGTGATGCATGTGCTCTTGATGACGCACAGTGTAACGGCGACAGCCAATATTTTGTGTGTCACGCCATCAAGCGTTAGCAAGGCATTGGCGCAGCTTAAAACACAGCTGAACGATGAGCTTTTCTTCCGCACAGGTAATCAACTCGCCCCTACGCAATATGCCTTGAGCATTGGCCCAGCTATCCACAATGTGCTGTCGAACATTAACGGTATATTTCAACAAGGCGAGTTTGCGCCAGAGACGTTTACGGGGACGCTTTCCTTGTCGATGCGTGAAAGTACGTTTGAGCTTTTCGCCCCGCAGCTTGGGGATATTTCTCAGCAATTGAGTGATCATGCTCAGTTGGTAATTTCTACTAAAGAACAATTCAGTTTTGAGGCGTTACTGAGCGGGAAGATAGATTTTCTGCTGCTGCCCCACGACATCAGTCAGCCACCGACGCACAGCAAGAATTTAGTGTGGAAGGCGATTTTGAGTGATGAAATGGTCTGCTTGATGAATCGCCATCATCCGCTTGCAAACGACGAACTGACTATCGAGAAGTATTTAAGCTGTCGTCATATTCGCGTGATCGACAAAGACTTGGCAGAGCCCTATTTTGAACAGACACTCACGCAGCGTCATGGTGCGAGAAACATTGCGACCATGGTGGCGGATTTCGGTTCGGCGGCATTAATGTGTCAGCACTCGCCGTATTTGTTTACGTGCTCGAAGCGTTGGGCTGAAACGGCGCTACAAGGAAAAGGGCTGGTGGCAAAACCCTTGCCGTTTGATTACGGACAAGTGGCGTATAGCTTGGTGTGGAATACCGTGAGTTTGAACAATCCAGCGTGCCGCTGGCTGCATGATCAACTGGTTGTCGACAAGGCATAGATTTAGGTATAAATCGTCGGTAATTGCATAGGTCGGTTGGTCTTCGAAAACAGTAAATCATGAAAGCGGTTCATCTCGCTTTCACTGCATTTCTCCCACGTCAGCGCTTCACCAATCACACCGTGATGTTGAAAAGCGTTTAGGCGGATCTTTACCTCTTTAGGCAGGGTGTTGAGGTAATCTCCCACCGCATCAACTTCGGTATCCAAATCGCTTTTTCCCGGAATGTGCAGCAAACGCACTTCATGCAGTTTGTTCTGCGTAGCCAAGTAATCAATGGTGTCGATAACGCGATGCTTATCTCGACCGACGAGCCATAAATGCGTGTCTGATTGCCATGCTTTGAGATCGATCATGGCACCATCAAGGTAGGGGGAAACGCGCTCCCATCCCGTGCGTGATAGCGAACCGTTACTGTCGATATAGCACGTAAGGTGTGCAAGTTCAGAGTCGGATTTCACCGCTTTAAATAGCGCGATAATGAACGGCAGTTGCAGTGTTGCTTCACCACCTGAAATGGTGATGCCATTGAGGAAAAAGTGGTGCTGGCGGATCAACGCGAGCATGTCATCCACACTGTAGCGAACGATTTTTGGGTTGGATTTATCAGGGCAAACATCGATGCAAAGATCGCAGTGGGTACACTTATCAGCGTGCCAAACAACGCGTTGTGTGCCGTTTTGCTGTGAAGCAATGGACAGGGCGTCGCTTGGACAGCTTTTCACACAATCACCGCAATGGGTGCAGTGATTGATGGTGTGAGGGTTATGGCAAGTGATGCAATCAAAATTGCAGCCCTGCAAAAACACCACCAAACGGTTGCCCGGCCCATCAACACAAGAGAATGTCAGAATACGACTGACCAGTGCTTCGTTTTGCGTTGGCTTCACTGACATTCTCTTGGTCTCTTTCCGGATTAACCGTGGTTATTTGTAAACTGGCGTTGATTCAAAGCTCACGACGCGTGGCGCACGGTTCAAAATCCCCGTGTTTTTCGATGCTTCTGCACCCAGCCACGTGGTGTTTTTGCGTGAACCTTCGTCATCAAACTTCGCGATATCAGACAGCTTGATCATATAACCCGTGACACGAACCAAATCGTTTGATGCAACGTTCGCTGTGAACTCACGATAGCCAGAATTGATTGCGCCTTTACACAGGTTGAACATCGCTTCTGGGTTTGATTTTACCGTCTCATCAATCGTCAGAATGTCGCTGATGCCTGAGGTGTAGTGCTTGTGGTGACCCGCAGTTGCATGCACGTAAGTCACTGGGTCTGGTTCAGTACCGTAAGGAATACGCACGCCAGGTGTTGCGTCCAAATCTAGGCTGATACCACCTTGTGCGTGCAAAAGTGCTTTACCGTTGTAACCATGTTTGACTGGGTTTTCGTCAACCAAAGCCGCCAGTTTCGCGGAAATTGCGTGGCCCAATTCGTTAGCGCTGATGTCGTGACCGTACTTGCCTTGCTTGCCGTCTTTTTCGAACAAGGTATTTACAGCCTCAGCCATGCCGTAGATACCGAACATTGGCGCAAATCGGCTTTCTTCAATCAGTCCTTCAGTCGCAAGGAAGTTGGTGAAGAAGTTTGATGATTCATGCAGGTACGTGCTGCGTACATCCATCAGTTCAACCATCAGTTTGCTGTAGGTTGGCAGAACATGGTTGATGAAGTCGTCGCTGTTGGTTGCTTTGCTTGCCGCTTCTTTTAGGTTCATGCGCACTAAAGTGTTTGAACCGCCAGCCAATGGCAGTGAGTTGTAGCAGCTCACAATGCCGAATCGCTTGTCACCGTAAGCGCCAGCATGCATTGGGTAGTTTGCAATGTGTGGCTTGCTGCATTCACAGATGTTGCTGGTGGCGTGACGAAGAAGATCATCAGGCGTGACAGCAGGGTCATACATGAACGTCAGGTTTGGCGCGATTTGTTTTAGTTCAGCATCAACGCGCAGGATGGTACGACAGATGATGTTGTCAGCAGGGCCAATGTTCGCGTGCATGAAGGCGTCTGGCAGGGTGCGGTCCAGCATGATCCAGAAACGCTTAATTTTTTGATAGATCTCTTCGTCTGACAGCTCGCCCACGTAAGGCATCAGCACGTCATCCAACTGACCCACGTAAACCGGAATGTTGGTCACAGACGGTACATGGTGGTAGATGATGTTCAGCATGTTCAGTGCATCATCAAGGCTTTCCGCTGGCGCAAGTTCTAGGTGCTCAGAACCTTGCGACAAGAACTTTGCGTAATCTGGTAGCACGTAACGTGGTTTGAAGGGGGCATGGCCTTCGAACATGTCACAAATCACACCGTCCTTCATCGCTTGCTCGATGCTGTCTGTGATTGACAGGTAAGGCAGGCTAGCTTCTGCTTCTAGCGAAAGAAACTGGTTCTTTTGCTTTGGTGAAAGACTTGGGTTGTTGATGATGTCGTAAAAACGTTGCTGCAGTTCAGATAGGTTGTTGTTCATGGAAAAGACCCTACTTTAATTTGGGTTTATTTTACGGTGGATAAGGGTTTTTCCACTATTGATATGATGGGAAGGTGGTGTTTCCATATTGGAAATCCGTAATCCGTAATCCGTAATCCGTAATCCGTAATCCGTAATCCGTAATCCGTAATCCGTAATCCGTAATCCGTAATCCGTAATCCGTAATCCGTATAAAAAAATTGGTAGCGGCAGAGACGAAAACGCCGAGGCAGTCCTCGGCGTTTTTGGGTGTCTATTGGTGTGCGTCTTATTTGATTTCCACGCCCTGCGCTTGCAGGTCAGCATGGTAAGAAGAACGAACAAACGGACCACATGCAGCGTGTGTGAAGCCTAGCTCCAACGCGATGTCACGTAGCTCGTCAAACTCTTCAGGCGGCACGTAACGTTCAACCGGCAAGTGGTGACGGCTTGGGGCAAGGTATTGGCCCAATGTCAGCATGGTCACGCCGTGCTCGCGCAAATCCTTCAGGACTTGGACGATCTCTTCTTTGGTCTCGCCTAAGCCCATCATGACGCCAGATTTGGTTGGCACGTTCGGGTGCATTTCACCAAACTTCTTCAATAGCTCAAGCGACCACTTGTAGTTCGCACCTGGACGCGCTTTACGGTAAAGACGCGGTGCAGTTTCTAAGTTGTGGTTGAATACGTCAGGCGGGTTGTCTTTAAGCAACTCAAGCGCTGTATCCATACGACCTCGGAAATCAGGTACCAAGGTTTCGATACGGATTTCTGGGTTCAAAGCACGAATTTCACGGGTACAGTCAGCAAAGTGTTTTGCACCACCGTCACGTAAATCGTCACGGTCAACGGAGGTGACCACCACGTATTTCAGCTTCATGTCGCTGATGGTTTTTGCCAGTTTCGCTGGCTCATTTTCATCAGCTGCGTTTGGACGACCATGGGCAACGTCACAGAATGGGCAGCGGCGAGTACAAATCGCACCCAAAATCATGAACGTGGCTGTGCCGTGGTTGAAACACTCCGCCAAGTTTGGGCAAGACGCTTCTTCACAGACAGAATGCAGATTGTTTTTACGCAATGCAGACTTAATTTCCTGAATACGTTTGCTGTCAGAAGGAAGTTTTATCTTCATCCACTCGGGCTTGCGCAGCATCTCTTTTTTCTCGGTCGGCATGTTCTTGACCGGGATGAGCGCCATTTTGTCTGCATCGCGGTATTTCACGCCGCGTTCCATCTGGATCGGTTTGCTCATAATTGATTGCTTTCTGTTAGGGACTCGACCTGATCGTAACCGAGGTGCGAAGTCAGTTTATCTACTAACACTGGGTTTAACTCAGCCAACGAGGCTGGGCCACCAAGATCGACAGTTTGCGTCATCGCCATCCCCGCATAACCACATGGGTTGATACGCAGGAATGGAGAAAGATCCATGTTTACGTTGAGCGCGAGGCCGTGGAAAGAACACCCTCGACGGATACGAAGACCCAGCGAGCATATTTTTGTGTCTTTCACATAGACGCCTGGCGCATCAGGACGTGCGTTTGATTCGATGTCAAAGTGAGCCAGTGAATCGATCACAATGTTCTCGATATGGGTTACAAGCTCGCGCACGCCCATTTTGTTTCGTTTTAGGTCAATCAGTATGTATGCCACTTGCTGACCGGGACCATGGTATGTCACTTGCCCACCACGGTCGCTTTGTACAACAGGAATATCACCCGTTGCCAATAAGTGTTCTGCTTTGCCCGCTTGGCCTTGTGTAAACACAGGCTCATGCTCAACCAACCAAATTTCATCGCATGTGTCACTGTCGCGTTCGTCAGTAAACGTATGCATAGCATGCAAGATAGGTTCGTATGGCTGCAACCCAAGTTGTCTGATAATGAGGCGGTTTTGCTGCAAAGTACACCTGCTTGGCTAGAAATAGGCTGAGATAATGTCACAACCAACGTATCAGTTACGCCATTATAATGACAGACGGCTGAATTAACAGCCGTCTGAAAGTAAGGGTATTCTGTGTGAAGCTGCTTTGATTACAGAACCATACGAACGATATCGATATCACCCAGTTCTTTGTACAGGATTTCAACTTGTTCAATAGAAGTGGCAGTGATTGAGACAGATACCGCGTTGTATGTGCCTTTGCCACTTGGTTTTACGCTAGGGGTGTAATCACCCGGCGCGTGGCGCTGGATAACTTCCAAAACCAGATCTGTAAGTTCTGGTTTGGCGTAGCCCATGACTTTGTAAGTGAACTTACACGGGAACTCCAGCAGGTCTTTTAGTTTTGGTTGCTCTTGCATTATTTACTCCAGGCTTGACGCCAAATGCTCTGTCTGTGCGTCTATCTTTTGTGCTTATGATCACGATTTGTGAATGTGGAGCATAGTAATCGTCCTGTTAACAGAAAACAAGATGATGCAAAACCCCATGATTTCTTTTTATATGGGGACGAATAACCAAAATAAAAAGGCAGCCAATGGCTGCCTTCTAAAATTGTTAGCGTTCTTGCTGAATGCGCTTAGAACAAGCTCTTGAAGAACATGATAATGTAGTCAACCAAGCGACTGAACAAACCACCTTCTTGTACGTCGTTCAACGCAACCAGTGGATATTCCGCGATGTCTTCACCATCAACTTGATAGAACAGTTTGCCGACAACATCACCTTTGGCGATTGGCGCTTCCAATGTTTTCTCAAGTACAAAGCTAGCTTCTAGCGATTTCGCTTTACCGCGAGGCAAAGTTACATAAGTGTCTTCACTTACGCCTAGCGCCACTTGGTCTGTGTCACCCATCCAGACTTTTTCAGTCACGAAGGTTTCGTCAGCCTTGTGTGGAGCAACGGTTTCAAAGAAACGGAAGCCGTAGTTAAGCAGTTTTTTACTTTCAGCCTTACGTGCGTTGGCACTGTTTGTACCCATCACAACCGCGATTAGGCGCATTTTACCTTCGGTGGCAGAGCTGACTAGGTTATAGCCCGCTTTGTCGGTATGACCCGTTTTAATACCATCAACGTTCATGCTCTTGTCCCAAAGCAAACCATTACGGTTGTATTGGGTGATGCCATTGTAGGTGAACGATTTTTCTTCGTAGATACGGTACTCTTCTGGCACATCGCGGATCAGTGCTTGGCTCAGAAGCGCTAGGTCGTAAGGTGTTGAGTACAACTCATCATGGTCTAGACCGTGTGAGTTGGCGTAATGGGTATCTTTCATACCTAGAGATTTCGCCCAACCGTTCATTAGGTCTACGAACGAATCCTCGGAACCCGCCACGTGTTCAGCCATTGCCACACACGCATCGTTACCTGATTGAATAATAATACCGCGGTTCAAATCAGCGACAGAAACGGTTGTGCCTACTTCGATAAACATTTTCGAGCTGCCTGGGAAGTTCTTCGCCCAAGCGTTTTTGCTGATCACGACTTCATCTTCAAGACTGATGTTGCCGCGTTCGACTTCCTGACCAATGACGTAGCTGGTCATCATTTTGGTTAGGCTGGCTGGATTTAGGCGTTCGTAGGCATTGTTCTCGGCCAAAATTTTGCCCGAGTTATAGTCCATCAATACATACCCTTTAGCTGCGATTTGAGGCGCATCAGGAACGACAGATGGAGCTGCAACGGTTGCAGCAGAGGTGGATACGGCAGTCAACAAGACTAAAGAGCGCAACAAAGAAGGTGATTTTTTCATAGATATAAGTACTTACTTGAATATTTCTCTAGTCAAAAGCAGCCGACACTATATCAGATAGCCCTGATAAGTGTCAGATGGGGTTACAACAACTTACTAATTAATGACACTCTATTTCAAAGTCGGTTCAGTAGAAATTGGTTCAACAACGATAAACGCCTCATTAATTTGATGTTCTCTTGCAAGCATTGCAGCATTTTGTGTTTGGTCGTAGTCATAAAACGGCCCCAGTCGGACACGATACACCTCTCCAGCCTGAAGTATGTCAGCTGGAAGTTCGAACTGTTTACTGAAACTTGCCGCCGCTTGCTGCGCTTTCGCTTGATCAGAGGTAGCGACCAGCTGAACAAAATAGTGGTTTAGTCGCGCACCTTGCCATTCGTCGCCATCTTTGGGTTTATCGACCTTAAGCAGAGTGACTTTGACTGGGGCTGTTCCCGTCGCCAATACATCAAGCTTTGATGCGGCAGCGTAACTCAAATCAATGATTCGGCCTTCGTGAAAGGGACCACGGTCATTGACGCGAACAATCGCTTTTTTACCATTGGCGGTGTTTTCCACTTCTACGTAACTTGGCAGTGGCAGGGTTTTGTGTGCCGCAGACATAGAGTACATGTCATAGATTTCGCCATTTGACGTCTTGTGGCCATGAAACTTTTTGCCATACCAAGAGGCAATGCCTTCTTGAGTGCCAAAAGTCTCTGGATCTTGGATGACTTCGTAGCTCTGTCCCAAAACGGTGTAGTCTTTGTTCCCCGCACGGCTATAAGGCTCGTAGCGTGGCTGCGCGTCTTCGATATGCTCCAGCGTTGGTGTCGCATCTGGTGCCTTGTCTTGCGCGATGCTGTAGCGTTCATCATTTTTTGTGGCACAACCTGACAGCATGATCGCAAGAAGTACGAAAAGTTTTTTCATTACAAAGCCTTTGAAAGCATTTTTCTGTGAGTGTGAATAGACATCAGGATCCCGAAACCTGCCATGAGAGTCACCATGGATGTTCCGCCATAACTGACTAAAGGCAGAGGTACACCAACAACCGGCAATATGCCGCTCACCATGCCAATGTTAACGAACACATAGACAAAGAAACTTAGCACAATACTGCCTGCCATCATGCGTCCGAATGCTGTTTGTGCGCGGCTCGCCAACATCAGGCCTCGACCGATGATGAAGAGGTAGAGCGAGAGCAAACATGCCACGCCAATCAATCCCCATTCTTCGGCAATCACAGCAAAGATAAAGTCGGTGTGTCTTTCCGGTAAGAATTCGAGTTGAGATTGCGTGCCGAGCAACCAACCTTTTCCTGTCATCCCACCGGAACCAATGGCTATTTTGGATTGAATGATGTGATAGCCCGCGCCGAGCGGGTCAGATTCTGGGTCAAATAGCGTACGAACCCGAATACGCTGGTATTCACGCATCAAGAAGAACCAGAGGATAGGAATGAAAGCGGCCACGAGTCCGGCTGCGGCGAAAATAATACGCCAACGAATACCGGACAAGAAGAGCACGAAAATCCCGGATGCTGCGATCAGTATTGATGTCCCCAAATCAGGCTGTTTTGCAATGAGAATGGTCGGAACGAACACCATTACTAAACCAATGACCAGGTTAATGAAACGTGGTGGTAAGGGCTCTTTACCAATAAATCGCGCGACCATCAGTGGTACGGCGAGTTTGATCAATTCCGACGGTTGGAAGGTCACGAACCCTAAATCCAACCAACGTTGCGCCCCTTTGGCGGTTTCCCCCACCAATAACACCGCAATCAACATAATGATGCCAGTGATATACATGTAAGGAGCCCAGAACTCATAGTGGCGCGGCGAGAACTGCGCCAGTACAAACATCACACCGAGGGCCAGCAACATACGGAAAACTTGGCGCTCCATCATGGCAACGCTTTGACCGCTGGCACTCCAAATGACCAGAAGGCCAAATCCCATTAACGCGATGATGCCAAATAGCAAAGGTGCGTCGAGGTGAAATCGTTCAAAAATGGTCTTCTTTTGACCGGTAGATGCAAACATACTCATTGAACGCGTTCCTCGCCGTCTTTCTCTTTTTCGAGCAACATATGATCAAATATACGACGGGCAATTGGCGCACCATTGGTCGAGCCACCGCCAGCATTTTCTAACACCATGGATACCACGACTTTGGGATCATCAAACGGTGCAAACCCGGTATATAAGGCGTGATCGCGAAGGTGCTCAGCAAGCTCATCTGCGTTGTACTCTTCGTCTTCTGCTAGTCCAAATACCTGTGCGGTACCTGACTTTCCGCCTGTCATATAAGGTGCTTTAGCGAATGCACGTCGCGCGGTGCCTTTTTTACCATGGTTAACCAACCGCATGCCTTCAAGCGCTGCATCCCAGTACTTATCGTCGACATTATCGATGGGTGGATACGGTTCGATAGGAGCCAGTTCTTGTACACCTTCTGATTCTGTTCGCATCAGTAGGTGAGGAGGATGTACCTCCCCTCGGTTGACCAATACCGTCGTGGCCTTTGCAATCTGCATTGGTGTGGCAGTCCAGTAGCCTTGACCGATACCGACAGGAATTGTGTCACCCTTGTACCAAGGTTGGCGGTAGCGGGACATTTTCCACTCACGTGTTGGCATATTGGCTTTGCTTTCTTCGTGAATATCAATGCCGGTATAGTCGCCGAAACCAAACTTACTCATCCATGTGGATAGCTTGTCTATCCCTAAATCGTAAGCAACTTGGTAGAAGAAAGTATCAACAGACTCCTCGATTGATTGCACGATATTCACTCTACCGTGTCCCCATGCTAACCAATCACGAAAAGGGCGAGAGGTTGAGTTAGGTAAGTGCCAGTAACCCGGGTCGTTACGCGTGGTTTTCGTTGTTACGACTTTCTCTTCGAGTGCAGCGACAGCGATAAACGGTTTGATCGTGGATGCAGGAGGATAAATGCCGAGGGTTGCTCGGTTCACCAAGGGGCGGTTTTTATCATTCAGTAGCCCACGATAGGCTGGGCCTGAAATACCGTGTACGAATAAGTTCGGGTCGTAGCTCGGTGATGACACCATGGCTAACACGGAAGAATCTTTCGGATCTAGCACAACCACTGCACCGCGGCGTTCGCCCATTATCCCGCGAATATATAGCTGCAAGTCGACATCCAGATTCAGCACGAGATCTTTCCCCGGCTCTGGTGGCACGTATTTTAGCGTTCGAATGATACGACCACGGCTGTTTACTTCGACTTCTTGATAGCCAGCGGTGCCATGAAGTGTTTCTTCGTAGTAACGTTCAATACCCAGCTTGCCGATATCGCGTGTCGCTTTGTAATTGGAGCTACGCTCTTCACGTTCAAGACGCGCGAGATCTTTGTCATTGATTTTGGCGACATAGCCCATGACGTGAGTCAGTGCATCACCATAAGGATAGTAACGCTTGAGGTAGCCTTTAATTTCAACGCCGGGGAATTTGTGCTGATTAGCAGAGAATACCGCGACTTCTTCTTCGGTAAGCTGGTTTTTCAGCGCCACAGAGTTGAAACGTCGCGAGCGTTTTTTATCGCGCTCAAAGTTGACGATGTTCCTATCAGAAATTTCAATCAGCGATTGTAAGCGCGCAATGGTACCGGGAATGTCTTTAACTTGCTCTGGCGTGATTTCCAGTGCGTAAACCGGACGGTTTTCCGCTAGGATTTTTCCAGTTCTGTCGTAAATTAGGCCGCGATTGGGCGCAACTGGCACCACTTTGATGCGATTGTCGTTAGAGCGAGTAATGTAATCATCATGGTCTTTCACCTGAATGGTATACAGGTTAACCAGAAGAAGGCCGACTAAAACGACAATACCGCCGAAAGCCACGACGGCTCGGCTGAAGAATAAAGATGACTCGGCCTGATGATCGCGTATGGGGCTACGCTTGTATCTCATGAATTATTCTCGGTGGTAAGGGTGGTTCGCCGTAATGCTCCAGGCGCGATATAAACTTTCTGCCATTACAACCCTAACCAGCGGGTGAGGAAGCGTCAAAGGAGAGAGTGACCAACTTTGATCCGCCGCGGCTTTACATGCAGGTGAAAGACCTTCAGGACCACCAATTAAGATGGACACATCGCGTGCGTCTAGCTTCCAACTTTCTAGTTGTTCTGCCAGTTGCTCTGTATCCCAGCGTTTACCGGGAATGTCCAAAGTAACGATGCGGTTTCCTTTCGGAACGGCAGCCAGCATTGCTTCACCTTCTTTTTGAAGGATGCGTGCAATATCTGCATTTTTTCCGCGTTTACCTGCGGTGATTTCAACCAGTTCCAGTGGCATATCTTTTGGGAAGCGACGACTATATTCTTTGTAGCCTTCTTCGACCCATTTCGGCATCTTTGTGCCAACTGCGATCAGCTGTAGTTTCATCGAATCAGTTCCACAGCTTTTCTAGCTGGTATAACTCACGTTGCTCATCTTGCATGATATGCAGCATGACATCGCCAAGATCGAGAACGACCCATTCACCTTCAATTTGTCCTTCCATACCTAATGAACGCACGTTGGCAGCAAGTGCTTCGTCTGCGACATGTTCGGCAATGGATGAAACATGACGTTTGGAGTTACCGGTACACAGCACCATGAAATCGGTGATGCTGCTTTTGTCTCGAACATCGAGAGTCACGATGTCTGCAGCTTTCATATCATCGGCTTTATCTACAACGAAATGCTGGAGTTGTTCAGGAAGCAATGTTTTCCCCTTATTGGTGACAAGTTGTCAGTGACATAAAATTATAACACTGGCTGTTGGGATTAGAATACGGTGGCATGGTGAGATAGTCAGCTCAGGGGCTGAAGTTCAACTGGGTGACCACACATATCGAGACAAAAAGCAGATAAGGCAGGCCATGGCTGGCTGTCAAAATCGGTTTTGACCATGATTTCAATCTCAGCAAGGCTTTGTACAAGACCCATCAATTTAGGCAGCGTCAAACGGTGCAACGCAGAGGTTAGCGGTGCGCGACGGGCTTGCCATACACGGTAGTGATCAAAGATCTTGTTTAGCGTCATACCTGACGCGCCATATTCCTGCATCTTGCAAAGTTGTATCAGTTCTTTTTGAATCACGCGCAGTAATATCGTGATTTCTACGCCTTCTGCTTCGAGTTGGCGCACAATGCGCACAGCACGTTTTGCTTTGCCTTCAATCAAGGCATCGGTGAGTTGAAAAGGCGTGTAGTGATTGTTTCTAGAGAGCGCATCCTGCAACCGTGGCAAGGTGAGTTCGCCATCGGGATAGAGCAATTGCAACTTCATCAAGCTTTGTGACAGCGCGAGAAGGTTACCTTCATGCCATTGTGCAAGCAGCAACACGGACTCATGGTCGGGCTTTAGGCCGAGTGCGTGACAACGGTTTTCAACAAAACGAGGAAGCTGCCTCGCATCAGGTGTGTTGCTCGGCACATAAAGGCCATTGCCTTGAAATAGCGTGAACCATTTTGCGGATTCTTGTTTTTTGTTAAGGCGGGGGCCTTCGAGAATAAGAACAAGATCTTGATGCAGCATGGGCGCCAGCTCTTTGAGCGCATTCGCTTGTGCTGTCGTTAGAGCACTCTCAGGTAGCGTGAGTACGATGACCTGACGACTTGCGAATAGGCTCAGTGCTTGGCAGGTGTCGTAAATGTCTTGCCAGTTAAGCTGGTTATCAACGGTAAAGCGATGCTTTTCATCAAAGCCTTGTTTCGCAGCTTCAGTAATGATGCTCTGCTGCGCTTCTTGTTTAAGAAGTGGCTCGTTGCCAAACAGCAAGTAAGTCTGACACAAGCCTTGGGAAAGGCGCTGTGTCAGTTGTTCTGGGTAGACCCTCATTCGCCGTCTTCGCCATCAAGGTTATAACTGGAAAGCGGTTTGCCGCGTTGGTCTTCTTCTTTGCCGTCAAAGCGCGTTTCAATGGTCAATGTCGGTGTTGTGTCGTCGACACCTTGATAAAGCTCACGCAGTGCTTTTTCTTCGGCTTCTTTGCGTTCAAAGGCTTCAATGTGGGCATTCAATCGAGCAAGCTGTCGCATGATTTGCTTGGTTGCTTCCACTCGCATCTCTTGTGCCAGCATCTCTTCTTCCACAGATTTCGCCAATGCGGTAAGTGGGTTATCGAGATATGTGCGACTGAGCGACGTCGAAAAACCATAGTTGCCTTTACCCGGCACTGTGACCGAATAGCTGACGGTATAAGCGAATTGTTTCTCTGCCACACGGCTGTTTTGGTAGAGAGATAGTGTGCTTTCACCGTAGCTTTCGCCATTCAAACGCAGGTTTGAGATGTTTTCAGCAGGCTGGACGATGTCTATGTCGTAAAGACGGACTTGTGACTTCATTTCACGGGTCAGTTTGCCATATTGGTCAAAACTCGTGATAGAAAGCTGTTGGATCTCCTCGGGCAGATTGTAACTGCCGCGGAGCTGGAATCCGCAAGACGCGGTGGCCAGAGCGGCCACCACGACAAGCAGGGTTCGGAGAGAGCGAAAAATCGATGTCACCGAATTCTCCCTGTTTTATTTATCAAGGGGGTTAACAATGCGATCAGTTCGCAACGATGTTAACCAGTTTGCCCGGCACGTAGATCACTTTACGAACGGTTTTCCCTTCAGTGAACTTCACAACGTGCTCATCGTTTTGAGCCATTGCTTCTACGTCTTCTTTCGCGGCATCGGCAGACACAGTGATTTTGGCGCGAAGCTTGCCATTCACTTGAACGATGATCAGTTTCTCATCTTCCACCATGGCGTCTTTGTCAGCTTGCGGCCATGCTGCATGGTCTGCGTCAGTTTCACCCAGTGCAGTCCACAATTCGATACTGATGTGCGGCGTGATTGGGTAAAGCATCACGACAACTGCTTTCAACGCTTCATCAAGAATAGCGCGGTCAGTGTCGGTCTCTTGTGGTGCTTTTGACAGACGGTTCATCAGTTCCATCACAGCGGCAATCGCAGTGTTGAAGGTTTGACGACGGCCAATGTCATCGCTCACTTTTGCAATGGTCTTGTGTACTTCACGACGCAGCGTTTTCTGCTCGGCGTTCAGTGAAGAAGCGTCCAATGTAGCAACCGCGCCTTTTGACGTGTGGTCGAACACCAATTTCCAGATACGTTTCAGGAAGCGGTTAGCACCTTCAACGCCTGATTCTTGCCATTCAAGTGTCATGTCAGCAGGAGAAGCAAACATCATGAACAAGCGAACGGTGTCAGCACCGTACTTGTCTACCATCTCTTGTGGGTCGATACCGTTGTTTTTTGACTTAGACATTTTAGTCATGCCTGAGTGAACAAGGCTATTACCTTCGGTATCAACAGCGCTGGTGATGCGACCTTTTTCATCACGCTCAATGGTCACTTCAGTTGGAGAAACCCAAACTTTCGCGCCTTTCTCGTTGTTGTAGTAATACGCGTCTGCCAACACCATGCCTTGGCACAGCAGTTGTTTGAACGGCTCGTCACTTTCAACCATGCCTGCGTCACGCAGTAGTTTGTGGAAGAAACGAGAGTACAACAGGTGCATGACTGCGTGCTCGATACCACCAACGTATTGGTCAACAGGCAACCAGTAGTTCGCCGCATCTGAATCCAGCATTTGGTCAGCTTTTGGTGAACAGTAACGCGCGTAGTACCAAGAAGACTCCATAAAGGTGTCAAAGGTATCGGTTTCACGTAGCGCGGGTTGACCGTTGAACGTCGTTTCTGCCCACGTTTTGTCCGCTTTGATTGGGCTGGTCACGCCGTCCATGACAACGTCTTCAGGCAAGATTACTGGCAGTTGGTCTGCAGGTACTGGGTGTACTTGGCCATCTTCAGTGGTCACCATAGGGATTGGAGAACCCCAGTAACGTTGACGAGAAACACCCCAGTCACGCAGACGGAAGTTAACCGTCTTGTGGCCTTTGCTTTCTGACTCTAGTTTTGCCGCAATTGCGTCAAACGCTTCTTCGAACGTCAAGCCGTCGAATTCGCCAGAGTTGAACAGAACGCCTTTTTCAGTGTGTGCTGCTTCAGAAATATCGGGTGCGTTACCGTCTTCTGCCAAGATCACAGGCGTGATGTCTAGACCGTACTTGGTAGCAAATTCAAAATCGCGCTGGTCGTGACCAGGAACCGCCATCACGGCACCTGTGCCGTAATCCATCAGTACGAAGTTTGCGACGAAGATAGGCACTTCACGACCGTTCAGCGGATGGATAGCCTTCAGGCCGGTATCCATGCCTTTTTTCTCCATGGTCGCAAGCTCTGCTTCTGCCACCTTGGTGTTACGGCATTCATCGATAAACGCAGCAAGCGCTGGGTTAGTCTCTGCAGCTTGCGCCGCAAGAGGGTGGCCCGCAGCAATACCTACGTAGGTTACACCCATCAGGGTGTCAGGGCGCGTGGTGTACACTTCTAGGTCTGGGTTGCCCGCCACTTGGAATGACAACTCAACACCTTCTGAGCGACCGATCCAGTTGCGCTGCATGGTTTTTACCATGTCAGGCCAACCTTCTAGGGTGTCTAGATCGTCAAGCAGTTCTTGTGCGTAAGCCGTGATTTTAATGAACCACTGTGG
Organism: Enterovibrio gelatinilyticus; assembly: GCF_028683095.1. Lineage (GTDB taxonomy): Bacteria > Pseudomonadota > Gammaproteobacteria > Enterobacterales > Vibrionaceae > Enterovibrio > Enterovibrio gelatinilyticus. Next base: position 31,185 of record NZ_JAJUBC010000005.1, on the reverse strand, counting down.
GATTTCTTTTTGCTCTACAGGCGTGTCACAACGCCAGCAGCAGCCGTCTTCAACCTGTTCGTTCGCAAGAACAGTTTGGTCGTTTGGACACCAGTTAACAGAAGAGGTCTTCTTATATACCAGGCCTTTTTCGTAAAGCTTGGTGAAAAACTCTTGTTCCCAGCGGTAGTATTCAGGGGTACAGGTCGCGAATTCGCGATCCCAATCGTAACCGAAGCCCAGCAATTTTAGCTGGTTCTTCATATACTCAATATTCTCGTACGTCCAAGGTGCAGGCGCTGTTTTGTTTTTAACAGCCGCATTTTCTGCTGGCAGGCCAAATGCATCCCAGCCGATTGGCTGCATGACATTTTTGCCTTGAAGACGTTGGTAGCGAGAAATTACATCACCGATGGTGTAGTTACGCACGTGACCCATGTGCAGTCTGCCGCTTGGGTACGGGAACATGGATAGGCAGTAGAACTTTTCCTTGTTCGGGTCTTCTTGAACTACGAAGGTTTTGTTGTTGTCCCAATCAGCCTGAACTTTAGGCTCTATGTCCTGAGGACGGTATTGCTCTTGCATCGGGTTTTGTTCTTGCATCGATGACATCCGGGAATTTGTGAGATAGGTACGAAATGAACCAAAATAATCGACATAGAATAACCAAAGGTAGATGGCGCAACAACAGTTGAATGCAGAGGTGACCTATGACAGAGCAAAAAACGGAGTATAAATTACTCACTCAGCGGATTACTGACGCGTTAAAGCACAGTCCTGATGAGCTAAAACGTTGGCTGGATTTGTCTGAACGGTATTTCGATGCCGCATCTGACATGACCAAGGATGAACTGGCCTTAATTGAGGCGTACTTCAAACGCGATGTTCAGGAGTTCAGCGAGCAATATAATGAGTCGGAAGACCGTGCTGATGATGGCGAGTTGTTCAAAAGCCTCATTGCCAATACGCTTTGGGAGCAACTGGCTGAAATTACGGACAAAACACAGTTGGAGTGGCATGAGGTGCTGAAAGATATTCAACACCACGGTGTTTACTCTGCTGGTGAAGTCGTTGGGCTAGGTATTTTGGTTTGCGAGAAGTGTGGCAATCAGACCGAACATAGCCATGTCGGTGTGCTGATCCCGTGCATTAAGTGCGGCAACACGGAGTATAGCCGCAAGCCTTATCCTGCGTGATGTTTGGGTGTAGGGTCTCTAATTCCCTAGCGGCGTAATATTGAACTTTTGCCCAGCGAGCGCCGCTTCCACCATCAAGCCACCTTTGGCCTGGGTGAAAATGGCTGTGCCGTTAATGTAATACGCTTTTGATTGGCTATTCCCAGCGCTGGCAGACGTGCCTGTTGTCCCAACATGTGCCGCAGCCCCTTCTGTCAACGCCGTGGCTGATGCCTGAGCACCAAGCTCAAAGCTTCCTGACATAAAGCTATCGAAAGTGGCTTTATCTTCAAAAAACAGAATCTCACTAAATGCCTGTCCGCCAAACGTAAAACCTATCGAGATTTGAATCAGCTCTGCTTGAGCAAGCGTTTGGTTGCCTTGATAAACCAACCCATTTCCGTAAGCGCCTCCAATCCAAAATCCGCCTTTACCCACGGAGGGGAAGACCGCGTACCCATAGGCTTTGTCGAAAAACGGTTTTACTTCATCAAAACGGTGGAAGTTAGCCAGTGCTGCGCGAGTGTCGGCAAACAGTTCGGCATCGGGTTCCGCTGACGCTGGGGCGACAAATACTGCTGAGAGCAGCAATGGGATCAGTGAGAGTCGTCGAAAGAAGGCGTGCATGAATATCTCCCTAAGGTCATCGAAGCTTCGATACATCGATACATCGATACATTGATATATCGAAAAAGGTATCGAAAAAATAAGGCTAAGGAAAATCCTTAGCCTTATTTATGACATAGAGAGAGTGCGAATGTTCTGTATTACAAGTGCGACTCAGGTTTTTTAGGAGGCATATTAGTTTTACCACGTGTTAGCGCAAGCAGCGCCGCACCAGACAAAAGAATCCAGATATACAGCGGCCAATCCCCAAATTGCGTATACGGCGTTTGTCCTCGCGTTGTAGGCACGTCTGCACGCAGCACCACGGTTTCAAATTGCGGGACTTGGGCAATCAGGTCGCCTTGGTAGCCAATCGCCGCCGTTAGGCCTGTATTGGTTGAGCGAAGCACGGGCTTGCCATTTTCCAGTGCTCGCATTCTCGCAATTTCCAGATGTTGATGTGGTCCGATAGACGTACCAAACCACGTGTCGTTAGACAGGGTGAGGATAAAGTCTGAGTCTGGCGTTAAGCTCTGGCGTACTTGATCGCTAAAGGCGATTTCGTAACAAATAGCAGGGGCAAGCTGGTGGCCCTTTGCGCCAATGTTAGGCTGCGTGTAATCGCCGCGACTGAACGATGACATCGGTAAGTTAAACAATGGTGCTAATGGGCGCAGAATGTCCGCAAAAGGCACAAACTCACCAAACACCAGCAAGTGGTGCTTGCTGTAGCTTTCTTGTGCGGGGTAATGGTATCCCTGCATGCCATTGTCACCGAGGGTGATCACGTTGTTATAGAACTGGCCGTCATCGTTTTGATCCAGAACACCAGTAATGATGGCGGTGTTATTGTTAATGGCGGCGGCATCGAGACGAGCAAGGAAATCTGGCACATCACGTTCTAGGGCTGGAATAGCGGCTTCTGGCCATATCACAATGTCCGCATCCCAGTTTTGTCGCGTCAGGTCTTGATAAGTCAGTAACGTTGGCCAGCGTTGGCTAGGTAGCCATTTTAGCTCCTGAGGGACATTGCCTTGCACCATGGCGACATCCACACTTTCTCCTGTTTCTTGGACCCAAGGAATATAGCCCGACACCGTGGCGACAATGAAAACAACAATCGCAGGTATGAGCGCAGAGAGCTTACGAGCAATGGCTGCAAACGCGATGGAACCAGAAATAATCAGCAGTGCGAGCGTAATGCCTTGTACGCCAATTAATGGGGCAAAGCCTGAGAGAGGGCCTTCGATTTGACTGTAACCCGGCCAGAGCCAAGGAAACCCCGTGAGGAACCAACCGCGGAACCAATCGATGACCAGCCAAAGCGAGGGGGCAAACAGCAAGTAAGACAATGCAATGGGAAGTTGCACGCGTCTTAGAATGAATGCAAATAGCGCTGGGTAGAGCGCCAAGTACATCACAAGCAGACCAATCAGGCTCAGGCCAATGGCGGTGGGTAAGCCACCGAATTTCTCTATCACCACATATACCCAACCGACACCGGTACCAAATTGGCCCAGACCCCAGCTAAAGCCGATTAATGCGGCGCGCTTGGGGGATTGCTGATGGATGAGTAAAAGAAGGGTAGACAAAGAAACCAGCATAGCTGGCCAGAAAGAGTAAGGGGCAAAAGCCAATGTGGCGAGCGCACCAGAAAAAGCGGCCCCGAAGATCCGCATGAATACTTGGGGCCGCTTTAAAGTTTCAATATTTAGCATTTGACGATTATGCCGTTTCCTCTGCAGTAGTATCTGGAATAGTAACCTGCAATTGGATAACACGTCGACTGTCGGCTGCGGTGACTTTGAAATGGAAGTTTTCAATGTCTACTTCTTCGCCGCGGGTTGGCAGGTGACCAAAGCTGGTCATCACCAATCCACCGATGGTGTCGATATCATCATCGTTGAACTGAGAACCAAATTTCTCGTTAAAATCTTCCAGTGTTGTTAGCGCTTTCACCGCAAAGGTGTGCTTACTCAACTGGCGGATTTCTTGCTCTTCTTCATCGTCGTATTCATCTTCAATATCGCCGACGATTTCTTCAAGAATATCTTCGATTGTCACCACGCCTGATACGCCGCCGAATTCATCGACAACGATCGCCATGTGATAGCGTTCTTCCTGAAACTCTTTCAGCAATCGGTCAACACGCTTGCTTTCCGGCACTACTACAGCAGGGCGGATCACTTTATCGATGTCGAATGGTTCGCTGTCAGGCATCAGGTAACGTAGCAAGTCTTTTGCTAACAGAATACCTTCAACATGGTCTTTGTCATCGCTGATCACCGGATAGCGCGAGTGCTGGGCGTCATTGATAACCGTGATGATTTGTTCGAGAGGTTGTGAGCGTTCGATGGTTACCATCTGCGAACGCGGAATCATGATGTCTCTAATGCGCATTTCAGAAATCTGCATGACGCCTTCGAGCATATCCCGTGTATCGTGATCGATCAGATCGTTCTGTTCCGAATCACGGAATACATCTACCAGTTCCTGACGGTCTTTAGGTTCACCCTGAAAGATCTGTCCTAAACGTTCGAAGAAGGTCTTTCTACTCGGACCTTCAGAGCTTTGTGAGTTGTCTTCGTTCATTGTCTCAATATTTACAACGTTAATTTAGATGAAGTCTGCCGCATAAGGGTTGTCATACCCCAATGCATTCATGATTGAAATCTCGAGAGATTCCATTTCTTCTGCTTCTTCATCATCAATATGGTCATAACCTAGCAGATGGAGACTGCCATGTACAACCATGTGTGCCCAGTGGGCGAATAGTTCTTTATTCTGTTCTTCGGCTTCTTTTTCGACGACTTGTCGACAAATAATCAAATCACCTAGCAGATCTAACTCTACACCAGGAGGCGCCTCAAACGGAAACGACAATACGTTTGTCGGCTTATCCTTGCCGCGATAATCGCGGTTTAGGCTTTGGCTTTCAAACTCATCTACGACGCGAATGGTCACTTCCGCTTGCTCGCAAAACGATTTAACCGCTTGCTCAAACCAGTGACTAAATTGCTCTTCACTTGGCAGATTGTCGGTGTTTTGTGTCGCGACTTGAAGATCGACGAAATACTGCATTTTACTGATGGTTCTCTTCTGATGGCTGCACCGCAGCAAGGGCTGCTTCACGCTCGAGGCGACGACGCTCTTCAGCATGTTTCCGTGCTTTGGCGTCTTCCGCTTCCCACGCTTCATAAGCAAGGACAATACGTGCAACCACAGGGTGGCGAACAACATCGTCTGCTTGGAAGAAGTTGAAGCTAATTTCATTTACATCCGCTAACACTTCAATGGCATGACGAAGGCCAGATTTTGCATTTCGCGGTAAATCGATTTGCGTCACATCACCGGTTATCACCGCTCGGCTGTTAAATCCGATACGGGTCAGGAACATCTTCATTTGTTCGACTGTGGTGTTTTGGCTTTCATCCAAAATAATGAAAGCATCATTGAGTGTGCGACCGCGCATGTACGCAAGTGGCGCTACTTCAATCACGTTACGTTCGATGAGTTTCTCAACGCGCTCGAAGCCGAGCATTTCAAACAGGGCATCGTATAGGGGGCGCAAATACGGGTCGACTTTTTGACTCAAATCACCCGGCAAGAAACCCAGCTTTTCGCCCGCTTCAACTGCGGGGCGTGTTAGCAGAATTCGACGAATTTCCTGACGTTCTAACGCATCTACGGCAGCTGCAACCGCAAGGTAGGTCTTACCCGTACCCGCAGGGCCAATACCAAAGGTAATATCATGCGTCACCATGTTCGCAATATATTGCGCTTGGTTTGGTGTACGCGGTTTGATAACACCCTTTTTGGTTTTGATGTGAATCTCTTTGCCATAGGGGATTGACGACTCGACGGTTTGTTCGAGCACGCCACTTTCTTTAATGGCTAAGTGAATGTCTTCTGGATCAATATCTGGATACTGATTTTTGACTGGCGCAGTTTCAACGTAGAGTGTTTTGAGAATCTCTATTGCCGCAGTGGCAGTGTGTGGCTTACCCACGACGGAGAAGAGATGGCTGCGGTGGTTGATTTCCACTCCCAAACGGCGTTCGAGTTGTTTGATGTTGTCATCGAAAGGGCCGCATAGGCTGGCTAGGCGTGAGTTATCAGCTGGTTCCAGTGATACTTCTAAGGTAATAATCTTGTTCAATACTGTCCTCGCAAACCTGTCCTCGGAAATATTACCGGTGCGTATTTTATGCACCGGTAACTGATGAATGCTCCCGTTCGCTAACGGGCTTGGTAAGGCAATATGGCCTCCGTGTTATTACGGAGTATACACGCCTACGCCAAGATCATCTTCTTTGCGTGTTTTTGCGATCATTTCAGCAGGCGACACGGCGATGCGAAGGTTCATTTCTTTCTCTGTACGAACCAGTTCGCCACGCAGCGAGTTTGCATGAACGTCAGTGATTTTGACGTCAACAAACTGACCAATCAAATCCATTGAGCCTGCAAAGTTAACCACACGGTTGTTCTCTGTGCGACCGCGTAATTCCATCAAGCTCTTACGTGATGGCCCTTCAACAAGGATACGTTGCTCAGTCTCTAGCATTTGACGCGCAAAGATCATGGTTTGCGCGTTGATCTGCTGCTGAAGTTCTGCCAAACGATCTTTCTTCACTTGCTCAGGGGTGTCATCCGGCATGTCTGCCGCTGGCGTACCTGGACGTGGCGAATACACAAAGCTGAAGCTCATGTCGAAATTGATGTCACGGATCAGTTTCATTGTCGCTTGGAAATCCGCATCGGTTTCACCAGGGAAGCCAACAATAAAGTCAGAACTCATGGCGATGTCAGGACGTACCTGACGCAGTTTGCGGATTTTTGACTTGTATTCAATCGCCGTGTGCGGGCGTTTCATCATGGTCAGAATACGATCTGAGCCGCTTTGAACTGGCAAATGCAAGTGGCTAACAAGCTCTGGTGTATCGCTGTAGACTTCGATGATGTCGTCAGTGAACTCAATCGGGTGGCTGGTGGTGTAACGAATACGGTCGATACCGTCAATCGCAGCCACGTAACGCAATAACTCTGCAAACGTACAAATGTCACCATCATGCATTTCGCCGCGGTATGCATTCACGTTTTGGCCGAGTAGGTTCACTTCACGAACGCCTTGCTCTGCCAGTTGTGCGATTTCGTAAAGCACATCATCCAACGGGCGGCTAACTTCTTCGCCACGCGTGTATGGCACTACACAGAAGGTGCAGTATTTTGAGCAGCCTTCCATGATGGAGACAAATGCCGTTGGGCCTTCAGCGCGAGGCTCAGGCAAGTTGTCGAACTTCTCGATTTCTGGGAAAGAGATGTCCATCACTGGGCCGTGGTCTTCACGTGATTGATTAATCATCTGAGGCAGACGGTGCAACGTTTGTGGGCCGAAAATAACATCCACGTAAGGTGCGCGCTCACGGATGTGGTCGCCTTCTTGTGTTGCAACACAGCCGCCAACGCCAATCACAAGGTCTGGCTTCTGATCTTTCAAGTTTTTCCAGCGTCCCAGTTGGTGGAACACCTTCTCCTGAGCTTTTTCGCGGATAGAACAGGTGTTGAGAAGCAATACATCTGCTTCTTCAGGCTCTTCGGTTAGCTCGTAGCCACCAGCTGCATTGAGCAGATCCGCCATCTTAGACGAATCGTATTCATTCATCTGGCAGCCCCAGGTTTTGATCAAAAGTTTTTTAGCCATGTAACTTATTGCTCATAGTAATGTTTTACGTGTTTCGGCTGAAAGGTGATGCGTGGTAACGCTATGTTATAACTGCAACCTCAGCCGAAAAGCATTGTCCAGTTTGTCGCCAACCCGTGAGTGACTCAACGTGGTTTGGGCATTGGGGGCGTATTGTACTGCTTTAGCTAAACTGTGACCAGATCACGTTCTCCCCAATTTTTTTGTAGGATTTAATGACGCTATCGCCAAGAGGTTGTCGCAATTGGTGGCATGACAGGTAAAATGCCGCAAGGACTTAAAGAGAATCTGTTATGAAACAATTCGATATTATCGTCGTGGGTGGCGGTATGGTAGGCGCAGCAACCGCACTTGGCCTTGCGAAACAAGGAAAACGTGTCGCAATGGTTGAGCGTATTGCGCCGCAAGCTTATTCGCCTGATCAGCCCATGGACTTGCGTGTATCGGCGATTTCGCCAGCATCGGTTTCTTTGTTGAAAGCGCTCAAAGTGTGGGACTCAGTGCTTGGTATGCGTCTGACGCCATATCGTCGTCTTGAAACATGGGAACACCCTGAATGCCGTATTCGTTTCAATGCGCAAGATATGGACTTATCCGAACTTGGTTTTATTGTTGAAAACCGAGTGCTTCAGCTGGCGCTTTGGCAAGCGTGTGAAGCGCAAGCTAACCTCGATATACTTTGTCCCGCCAATATCGTCTCAATGCAAGCGGATGACAATGGACATACGGTTACGCTAGATAGTGGTGAGGTGCTTCATGGTCGCTGGTTGGTTGGCGCTGACGGTGCCAATTCTCGTGTGCGTGATTACGCCAAGATTGGTGTGACGGCGTGGGATTATCGCCAGCACTGCATGCTTATCAACGTGAAGACAGCATTACCGCAGCAAGATATTACGTGGCAGTGGTTTACGCCAGAAGGGCCGCGCTCCTTTTTGCCGTTACTTGGGCACCAAGGCTCGCTTGTGTGGTATGACAATCCAGCGCGAATCAAGCAGCTGTGTGCGATGTCGCCTGAGGCACTGAAACAAGAAGTGTTGACACACTTCCCGAAAGAGCTGGGTGATATTGACGTGATTCAGGCGGGTGCCTTTCCGTTGACTCGCCGCCATGCACAATCTTATTCAAGCCATGGTGTAGTCATTCTTGGTGATGCCGCACACACGATTAACCCATTGGCAGGGCAAGGTGTGAACCTTGGCTTTAAAGACGTTGATGCTTTGCTGGACGTTGTCGCGGATGCTGGTGTTGAATGGATCAGTGATGATGTTTTAGTGGCGTACGAGCGAAAGCGTAAACCTGACAACCTGATCATGCAGGCGGGTATGGACGTGTTTTATGGCGGGTTTAGCAATGAGATTGCGCCGCTGAAGTTCCTTCGCAATGTTGGTTTAAAGTTGGCTGAAAATAGTGGGCCGATTAAAACCCAAGTGTTGAAGTACGCCATGGGGCTGTAGCTGTCGTGATGAAACGACCAAAATCGAATGAAAAATGGGGTTTGAAAGCCCCATTTTTGTATTCAGTGTTTGACCCAATTTACTCTTAGGTCCCGCAGAATGTTCGCAATACTCTTTGTTCCGGCATGGGAGCCGCTTGTAAATCGCGGTTATCACCGCTGACGCTATAAGGGTTCTTCAAGGCTTGGCTCAAACGATGGAACAGTGCAAAGTCATCACGTTCCATTGCATCTTCAATGGCTTGTTCTACCTGATGGTTTCTTGCAATCAATGCGGGGTTTGCTGCTCGCATGGCCTTAACGCTCTCTGAAGATAAATCTCTCACTGAGTGCCAGCGCGCTATCCATTGTTCGCCTTTCTCTTGGTTTGAAAACAGCGAGAGCAGCTGTGTTTCTGATTCATCGCCTTGGGCAACTCGCGTTAGTGCATCAAAGAATTGCGTGAAGTCCATGCTTTCGCCAGCGACCGTTGGCAGCGCTTCGTTTATGAAATCATCCGCATCTTGCGTTGATGCTGTTACACCGAGTTTTTGTTTTAACCCATCTTGAAAGGCTTGTTGGAACACCGTCACATAGACTGAGAGCGGCGCCTGAGCCATTTCTATGGATTTGTCTGAGTCTTCATTAAACTTATCATCAAATAAGGGCAAGAAAGTCTCAGCGAGACGCTGTAAATTCCAATAGCCAATATTGGCTTGTTGATCCCACGCGTAACGGCTTTCTCGGTCAATTGAACTGAATACTTTATTGGCTTTGAATTCATCCATAAAGGCACAAGGGCCAAAATCGATACTCTCTCCAACGAGCGACATGTTGTCTGTGTTCATCACACCATGAATGAAGCCCACCAACATCCACTGGGCAATCAAGTTGGCCTGACGAACACAAATAGCCTCAAAGAGGGCGACGTATTTGTTTTTGTTATCACTCACTTCGTGTTCACTAACATCGGGGTAGTGGTGAGTGATAAGAAAGTCTGCTAACGCTTTAACGCCGCTCGCACCTAATTTGGCATAAGCATATTGAAAAGACCCGACACGAATGTGGCTGGTTGCGGTGCGCACTTGAATGGCGCCTGGCACCATTTGGTAGTCACGCATCACCTTATCGCCCGTGGCCATCATGGCGAGGGTACGCGTTGTGGGGATCTTCAATCCAGCCATCGCTTCGCTGATTAAATACTCTCTAATTACTGCGCCAAGTGTTGCTCGTCCGTCTCCGCCTCGCGAATAGGGTGTGCGACCAGAGCCCTTCAATTGCACGTCAATAAACTGGTCATTGTTAGTTTTTAGTTGGCCTAGCATATGAGCGCGCCCGTCACCTAACTGCGGAGAGTAATGTCCGAACTGATGACCAGCATAGCCCATAGCCATAGGATGCTGCTCGGCATAGTCATGATTACCAGCAAGGAAGTTAATGCCATCTGCGCTTTCAAACCAGTCAGTGGATAAGCCGTAACGTGTGAGCAAGTCATGATTGAGTACAAGCAGGCTAGGCTGTTCGACGCGCACAGGAGGCACTTCACTATACAAACCGTCAGGTAAGGCGAGATATGTTTGATGCTGGATTGGGTTATCGAGACTGTTATTGTCAGATGTGTTCATTTTCACTGCGTCCCTGTCGTACAAATGGCTGGACGTGATATCGAATAGAATTCGATCAACTTATTTCAGAGTAAGCCTACAGGGATTAAAAGCCAATTCAACCACACAGACGTAAAGGGAAAACATGAACATAAGAGGAAAGGAGAGCGTAGATACAAAAAAAGCCCACCCGAAGGTGAGCTTTTAAATGTTGTGGCTGGGATACCTGGATTCGAACCAGGGAATGGCGGCATCAAAAGCCGCTGCCTTACCGCTTGGCGATATCCCAACAGAAGTCACGCAATGAAGCATGATTCTTTAAATATGGTGCGGAAGGAGAGACTTGAACTCTCACACCTTGCGGCGCCAGAACCTAAATCTGGTGCGTCTACCAATTTCGCCACTTCCGCATTTTTATCAGATTTTTACTTGCCTGATTTCTCTATTCTGCCAGAAAGCAATAATAAAGAGCAAGAGGATTGGTGCGGAAGGAGAGACTTGAACTCTCACACCTCGCGGCGCCAGAACCTAAATCTGGTGCGTCTACCAATTTCGCCACTTCCGCAATCCTAGTTGTTTCAGTTTTTTAGTCTTGTCTGAAACCTTCTATTCAACGTTAAACGTTGAGAGAAACAAGATATATGGTGCGGAAGGAGAGACTTGAACTCTCACACCTTGCGGCGCCAGAACCTAAATCTGGTGCGTCTACCAATTTCGCCACTTCCGCAAATTTTTCAGACTAAAGCTAATGCTTTGGAACACGTGACAGTGTCAGTCTGTTTTGAAAGCCAAAGGCCTTCGAATAAATGGTGGCTACGACGGGATTCGAACCTGTGACCCCATCATTATGAGTGATGTGCTCTAACCAACTGAGCTACGTAGCCATGCCAAAATATGGCTGGGATACCTGGATTCGAACCAGGGAATGGCGGCATCAAAAGCCGCTGCCTTACCGCTTGGCGATATCCCAATGACTATCACGCAGTTAAGCATGATGTCTTCAATATGGTGCGGAAGGAGAGACTTGAACTCTCACACCTTGCGGCGCCAGAACCTAAATCTGGTGCGTCTACCAATTTCGCCACTTCCGCATATTGTTGCTTTCATAAAGAAAGCGTTGCACGTTGAAAAGAATGGTGGCTACGACGGGATTCGAACCTGTGACCCCATCATTATGAGTGATGTGCTCTAACCAACTGAGCTACGTAGCCATCTTTTCGTTCAGGGTCATACCCTGAGTGCGGGGCGCATTATGCGAAGAACCTTGGATGTCGTCAACCTTTTTTCCATGCTTTTTTTATCAGATTGGTGACTTCGCTGTGAATTTGAACAGGGAGAGGCGTTTTCTTATTCATTTGGTCTGTAAATGGCGAATTTAGGGAGCTTTAAAACAAAAAAAGCTGGCATAAGCCAGCTTTTAAAATCGAGTTAACGATTGTAATTAAACGTTAAAGCGGAAGTGGATAACGTCGCCGTCTTTAACGATGTATTCTTTGCCTTCCAAACGCCATTTACCAGCTACTTTCGCGCCAGCTTCACCATTGTTATTGATGAAGTCATCGTAACCAATGATTTCAGCGCGAATAAAGCCTTTTTCGAAGTCAGTGTGGATCTTACCTGCCGCTTGTGGCGCAGTTGAGCCAACTGCAACAGTCCATGCACGCACTTCTTTCACGCCAGCGGTGAAGTAAGTTTGAAGTGTTAGAAGATCGTAACCTGCACGAATAACGCGGTTCAGGCCTGGCTCTTCTAGACCCATTTCTTCAAGGAATACAGCGGCTTCATCTGCTTCTAGCTCAGAAAGCTCACCTTCGATTTCCGCACACACGGCAACGACGGTCGCGCCTTCTTTCTCAGCGATCGCGTTCACGATGTCAAGGTATGGGTTGTTTTCGAAACCGTCATCGTTCACGTTCGCGATGTACATGGTTGGCTTCATGGTCAGGAAGTTAAGGTAGTCAACCGCCGCCTTCTCTTCTTTGGTCAGTTCTACTGAACGCAACATGTTGCCTTCTTCTAGCACTGGAAGCAGCTTTTCAAGTACAGCGATTTCGATTTTTGCGTCGCGATCTCCGCCTTTTGCTTTCTTCGCCTGACGTTGAATAGCACGTTCACATGCTTCAAGGTCAGATAGCGCAAGCTCGGTGTTGATAACATCAATATCGTCAGCAGGGTCTACTTTGCCCGCAACGTGGATGATGTTGTCGTTCTCGAAACAACGAACAACGTGGCCGATTGCATCGGTTTCACGGATGTTTGCTAGGAATTTGTTACCTAGACCTTCACCTTTAGACGCACCAGCAACCAAGCCAGCGATATCTACGAATTCCATCGTGGTTGGCAAAATGCGTTGTGGGTTAACGATTTTCGCAAGCGCATCCAGACGCAAATCAGGCACAGGTACCACACCCGTGTTTGGCTCGATAGTACAGAACGGGAAGTTTGCCGCTTCGATACCGGCTTTTGTCAGAGCGTTGAACAGTGTTGATTTACCTACGTTTGGCAGGCCAACGATACCGCATTTAAAACCCATGAGATGGTAACCTTTCGTTAAAAATATTATTGCGCCTTGAATGTATGAAGGCGGTTCTGCGCCTTGGCCAAATCATCTTTCAGCAGAATGTCGATGCAGCGTACAGCTTCATCGGCGGCTTGCTCGATTTGACTTTGTTCGTTCGCAGGGGCTTTCGTTAATACAAAACCCGCTACTTTGTCTTTGTGACCAGGGTGTCCGATCCCGATGCGAAGACGATAAAACTCTTTGTTGTTGCCCATCTTGCTGATGATGTCACGCAGACCATTGTGTCCACCGTGACCACCACCTTTCTTGAACTTGGCAACACCTGGCGGCAAGTCGAGCTCATCGTGAGCTACCATGATTTCTTCCGGTTTAATTTGGAAGAAGTTCGCCAATGCTGCCACAGATTTGCCGGATAGATTCATGAATGTGGTTGGGATCAACAAACGAAGATCTTCACCACCCACACTGATTCTTGCCGTCAAACCAAAATATTTTTTGTCTTCCTTTAGCGACACGTTATGAATACGTGCCAACTCTTCAACGACCCAAGCACCCGCATTGTGACGGGTTTTTGCGTATTCTGGTCCAGGATTCGCCAGACCCACTAAAAGACGAATTTGGTCGCTCACGGTGAGATTCTCGTTGTTATTGTTGTCATTGGTTAGGCGCTGAATAACAGATTTGGTCACAGGACCAACGCCAAAGGCGGCATATCCTAACACTATACGTGAGCGACCTCAAAATGATGCCGCAAAGAGTTCGCTCGCCAGTGTGCTGCACAAAACAAAACGCCCCGCAAAAGCGAGGCGTTTTTCACTCACAAAGTGTCGATTAAGAATCGAACATTGCTGAGATTGATTCTTCGTTGCTGATGCGACGAATCGCTTCAGCCAGCATGCCAGACAGGGTCAGTTGAGACACTTTACCGGTTGCTTGCATTTCCGCGCTCAGCGGAATTGAGTCAGTAACGATGACTTCGTCAATCACTGATTCTTTGATGTTCTGTGGTGCGTTGCCAGAGAACACTGCGTGGGTTGCGTATGCGAATACACGCTTAGCGCCACGGTTTTTCAGTGCTTCTGCTGCTTTACACAGAGTACCACCGGTATCAATCATGTCATCAACGATGATGCAGTCACGACCTTCAACGTCACCGATCAGGTGCATTACCTGAGACACGTTTGCACGTGGGCGGCGCTTGTCGATGATGGCAATATCAGTGTCGTCCAGCAGTTTAGCGGTTGCACGAGCACGTACAACGCCACCGATGTCTGGAGAAACAACGACAGGATCTTCCAGTTTCTTCGCCAGCATATCTTCTAGCAACACAGGTGTACCGAAGATGTTATCTACAGGTACATCGAAGAAGCCTTGAATCTGCTCTGCGTGCAGGTCAACAGTCAGAACGCGGTCAACACCAACGTTAGACAAGAAGTCTGCAATAACTTTCGCGGTGATAGGTACACGCGCTGAACGCACACGGCGGTCTTGGCGGGCGTAACCAAAGTAAGGAATAACTGCAGTGATTCGGCCAGCAGATGCGCGACGCAGTGCATCGATCATTACAACCAATTCCATCAGGTTGTCATTGGTTGGTGCACACGTTGACTGGATAACGAATACGTCGCTACCCCGTACGTTTTCGTTGATCTGTACACACACTTCGCCGTCAGAAAAACGGCTAACGGTAGCGTCACCTAGTGACATATATAGGCGATTCGCAATGCGTTGGGCGAGTACAGGCGTTGCATTACCAGCAAACAGCTTCATATCAGGCACGGTGGAAAACCTCGGGGTTGTATCCATTGAGTGTTGTCTGTCTCATTGTTTCTGCGCTTTTAGCGTGGTTAAGAGCGGTGAAGTGTTCACACCACGAGCTACAAAACCAGTGAGCCAGTCGGGCAAATTGTTTAATGTTAAACGGGCGTCATCCTCATTCTCGAACTCCGCGAAAATACAGGCACCTGTTCCAGTCAGTCTTGACGGCGCGTATTCTAGCAGCCACGAAATAGCCTTATCAACCTTTGGAAACAACTCTCTGACTATCTTTTCGCAATCGTTTTCGTAATTTCCCGCTAATAGCGCATTTAATGTGCGTTTTGGCGTATTTCGCGTCAGGTTAGGATGACTAAATATTTTTGCTGTTGCGATACTAACATCGGGTTTTGCGACCAGATACCATTTTTCTTCAGCATAGGCTGGCGTTAGTACTTCGCCCACACCTTCAGCAAAGGCTGTGACACCACGAACAAACACGGGAACATCAGCACCTAATGCCAGCCCCATTTGAGCCAACTCATCTGTAGACAGTGCGGTGTGCCACAAATGGTTTAAGGCAACGAGTGTCGTGGCTGCATTCGACGATCCGCCACCAAGGCCACCACCCATGGGTAAAATCTTATCAACGTGAATGTGCGCACCGAATGTCGAACCTGATGCTGATTGAAGTGCAATGGCAGCGCGATAAATCAAATTTTCTTCAACAGTGACGCCATCGATGTCTGGCGATAGGGTTATTTTGCCTGAATCATTGGGCGTGATACTGAGTGTGTCGCCAAAATCGAGAAACTGAAATAATGTTTGTAAGTCATGGTAGCCGTTTTCACGCTGTCCAGTGATGTACAGAAAAAGATTAAGTTTGGCGGGAGAAGGCCAACAGCTAGTGGCTAGAGTCATTGTGGGAAGATCCATTCTGAAATCACTAAATTTACTTTCTGGGTGTTCTGATTCATCTTAATT
The DNA here is from genome assembly GCF_028683095.1 of Enterovibrio gelatinilyticus. GTDB lineage: Bacteria > Pseudomonadota > Gammaproteobacteria > Enterobacterales > Vibrionaceae > Enterovibrio > Enterovibrio gelatinilyticus. Next base: position 15,428 of record NZ_JAJUBC010000005.1, on the reverse strand, counting down.
CTTGATGGAAGTAAGCTGTCTGTATTGGCGTCATACGCATTGTATTCAACTTGCCACCCCGGCTGATTGGTGTCAGCGCTATTTTCACTAAGAAACGCCAAGCGATTATCGCCACCTAAGGTGATATCGTTTTTTTCTGTCGGTAAGCCTTTGATCCATTGAGTCATCTCATCGACAGGTAAGGCAACCCCCGTCAGGTTACGCAACAGCGTAGAAGCATTTCGGTCAACATAACGTTGGCCTTCACCATCGACCAATACTGCCATATTCGGTGTAGCATCTAATGTAAGTAAGGTCGTTCCGAGAAAATTGGTGAGTCTGAGTGACAACTCGTCGTCTCGTTGTTTCCACAGGAAATTAGCAGAAACACGTTGTTCAGGACTGATAAAGGCGACTTTACCCTTCGCGGTAAAGTTATTGATATCTTCCAGCGCGGCTTGATGGTTATCCCACTCTGTCGTTGGCGCAGGGACCGTGGTGCACCCTGACAGCGCCAGAAGGCCCAGTAGAAAGCTCAGTGTGAACCATAGGGAACGAGGCATAATGAAACTCCGTGTATTTGGCAGTCGCTACCGATTATACAGATAATTCTTGGCAATCATCAGTGGCTTATCCGCGACACGCTACCAAAATGCACTTATTCATCATTTTTAAAGTTATATGCATCAAAGACGTTGAGAATTAAATTTTGATTACTTGTTGAAAAAATGGACGAAAATATTGATTTGAGTGTGAAATAGTCACACTTCTGGTTGTTAGCAAGATGAGGAAACTAATGTTATCTTTTATTCGACGAGCCCATAACGTAAAATCCACGGCTCGGATTTCACTTGGTGCTGTCGGTAACCCTGCTTAATGAGCTTGCTAGTTCTCGGAATAAATCATAAGACCGCAACGGTCGACTTGCGTGAAAAGGTCTCTTTTTCACCGCAACAACTTCGTGATGCACTTCACCAGCTGAAAGAGAAGCAGGTTGTGCAGAGTGGAGTGATTGTGTCTACCTGTAACCGAACCGAGATCTATTGTGAATTAGAGCAGCCTAGCCCTGGCGTTGTCGTGGATTGGCTTCGTGATTTCCATCACCTTGATAGTGATGCTCTGCTTTCTTGCCTATATACCCATCACGATCAAGCTGCGGCGCAGCACCTAATGCGCGTCGCGAGTGGCTTAGACTCCTTGGTGCTGGGAGAGCCTCAGATCCTTGGCCAAGTTAAACAAGCCTATGCCGAGTCGGTAGAATTTGACGCGATCAATGGTCCGTTAGAGCGCTTATTCCATAAGACATTTACAGTCGCTAAACGGGTTCGCACGGAAACAGATATTGGCGGCAATGCAGTTTCAGTCGCATTCGCGGCATGCTCATTGGCACGTCAGATTTTTGAATCACTGGAAACGTCGACAGCGCTGTTGGTTGGTGCAGGTGAAACGATTGAACTGGTCGCCAAGCACTTGTATGAGCACGACTGCAAAAACATTATTGTTGCCAACCGAACCAGAGAGCGAGCGAGGCCGTTTGAAGAAGCCTTTGGTGCTAAGGTCATTTCGTTAGAAGAAATTCCAGATTACATGCATAAAGCTGACATCGTGATCAGCTCGACAGCAGCACCCTTGCCGATTATTGGCAAAGGGATGGTAGAAAAAGCCTTGAAAGCACGTCGTCATCAGCCCATGCTGCTGATCGACATTGCGGTACCTCGGGATATAGAAGAAGAAGTGGGCGATCTCAATGATGCCTACCTGTACACCGTTGACGATTTACAATCGATTGTGGAACGTAACATGGAGCAGCGAAAAGCAGCTGCCGTGCAAGCTGAAGCGATCGTTGATGAAGAAAGCCATGGGTTTATGACCTGGATGCGTTCACGCGATGCCGTGGATAGCATTAAACAATACCGTGCGGATTCAGAAGCACTAAAAAATGAATTGCTCAACAAAAGCTTACAAGCGCTTGCTAGCGGGGCTGACCCACAAAAAGTGCTGGCTGAACTGAGCAATAAACTGACCAATAAATTGATCCATGCGCCGACTCAGGCCATGCAGGAAGCTGCCAGAAATGGCGATGAGCGTACACTTGATACGCTGCGTCAGAGCTTAGGTTTGGATCCCCTGAAATAGTTGTAAAACTTACTATGAAACCATCAATTCTCGCCAAATTAGAATCGCTCGCTGAGCGTTACGAAGAAGTACAACACTTACTGGGTGATCCTGGCATTATCGGAGATCAAGACAGATTCCGCTCGCTATCAAAAGAATACAGCCAGCTAGAAGAAGTGACGCAGTGCTTTGGTCAATACAAGCAAGCTGCGGACGATCTGGATGCTGCGCTAGAAATGGCGCAAGAAGATGACGCTGAAATGCGTGAAATGGCACAAGAAGAAGTGAAAGCGGCCAAAGTGGAAATGGAGCGCCTAACGGAAGAGCTTCAAGTGCTACTTATTCCTAAAGACCCCAATGACGAGCGTAACTGTTTCGTTGAAATTCGCGCCGGTGCTGGTGGTGATGAAGCGGGTATTTTTGCGGGTGACTTGTTCCGTATGTATAGCCGATTTGCTGAATCAAAAGGCTGGCGCGTAGAGGTGATCAACGCCAACAATTCGGAGCAGGGCGGTTACAAAGAGATGGTCGCTAGAATTTCGGGTGACGGCGCTTACGGTGTCCTGAAGTTTGAGTCTGGTGGTCACCGTGTTCAACGTGTACCAGCGACCGAATCGCAAGGCCGTGTTCATACGTCAGCATGTACCGTTGCTATTTTGCCAGAAATCCCAGAAGCGGAAATCCCTGACATCAATCCGTCTGATTTGAAAATTGATACCTTCCGTTCTTCGGGCGCAGGTGGTCAGCACGTTAACACCACTGACTCAGCAATCCGTATTACCCACTTACCAACCGGTACTGTAGTGGAATGTCAGGACGAGCGTTCGCAGCACAAGAACAAAGCCAAAGCGATGTCAGTGCTAGCTGCGCGATTGATCAAAGCGGAAGAAGAAAAACGCGCTGCAGAGCAGGCTAGTACACGTCGTAACTTGTTGGGTTCTGGTGACCGTTCTGACCGTATCCGCACTTACAACTATCCGCAAGGTCGAGTGTCTGATCACCGTATCACGTTAACGGTTTATCGTTTGGATGACGTGATGGAAGGGGATTTGGGCTGTTTGGTTGATCCAATCATGCAAGAATTCCAAGCGGACCAATTGGCAGCGTTGGCAGATCAACACTAATGCTCAATAGCATTGAAAATGTGCTGCGAGCAGCAGCGCATTTACTGGCTGAACACGAAAGCCCTTCGCCAAGGATTGATGCATCGGTATTGCTGTGCCACGTATTGGATAAGCCAAGTAGCTATTTATATACCTGGTCGGACAAATTGTTGTCTGATGAAGAATTGGCAGCGTTCAATGGTCTCATTGCCCGTAGAACGTTGGGCGAACCTGTTGCGTATATTATTGGTTATCGCGATTTTTGGTCACTACGTCTAAACGTAGAGCCAAGCACGCTTATTCCCCGTCCTGATACCGAACGATTGGTCGAGTTAGCGCTTGAGCGTTTGCCGAAAGGTGAAGGCAGCGTACTGGACTTAGGGACAGGAACGGGCGCAATCGCACTGTCTATTGCGAGTGAGCGTCATGATCTTGAGGTAACGGGAGTTGATTTGCGTCCAGAAGCGGTCGCATTAGCTCAGCGAAACCAGCAAGAGAATGGCATCAGCAATGCCTTGTTTCTGCAAAGCAGTTGGTTTGATGCAGTGCCCGAACACGCGTTTACCATGATTGTCAGCAATCCGCCTTATATTGACCCAGAGGATCCTCACCTTGCTCAAGGTGATGTTCGTTTTGAGCCAAAAACGGCATTGATTGCCGACGATCACGGCTTGGCGGATATTCGCCATATTTGCCAACACAGCCCGCGCTATCTCGCACAAGGTGGTTGGCTGATGATTGAACATGGTTACGATCAAGGGCACGCAGTGAGAGCGCTGTTTTTAGGCGTGGGATTTTGCGACGTAGAAACCGTGCAAGATTATGCTGGCCTTGACCGTGTGACCTTAGGCCGTATCGCGCAGTCAGCGTTGACTGCGGAAGCGGCCCTTACATAACTCAACACATTATCGATAGGGCAACTTATCGATAAACCACTATCAATAACGAAAAGAGAATTACGGATTATGTACGCTGCATTGAAGCACTCCCATTTTTTGTTCATCGCCTTGAGCGTCAGTCTATTCATCCTGCGTTTTGTCTGGCTCATGATGGGCAGCAAAATGTTGCAAAAGAAATGGGTGAAAGTTGTTCCTCACATTATTGATACAGGTTTGTTGGCAACAGGTGTCGCGCTTATCGTGATCACTGGCTTTATTCCATTCACGCCAAGTGCGGTGTGGATGACTGAAAAACTGACCTGTGTGCTAGCGTATATCGCGTTGGGCTATGTGGCTCTTCACTACAGCCAAGGCACACTATTTAGATTGTTTGCCTTCTTTGGCGCTTTAGGTTGGGTCTTTGCTGCCGCTAACTTAGCTATCAGCAAAACACCGCAGCTGTTGGGGTAATAATGATCGCGTTTACAGATCAGGAACTAGATGCTTTAACAATGGTTGAAGGCGCACTGGCGCTGAATGCTGCTGTTGACCCTGCAACATCCATGCATTGGGTGAGAGCAGAACTTGAGCAATTAGCCAAAGATGCCGAGCATCTTTTGGCGAGTGAAACCAACGATGAACTTCGCCTTGAAGGCTTGATTCGTTTGTTCTACAAAGACTGGGGTTTCAAAGGCGACTTCGAACAGTATTTCTCTTCTGATAATACGTTTGTAGAGAAAGTGCTTAAGCGTCGTAAAGGGATCCCTGTGAGTTTAGGGGCGATTTTCCTGTTCTTTGCAGACCGCCTTGATTTGCCGTTAGAGCCTGTGGGCTTTCCGACGCAGTTGATTTTGAAAGTTGACTGGTTTGACCGTGAGCCGCAGTATATCAACCCATTCGATGGTGAGTTTTTGTCAACGCGTATACTGCGTGGTTGGCTGGTAGGCAAAGAGGGCTCAACCGCTCAACTTTTGCCTGAACACCTTGAAGGCAGTGACAATCCGACACTGATTGGTCGTTGGCTTGCCGTGATCAAAAGTGCATTGCTTCGTGAAGAGAACTACGCGATGGCATTGCGATGCAGTGAGCTGGCGTTAACCTTCAGCCCTGACGACCCTTATGAAATTCGAGACCGTGGCTATATCTTCCAGCAGCTAAAATGTGACTGGGTCGCCGCGGAAGACTATGAATACTTTATCGCTCAGTGCCCCCATGATCCGGCCGCTGAGTTATTGAAACTGCAGGTCAAAGTATTGACCGCAGAAGCCCCTATTTTCCATTAATCAGGAATGTAGCATGACAGCACAAAAAACAGTTCAGATTGGCGATATTCAAGTTGCTAACGATAAGCCATTTGTTCTTTTTGCCGGGATGAATGTTTTGGAATCACGTGATCTGGCAATGCAGATCTGTGAGCATTATGCGGAAGTGACCCAAAAACTGGGTATCCCGTATGTATTCAAAGCATCGTTCGATAAAGCTAACCGTTCATCTGTGCATTCTTACCGTGGTCCAGGCCTCGATGAAGGCATGAAAATCTTCCAAGAGTTGAAAGATACTTTTGGCGTTAAATTGATCACTGACGTGCACGAAATCTGGCAGGCTCAGCCTGTTTCAGAAGTGGTTGATGTTATCCAATTGCCAGCATTCCTTGCTCGTCAAACGGACTTGGTTGAAGCGTTTGCAAAAACCAATTCGGTTATCAACGTGAAAAAACCTCAGTTCATGAGCCCAGGACAAGTGGGTAACATCGTCGACAAATTTGCTGAGTGTGGCAACGACAAGATCATCCTGTGTGAGCGCGGCTCATGCATGGGTTACGATAACCTGGTTGTTGATATGCTGGGCTTCGATGTGATGAAGAAGGCAAGCAACGGCAGCCCAATCATCTTTGACGTGACCCACTCACTGCAGTGCCGTGATCCACTAGGCGCAGCATCTGGCGGTCGTCGTTCACAAACGGTTGATTTGGCGCGCGCAGGTTTAGGTACCAAGATCGCTGGTCTATTCATAGAAGCGCACCCAGATCCAGACAACGCACGTTGTGATGGCCCATCAGCATTGCCATTGGACAAGCTGGAGCCATTCTTGAAGCAAATGAAAGCGCTGGATGATCTGGTGAAAAGCTTTGATGATTTAGATATTCGCTAAGCAAAATGTTTGCGCTTTGTTTGCAATAACAAGGTGAAACGAATGAAGAAATGAAAAAGCCGGCTGATGCCGGCTTTTTGTTGTTTTACAGACGGGTTCTCTCACTGACCGGTTATCTAACCAGTCTGGAGTGACTCTCCCCTTACAATTGGAAGCGAGAGATTTCCGTGTTGAGTTGTTGAGAAAGGTGTGAAAGTTCGCTGGCTTGCTGCGACGCGTCGTTGGCTTCGTGTGCCAATTCATCAGAAGCAGAGCGTACCGCCTCGGTGTTACGCGTAATTTCAATGGTGACCAGCGACTGTTCTTCTGCAGCGGATGCGATTTGTGTCGCCATGTCACTGATGGTAGATACGGACGCAGTGATTTGCGACAGGCTATTCGTTGCACTGTTAGCGTCTTCCACGCTGGTCGTAGCAAGGTGACGGCTTCCTTCCATGATAGTGACCGCTGAACGCGTGGTGTTTTGTAGCGTTTCAATGGTGGATTGAATCTCACGGGTTGAATCATGTGTGCGTTGGCTTAGTACGCGCACTTCATCAGCGACAACAGCAAAACCGCGGCCTTGCTCACCGGCTCGTGCCGCTTCAATGGCGGCATTCAATGCCAGCAAGTTGGTTTGCTCTGCAATGTCTTGAATGGTCGACAAGATAGAGTTGATACTTTGCGTGTGAGATTGAAGCTCAGCAATGACCGATGTCGCAGACTCTACTTCGACGGACAAATTGCCGATAGATTGTTGGCTCTGCTCCACTTGAGAAGCGCCAGACTCTGACGAACCAACAGCATCTTGCGAAAGCTTGGCCGTATTTTCAGCGCTACCTGCGATTTCTTGTGTTGCTGCCGCCATCTGGTTGATTGCCGTGGCGACCATGTTGATTTCATCTTGTTGGGTGCGAATTCGAGCGCTGCGGACACTCGCTTGGTCGGCAGCGTGATTAGCTTGCTCTGACAATGCCTCCCCGACACTTTTTAGCTGAGAAACCATGTTGTGCATGTTGGCGACAAAGGTATTGAAGTTGTGGGCAAGTTGGCCGACCTCATCGTTACTGTGCGGTGTTAAGCGTTGTGTTAAATCAGCATCACCACTTGCAATTTCAGCCATAGCGTCAGCCACTCGGCTCAGGTCGCGGAACAAAACATTCACCAGCCACACCGACAATGCGAGCACCACCAATGCAACAGCAACGCTTGTCATGATAAGCGTTGTTACGGCACTATCATGAACGGCCAATTCAGTATCCATATCCAACTCAATACCAATGAACCACTTAGCCGAGGGTAATTGAGTAAAGAAGTAGGCTTTTTCGCTGCCATTGAGTGAAGATAAAACGAGGGCACTATCTTGAGCAGCTTGGCGTATAACAGGAAGGGTCAAAGCAGAATTGTATTGCGTAATAGGTTGTCCGTTTAGCGATGGGTTCTTGTGTGCAATTAGTGCCCCTTTTTCACTAAACAACATGCCAAATGCATTTTTGCCGAAATGGAATTGAGATACGTCGTTGACGACCTTGCGAAGGCTAATGTCTCCGCCTAGCACACCATCAAGCTCGCCATTAAGATAGGTAGGCATCGCAATTGTCACCATGGTTTCGCCAGTGAGTGCATCGCGGTAGGGTTCGGTGCTGATGGTTTTGTTTTCTTTGATGGCTTTAACAAACCAAGGGCGTTGGCGAGGATCAATATCAACGCTTTGTCCGTTTGACAGCGCCAGTGTGCCATCGGTTTTTGCGTAGAAGGTCATGGCAAACTTGCCGGAGATTTGCAGCATTTCTAACGCGTTGACTTCGTTACTATGCGGCATGGTTTGAACATAGCCCTGCATAGCTGTTGCGTGCGCATCGAGCCAGTCAGAAAGCCCAACTTTTGCCACTTCCGATAGACTCTCTACACGATACTCCAAGCCTTGCTGAGTTTGTGTAGACAGTTGATTACCTGCCAAGAATGTTAAAACGGTTGCCATCGCCACCACGGCTATGAGGCAAGTGCCTGTGAGTTTTTGTTTGAGTGTAAGTGTCATTCCATTGTGTTCCTTGCAGCGCGATTGGGAAATCAAGTGATTGGCAAATGGCCATTCAATCTTCTTATTGTCGGTATGGAGTACTGTATCGACTAAAGCAAACGATGCTTTAGTTGAAAGAAATGATTATTTGATTTTGTTTCAAGGAAAGATGAATCGTTGTCGATACCGATGACAAGATCAAAGATGTACTGAGAGGTTGAAAAGAAAATTTGGTTTCTTGGACGTTTAGACGTCTATTTGTTGACGGGGTGAACGTTTCCTTTTACTCTGCGTTCAACTTCACAAAAAATATGCAACCTGACATGACACAGAAGCAATCAGACATTACCCCTTCAGCGTTGGCACTGTTGCCATTAGGGCTTTTCTTGAGCCTGTTTATCGGCACTGGCGTTTACTTTTCCACTCAAAATATCGAGTTCGCTTTTTATCAACTTCCAGCACCAATTGCAGTGTTGCCTGCAATCATGCTGGCGGTATTGATGAGCAAAGATAAGTTAAACACTGCAATTGGCCAGTTCATTGAGGGTGTATCACACCGTGACATCACGGCAATGTGTTTGATCTACCTGTTGGCCGGTGCTTTCTCGGCCGTCGCCAAAGCGACGGGCGGGGTGGATGCAACGGTTAACCTAGGCTTGGCTGTACTCCCTTCTAGCTTCATCTTACCGGGCTTATTCTTGATCTCTGCATTTATTGCAACATCAATGGGCACGTCGATGGGCACCATCGCCGCAGTAGCACCTGTTGCACTCGGTATTGCTGATAGCACAGGTATCGATACCGCATTAATGGCAGGTGTTGTGCTCAGTGGCGCAATGTTTGGCGACAACCTTTCTATCATTTCTGATACCACCATTGCAGCTACGCGCTCGCAAGGATGTCAGATGAAAGATAAGTTCCGAGAGAACGTAAAAATTGCCGTTCCCGCAGCAATGGTGGCATTGGTTATCTTCTTCTTTGCCAATGAAGTGACTCAAGCTCCCGTGTCGGGCAGCATTGATTGGCTGGCGGTATTGCCTTACCTGACAATATTGGTATTGGCGGTGTATGGCATCAATGTGTTCGTGGTGCTGACGATTGGCATAGTGTTCGCAGGTGTTGTGGGTCTAGCACAAACTGAAGGTTATAGCGTGATGGTCTTTAGCCAAGATATTTACGCAGGCTTTGGGAATATGCAGGAAATCTTCCTGTTGTCATTGCTCATTGGTGGCTTGGCAGAGTTGATGCGTCAGCAGGGCGGCCTTGCATTTGTCACCGAAAAGTTGAGCAAATTGATCATGTCTAGTGCTGACAAAGCAGCAGAGAAAGGGTCTCCGCGCGCGAGTGAAGCGGGCATTGCGTTGCTTGTCAGTTTGACCAACCTTTGTACGGCAAACAACACAGTCGCTATCATTGTGGCGGGCGGTGTGGCGAAAGAGCTATCCACTCAGCATGACGTTGCCCCAAAACGAAGTGCGAGCTTGCTAGATATTTTCTCCTGCGTTATTCAAGGTGTTCTTCCTTACGGCGCACAGGCATTGCTGTTGGGGTCAATTTTTGAATTGTCACCATTGTCTGTTGTTGGTCAATCCTATTACTGCTTCCTTCTCGCTATCGCCGCAGCGTTTGCGATTGCTAGATCACAGGGCCAGCATACGGTTAAATAACCACCTAAAACACCCTATTGTCGACGCATGATGTCTACCAATGGGGTGTTTTTCAGTGATCTGGGCGGCAGTTTGTTGAAAGAAGAATGTGATGGTGAGCGGATATATTTAGACTGTTTCGTGAAGATGAAAAAAGTCTATTTCAATCATCACAGAAGCTGGACTTAGCGCCAACTTCTTCGCTCACAACAAATATAGGTAACACCCATGAAGGATCGCCTTTCTCTCAAGGCAGCGATTAGCGCTGCACTGCTGGCCTCTCTGGCTGGCTGTTCAACCACCACAGAAACAACGGAAGTTGTGCCGGGTTGGCAACCAGATACCACCTATAACGTCACCATTCTTCACACCAACGACAACCACGGTCGTTTCTGGCACAGCCGCCATGGCGAATATGGCATGGCTGCACGTAAAACCCTGATTGATAACCTGCGTACTGAAGCAGAAGCTCAAGGTTCATCTGTGCTTCTTCTTTCCGGTGGTGATATCAATACTGGTGTTCCAGAGTCAGACTTGCTTGATGCGGAACCGGATTTCAAAGGCATGACCATGATTGGTTATGACGCAATGGCTCTGGGTAACCACGAATTTGATAATTCGTTAGACGTGCTAGAAAAGCAAATGCAATGGGCTGATTTCCCTATGCTGTCGGCGAACATATACGACAAGGCGACAGGCAAGCGTAAATACCAAGCTTACGAGATTTTCGAAAAGAATGGCCTGCGCATTGCGGTTATCGGTTTGACAACAGAAGACACGTCGAAAATCGGTAATCCGGAGTTTATCGGTGAATTGGATTTTCGTGACCCGAAAGCCGAAGCTAAAAAGCTGATTGCAGAACTTGAAGCGACTGAAAAGCCAGACATCATCATCGCAACGACTCACATGGGTCACTACGAAGATGGTAAGCGTGGTATCAACGCGCCGGGTGATGTTGCATTAGCACGCTACCTAGATAGCGGCTCACTGGACATGATTGTGGGTGGTCACTCACAAGAGCCAGTGTGCATGGAAGGTCCAAACATGTACAACAAGTCGTTCAAGCCGGGCGACGAGTGTAAGCCGGATAGCCAAAACGGTACTTGGATTGTTCAAGCCCATGAGTGGGGTAAATACGTCGGTAAGGCAGATTTTGAATTCCGTAATGGCGAGTTGAACCTGGTTTCTTATGATTTAATTCCTGTTAACTTGAAGAAGAAAATTAAAGTTAATGGTGAGAAGAAGCGTGTCTTTATCCAGAGTGAAATTCCAAAAGATAAAGAGATATATGACTTCTTGAAACCTTACCAGGACAAAGGCCAAGACAAACTGAGCGTTAAGATTGCAGAAACTAACGGTAAGTTGGAAGGTGATCGTAACGTGGTTCGTTTCCAACAAACCAATCTTGGTCGCATGATTGCTGCCGCGCATAAAGAGCGTGCGAAGGCGGATTTCTCCGTGATGAACTCTGGTGGTGTACGTGATTCGATCGAAGCAGGTGATGTAACGTACAAAGATGTTCTTACTGTTCAGCCGTTCGCAAACATGCTGACTTACACTGACATGAGCGGTGCAGAAGTGCTTGATTACTTGAATGTGGTGGCGACTAAGCCAGTAGATTCAGGTGCCTATGCGCAGTTTTATGGCATCGCGATGACGGTCTCGCCTGAAGGCGTGAGCGACGTTGTCATCAATGGTGAGCCGCTAGATCCAAATAAAGTGTATCGCTTTACAGTCCCAAGCTATAACGCAGCAGGCGGTGATGGTTACCCTAAAATTGTGGGTCACCCAGGTAACGTCAATACCGGTTTTGTTGATGCAGAAGTCCTCAAAGACTTCCTAGAGAAAAACTCACCGATTGATGTGAACAAATATGAACCAAACGATGAGATTGTTTACAAATAAACGCAGGTGAGTTGAAGTGAGTGCAATCGCTCTTGCTATCACGCTCTCGCAAAAAAGGCACTGGTGACAGTGCCTTTTTTTATGTCATTATCGATACGATATTGATAAGGCTGTTGCCGTATGCATGCCATATGGCTTTGCTTCGCCATGCTTGAGAGAAATAGATATGACACCGGCTATCACCCTTGCAGAAAAATCAGGTATTCCCTTTCATGTTCATAGTTATGAGCATGATCCAAGCAACACGCACTTTGGTCTTGAAGCGGCGTCTGTACTAGGGCAGGACCCTGCGCGCGTGTTCAAAACTTTGCTATTTTCCATGAATGGTGATCCCAAGAAATTAGGTGTTGCCATTGTTCCAGTTGCGGGTCAGTTAGACCTCAAAGCGGCAGCGAAAGCGGCGGGAGCGAAAAAAGCAGAGATGGCCAACCCAGAGATAGCTGAAAAAACCACGGGTTATGTTGTGGGCGGTATCAGTCCACTAGGACAGAAAAAAAGGCTTCCAACGCTACTCGATACCAGCGCACAGCAATTCGATACGATCTATGTAAGTGCGGGTCGGCGCGGGCTAGAAATTGAATTATCACCGTCTAACTTGTTGGTGCTAACACAAGGTAAAATGGCGGATATCGGAAAAGAGGGGAAATGATGCTTAAAAGGCTACCTGCATTCATGTTGGCGTGTTTACCTTTCTCTTCCACGGCACAGCAACCTGATTCCGTTATCATGACGTGTTATAAAACCAGTGAGCATCATGTCCAAGTCACCGCATGTCTTGATAATCACTGGCAACTGGCTGAAAAGAAATTAGATAAAACTGTCGCTTCATTGAATGCACACCTCACCAAATTAGATGAAATGTCGTCAGCATCAAGTGCAGCTAAAGCCGCGGGATTCATGATGACTCACTTTAATGTATGGCGAGAGGCGCAATGTAAAATGGTGGAAGCCAGCTATGCATCAGGCTCAGGTAGTGGTCAAGGCTATCTCAGTTGCATGATTGAATTGACGCAAGAGCAAATCGAAAGGTTGAACCACGTAATGGGTGTTAAGGAGAAGGCAAAGTGAGTATTTCCGTTTGGTTGAGCCTAGTGTTGGTATGCATGCTAGGCGCCATGTCGCCAGGGCCTAGCTTGGTCGTTATGGTTAGGCACAGTCTTGCCGGCGGGCGTTTACACGGTATTGTGGCAGCATGGGCACATGCGTTGGGCGTTGGTTTCTATGCGGTGCTGACTTTGCTTGGTCTTGCGGTTGTTCTCAAAGAATCTCCTACCTTATTTTCTTTTATTACCTATGCGGGTGCCGCGTATCTGGCATGGCTTGGAATCAAGTCGTTGCGAGCGAAGGGAGGGGTTGCTGCCAAATTGGAAAAAGGAGAGAAAACAACATTGCTTGAAGCCGCAAGGGACGGAGCAATGATCTCGGTACTCAATCCAAAACTCGCGCTGTTTTTTCTCGCATTGTTTAGCCAGTTTGTCGCAATAGGGACTGACACGTTCAGTCGTTCTGTTATCGTGGCTACGCCGTTTCTGATTGATGGCTTATGGTACACGGTAGTGGCTCTGGTACTTTCGTCGAGCCACATGTTAGAAAAGCTTAAGAAAAATGCATTATTGATCGATAGGCTGTGCGGATTGGTTTTGTTGGGCTTGGCAGCTCGAGTCATCATAACGATGTAAGCCATACTCGCTCTAAGTGAGAGACGCTGTCATTTGAAATAGCGTTGTCATTGGAAATAGAAAAGGAGCGATAGTCGCTCCTTTTTTGTGTCTTTGAATATGAAACGATTAACCGCGGCGGTGAAGATGGCGCTCGCGTGTCTCCAGTTTCTTTTCCTGACTCTTTTTGATTAACGCGTAAACTGCACCAGCTCCGCCTTGGTGGCGTAATGCAGAGTGAAAACACTGCACATCACTAATTTGCTCAAGCCATTGGCAGACATAGCTTTTCATCTGCGCTTGAGGCGTTGAGCGTTCCCCTTTGCCATGCACGATAATCACAGTGCGAATATCCATTCTCTGGCATTGTTTTAGAAACTTAAGGATTTCTTCTCGCGCATCTTTCAACGTGAATTTGTGAAGATCTAGTCGAGCTTGAATGTCATATTTACCCAGTCGAAGCTTTCTGAATACACCGTCTTGAACACCCGCTCGCTTATAAGCAACGATATCATCGGGCTTGAGCATCTTAGCGTAATCAAGGGATAGGTACTGTGGGTCACCATCAGACAGCTTCTGAGCTGCAAGTTGACGGGCCAACTGTGCATCAGAAGGTTTGTGTGGGTGGCTGGTTCTTTCGACCGTATCGTGATCGATAGGGGATACATCAGCCATCATTTCCCGAAAAATATCGGACTCATTATTACCGTTCATAGCCGTTACGGATTGGTGAAGCATGGCTGCAGTATAATTGGAAATTTTGATTAGGTCTCGTAGAACGTAAAATGAGAAAAGCCTGATAGCGGAAAATGATAACTAAGGGACGTGCAGAAATAAAAAAAGCCAGAGCAGGTAGAAGGCTCTGGCACAATAACTTCAAATGAGAGGGTAACTTATTGTGTTCCTGGTGCTTGAAGCGCTTTATATACAAAGAAACCACCCATGAACATGATCATGCCAACAGCAACAAAAATGACGATCATTGAGGAGAGGCCAATTGCGTTTCCGAAAAGTAGGTCTAACCAGAAGTCCATTTTTGTGATTCCTATGTCTATGAAAGTTAATACTAGGTTGCCAACTGGTGAATGATTCATCGATGATCCAGATCAAGTGAACGGCGTGTTATAACGACGTAATAATTCAACTGTGTTTGAGGTCGCAATTTATCCGTATTTGGTGATCCTTTAAGCGATCAGTCCGTAACTCATGAAAAACGTGATAAAACACTTGAGTCTACGGCGAGGATGAGTAATATAAGCCACCTCCGCAGCGCACAGCGCAGCGGGCTTGTCGGTGAATAGCGCAGCTTGGTAGCGCATCTGGTTTGGGACCAGAGGGTCGGGGGTTCGAATCCCTCTTCACCGACCACTATTTTTGGTTAACAGCCGCCTCTGAGTAATCAGGAAGTGTTGTACCGGTTCGGTGAATAGCGCAGCTTAGTAGCGCATCCGGATCTTGGGAATAGCGGACCAGAGGGTGACCCTCTGAGAGCATCTCAAAAAACGCAAAATCTCGGTGAATAGCGCAGCTTGGTAGCGCATCTGGTTTGGGACCAGAGGGTCGGGGGTTCGAATCCCTCTTCACCGACCACTATTTAGGTAAACATCCACCTCTGTTAATTCAGTAAGCGGTGTGAATAGTGCAGGTTGGTAGCGCATCCATCTTTTGATGAAAAGCGGACCAGAGGGTCGGGGGCTTGACGGCAAGTCCCATCGAATCCCTCTTCACCGACCACTTTCAGGTAGACAGCCACCTCTGAGTAATCAGGAAGTGTTGTACCGGTTCGGTGAATAGCGCAGCTTGGTAGCGCATCCGGATCTTGGGAATAGCGGACCAGAGGGTGACCCTCTGAGAGCATCTCAAAAAAACGCAAAATCTCGGTGAATAGCGCAGCTTGGTAGCGCATCTGGTTTGGGACCAGAGGGTCGGGGGTTCGAATCCCTCTTCACCGACCACTTATTCGAAAGCCTCTGCAGAAATGCAGAGGCTTTTTT